>JAKADM010000015.1 GCA_021820525.1 Thermoplasmata archaeon
ATGCCAGTAATGGTGTATATATATATATATATATATAAGTTTTACTATTTCTCATAATAGAAAAAACAGAAAGCAGGATGCCGATGCTTTTGAATTGAGTACAACAAAGTAAGGCATTTGACATAATTCCATTTCAAATACATAACCCTTAAAGACATCCAGATGGCGAAAATGGTAACTTAATTAAAGATTTTAAATGAACTGAATTTTAACCAGAGGTCTTGAGTAAAGATTTACTTTATTATAAAAACATCAAGACGCCTTATTTTCTTTATTAGTTTAGATACCTTTATCATTCTACGCTTTTCTTTGATATTTTTGTAGAATAGATTTGTGAATTAATTTAACTTTTTGTAGATTAAGATATGAAGAATATATAAGTTTCTGGTATAAGTAAGGTAAGTGCGGAAAAGGTATGCAATAGGCCTACGCTAAATTTTATTTGTTACATCATAATAGTTATCTAAATACAAATAGAATTTATATAGATAAATGACATTAGTATTGTGATAATAGAATGCATATGACTTATCCAAAAAACAGTGTGAGGTGATGCTGTGAATATTAATCTCTGGGATCCGACAAATTTGGATCTAATTTCAGCCTTTGTGATCTCCTATCTTCTGGGAGTTGTTCACGGTATAACTCCAGATGAACATACCTGGCCAATTACCTTTTCCTATTCTGTTGGAAGTTACAGTACAAGAGGAGGATTTAAGGCAGGAGCCATATTCTCAGCAGGTTTTACACTTCAGAGAGCGATTCTCTCGGAAATAGCTTACTTTGCCCTAGCCGGGATCTTCATGACTGCATGGGCCTTTGGGATAACCTATGTTATGGTTGGTATAGCAATGGCTGCAGCAGGCATATACATCTCAAGGAAAGGTAAGTATGCCCACTTCCATATCATAGAGAATTATCTTGGAAAAATTTTCCATCTACACGTCCATGAAGATGACCAGAATGAAAGAGAAATGGAGCATAAGGCAAACCCAGTAATACATGATCTGAAGCCAATTCCACTGAGGTTAGCCTTTGTTCATGGTGTCATTGCAGGATTTGGCTTTGGAGCATTTGCCCTTATTATATATACAGTCTTGGCCCCAGCTATGCCCTCGCCATTATTTGGTTTTGTTCCAGGCCTTCTGTTTGGCCTGGGTACAATGACAATGCAGGTAGTTTTTGGAATGGGGTTCGGTAAGTGGATGCAGTCTAAGAGAAATCTTACAAAGGAAGGAATTGCCTATGTTGCCAGAAGTGTTAGCAGGTATGTGCTCACCTATGGTGGATATGCATTCATTATAGCAGGAATAGCCATACTGGCATTTCCGGGCCTTTTAAACTACGGCATCAATACAGGCATAAAGGTACACAATCTCCATACCCTGGGTTTTGGATTCTTTCTTGTAATATTCTCAGTGGCGATTATAGGGCTTGTGGGATACAGAAAATCCTTAAAGACAGCCCAGAGAGATTATAAACAAAGTTTTTCAAATACTCAGAGAGAGAAGAATAAAATGAACAGCATTCAGCAGAATGGAAAGCCATGATGATTTCCGGTAACAATGTTTAACGCCTGGATCTGATGGATATATTAAAACCGCTGTCAGAGGTAAGGTTTATAAGTGTATAAGTAATTACTAATATAGTGAAATAAATGAGCGGAAAAATAGCAATTATAATAGTTTCAGGTCTTGATCAGAAACCCAAAGTTATGTCTGGACTTCATGTCGCAAAAAGAATATATGATGCAAGGAAGGAAAATGACATAGAAACCGTGGAGGTATTTCTGTTTACCGGCGGAGTCATAATGCTGGATCACAATGCGGAAAATTCCGATGTTTTAAATATAATAAAGGAACTGAGAGAAAGTAATATACTGATTGGTGCTTGCTCTAACCAGGTTCAGAGTTATAATCTCGAAGAACAATTCAAGACAAGAGGAATAAATCTTGAGTTTGCAAGGGATGCATTTTCAAGGTACGCGAGAGAGAACTTTACTGTAATTACATTTTAAAGCAGCATGGGAGTGATAAAATGACCGAAAGCGAAGAATGGTACTGGCCTGATGGTGCAAAAAGATCAAAAAATATGCCCATATTCAGATTGCTGGATACAGAATCGAGTCATGGTAGATATGCCGGGAGAAGTAAAATCATAACTGTTAAGGATTTGGTGAAATTCCATGGGCACCCATGTGATGGTCTTTTTAGAGGGGCCTATGCAATGTCAGTTGGTTTAAAAATATTGTTCCCAGATGGCATAGTTGACAGAACTGATTTAAGATTTCTTTCAAGGAATAGCCCTTGCCTTGGCGATGTTGGTGAATATTTAACTGGCGGAAGAGTGAGATTCGGTACTCAGGATGTGCTGAACAGAGAAGGGGTATGGTACATAATTCAGAGAATGTCAGACGGCACAACCGTTGAAGTAAAGGAAGACCCAGACTTTTTCGACCCCAAAATTACCGTCCTGGAAAGTAACTTGAATAACTTCAAAGGCCAGGAACTATCCCAATCTATCACTGAACTTAAAAAGGAGCAGGAAAGATGGCTTGAAAATGTTCTTTTCAAGGCAGTACCGGAAGAGCACTACCATGCTCAAATTATAAATTTCAGCTTTCCGGATGTTCCCTATGCAAATAAGGGCACAAGAACAGATATTACCTATAAGAACATTGACTGATATGCCATCTAATTTTCAATTAACAGATTATAAAGATTTTGCAAATTTATTCAGGATTTTAGGAGACAAAACTCGCCTGCAAATACTTTCCCTATTGAAGGTTCACGAACTATGCGTATGCGAGATAAATCAGATCCTTCATTCAACACAATCCAACATATCTCAACATCTTGCCCGACTTAGAATTTCCGGACTCGTTACTGAAAGAAAATCAGCACAGTGGATATATTACACTCTTAACAAAGACTTGCCTGAAAATGTAAAGCAAATAATTCTAATGCTGCCAGAAAGTAAAGAAGATATAGATATGATCCTTCAGAGCAGAGAAACTGGTCAATGCAACATTTAAACAAGATTCAGATCAAAGATTGCTTCATATCTTTTGTTTAATAGAAAAAACATTAAAAATTATTTTGCCTGAAAAAATTTAAATCTGATGGAATCAATCATGATTTGCCCACCGTTCTGAGAATATTCATTAAAATTGTTATTCCTTTCTGCACATCAGGGTCCTTTAACTGCCTCATGAGCCCAAATGCTCCTGTAACCTCATTCTCCCCGGCATATTTTCCAGATGAAATTCCACCTGCAATGTCTTTGAGTTTTTTATCCATTTCAGCCTCTTTCATTGCTGATAGCAACTCCATTGAGGAATTCAACATATATCCAGCACCATTTATCATATCATCTGTGAGTATATCCTTCATGCTTGCAATTATATATAAAATACCAAGAATTGAATCAAGCATTCCACTATCTCTTAACTGCCTGAGTAAGTTTACACCCTGATGTAGGTCGGGGACAATGCCCAGCAGATCCTCTATTTTTTTCATGTTTTCAGGTTTTGAAAGCATTTTCATTAAATCTTCCATTGGATCGCTCATTCCATCACCTCGTTCAAATAGGGTTTTGCAGTCATATTCCAGTACACCTGGTTATAAATCAACTTCAACCAGTAAAAGGAGTAACTCTCAGGTTTAAGAGAAGGTGGACGCTCATAGTTTGACGAAAGCATTGAAGCTTTTCCCATTCCTGTCAGGAAAATTGCTCCACCTGTACCATCATAAAGGGCTTCAGGTTCCATCCCTCTTATTTTCTGTCCTATTCTTTCAGCAACAACAATGGCCTGGGCATCTGCAACAGACCCAGCCTTTGATACCTGAAGGGCAGTTGCATCCCCTATGGCAAAGGCATTCTCTTTTCCCGATATTTCCAGGGTGAATTTGTCAACATTAATCCATCCGTCCCCATTTCCTATGGCCGAATCCCTTATTACCTTTGCACCCACATGGGGCGGCACAGTTATGGCGAGGTCATATGAAATCCTGTCCCCATTTTCAAAAGTAATCTCTTTCTTTGATGGATCAACATATTTCATCACTGAATTTATTCTGCTCTCTATGCCCTTCTGCTCAAAAAGCTTCATTGCAAAATCTGAAACACCCTTGTTTGGGAAAAGCCCTCCAATCGGATAACTGTATATTATCTTGACACGATCTCTTATGTGTTTCTTTCTGAATAAATCATTCAGCAAAAATACAGTTTCCAGTGGTGCAGGAGCACATTTATAGGGAAGACTTGACACTCCTACAAAAATTGTGCCTCCCTTAAAGGAATTCAATTTTTCTTTTAATTTTATGGAATTTTCAAGATCGTAAAAGTTCTCTGTGCCATCTTTCAATCCAGGGATTCTTCCATAATCATAATCCACTCCAGTTGCTATTACAATGTAATCGAAGGATATTTTCCGATTTTCTGTCTGAACAAACTTCCCATCCAGATCTATTTTTATTGCGTTTTCGCTGATCAATTCAATTCCGTTGACCGATAGCCTGCTCAGGTCCCTGTATGTCTCATTTTCCCTCATCAGGTTGAATGGAATTTCCAGAAAGCCTGGCTGATAGTAATGCCTTTTTTCTTTGTTTAACAGAATAATTTTTACTGAATTTTCCTTAATTTCTTTCCTTAAATTGATTGCAAGATGGTTAGCCGTGCTCAGGCCTCCTGTTCCACCACCAACAATTAATATTCTTATCATATGGAATGGATGTGCAACCCGTATAATTTTGTTTCACCCAATTTTTGCTTAATTTGAAATTAATAGATTTTACCCTATGGATAAATTATATTCCACAGGCGAATAGAGAAAGGATTTAAATTACGGTCCAGAAGGAAAAATAAAAATTTTTTAAGCGTGCTTGTTATATATTTAGGGAAAGGTGTTCCGGTACAATGAAAAAAAGTGAAGATAATGAAACAGGGAGATTTGTAATTGATTCTCTAGACCGGGAAATCATAGGCCTTCTTGAGAATAACTGTTGCTTGAGCTATGAAGAGCTGTCAAAAAAAATTAACAGGAATCTATGGACAATCAGGGACAGAGTCGTACTGCTAAAGAGAAGGGGAATCATCAGGGGCTGCAGGGCAGATATAGATTTTCCAAAGATTGGCAGTTCTTGCAGAGCAGTAATTTCCTTTAATGTGCCGGAAGATAAGATAGACAGCATATTGAATTTCAGCAGAGGGGAAAAGAGAATAAAGAGAACAATAGTCACAACAGGGCAGAGAAGATTTTCGATGGAAATAATTGGTGATGACTGCTCTGAAATCAGGGAATATGCCAGAAAATCCTTGCCCAGATTTGGCATATATGATGTTGATTTTGAAGTTGTGCTCGATGAAATATTGCCTCAGGCCTGAAAGATTATTTTAAAATAGCATGACACAAAACTTGTGTAAAATTGTTAAGTTGTAATTATACCTTTGCCCATATGGACAAAAAATTGAATGAATTGGATGAGTTTGCAAGATCAACTTTGGGTGAAACGCCTGAGCTTGTGGAAATGCTTGGAATTTTGAATTCTGAAAGCGCCGAGGAGCAATTTCAGGAAAATTTGATTCTGTACCTTGGAAGAAAAAACCTTCCAAAGAAAATAGTTCCCCTGATTGCTCTTTCAGTATCACTGGGCAATGGCCAAAACGATTCTGCCATTATGCACTACAGGCTGGCAAAGAAATTCGGAGCCAATAATCTGGAAATACTTGATGCTATCAGGGCAACAAAAATGGCCCTCATGGCCAACACATTGAGTACCATTTCAGTTATAGAACCAATGGTTTCAGGGCCTTCTGCTGGAGTGGCAAAAAATGCTGAAACAGAAAAGATACTGGAAAATATCGCTAAAAACTCTAATGTGGAAAATGTTCCTGAGAACCTGAAAATACTTTCCAGGATTTCTTTTGATCTTTTCAATGAACATATCAGGGAGCAGAATTCCCTATTCTCCCCTTTCGCAATTGAGAGAAAATACGTTTATCTGATTGCATTTAGCGTAAGTTCCTCGCTGAGTGACATAGAATGTACCCGCGCCTATCTGACCCAATTCTTTAAATTCGGTGGGAACAACGGTGAAATGGAGGACGCCATGGCAGTTACAAGATTTATCAGGGGAAACAGAGCGATTACATCTGCCACGGAAATTCTGAAAATTATGGCAACCGGCAGGGATGGCAGGTAATTAAGGAGGCATGGTTTGAATGGATCGCAAATTTATATCAACCTTTGGATCAGAATGGTTCGGAATTTCCATAGCCACCCTTGCCCTTGCTGAAGTGTATATACTTAGCTATGGACAGACCGGGTATGAACCATATAATGTGCTTGGAGAGATATTCATGTTTCTTGGCCTGATTTTCTTTGTTGCCATATTTATTCTCTGGGTAACGAGAGGAATACTTGTCAGAGACAGAGTACACGGACACTGGGAAAACCTTTCAAGATTGAGTTTTATTGCATTGATTCCAATCATAGGTTTTGTAGGAAATTCCCAGCTCATAAACTATTTTGGCCTGTCAGATCTGTCTGCAGGTTTTTCCCTTGCAAACTATGTGATTGATTATTTACTTGCTTTCTTACTGGGTGTATTGCTCGGCTACAGATTATATACCAAGGAGATCGACACAAAGGAAATTAATTACGCCATCGTGATTCCTCCTCTTGCCATAGGTACCAGCGTATTCCTTGGCTCTTACCTGGCTCCATTCTACGGTGGCAGCATAGCCCATTCCATCTATTTTCTCACATTGTTTGGCTTTGGCATATTTTTCTTCCTCTACATATTCATAGGTTCTCTGGCTCTTGCTGGCCATGTTACACATAAAAATCACGAAACACTTGCAACCACAATGCTTCCAGTGGGAATTTCAAGCCTTATTGTCATAAATATTCTCACCATAGCTGGATTTGACCGCATCGGTTTCTTCAGCCTTTCCCTGTCAACAGCCGGCATGATATCCCTGATTTTATGGGGATTCGAAGTCTGGAACTTTATGGTCGTCTCCATCATTATCATAACACATCCTTCCAGAGGAAGTATGAGCGTATGGGCCTATGGATTCCCTCTGGGACTGTTTGCTGTATCAACACTGAAAATAATGGCACTGACCAATGAGCCTGGACTCATATGGCTCTTTGGCGGCATTGCACTCACACTTAATGTTGTGTGGATTTATGCATGGTTCAATACATACAATTTTATGACAAACCCTGACCTTAAGGTAAGTAGACTTTGGGAAAATAAGGTACATTAACATCTTAAACATTTTTATTTTTATATAATTTTCATGAATACTCACTGACGTGTATTTTTTTAATTAAAATCCAGAAATGCCATTTAAATAAGGGACCCAAATAGTAGAAACAAACGGGACCTCTAATATCTTAAAAACACAAAATTATTGAACAGTGATTCCAGAACAATCAGGCAATGAGGAAATCTTTCCAGATTAATGTAAAAAATGGAAACCTTCTAAAACATAGAATTTACAAAAAAAAATTTTAAGTGCCATTTAACTTTATATTTTTTGTTCAATATGTATTAAGTTCTATTTGATTTCGTGATTCGACTAAAAATATATGCATGTCAAATTATAAGTACAAAAAATCCATGAAGATACCCATGGGTAAGGGATATGTGCTTGTAACTGGATCTTCAGGTGGGATCGGAGGGGCAATTGCCAGTGAACTGTCAAAATCTGGATATGATTTGATTCTACATTACAATAGGGGAGAGGAGAAATGCACCAAAATAGCTGAAGATTGTAAGAAATATGGTTCCGATGCCATTTTAGTCAAGGCGGATCTTTCATCCTATGATGGAATTCATAAATTAACAGGGGAAATACATGAATTGAAAATTAAGTTGAAAGGAATAGTGAATAATGCCGGTGCAGAATCTGCTGACACCATAAAGAGAATCAGTGAAGAAGTTGTTGACAGGGTTGTAAATGTGAACCTGAAGGCTCCACTGTTAATTATAAAGAATCTTATGGATTTACTTGAAGAGAACGCCTCAATAGTTAACGTGAGTTCAGCATCCTCGCTAAGACCTTTGCCAACAGCCATAACCTATAGTGCGAGCAAGGCAGCTCTGTCCAATATGACAAAATCTCTGGCAATGAACCTTGCTCCAGGAATTAGAGTAAATGCAGTTGCTCCCGGTTTTATTGAGACAAACATGACAGACCAGCTCAAAAATAATCGGAAGATGTATGAACAGATGATAGAAATGACACCTATGAGAAGATTCGGAAAACCTGAGGAGGTCGCCAGGGTTGTCCGATTCCTCCTATCTGATGACAGTTCCTTTATGACCGGATCGGTTGTTGTGGTTGATGGGGGGATAACTATCTGAATGAATAAATTAAGAGATAGAATTTAAATAATCTCCCACAGGAATATTTTTTCGTAATATCCTGTTTTGTCTTTACTGAAAAATATTGATGCATGTTTGTATAGTTTGGAAATATTATGATTTCTATGGCTAAGTACAAAATTGTTGGTTTTGGTGGTAGTCTGAGGAAGGGATCATATAATATGATGCTTCTAAAGGAATTCAAAAGAATAAACAGCGAACTTTTTGAGGTTGAAATAGAAGATATATCAAATATTCCGATGTACAACCAGGATATGGATAATAATCAACCTGAAAGTGTCAATTTATTGAGAGGAAAGATCAGGGAATGTGATGGTTTTATAATATCAACCCCGGAGTATGATTTCTCAATCCCTGGATTTCTCAAAAATACCCTGGATTTTATGTCCAGGCCAGTTGATAAAAATCCCTTCGCTGGAAAAAATGGTGCCATAATGAGCGCATCCATAAGTATGCTGGGTGGTTCAAGGGCCCAATATCATTTGAGGCAGGTGCTTACATATCTTGACGCAAGAGTTGTTAACAAACCCGAAGTTTTTATAACCTTTGCCAACCAGAAGTTTGATGAGGCTGGGAAATTAAAAGACCAGAATGCCATAAATCTTATAAACGATCTCGGTAAGAAACTTGCATTGGAAATTGAAAGAAGTAAGAAATTTTAAACATATTTATAATTGTTATTTTATTTATATTTAATTTAATTTTTTATGGGAGTTTTTACCTGTTCCTGTTCTATTTTCAATAAGCTATGTTACCATCAGAATGGGCTTAGATTGATATCAATACCTAATTTTGTTATATTATTATAGAAAAAAATGAAATAAGAAGATGGAATAGATTTGCTAACATGTATCATGGAATTAAACAAAAAGTGTCATGGCTGAAAAATTCAATAAAATACAGTGTTTTTAAACTTTGAAAACTATTTTAATAACGAATCAATACCTATTCCAATGAAAAAAATAGACATCAACATTACAGTTGGTGGCCCTCAAGGTGGAGGTATAGATACCTCTTCAAATATGATAAGCAGGGCCTTTGCACAGTCAGGTTATTATGTTTTTGGTGTTAGGGAGTACCACTCAAACATTAAGGGCAGGCACAGTTATACCCACGTCAGAATAAAATCTGAAAGACCAAGATCCCTTAAATATCCAGTTGATTTCCTTGTTGCCCTCGATCCCGACAGTATTTTTGAACATCTTGAAGATGTTGGCAAAGGTACAAGAATCATATATGATAGCAGCATAGAAAAGGCCGATCTTTCTCAGGCCAGAATGATCATGAGGGATACCGCAAAGAAAATAAAAGAAACCCTTGATGAAGGCAAGTTCCCAAACTCCGTGGCCGGTGCTGTACAGTGGATGAAATCAAAGGGAGCAATTCCCCTTTCCATTCCTTTCACCAATGTGGTACAGGATGCAATAAATGAAGGTGTTCCAAGCAGATACTTTAACACCCTTGGTGCGGCTCTTACACTGGCAATTGCTGGTGTTGACAGAAAATACATGGAAGAGAGTATCAGGCTGGTTTTTGCCGGCAAAGATAAGATCATAGAGGAAAACGTAAGAGTTGTAGACGCAGCCTATTCGTACTGCAGAAATAATGGCCTTCTCGGCGAAACACTGCCCTATATAGAGCATTCCAAGAGATTCATGATCACAGGAAACGATGGTGCTGCCATAGGTAAGGTAATGGGTGGGCTCAGGCTCCAGACATACTACCCCATAACCCCTGCCAGTGATGAAAGTACCATAATGGAGGAACATAATTACATAAAGTGGATCGATTCTGAAGCAAAAAAACTAAAGGATTCTGGTGTGGTTGTAGTTCAGACAGAAGATGAAATTTCAGCTGCGACCATGGCGAGCGGAGCAGCAGTGACTGGAACCAGGGCTGCAACTGCTACAAGTGGGCCCGGATTTTCACTGATGGCCGAGGCCATAGGATTTGCAGGAATTGATGAAATACCCCTTGTAATAACCCTGTATCAGAGAGGAGGACCTTCCACAGGATTACCTACAAGAAACGGCCAATCCGACCTTCTGTTTGCAATGAATACGGGTCACGGAGAATTCCCAAGAATAGTGATCTCATCAGGGGATGTGGAAGAATGCATTTATGATTCAATGAGGGCACTCAACTATGCCCAGAGATACCAGATGCCTGTTCTCCATCTCATCGACAAGAATCTTGCCAACACAACTGACTTCATATCACTGATCGATTCAAAAAAGGTTCCCGTAATGGCCCAAAAATTTGAAGCCCATGGATTGAACTTCAAAAGATATAATCTTGATACCCCCAATGGGATTTCAAACCTGGGTGCCTTCGGAAAGGATATATTCTGGATGACAGGAGATGAACACGATGAGCTTGGGCACGTGACAGAAGACAGCGAAGTCAGGGACAGGATGATGGAAAAGAGATTCAAGAAACTGGAAACGGCTGATCTTGAAATACCTGCGGATGACAAGGCAGTACTCTATGGAGATCCGAAGGCCGAGATAACATTCGTGACATGGGGAAGCCAGAAGGGACCCATACTGGATGTTATTGATGACTTGAAGGAAGAGGGAATCAATGCAAACCTTCTCTATCTGAGAATGTTCATACCATTCCCGGCAAAGTTTGTAAAGGAAGTCCTCTCAAAGGCAAAGATAATAATTGATGTTGAGAGCAATTTCGTCGGTCAGGCAGCATCCGTCGTTATGGCAAATACTGGAATCAATATTGAAAACAGAATACTGAAATACAACGGCAGGCACATGACTGAGGACGAAATTCTGGAAAGTGCAAGGGAGATAATTAAGAATAAAGGAAATAAGATTGAAAAGGTGTTGAAACATGGCGCATAATTTTAAAACAGATCTGACGGTTGACTGGTGCCCCGGATGCGGCGATTTCGGAATTGTCACATCCATAACATCAGCAATGAGCGAATTGAACCTTGACCCGCTGGGTGTTGTGATGGTATCCGGGATAGGATGCTCAGGAAAGACACCCCATTACATAAACGTGGCAGGAATGCACACACTTCACGGAAGAGCAATTCCATATGCCACAGGCGTTAAGCTTGCAAACCCCAAGCTTAAGGTTCTTGTTACAGGTGGAGACGGTGATCTGATGGGTATAGGAGCGGGCCATCTAGTTGCCGAGGGAAGAAGAAACTCAGGCATTACCATTATGATATACGATAATGAAGTCTATGGTCTTACCAAGGGTCAGGCAGCACCCACAATGCCCATAGGTGAGCAGACAAAGAGCCTCTCAAAGCCAAATATATTCACAAGGTTGAATCCCATATCGCTGGCACTCTCAGCAGGATACAGCTTTGTTGCAAGAGGCTTCTCCTTTGATATGAAACAATTAAAGGAAATTATCAAGAAGGCCATAAACCACCCCGGATCTGCAGTCATAGATATACTCCAGCCCTGTCCCACCTATAACAATGTGAATACAATGGAATGGTACAGGGAAAGAGTATACAAACTGGAAGATGACAAAGACTGGAACCCCGTGGTTTCAAAGGAAAATATTTCAGAGGCAGACGCCAAATTCACACAGGCAATGCTCAAGGCACAGGAATGGGGAGATAGGATTCCAACAGGAATATTCTACCAGAACAGTGCAATAGAGCCATTCACAGCAAGGATTAACAGAAACGTGCCCAACTACCTTGACATCACACCATCAGAACAGGTAATCGCAACAGAGGCTGGCTTCACAGTGGTAGATCCTGAAAAAACCTTTGCAGACAAAATAATCGGTTAAATCTGGGATATGAGGGTCCCCTCATATTTTTTGCCACTGAGGCATTTTTCAATATTTTCTAAATTTTTTCCAGATATTACATGAATATTCAGTGCAGCCCGTTTTCCAATGAGAAGTGAAACTGAATCCAGAAACTGGTTGCTTCCGGCACCACTGTAACTTTTCAGGGAAATGTTGAAAGCCTCGTCATATGTAAGTTTTGAATATCTCTCAGCATCCTTATTTTTTCTGGGATCATCACTGTATACACCGTCCACTGATGTGATATTGATTACATCTTTGATGCCTGAGGATTCTGCCAGAAGCATGGAAACTGTGTCTGTTGTATGGCCGGGAACTGTTCCACCCATAACAACCAAATTTGACCTGTTTAAGATTTCAAGGGCATCGACTATATTTTCAGGTATCCTTTCCTGCTTCAACCCCATGGCTCCCAGAAGGATCGATGCGTTCATCCTTGTAGCCCTTATGCCAAGTTCATCCAGAAAAAAATTGTTATTTGTGTATTTTTTTAAGGAATTCACATACTTCCTTGCCGTCATTCCTCCACCAACCACAATGCCCAAACGTTCAGGATTGAGTTCCTTCAAAATTTCCATAAAGGAATCGATAAATTCTGTGTCAATTTCTTCTGGATTAACCATTGAGCCTCCAAGGGACAATATAAACTGCTTCATGAAATCGATTCATCAAAGTTATATAGTATTATAAATTTTCTAAACTATGACAAGCGACGAGAAACAGCTCAGGAGATATGAATTTAAGAAAGCCATGGAGGAGCTTTCAAACCTCAAGGGACGGGGTACTGAGCTGATATCTCTTTATATTCCTCCCGATAAACAGATCTGGGATGTTGTGCAATACCTCAGGGAAGAGTACTCAACATCTGCCAATATTAAATCAAAATCAACACGAAAGAATGTACTTTCAGCCATTGAATCCATAATGTCAAAATTGAAATATTACAAATCTCCTCCCGAAACAGGTCTGGTATTTTTTGTTGGACACGTACAGAAGCGAGGGGATCAGACAGAGATGTTCAGCGAAATTATCGAACCTCCAGAACCTATCCAGACATTCATATATAAGTGCGATTCCCAGTTCTATACCGAGCCCTTAATGGTGCAGCTCAAGGCAAAGGATATTTACGGATTGATTGTAATAGACAGAAAAGAGGCTACCATAGGTTTTCTCAATGGAACAAACATTGTAACTGTAACAAATGAGCAGTCACTTGTTCCGAGCAAGCATCATCAGGGTGGGCAGTCATCACGAAGATATGAGCGTTTAATTGAAATTGCCGCAAATGAATATTTCAAAAAGATTGGAGAGATTGTAAATAATACATTCATGCCCATAATCAAAGATATCAAGGGTATATTCATAGGCGGACCCGGTTCAACAAAGAACTATTTCTTCGAGAACGGGTATATGTTCAACGATATCACAAGAAAGGTCATAGATCTTTATGATGTTGGATATACAGATGAATCCGGACTGCGTGAACTGGTGGAGAAGGCCGCAGAATCCATGAAAGATCTTGCAATTGCGAGGGAAAAGGATCTTGTGAACCGATTCATGAGGGAAGTTAGAAAGGGTGACGAGGGCCTTGCAGTATATGGTGAAGAGGAGGTTCACAGAGCACTGGAAATGAAGGCAGTAGATATATTGCTCATATCAGACGGCATAAGGAGAACAAAATATTATTACAAGTGTTCAAACTGCGGCCATGAAGAGGTGTTTAACCAGAGGCCTGAAGACAATACATGTCCTGCCTGTGGATCGGCAATGGAACTTGATCACGAGGATGACTTTGTGAAAAATCTTTACAAACTTGCAGAGGATTCAGGCGCAACTGTGGAAATGATAGGAGAAGAAAGCGACGAGGGCAAGCTTCTCAAAAAGGCCTTCGGCGGTGTGGTGGGAATACTCAGATATGTTCCACAGAAGGAAACCCACCTATCTTAACATTTTTAATTTCGTCACATCAAGAACAAGATAGTCCTTTCCCGTCACGATCAGATCGAATGGAATTATATATCTTCCGTTTTCGTCTTTTTTTAACGCCGGGAATCGTGTATCTCTGGGTATGGTAAGTATACTGCTTATTCTTCCTGTTCTCTCATCGAAGATAAAATCATCTATTGTTCCAACTATTGTCCCGTCACTTGTTCCAATTTGTGTACCCACTACCTTTCTAAGTCTGAGTTTCATAATAACTACCAGTGTTAATTAGAATAAAAATTTAATTGTAGAGACCCGTTTCCTCTACCTGTTTTCTCTTTTCCCTGACGCTTTTTCCCATGTTTTTGGATAGATTCTCATAGAATCTTATAACTTCATCGTCTACCGATGGCCTTATGGTTTTCATTGCATCAAGGAAGTTTCCCTGTGTTACGCTGTTCGCGTCCGGATCTGAGCGGTATGCCATCATACCAGCCTCTCTGCAGAGATTTTCAAGGTCAGCACCCACATAACCATCTGTAAGATCTGCTATTTTTTCTAGATTTACATCTGGAGCAAGGGGCATGTTCTTTGTGTGCACCTTGAGAATCTGGAGTCTTGCATCCCTGTCAGGTGGCGGGATATATATCATCTTGTCAAACCTTCCCGCTCTTATCAGGGCAGTATCCAGTATATCAGGCCTGTTTGTCGCACCTATCACAACCACACCCTGGAGAACCTCCACGCCATCCATTGAGGTCAGAAGCTGATTTACAATTCTTTCTGTAACTCCAGAATCACTGTTTCCTCCCCTTCTTGGTGCAATGGAATCGATCTCGTCCAGAAAGACAATGGATGGGGCAACCTGCTTTGCCTTCTTGAAGATTTCCCTCACCGCCTTTTCGCTTTCTCCAACCCATTTGCTCAGGACTTCAGGACCCTTTACGGAAATGAAATTGGCATTACTTTCATTGGCAACCGCCTTTGCCAGAAGGGTCTTACCCACACCGGGTGGACCGTAAAGGAGGAAACCCTTGGGGGCCCTTATGCCGAACTTCTTGAAAACATCCGGTCTTAGAAGGGGCAATTCCACGCTTTCCCTCAATTCCCTCTTCACATTTTCCATTCCACCAATATCATCCCAGTGGATATCGGGTATTTCAGCCATCACCTCTCTCAGAGAGCTTGGTTCTATTGTCTTGAGGGCCTCTCTGAAATCATCAGGGTTAACTTCCATTCTCTCCAGAATTTCTGTTGGAATGGGTTTATCCAGATCGATCTCAGGCAGGTACCTTCTCAACGCATTCATGGCCGATTCCCTTGCAAGAGCTGCGAGATCGGCACCCACAAATCCATAGGTCAGGTCTGCAATCTCATCTATGAATTTTGCCCTTTCTTCCTCTTCCATGCTGAATGGCATGGCTCTGGTGTGTATGGAAAGAATCTCTTTCCTTCCCTTTTTGTCAGGAACCCCTATGTTTATCTCCCTGTCAAACCTTCCTGGCCTTCTCAGTGCAGGATCAACCGCATCTATTCTGTTGGTGGCTCCTATGACAATGACGTGGCCCCTTTCCTTCAGGCCATCCATGAGTGTTAAGAGCTGTGCCACAACCCTCCTTTCAACCTCACCCTGCACCTCCTCCCTCTTGGGTGCAATTGAATCTATTTCATCTATGAATATGATTGAGGGTTCCTTATCTTCAGCGTTTGTAAATATTTCCCTGAGCTTCTGCTCACTCTGCCCATAATATTTGCTCATAATTTCAGGGCCATTTATGGGGAAAAAGTTCGCGCCTGACTCATTGGCCACCGCCCTTGCAATAAGCGTTTTTCCTGTGCCTGGTGGCCCATAGAGGAGTACACCCTTTGGTGGCCTTATGCCGAGCCTCTCAAAAAGTTCTGGATGCTTCAGAGGCAACTCTATTATCTCTCTCACCTTGCTCAGCTGATCATTGAGGCCCCCTATATCCTCATAACTTATCCTTGATACGTCCTCAAGAAGTTCCGAGGCTGCATCTTCCTTTATCTCTATTCTTGTGGTCTCGCCAATTTCCACGGGAACCTTGGAAGGAACGGTCTTTACAACCTTAAAGAGAAGACCGGAATGGCCTGCCAGTGTAAGCCCGGGAACGCTGATATTGTCCTGTTCAATCATAGGCCTTCTCAAAAGCGTTTTCTGGACAAAGTCATCTATACCCTCGCCAAACTTAAGCTTCTGCTCCTTTCTTATTATGGGAGCAAGCACAACTCTGCTTGCAACCTCAACCTTTACCTTTCTAACCCTGACCTTATCCCCTATGGAACAGCCACAGTTGTTCCTCATCACACTGTCAATTCTCACTATCTGCTTGTTTTCATCCTCGGGTCTTGCCCTGAAAACCCTTCCCACGGTTTTCTTGGGGTTCTTTTCAATCTCAACGACGTCTCCGATTTCAACACCCAGGGCTATCCTCGATTCTTCATCAAGCCTGACTCGTGACATCCCGGGGTCAGTAGCGTTTGCCTCTGCAACCCTGAGAACAATTCCCTCTCCCGTTGAGTATGCCATGATACACAAAAGACAAATGAGTATATAATCCTAAAGAAAAAACCAGAAAAACTCCCTTAATAACTGAAAAAAATTCAATAGTGCATATTTTAAGAATTTAACTAAAATGAATCATATGACCCATATGAAATGAATTTTGAAGAAACTTTTCTTCACATAACCCCCCTGAAATATAAACCATTACATCCTTGGATTTTAAAGGAATGCAGGATAGGTTTGCTTTAAAAAATGGGACTTTGAAAACTCATGGATTTATATTTTCATATTAACAATCCACTGCATATCCTCTGGAACTCCCCTGTTCTCTATTATATGTTTCATCACAAGGGCGCTTGGCCTGAGCTGCCTCTTCTTTGTTTTGAGATCAACACCAATAAGACCGAATTTCTTTGAGAAGCCATTTCCCCATTCGTAATTGTCAGTGAGGGCCCAGTGGAAATATCCCTGCAGATTGGCACCATCCTTGATAGCCCTCTCCACATTATATAGATGGGAAACAACATATTTTGGCCTGTACTGGTCTATGGCATCTGCCATTCCATTTTCTGTGACCATCATTGGCATTCTGTATCTCTGATGGTAAGACATTATGACATTGTATATGCCCTCTGGATATATTTCCCAGCCAGTGTCACTTGTGGATCTCCCATCCTTTGATTTTACACCCTCACCTGTTGCATGGCCCAGGCCCATAACAATCCTCCAGCCAGGATATTCTTCTATCCTTTCCACAACATCTCTGCTGTAATAATTGACACCGATCCAGTCAAGATGACCCTTCATATCTTCCCTCATGTCCCGGTCCTTAGGGAATCTGGTATCGCCCTCAATATCCTCATTGTACCATTTCAGATCTCCCTTTATTATGGAATCAAAAAAGGAATATCTCATATGAAATTCAACAAGATTCTTAAGATCCATATCCCTGCCATCAAGAGGCTGAAAATCTCCGTTCGCGTAAATTATTCCAACATCCTTTTTTGAGTACTGCTTGATTGCATCGTATGCCCTTGCATGGGCCTGTGCAAAGTTTCTCTTTCTTCTGGAAAAGCCTGCCTTTGAAAAATCCCTGCTGCATCCCTGAAAAACCATGTTAGGTTCATTCATTGTAGACCATCTGTCGGCAACTTTGTCGAATTTGTGAGCTATATATGCAGCATACTTTGCAAATTCTATGGTTATCCTGTCATCAAAGCAACCGCCAATTGCCCATTCCCCATCCTTTCCTGCATTTACTGACGGATCGTTCAGCCATTTCGGGATTGTCCAGTGGTACAGATTTATTACTAAATAGAAATTTCTCCTCTTGAGATCTTCAAAGATCTTCATGTAATGTTCCACAGCGTTCTTATTTGCAATCCTGTCAAGCAATTCTAAATCATTCTTGCTGACATTTATGGATGTTATTTCACCACCATTTCTGGCCACATTGACCTTAACGCCCTCAGTGGACTCAGGGAAAATTCTGGACCATTCAATGCCTATTCTTGCTGCATTCATCCCCATAAACTGAGCATAATTATGATCCTGCTCATATAAATCCCAGTATGCAGGTCCGTTTTCAGGCAAATCTCCAGAAACGTAGTGCTTTTCCATATTTCTCTTATCGTGTGACCATATGAACCAGTCAGAGTTGGCATCTATCTGGGACAGACCCATTTCAAACTGGAAACCCGCCTCTGAAAAACCAAACTTGAATCCTTCGGGAAACATTATTTGCCATAGGGAAGACATTATTTATAATTAATTGGACTTAATTTACTACTGTTAATAGCATATAATATCTATTTATCCGTGGAATCTTGCTTTATTGCCCTAATTGTTATTTTTGTCATCTTTATATCTTCCAGTGAGGCCGTTTTTCCACCAACCGAATAGATCCTCTCATCCTCATCCTTAATGTAAATGCTATTTCTCACAAAGGGTATTCTTTCAGTTCTTTCCACCATACCCTTTATGTGCCTTCTATCCTCGTGGAAATAGCCTTCAACATATGCCTCAATCCTGTACCCATCCTTCATGAAACAGTCAATGGCATCGCATGCCACCCATATATTGGAAAATTCCCATTTTCTTGAGGGATCAAAATTCTTAAGGACTTTTGCCTCATGCCACAGGGACTGGTTAAAATAGTATGACATAACATGTATCAGGTCATCCTCTTCCAGATATATTCCATAATCCTTGCTGCCCTCATCGCCCAGAACTGTAACAAGGCATGATTTTCTATCACACATTGTCATCTCATTTCCCTTTGAGCCTGAATATCTTATGAGAACGTTTCCTTCAAGATTAATTGATCTAATCTCCTTCTGGCTCGCAACATAAACAAGCAGTAGAATTGTTATCCCCTTTTTAGCAGCATTTGTGAGATCGGGCATAACTGAATTGAGCCTCTCATATTTCACAGAAAGTATGAGCTCTGATTCTGTTTCATTTATCATATTGATTATTTTTTCTGTGATCTTTTCATCCTTTTCCACAACTGAAAGAAAGGATTTATAATTACTTGAATATATTTTTCTTTTCTGGACATACCTCTCAAGATTGGTAGAATAGGATTCAAGCCATTCCCTCTGCCTTTTCATGATTGTGGAAATAGGAACGGCCTTGTAAATGGTCTTTTTCCCAAGACTCTGTTCTATAAAGCCTTTTTTAAGAAGAGATGTAAAAAGATCATATACCCTTGGCTGGGGGACCCCTGTGCTCTTAACAATTTCTGTAGATGCCATGGGCCCATTTAAAATTAAACTTTCATATATTTTGATCTCATAGGAAGATAGGCCAAACTTTGATAACCCTTCAAATATATCCTCTTCCATAAAAAGAGTATATATTTATCAGTTTAATAAGTTTATTTTTAAATAGTCGCTTTTTTCCTCCATGCAGGAAAATTCAAGCATCTATAGAGATGACCATCTTCATCAGATTCTATGAGATCCGGATGGGATTCTGAACAGAAAGATTCAGAATAAGGGCATCTGGTTATAAACTGGCAACCCCTGTTGGACGGATCATAATTTGTTGGGTTGCCTCTCAGTTTGACTATGCTTTCCCTTTTTACACCGATCCTTGGAATACTTTTTGTCAATAGATATGTGTATGGATGCATTGGATTTTTCAGGAATTGTGAATGTGAACCTTTTTCCACAATCTCTCCGGCATAGAGCATTGCAATATCATCTGACATCTCGTAAAGTATGGAAAGATCATGTGTTATGAATATCATGGTAATGTTTGTCTTTCTCTGGATTTCCCTGATATCCTTAAGAATATCATGTTCTACAAGCACATCCAGGCCGGTAGTTGGTTCGTCAAGAATAACCAGTTTTGGCGACAAAAGCAGAGACATTGCTATTACCGTCCTCTGTTTCATTCCTCCGCTAAGTTCATGGGGAAAATTGTAAAGTATGGATTCGTTGAGCCTTACCATTCTTACCGATTCCCTTATTCTTTCCATATTTTCCTCAGGATCCTTACCATGTGCAATCAGGACATCATAAAACTGGTACAGTATTTTCTTCACCGGATTGAGAGCATTCATTGCAGCCTGGGGGACAAAGGATATATCGATGGCCCTCATTTTTCTTAACTCCTGGGCTTCCATCTTCAAAAGATCCTTTTCCCTGAAGATAATCTCACCCCTTCTTATTTCTCCTGGATACTTCAATGACCTGTATATTGCCTGGGCAAGGGTGCTCTTACCCGATCCAGATTCACCTGCAACCCCGAGAATTCTACCCTCGTTCACGTCCAGGTTCAGATCGTTTATAATTATATTGAATCCGTTCTCGGAATAATAACCAACCTCTAAATTTCTAATCTTCATTAATGGATTTCCAGACATTTAAACACCTTAGAGCCTCTTATATGGATCTGGAGCTGCCTCTATCAATGCCTTTGTATAGGAATCTGAGGGGTTTGCTATCACATCCTGAGTCCTTCCACTCTCCACAACCTTTCCGTCGTGAAGAACGTATATTCTGTCGGATATGACACTTACAGTGTTCAGATCATGGGTTATATAAATGATGCTGACACCCAATTTTTCCCTTATGGAGCTCAATAGATCAAGGACTTCTATTCTGAGGGATACGTCAAGCATGGAGACCGGTTCATCAGCTATTAAAACCTTTGGCTCCACTGCAAGCGCTCTTGCGAGATATACCCTCTGCCTCTGACCACCCGATATCTGGTGGGGAAACTTTTCCCTGTAATAGGATGGGGGATTTAGCCTTACCATTTCAAGCAATTCATCTATCCGTTCGTCTATGTTACCCTTATAATGGGAAAGGATAAGCGGCCTTCTGATATGCCAGTCAACGGTGTGGTAAGGATCAAGAGAAGCATAGGGGTCCTGAAAAACCATCTGAACATCTGACCTGTATTTTTTAAGTTTCCTTCCCTTATATTTTGTCACATCCCTATCCTGGAAGAATATTTTGCCTGATGTTGGCCGGTAAAGGAATACCAGTATTCTTGCAAGTGTGCTCTTTCCACTGCCGCTTGCACCTACCAGAGCCAGGATCTCCCTTTCCTCCAGATATATATCCACATCGTTGAGCGCTCTTATGGTACTTCCCGTAACAAGACCTTTCCTTACCATAAATTCCTTGTTGATTGATTCAGTTCTGAGTATCTGTGACATTTTTAGCCTTCCTCTTTTTATTATTGTATATCCTCAGGGACGGGTTTGCAATTTCATCAAGACCGAAGTTAAGCAGAATAAAGGAAAACATGAGGGCGGATATCATAAGGCTTGGAGGGAGTATCCACCACCACTGGCCAGTGAGATATGCTTCATCATTGATTGCCCAATAAAGCATTGTACCCCAGTTTACCTGGCTAAGATTCCCTACTCCAAGATATTCTACGAATGTAAGCCCCATAACACCGTACATTGCTGTGAAAAAGAAATTTGAAACTATGACAGGCATTATGGCCTTAATGATTTGCCTGAAAATGATGCTCACCTTTGATTCACCTATCAATACGGATGATAGAATGTAATCCCTTTTGGATACTGAAAGGGTTACAGATCTAAAGGTTCTTGCGCCAAAGGCCCAGCCCGTAATTATGAGAATCAATATGGTTGGTACATATCCTAAATTCTCCTTCAGACCAAGGAAATAGGTTCCAAACAGCATTATGAGAAGTACACCCGGAACTACA
>JAKADM010000019.1 GCA_021820525.1 Thermoplasmata archaeon
AAGATATTTCCTGTGACATACAGCATCGGAAGAGAGCCATACGCCGGAATTCCAAGTTGATAGGGGGCAGAAGGGCGCATCGCATGTTTGCGAGAATTTGCAGGGGTTCATTTCCTCACCCTGTATTTTTTTATTTTCTCCATGTGCAGGCGGTTGTCATTTACTGTTTCCCTTGGCGCAATGGTTATCTTTATCCGGCGTTCCCTCCCGCCGAGGTCATGGAATTGCCCATCGTGCCTCTTTTTCCAGTTCTCCAGCAGGATTTCGGCAAATTCCAGCGGGTCAATGCCATCACTGGGAATCGATTGGATTAGCCTGCAGTCATAGGCGATGTCCTGTGCATTTATGGATTGCCCGATGTATGTCTCCATGATGTAATCCAGCGGGTTGCACGGAATGGATATTTTCAGGACACGGAGAGTGCCCGGAAGAGGGAGTTTTGCAGATTTCACGCACTCACCTTCACGAATAGATCTATCCCAAAAGTGCGCTTAACAACCATTAATATATCATGGTGCGACATAACCGGCGAAACAGAATGGGCCCATGCCTTGACTTCATCAATATAATCACTTGTTGATGGTATAGAGCAGAGATGCGATTTCAAAAGCATTCTGGCAAGTTCATCAGGATAAGAGTATATCCTTCCCCTAAGAATCTCATAATCTCCATCAAACCACGCTATCTTTATATTTTTCAAACCTTTTAAATACGTTTATTTCACCTCGTATACGCCATTATTCTCAACCACCTGGCCATTAAGGACAAGAGAAGTGAGCAGATCAAGAACTTCCTTCTCCGGCATCTGTGATTTAATTTGTATCTCCCTTATGTTTCCAGGAAGGTAGTTCAATAATTTATTATCCATGGAGAGATAATTATATGCGGTTTTTGTAATGGGTTGGCAAGAAGTCGCAAAAGAAAGCCATTTCTTTGAATCTAAAAGAGGGTCATCAATAGCATACAAAAATCTACCCCCTCCATTTAAAATAGTGGCATGTGATGAAATGCCCTCAAAATACTGGATATCGAACTTTTTCTCAGATGAATAATACAAGGTAACCGATTTGTTATCATTGATATTACTGGTTTTCTGAATTTTAATTTCATTATTTTCCTTAAAAGGTAACCGTTGGTTACCTATCTGGTTACCTTTTTTACCTATTTGGAAATGCAGTATATTACTATATTTAGAATCATTATTATCTAAAAAGGTAACCAGGTAACCACTCTTATTTAGCGCTTCAGAGATTTTTTCTCTATCAAAAAAATATCTGTTATAGGGTTTTTTCGGTTGACTGGTTACCTTTTTGTTCTGGAGCACGGAATTTACAGGCTCCAAAGTGGTAACCGGCACGGTAACCGGAGGTAACCACTGGTTACCTTTTTGTTCGCCGCCCTTGAAATCACTGTCTCCTGAATGGTAACCACCCCCACCATAATCATCAATTCCTAGATTTTCATATGGTATCTTTAGAGCTTTCAGGGCGTGATTTTTTATTTTTACTGTTTTTTTGCTGTAGAATACCTCCCTTGGGACGCCATAGAATTTTGACAACTCATCAGCGCACTGGCTCAGGGTTCTGAACGGTATATCCCTGTTCTGTGTTATAAACTCATTAAGAGCAGTCTGCCCAAGGGATATCCATTTTATTTTATTCTCCTCAACGATTTTTATATTTGTACTTAACAATGCAACATTGAACGGCATCGTTTCGGCTGTTTCATACGATTGCAGCACATCGGCCATTGACCTTGCCCAGTCAACAAGAATCTGAATCTGCTGCCTTTCCTCCTCTTCATCCGTATTTTCCTCCTCAAGAGAGGCTACAATGTTTTTGAACTCATCCGGATTTAGAAGTTTTTTATATGAAAAATCAAGGCCGTTTTCCATACATATCTCGTTTAAAATTTCCAGGCCTGCATATACCTCGGCATAAAGGTCTTCTCTCCTGGAATCCCTGAAATTGTAATCTATCTTTATCTTCCTTATTTTATTTACCAGGTCTGAAAATGAATAATGCGAGCATACCCATTTTGAAATTTCCTGGCCAAATCCCCTTCCTAAATTTGAAAGTATCTCATCCCTGAACAGTGTTCTTTCATTGTTCGGCTTTTCGGTGAAATTAAGGAATATGGATCTTGAAATTAATGCAGGGTCGCTCATGTCTATTTTGTTCCCTGCCATAATCAATGGCGTCCTTCCGTAATAGATCCTTTTCTGTACCCTTCTGTTCTTTATCTCCCCCCGTGTTCCGACTATCTGTTTATAGGCATTGTATTTCAACGTTGCAGAAGCCTTTGGCTCAAATTTATTTCCCTCAAATTTAACATTTTCCGATTCGTCAACGAGCCTTGGAAAAGTTGTTCCATTTATAAAATCAAGGAGCCGGTATTCAGAAGTGGCGTCAGAAGGATCCCCGGATTCTATTGAGTACATAAAATATGTAAATATCTCTCCAAGGGTTGTTTTGCCTGTTCCTCTTGGGCCTTTGAGGATAATTAAAGGGGTATATAAATCCCCTGTGGATTTCAATGAGAAGAAAAATGGTGATATTATAGAATATCCCTCAAGTATTGGAACAGCATTAGAAGGAAAGAATTCCCACAGCCTGTTCAATGTATTCAATGATTTTATGAAGTCGCCATTAAATTTTTTGAACTGTTTATAAACAAAATAAGTGGTCTCTCCATATTCTGGGGATATATCTATATCCTTAACACCAGGCATTGCAGCTACAAGCCTCTCGCCTTTGTTATATATACCAACGGCGGGATACGCTTCTCTTGGTATAACAATTTTTTTTGAAATATAATACTCAACACAGGCATTTATTGCCTCTGAAAAATACCTTGAATTTATTCCTGTTGTCCCAGCAGAGGAAATCATGTTTGCTACATCTGTCTTGGATCCTACATAATTCATGTTCCCAAGTGAAAATGAGAAGATTTTATCGCTTTCCTGCTTCCCCTCTATTGTATAACAATCAGTCAGCACCAGTGGCCTTGAAAATATTGGATATATGTTTTTGCTCTCTTTTCCCTCCCTCATAAAGAAGACGCCTGTTGGGTCGCAGTATATAACCTGTGAACCATTTTCATTTAAATTAACCCTCCATATCTCTTTTGAATCTGAAGGCAATAAGCGTAAAATTTCATCAACAAAATTCTTTGGCATATCGGTTGAGATATAAGGATAATCTTTTTCATAGGCATCCTCTATTGCCCGGATCCTGTCTGAAACTTCCTCATTATCTTCCTTCATTCTCATAATTCCGAGAATAAACTCTTTTGTGTCGTCTATTTCCCAGTGCAGCTGTTTTCTTAATAAAGATGCTAAACGGAGAGTTATATCATGCCTGTCTCCTGCCTGCCATATGGTACCTATAAACTTTGCGGCATCATATACAGCATCTTTCTTATCTATTAAATCCAAAAATCCAGTATAATCATCTATATCATCTATGTTTTCAGCGCCTATAGAATTATATATGGCACCAGAGGGATGCAAAGATCCTGGTCCTACAACATATTTTCCCTCTGATTGTATATCCAGATGAAGATGAGTTCTTTTTGATGAGGGCACCACCTTTCCTGTCCTTGAATATATATGGTAACCCTTTCCGGTTCTTACAACCATCGTTTTTCTTTTGACTTTTTCAAAATCAGTAAAGACAAAATTTACCGCCTCTGCTTCATCAAAATCAAAAACTACAAGGTTCTGTGATACTTCACCGCAGATTATGCCGAAATTCCTGTCATGCCTGAACCAGTCACGTAGTTCTTCCTCAGTAGGCCTGCGTTTCTGGAATTCCTCCCACTTTATTGCAGGTTTTTTCTCTCCTTTGTTCAAGGGGATTATGGATAATCCCTTTCTATAATTTTTAAGAATAGTCTCAATATCCGTCATCTCCCCCACCCCTTGAAAACTCTTTTGACATCGCTTTCGCTTTCCTTTAGCTCGGGAACTGTGACAGAATCCACAATCCTGCTCAACGTGCTTAGCGGCATCCCGGATACTGTATCATATCGGAATTGCTTTACAGGCTTCATTCAAGCACCTCCAGGAGATCTCCGAATGTCCTTGGCCCATACCCATATTCTATTTCATATTCCTCTATCAGTTCTGATGCCAGCCCGTCATTTATCCCGTATCTTCTTGTTTCCTCGAATAAATCCGAGAATGCGGTTTTCAGCATGGGCAAGCCACCCCCGATTCGTACAAAAATATGCGACTCCGGCCAGCCCCACTAAGTATATGTATGGGTTCTGCCACTTTTTGCACCTTTTTATTCATACCTTTTCCCTCCCGAAAAAGCTCCTCAAGCTTTAT
>JAKADM010000003.1 GCA_021820525.1 Thermoplasmata archaeon
GCTGTAACTCGCCCTCATGAATCTGGATTCCGTAGTAATCGCGGGTCAACATCCCGCGGTGAATATGCCCCTGCTCCTTGCACACACCGCCTGTCAAACCATCCGAGCTGGTGTTGGATGAGGGTTTGCTCTTATGGGTAGATTCGAATCTGATGTCAGTGAGGAGGGTTAAGTCATAACAAGGTATCCGTAGGGGAACCTGCGGATGGATCACCTCCTAAATATAATTATGGCGGGCCACAAGCATACTCATTTCAGGTTTTGCGTTTCTTAATTTTTTGTCGTGTAATTGGATTTTTAATAGTTTGAGTTTATTTATTTAATCTTATTGTAAGATTCAATGGGTTGGAATTTTTCATAAACTTTTTTAATATAGATTAACTTTTGTGAGAGGAAGAGTCACATGTCAGTAGAAGAAGACCTTATAGAGGTTCAAAAGAAGGTGGAGAGGCGTTTCTCCAATATAGGCAAGGGGAAATATGCCAGGATAATAAAGATGGCTAAAAAGCCCAATGAGCAGGAATACGTTAAGGTTCTTGCCATAACAGGGGTAGGTATAATTCTTCTTGGCGCACTGGGCTTTGCCATATATTATATTATGAGCGTGTATTTCTGAGTGGTTTTTATGGTTGCAGAAAGCGAATATGAATGGGTGGTTTTTGATGATTCACCTGTCAGGAGTTCATGTGGTAAAACACTATCAATGCTCCTGACCGTTAAAAATATCCAGACAGAAAAGAGAAATTTTAAGGTCAAAATAGTTCCTAATTTCAAGCAGAATGATCCAAAGGTATCATGGGAAATTGATTATTCTGGAAATGAAGGGGATATGGTCCAGATGAGCCCTGATGATCCAAAGGAGATAGATAAGAGGCTTGAGCTTGAGAAGAGGGCCGTCAGGGAATTTAAAATTAGGGTTGACACACCCAAGGGAGGTAGCATGGGCGACACACTTAATCTCCATATTTCTGTGGAATCCGAAGATGATATTCATCACGCTTCCTTCCTGAAGGAGATTGAACTCATTCCAATTATAATGGCTGTGAAGACAAATGTGGGAAAGGAGTTTGAGGTTGCCCAGAATCTTGTGAACCAGGACAAGAGGGATTATGAAGAGAGGCTTGTTATAAATCCTTCTGCCACAAGAGAAATCATGGCAATCATGTCTCCCTATGAGTTGAAGGGTTACTTCTATCTTGAAACAATGCACCCTGACAGAATAACTTACATTGCAAAGAAAATGAGAAATTTCAAGGGTGTTGTAAATGGAGAGATTCATATAGATGAGATATCTGAGCAGTTAACACCCAAGCCTGCAGTGGCAGGTCTTGAGCTTGGGTCATTTATTGAGCTTGTAAAGGGGCCGTTTAAGGGCGAAAAGGCAAGAATAATGAATATAGACCACGAAAAGGAAGAAGTAACAGTCCAGTTCATTGAATCTGCCATGCTCATACCCGTTAAGGTCAGGGCAGAGGATATCAGGGTAATAGATTCGGGTAAATCCTGATGAAATACAAAAGGGAATCAAAGGAAAAAAATCTATCAAGAGTCAGGGAAATAGAGAAGTCACTGGAAAATCCCCTTTCTCTGATTCCCCAGTGTCTTGACGATTCAATTTTCTGTCCGCTTTCATCCTATAGGAAAAAACTTTCTGGAATTAAGGAAAGAGAAGATCTGGAGAAATTGTCAAGATCAAAGGATGAGTTTCTAAGAGGCATTGGAGAGACATTCAGGGCAATAAAGGATGAGGAGATTTCCTTTTCAGGATTGCTGAAAACTCCTCATGGATCTGCCACATTTTACAAGAAAGGAGATACGGATCAGTATGTCCTTGCGGGTATTCAGAACAGCGGAAACGACATTTTCAGAATGCTTGCCTTCTCCAGGGACGTCCTTTCGGGAAAGCTCACCATATATTCTGCAGGCGACTATTATAAGGGGTCATGCAAAAGGTCAGCTCCGGAAAGGGATTTCATTGAAAAGGCACTGAGCGAGGAAAGGATCCTTTTCCACACAAACCAATCTGGAGAACTGTGCACGGGCCAGGGTGAAGAATCCTTCACGCTTAACATATTCAATATACCGATGGTCAGGATATATTCTGGTTCTAAAACAAGCACGGTTCTGGCCATACTCAAGCACATCCTTACACAGGACCCGGAAAAGATGCTGTCCTATTCCTTTGAGAACCTGAACGGTTATATGTCAAAGAAGGAGAGGGATATATTCCACCGATATGTTTCCGGTGAACTGAGGGATTCAGAGTTCATAGACGAAATAATGAAGGAAAGAATAAAAAATGCAAGGATTTCAGGAAAGTACATAATTGGAAAGAATGTCTATGGAGGAATTGATGAATTTCTCTCTGAAATTCCAGTTGATCAGGACGTAAAGGATCTTTTCAAGAAAACATGGAAGCAGGGTGAAGGAATATATATTGAGACACCGACGGCAAGAAAATTTCTGGAAGCAGTATGGGATGATGTCGGTGAAACAATCATTGCAGGCATGTTTCCTCATGTCAATCCTGAAGAACTCCATTCATTGAAGGGCAATCCGGCAGAGATTATAGAAAAGGCAAGGAAGATGGAAGAGGTAGAAAAAATAAGAAAATCTCTTGATTTAAAGCCGTGGAGCCAGCCGTCCGCATATCTCTATGATCTCGCGGTTGCCTTTCGCCACGGCGGTATGGATGAGGTGATGGAAAAAATTCAGGCCTCCAGGCTCACGGACCAGGATTCAATGGCTGTCCAGCACGCATTCATATCAATTTTGGGAAAGGGAGATTCAAGTTCATGGATGGTATCATCCGATGGAAAATTAAAGGGGGAAATGCTTGTTCCCTACGTTAAGGTAATTCTGAATGGCACACCTGATGAGGCAAAAAAGGCCTTTGCGGAAACAGCTAAATTTTTGAGGTGACATATGCCCAGACACATGCTATCAAAAAAAGACATGAAAAATTTTTCAAAAAAGATGGAAGAATATGGTTTATGGGCAGGATTTCTGGAGAATGCTCAGATTGAGGTGGAAGAGAAGAAGGGCAGGAAATGCTTCTCGGTGGGTGGAATAATCATTGCGGTGGAGGATAGTTCGCTCCTTCCGTCTGTGGAACTGCTCAATGCGGTAAAGCCAGATAAAAATGTAATGGTTGTGGATAAGGGTGCCGTTCCTCACATCCTTAACGGCTCAAACCTTTTTGTAAAGGGAATAACCCATCTTGATTCAAGCATTAAAAAAGATTCCATTGTTTACATAAGGGGCCCGGATAACCGATTTGTGGCTGTTGGCAGGGCAGAGGAATCCTATGAGGTTCTCAAAGAAATGAAGCAGGGTACAGCAGCAACAACCCTGATTGTTGCAGGCAGGGATCCATGCCAGCCATAATATCTTTTTTGAGAAAAGATTAAATCTTTCTTCATATTGATTAAACATGGCAGAACTATTGGATGCGGGTAACCCCATGCCTGAGTTTGAAACAGTTGATCAGAACGGAAAAAAGTTCCGTTCAAGTGATATTAAGGGAAAGGTCAGTGTAATATATTTTTATCCAAAGGATAACACTCCGGGATGCACAACCGAAGCATGTGGATTCAGGGATTCCATGGATGAATACAGGAAACATGGAATCGAAGTTTACGGAATAAGTGTGGATTCACAAAGTTCCCATAAAAAGTTTGAAGATAAGTATGGACTTAATTTTACCCTTCTCGCTGACGACAAAAAGGAGATTTCAGAAAAGTTTGGTGTTCTTGGGGAGAGAAGTGCAAAGAGGGTTACATTCATTGTGGATAAGAATGGAAAGATAGTCCACGTTTTTCCCAAAGTATCACCAAAGGGCCACTCAGAAGAGGTTATGAATAAGATAAGGGAACTGAATATTCTTTAAAATTTAAAATAAAATTTTTTATTTTTCGAGCGTGAACTTATATCCGTAATGGATCACACCGCTCTTTCCATCTTCAGATATTCTTCTGAAAACGCTCTTTACTCTTGAACCCATTTTAATTTCTTCCGGTTCGCTGTCAACGATCTGGCCGGTGATCATTGGGCCCTCATCCAGTTTTATTATGGCAAGCACATAGGGTTTTTGCCTTATGAAAGCTGGTGGGGTTTCATGAACAACAGTATAGGATATAATTTCCCCATTTCCTGCAATGTCAACAGGTTTCATCTTACCAATCGAATCCCTGTGGCATACAGGGCATATGTCTCTGGGTGGGAAATATACTCTGCTGCAGTTCTCGCATTTTCTGCCTTCCATTCTGTATCTGCTGGGCATTTCTCTCCACATTCTGGATAGCTCACCCATTTATTCCACCCCCAATATGTGCACAATAGATGCTGCACCTGAACCGGCCTGGCTATGTGTCATGGCATACTTAGCGTTTTTTACCTGCCTTTTGCCCGCCTTATTTTTAAGTTGATTGTACGCTTCCACGATCTGACCAACTCCCGATGCACCGTATGGGAATCCCTTTGCCTTCAATCCTCCAGAAGGATTTACAGGTAAATTGCTGTCAATCCCTATACCGTTCTCCACGATCTCCCTGGCATTTCCCTTCTTTGCAAATCCAAGATCCTCTAAAGCCATCAAACCATATATGCTATATGAATCATGGATCTCAACCATTGAGATATCCTTAATTCCTATGCCAGCCTGTTTAAGGGCAGTTTCCGCAGCTATCCTTGTTGGCTCTACTGTGTAAAGGCTCTTTCTCGAGTGAAGGGCAAACTCTCCCTGAGACATTGCAGATCCCATTATTTTTACGCCCTCAATTCCATGCTCTTTCACGTAGTTTTCCGATGCCAGTATGAGGCTGGATGCACCATCACTCAGAGGGGCACAGTCCATAAGATTTAAGGGTTCTGCAATTGGCGTGGCATTAAGTGCCTGTTCAAGGGTTATCTTGTTTCTGAAATGGGCATTTTCATTAAGTGAAGCGTTTGCATGATCATTTACAGATATGTGTGCAAGTATTTCCCTGGGCACATTGAAATCTGCCATATATTTTCTCGCAGAAATTGCAGCAAGGGCCGCAGGTGTTGCTCCAGTGAAAGCTTCCCATTCCCTGTCAATTATGGATGATGTGATATCAATAATCTCACTTCCATAAAGTTCCGTCATCTTTTCAGCCCCTCCAACCATGGCGATCTCATATTCTCCAGATTTAATCCCGAGGTAGGCCTCTCTGAAGGCTGCGGCACCTGAGGCTGTGGAAGCTTCAACTCTAACGGATGGCACAAATTCCGATGCAATTCCTGCGTGGTCTGACATCAGGGCACTGAGATGTTCCTGCATACTTATGTCTCCACCAAGGGAATTTCCCATATAGATCGCACCAAGATCCTTTGTCCTTATTCCCGCACTTTCAACGGCTTTCAGACCCGCCTCCACGGCAATTTCTCTCAGGGATCTATCCCAGAGTTCTCCATATTTTGCTTCTCCTGATCCTATAATATATACTCCTCTACTCAACTTCCTCACCAAAAACAATTTTTTTCTTGAACTTTGCATATATGGCATAGTCCACAAATTTAACGTCTTCAAGCATCTTTCTCACTGTTGTCACATTCCTTTTATGAAGTTCTTCAATCTCCTCTGTAACTTCAATATGGAACGCATCTGATCCTGCTCCTGAGCCAAAGGACACGGCAAGTATTCTGTCACCAGGCTTGGCTTCATCAAGTATGGCGGACAATCCCGTCATCATGGATGCAGAATATGTATTTCCTATAACAGGTGTCAACAAACCTTCCTTATACTGCTTCTCCTGGAAACCGAGCACCTTCGCAGCCCTTGTGGGGAATTTCCCATTGGGTTGGTGGAATACTGCATAATCATAATCTTCAGGTTTTGTCTGCATTCTTTCCATCATCATTTTTGCCGCATTTGTTACATGCCTGAAATATGCAGGTTCCCCTGTAAATCTCTCCCCGTGTGTTGGATATGGCTGACCCTCCCTCCTCCAAAAATCTGGAGTATCAGAGGTTACAGAAAGGGTTGATTTAATTTCAGCGGCCACCTTTTCCCTTCCTATGATCATTGCGGTTCCACCTGCAGATGCACTGTATTCAAGTACATCTCCGGGCGCACCCTGGGATGTGTCTGCTCCAATGGCCATTCCATACTTTATCATTCCCGCATCCACCATTCCCATCACATTTTGCATGCCAGCGGTTCCCGCCTTGCAGGCAAATTCATAATCTGCAGCGAACATTTTAAAGTCAGCACCTATGGCGGCAGAAACAATTGTTGCAGTTGGCTTAACTGCATATGGGTGGCTTTCAGAACCAACATATATGGAACCTATTTCCTGGCCACTCATTCCGCCTCTTTTCAGGGCATTTCTGGCGGCCTCCACTGAAATGGTTGCTGTATCCTCATCTGGAGATGGCACAGATTTGCTTAGAATAAATATGCCATTCTTTATATTATCAGGATCCTCTCCCCAGACCCTTGCTATTTCATCAGGCTTAACCCTGTATTTGGGGATGTAGCTTCCGTAGCTCACAATTCCGCTCATTATAATCCGCTGTGTACTCCCTAATTTTATTTAAAAATTGCTGAATATGTATTCGGCAATTGCATAATCAGAGAATCTCCTCGAAAATAAAGTAAATTAATTCCACAACGGGGGAAAAATATGTTTTAAATTTAAAATCTGCAAGATGGAAAACCGAGTTAATTCAATTTAAGCTAATAAATTCTAAATAGTGCTTAAAAATGTCTTTACAGGTGAATCAATGGACGAAATGTCCCCAAATGCAAAGAAAGTGTATGAATCGTTAAAAAAAATTGGCGCCGTTTCTGAGGATAAATTAAAGACGGCAGATGATATTATGAAAGCATCTGGACTTGGGAAGGCGCTGGTTGCCTCTGCTCTTCAGGAGCTCACAAATAAGGGCTTTGTGAAGAGAGTGGCGAGGCAAAAAAGTGCAGGATATTTTGCATCAAAATAGTTAATGTGCAATACTTTTAAATATCTACTTTTCATAGTTCAGAAGGGAAATGACTACACTTGTTTTAAATGTGGACAGAGACAACGACTTCGGAACAAAGGCTGGGGTAAAGGGTCCACTGGTTGGTTATTCCCAGTGTTACAATGCAGCAGTTAAACTCATAACTGTTGATCCGGAAGATTCTGATGCAAACGCTCTTTTTGGTGCATTGAAACATTATGAAACTCTCCAATCGAAGGGGGAGGATGTGGATATAGCCCTGATCACAGGAGATGAAGACGTCGGAGAAAAATCCGATGAAATACTGGCGTCACAGATAGAACAGGTGATAGGCACAGGAAAATATCAGGATGTTGTACTGATCTCTGATGGTGCCGAAGATGATTACATATTACCACTGATTCTTTCAAGGGTAAAGATAAGATATGTAAAGCATATAATTGTGAGACACAATCAGAATATTGAATCCATGTACTACTATATTGTAAAGGCCATGCAGGATAAGAAACTCATAAAGAAGATATATATCCCCATAGGCCTGATCTTTCTCACATATGGTGTAACTGCGCTTTCCTTTGCAATCTTCTTTGATATAATTGGCAAGAGTGCCATAAGTCCATCTCTTTATGCCTTAACTCTTGTAACGGTTGTAATAGGTGGATACTTTACGGAAAAGGGCTTTGACATAAAGGAAAATTTGGAGGTATTGATAAAAAATATTCAGACCTATTCAGAGGAGGCAAGGTTGATGTTCATATCCTCCATTATATCCATTGGCATACTTCTTGTGGGAATTGCATCAACATACAGCATATTCTACATAAAGTCTATGCTTCCGCTGGACAGAGTACTCTATTTCTTCCAGATATTCAGCCTGTGGGTCTATGCTTCACTCCTATCCAGGGCACTTTTTAAAATCGCAGACATATATGTGGGAGGATCACCAGGAAACAATTCTTTATACTACGCCATATCATTTTCTGTATCAGCAGAATTTCTTCTGTTTGGAATAATAGGGTATATAAGATATTCCCTGAAATACGCCACATTCAACTATTCCCTCTTTTCACTTATAATGATAATAATCGGTATATCCGTTGCACTTATAACTGCTGGGATTCACAGAAGAAATGATATCTTTTCTTCCTTAACGGCTACAGGCAAGGATGGGCAGTAGGGTGGAATGGAAATACATTTATGAAAAAATTTGCAGAGAGCTCCATATAGATTGTAAAACGGACAACGCATCTGCAGAAAGGCTCGGGACAATTAAGAACCACTCCAATATTTTAATGAAAAGATTGAAGCATTTGCAATCAAGAAATTTTCTGGTAGTCGGAAACAGCCCTCATGTGGACATGAACAGTTTTGTTAAAACTGTGAGGCCTGATGAAATAGTTGCGGTTGCAGATAGTGCCATCAGAGTAATTCCTCCTTTCTTCATTCCACACATAATTATCTCAGATCTTGATGGTGACGTTTTAAAGATACAAAATATGGTCAGATCTGGGAGCGTTCTCTTTATTCATGCCCACGGTGATAATATGGATAAAATCCAACACAATACAGAGGATTTTTCAGGTCTGTTCATACCAACGAGGCAGGGGGAAAGGCCAGAATATATGTATAACCCCATGGGATTTACGGACGGGGATCGGGCTGTAAGAATTTGCAGGGATTTGGGTGCAAAAAATATAAGACTTTTTGGCTTTTCCTATGACAACCCCTATGGGAAGGGCGATATCGAGCTGAAGAGGAAAAAGCTTGCCATCGCAAAAATAATTATTGAATCGATTGATGATGTGAACATCACATATGTTTAGATAGGGCCAGTTAAATGGGAAAGAAAGGGTTTACATTTTTTCTATTATGCCCTTATGATATACAACCGGGAAGTTTGCAAAATCTCTCTTAAGGGAATATTCAACATCTCTGGCACCCCCAATCATGGAAAGCCTCTTTGTTCCCTTTCCCTCTCTTGTTTTGTTGATGTATTCATCCACCATATTTACATTTCCTTCCAGGGACCCCTTGAGGGCAATTGCAAAATAGAGGTCTTCATCCGCCTCACCGTCGGGCCTGCCTGAAGTAACAATATCAAGATTTTCCGGATTCAGTTCCAGTATTTTATTAACAGTACTGTCAATGTTTACAAAGGATGCAACCATAATCAGTTCGCTTTCCTTTATTTTCTGCAGAACCTTGGTGCCGTTAGTGGAAGTAAATATGACAACTCTATTGGCAAAATCTGTATTTGCAGATTCATAGGGGGAATTGCTCATGTCAAAGCCTGGAATCTTGAATCCGTATCTTTCACCAGCGATAATATAATCACTGTGTTCTTCCTTTAATTTTTTTGCCGCTGCAACTGTTCCCACTGGAATTATATACCTGGCGCCTTGCTTGAGCATAATAGGCATGGTTGATGTGGATCTGTATACATCAACAAGTACCTTTGGTGATTTACTGAAGTTTGATGTCTTTCTTCCATTTATGATATTGATGTTCACATCAGTATAAGGTAAAAAGGTATTAAAATGAAATGAATATGGGTAAGGGAAAATACATGGCACAGGAAGTAAGAACAATGGTCGAAGGAGGCAAGGCCACAACCGGTCCTCCACTTGGTCCGGCACTTGGTCCTCTTGGTTTGAATCTAGGTCAAATCGTGAAGGAAATAAATGAAAAGACAAAGGACTTTGCAGGAATGCAGGTACCCATCATATTGACAGTCACAGACGCTGCAAAGAAAACCTATGAGATCAGGGTTGGAGTTCCCCCAACATCCGCACTTCTCAAGAAGGAGCTGGGAATTCAAACAGCATCCGGGAAGAGAAAGGAAGTAGTTGCAGGAGACGCCACAATGGAACAGATTAAAAAAGTGGCAATGGCAAAGATGGAAGGGATGATGGCAAACGATCTGAGGGGAGCCGTTCTTGAAGTACTTGGCACGGCCTTTTCACTGGGCATAAAGGTCGAGGGGAAGGATGCCAACGAAGTTCAGAAAATGATCAAGAATGGGGAGATAAAGATCGAGTAAGGAAAATATTTAATCACATGTGTGCATACCTGACAGAATAACCTTTAGAGGTTATCCCGTCTTACTGAGGCTATGGCCACAGGAGGGAATATATGACATTGGAAGAAGTAATTAAGGAAGCAAAGAAAAACGGGCCCGAGAGAAAATTTCTGGAGAGTCTGGAAATTTCCATAAATCTGAAGGGCGTCGATCTCAGCAACCCCAAGAACAGGGTAAATGAGGAGATTGTACTGCCCAGAGGAAGAGGAAAGGATCTGAAGGTCGCAGTTTTTGGCAGTGAAGATATGAAAGAGAAGGCAAAAGGTTCAGCTGACTTTATATATGGCGCAGAGGATCTTTCAAGGTTTGCTGAAAATAAAAAGATGTTTAAATCACTTGTAAACCAGATAGATTTCTTCATCGCAGAGGCCAGCCTCATGACATCAATTGGTAAATCGCTGGGTCAGGTTCTTGGACCCCGTGGAAAGGTTCCAAAGCCAGTGCCACCGGGACAGGATCCAACATCATTTATCAACTCCCTGAAGAAAACTGTGAGGGCAAGAAGCAGGGACAGGAGAACTTTCCACATACCAGTTGGAACCAGGAACATGAGTGATGAGGATATTGCAGCAAATATAAGGGAAGTTGTCAAGAGAGTTACGGGTAAACTTGAAAAAGGCTCAGGAAACATAGAGTCCATTTATGTGAAGACCACAATGGGCAAGGCAGTCCGGATCAGGGAAGGTGATATGCAATGACGCACACTCCTCAGTGGAAAATTGACGAGGTAAAGGAAACTGCAGAAATTATAAGTAAAAGTCCGGTAACGGCCATAGTTAGCATCAAAGGTCTCAGGAACAAGCAGTTTCAGGGAATAAGAAGAGCATTGAGAGGAAGGGCCAAAATAAAGGTTATGAGGGGAACACTGCTTGAAAAGGCAATAGACCAGATTAATCTCCCAAACATCAAGAAATTGAACGATTTTGTGAGCGGCCAGATAGCCCTTGTGACCACAGAAATGTCACCAGCTTCACTCTATTCAAATCTGGAAAAATCAAGGCAGAAAGCCGCTGCCCGTGGTGGAGAAATCGCGGAAGAGGACATAGTTGTGCCCGCAAAGGAAACAAGTTTTCCTCCAGGCCCAATGATTAGCGAGTTCCAGAAAGTAGGGCTTCAGGCCGCCATAGAAAAGGGAAAGATCGTAATCAAAAAAGAAATGGTTATGGTTAAGAAGGGAGAGAAGATTTCAAAGGAAAAGGCTAAAGTGCTTGAAAAACTTGAAATATTGCCCCTTAATATAGGCCTGGACATAGTTACTGCATACGAGGAAGGAATCATATTCAGCAAAGAAGCAATGTCCATAACTCCAGAGTCCATTGCTATTGACATTGCCAGCGCTTTCAACAGTGCCAAGGCAATTGCTGGCGATGTGGTCTTCCTTGTTAAAGAGATCGTGCCAGATCTCATAGTGAAGGCAAGAAGGGCAGCTGAGTCCCTTGCGATTGCAGGAAATTATGTGGATGAAGGGAACATTGAGATCTTCCTAATGAAGGCTCTATCTGAGGCGGCATCCCTGCAGGAGGCTGTCGAGGAGAAGCCTGAGGCAGAAGAGAAGAAGGAAGAGGAAAAGAAAGACGAAGACGCAGGAGCAGGGTTTGGAGCCCTGTTCGGATAAGGAGGTTAGAAAAATGGAATATGTATATGGTGCACTGTTGCTTCATGCAGCAGGCAAAGAGATTGATGAGGAAAAATTGAAGCAGGTTCTTGTGCAGGCTGGAGTTACTCCAGATGAGGCCAGATTAAAGTCTCTGGTATCAAGCCTGAAGGAAGTAAACATAGATGAGGTAATTAAAAACGCAGCCTCTGCCCCAGTGGCAGTAGCAGCCGCCCCATCCAAGTCTGAGGCACCTGCAAAGAAGGAAGAGAAGAAAGAGGAAAAGCCAGAAGCAAACGATGAGGATGCGATGGCTGGACTGAGCTCACTCTTCGGATGAAAATATGATGAACTGGAAGGAGTTCTTAACAGGTATTATACTGTATCTGTTACCAATCCTCATATTCATTGTTTCAGTAGCTGTAGTTCCGAATGCACTCTGGGTGGCCATATCCATAACGTGGATATTTGCATCGGTGTTTTACAAAATACTTACATTGCCCGATGATTCTTCAAAGAAAAGTTCCAGAGGCAACTATTGAAATAAAATATTTTTAGAATCAGTTATAACTGATTTAATATTTTTGGATTTTTTAAGAAAAGGTGTGTGTGCATAGTTTTTAGTGAAAGCATTCTTGGTTTTCCTGTTTAAATTATTAAAAATTGGAATTGTAAAATCAATAAATTTGGCTTTGGGCTTAATTTCTGAGAACAATTTTGAATAAAAGATTAAGGTTTTAATATTGTTCTGGATTTTGAGGCTGCTTCTTTTTCAGGAACAGTCCAACTATTAAAATAATAAAGCCAACAAAACCCACAACCAAACCAAGCAGGGAAACAATTGCAGTTGATATTAAGGAACTTGAATCAAGCACAGAATAGCTGTTCGTTGGAGAGGTGGATGAGACAGTGATAAGATAATAAGTTCCCGCACTGGCCACATTATATGTGAGTATGTAACTTGAAGAAACGCTTGTGTGTGAAAGGGGGGATATTCCATATTGTGCTAAATTCGTGGAATTAATTATCGAAATATCTGCTGATGGAACAAGATAAACCGTGGAACTTGAGGATTTGTCAGTAAGAATATAGTTGGTGCCATTTACCTGAATTTCCGGTGATTTCCAAAGGTTATTCCCCAAACTAACCTCAGAAACAGGAGCTGAATTGATATTAATTTTAGGCGCCAAAAGTGATGCTCCTCCAAAAAGCATTGCAACACCTATGATTAAGAGCACCAATCCTATGATCACTAAATTTTTTCTCATCTATTATCCTTTAGAAAATCTAATCTGTATCATAAGCTTTTTTTATTTTTTAATGCCGCATTTTTCTCCATAACGAATCAAATGTTTCCATTGTTCTGAGCCATACTTTATAAATAAAGGCATAACAGCGATCATTTTAATTTATATACATAATATGCCAGTAATGAAAATAGTGGAATGTGTTCCTAATTTTAGTGAGGGCAGGGATCCGGAAAAGGTGAAGGATATTGTGAATGCAATATCCTCGGTAGAAGGTGTGAAGATTCTTGATTATGAAATGGATGGAAGCCATAACCGTTCAGTTGTAACATTTATTTGTTCTCCAGATAAGGCTGTGGAAGCTGCATTCCGGGGAATTAAGAGAGCATCGGAGATTATTGATATGTTTTCTCATTCAGGGGAGCATCCAAGATTTGGGGCATCTGACGTGATTCCATTCATTCCCGTTTCAGATGTAACCCTTAAGGAATGTTCAGATCTCGCAGAGGAGCTTGGAATGAGAGTAGGAAAAGAACTGGGAATACCAGTATATATGTATGGCGAGGCTGCCCACATAGAAAGGAGAAAAAACCTTGAGAACATAAGAAGCAAGAATTTTCAGTTCGAACAGCTCAGGGAGCATATTAAGGAAGAGGAATACAGGCCGGACTTCGGCCCTTCAGAGGTTGGAAAGGCCGGTGCATCCATAATCGGTTCCAGGGATTTCCTGATTGCCTATAATGTAAATCTGAGAACCGAGGATATTTCCACAGGAAAGAAGATTGCAAAGGCTCTCAGGGCAAAGGATGGAGGATTTACATTTGTTAAGGCACTTGCCTTTTATCTGGAGGATAAGAAATGCGTCCAGATATCAATGAATCTAACAAGTTATAAGAGAACACCCATATACAGGGCCTTTGAGCTTGTGAGGATGGAAGCTGCATCCTATGGTATTGATGTAATGGAATCTGAAATAGTTGGGCTGGTCCCAATGGATGCCCTTATTGATTCGATGAAATTTTATATGAGGATGCACAGTTTCAAGGGTGATCAGATATTCGAAAGGAAGGTGTGGGAATGATTGACCTCAATAAGTTCATGGATGAACTTGCCTCTGATTCACCTGCACCTGGGGGTGGGGCAGGATCGGCCATAAGCGGAATTGTCGGGGAATCACTTGCCTCCATGGTTGCTTCCCTGTCAATGAAAAAGAAAGGAAATGAGCAAAACAGAAAGGAACTGGAAAGAATGGTTGAGGAATTGAAGGAAATAAGGGAAGAACTCGAAAAGGCCGCTGAAATGGATACGCAGGCATTCAACAGAATTATGGAAGCAAGAAAACTTCCGAAATCTACTGATTCAGAGAAAAAAATAAGGGAAGAGAAAATTGAGGGAGCAATGAAGGGTGCCGTTTCTACACCATGGAAAATAGCCTCCCTTTTAATGAAAATAGAGGAAAAAGCCGTGAGGCTCATGAAAATAGGAATTCCCGGGGCCATAACTGACGCAGGTGCGGCCCTTAAAATATCATTCTCTTCGGCAGAGTCAGCCCTCCTGAATGTAAGCATAAACCTAAAATATATTAAAGACAGAGAATACGTGGAGAATGAAAAGATAAAACTGAAGATTTTTGCTGAGGATCTCAGAAATATAAAGAAACAGGGCGAGGAAATATTGATAAGGGAAATTGGCAGGGAGTTCATGTGGTGATTGAATGGAACATAAGAAAATTCCAGTTATTGAAGACATCATCGATGCAAAGAATTTTCTTCAAGGCAAAATAGAAAATACACCGGTACTTTATTCCAGAACCTTCTCTGAAATGTTTGCTGCTCCAGTTTACCTTAAGCTGGAAAATTTCCAGAAAACGGGGTCATTCAAAACAAGGGGTGCACTGTTCAAAATGTCAAAGCTTACGGAAGAAGAGAAAAAGGCCGGGGTGGTTGCTTCCAGTGCAGGCAATCATGCACAGGGTGTGGCCTTTGCCGCAACCATAAGCAATATCAGTTCAAAAATTGTGATGCCCTCATACACCATCAGCGCCAAAATAAACGCAGTGAGGCATTATGGTGCACAGGTTATCTTAAAGGGAAACAGCTACAGGGAGGCTTTCGAGGAGGCAAGGCGGCTCTCAGTCGAAGAAAAGAGGACATTCATAGACGGCTTCAATGACAGATGGATCATAGCGGGCCAGGGTACCATAGGGCTTGAGATACTGGAGCAGGTTCCCGATGTGAAGAATGTTGTTGTACCTGTTGGGGGAGGGGGGCTCATATCGGGAATATCCATGGCAGTGAAGGAGTCCAGAGGAGATTTGAAGGTTTATGGGGTGCAGAGCGAAAATTGCGACTGCGTGATTCAGAGCATCGGGGGAAACCCAAACCCATCGTCAAGAGGTTTTACCATAGCGGACGGCATAGCAGTCCAGAATCCCGGAGATATTAATATCAGTATGATTCAAAAATATGTGGACAATCTTGTCACAGTAAATGATGAGCAGATGGCCTATGCTCTCTTCAAGCTTCTTGAAAGGCAGAAAATTGTGGTTGAAGCATCAGGCGCAGCTCCTCTGGCAGCCCTCATGGCAGGCAAAATCGATCTGAACCATGAGCCAACAGTTCTGGTTGTTTCCGGTGGAAATATCGATCTTCTCCTTCTGTCCAAGATAATTTACAAGGGCATGGAGACCGATATGGGCCTTGTAAGGATTGAATGCAAAATACCTGATAAACCTGGCACATTGCACCAAATCACCAGTGCCATATCTTCTGCTGGAGCAAACATTTTCCATGCAGAGGTGGACAATCTTTCACAGGACACGCCAGTTGGCTTTCAAAGCATAAGATTCAGTGTAAATGTGAGGGACGGGGAGCATCTTGAATACCTCCTTGACAGGCTCAGGGAATCAGGATACCATTTTCAAATTGTCAACGATTAATATTTACTTACAATGGTTACAATATCTCCATCTGAGAGTTCATAATCAAGGCCTACCCTCATATCATTTATTCTTGATTTTGTGCTTGACAATACAGCATATCTGAATGCTTCAAGCATCTCCCTGCTTATCTTTCTACACACATCCCTTACAGTTGCACCTTTCCTCAAAACAAGTGGCCTCTCCATATCGGTTTTGCCAGATTTGTCTCTGAGATAAACTCTTATCAATTCAAGGGAATCATATATTTTTTCCTTCAAATCCTCAATTCCCATTTTTGATGATGCCGAAACTCTGACGATCTCCCCATACTTTCTCATGCTTTCCACAAGTTCTTCATTATGGGGCATATCCATTTTGTTGATCACAACAACCGCTGGAAGATAAATAACATTGCCTCTGAAAAAATCTATTAAATCATCGTCATTCACATTTTCCCTTATGAATATCTCAGCATTTGTGATTTTGAACTCCTTTGCCATCTCTCTTATTCGTGTATCATCTATATCAACACTTCTTGGTTTTCTTACTCTTATTCCGCCTGTATTTGCCCTCTTCATGGATATATTTTTTCTCTTCCTGTTCACTACTATTCCAGACTTCCTCAATTCCTCAATGATTCTATCCATTCCCTTGCACTCATTATCTGTAACCAGGAGTATAAGATCGGCGGCTCTTACCATGCTAAGCACTTCCCTGCCCCTACCTGAACCAAGGGCTGCGTTATCGATTATTCCAGGAAGGTCAAGAATCTGAATTTGAGTTCCCCTGTATTTCAATGTCCCTGGAATAACCCTCAGGGTCGTGAATGCAAAATTCCCAACTTCGCTCTCTGTACCGGTTATGGCATTCAACAGGCTGCTCTTTCCAACATTTGGGTAGCCCACAAGTGCAACCGTGGCATCCCCTGATTTCGGTACAGAAAATCCTCCGCCTCCACCTGAATGGCGGTGGCTTTCAGCCTCCAGTTGCAGTCTTGCCATTTTTGCCTTCAAAAGGCCTATGTGAGACTCTGTGGCTTTATTGTATTTTGTCTTGTGGATTTCCTCCTCAATTTCCCTTATTTTTTCCTCAATAGTTGTCAAGATCTGCACTCTCCTTATGAATCAGCCCCTATAATGTTGAAATATGGGTATGTCAACCGTATAAAGGTATGATGCTGAAAATAATTTTATGGGTGATACCCTCAGTGAGATATCCCATTCACCCCCACTTTTAAATCTTCCTCAAAAGAACTGTTCTGACGGTATGGTCAGAAACCTTCTTCATAATAAGATCGGCATGGTACTTCGTACCTTCAATATTTTCCCTGAGGTTCTTTCCATTTATTTCTGTCCATATCTTATTCGCAATTGATATTGCTTCTTCATCGCTCATTTCTGAATATTTCCTGAAATAGGAATCTGGATCTGTGAAGGCCGTTCTTTTCAATTTTAAGAACCTTTCAATGAACCACATTTTAATCATCTCCTCCTCTGCATCCACATAAATGGAAAAATCGAAAAAATCAGAGACCATCAGATCTGGCTGTGCCCCCTCTATTTTCCTTGTATGCGTCTGGAGAACGTTGAGCCCTTCGAATATGATTATATCCGCATCCTTTATTTCAATATACTCATTTTCGACTATGTCATATATGAGATGGGAATAGATTGGGACTCTGGTATTATTTTCTCCAGATTTAACCCTGTATAAAAAGGATAGCATCTCCTTTAGATTATAGCTTTCTGGAAATCCCTTGCGGTTAAGAATTCCCCTGCTTTCCAGTTCTGCATTTTTGTAAAGGAATCCGTCGGTTGTAACAATATATACGTTTGGACTCTCCGGCCACATTGAGATAAGTTTTTTCATTATCCTTGCTGTGGTGCTTTTACCCACGGCAACACTTCCTGCAATTCCAATTATATATGGGATATTTTCATTGCTCACTCCAAGAAATTCCTTTCTTGCAAGGTTCAATCTTTTGTAATTGTCATAATATACCTTAAGAAGCCTTGACAGCGGTACATATATATCCTGAACCTCATCCATTGACAGCCTTTCGTTGATTCCCTGTATCTCATCAAGCTGTTCCTGAGTTAAAACTATCTTAAGCCTCTTTTTCAGTTTCTTCCATCTTGCCCTGTCAATATTTACATAGGGGCTGTCAGGTTTAATTGTGGAATTTATTGAATTCGTAATTCCTAATATCTTTTGCGTTATTAAAACTTAAACTGTATTGATGAAATATACACTTCAAAGTTTATGTTATGAGAAGTTAGCAATTCAATTCTTCCATGAGAAGCAATTTTCCTTATTCAACCGTAAGCATATTTTGTTCATTTTTTAAATAGGTAATATTAAAATATAAAAACAAAAGGATATATCATAATTAAAAATGTTCAAGCTCCTGTTTTGAAATTATACAAATAGGTTATGCAGTAACCAAATAGGTTATATAGTGTCGTTTTTTATAACTTACCAATGGAGCTTCGATACTATATCATAAGAAGGCTATTGATATTAATACCAACACTATTTGGGTTGATATTGTTAACCTTCATTCTGCTCAGAGCAGTTCCAACACCGGATCTTATTAGCAGTTTTATATCTCAAAAAGCTACCCCTAAGGAGAAAGCAATAGAGACTGCACAGGCTATCTCATTCCTGGGATTAAATCAGCCTCTGCCTGTTCAGTTTTTCTACTACCTTAATGACATAATTCATGGGAACCTTGGTGTGATGTATACCAGCTTTTATACAGGTCCTGTAATGGGCGGAATTGAGAGATTTCTTCCATATACGCTTGAGCTTTCCATAGCAACAGTGATACTGTCCATAATTATCGCCATACCTCTTGGAACATACATAGGTGCCAGGCCAAACTCACCCTCGGATGCCATAGGAAGGATATTTTCACTGGGAATATATGCAATGCCTGTTTTCTGGCTCGCACTCCTTTCCCAGATAATTTTTGGTCACGATATAGGTATATTTGGATCATATGGATTGCCCATATCTGGCGAGGGTTATCCAACAACAACAAAAGTTCCATGGATAGTAAACAATGTTTCTGAACCTACCCATATGCTGTTAGTGGACGCTTTGCTACACGGGAACCTCGCCATAGCGTACAGTGCATTCATTCACATGATCCTTCCAGTCGGTGTTCTGACATTGAGCATACTTGCAGGATTATTGAGATTCATAAGGGCAGGAATGGTAGATACAGCCAATCAGGAATTTATCAAAACTGCAAGGGCCAAGGGAGTGCCTGAAAAACTTGTTTTGAGGAAACACGTCAGGAAGAATGCTCTTCTGCCTTCCGTTACTGTTATAGGTTTATTAATGGCAGGTCTCCTTGGAGGAGTAGTTGTTATTGAGGATGTCTTTGATCTTAGGGGAATGGGAAGATTGACGCTGGCCACGATCACAGGATTGAATATACAGTTCTATGGTGTTGCAGGCACTGTATTATTTTTCGGCATAATCCTGATGTTAACAAATTTAATAGTGGATGTTGTCTATGCTTTCCTGGACCCAAGGATAAGGTATTGAGGTGAAATAAATGCAGTCAACAATTAGTATATTTAAACGATCAGGTGTCCAGAAGAAAAGGAGGCCGAAGGTAGATGACTTTGTTTCCACAATGAGGCTTGTCTTAAAGAATAAGGTTTCCCTCACAGGTTTGATTATAACATCAGTTTATTTTATTCTAGCACTGATGGATTATGTGTACCCTCAATATCTGGGAGCGGGTCCCGGGATAGTAACTTCTCTTACAAGATTTAATGGAGGATATCTGGGCCAGGGTTTTCCTGTTGGACCGACCCTGAACAAAGGTTGGTGGTTCTATCTGGGAACAACATATGCCAACATACCATTGTTCCCTGCCATACTTTCGGCTCTGTACATTGATCTTGGATACAGTCTTTTAATAGTGCTCAGCGGGGCCATCATAGGAATATTCATAGGTACAATCTCTGCCTACTATGGAGGATTCTGGGATGAGCTGATGATGAGGATAACAGATATATTCTACAGTATACCATTCCTCATAATGGCCATAGCCTTTACAACAATTCTTGCATACAGTCTTGCAAAGGCCCATGCCCCAATTAACGGTTTCTCCCTGATAGCTTTGGCTCTCATAATCATATGGTGGCCAACCTATGCCAGGCTCACTAGGTCCATTACACTTTCCATAAAGTCATCAAGATTTATAGAGGCCGCAGTAGCTTCCGGATCATCAAAGATGAGGAATGTGATTACCCATATTATTCCAAATGTACTGTCACCAGTTTTTGTTCAGATTTCTCTTGATCTTGGTTCCATAGTTCTTATATTCGCAACAGTTGAATATTTGGGCCTTGGAAATGTTATTAGAGTTACACAGTATACGCCTGAACTGGGTGAACTCATATCGGTAGGGCAGACTTACCTGCCTGTTGGAATATGGTGGCCAGTGTTTATACCTGGGCTTTTTTTGCTCATATTTACAGTGGGTGTTAATATTCTTGGAGATGGTTTAAGAGATGTACTGGACCCGAAGATGAGGAGGTAAGTTTAGATGATTACTCAGGAAGAAAACAGGAGCAATTTAAGAGATACAAAACCATACGTTGTTGTGAAGAACCTTGTAACTCAGTTCTTTACCTCCAAAGGTATTGTAAAGGCGCTGGACAAGGTAAGTTTTGAAATATATCCGGGTGAAATATACGGTCTTGTGGGAGAAAGCGGATGCGGTAAAAGTGTGACATCAACATCCATAATGGATCTGATTCCAGACCCTCCGGGTAGAATAATTAGTGGAGAAATATACATAGATTCCTTCAACATCCTTTCAGACCTCAAGAGCCTTGCCAGAATAAACATAAAAAGTGAGACCGATGTAAGGATCAAACGAAACAAAAGGGCAAATAAGAGGCACAACGAAATAATGTCAAGAATAAGGGGAGATAAAATATCCATGATCTTCCAGGAGCCTTTCCTTGCCCTTAATCCAACCATGAGAATTGGAGAGCAGATAATGGAGTCAATACTTCTCCACAACATATTGAGCATAAGCGAGGGCATAATCAGGAGGAATAACATAAGTCAGGTTGATCTGGATAAGTTTATTAAAAATTTGAACGGAGAGAAAGACACTCTCAAAAGAAAGAAAATAATAAACAATTTCGTATCTGAATATGGAATACCAGAATTCGAAGAAAGTATATCATCCTTGATTGAGAATTCAACAGACGACTCATATATTAAGACAGAAATTATAAACATGATTCAGGAAAATAAGAAAGACATCGATCTGAAGTTCATCAATGAGGTTAAAGAATATTATACGCTGCAGGACCAGCTTTTTTCTCTTACACTTCAGGAAATCCAGGCAGAGAGGACAGGAGAAACGGCCCTGATGAATCAGAAACGGGAAGAGGTAAAAGCACTTAGAAAATACATTCTGAATAAATTTTTCATTTTGAGGATGAAACTCAGGTTTGCCGAGAAGCACTATATGACTCCTTTCAGAAAAGAGGCAAGGAGAAGGGCCATAGAACTTCTATCTCTGGTGAATATAGCAGGACCTGAGATAGTTGTAGATTCCTATCCCCATGAGCTTTCTGGAGGAATGCAGCAGAGGGCAATGATTGCTATGGCCCTTGCCTCCAATCCGAAAATGCTTATTGCAGATGAACCCACAACAGCCCTTGATGTAACAACTCAGGCTCAGATACTGGAAATCATTAAGGATTTAAACCAGCTTATAGGAATGGGTGTTCTTTTCATTACCCACGATCTGGCGGTAATTGCAGAAATGTGTGATAGGGTTGGTGTAATGTATGCCGGAAACCTGGTTGAAGAAACAACAACTACCGAGATATTTAATGATCCAAAACATCCTTACACTGTGGGGTTGATGAACTCTGTTCCAAGAGCGGATAAGAAAAGGGAGAGGGAAATTAAACTGGATACTATTCCTGGAACAGTTCCAAATCTCATAACGCCTCCAAGCGGATGCAGATTCCATCCAAGATGCAAGTTTGCAATGGATATATGTTCCCTAAAGAAACCAAAGCTTGTGGAGATTTCCCCGCAGCACAAGGTGGCCTGTTTCCTGTATTCAGACGAGTCAGAGGTTGATTAAAATGGAAAATGAAAAAACTTTGTTGTATGTTTCAAACGTTTCCAAGTTCTTCCAAATAACGGGAGGAGTAGGACGAAAAAGGAAATATGTAAGGGCAGTTGATTCTGTTTCATTCTCACTGAATGAAGGCGAGACACTTGGTGTTGTGGGTGAAACTGGTTGCGGCAAAACAACTCTGGGAAGAAGCATACTTCAGCTCATAAAGCCAACGAGCGGTGATGTATTTATCGATCTTCCCGATGATATTATGCGGGAAGTAATGGAGATTGACAGAAGGCTTTCACTATTTTCAGAAGAGGATATGGAATCGGATGAATATATAGATCTGAAAGACAGATTTGAGGAAATAGCCCGCGAATATTCACTCACAAGAATGAGTGGAAGAAAACTGAAGGAATACAGAAAACTGATGCAGCCTGTTTTCCAGGATCCGTTTTCTTCACTTGATCCAAGAAAACTCATTAAGGATTCTATCGCAGAGCCCATGAAATTATTAACCGATATGAATCAAAATGAGATAATGGATAAGGAAATCAGCCTGATTTCTGAAATAGGGCTGAGCGAAGACCATCTTTACAGATTTCCCCACGAATTCAGCGGGGGGCAGAGGCAGAGGATAGGAATCGCCAGGGCCATATCCATAGAGCCAAAACTTCTTGTTCTGGATGAGCCGACCTCTGCGCTTGATGTTTCTGTTCAGGCCCAGATATTGAACATCCTGAAGGACCTTCAGAATTCAAGGGGAATATCCTATGTATTCATAAGCCATCATCTGAGCGTCATAAGGATGATGGCAGATCGTGTTGCAGTTATGTATCTTGGAAAAATGGTCGAACTTGCTGAAACAGAGGAACTATTCACAGATATGCTCCATCCATATACAAAGGCGCTTCTTTCGGCCATACCCATACCAGATCCATCCATAAAGAGGGAGAGGATAGTGCTTGAGGGTGAAATTCCAAGCCCTGCCAATCCGCCAAAGGGCTGCTATTTCCATCCAAGGTGCCCCGTGGCCATGAAAAATTGTGGATGGTCTCCAAGGGACCTCATAAATCCCATAAAAGAGATGCTGGACCCGTACAGAAATCAGGAGGCATCTTCCCTGCCCGAAATAGTTGAAATAGTTTCAGATGAGGAGGAAAACGTCATAGAGCTTGTATTCAAGGAGGGTCAGGAGTTTGACAGAGACACTGTTAAGGAGCAGATACATTCCATGGTTCTTAAAGAGGCATCCAAGAAGGGCGGTGTAAAATATTCCGCAATAGAATCTCTTGAATATTCAGAGGAGGGGACACTCATAATATCCCTCATACAGTGGGACACCCCAAAAATGCGCGAACCAAGAAAGGGGCATATGGTTTCCTGTCTACTCTATGACTATAACTATTATGATGAAAGTAAAAGGGTAAATGAGGATGCCAGTAAATCAGCAAAAACCAAAATTAACTTCTAGAGATAAAAAAAGGGAGAATTCCCGATGGGCTCTTTCTGCAAAGGAGCTCAAAACCAGGGAAATCCTCATCTACATTTTTTCGGATTTTATAAGGTATGGATATTTCTTTCTGGTTCTTTTTTTCAATCTGGTTGTAGTATTGCTTCAGTCATACTATTCAAGTTCATTTCTTCAAAGGATGCTGACCTATGGATATCCCTATAATCTATTTGGTGGATTATATGAGATTTATTTTATCTTTCTGATAGTTCCAGTCGAAATCTTACTCTTCTATTATGAAATAAAGCTTTATTTAACAAAAATTAGAAAGAAGATATATGGAGAAACTTTTTAGAATTAAAATTTACAAATACCTGCTAAATCGCAATGTTTTAAATTAATATATTCGGTTTGTAATTCGAAATATATATATAGTGATTTTCCACTACATCCTAAAATCAGGAGGAAAAAAATGACAGAAAGCAATAATACTGGAGTTGCTCCACCTTCCTTCACGCCTCCAAAAGGCGCTGGAAAGGCAAGGTTGATAGCAATAATAGTAGCGGTAATAATTGTAGTATCGGTGGCTGGTTTTGCTGCCTATGAGCTGGTACCAAAACCTGCAGTAAAGGTTCTGAACTCATCAAATCAGGCCATATCCTATGAGGTAAATTTTAACACGCCTCTGAAATCGGTGTATTATAATTTTGGCGATTTGCAGTCAGGAACAATAAGCACAAGTGGAATAACAAACGGTGTATACGCTGATTTGAGCAGTGGTCTTCTTTTCCTGAATCATACTTATAATCAGGGTGGCACCTTTATTCTTTCAGTGCAGCCAACATACTCCAACGGTACAGTTGGGCCTGTTTATGAGAAACAGGTTGTAACAGTTGCACCAAATCTTGTCAATACCATAGAATCAGCCGGACTCCTTGCAGTGAATACATCAGCATCCACAGGTCTCATATCATCTTTTCCAGGTAATAATGTATTCACGCCAGGCGCTAAGATTTCACTGGTTGCAGGATATTTCACAGAACCTTCAAACACATCCTATCAGGTGTACAAGCAGGTTGTGACTCCTTACTTCAATGGCACAGCCCAGTCTTCAACCACATTCAATTATGGATTTGTTAGCGGAACATATGTCCTGAACGCAACCAATGCAACAATGGTAATTAACGCACCTTCCCACCTCACATATATTACCGCTCAAATAGCAACATACACAGGCATTGTAAACACAACAACTGGTGCAGTGACGAACTCAACTGCCATATCTGCAGTCTACGATTATCTTGTAGTTCCCGCAGGTAAGGTTGCTCCTTTGCCAGTAGTAAGTACCTCAAAAGTCCACGGAACATACACAAATGCAGAACTTGAGACCGGAGGATTTAAAACTCTTGATCCTCAGATCGCATATGATACAGTCAGTGATGAAATTCTTGCAAACACCTATGAGCAGCTGACAACATACAACGGCTCAAGTGTGAGCGGATATTCACCCTATCTGGCTGCATTCCTGCCAACACCTGGACACGGCATAAACGTACACTATCATAACTACACTGTAAATGCAACAACAGCCAAGGGTGCAAGCGGCAATTTCCAGTACGCAGTCAATGTAACACCTGGTGAGAACTATACCTGGACCATAAGGGCAAACGCTACATTCCAGAATGGGGCACCTGTAACAGCATATGATGTATACTACTCTCTTGTGAGGGATCTTCTGTTTACATCAAATGCAAACAACCCAGGATGGATCATAGCCCAGTATCTGCTCCCAGGCAACTACTATGCATCCAACACCTATTACAACATAACACAGAACCTAACATATAGCAATACAACAAATCAGGTGTTCATGCACTTCCAGAAGCCAATGGCTGAAGCTCTTGTTTACCAGATATTCTACACATCCGGAACATACATAACAAGTGCACAGTGGCTGATACAGCATGGAGCAGCAATAACCTTCACTCCGGCCGGTTTCAAGAACTACGAGGCACAGGGATATCCATCTGGATATAACACATATGTTCAGTTCCATGTTGATGCAAACGGACCATACATGATATATTCAGAATCCCAGTCTTCCAAGGTGGTACTTGAGGCAAACCCGAACTTTACATCTCCAAACAAATGGGTTCTGTACCCATCCTACAAGTTTGTGGTCATTGAATATATAGCGGAACCATCAACAACCTATCTGGATCTTGAAAGCGGTGCAGCTCAGTCTGCAGGTATACCAACCTCATCATGGAATGAAGTACAGGGTTTGCAGAAGGCTGGCAAAGTTAACGTGGCTTCAGGTCCAACAATAACCATATTCTGGTATAACTTCAACGCCAATGTCAACCTCAGCATGGCATCTTCAGCAACACCCGGAATAAACATGCCATTTGACATGTTTACATCCCTGCATGCAAGGAGAGCCTTTGCATTTGCCTATGACCACAACTACTTCCTTAACCAGGATGTTGGAAACGCGCTGTTCAATACAACCTTCGCTTCCAATTACGCTGGAATGATACCCAACGGTATGATTGGCGGTGTACCCTATTCTCAGCTCAACAACAGTGCAAACCAGTCCTGGATAGGTCAGGATGGAGTGGGATTCAACATGGCACTTGCAGAGCAAAACTGGCACATATTCATAAAGAACTGGGACAACAATTCAAACATAATTGCAGATAAAATGCAGATCACATACAGTAACGGTGTGGATATGTACAATGGTTCTGCCCTTGACATACCCATATACATATTCTCAGCCGATCCAGTGGATCTTAACGGAGCAACAATGTGGGGTCAGGCACTTCAAAAGATAATACCGGGACTTAAGTTCCAGGTAATTCCAACGGCATTCCCCACACTGCTTGGAAACCAGGTTCAGGGTTCAAACCCAATGCCCATATATCTGCTTGGCTGGGCACCGGACTACCCATTCCCAACAGACTATCTCAACCCAATGGCAAACCCGCTTAACTCAACCACATATCCTGGACCAAACGATTTCACACCATGGTGGTTCGGATACAATACATCCAACCCATACCACAATGTCACTGAAGCAATGATAATGGATCAGATGATATCAGACTACAAGAACGGAACGGCCCAGGTATCAACACAGAAGGCACTTGTCTGGTTCTGGAAGATGAATAGAGACCTCATAAACATGACATTCTATGTATACACTGAACAGGTCGATGCCTTCCTTGTGCTTTCAACATCAGTCAACTTTACTCAGGCAGAGGCATATGAAATGGGAACAGTCTGGTTTGGTGCCTACTTCCTTTACAACGACTTTGCACCGGCATCATCTTAACCACAACCATTTTTTAATTTTTTATACTAATTTTTAATAACCTTTTGTGAACAATATTTTGTACGTATTACTGACAGAGATTTTAATGACTCCATTCATAGTTTACGTTGTCATTTTCATTTCAAAGAAATATTCTGTCATGAATACGTTATCAATTTCAGTGGTCATGTTTTTGCTTTCAATGATGTCGGGAATGTTAAATTCTATCAATTATTACATAATTTTTCCAGATGGTTTTATCAACAACGTGGCAGCATTCAACATTTCCATGTTTGAAATGTCTGTAATCCTTTCCTATCTTCTTTTAGAGGGTTTCAATGGAAATTTAACCCGGATGAATCCAACCCATGCAAAATGGTTTGCCTTACTTGTGGGATGGAACGAAATATCCATGGCCCTTCTTCTATATACCCTGGCCTTTGGATTCGGAAATTCAGGGATAATTAACAACACTTTGAATTTAATAGGCTCCTCCGTAACTGATTATCTTTTCCTGGTTCCAATGCTCATTGAAATGTTTTCGGTCGCAATTCTTCATTTATATTCCGGACTGGAAAGGAGAATCTCCCTTTCCATAATTTTGATGCAGCTGGCAGATCCCGCAATTTTTGGGAACTCCGTTTACATAATTGCCGGCTCATTGATTTTTACAGTAATTATGATCTTTGCCATCTGGTATGTATTTTCATACGCATTCAACAACAGAAGGAATCTAAAGGGGATGTGGAAAAGGGAACTCAACTATTTTATATTAATAATAGCACTTTCCACTGCAGGACTTATTGAACCTATCCTGGTACCGGGAAGCTTTGGTCTCAAATGGATAATATTTGCATTTTCAATGATAGCCTCCATGATCTTCTACTTTGCCCTATCCTTTAAGGTATTTGATTTTCCAGATTACCACAGGAAAAAGAACAGGGGAGAGGACATACCTGTACCCATAATGTGAAATTATGGGTAGGAATGGATATGGAAATATGAGTTTTATTTGTCAGCTATACTTTTCAAAAATAGGAGATATATTTTTCATTTTACCTTCTTCTCCTGACTCCTTTTGCTGGAAAATTTACCTTTTACAAAATGCCTCACATCATAGAAGAAAATGTTATCGTATGGGCATGCTTCAACGCAATCACCAATTCCCACGCATCTGGAATTTTTGAATTCCCCCTTTTGAATAAAGTTCCCGGGCTGGGAAGAAAGGCCCACGGGGCATGCCCGTGCGCAATCCTTTGTTTTGCAATTTATGCACTGGTTGGAATCCCTTACTTTCAGCTTGAAAAAACCAAACTTTCCAACCCACCTGTTAAAGTTTCCCCAGTGGCAATAGCCTGTGTTTATACATCCATAGGACCCAAAATATGGCATTGTGATGAAAACTGCATACCAGATTATGTCAAAGAGAAATATGTATATGAAAACAAGTGGATCTGTCCCATACATTGTTATATTGATATACCCAAAGTTATCAAGAAGGGAAATGATTGAAGCTATGGCCAGAGATGAATAAACAGAAAGGGAAACAACCCTGTAAATCTTATTTTCTTTTTCACCTGGTATGGTAATTTTTTTTGCCAGTTCCCCTTCTCTGTTGAACTTTTTCATTGAATCATAGAATGTTCCCTGATACATTATGGGTGCAGTGCAGAATACTGAGCAGAGTTGCCTTGCACCAAAGAGAAGGGAAAGTATCCCACTGACCAGATAGGTAAGGAGCATTGGAACAATTAATGCTGCTGCAAGTCCGCCTGCCCTCCCTATGCCCATACTCCACCCTATAAAGGGATAGTATTGGGGATTTGCCAGAATGAATGAAGGGAGCAAAATGGAATATACCCCATAGGCCATGATCATCAGGGCCAGCCTTATTCTGTTCTCAAGATTTTTAGTTTTTAGCATTTTGAAAACTACAAGGGAACCCATTTCGGCACCCATCATGATGAGGAACCATGGCGAACCCGTAATTCCGCCCACAAAGACAACTCCGTTGAATAAAGTTTCGCCCATAAGGGATAGGGATGGTGTGAACGGGGCAAGGCCAAGGGAGGCAATAAATGAAGAAGATCCGTAGTACTGGAAATCAAAGGTTGCGCCCATTGCGAACTCTGCAAGGAATATGTTCAGTAAAAACAAGGTCGACCATTTGCTGTCTGAAAGCCAGTAAACCTTCCCGTGGCCTTCGAAATAGTTCTTATGAAGAATGGCAGAGAGGTAAATGCTCATTTCCAGTACAATGGATGATCCCAGAATGACCAGATTTCCGTTATACTGGAATATCATTACGCCAAGAATCATCAAAAAATAGGTGAATATAATTCTGTTCATGTATGTTGAGAAATTTTTCTCCACATATTGCTTTCTGTAAAGATGCTCAAAAAGAAATATGAAAAGAACGGTCATAAATGACCCACCCACATAAACGGCTATCTCTTCCCATATTCCGCTGTTTATTGCACTGGGTGTCAGAAACATCACTGTGGATTGGAATATTATGAAGATCAGAGCAGTTGAGGATTCCCTCCTTATGCTCATTATTGCGGTTAAGAGCATCTCCAGGGACATTGGGAATATGAACCAGAACGATGTGAGGGGATAGAATAAAATATTGATTAAATTCGATCCATAAAAGGAAATAAAGCTTAAATTGCCTGCTATGGATATGAAATCAAGACTCATGAGGAATTCGTCGAAAATTGTGAAAAAAACGTAGATCCATAGATTGACTTTTGCAGGCTGATCGCCCTCAAGGGACCTTACAAAGCTTATCATGGGATAAATCAGTTCAAGCCCCATAATGGCGGCCGATAGCAGCACAATGTCCTGCAGATTGAAAGGAACAATGCCAGAAAGATAAACAGCAGGACCAAGAAGCATGCTGTTCATCATCGCCAGGAATATATATGCAATTATTTTTTTAATCTGAGTATCTGCATTCCTGGCATAATATATGATCCATGAGGTGAAGATCCCCATTAAAGCGGCCAGGAGATAAAGTAATGGATAGGTATAGGCAAACATCTCATCCGTAAAGGGATTTTACCCTGTCTAATAAATCTAGTGCAATACTATTAAGCCGCTCTCAAGATATAGGGAGAGCAGTGTAAGGGTGAGAACAGGAATTCCCACAAGTATGCCTGTTTTCATGTAATCCACCGTGCTTATTTTGAAATCGCCCTTTCTTTCTATCATGTAAAGCCACACAAGGGTGGCGAGAGAACCTATGGGTGTAAATTTCGGCCCAATGTCATTTCCGATTGCGTTCGTGAGAAGGATTGTGCCGGTCATGTGGGCGTGCTGCAGCGCCAGATCACCCAGCAATACAGAGGGAAGATTGTTCATTATGGATGCAGTAAAGGCAAAGAGGTATCCTGTAAATATGTAATTAAGTCCATATGGGAAAGATGAGAAATAGATCAGGACGCCTGAAATAACCTCTGTAAGGCCATTATTGGCCATGGCAAAGACAACAATGTACATGCCTATGGAAAACAATATTATCTGCCATGGCGCCTCTCTGACAGGGTTGATATAACTTATTCTTCCATTCTGCCTTGCCAGGAGAAGGAGGAAAAAAGCGGCAGGCATGGAAACAACTGCCACCGGTACAGAGAGAAAGCCGCCGACAGAATAAAGGACTATTAAAACAGTTATAAATGGAAAGAACATCTTAAAAATCAAAGGATCTTTTATTTCAGAATCTTTAAAATCGACAATGGTGCTGACCTTTTCTGGAATATCTTTCATGAAGAAAAGATACAGGAAAAGGAGGCTTGAACCCACACTGACAAGATCAGGAATTAACATCACATACATGTACGAGAAGAAATTAATTCCAAAATAGGTTGCTGCAATTATATTCACAAGATTGCTAACCAGAAGGGGTATGCTTGCAGAATCCGCTATGAATCCCACAGCCATGATATATGCCAGAAGAGTCTTTCCCTTAAGGCCTGCTCTGTAAAGTACAGATATGATTATGGGTGTCATCACAAGGGCCGTCCCATCGTTTGCAAATATGGCCGAAATAAAAGCACCACCCAGTATGATCAGTATGAACAGCCTCTTCCCGTTACCCCGGGAAAGGCTGAGAAGCCTCACTGAAAGATATTGAAAAACTCCCGCCTCATCAAAAACAAGCGAGATGATCACTATGGATATGAATGTAAGAGTTGCATTCCACACGATGGAAATAACATCTATGAAATCCTTCAGTGAAGTGAGGCCCGTGAGGAATGTTATAAGTGCGCCTATCAGGGCAGAATATCCTATTCCCAGACCCTTAGGCTTTTTAATTACAAGCACAAGGGAGAATATGAAAATAGAAACTGCAATGATGAAATCAAATGTCTGATTTTGTAAGATCCCTGACAAGTTCCTCTATCCTGTCCCTTATTATTCGGACCTCTTCAAGGCTTTTACCCTTCGGATCATCCAGTCCCCAATCCACCATTTTTTTCTTCATTGATCTTGCGATGGGTGCGGGGCATGTATCCTGAACCGAACAGCCCATTATAACAACAAGATCTGCACTTTCAACCATCTCCTGCGTCATGACCTTCGGTTTGTCGTGGGATATGTCCATGCCGATCTCTTTCATTGCATCCACAACCATATCATTTACATGATCTGATGGAACTGTTCCTGCACTTAAACAGTCAATTCCATATTTTTTTCCAAAGGCCTCAGCCATTTTACTTCGTCCTGCGTTTTCCACACACACAAAGAGAACCTTTCCCTTCATTCAAAACCACATCCTTACTTTCATACCCATTCTCTTGATCTGTAATATATCCATTTTCCCTCTCTTCTTCCTTCTATAAGATCAGCTTCAAGGAGTTTTTTCAGATGGCCTGATACGGTGGACTGGGGCATACCAGTCATATTTTCAATCTGGCACACGCACAGTTCATCCTCAAGAAGGGTAAGGTAAAGGCTCAGCCTCACCGGTTCCCCCAAAGCCATATATTTTTTGTATGTTTTATTCTCTCCCACATCATTAAGGATTTTCTGAAAATATTCTCTTGTTTTTTCATCCACAACCTTGCATTCATTCATATCTTAATATCACGATATGGCGATATGTTATTCATATATTTAAATCATTTTTTTAAGTTAAAAAAGTGTGAAGCGCTGGGAGGGAGATTCGAACTCCCGAGCTACGAGAGCACAGGCTTTCCAGACCTGCGCCTTACCAGGCTAGGCTACCCCAGCTCACCGGCATAATTCCTTTTTTGTATTTATCGTTTTAGAATGTTTCCCCATTCTATCAGGACTTTGAAACTTTATATGTCAGGCAATCTATTTATTCCTTCAGGAGTTATTCTCAGAGGTGAATGATATGTCTGAAATAAAAATCAAGAAAATAATGTGCTCCTACGATTTCTCAGAGGAATCAAAGAAGGCTCTTGAAATGGCATTTTTTCTTACTGAATCCATAAAGGACTGCGAGCTATATATCTTGAATGTTTACAGGCCAATACCCACGCCTGTAGGAGATTTTACAGGTGCAACAGACTCATACCTGGAAGACAATCAGGAGGAGCTGGAGAAGAGCAGAAAGAAGCTCCATGAGGTTGTGGAAGAGATCAAGAAGGACAGAAAAATAGAAAAATGCACGGGAAACGTTGTAATGGGCAACCCTGTGGAGGAAATACTCCACGCCATAGAGAAGGAAAAGCCCGATCTTGTAATCATGGGAAACAAGAAGCACGGTTTCAAAAAGGGAATTATCCTGGGTTCAGTTTCAGAGAGGGTTTCTGCTAACTCACCTGTTTCCGTTCTTATAGCAAGATAAGGACGTTTTTTAATCTGCAAAAATACTTCTTATTTATTCTCAGAAAACCCCTTTTCTGATTGCCCCCCATGCCCCATCATGTTATGGAATTGAAGGAGATACGCCGGGGGGGAGATTCGAACTCCCGAGCTACGAGAGCAGCAGATCTCGAATCTGCCGCCTTACCAGGCTAGGCTACCCCGACCCTGTGTTTTCTATGCTCTTCCATCATGCATCTGTCCATAATTACCTTTATGCCATTTTCTTCCGCTATTCTTTTCCCCTCGTCACTCCTGACCCCTATCTGCATCCATACTGTTTTGGGCCTGGCTGTGATGGCATCCCTTACTATTTCTGGAACAGCCTCTGATTTTCTGAATATGTCCACAACATCTATTCTATTCTCTCTCGCAGCATCACTCACAGATGGATATGCCCTTAATCCATTCCATTCCTTAAATGCCGGATTTACCGGTATGATCTTGAATCCATTTTCTTGAAGATATTTTGCAACCCTGTAGCTGTCCCTGTCGCTTTTGTCGCTCAAACCCACAACAGCAACATTTCTTTCATTTTCAAGAATTTCCAAAATTGTCTTCTCTTCAGACATGGTTAAGAAAAAGGATATTTGTTTAAATTTTTTTGCTTTTATGAGACAATTTTGTCTATTTCTTCCTTTGTCAGGATCTTATATATGCCATCTGTCTGAATTACGGCTACCTCTGGTGTTCTCATCTCAGAACCCTCTTCTATTGAGGATTTGAGCGCATTGAAACCGAGTTTGATTGCCCCCTTCATATCCAGTTCTTCACTGTATTCCTTTTCAAAGAAGTTCAGAACCTGATCCCTGCCTGATCCTATGGCTGTGGCCTTATATTCATTGATCACTCCTGACGGGTCAGAATCAAACAGCCTTGCGCCTACCTGGTCCACACCGGCAAATATAATTGAAACTCCGTAAGGTCTAACTCCACCGTACTGTGTGTACTGCTGCATCTGGTCTGCAACCTTCTTTACAAGGTTCTCAACATTTACAAGTGAGCCATATGTAACCTTTTCCTGCTGTGTGACTATTCTGGCGAAGTCAATAAGCACTCTTGCATCTGCACCGAGACCTGAGGTGACACATCCAACATAGTCATCAATAAGCTGGATCTTCTCCATTGAGTTCTGTTCCATCAGCTTGCTTCTTGGTCTTCTTTCAGACATCAGCAGTACTCCATTCTTAAATTTCAATCCAAGGGCCGTTGATCCTCTCTTTACAGCCTCTCTTGCATATTCTACCTGAAACAGCCTTCCATCTGGTGAAAAAACTGTTATTGCCCTATCATAAGCCATCTGTCCCTGTTGCATTTAATCACCGTAATCCCTTAATCTCTCAGCATAATAAACCTTTTCTAATTTTTAAGCAATTATTAACTGTATTTGTTCTTTATAATATTGTAAGAAAATGAATAAGGTTATTAGCGCATTTCTCATGTAAAGTTATTGTTTCCGTACTGCAGTTCCTGCAAGGGCACAAAAAATATGTGCGGTCTGAATCATTGCCCCATACTGGAGAATATAGGGGAACTCTTGCCCGCAAGAAGAATTATAAGGGGGCACATCGAAACGGAAACACCCCCTGGAGTTTTTGTAGGCACATACGGTTATCCTCAGGTATATGCAGGCCCAACAGCAATGTTTGAAAGGGATTTCTGGGATTACAATTCAGACAAATTCGGCCTTTCAATGGAAAAGATCATCTCAATCCATTCCAACATATACAGAACAGGTTCAAAAGTTAACATTAGAAAGGTGGATGAAAGGTTAAAAATAAACCTGATGGAAAGTTCATCCTCTGTGAAACCGCTGGAGATATCCTTTGATGGGAGGATGTCTCAATCTGAGAAGGCGAGAGAAAGTTTCTTTGAAACTCCCGTCGGACCACTGGCAATGGTGGAAAATCTAAAGATACAGGGAAATCCGAAAATACCAGGCAGAGTAGACTATTTTTACAATGATCCCTATGAAAAGGCCTCAGAGGCTGTATGGGAACTCTTCAGGTCAAATATGGGCGTCTCCTATATACAGAATCTCCTGACCGCTGGAGTTCTTGGTGTAAAAAATGAAAGGAAGATGGTACCAACAAGATGGGCAATTACGGCTACAGACGATATCATATTCAAAAAGCTAAAATCATCCATAATAAGAAACCCATGGGTTGACGGCATAGAGTTTTATAGCAGGTCTTTTTTGGGAAACTCCTTTCATATCTTTATTTTCCCGGGAAGTTTTTCCTTTGAAATGCAGGAAAGGTGGAATAAGGGTTCACTCTGGGGCGAGGGACGGGTACAGTTGGACTATGAGGGAATTGAAAACAGAAAGAATTATGCATCGGTTATTGCAGGCGCATACTACGCAGCAAGGCTCTCTGTTTCACAGAATCTCTATGGAAGGGGAAGACAGGGAAAGATAGTTGTGATGAGATCTGTGGGCAATGAATATTATTCTCCTCTTGGAGTGTGGGTAATAAGAAGAACTGTGGAGGAGGCAATGAAGGAAAAGCCTGTAAAATTCAGTTCCATGGATGAACTTGTCAGGGAAATAAGGCCGATCATACCGGAAGGTTTTACCATTTCAAAAACCATGCGTGAAATGGCAGTACAGAGGAAACTGGAGGATTTTTAAATATGATAGGGAGAGTATTCGATAACCATTTTCATCTAAATTATAATGGAAATTTTGTGGAAAGCGCAAAGAGATTTAAAAAAGCAGGGGGGACTTCAATAAATCTGACAAATCTTCCAGATTATTCCATCCCTGTAAGGGATTATTACGAAACAGTTTACCAAAGAACCATAGCCATGGCTGAAAGGGTATCAGGGGCGCTCCAGATGGATGTTGTGGTTACCATCGGCCCCTATCCCCTTGATCTCATAAATCTATCAAAAAATATTGAAGAATCTGCAGAAATGGTTAAGGAAGGGATGATGAGGGCAATAAGGCTGTGTGATATGGGAAAGGCAAATGCCATTGGAGAAATAGGAAGGCCACATTTTCCAGTGGATTCAAAATATATGGAAAAATCCAATGAGATTCTGGAGTACGCATTCTCCCTTTGCAAAGATTCAGGTATTCCTGCAATCCTTCATACGGAGGATTTGAATGAGGAAGGAATCAGGGAAATAGAAAATATGGCCTCAAGGGCAGGAATGAAGGGTGAAATGGTTGTAAAGCACCATGCAAAGCCTGAAAATTTAAGCGTAAATTCATCCATAAATATGTCCATACCTGCAAACAGATCGGATTTGAGAAAGGCACTGGAAACCGGAAAATTCTTTCTCATGGAGACAGATTTTGTTGACGATCCTTCCAGGCCGGAAAAGTACCTGCCTGCAGATGCTGTGCCAAACAGGGCATTATGGATTGAGCAGGAATATGGGGAAAGGGGGAGGGAGATTCTCCAAAAGGCCTTCGTTGAAATTCCCAACAAACTCTTCGGTGAGGAATCTTTCAAATATTGAATTATTAATTGAAATCCTGCGTAACTTTGAATGTGAAAATACCCAATGATTTTATTTAAAAATAGATATACCTGATAGATGGTTCTCTCAATTGCCGAAATAGACCGGATCTCAAGGGAAATAAGGGATTATTACCGGCAGGAATCGGCAAGTGTGCAGATTCAGAAAATACGTGGGAACTTTTATGAGAGTGTAAAGGAGGCCCTCGAATCTCTGGAGGAGATGGCCAGAACAAATGTAAGTCCGGAAAAAATCGATGCTTATAGAAGGATAATGGATAAGAAGGACATAATGGAGAAGAATCTGAGGAACTTCCTTCTGAAGAGATATGAAAAAATTTTAAGGGATTCTCTTTTTGAGATAGGCTCAACCGTTCTTGAAAAGCTTACGCAACAGGAAAAACGTTTCATTATGGAAAAACATAACGAAATGCAGGATTATATTGAAAGTATTGTAAATCCTGGAAAGCAGACGAAGGTGGAAGCTGAATCACAGGCTGTTGTTGAAAAGGTCCAGACTGAGCATCATAAAGAATCCAATGATATTAATGAAAACAGAGTGGAGGGAAAACTTGTGCCTGTTGCAATAACAGTAGATTATCTGCCGGTTGCAACATCCTTCGGTGATTTTTATTTTCATAAAAACGACATTGCATATATTCCCGAGGAATCTGCCCAGCTTGTACTTGCAAGAAAATTTGGGCATCTAGTAATTACGGACCAATCCAGTGATAATAAAATAGATTAGAATCAATTCATTAAAAATAATCAAATTAATTTTGAAAAAATTTTGTTTTAAAAATTTTAGGTTCAGGTTTTAACTGAACCCATCATATTTACTTCCTTCTTATGTAGAAGGCGACGCCTGCGATCACGACAACTGCCACAATTGCTGCGCCTATGGTTATGATTAAACCATCATTTAATGGCTGGGCAGGTGATGCAGGTGAAGTGGGAGATGTGTATGGCGTTGTGCTTATCTCTACTGTATGGTTTGAGAAGTGGGGTATGTGCAGTATTACCACATCTCCGCTGGTCTCTGTGTATACAGCAAAGGATGCATTTGTGCTGCTTGTAATGTTAAGTATATTGTTCATTGATGTAACAGACACTATCTGGCCGTCAAATTTCAGATACACATTTGTTGAACCATTAAGGAACTGTTTTGAAAGGAATATCATCACGTCTGTGCCTGTGTGGTTTCCCCTGGTGGCAGAGAACGTTAACACTGCCTTTCCGTGGGTTATTTCACTTACGTTTGACTGTACAGATGAATTGAAACCGACCGTAAAGTTACCAAAGTTTGTTGATCCATTTATTACCAGCTGGGCCGCTATTTTTCCCTTCTGAATGGCATCATTTATTGCTACTTTGTACTTTCCAAGATTGCTAAATCCAGGAGGTGAAAGGAAATGTATCAATGCAGTTCCGTTTGTTTTCAATGTGATTGTCTGTCCCTTAACTGATAGATTACCGCCATCGATCATGAGAAGTTCTGTAACATTGGAGGTTTCAATTCTCACAGCCGCTGTTCCTGAATGGAATTCGTGGTCAAATCCCAGGACTGCCTTCTCCTGAATGTCACTATTTGATGATACAAGGGATGCATTTATCTTGAGATTCACGTTGTTTGTTTTAAAGTATGTTACATTTGCCCCTGCCGGTGCAACTATGGTTGCAGTTCCGTTATTCACAACAAGTGTTCCCTGTGCCACAGGGTTATCGTGCACGCTAACTATGTAGGAATTGTTTGCATACAGGAACAACGATCCAAAGGTTTGAACAGAGTTTAGCTGGAAGCTGGGAATGTTCATGCCCTGGCCTATGGTTCCATTTCCTGTTACCATCATGGATGCAAATACTTCGTGCATTGTTCCGTCTCTCTTAAGTTTGAGATCGCTCAATATTCCGGTGGTTGCGTTGAAGTTGAACTGCACATCCCTGCCTGAAACATTTCCTGTACTTGCGTTGTATGTGAATTTCTCTGAAAACCTGTCTTTCTCATATTTCTGTATGAGGTTGTTCAGGTTTCCTGATGTTACAAACACTGACACAAGGGGCATATATGAATAGGTCATGGTTGAGGTGTTCTGATCAATAACAAGTCTGTAGCCATTATTATTCATCTGTACCACACCATCTGTAATGAAGAAGCCTCTGAAACTTCCGTTTTCAATAACATACTCGTTCAAGTGCAAACCAAGGAATGTGCTCATGGAAAGACCGCCAAGGTTTGAATCCTCTGAGGATTTAATCTTGAAACCGTAGCTTACTTTTTGAGCCTTTTCATTCAAATTGACTGTCATATTGGCCTTTGAAGTTGTACTGCCGTATGTGACCAGTGCAATTGCCTTTGGTTCTTTGCTTCCGAAAACCATTACCTTGCCGTTATCAAAGGAAAAGGCACTGTTTGACATCATTCCTGTCATAGTTTGGGCAGATCCGTTTATGTATATGGCACCTGTAAGGTTTACATTTCCATTCTCACTCATATAGCTTACATTTCCTATAAATCCGGTTGTGTTGCTGTAGGTCAGGGTGAAACCATCCAGGGTCTTCACGTTAAGGGAAGAACCTGAGGATGATGCCGCATCAGACAATGCGAATGCACCCCCACTCATGAGCAACACTGAAACCGCAATTATTGCAATTATTGTTTTACTCATAAGGAAGACATCAGGTCATATATTAACTGATTTATGGTACATTGGAATAGTACGCTTTAGAATCAGTAAAACACGGGTTTATGCTGAGATTTGGCACCGATTTATTTATCCGTGGATGATTGTTTCCGATGGAATAATATCTATTTTAAAATACTTCGCAAATCTTGAAAATCACTGTTATTTTTTAGCCATTGCAATCTCATATTCCTTAAAAATGTCCATCCCGTACAGAGGCATTAAATCTGGGGTTACGGATTTATTGAAATGTAGAACTATGTTAATTAGGTTGAAATCAATACTAATTAACGGGGAAAGCCCGAGGGCAGCTTACGCTCGAAAGAGTGAGGAAAGTCCCCCCTCCAGAGATGGGTGCCATTGGACATAAGGTTCATTTCCCGAGAGGGAAGGCAACGGCAAAAGAAATGATACACTTCTCCTCAAAGGATGATTCCGGGGGGATGACGTTCAGGAGATGGGTGATGGAACAGCCGACCTGGCTGGAGAAAGTCCAAACGGGCCCTGTGAGGCCATCCTGAGGGCCGGGTAGGACGCAGCCCTTTAGGGGCGAAAGTTGAATGCTGCCAGCCTGTAATTGCAGGTGAACAGAAGGGGGCTTACTCCGGGCATTCCCCAGAATAAAAGAAACTATTTTTATCTCTTACTGTTATGTGTATTTATGTCAGAAAAAATATGCGATGTGAAGGATTGCGGAAAGGAAAGCTACCAGACCGTGCCTGCCGATCTGGCAGGGAAAGTATTTACCATTGATTCAAAACTGACCAAGGTGCATCTGTGCAGGGAGCATTATAAGAAATATAAGAAGGAAACAAAGAAAGAGAGAGAAGTGAGAAGAGCAGACTGGGTTTGATGGAAAATTCGGCAGATATAATCATAACGGTTTTGAACGAATCCAGGAATATTAAAGAATTGCTGGAATCGTTGCTTTCACAGACATTTCCATGCCATATTATAGTTGTGGATGGGGGAAGCACTGACGGCACTCAGAAAATTGTCCGATCCTTTTTTGATAGAGGTGTCACCCTGTATTCCCAGAAGTGTGGAAGGGGTGAAGGCAGAAACATAGGTGTCCGCATTTCAAAGGCAGATTTTGTCCTGTTTACAGATGGTGATGCAGTTCCTGATAAATCATGGGCCGAATGCATGGTAAAAAATCTGAAAGACCATGATCTTGTTTGCGGGAAGACCATAACAAGGGGGAAAAAATCCATAGCATCTCTTGACAGGGTAAAGATCTTCTATAAGGGTTTTGAGGTAACCCTTCCCTCAATGAACATGGGCTTGAGAAGGGAGGCATTTTTAAAATGCGGGGGTTTTGATCCTGAACTCATAACAGCTGAGGATATTGATCTGAATATAAGGGCTGTATCCATGGGATTGAGGGCGTATGAATGCCAGGATTGCATTGTGTTTCACAATGCCAGGGAGAGTTTCAGGGGATTTATAAGGCAGGCTTTCTGGAATGGATATGGCAGGTACCAGTTAAAGAGAAAAAATAAGAGGATCTGGAATGATCTGGATAGGGATTATTTCCATATTGAAAGCATATCCTTAATGTGGTTGTTGAGGTATTTTGCGGGTTTTCTTGGGTATGTGGAATCCATGCTCAACTATAGATTCAGGAAGCATCCTGAATCAGAAGTTCGTTAACTTTTGATCCCTTATCATACAAAAGAAGAAGCGAACCCACAATTATGATGAAGAGCCATGCAATGAGGGAGAATGCCCTTCCAAAGGAATAGTTGTTAAAATCAACGTGGCCTGTGAGTGCAGTGGGGCTTATGGGAGGAAGGGCCACTATGCCCGAAATTAAATATACCACAAGGTTGAACAGTGTAAACAGTATTGATGGTAGATACCATATCCTGAGGCCAAGAAGAAAAACTATCCCTATGACAATGAATGCCGACACTTCTATTTCAAGCCAGAAAGTGACAAGGGGGTAGGAAGCAGGTGAAGCATACAGATGGGCAGCTGCATCCAGAAGGGCAAAGGCCATCACAAAAAATCTTACAATCTTGATCTTGCTATAACCTCCAGTGAGTGATTTTAATACATCCTGAAGCACACCATTCATTATTCTTTATAATCATCTATCATATAATAATTATTACATTCCATTCAGATTTTATTTACTCTTAACAAAATGGAATCTTAACTGATTGCTTCTCGGGAACTCTCTTTCAAATATTTTCCCTGTTATTTTCTTAACCTCCTTTTCATCCAGTTCATATGTTTCGTTAACGTATCCAACCTCAACAAGTTTGAATTTTCCATTCTCTGATTTTGTCAGCTCGACCCATCTGTCCTTTTTATAGTTTTCAACCTTAAATGTTGTGTTTTCATCAACAAATCTGATTCTTTCTTCAAAAACCTTGGATGCATTCCTGGCCTTTACCCAATAAGTTCCAGCCATATGGGTAAATAATATTTTACTTTATTAAGAGTTCCCATAAATAAATATTTACCTGAGGGATGCTAACATTATGATGAGGCCGGCAAGCCCAATGATCAGACCTGGAATGAAAAGATGGCTGAGTTCATATATTCCTCCAAGAAACAGAAAACCTCCTGCAAGTGTGCCCTCAATTTTTTTGCTCTTTACAGGTTTTTCCTCCTGCTCAGATTCCAGTTTTCTCTTCAAAAGGGGGAGTATGGCAACTCCAGCTTCAATTGATCTCACGGATTCCTCTGTAAACATCTCCAGCTGCTTAGTATAAAGTTCTTTGAACAGTCCTTCATCATAAAACAGTTTTCTCAACACCTTAACAAACTTAAAGTCTGGATCCAGGTTAAGGCATATCCCCTCCAGAAGAGAACTCATCCTCATGTAAAGCACAAGGGATGTGGGCAGCCTGAAGGGAAACTCGAAAACTACACCGTTTGCTATTTCCAGAAGTTCCCTGATTTCACTGTCCTCTGCCCTCTTTCCAGTCATGCCTTCCATTGCAATTTCAATGCTCCTTCTTATCACTCCCCTGTTGGCAGCAGGGGAAAGTGCCTTGACACCAATTAAGGCATCTATCATCTGATCAATATCGCTTCGCGTCATTGCATCGTACAGCGATAGAAGGTAATATCTGGTGTTAGAATCAAGATCGCCGACCATTCCAAAATCATAGAGAACAATTGTTCCATCCTCGAGGACAGAAATGTTCCCTGGATGGGGATCAGCATGGAATATATCGTCCCTTAGAAGCATCCTGATGAAGGCTGTGTCAAGGTCATAGGCAAGCCTGGAGACGTCAATACCTTTTTCAAGAAGTGTCTTTCTGTCCGTGATCTTAATCCCTGGCAAATAATCCATTACAAGAACTCTGGATGTGGAAATCTCATCGTAAATATGGGGAATGATGATTTTCTCCCTTCCCTCTATATTTTTTCCAATCCTTCTGGCATTGGAGGACTCCTTTCTATAATCAAGTTCGTCAAAAACTCGCCTTCTGAAATCTTTCAAAACGCTGGAAATGCTCAGATAGAGGAAATTTTCAATCCTTCCCCTGGCAAATTTCAGGATCCTGTCCAGAATAATTATGTCTCTTTTAATTATGAACTCAGCATCGGGCCTGTTTACCTTCACCGCCACCTTTTTCCCCTTATATTCCGCAATGTAAACCTGGCCAAGGGATGCCCCGGATATTGCTTCCCTGTTAAAATTTTGAAAAACTGAATCTATATCTCCAATATCCTCCTTCAGAATATTCTCTATTTCGCTGAAAGGTGCAGGAGGCACACTGTCCTGGAGAAGTTCAAAGGACCTGACATATTCCTTTGGAAGGAGATCAGGCCTGGCTGATAGAACCTGACCGAGCTTTATGAAGGTTGGCCCCAGGGAAATGAATCTTTCAACAGCTATCCTCCCATTTCTTTCCCTCCTGTAACTCCAGGATTGAGATCCATCCTTTCTTGCCTCCTTGCGATCCTTAAGAAATCTCCTGAAAGGCCTGTAAAGTGAGAAAAATATCTTCACCTCTCTTTTGGTGAGACCATGTGTAATGTCTTTATCCATTCTAAATAAGTATTAATACAAATTCCTTAAACTTTTATGAATTATTTTTTCATGGCAGGGGATAGATTACCAGTAATCCTTGTTGACAAGTTCATCGTATAACTCGGCTATTCTGTTCTTTCTCTTTATTTCACTCTGTGCAATATTTTGAAGCATTTCTGATATTTCTCCCTCATATTCTTCGCTGAGGATCAGTGCCATCTTGTATATCTGGTCGGATTTATTTATGCTCCACGCCAGAATGGTCCTGGGATCATCAGAAACCATCTTTTCGTCAGGTGAAATCATATGGTCAAGGAATTCATAGTCCTCAGCAACACCTGTTTTTCTTGCGTAATGTATGTTTGGTGACACTTCTGCATTTTCAAGTATCTGAATATCCCGCTTCTCCAGTTCCATCAGTTCGTTCAGTATCTGGATTGTGTGGTCATACTTGCTTTTGGCCTTTATCTTTTCATATTTAACAATGGATTCCTTTTTAATCGTAATCACTTTCTGAATGATCTTTTCCATTATTTCTTCTGAACTTTTGCCGGAAATTGTATCCTTTCCCTCTACCATAAGTTTCAATTGCAACAAAATTATTTAACTGTTTCTAAATTGAATCCATGTTTTTAAGTGATAGCATATATCACAGGTCAATTATTTTTTTCCATTAAAAATGATTATGCAGTCTAAAATTATTTAGGCTATTTGCAATGCCCCATCCATGAAAATTTCCCCTTCCATAATCTCAAGCAGGCTGGAATTTCTTAAGGAAGAGATAGAAAAATCAGTTTCAGCTGGAGCATCGTCCTTTCATCTTGATATAATGGATGGAAATTTTGTTCCCAATCTTACCATGGGACCAGATTTCATAAGGGCGGTGAGGCGTTCAACTGATCTTGAGCTTGATGCCCATATGATGATATTGAATCCAGAGAAATATTGGAAAATATTTTCCTCCGCTGGCTGCGATCTTTTCTATTTCCACTATGAGACACCCTTTGATTTCCACAAAGTGAGGAACGAAATCAGGGGAGAAAAGAAAAAAATAGGAATTGCAATCAATCCTGACACTGATCCAGCCAGGATTCTTGATCTGGTACCCTATCTGGACAGGATTCTGGTTATGACCGTCTATCCCGGATTCTCAGGGCAGAAATTTATAGAATCTGCATCGGACAAGATTTCAATTTTGAGGAAGCACATTGATGAAAATGGCTATTCCTGTGAAATTGAGGTTGACGGTGGTATAGATGCAAATACTGGTAAAATTGTGAAGAAAAAGGGTGCGGATGTAATTGTTTCAGCCTCATACATTTATGGCGGTGACATAGGGGAAAGGATCGGAATACTCAAATCACTTTAGTGTGTAGTCAACAATAACCCTTCCATTCTTTCTTGTTTTGAAATATTTCAATGCTTCAGGCAAATCATGGAATGGGAAGGTTCTGTCCACGGGAACTCTCAACTGGTGGTATTTCATTATGTCAAGAAGCTTTTTCAATTCTGTAATGGATCCGCCAGTGGATCCGATTATGATCTTTTCCTTTGTATAAAGATCGGCAATATTCGTTATTCCTTCCCTTCCCGTAAGAACGCCAAAGGTGATCATTCTCCCTCCTATTGCTGTGTGCTTCAACGATTTTTCCCATGTTTCCTTTCCAAGGGGATTTACCACAAGATCTGCTCTGAAGTTTTCAGGAATGTTATCTGGAGTAAAAACATCCACCGGATCATAGACCTTGCACAGATCAGATCTGCAAACTGCATACACATCAAGCCCCATTATATTTCCAATCTGCATTGAGAATATTCCTGTATTTCCAGAAGCGCCAAAAACAAGAAGTTTTTCCCCTGCCCTCGCCCCTGATCTCAAAAGTGCATGAAAGGGCGTGAGTGCAGCAATGGGAAGGGAGACCGCCTGCAAATCCGTAATATATTCAGGTATACGCAAAAGATTCTTCTCAGGAATCCTTGCCTCTTCAGCAAAGGCCCCATTGGTTGCGATTCCCCATATCCCGCCATTTTCACAAAGATATTCTTTGCCATTCAGGCACATTTCACAGGAAGAATCAAAAATCCTGTTATATATGATCACCCTGTCGCCCTTTTTGAGTTCCTTTCCATCCTCAAGCAGCTCCCCAATGGCCTCTGATCCAGCGATATGTGGAACAGGATTCAAACCGTACACAATATTTCCAGCAACAGCATTGTAATCCAGTGGGTTTATGGCAGCCATTCTGATTTTTACTCTTAGACCATCTCCCTCGGGAAGATTAACCTCTTGAAGCTTCAAATTTTCAATTCCCGTTTCCTTAAAAACGAATGCCTTCATATTTCATTAATAATTAAAATGTTAATCTACTTTGCCCGGAATATTTAACGTATTTATTTTGCGGAACTGAGTTTTGGAAAAGGTTAAGAATCATCATTCTCATACATTGATGTTCACTATGAATCCATATATTGTTTCTGCAGATATTAGAAAGGAAAAAATATGTTTTGTCACATCTGACAGTGTCTGGATGATGGATTATGGAAAATTTGAGGCCTACAGGCTGTTTGGAACTCTTGGGGAAATTACAGATGCCAGGCTGTCCCCAGATATGAAAACTGTATATTTCAGGGTGGCCTATTCTGAAGCAGCCTACCATGCAGATATATTCTCCATTCATATGGATTCAGGCCAGGTTGAAAGACTGACCTATCTGTCCGGATATTCCGTAAGCAGAAGGCCATTCACACAAATGGCAGGATTCAGCCCAGAGGGTGATCCCATTATTTCAACAAATGCCCTCCTTCCCTTTGCAAATGTCTCTCATCTTTACAGGGTCAGGGACAGGGGGAAATCAATTGAGGACATGAAAATCGGCATAGGGTCGCACATATTTTATGATGAAAATGGTGGAATGGTTATTGGAAGAAACACGCTGGATATGATCCACTGGAAGGGTTATAAGGGTGGAACAAAGGGCGTTATCTGGAGAGGGAACCTGAAGGATGGGTTCAAAAAAATCATTGACATGGAAGGAAATGTTACATCTCCAGTAATTTCAGGAAAAAGAATCTATTTCATTCTGGATGAAGGGAATTCAGGAAACATATATTCAACAGATCTGAATGGAGAAGGCTTGAGAAAGGAAACTGATTTTAAAGATAAATATGCCAGGTCGCTTTCAGGGGATGACAGCCACCTTATATTTATTGTGGATGGAGAAATACATATTTTTGACTTAGATTCCAGAAAAATATTGAAGCCAGAGATAAAATGGCTTTCTCCGTCATTTTACAGCAGAGAAAGAAAGGTTACGGGTTCAAAATATATGGAGGAAATATGCCTTTCAGGGAATGGAAAAACCCTTGGTTTTGTTGTTAGAGGAAGGGCATTTGTTTCCGGAGAAAGAATGGAACCATTAATATCTATTCCGGAAGAATATCTGAGGATAAGGAACTTAAGATTCGTGGATGAAAATACAATAATTTTCTCCTCCGACATGGATGGTGAGGAGAAAATATATTCCTATGATTTTATGGGAAATCACCTGAAAACCATTAGCTCTGAGATCCATGGCATAGAAACAATGGAAATATCACCTGACAGGAAATATATAGGCGCAATAGACGGAAATTTCAACCTTGTAATTGTCAATGTGGAAAGTGGAAGGGCAGAAACCCTGGAATATGGAGAAAAGGGGCCAGTTTTCGAACCCGTGTGGCATCCTGATTCCAGGAGGATAGCCTATACGGTCACGTCCATTCCCGGCGGCTTTGGCTCAATGGGAAAGAGAAGGGTCAGAATATATGACCTGGAAAAATCCATGAAATATGACATGTCCACTGGAGACATGAATGAATATTCGCCCTCATTCTCTCCAGACGGTTCATATCTTTATTATATTACAGACAGGGATTTGCGGCCAGTACATGACAGGATTCTATTTTCCTATGATTTTCTCGGCACCTCTGTTGTGAACTGTGTTCCATTAACCGGAGATATTTATGGCCCTGAGAGCACTATTCCTGAAAGTCTCAGGAATGGAAAGAACGAAAGGGATCTTTCCGGGGCCATAAGGGGTACCTTTTCACTTGAAATAGGGAGAGATAATTACGAAAAAATTATGGCATCAAAAAACGGCATATTTCTTCTAAGAGAGACGATGGATGAATGCCAGGACGGAATGTGCAGGCTGGATCTTCTATATTACGATTTCAAAGAAAGGAAAATTATGGAATTTTCCAGAGGCGTAAAATCTGCCTTTATGAGTGAGGATAAAAGCAGGATTGTCATAAGAAATTCAAAATCAAAAATACTCATAATGGATATTAAGGAAAGGATAGGCAGAAAGCCTGATGAGAAAGATGTAATTTCCTTAAACCCGTCATCCATAAGCTTCATAGGGGATGAGAGAAGGGAATGGAGGCAGATGTTTCTTGAATCCGCAAGGCTTGCAAGGGATAATTTCTGGAGAGCGGACAGGGGGAAGGAGATATATGGGAGAGTTATTGAAAAGTACAAAAATCTTCTGGACAGGGTAAGCTCAAGAACAGAACTGTCATGGATTATTCGGGAAATGCAGGGTGAATTTGGTACATCCCATTCCTACGAAACAGGGGGAGATTTCTGGCCTTCATTTCCCCACATGGCTGGCAAGCTGGGAATAGATATGGTTTTCAAAGACGGAAGATATGAAATCTCAAAAATTTATTATGGGGATATTTCCGACAGCAGGGAAAGTTCACCCATAGGGAGAATGTTTCCAGAGAATTTTAAAATAATCAAAAAGATAAACGATGTTGATGTTTCTGGAAGAAACCCATATGAGTTGCTTCTGGATACTGCAGGAAAGACCATACCCATAACACTTGCATCTGAAACGGGCGAAGAAAGGAGAGAGTATGTGAAGATTCTCAATGATGACAGAAACATGAGATACAGGGACTGGGTCATTTCAAAAAGATCCTATGTGCATGAGAAAACGGGTGGAAAGGTTGGATATATACACATACCTGATATGAGCATGGCAGGGATGATAGAGTTCTCCAGATCCCTGTATGAGGAGACCTCCAGAGATGGTTTGATTGTGGATATAAGATATAATGGAGGGGGCCACACATCCCAGATTGTAATGGAAAAAATAATGAAGGAAAGAATGGGCTATTCTGTGCCCAGAAGGGGGAGCAGATCACCCTATCCTTCTCCAAGTGTGAACGGCCCGGTTGTGGCCATAACCAATGAATATGCAGGCTCGGATGGGGATATATTTGGCCATTATTTCAAGCAGATGAAGCTGGGTCCATTAATAGGAAAAAGGTCATGGGGAGGTGTCATAGGCATTGCACCAAGGAGAACACTGCTTGACGGAACCATTGTGACCCAGCCTGAGTTCGGTTTATGGTTCAGGGACATAGGATTTGGCCTGGAGAACAGGGGTACTATTCCTGACATTGAAATAGAATATCCGCCTGAGGATTATTTCAAAAATTTCGATCCCCAGCTTGAAAAAGCCCTTGAAAAATGCAGGGAAATGATGGAGAAAACGGAAAGAAAAGTGGACTTCAGGGAATTTTAAAAATATACTGGAGTCAACACCCATATTTATTTTAAGTAACAGCCACTTATAGATATATTTTTAAAGGAAAAATAGAATTGCTATAATATGACCAATGATGAGTGCGCCCACGAGCTTCTTAATTTTAAGAACAGGATGATAGCTGAGAGAAGAAGCCCATACACCATAAAGCAATATTCATTCTTCGCAAAAATGTTCACGGATTTCATCTCCAAGCCTGCAAAAAATTGCGATGCCAGAGATATTGAATCTTTCAAGCTGTTTCTTGCGACAAAAAAGCACTATTCCAAAAACAGCCAGTATCTTGCCATAAAGGCGGTAAAACACATGTTTGTGGAGCTTGGATATGAGGTTCCAAAAAATCTGGAAGCGCCAAGAAGATCAAAGAAGGTCCCTGTGTATCTGAATAAAAATGAGGTAGAACTGCTTCTGAAATTTGCAATAAACGATATTTCATGCTATGCCATTGTGAACACTTTCCTCTATTCAGGGATGCGTGTGAGTGAATTATGTTCACTGAGAACTGATGACATGGACCTTGAGAGCGGAACAGTACGAATCACAGGAGGAAAGGGTGACAAGGAAAGAATAGTGTTAATACCCAAGGAGGTTTCAGACATACTCTCAGAATATATTTTTTGGAAGGCAGAGCACGGAAGAATAAGTGAATATTTCTTTGTGAGCGCAAAGGGTGGAAAGTACCATCCATCTACAGTGGAAAAGATGGTCAGGGAGGCTGCAGCAAAAAGTGGGATCAGCAGGCACGTTACGCCCCATACCCTGAGGCATACCTTTGCAACCACCATACTGAAAAATGGTGGAGACATAAGGTTCATACAGAGAATGCTTGGCCATTCAAGCATAGGGACAACGGAAATATATACACACATTGATGATGAGACAATGAGGGATATGTATTCAAGGTTCAGACCAAGGTTTGAAACTTCAAAGAAAGCAGTTGAAAACTCAACTTTTTCTTGACACAAGGAAATCGGCAAACCAGTTGAGGAAATCCTTCACTTCACTGTTTCCATCAACACGGGACAGATAGTACTTCCCCCTTTCAATGAATCTGTTTATGATCCACCTTGAATAATCCAGAGACCCAGATTCAACAACAATTTTCTTGAGTTTTTCAAAATCTGCATCCGAAACATTTCCCGATCTCAGGGTTTTCCAGATAAATTCCCTGTCCCTTTCGTCAGAGTTCCTCATGGCAACAATCATCAACAGGGTCTGTTTTCCCTCATTCACATCGCTTTTTGGAGGCTTTCCTATCTCTTTTTCCGTTCCGAACAGCCCAATTACGTCATCGTGAAGCTGGAACGCTATACCCACAAGGGATCCATATGCCCGCAAATCCCACAGTGGATCGGTTATACCTGCAATGCGCGCACCCATTATAAGCGGGCCCTCAATGGTATATTTTGCAGTTTTTCTAAGATGGAGCCTTATAAGATCTGATATTGTCAATTTATAGCCTGTGCCAGTGTATACATCAAGACCCTCTCCATATCCTGTTACCTTGATTATATCCACAAGTTCCTTCATGGCCATTATTTTCCTTCTTTCCTCAAGGCCTGATCTCAGAATTGTGTCAAAGGAATAGTCAACTGCAAGGTCTCCTGCCACTATGGACAGGCTCTCTGCAATATGTTCCCTGTCCTTCACATCCCCAATTAGGTCTTCGACCTCTCTGTGAAAACTTTTGAAACCCCTTCTAAGATCACTCCTGTCCATTATATCATCATGTATGAGAAAGAATGACTGGGAGATCTCAATGCTTGTTGCAGCCCTGTAAATCTCCTCAGAGTTTCCCCCAAACATCTGGTAGCCTGCAGAGATGAGAATGGGTCTGACTCTCTTTCCACCCCTCAGGGTATATTTCCTTAACAGATCCACAATCTGCTCCATCTCCCTGTCCCTTACTTCACTGTATATCTGGTCAAAATATTCCTTCAAATAGAAATTGATCTTATCCTTTCTGCTTTCCATAAATTTTACCGGATCTGAATTCTCACTGGAACTGCCCATGTTTTGATATATATTACTGCAATAAAAATGCTCTACTGAATATGACCATATTAATATGGGGCAGGCATAGAGGTGATGTATCCAATGAAAGTATACGGCGGCATAGATGAGGCTGGAAAGGGGCCGGTCATAGGGCCAATGGTAATAGGTATAGTTGTGGCAGACGAGGATGAGATGAAAAAGACAGGTGCCAGGGATTCGAAAACACTCAGCCAGGCATCCAGATTGAGAATGGGCAGGCTCATAATGGAAAGGGCAGAATACTGGAACGTTAAGGTCATATATTCTGAGGATTTGAATAAAAAAATGGAGGAAATGACAATAAACAAAATTGAGGAAAATGAGGTAAGCGAAATAATAAAAAACACCCCGTGTAATGATTTTGTTGTGGATTCCTTTGATGTGAATGAAAGGAGGCTTTCCGATCTTCTCAGTGAGATGACAGCAAAGAATGTAATATGCAAGCATAAGGCAGATTCCCTATATGTGAATGTTTCAGCAGCATCCATTCTGGCAAAGCTAAGAAGGGAGGAGGAGATGGACAGAATCAGAATGGAATATGGGGATGTGGGTTCAGGCTATCCATCTGATCCAAAAACCATAAATTTCCTGAAAGAGTCAATAAAAAAAGGAATGGATATCAAAGGGATTGTCAGAACCCACTGGAAGACCTACACTCACATAGTGAATGATTTCAGGCAAAGGAAGCTATGATTAAGAAATTTTCCCATATATTTTCAGGTCAATAAATGGAATATACCTGTGATTTGAAAAATAAAGATAAGCGCCAAGATGTTCCCATTGTTCGCGCCAATAATTTGTTAATGTTCAAACATTAAGTTAAAGTATTAACAAAAACTTAATGATTTGTGTCAGAAGAACAGATCAAGGATTCAGATATACCAAGAGACAGGGATGAAATAGCGGACGATTACAACGAAAGGGGTATTTCATTCTTCAATCTCAAAAAATATCCTGAAGCCATAAAGGAGTTTACAAAGGCCATCAAGATATTGCAGAATGACCCGGATTATTACTTTAACAGAGGTTTATCATACTATTCAATGAGAATGTATGATTCCGCCATCAAGGATTACAGGAAGGCCATTGAGATTCTGCCGGGAAATGCAGATTATCACAATGCATTGGGTGCGGCCCTGGAAGATAGTGGAAATATTGAGGATTCCGAAAAGGAGTTCACGGCGGCAATAGAACTGGAATCAGACATTCCTGATTTCTATTATAACAGAGGTAATGCAAGATACAGGCTTGGAAAGAAGGAGGAGGCACTGAAGGATTATTCAGAGGCAGTAAGGTTGAACTCAATGGATCAGATATTCGTATACAAGAGATACGAAACGCTAATGAATATGGGCAGATATGAGGAGGCCCTTAGGGATATCAACGCCGCAATTGAACTGATGCCTGAAAATGGTGCATATTATATCCTGAAGGCAGACACGCTGGGAAAGCTCGGCAGGAAGGAAGAGGCACTGGTTGTTCTGGATGAGGCCATGAAGTTGAGTGTCAATCCAGAGGAAGTTGAGGCAAAGAGAAAAGAGCTGGAAAAACTGTAATGGAAACTCTCAGGGAGGATGGGAGGTATGGCAGCATCACATTGAGGCCATACCAGATAAAGGCCATAAATTTTATTCTTGAAACATTGAGAAAGGGAAAGCACCCCATAATCCAGGCGCCAACTGGATCGGGCAAAACTTTGATTGGGCTTTTCTCATCCATATTATACAGCATGGAATCTGGTAAAAAGATCATTTATCTGACAAGAACAAACTCCCAGCAGGCCAATATAATCAAGGAAATGAAAAGGATCAGGGAATCCATACAATTCAAATCCGTTGTTATGCAGGGCCGGATAAATCTCTGTCCCCTATACAGGGAGATAGAGGAAGAAAGGGAATTTTCAGCAGAATCCCTTTCAAGGATGTGTTCTGCAAGAAAAAAGAGGACAGTTGCGGGGAAAGATGGTGGCTGCAGATTTTATAATGAAAGAATCAGGGATCAGGAAAACGTAGATTTCATACTCAATCAAAGCCCTTCACCTGAAGATCTTTTCCTGTCCCTTTCATCCAGGGGAATATGCCCCTATGAATCAATAAAATATGCAATGAAAGATGCCCAGATAGTTGTAATGCCCTATGCCTATTTTATCAGCCCGGATATGGCAATAAATGTCCTTTACAATATGAGATCTTCCAGGGAAAGCGTTGTTGTTGTGGCAGATGAGGCCCATAATCTGCCAGACATGGCCAGGCAGGTCAACTCCTTTGAAATAACATGGAACATGATAGACCTATCCGAAAAGGAATCTGTTGAATATGGCGATCCCGAAATAATGCCAAGAATCAGAATATCTGACTTCACGGAATCAATAAGATCTGCATTTATTGATATGACATCGGACATGGGGGAGCAGGAAGAGAGAAGAATAATGTTCAGGGACATATATTCCAATATTGCAATGTCAGGAAGGTATGATCCTGAAGATGTATATTATATGGTTGATGCCCTGTCCAGTTTTGGAGAGGTTGTTGAAAAGAAGAAGGAGGAAATGGGTAAGGTTCCCATGTCCCATCTATCGTCCCTTTCATCCAAGCTGAAGTTTCTCCAGTATGCCGATGATGAAAGATATGTATGCATATTGAAAAAAGGGTTAAAAATAGAGGAAATGTCTGTGGAGGCTTACTGCCTTGATCCATCCATTGTGCTTGAGCAAATGAAAAGATCTCTCACACTGAGTCTGTCAGCAACCATTGAGCCCATCCATATATTCCTTAACATGACTGGTTTTACAGACAGCAGATTTATGGATATAGGAAATATATTCCCGGAAAAAAACCTTCTGACCATATACTCCACGGATTTAACAACAAAATTCGAGGAATTTGATCTTAACATGGAAAGCAGGATTGGCGATGCCATATCCAGGATTTTGTTGAGCAATGAGAGAAGAAAAATTGTGCTCTTTCCATCCTTCAGGGTAATGGACAGAATTCTCAGGAGGATACCTGAATCCGAAAGGTTGGGCGAGAGCAGGAACATGAAATCAACTGATTTCAATAAAATGATAGGCACATTCAGGGAAAAGGGTGGTGTTATGTTTGGAGTAATAGGAGGAAGGATGTCTGAGGGAATAGATCTACCGGGGGAACTTCTGGAAATACTTGTAATTGTGGGCATACCATTCCCGAAGCCTGATATAAGGCAGAGAATACTTTCCTCATACTACGAACATCTTTATGGTAATGGATGGGAATATGCCTTCTTCTTCCCTGCACTGGTGAAATTGAAACAGGCAATTGGAAGGGTTATAAGAAGCGAGAATGACAGGGGTGTTGTCATAATTCTCGATAACAGGATTGAAATGTTCCGTGAGTACATTAAATGCAGCCCTGCAGGTCCTGATTTTAAGGAAATAGGAGAGTTTTTTGGTGATTCCAGATCTGGAGCGAAATGAAATCTTTCTGAGATTTTTCACTGGTTTTCTTCAGGAAAATGTGTGTGTGGATCCTGACGTTCCGTGGTTTAAAAAAGAGCATGGGAAATAAGAAGTTTTTTAAAATACAAAGCATTGAAAGATTCAATGGAATACGTAGACTCTGTGGTGATGATTCCAAAAACACTTGCCCACAGTTACGATGTGACCTATGATGGAAAAAGGATTCTGATAGATGCGGGCACAAAGGGATCGGGCAGGAAGATCATCCAATATTATGAAAAGCTTCACGCAAAACCTGAAATTGTCCTTATAACCCATTATCACCCAGACCATATAGGTGGCCTGAGCCAGATTATGGAAAAATTCAATCCTCATATATATGTTCCTGAGGGTGAAATGGAGGTAATCTCCGGAAAGAGAAAGATGATTCCTGCATCTTCATTCATTTCACGACTTATTGCAAGAACATCAAAAATAGAAAAAAAGGAAGGCCTCCTGCCTCTGGGCAAATTTAGTCTGAATGGTGTAAGGGTTATACCTACAAATGGCCACACTCCTGACAGCAGGTCTTTTTTATTTGAAAATCTGAAATGCATATTTGTGGGCGATGCTATGTATATTAAGAAAGGCAATATTATTTTTAACAAAAAGTTCACAATTTTCCCTGATAAGGCGAAGGCTTCAATTGAAAAAATTAAATCATATCATGGTTATACCGTATATCCCGGGCACGGGGACACGTTTAAACTGCCCTGAGAGGTGGAAGTCTGAAAATAATACATAAAAAGAGTTCAAATAAAGTTATAATAAATAGAAAAACATATTCAAACGTGGATATGCAGGGCGATGGGTTCAATCCTCCCGTAGTCAGGAGGTTTCAACTGGAGGATCTAAAGAGAGTCATGCAGATATCTACAAAATCCCTGTCTGAAAAATATTCAGAGGATCTTATGCTTGAGATTTTTCAGTCATGGCCAGACGGTTTCCTTGTGTCCGAACAGGAAGGGGCCATTAACGGCTTTCTTGCGGGAAGAAAAATGTCAAGAAGCGAGGCAAGAATTCTGATGCTTGCAGTGGATGAAAACCTCAGGAATATGGGAATCGGGGGAATGCTTCTTGAAAAGTTCATTGACATATCAAGAATTTATGGAATAATTGTACTCCGCCTTGAGGTCAGGACGGATAATAAGAAAGGTATAGAGTTTTACCAGAAACATGGTTTTCTTGTCACATCCATTCTGAGAAACTACTACAGTGACGGGTCTGACGCCTACATAATGTGGCGCCAGCTAATATGAGAGCACTTCAAGCTTTGTGGGTGTATAGGCCTTTATCTCAAGAGTTGAATCCATGTCCATTACCTTCCCTGGGGAGTACATATTATCAGTGCTGCCCTTTATGATTCCCTCACCCTGTATGAACCTGATTATCTTCCCATCGCTGAGGTTTACAGATGAACCATCTCTCACAAAGAATTCCATTATGGACATATGATCCTTTGAATAAATATCTCTCTTATATCCATAGGGGGTGTCATCCCTCCCCCTGTATTCCTTCCTGACCTGCTCCAGTTCCTTCTCACTGTCAACCCCGATCCAGAAAGATTCTTCCCTGTATGCACCGATCTGCTTTCTCCTGGCAAGTTCAGGATATACGGTGGTTTCAATATCCTTTCCATTATATTCGTTGAAAAACAGTTCCTTAATGGATGATTTTATGTAATACATCCCTGAATTTATGTAATGGTCCAGAACAGGCTTTTCCCTGAAGGAGACAACCTGATCGCCCAGAAGTTCAACTATACCATAGGGGCTTTTCATCTTTGTAACAAGCATTGTCATACCATACTGGGATTCCTTTCCAAACTGGGCAAATCTACCATAATTTATGTCCGTAACAACGTCACCATTTCTCAATATTATATCTTCATCTCCTGAATTCTTCAAAAGATTTCTTACAGAATAGAGTGTGCCCATAGGCTTCTCTTCCTTCAAATAATGGAATCTCATGCCATTATATTCACTTCCATATCTTTCCTCAATCTTTTCCCCAAGATGGCCTGAAAGGATGAAAACATCCTCTATTCCCACGCTTTTAAAATCAAGAAGCTGTCTGTCCATAATCGTATAGTTTTCCTTTATTTCCACAAGAACCTTCGGAATTTCATCTGTGATGGGCTTCAGTCTCTTGCCATATCCACCCGATAATATTGCACCTATCATTAACTCACTGGGACACAATATTTTACTACTATTATAAACATTCTGAGCAGCACTCAATTCCTCTATATAGATCATAAAAGTTAACTGCAAATTACCATTTTTGAATGTAATTAAGATATGAGAAATTAAAATTTTAAAAACAAAAATCAATTGGATTATGAATGTTTAATTTAAAAATTTGAGATGGAATGTTATATTTTATCTGAGATCTTAATGGGATATTTTTTTCCATACCTCTGAAAGTGCATCTATTGTTCTGTCAATATCCTCAGTTGAGTGAACAGCCGATGGCATCAGCCTTATTCTTGCCATTCCCCTCGCAACTGTTGGGAACACAATGGGTGATGCAAAGATATCCTCCTGCTCATAAAGAAGCCTGCTTGCTTCAAGGGTCTTCTTCTCATCTCCCAGCAATACGGGAGTTATTGGCGTTTTTGTCTCTGTAAGTTTGAATCCTGCCTCCCTCAATCCCTTCTGCAGTCTCTCTGCATTATTCCACAATTTCTTTATTAAACTGTCATCCCTTTCCATAATCTCAATGGATTTTAAAACTGAAGCCGCATCTCCTGGATTAAGGCCACTGCTAAAGAGGAATGGTCTCGCCTTCTGTTTGAGCAGATCAATGAGCTCGCTGGAGCCTGCCACGAAACCACCCATGGAACCAAGTGCCTTGGAGAAGGTTCCCATTTCCACCTCAACCTTTCCTGCAAGGTTAAAGTGGTCCACTATTCCCCTCCCATTTTTCCCAAGCACACCTTCGCCGTGGGCGTCATCCACATAAAACATGGTATCGTATTTCTCCTTTATTTCGGTGATTTCAGGGACTCTTGCAATATCCCCATCCATGCTGAAAACACCATCTGTCACAATGATAGATTTCTTTCCCTCCTTTCTATGTTCCTTTAAATTTTTCTCAAGATCCTCTGTTGACATATGCTTATACACATATTTTTTGGCTGAGCTCAATCTCATTCCATCAATGATGCTTGCGTGGTTCAATTCTTCACTGAAAATGACATCCTCCTTTCCAACGAGCACAGGTATGGTTCCAAGGTTTGCAAGCAGCCCTCCCTGATAAACCAGAGATGCCTCCATATGCTTGAATTCAGCAAGTTTTTCCTCAAGCCTTATGTGTATTTCCATTGTACCTGCTATGGATCTGACTGCACCAGCACCCACACCATACTCCGATATGGCATCAATGGCAGCCTTCCTGACCTCGGGGTTATTTGCAAGTCCCAGATAGTTATTTGAGCACATGTTTAGAACTGTTTTTCCTGCAATTTTCACATATGCTCCCTGCGAACTCTCAATAGTTCTTATGGGAATATATCTTCCTTCATTTTTGAGGCCTTCAATCTCCTGCCTGACCCAGTCCATGTTTACCATATTTTAATAAGGGCATACTCGTAAAAAAATATTGCCCGTATTTATGTTATGGCAGTTCATTCAAGAACAAAGTACATTCTCTTATTCCTTTTCCCCTTGTTCTCTATCTTCTGCAACACAATACTGCCAATTTCTGAACTGTTTTTAACATGTGTTCCGCCGTCAGCCTGCTGGTCAACGCCAACGATTTCAACGATCCTTACGGTTTCCAGCCTTTTGATCAGTTCCCTTCCCGGTTCAGTTCTTGCGAGGTTCTTAATCTTGACCGCTTCCTCACCAGGAATATATTTTACCTTGAATTCATGATTTTCATGTATCACTCTGTTTGTATCATCTATAATCTTCTGTGCAACTTCCTGTGAAAAATTTTCCATGGAAAAATCTACCCTTGCCCTGTCGTCATAAATCTGGCTCCCTGTTATGAGGCCCTCGTAATCAGGTTTCATGTTGGCGACAGCATCAATCAGGTGAATTGCTCCATGGTACTTCATGTGGGCATATCTCCTGTCCCAGTCAATTTTGCATCTAACCCTATCCCCAACAGCTATTCCATCCACATTTTCAACAATATGTAAAACGTCTTCGCCATCCTTCACAGTATCTGTGACTTTAAATATTCTGTCAGCGAAATTTATTTCTCCTGAATCTCCTGGCTGTCCTCCACCGGAGGCATAAAAAACTGTCCTGTCAAGTATCAATCCCTTTTCAGTAATCTTCTTAACAGTGGCATCACACTCTTTCATGTAAGAATCATTGAGATATAGTTTCTCTGTCATGAATTTGTATCATTTTATCTTATTTAACAGGACTCTGTTTGATATCAAATCAGCTTGATTATTATGAATGATTCCTACTTTTTATTCTTTTCAACCATATATTTGCATGGAATTAACTTTCAGGCAAACCTGGGAAGAATATGTTACATGTGGATAGATTGAAAGCCAGATGATCAGCCAGACCATGTACAGTTTCTGTTAATTGGTCAGTATAATAAAAAGTGGCGGATGGTACCTTAAACATAACATTAAGATTATTATAAGTCCAAACTTTCAATGTTTAAAACTTACCCGCCTGTTTCTTTGGGGACCCAAATCCCTAATGGTATTTAATCGATTTTGAAATTCTTAAAATGGATTCTTAATTCATGAATGGGATTTTATGGATATTTCCATCGATCCTTATCTTATTGATTGCCTTAAAAAAATATGATTTAAAAATAATAAATCCAATCAAATTATGAATTTATTGAAAAAATGTTTACATTATGGTAAAATGATAAAAGTAAAATGCCTTTCAGTTCACCACTACACCTACATTGGGCGTGAATATCCTGGAGTTCAGATTCAGGTTCTGATTAAGGTTGAAGTCAATTATTACCCTGGTTGTTGAGTTTGGTGAAACATTGAATGGATGATTTATGAAGGCAAATTTGGACGCCAGATTGAAACTCACGTTTACTCCAAGAATGCTGACTGTTACGCTTTTTATGAATAATCTTATCATGGTATATTTTCCTGAGTGAAGTGTTATATTGGTAAGGAGCGAGGCATTTGATATGGTGAGGCCAAGTATGTTTATGGTTGTTGTTGGGACTGAGTAATTAACCCATCCAGAACTGTTGCTGTGCAGTTCAACAGAACTGAAGGTGATATAAACACCACCAACACCCGAAAGCATCGGTGTATCTGCAACTGATATTGCCACGTGACTGTTTGCTTCTGTGCTATTGTAATAAAGGAATCCTCCCACGCCAGCTGCAATCACAATTATTACCACAATGGGTATCAGTATGTTATTTTTCATAATTTTTTATATCTAATCATTTATTAACTTTTCTGGTACAGCAAAAATCACCATCAAAAAAAGCTTTTCAACATTGATTAAAATGAAAACAAATTATGGAATCATTTATTCTGGGAACGCCTTATTTGCATACAAACATGATAAATTCTGTTACATATGCACTGGTTTTTTGTATCACAAAAATATGTCATAGTGCAGAATCAGATCTTTCAAAAGATCAGTAAATTTTATGCATTATCACCAGATGAACGATAAATTTTGAAAAATGGTTAAAAACTTTGAAATACTGTGCCCTTACGTCTAAACTGATCGATAAATCCTTTGAGTATATAATCGGAATATTTGCATTTCTGTTTCCATTGCTTCCCACATACATTTTGGGAAGACTTGTGGCAAGAAGCAGGTATGCCTATGCCTTCATACCCCTTAACCTTGCAGTATCCTTTGGAATATTTTACACCACAAGTCTGTTTTATAAAATTTCCAGCCTGACCTTTTTATTTTACGGTCTTATACCCTATTCTGTCATGTTTGTACCGTTGATGATATATGTAATGGTATACAGAAGAAAGAACAGTTTTTCCACGGGCCGGTGGAGTGTTAAACAGGCTCTGATGCATCACAAGGCAATTTATGTATCATCAATTTTATTCTATATATTCTCACTCTTCTTTGTGGAATCCTATAGTTTCAAACTGCCTGACTCCCTTTCAAACTATATCTTCTACATTTTCACAGGAGCACTGACTCTTTACTATCTTGTAATTGGATTTGGAATTGCAGGTGTGGGAATGGAGATTAAAAAAGAGGGAAAAAGAAAAGATGGACTGGCAGACCTGGACTAAGGCTAAAAGTAAATGCCAGCCCTTTCCAGAATTGAAAGATCCAAACACATATTGACAACAAAATTTGGCTCGTCCACAATTTCCCTTATGGAAAGGTTCCCTGCAACACTCATGAGAATATAACTTTCCTCAGGGGTGAGATTTTTTCCTTCCAAAATATGAATCATTGAGAGTACGGCATCCCTTGACGCACCATAAAGGTCATTTCCTATGCCGGATGCACATACCCTTCTCCCTGAATCTTGAATCTGCCCAATTACAACAGGCATTTCATATTTTTCTTTCAATAACCCTATCCTTACCTCAATTTCTGCAGATGTTTCAATGGCTGTCCCACAGACTTCACCATCACCCTGATGGCCATGGGGATCTCCAAAGGAAAGCATTGCACCTTCTTTCAGTACAGGCAGAACAATTTTTGATCCCTTCCTGGCCATTCTGTTATCCATGTTGCCTCCAAAGTTCTGGGGAGGGATCATCCCATATTCTCCGCTCCCCGGGGAAGTGCCTATTACTCCAAGGAATGGTTCATCAGGGATTTTGATCCCACTCAGGAATTTATGATCTGTGCAGATCCAGTAATCATCAATTTTTTTCCACATTATGAGCTTCTCAGGGAAAATATTTTTCAGGAGACCAAAATCCTTTATTATGGCACTCCAGCCGCTGCTTCCTGATTTTATATCAATTATTTCAACAGATATGGAATCACCGGGCTTGCTGCCCTCAACGTATATGGGTCCTACTGCACCATCAAACAGGTAAGAATCTATATTTGCAAGGTCTTCAGTCTTCATATTTCCATGTATCTGGTTAATGGACGAATCAGGTATTTTCAATTTTACCCTATCTCCATCTCTGATCCTTAAAATTTCACTGTTATGCGGAGACCATTTAAAGTGAAGATTCTCCCTCAAATTCCCATCTATCATTACATTGTTAATGAAAGATCATATAATAAAATATTACAATCAGTGGTTATGGTAATTTTTCCAGAGAAAAAGCATTTTATACATTTTATTAACCTGAATGCAATTACCAAATATGAGTCTTATTGCTCTGAAGATAAGGGTTGCGGCAATCCTTGCAGGCTTAGGAATTGCAGTTTTGGCAGCGCTCATAATTCTGGGTGTTTCATCATATTTCTTCGGAGTACTGCCAACATCGGGATTTTTCATTCTGATGGTTGGCATAGTATTCGTTATGGATTTCATACAATATCTCATATCGCCCTATATAATAGGCCATATGTACCATCTCAGGCCGGTGGATAAAAACAATCCATCCACCCTGTGGCTCCAGGAATCCCTGGAGAAGGTCTGTGAGCTGAACCATCAGAAGGTGCCGGAACTTTACATTGCAGAAACAGATATGCCAAATGCCTTTGCTTTTGGGTCAATCCTGGCAGGAAGAAGGATGGCAATAACAGGCGGCCTCTTAAGAATACTCAACAGGGATGAGGTTGAGGCGGTTATGGGCCATGAAATTGGCCATCTCAAGCATCATGATATCGCACTGTTACTTGCCATAGGTCTGATACCAACTTTAATATTCTATTTCGGATATTCAATGCTGTTTGGATCTGGAAGAAAGAATGGCGGATCAATTCTGATTGTGGCGGTGGCACTTATAGCCATCAGCTTTGTCTTCAATATTATGATTCTTGGTGTCAACAGGATGAGGGAATCCTATGCTGATGTCAACTCTGCAAAGACTGTACCCGGGGCAACAGACAATCTACAGACTGCTCTTGCAAAAATTGTATCATACAGTTCAGCAACACAGGGAAGACATATTTTCAGAAGAAAAACAGCCACGTCGTCCCTTTCAAGCATGTTGATGTTTTCCGGTGATAGCGATGCAAAGGCATATGATCACGTTGCAGTGCTTCAGAAGTGGAGGACCATGAAAGTTGGTATAAAGGATAGCATATTCAGTGATCATCCCCATCCTGCCAAAAGGATACAAGTCCTCGAAAGAATAAAAGAGGAAAATCTGTCGAAATGAATTTCTTTTAATTGAGAGATAATTCCATATGGTTTATTATTTATTCATCTACCTGGATTGATATTTGAGATTTTCCAAAAACAATCACCAAAAACCTCTTTCATATCATTATTATTGAAAAACATGAATCTTCTGCAGTCAAATTTCCCTGAATGGTACAGTGAGATAGAGAAGCCTGGTGATCCCTTAACCGGCATATCAGAACTTATTGATTTGAAATGATAGGACCAATTGTTTAGGATCCAGTCACGATCGACACAGAGACGAGAGGAAGACCAAATTATGACCCGGTAATTATTGTTAAAAATCTCATTTTACAGCATCTGTGCAATCTCTCTGATAAGCAGATAGAAAGTGGGATCAGATGCCCGGATCTCATTAATGAAACTTTCTTGATTTTAACGATCAGTATCCTGATGCAAGAACCATATGGCTGTCCCGTGAGGAATTACCAAAGACAGGAAGAGACTGGATCATATGGAATGAATTGAAGAGACAGCTTGAATCTAAAGATATCAGGGTGAAGAAGGGATCTGCACGGGATGCAACATTTATCCCATCAGATCCTGGTCATGTTAAGCAAGATGAACCACGATCAGAAGGAAAAACCAGAAGATCAAGGAATGCATCATCCACGAAAAAAATAACAGGACATTCTTCGGATATAGGGGACACACAATTGTTGATGAAAACATTCCAGTTCCAGCAATAAGAGCCTGTGCTGTCACTGCAGCAAGGGATAATGACAAAACCATTGATCTTTCGAAAATAGGAATCACAGTATACATGGAAAGGGGATATTTTGGACATGATCCAAAGGGAATAGATGGTACAATGGATCGATCCCTAAGGAATCACAAACTGTCCATGGAATCCATTGGAAGAAATTTAAGGATCTCAAGGAAAGGATCACCGGTGGCATATCCATATGCGATCATGAAAAGACTGTATCATCTTTCACATATAATGGTTACAACAGTGAATGATGAATGAGGGTGAAGTTCATGTTTGAATGTTTTTCTTATAATGCACATACATTGAAAATCATCAATGGATAGGGTTGATAGTGTACAGAATTCTGTGTAGATATAAATCACGAATAGAAAATTCATGAAATGAAAAAGGATAACCCCTTGAAACACAACCAAGGGGGTAAACACAATTGGAAGACATGGATAAAATTGTAACGGAAGTGGCAAGAAAAGCTGTAAGTAAATTCATTGAGAATTTGATGAATACAGAAAGGAATGCATTCTTCATGGAAAATGAAGGCTAGCAAAGATGGCATCATTTTGTATGGAGATATATTCGGTAATTGCCTCATCTATCTTTATAGTATCATATATAACATCTGTATCTATATTGCATATAATGTGGCCACCGGTAGAATTTCTGAATGAGAGATCACGACCCTTGCCCTTCGAGTAATTTTATCTGAACAGTTTATCCACCAGGTCTTCTTTTTCAAGCCCTTTGAGGTAATCAAATGATCCATCAGAACTCATATTATTGGAGACAACAATCACAAAGCCCTTATCTTTAAAGTATTGAAGACAACTTTCCATTGACTGTTTTATTGTGGATATTGAGTTGAAGTTTGTTATGCATACTGAGAACCGCTACATGATCTTCCTGATAACCCCAGATTAGGGACATCATAATCATGTAAGATTCCATGCATCTAGAATCTTTTCCGTCAACTTCTTTTCCAGTTCACTGAATCACATTTGTTTCAATGGGCTTTTTTCGTGCCGGGATGTCATGGAGACAGTGGCAGAATAATGGCAACAGCCAGATATAAAATCATCCCGGAATATTATGTATGCTGAAGATACCGGCATTGACTTTAGCACTATAGGCTGATGGCGGTATAAGGGTGGTTGACGGATCTTTTTCGGGTTCACATCCTTTTCCTTTATTTTGTTATAGCCGAAAGTTTCTAACATTTTTTGCCTCTGTGGTCTACAGGCCGCCAGAACTGGCTCCAAGTTCAATGCTTTTAATGATCAATTTGCCAAAATCTATGGCCTTTGCAGCAATGCTCCTAATGGAGCGTAAACCCAGGTACCCATAGAAATCAAGAATGAGCTAAAAAACATTATATGTGACACCGACCTCAGGTCTTGCCTATGGGATAAGACTTGACCTATACAGATAATCTGAATGTGAATGCACAATCAACACGTTATTCTTCGTCTGGCACCATTCTGCTGATCGCCCTTCTAAGTTTCTTTGAAGCCGAGATCCTGACCGGTTCCACAAGTGTTGAGGGAATATGGCAATATCCTCTATCTTTTATTGCTGGTCTCGCCTTTTACGGGTTCCAGGTGGCAATCATTGCAGATATTTCTGCTAGATACAGTCTCAAACTGGGTACAATTTACATTTTAGGACTTATTTATGGAATTCTTGAGGAGGGGATATCCATATTCACAATGGAGGTTACCTACACACATGAACTATGGCTCACCGCATATGGACTGAACCTCACCTGGACCATATATGTGATGATGCTTCATGCTGTTATCACAGTCATTACAACCCTGTTTATCCTGAGGGTTATCTGGCCGGAAAGGCTCCAAAATCCGATTCTCTCCAGAAGGGACTACATGATCGTAATTCCCGTAATCATAGTGATCTATTACTTCTTGATGGTTACGTCCATTTCGGCTGGAAGAGTACCAGGGATTCTACCGGTTTTTCTTCTCATACTGTTGCTTCTTTTACTGATATTTGCAGCATGGAAAAATTCTCTACCTGCAAAAAGTGGAGAAGCGAAAAGATTGGGCATACAGGCAGAATATGGTGTTTTAATCCCCTTTGCCGCTGGAATGATTATTCCCTTTATTTTGGGGAACCGCATTCCTGTACTTTTGGTTCCGGAAACTTTAGCACTTCTTCTTTTAATGGTCTATCTCTTCAGATATTTCAGCAGGTTTGGCACCATAGTGGAGATGAAAAGGAAATCGTTATGGGCTTTTAGTTCAATTATTCTGATCATAATGCTAATTGGGGGTAGTTTCAACAGGACTGTTCCAAGTGACGCGGTTGCAATAATTGTTTCCGTAATTCTCATTCTGTTCGGTTATAGGAGAGTGTCAGGAATACATTAGTTTCCAGAAGGCAGGAATAAGCAACTCATGTCCCTTTCTTGAAGATCGAAAGGACCGACCGATATTTGATTAATGTTTTAAGATGTCATGAAAAAAGTTTTCTGTTCACGATGACATGACGGTGTTATCGTGAGAGTCGGAGAGGCAGCTGCAGTATTCGCTGACCCGTGAGGTCGACTTTAAGATTAGCTGCCCTTCGTCTCGACATAGTACCCTGCAAGAAGGGTGAATAGAAGGCTGTCGAGTTATCTCCGACTTTGAAGTCCCACGTACCATCAAGGAGGTGGTTGGAATCTATATCGGACTAGATGTACATAAAAGTAGCGTATATGTTACCGCAATGGATGAAGAAGGAAATGTTTGTGAAGCTATGAGATAGAAAACACAGAAGATGCATTGAATGCATTCAGAACCAGATACCTGGATCTGAGACCTGAGTTGCACTCGAGGTGTCAACATCAGGAAAATATATTGCAAGAAAACTGAGAGACATGGGTTTCTCAGTGCATTTGGCAGATCGATCAAAGCTTTCTCTAATATTCATGACAGCAAAGAAGAATGATAAAGAGGATTCATACAAGCTTGCAAAGCTTCTGAGACTTAAGGAAATTCCGGAGGCACATCTTACCTCAAGGGAATCTGATGATCTGAGGTCACTTGTAAGATACAGAAAATCCCTTGGCGAGGAGATGAACATGTTGAAGAACCGGGTACATGCAATACTAACAAGACATGGAATCAGAATACATGCAACGGACATATTTGGAAAAAGAGGCATAAGATCTATCTTGCAGGAATCTTCAAAACTTCCTGCAATGGATAGAATTGTTCTTTCAGATCTGATGGATAGGATATCTGATATATTGGAAAGAGAGAAAATGCACGAGGATCAGATGGCCGTTGCATGTCAGGAGAGAACCGATGTAAGGTTACTAATGACAATTCCAGGTATAAACCTATATTCAGTATCTGCCATATTGTCAGAGATAGATGACCTATCCAGATTTCCAACAAAGGAGAAAGTTGCAGCTTATGCCGGTCTGGTGCCCGGGCAGGTTCAATCCGGAAACAGAGACATCAAAGGAAACATAACAAAACATGGGCCTTCCCTGTTGAGATTCATCCCTGTAACTGCTGCCCATGTAATCATAAGATATTTAAAATGAATGAGGGCAAAGTACCTCAGCATTGTAAGAAAACATGGAAAGAATCGTCCAATAGTTGCAATTGCGAGGATTCCTTTGGAATGCATATATGTCAGGCTCACATGGAACATTGAGTTCGAGGATAACATCGATGGTCTCACTGAGCGAAAGAGGAAGGTCATGTCAATGAGGGCAAATAACCCAGGAAGATTCAAAGATCTTGAAGAGGTCGAAAAGAAATTTATGAAGGAAAGAGATCAACATAAGACAGATCAACTTTTTTCATAGAAGAATACTATCATTTTTATCACAGATCGAAATATTATCCGGATAGCTTTTGCAAAAATATTTTTATATGTAAAAACAATGGGTATTTTTAGGGACAGATGATAACCACAAAGGAAACTGGAATTTTTTTGGGCTTTGTGGGAGATTCTTTCAGAATTAAAACAGGGGGTTGCTTGAATTGAGGAGATACCTTCTCCTCGAGGATGGTGATTCCTTTGAGGGGAAGGCGTTCGGGGCGTCTGTTGAAAAAAGTGGAGAATTGATTTTTACAACAAGTTCATCCGGATACTATGAAGCCATGACCGATCCTTCGTATGCAGGGCAGATTATGGTTTTTGCATTCCCCTCCATATTTTATTATGAATTCTGGAAGGATAACCAGCAAAGCAATGGAATTAAGGCTGAAGGCATAGTTGTCAGGGACGCTCCTGATATTACGGGCAGGGGGTTTCTTGCCATTGACGGCATGATGAAGCATCAGGGAATACCCGGCATATATGGGATCGATACCAGGAGACTGGTTAAAAAGATCAGGGATTCAGGAAATATTGTGGGCGTAATAACTGATGATTTAAACTATTCCGGTTCATTTGAAAGAAAAAGTACAGTTGATCTTATAAGGAATGTCGGGCCAAAAAGTGAAATTGTGCTTAACAGAGGAATGGAGAGCAAAATTCTTTTTATTGATCTTGGCACAAAGTCTGATCTTCTGAGGGAAATTTCAGCTATGGGTGAAACACACGTGGCTGGTCTTGATGCCCGGATAGGATCCATATATGATTATGATCTTATTTTCATTTCAAACGGTCCTGGCGATCCATCAGATCCGGGTTTAAACAGAATAAGAGACCTTATAAGAAAAGCAGAGGGAAATGTGCCTGTTGCCGGTGTCTGTTTCGGTCACCAGATTATAGGAAGTTCCCTTGGTGCAGAACTGGAGAGGATGCCATACGGCCACCATGGGATAAATCATGCAGTATCGGATGGAAGAAAAATCTTTATTACGTCCCACAACCACAACTTCAGGATTTCAAGGGAATCCCTTAAAAATTCATCCCTGATTGAAATGCAGTATGATCTCAATGATGGAACGGTTGAGATGGCAGGAAACATCGAAAATGGAATAATATCTGTTCAGTATCATCCGGAGGGTTCGCCCGGACCAAAGGATCCTGCAAGTTTCTTTAAGGCTGTGGAGGGATTATCCAATGCAATCAGAAACTGAAAATAAAAGAGTTCTTGTGATTGGTTCTGGCCCGGTCGTTATAGGCCAGGCTGCAGAGTTTGATTATGCCGGTTCACAGGCATGCAGAATCTTAAGATCCCTTGGAATATATACCGTTCTCTTGAACTCCAACCCTGCAACAATCCAGACAGATGAGGAAACCGCCGATAGAATATATGTGATGACAATAAATTTTGAAAATGCAGTCAGGATCATTGAGAGGGAAAAAATCAATGGAATAGTTGCAGGAATGGCAGGCCAGACGGGCCTGAACATATTGCTTGAGCTTTATGACAGGGGTATAATTGAGAAGTATGGAATAGAAATAATGGGAACGCCTCCTGATGGAATAAGGCTGGCCGAGGATCGGAGCCTGTTCCATCAAAAAATGGTTGAGAATTCCATAAATGTACCGGAATCCATGGTCATAAGGGACGTTTCATGGAAAGATGATCTGGAAAGGGTTGAATTTTATCCATTCATTGCAAGGACATCCTTCTCCCTTGGAGGAAACTCGGGAAGGGTAATAAGAAACAGGGAAGAGGCTGAAAGGTTTTTCAGTTCTTTCTTTTCCATAGAGGGAAATAACCAGCTTGAGATAGAAAGATCTTTGCTTGGATTGATAGAGATGGAATATGAGGTCATAAGGGATGATTCCGGGAATGCCATAATGGTTTGCAATATGGAAAATATTGACCCAATGGGTGTACACACAGGGGAGAGTATAGTAGTAACACCATCACTCACAATTCCAGATCATCTTCATCAGGAGATGAGGAGGCAGGCCCTTAAGATTGCAGAAATACTTATGATAAGGGGAGCGTGCAATGTACAGTTTGCCGTTGATATAGACAGGGAAAGGTTTTATGCCATAGAGGCAAATCCAAGAACATCAAGGTCATCTGCCCTTGCATCAAAGGCTACGGGATATCCCATTGCAAAGATAGCCACCTTCATAGTATGCGGACATGCAATGACGGAGATAAGGAACCCCATAACAGGAAACACCTCTGCTGCATTTGAGCCATCGCAGGACTATGTGACTGTAAAAATACCGGTATGGCCTTCCACAAAGTTTCCGGAAGACACAGAAATTGGAATTGCAATGCATTCCGTAGGGGAAACCATGGGCATAGGAAGAAGTTTCGAGGAGGCTTTCATGAAAGCAGTTGCATCCCTTGAAATAAACCTCGGAAAATTTTTCAGGGGAGATGTGCCAGTGGAGGAAATAAGGAAAAACATCTCCTTTCCAAATAACATGAGATATGCATACATCATTGCAGCCCTTGTGAGAAACATGGGAATACATAATATTCATAATAGAACAGGGTGGTCAGAGGAGATTCTTCTGAAATTGAAAAATATAACGGATCTCATAAATTCTGCAAGAACAGGAAATGTGGAGGACAATCTGGAAAAATACAAGAGGGCCGGAATACCTGACGTAATACTTTCATGGGTTACTGGAAAGAGTGAGGTGGATATATTGAAAATGAGGATTGGCAAAAACCTTGTGCCATCTATCAGGAAAATAGATTCATCATCAGGGGAATACAATTCAGGTACAAAATATCTTTATTCAACTTACATGGAAGAGGATGATCTCAGTGAAGATCTGGACAGAAAAATTCTCATAATGGGGTCAGGGCCAAACAGAATCGCCCAGGGCCTTGAATTCGATTACAGTTCAGTCAAGGCGGTCAGAGAAATAAGAAAAATGGGGTTGAATGCAATCATGATAAATTCCAATCCGGAGACCGTCTCAACAGATTTTGACATATCCAATGAACTTTATTTTGAACCACTTACTCTGGAATATGTATCGGGCATAATTCAGAAAAGAAAGGTCAGTGGGATCATTGTGCAGTTTTCAGGACAGACTGGTCAGAATATGGCTTCCTCCATTGCCGAGGTTTTCGGGGAAAGCATGGTTTTGGGAACTTCTCCAAAATCCATACAGGGAATGGAAGATCGAAACCTTTTTTCTGAATTCTTAAGGCAAAACGATATACTTCAGGCATCATGGGAGAGTGCAGAATCAAGAGGTCAGATCGAAGAGGCTGTAAGGAAGATAGGATTGCCTGTAATCATAAGATCAAGTTTTATCATTGGGGGCTCAATGATGAGAATAATCAATAATTCCAGGGAGCTCAAAAAATATCTGGATGAAGCCCCTGAGGGAAAATATCACATATCAAGATTTATGGAAGATGCAAGGGAATTCGATCTTGATTTCATATGTAATGCTGACCAGATACAGATATGCGGCATCATGGAGCATATTGAGGAGGCAGGTGTGCATTCGGGGGATGCCATATCCATAATGGGTCAGGGAATTCCAGAAAAATGGATAGAGGATGAGGGGAAAAGAATCATATCTCTCATATCCGGGCATTTCAGGATGAAGGGGTTTGGAAATCTCCAGTTCATGGAGAAAGATGGCAGGATATATGTGATCGAGATGAATGCGAGAGCAAGCAGAACGGTCCCTGTCATCAGCAAATTTACTGGAATTAACTGGGTTGGGAAAGGAATAAGGGCAATACTGAATGGGGAAATCGAGAGAAAAGATGCACACATAAGGGGATACTGCGCCAAGATTCCGGTTTTTCCCTTCGACAGGTTTGAAAATTCCATATATACCCTGGGACCGGAGATGAGATCGACTGGAGAGGCAATGGCTATGGCTAAAGATATAGAAGATCTTGTTGAAAAAATAAGGGTCGAGAAGGGAATAGGCAGGGATTATATGGTGAACACCAATGGGGAATTTACCTATTTCCATGGCGGAATAGGTGAAAAGGTGAGCAGGGAACAGTGTATAACCATAATGGCAAAATATGGACGAAAACTGCCCTATTTTGAATATGATTCCCGTGACATGGATTTAAGGAAATTCTGTTATATGAGAAGGATACCTGTATTCCAGGGAAAAAGAATATTTGAATTCATGAACAATAAGCTGGAAATAAAAAATATTGTATAATCAGACAGGGGAGGATGGAAATTTCTCCTTTGCTTCCTCTATGGTTGAAACAACCTTCTTTTTAAAGGCGTCGAATTCCTTTGGAGTTTTTGGATAGTTTGCATACAGTTCATTCATTTCCTTCATTTTCTTAACTGTATAAACAAGATTGGAGAAGGCGGACATATTCTTCATTCCCTTAATAACCATCCTGGCTTTCTCGGCAAGGGAAAGTTCAGGAACCATTCCCAGAGTAAGATCTGAAGCCTCCTTTCTTGTAAGGAACGTCTTCATTCCATAGTTGAGTATGTCGTTGTTCAGGGACTGCAAATATATTCTGAAGACCTCCATTCCTGCGGTTCTTGAACCATATATCTGATTGAAATCAAGGTTATACTGCCACAGACCCTTTACGGAAGTGTCATTGTTCTGTATTGCAATTGCAGCATTCTTTCCTGCAAGAACACCTGCAAGAAGGGCAGGGCCAATTCCGCCAGCGCTGATGGGGTTCGGCATTGTCATGCTGTCTCCGGCACCCATGTAATTATCATAGACAAGGCTCTCCATCTGCCTTCTCACAGGAACCGACCAGATTCCCTTTCCGTTGTTATCCTTTGGATCTATTTTGAGGTTTTTGAAAACGGGAAGCCATTTCACATAGTTGTCTATAAGGGTTTGAAGGTTATCGTTTTTGCCGAACTTTTTGTTTCTTATATCCAGACTTTTCTTCTGGACTCCAAGGCCTATATTGACCTTGTTGTTGCTTTTTGGAAACACCCATCCATATCCACCCGGTGCAATTTCGTTGTTCAGATGTATGAGAGCATATTCCCTATCGAAGTAATTCTGATCCTCATGATCAAGTTCGTACTGGTAGATGTATCTTCCTGTACTTTCTATATCATCAATATCGACCATCCTGTCAATGAAGTTGTTTTCCGGCAATTTCCTTCTTATTACTGTTGAAACTCCCAGTGCATCTATTAAAATTTTTGACCTGAACTGGACCTTTTTCCCATCCTGGTCTCTCCCCTCTATTCCTGCTATCTTCTTCTCTTCCATTATGGGTCCATCCACTTCGAAATTGTGCATGTAATCTACTTTCTGGGAAAGGGCATACTTGAGCAACTTTCTTTCAAATTCCGGCCTGTCAAGGGAATAGCCCACGCCATCAAAGGGATATTTTGTCTTGAGATCGGGTGAAAGGGCCAGAACGCCGGTAACCCTGAGATCAAGTTCGGGTTTGTCAAATTTCATTCCTGTATTCTTCTCAACAAAATCAATATGGGAACCTGCAACGGCGTCTCCGCATGTCCATCCCCATACTGTTTTTCTTCCAACATTTATCTCATCGTTTCTGTCAACCATGAGCACAGATGCCCCGCCCTTTGCAGCCATGGCGGCTGCAAGCATTCCTGCCAGTCCAGCACCTGCAACAATTACATCATAATCTTTGGAACCACTCATAATAACACTTTAAACTGTATAATTGATATGATTTAAAGATTTTTCATATCTTCACTTACTACAAATGCTAAAAGATTCAAGATTTAAAGATTTCAAAATATTCGTGAAACCATGAGCTGTATTTTGATGGAGGAATTTCACCATTAACATATATGATCTCAGGCACATCATAATTGTGATTTTTTTCTATGAAATCTCTTACCATTTCCGGCCTTTCAGTTTTAATCAAAAGTATGTTTTCCCTGTCCCTGTTAATCTGATTATTCCAGAAATAGATGGATGTAACGCCGTCAATAATATTTACACAGGGTGACAGGCCTGAATTCACAAGATCTCTTGCCATTTGTTCTGCCTTTTCCCTGTCTCCAGTTGTTGTAATGACAATTTTCATGATCATGTAATTATTTACTTTTTGCTTAAATTTTCCCTTATTTTTTCCAATATGTCCACAGGGTCTTTCCCCAGGATAGCAAGGCCTCTAAATATGATTTTTCCATCCTCCCATGCAAATTTTGGAAATAGCATTTCCACACCAGAAGAATGGGCTGTAAAAAAGGCGGATGCAAATTTTTGATCTGTTATTCGGTTTGGATAGAAGAATGATGCGTTTTTTCTGAATAACAGGAATATGACTCCCGCTTTCTTCCCTCTTTCCTTAAGCTGGGAAAGTTCCAGCAGATGTTTGGCACCTCTCAAGGATGGCGCATCTGGAAAAATGACATAATCCTGTATTCCCATTGTGCAGCCCTTAATTTCCACAAATCCACCGTCAACGGAAAAATCAAATCTTGAATCACCATGATTAACCTCAGAACCGGTTGGCTTCACAATAAATTTTTCCCCAATTTTATTGTGAAATCTAGTATCGACCAGTATTGTTTCATCTCCAGAAAAGCCGGCTGTTATGGAATATGAAGTCTTTTCCCCCTTTGTTTTCCTCAAAAGAACAGATGCCCCAGGATATATTAATTCTCGCAGTCTTCCAGGGTCATGAAGATGGGCATATACTTCCCTGCCATTCATTCTTACGCTGACAAGAAACCTGTTTTCCCTCTTTATTACAGTACCTTCAAACATTGGGTCATCTATTTTGAGCATTTCAGTTCCCGCATCTGGTATCCTGAACAGGGTATTTTCCACCCTATGAAATGGGTATCTTCCATATAATATTAGCATATTTCACACAGACAAAATATTCCGGAATTGGAAAAGCAGGGGTACTCAAAAGAGAGCAAACAATTTAAAATTAATTTTCAATTTCATTAAATTTCCTTCATTAAAGTAGGGGAATTGAAAATTATTTCTGAAAAGTTATTTTACTCTGATTCCAAATATTATTTGGGAAATCCATACATGGGAAAATGGTCTAAATAAATGAGGGCATACAATTATATCGCTTCATATATTTTCTATATATGGATACAGTAGATTCCATAATGACTGTTGACCCCATAACATTTAAAATTCCAAGCAATGTTTCAGAACTTGTTGCAACCTTAATAAAATATAAGATCACAGGAATGCCTGTAGTAGATGGAAATGGAAGATATGCAGGAATTGTAACGAGAAGGGATGTTTTTGCCAGACCAGAGGAGACTCAGGCAGCCCTCATAGTGAGGAAACAAAATCCAGTGACGGCAGACACATCCATAATGGATGCTGCCCGTCTGATGGCAAACGAGAGAAGGAGACATCTTGCAGTAACTGACAGTGATGGGAAGGTTGTTGGAATACTTACCCCTCAGGATTTTTTAAAAATTGTAGAGAGGGAATATGGAAACATTCTCGTAAAAAATGTCATGAAAAGCAAATCGTTCCCCATATGGGAAATGACACCCCTGCCTGTCGTTTACAGATCGATGCGATTAACCGGTATATTTACATATCCTGTAACAGATTCACAGGGCAGTTTCAAAGGACTTGTAACAGACAGGGATCTTTTTGATAAAATTCAGTTAGGTACAATCAGATCGGATGGGTCTCAGACACTGGATGAGGATGACCCATGGTCATGGGATGGCGTGAGGAATGTGGTTTCCTATTTTATAGAGAAGAATCATATTAAGATACCTGAGGAGCCCGTAAAATCCATAACCATATACAATCCTGTAATTGCAAGTTACAATGAAAAGCTGTCCTTTGCCGCAAGAAGGATGAGGGATGGGAATTTCAACCAGTTGCCAGTGACATCAAACAGAAACGGACTTGAGGGTATCCTTCTTGATCTTGACATAATGTCAGTCTTTGGAGATAATGTAAAATAAGGTGTAAAACATCCACATACAAGGATAAAAAATGGGCGAACTTGAAAATATAATGGAATTATCAAAGAGAAGAGGTTTTTTCTGGCCATCATTTTCAATATATGGAGGTGTGGCGGGTTTAAACGATTATGGCCCTCTTGGTTCTGTATTGAAGGATAAGGTATATGGGGAATGGAAAAACCTTTATGCATCCATCGGTGGAATAGAGATCGACACGCCTTCAGTAACCCCAGAATCCGTGCTCAAGGCATCAGGCCATGTGGATCGATTCATAGACCTTGCCACGGCCTGTAAGGCCTGCAAGAACAAGTTCAAGGTTGAAAGCCTTCTCTCCGATAAGGGTGTCGATATGGTACCATCCGGGGTTGAAGACGCATGGAAAATTATGAAAGAACTCTCAGTAAAGTGTCCCAGATGTGGGGGTGAACTGGGAGAGCCCTTTGAGTTTCATCTGATGTTTCCCATCGATTCCAATGGGGAAAGATTCTATTTGAGGCCAGAAACTGCCCAGGGTATATTTGTAAATTTCAAACTGCTGCTAAACTTCAACAGGGGAAAGCTTCCCATGATAGTTTACCAGCAGGGAAAGGGGTACAGAAATGAAATATCTCCAAGGCAGGGCCTTATAAGGCAGAAAGAGTTCAATATGGGTGAGGTCGAGGTATTTCTTGATCCTGCAGTAAATGGTTATTTCAAGCCAGAAACGAAGGAAGAAATGTACCTTCTTGACAGGGATGGCAGGGAACACCACATGAGTCTACCTGAGGCAGTTAATAAAAACATAATATTATCTGAAGATCATGCCTATTTTCTCGAGAAAACGATGGAATTTGCCATCAGGATAGGAATAGACAGCAAAAGATTGAGGTTCAGGCAGCACAGGAAGGATGAGCTTGCACACTATTCCAGAGACTGCTGGGACCTTGAATTCCTTATGGATGGTTCATGGGTTGAAATAACTGGCATATCTGACAGAGGAACATTTGACCTTGGAAACCACCAGAAGTTTTCAGGCGAGAATCTCGCATTTGAAGGCGAGAATCTTGCAAGGGTGATTGAACCTGCCTCTGGGATAGACCGGATGGTCATGGCAATTTTAATATCATCATACAATAAAAGGGAAAACGGCTATGTAAATCTCAAACTTCTTAAAAATATGGCTCCTTACCCAGTGGCAGTCCTGCCACTTCAGAAAAAGGACGGTTTGTCTGAAAAGGCAAGGGAAATATTCAATGAGATTAAAAAAATTGAGCCAATGGCGTATTACGATGAAAGCGGCACCATAGGAAGAAGGTACGCAAGGCAGGACGAAATAGGCACGCCATATTGCATCACCATTGACTATGAAACACTGGAAAGGGAAGTTGTTACGGTCAGAGAAAGGGATTCCATGGAGCAGATAAAAGACATACCTTACAGGGATTTGCTCACTCACAGGCCTTTCATTTCAAATCCAATCTTGAAAGGTTCTGGAAGTGTAAAAAATTAAACAAAAAATTAATTTCCAATATTTATACGAAATAGTTTCTGTTAACTATCTTCAAAACGTTGTTCCTGGTTTCCACTTCCCTGAGCTTAAGAAGTGCGCCCTTCGCTTCAATGGGGTGCTGTCTGAAGTGAATCTGGGAGGAGTAGACATATCTTATTATGCCATTGGTATCAATGATATATGTTACCCTCTGGTTAAGATACTGGAGACTTCTTGCCTTAACCTTGTAGAGTGACCAGATCACTTCTCTCTCGTCAGAAATGAGATGGAATGGAAGGTTTCTTCTTTTCTTAAATTCTGCGTGGCTTTTTACTGAATCCACACTGATGCCAAAAACAGTAGCATCAAGAACCTTAAAATCATCGAATTCATCCCTGAATTCGCACGCCTCCCTCTTACATCCAAAGGAGTCATCCTTTGGATAAAAGTACAGGACTATGTTGTTTCTGCCAATATAGTCTTTGAGATTTATTTTCTCTCCCGATTCAATAAATGCTGAAAATAAAGGCGCTACAGTTCCCTCTTCCAATACCATAACTCTAATATGAAAAAATAGTCAATAAAATCTAATCAGAAATTTTTTTACAAATTAAAATTAATAATAGGTATAATTATATATCAAACTTTTAAAAATATGTTAAATAAATATTATATCTAATTAACTGGAATCTTCTATTTTTTTGAGGGCTTCTTTGGCAATCTCAGGATGTTTCATATAATTTAGCTGTGAATTGTATACTTCCGCAATCTTTCCATTCTTACCAATGACGTATGTGACTCTCTCCCCTCCCATTATGCCAGTCTTAACGTCATAAAGCCTGTAAATTTCGCCTTTCCTGTCGGAGATAATCGCAAAGGGAAGTTTTCTCATTTCCTTAAATCTCTTATGGGATTCAACTGATCCCCTGTTTACACCTATTATTACTGCGTCAAGTTCCTGGAAATCCTGGAATTCGTCCCTGAATTTGCAGGCCTCCTTTGTGCATCCCGGAGAATTATCCTTTGGATAAAAATAGAGCACAATATTGTTTTTGCCAAGATAATTATCAAGATTCAGTTCCTTTTCACCATCCTCTATTCCCTTGAAAGTCGGGGCTGCATCACCCACTTTTAATGTCATGTTTATGCATCTTTATTACATTATTAAAGGATTGTGAAAAATTATGAAAACTTTCATCCTCATCAATATAAATAGGAAAATTTTTTCCATTCCCTAAATCCGTTCATATTTCATAAGATTAAAATAGAGTTAATTAATCTCCTATTGCGACGGCCATAGTGGCGAGGTAACACCCGGTCTCATTCCGAACCCGACGGTAAAGCTCGTTACGTTTCAAGTTCGTACTGTGTTCCGCGAGGGCACGGGAACCTTGGATCGCTGTCGCTTTTTCAAGTTGTTTTTCTATGTTTTTTATATTGTTTTCTACTGTGTAGTCGAGGGCTGAATTGTAAATTTTATATATGGGATTAATTCTACGGTAAAAGGATTGTTGTCTCATGGATATCAGCATTGTTATTCCCACAATGAACGAGGAGAGAACCATAGGGCAGGTTATCGATTCTCTCAAATATCTTGATCCTCTTGAGATAATTGTTGTTGATACCGATTCAAAGGATAAAACGAGAGATATTGCAACAGAAAGGGGTGCAATTGTTATTGAGGAGCCAAGAAGAGGTTACGGGGTTGCATATAAAACTGGAATAGGAAGGGCAAAGGGGTCTATCATAGCATGCCTTGACGGAGATGGCACCTATCCAGCGGAAATTATAAGGCCTCTTATTGATATTCTCGAAATAAATAAGGTCGATTTCATATCATGTGACAGGATGACCCTCAGGTCACAGAATTCTTACACAAATCTGCATCTTATTGGGAACAAAATACTGAATATAACCATATCAACCCTCTATGGTTACCGTCTCTTCGATTCCCAGAGCGGTATGTGGGTATTCAGAAGATCGGTATATGAAAAGATGAGCAACCTCAGCGACGGCATGTCCTTTTCTCAGGATATAAAAATTGAAGCCTTCAGGCATGGCACGCTCATAGAGGTGCCCATAAGATATGGAGTCAGAATAACAAAACCAAAACTCAACACCTGGAGGGATGGTTTTTCCAATCTTTTCGAACTTTTCGTTAAATATGTGCGAAAATAATTGTTATTCGTAAAAAATCATTCATGTGTATTTTCGTATTTATTTTCCAAAGATTAAAATATACATATTCACTAAAGTGTATGAGAACATGTTATCAAACGATGAGGTTGACATAATTATAAGGGAAAAGATAGCCTTCAAAAATCCAGTGGTAATTGGAGGATTCATTGGACAGACACCTCTTGGTGTAACAACATCCAGCTATATTGTAGAAAGTCTGGGCATGCATGAAGTGGCAATGGTCAAATCTCATCACATTCCACCTGTAACTGTTTTTGTAGGGGGAAAAATGAGAAACCCTTTCAGAATATATTCCAATGCAGATGGTTCAGTAATGGTGATTCAGGCCGAGGTACCCGTGGATGACGAAGGCCTCTATACCATATCAGAGGCACTTTTCAAATGGATAAAACAGTTCAAGCCAAGGGAGTTTGTGGTCATTGACGGTGTACCTGTTCAGGATATACCTGAAAAGAGGCAGGCCTATCTTGTAGCAGGGCCATCCAGGCTGGAGGAACTGGCAGGGAAAAATATACCTCCTGCTGAAGCAGCACTCATTGCAGGTTTTGGCGGAGCGATCCTAAATGAAAGCCTCATGTCAGGAATGAACGCCATCGCCATGCTCACCCATGTATCCACCCAGATTCCAGATCCTGATGCAGTACTTGCAATAATTGACGGGCTTAACAGCATTTACAATCTGAAAATACCTACTGAAATTCTTGAAAAGAGTGTGGAAAAAATCCATGAACAGATAAGCCAGATTGCAAGCGAATATAAGGCTTCACAGGCATCGGACGGGGACAAAGAAGATCCCATGTACAGATAAATAGAAATATATGAATATATAGGGGAAAGAGTATGATTAAAGTTTGCGTTAATGGTTATGGAACCATTGGAAGAAGAGTTGCCGATGCAGTAAGAATGCAAAAGGACATGAGTGTGGTTGGAATAGTTAAGACAAAACCAGATTATGTTGCAGAGGATGCTGCAAGGACATTCAAGGTATTCGCAGACACAAAGGAAAATTCCAAAAAATTTGAAGATGCGGGAATAGAGTGTGAAGGCAGTATCGAAGATATTCTTGATAATGTTGATATTGTTGTGGACGCAACACCTGAAGGTGTTGGGGAAAAGAATATGAACTTATACAGGAAGTTCAAGGTAAAGGCCATATTCCAGGGAGGAGAGAAGGCAGAACTGGCACAGACAAGCTTCAATGCATATAGCAACTTTACAGATTCATGGGGAAAGGATTATGTCAGGGTAGTTTCATGCAATACAACAGGTCTGGCAAGGACAGTTTCTGCCATAGACAAAAGATTTGGGGCACTCAGGGTTGAGGCAACCCTCATAAGAAGGGCAACCGATCCAAATGACAGCAAAAAGGGCCCAATAAATGCGGTGGAGCCATCACTTAAATTTCCCTCACACCACGGGCCAGACTTGAAAACTGTCTTGAAAATACCCGAGGTGGATACGGTTGCCATAAAAGTACCAACCACACTCATGCATGTGCACACAGTTTCCATAAAAACTGAAAAGGATGTTTCCAGTGAGGATATGCTCGACGTTTTTAAAAATTACAGAAGAATTGTGGAAGTATCGGGCAAGGCAGGTGTGGCATCGACTGCCCAGATCATGGACATGGCCAGGGAGATTGGCAGGAAGAGGGGGGACCTCTTTGAAATAGCTGTATGGAAGGAATCAATGTACGCATCAGGAAACACAATCAGGTACATACAGGCAGTCCATCAGGAAAGCGATGTGGTGCCCGAAAATGTGGATGCCATAAGATCCATGATGCAGCTTGCTGATATGGAGAAATCCACAGAGGAGACCGACAGGGCTATGGGCATAGGAGGGAGAATATAGATGGAAAAGGGAGAAAAGCAGAAAAAGGAAAAGGAAACAAAAGAGGAAGAGGAGAAGCAGAGAATTGAGGATATACCCGGAGTCGGCGAGGCAACTGCAGAGAAACTCAGGGAAAGTGGCTATGATGATGTTATGGCCATAGCTGTGGCAGCACCCAAGGATCTGGCAGATCTTACAGGTATTGGTGAGGGTGCAGCAGCAAAGATAATTGGTGCAGCAAGAAAGCTTGCAGACGTTGGAAATTTTGAGACAGGAGAACAGATTTTCCAGAGAAGGAAGGATATTCTGAAGCTGAGTACAGGAAGTCAGAACCTGAACAATCTTCTGGGAGGTGGTCTTGAAACCCAGTCCATAACAGAATTCTTTGGTGAATTCGGATCGGGAAAGACACAGATTATGCATCAGATTGCAGTAATTGCAACCATGCCACCGGAAAAGGGCGGTTTCAATTCTGATGTATTGATCATTGATACAGAAAACACTTTCAGGCCTGAAAGAATAATTCAGATGGCCAGGGCAAAGGAGCTTGATTCTGATGAAGTTCTGCAGAGGATACACGTAGCAAGGGCCTATAATTCACACCATCAGATTTTGCTTGGAGAAAAGGCAGGGGAGATGGCAAAAGACTACCATGCAAGGTTGCTGATTGTGGATTCGCTCACATCCCATTTCAGATCTGAGTACATGGGCAGGGGCTCACTTTCAGAGAGGCAGCAGCTTCTGAACAGGCATATGCACGATCTTCTGAGGTTCGGCACTCTTCAGAATGCCGTAATTGCCGTCACAAATCAGGTTTCAGCAAGGCCTGACGTATTCTTTGGGGATCCAATGGCACCCATAGGAGGAAATATTGTGGGGCATACGGCCACATTCAGGGTTTATTTAAGAAAGGGAAAGGCAGGAAAAAGAATTGCAAGATTGATCGATTCCCCCTATCTGCCTGAGGGGGAGACGGTTATACAGATATCGGAGGACGGAGTTTCAGATGGAACATAGAGGTGAAAAAATGTGGGATATAATAAAAGATGCGTTTGGTAAGTACCCTTCTCAAATGAAGGTTGCAAAATATTTGGTAAATTACGGGTTTTCCGTAAAGGAGAAGTTTGACAATGAGTATGGCATGTTTTCAGGAGCCGTGGAAGTTAGACCAAGTTCACTGGCTGGAGCCATAGGGGTTGATAAGAGGGTTGTCATGCAGGTGATGAAGAAGATCATTGAAGATCCAAAACTTTTCGAGTTTTTCTCACTGCTTGGACCCATTGCAGATATGAGCAGGGCCAGCTCAAAACTTCTCAATCTGGGCATAGTGGAGATCATACCTGAGGATGCCTCTGAACCTGGAATTATTGCGAACATAATAAACATAATTTCTTCGAGGGGAATAGGCATAAGGCAGGTTATTGTCAAGGATCCAATCATATGTGATGAACCAAAGGCAAGGGTTGTAACAGACACTCCCATTCCGCCAGAACTCATAACAGAAATGAAAAAGGTAAAGGGTATTAAGGGCATAACTCTATTGTGAGTGATATAAATGGCGCTTGTAAACAGAAAGGCGGCGAGGAACGTTCAGGATGAAGATCAGGGTCCCATAGAGTTCATCAACCTTGCAGAATACAAGCTACCCAGAGAGATTGAAAACAGGGGCATGAGATCTCTAAAGGTTGTGGAGCTTGAAAGGCCTGAAAATATATCCAGAGGTTCAAATTTTGTTTACACAGGTAATATAGTTATATTTGACACGTCCAATGCACCCACTGACCAGATGAATATGGTCAATATTGAAAGAGCCATAAAAACCCTTGCAGATGAAACTGGCGGGCAGCATGCCAAGCTGGGTTCATCTTACTATATTGTTACACCCCGTGATATATATCTTGACAAAAAGAAGGTCAGAGATGACTTCTGATCCCTTGCTTTTTTATTAAATTTTTGAAATAAACCTTAATTTATGCCGTTCCGGTGTTACGTCAGTTTAAATTTTATCCATGAGATTCAAAATCAACGTGGAGAAAGTATTATTTAATAAAATAGCCATTCCAAAGGTATGAAGAGAAAATTTATTGCAGTTCTGATCGTAATTAGCATGGTTGTAATATCGATTACTTCCTATGCATCAATTCAGCTTCAAACTGTAAATCCAGAAAATGGAGTTTTTCAATCAATTAATGGTGCCAATATAAGTTCAGGCACATATATCATTCCGGGATTGGAAAATAAAGTCACCGTTGATATAGATACAAGTGGGATGGCTCACATTTATGCAGGGAATTTTCATGATCTGTTCTATGCACAGGGCTATTACACTGCATCAATGAGGCTATTCCAGATGGAGCTCCAATCTTCCATAGCTGCGGGAAACGTCAGCCAGTTTGTGGGACAGGCAGGTGTGGCATCAGATCTTTCCCTGAGAACTGTGGGCCTCAATACTGATGCATCCATTCTTGTCGCATACATGGAAAAGAACTATCCACAGTACTATTCTTACCTCCAGGATTATGCATCTGGCGTAAACGCCTATATTAACCAGACGGGTGGTAATTCCCATCTTGGCTTCAAACTTCTGGGCATATCTCCCTTCAAATGGACAGTTTTCGATTCCCTTGTGTGGCAGGAATATATGGCATGGTCTCTGGCAACAGGTGCATGCACAGTTCTTCAGAGTGACATATTCTACAACGCCATGGGCTTCCAGAACTATTCAACCATATACCCATATTATCCATATTTCACACAGAACATAACTATGGTGCCGGGAAGCGGAACTGTAAACGGATACAATCTTACAGATCAGGGAATAAATCCATCCTATTTCTGGAAACTGAACTTCTTCCAGGAGTGGGCAACAGGCATATCCAACAGGACCCTGCATTCACTCCAGCCTCTTCTGGAAAGGGCCTATAACAATATTAAGGATCCCTTCGCCCTTCCCGGTTCCCATGACTTTGGTTCTTCCATAGGCAGCAACAGCTGGATCATAACATCCAATTATTCCTCTGATGGTGTTCCCATGATGGCTAACGATCCCCATCTTCCTCTGCTTGCCCCATCGCTGTGGCTTCCCTTACAGCTTGATGCACCCGGAATTAATGTTACAGGCTGGGGTTTAGCTGGCCTGCCTGGAATTCTCATTGGCCATACAAAAACAACATCCTTTGGCCTTACTACGCCTGAAGGCAATTCAGCGAACGAATATGTAGAAATATTGAGGGGAAACGATTACCTGTACAACGGGAAATATTACCCCATGGCTCAGCAAAATATAACACTGGCTGGGGAGCACTTCACTCTTTACTCAACAAATAACGGGCCCCTCATAGGTAGGTCAGGAAATTTTGGGATAAGCCTTAACTGGGACGCAAGAACTCCGTCTCTTGATGCCATTGCCGAAATCAAGCTGGATGAGGCCACAAATTACAGCCAGATGCTATCTGCATTGAAGTTCTGGGGGCCAGCGCCTCCACAAAACTTTGCCCTCGTGTCTCTTCATCACGCCGGATATATAACTGCGGGTGGATATCCACTGATCAATGAAACACTGCCAGATGGAAAAAATGTAAGCGTTGTCGGTTCCGTCTCATTGCTGAACGGTTCAATGTCAAAATATGAACCGAAGGGTTTTGTTCCATTTAATTATCTTCCACAGGATGTAAATCCTCCAAGAGGCTATATGTTTGCACCAAACCAGCCCACTGTTGGGGAAAATTATCCCTATCCATTTGTGGGTTCATACTGGACAACAGGGGGCAGGGCAGAAACCATATACCATTTCCTGAAGGAGCATGATAAGATGACCATTAAGGATATGATGGACCTGCAATCCAATGTAACAGATTACTGGGCAGAACAGTTTACACCCCTGCTGATGAAGGCAATATCCGGAATGGGAAATATGAACTACAGCGAAAGGCAGGCATATGCTCTCCTGTCTTCATGGAATTTCACATACTGGCAGGATATGAAAGCGCCCGTTGTATATTATTATTTCACGGCAGCACTTTACAATCTAAGTTTCTACAGAATATATTCCGAACATGATCTGAGGCCATATGAACCAAATCCTTACATCAACAGTGCCATATATCTGGCTGAAAACGATCCCAATTCATTCTGGCTCAACGGAAACTTTACACAGCTGGCAAGGCAATCCTTTGCCCTTGCAGTTGGATTTATGGATTATCATCTTGGAAATGTTTCAAACTGGGAATGGGGAAATATTCATAGGCTTGAAATATGCAGCCTTACAGAACTCCCACAGCTGTCCATAGGCCCCATACCCATATGGGGCGGAAGGCATACGGTGAGTGTTGGATACACCCCAAGGGTACTGGAATATCCCATACCCTATGTGCTGAATGGGTCATCATTGAGAACCATTGCCAGGCCTGGAACAGGAACATTCTATGGTGTATTTCCGGGTGGGCCCAGTGAAAACATTCTCAGTTACTGGTTTGACAATCAGTTGCCTGCGTGGCTCAATCATGAGTATTATCCAATGCAGGGGCTTCCAACGGAGGTGAGGATTGTTTATGAACCTTAAATTAACTGCGCTGGCAGTAATATCCATACTGTCAGCCATCCTGATCGCATTCCTGACCGGTGATGCCATACTTGCAATCATACCTGGAGTGTTCCTTTTTATGATGAAATTCAGATATTCCATTATGCTAGGCTTTGCAGAATCATTTCTCTCCTTTATGGCAATATATCTCGAATATCCCCTTAAGGATGTTTCATCACTGTCATCCATCATTGGGGGTATAATTGGATTGCCATCCATCCTCATAATACTTATCTATCCTTTGCTTGCAGGCATAATAACTGCCTTTTCAGCCCTTTTATTCTCAGGCGTTTATGAATTGATCAAAACGGGAAAGAGTTCTCAAAATCCAACATAAATTTTTTTTAAAAAAATAAATATTTATAACTGGCTCAGAAACAAATTTTCAGGCGAATTTAAGAAACAGTTCCATATTTTATTTTCATATTTTTACAGTCATATCTGATGTCTACCTTTCTTAAGCATTTCAAAAGGTGAAATTTCGGCAATTTTCGTCATAATTTTTCAATTGTTAATATGGGGTAAAAAATGAAACTAATTGCCATAATTACACTAATTACAATTTTTGTACTTCTGGCACCTGGCTCAGAGGTTTTTCAATATGGCATGGCCACATCGCCATCTACGGAAATACATCTGGGCAATTATTTAATAAATCCAGTAAATTCAAGCGCCTGCGATTATTCACTCCATCTTTATAATAACAGTTCACTCAATGTCCGGGCTGCAGACTATTACAACATTTCTGGAATCAAAATGGAATCACCTTCAGGAAATTACAGTTTTGAAATTTCCTGGCAACCATACTATGTTTACTCACTCTCTGAGGCGAAGATTTTTATTGTGCATAATGGAGTTCAATTTGCCCTTCATTTTGGCGTAGAAGATGGAATGTATATTTATGAGAATTCAACAACAATGAATGGCATATATCCATTCAGAGAAGGCATCATTTATGGATTCAATATATGGTGGCTGAATAATTCTCCCTATATTGAGATCTCAAACGGAATCAATATTTTTCTTTACCGGCCTCAGACAAAACCTGCCACTGTTGATTCCAATTTCATAATTCTTGAAGGCCATTACTATAACATCAATCTAACCTTAAGGAATCCAGTGAATTTTAATTTCATAGATCCTTCAAGCGATTATAAATCATATCCGCACATTACTGAAATTTTGAAAAATTCAAACCTTACTGGAGATGTATCGTTTATCCATCCATTCCTAGACCGGACCTTAAATTTATTTATTCTTCCAGACAGAAATGGTACCATATATGCCCTTAACCCCGAAACGCATATTCTGACTACGGTTGAAGTTACAGGTAAACCATTTAATTACTCCTTTTCATATGGAAATACTATATATTTTATTTCATATCATTATAACAGTTTTAACATTCTTTTCCTTAATCAATCTGACCTCAAATCAAAGGTTTTAACATACAATATTTCAGGAGACCCTGAAGTTGCAGTTTACCATTCAGATCTTTACGCATTCAGTCAGAATTATGTGTTGAATCTTACCAACAATAATATATCCTTTCTCAGTGGAAATTTTCCTCAAGATGAAAGATTCTTAGGTGTGCATATATGTGAATACCCTGAATATTACTTCATGGGGAAAAACTGGTTATCTAACTATATAATCAGAAATGGCCACTTGACAGAATACATGAACTATACAAATTTGCATCATTTCACCATTCTTAATGAAGGCTCATCGGGCATGTCATTGGAGATGGAATTTAACCATTCTGAAGTATATTTAATTTCCAGTGAGAACATGATTTCCTCAATTAATATAACATATGTAGATGGACAGAGTCTAATGGAAAGGGTGATGTCCCAGAGTTATATAATCAAAAATTCTGATTACATTGAGATTCCGGACTCGATTTCAGGGTTTGCAGGAAATTTCAGTTCTGGAATAGTATGGTCCAGCGATGGTTCATTCTATCTATACGGTTCCTTTTCAAGTTCAGGCAATTTATCAATTTCATGGCATATACCCATAATAAGATATGCAGGATTTTTCAATATTTCCATAACAAGCCAGACATCATACATTGCAGCCTTGAGAATTGGAAATTTAACTTATATGAAAAATAACAGTGGAGACTTCTTCCTCAACCTGTCCAGTTATGCAACCGGAAAATATATTTTCAATATATCTGTCAGTGACGAACAGGGTTTATTTGCCGAACGCCAGGGGTATATAATTGTGGACAACTCTGTACCTAAAATCCTTTTAAACAATATTTCAAATGGTGTATTTGCAGGAGAGCACTTGCAAGTCCAGGCCATAGATTCGGCGGGAATTAAGAGCATAAACGTTGATGTAAACGGGCAGATGTTTAGTGGAAATCAATCAACACTGAACTTTACAATTCCATATTTTGAAAGCACCCGTAACATCACAATCTTTATCAAAGTTACAGATGACTTCAATTTCTCCACATCAACCAGCATATATGCACCGTTCTATTATGAACATGTTGGTCGGGTTTTTTTAAATATCCATAATAATGAAATAATCAACAAAACATATTTCAATGTAACCGTAAATGGAAATTACAGCAATATTTCCTGTTTTATTTTAAATTTCACGAACCTTTCATCCAATTCAGAAATGTCCTTCTCCTTAGGGGAAGTAAGCCAGATATATCTTCCGGATGGAACCTATTCCTACCAATTGTATGCTCTTTTTATACCAGGAAACAGGGAAGAGATTGAAAATGGAACATTGAGGATAGATAATAAAAAGCCTGACATTCATATAGGGGGCACTGGAAAAGAATTTTACAGTTTACTCAAAAGTTCCCTGAACCGTTCATTTAATATTTCCTTTACTTCAAATATGAATGGTACATGGAATATTAACATCACAGGACCTGATGGAACGCATATTAACTATGTGGCAAATGGAAGATATTTTAATATTTCCTCGGATCAAATTTCCTATTTCCTGAAATTGTCCGGCAAATACATGATCTCAGCCCAATTCATTTCATTCAACAATTATAAGGCCAATTCATCATCTGAATTTTTTATGGAGAATCTTTTGCCCCAGGTGAGGGATAAATACGTAATATATACGAATAAGACAGATGTGAGTATTGATATCAACTCATCATTAAATTCATCTTACCACTTTCTATATTTATTTAACAAAAAAATAATCAAAAACAATACAATCAATTTAAACTTCACAGGAAATTATACGGTTCAGGTTGAGATATACAACAAAGCCATGGCCTTTGAAAGAACCAGTGTGGAAATCATTTATTCCAATGAAACGCCGGAAATAACTCTGGAAAACTTCACAGAAAGGATAGAAAATGGATATGAGGCCAATTATACTGTAAACTCTGGCTGGATTCCCATAGAAAATTTATCTGTCAGAACCGATCTTAACTATTCCATCACGTCAAATAAGTTAAGGCTGTTTTTCAACAGGGATGGGAATTATACCTTTTCTATTTACGTCATAAACCTGTGTGGGAATAGGTTTCAAAAGAATTTTTCCCTATCAGTTCAGTCTATCCCCTTAATTTGGTCAATTTCAGTAAGTTATATCCAGAGATTCAGCAATTTTTATGGAAAAGTGAATGTATATGGATATGTATTGAAAAACCTATCAATCCAGTGGTTTGATAATGGCAGAATAAGTGGCAAAGGGAATGCTTTAAAGATTTCAATGCCTGCAGGAACAAATCATATCGAGGTGGAGGTTGTCCTTGGCAACATTGTGAAATATGGGAATATTACAATATTCTCAATTCCCATGTCCACCCTGATCTTCATATCATTGCCACTGGGTGCTCTCATCCTATTTCTATTCCTTCCATGGAATTCAAGCCAGATTATGGCAGCAAATATTATTTTAAACAACAATGGAGCCACTTTGAAGAAACTGAAAAAGATCGCCAGAAGAAAGCATATCGGAGCAAAAACACTGGAAAGCGCATTGAAAAAGCTGGAGAATGGAGGTATATTGAAAATTGGTTCTGATCTCAATGGGGAAAATTGCATAAAAATTTTGAAATCAAAGAAAAAGTGATATATGGGTTTTCATATACCCTTGCGTTACCATGATGGACAAAAAACTAATCATATCTCTTTTCCTGACAATGATTATTATTGGAATGGGATTAAGTGTTGGCAGTATACATAACAGCACGGCAAAATCGGCTGATAATGCCATAAATGCATCGCCACAGGTATCCAAGCTTCAAAACATTACACTGCCCCCATCCAATTTGCCAGTCATCTCTTATTATTACGGCACGGGCGATCTCCATTACACAATTACATCGACCGACTGGGCGTCAATTCTGACAAACGTTTTTGATAACAGTTCCATAATAACATACAGTTTCGCAAACAACACAACGCAGGCACTCATATTGCTTGATATCACATATACAGGTCTAAATCCATATGGTGTTGAGTATGTTGCTGCACTGTCGCAGGTTGGCAAACTTGACAAGGCAAATGAAATTAAGGCGTTCTGGCTGACTGCAAACAAATCATCACAGATTCCCGGCCTGACAAACTGGCAGGCATTGAATCTTGGTGCCTATCCCGGATTCAGCTGGTCCAAGCCAAAGGTTGTTCCCTTCAGCACTTCATACGAATATGCAATAATACTCATAGCCATTGTTGCGTCCGTATTTGTGATGTATTTTGTATTCAACCGCAGAAAGTGATATTTCATTTAAAGGGAAAAAAGCATAAAATTTTTTATAAACTATCTTAATAGACTTTTGAATTTGTTCCTATGAGTAATAAAAGGATTGTTCTGGCAGTTACAGGGGCCTCAGGAAGCATTCTGGCCCAGCGATTTCTAGAAACATCAAGGGAAGAAATACATCTTGTAATATCATCCAACTCTGATCAGGTTATCGAATACGAAACAGGCCATAACTCTGAGCATTTCAAAAAAATGGCATCCTATGTTTATGACGACAGGGACGTGGCTGCCAAAATAAGTTCAGGGAGTTTCATTTTTGACGCAATGGTTGTAATGCCATGTTCAATGAATACACTGGCCAAGATTGCTGCAGGCATATCTGATTCCTTAATAACAAGGGCTGCAGCAGTATCCCTGAAGGAAAGAAGAAGGCTCATAATAGTTCCGAGGGAAATGCCTTTGAGCCTCATTGCACTGGAAAATATGGAAAGGCTTACAAGAGCGGGCGCAATAGTGGCTCCGGCCATGCCTGCATTCTACACTCGCCCTAAAAGCGTGGATGATATGGTAAATTTTGTTGTTGGCAGAATTATGGATCTTTGCGGTATAGACAATGAACTTGTAAAAAGGTGGAAGGAGGAAGAGAGGGATTAATTTCTATGCAGACAATATGCTTGGAAAACTCTCCAGATATCTCAGGATTCTGGGGTTTTCTGTTCAGTATGAATCTGATGGAATAGATGATAACAGAATCATTGGAATTTGCAAGGAAAATTCATATATTTTAATCACGAGAGACAGGATCCTATCTGAAAAATATAAGCCATCGGTACTGATTCATTCCACAGACACCATGAATCAGATAAGGGAGTTCACTTCAATTTACCCTCCTGACAGATCTCTCGCATTCACAAGATGCACATCCTGCAATGGAAATCTCATATCTGTTAAACTGGATGAGAACGATTATAGGTCAAAAATGAATCCTCACATGTGTGATTCCTGCGGAAAGCTTTACTGGTCAGGCACACATACAGCCAAAATCAGGGAAACACTGGAAAAAATTGGTGTCTGGAATGAAGATTAAGGAAGGGGAAAACGGCTGGAAGATACTGAGGATTGAATCCATTGATGATCTATGGTATCTCAAGAACATCATTGATGGGAAGACTCTTGTGAGAAAAACTGTAATGAGAAGGGAGGATAAAAGAGATGATATGGATCGGAACAAGGAATCAAAGAGAAAACCGGTGACCGTTACAGTATCTCCAGAAGAGGTTGATTTCCAGCCATTTACTGACAGATTGCGAATATGGGGGGAGATCAGGGAGGGGCCAGAGGGGCTCGCAGGGCAACACCAGTCAGTAATTGTTTCAGCTGACGACGAAGTTGATATATGGAGGGAATCATGGGATAATGTGGCTCAGGGGATCCTGAAGGAATCTCTTTTAAAATCATCCTCTGGAGCAATATTTGTAAGCATGGACGACGAATATGCAACCATATTTACCCTGAGAGATTATGGCCTGTATACAAACGGGAAGGTATACTCAGGCAAATCGGGTAAAGAATACGCGGGAAACTATTCAAGAAGTTCATATTTTTCAGAAATTCTGAGAATGCTTGGGAGCATATCTGGGGATTATCCTGTGATCATTACAGGCCCAGGATTCGAGGGGGAATATTTCTATAAATATTTGCAGGAAAACAACTTTGCCAGAAAGATATATTCAATTCCATCTGCCAATTCTGAGGAGAGTGCAGTTTTCGAAATTATTGGAAACAATAAGGTAAGAAATATACTTGGAGAATCAAGATTATCCAGAGAATCAGAAGCCATGGATATGTTTCTCAAGGAGCTTGGAAAGGACGGGAACTGTACCTATGGGCGAAAGGAGATAAGAAAATATGCTGAGGCCGGAGCCATTGAAAAGCTTCTCGTTCTGGAATCTTTTATCAGGGATTCCGAGGTTACGGAAATAATGGATATGGCAGAGAAGGGCGGCGCAGAGATTTTAATAGTTAGTGAATCAGGAAATTACGGCCAGATGTTGAGAGGTTTCGGAGGATACGTTGCAATTACAAGATTCAAAATTTGATAAATATGGAAATAAATGCATTATATCTTCACAGCTAAAATAGAAACTCTTAATATGCCCAAATCTCATGAGTATATCATGGATGCGTTATACTATTTGCTAATATTCATAATAATAGTGATCCTCCTGATAATATTATCGGGACTGCACATTCTTAAGGAATGGCAGAGAGCTCCTGTACTGACTCTTGGAAGATTTTCAGGCATTAAGGGTCCTGGAATAATTTATGTCACACCCATAATCAGCAAGATACCTGTGATCATATCCACAAGAATACAGGCCGTTGCCTTTAAGACAGAGGCAACGTTCACAAACGATAATGTTCCTGTGAACTGTGATTCCGTCATGTATTACCAGGTCATAGATCCGCAGAAAGCTGTCCTGAATATTGAGAATTTCATAAATGCCACAAGCCTTTCTGCCCAGACAACACTCAGAGAAGTTATTGGAAAATACTCCTTTGATGAAATACTGTCTGAGAGGGAAAAGGTTGGTGAAGCTGCAAGGGAAATCATTGATGAAAAGACAGAGCACTGGGGAATCAAGGTATCATCTGTGGAGATCAGGGATGTAATTGTGCCCCAGTCCCTTCAGGAGGCCATGTCAAGGCAGGCATCAGCAGAGAGGGAAAGAAGGTCAAGGGTAACACTTGCCCTTGCCGAAGTTGAAGCCGCCCAGAAGATGGTTGAGGCATCAAAGCAATATCTGGATAACCCTGGAGCACTTCAGTTAAGATGGATGAACATCCTCTATGAAATAGGGCTGGAGGGAAAGGGTACACTCATGATGATTCCTGCAAACACACTCACTGCAGGTGTGCCTGCAAACATTGCAAACCTTGGGCTGTCTGAATTTGCAAAGAATCAGATGAACATATCTAACATGAGGCAGAGCGACAGTTCTGATAAGTGATTTCAATAATATCCATTATTTTTTCAGGATCCAGCTGATCAACCCTTAAATTTTCAAAAATTCCACCTTTAATTATATTTCCTATCTTTTTCCTTCTATTTGAAAAGAGCATTTTTAGCTGGCTGTCAATAAATTCATCCGGTATGTTCCTTGTCCGATCTCTCCTGAAAAGGCTTACAATGGCACTGTCCACATCCGGTCTTGGAAAAAAGCAATTCCTGGAAACAAGTTTCTCTACCCTTGCATCAAAGTTAAGGTAAGTAAAAACAGAGAGCTTTGAATACTGTTTATTATTTGATCCTGAAACCATTCTCATGGCAAACTCCTTCTGAACCATGATCACAGCAGCCTTGAAATCCAAAAGAGCAAGCCTTTCAAGGACAGGTGATGATATGTGATATGGAATATTCCCAATTATCCTTGAAACTTTTCCAGGATCATAGTTGAGAAAATCTTCCTTAACTATTTCGAGCTGTCCATTCTCCACAAATTCTCTGAATTTAACATTGAGAAGGTCAACAAACCTGTGATCAGATTCAACGCAGGTTAAATGAATGGGGTATTTCAAAAGTTGTTCCGTAAGAAAACCTGTGCCAGGGCCAATTTCAACAACCCTGTCACCATCCTCCGGATTGAGAATCCTTACTTCCAGATCCCTGATATTTCGGTCTTTAAGGAAAACCTGGCCGTATTTCTTTGTATACTGCTTCATCCCTTAACAAACAGCCTGTACTTTTCGTCCTTATTTTCCAGCTCCTGAATTATTCTGGCCGCTATCATCTTTTCAGGGTGATGTATGGTCTTGACCCTTTCTGTAAGATCCTGGAAGGATTGGAAGGGTTTTTTCTTTCTCTCATCAAGTATGGCCCACATGGTTTTGTTTCCCAGGCCCTGAAGAAGTTCCAGGCTGTGCATCCTGGGACTTATGGATTCTGCTGTGTTGAAAAACTGTATGAACTTTTTCTCATTGTTCTTTACAATCAGTTCAAGGGTATATGGAAGTTCACTTATGGCAGAGCTGGTGAGCTCATCATAGCCTATCCTCCTCTTCACTGTGCTTATCTTATCCCTCTTTGCCTGATCCTTTCCAATATAAATGCGATCCCCTACAGTGATAATGGCATTCTCCTTTGGAATAACCTCGAGCAGTTTAAACTCTGTCTCTCCTATTATAAGAACCAGTGGTATCTTATGGTAATTGTGGTCGCTGGCCCTTCCCTGCTTTAAAATATCCAATACATATGCAAAATCATCCATAGGTTCATCCTCTTCAGATAGAAGAAATATAGTTTAAAATATTATTTAATATATCTTCTGAAGGGGAAAGCTTGTATGAGTTAAGGATAGCCCTCAACTGTTCAAGGTCTCTGGGCATGAGATCAACAATTTTAACACTTACCTCCTCAGAAAAACCGCCCATTTTCTCAATATCTTTGACTGCCCTGGTAGCAGTATCTCCATCAAGCCTTGTAAAGGCACTTATGTAATTATACTCCTTCACGGTGAGGTCATCAACAGATTCCTCCATCTCAGTCTTCTCCGACAGGTGCCTGTGAAGAATATCTCTGGCCTCTGAAAAGGTGATGTATTTAATTTTCATACTTCTATCCTTCTCAAATGAACAGGATCTGCCAGTATGGTCTTTTTAACGCTTCCAACCTTTATGGCAAGAAGATAGCATCTTCCCTGCTTTCCCTCCACAACACCTGTATAGCCTTGGAAGTTGTGGCTTGGCATACCTGCATGCACAGAAGGCTCTATATTTACGGCAACGTAATCTCCAACCTCAAACTCCTGCATGAAACTGTTAACCCTTGGCATGCCTTTTTCTTTGAGCCTTTTTGTCATTTTATATCTTGAACCGGCCCTTGGACCGTGTGACATCTTAACCATATAATTTCACCTTTCAATTTCTATTACGTCAAGCTCCCCTATCTTGAGCCTCTGACCTGAAAGTTCGGAAACGCTTGGATTGGTCCTCCCGCTGTCCCCGGATACCAGTTCCTTAATATATGTTCCCGCCTCAGCCTCTATAATGAGGGTCGGAGGATCCTTTGATTCAAGGAATATATTGAGTATCCTTCTCTCCCTTACCAGATCAGATCTGGAAGCACTTACTCGTAATGGTGTTCTTTGATAAATAACTTTTCCGTTTAAATAGTTTAAGGCCTTTTCTAAGTTTTCCATATCTACGGGTTTTCCATCATCCCTGACTATCACTGCTCTGTACTTTTTATGGTATTTTTCATCCTTGATTTTTGAAACCTCTGATTTTGTTGCAAATTTCAGGTTTTCAATTTCAATGCCCTGGCCTGAATGGTTCACTGTATGCTTCAATTCATTCAGATCTATGGACCTTATTTCGGGGCTGGCAACCTCTATTATGAACTCTCTTCCGTTTCCAAGCATCCTTACGTCCACATCTTCCCTGCCTGCACCGTGAAGAAAATAGTTTTTTCCCCTGGCCATTGCCATTGCAGGCTCTCCTATTATAGATTCTACAGTTTCCTTAATCTCTGAATATTTGATCCACCTCGTTTGTGGAAGATCCCTTCTTAATTTTCTGTATGTGCCGTAGATGTATATGGATTTGATCTGGAGGTCTATGGTCATAAATTCTGTATTTATCTTCACCATTATGTCGGGATCTGAGCGCTCAAACTCCTTTTTGATTTTTGAGGATACTATTTTTCCCAGTTCCCTGTTCAGTTCTTTCTTAATGCTCTCTCCCCTGTCCCCATATTTCAGATGAATTCTCTTTTCATTTTCAATAATATCTTTGGAAACTGTGGTGCCAATTAAAAAGGTTTTAAATTCATAGGATTCAAGCCTTCTGGCTATCTCCCCGGCATATCCACCCAGTTCAAGAAACATTCCATGGCATATTTCGCAATTTTCTTCACCGGTTATATTGACTTTAAAACCAAGGGCCTCAAGTGAAAAATTCAGGGCATTTCCCCTTTCTCCATTGGTCATTTCATGACCGGAGGATGCAAATATGCGCCCTCTGCATCTGGTGCATACGCTCTCTGAGGCAAGCTCCTGGATCATATCCAGGTCCATAAAATCACCTGGAATCTACTTCTTTCTCTATGTTTGGCCTTTCCTTGAGAAATACTCTGGAACCGCACTCGCACTCTATTTCGTTGGTTCCTATGGATTTCTCAAGGATCCTTCCACATCTTATGCACTTATAGTCCACTTTCCACCATTTCCTCGATTATTCTCTGGGAATACTCTGGCGTGTAAGCGCCGCCTGCAAATTTATATCCGCAGTGCTTGCAGTTCCATATTCCGGAGGCAACCCTCACAACCTTTAGCTGCTTACACTTAGGGCATTCATATTTTGCCTTTTTCTGCCTGTATATTTCTGTCCACACCTTTCTTACTGTAACTCCGTATCTTGGACCAAATCTTCCAGCCGGCCCAACCTTTAATGTTCTTCGTCCCGTTTTATTCACCCCACAATTTTCTTTCTAATATCGTTTCCGACTCTTTCCGATATGTCAACCGCCTTTTTAATCTCTTCAATTTTAAATGTTCCATTATTACCCTTCTGCATTGCCCTGATGCTTCCATCCTCCGTCATTGTGACGGTCAGTCTTGCATCGGCCATCTGCTCCTCTTCAAGATCAGGGTCGCACAGTATTTCATCACCTATTTTAACCATTGTGACTGAAATGGGGTAGCTTCTGACAGGAAGGGGTATCTCCTCTCCATCAGGTGTTATTTTGTATGTTGCATTTTTTAATGCCGTAACGCATCCCATTGTGCACGCATCAATAAGGTTTCCATCATAATCTATGACATCAATATCGATGAATACGATCATGACCTTCTTTCCAGGTTCAATGCAGAGCTTCTCCAGATCTATCATCTTGCTTTCTCTAATACCTCTGTCAACAACCCTGGCAATCTCTATGGATTCCTCGTTGGGTGGACCAGGTTCAAAGGTTGGAAAGGCCATTGGGAGCATTTCCACATTTGTTGTCATTACACCCATGTTTGGGGTATCCGGAAAGGGCTCACCCGATTCAATCTTAACGCCCACAACAACCTTTGTTCTGCCCAGTTTCACAAAGGCAGAACCCTGAGCCCTTGGCACATAGTTTGGCTCAATGGCAATCTCCCTGAATTGGTCGAGTTTTCTTCCATCCCCTCTCAGGCCCTCCCTGAGCTTTTTCGATATATATCCTTTCTTTATTTCTGATAAAACACCAGTTGCATCCTTCGGCATCCTTATTCACCTTCTTCCTTATTCTGAGCAATGGTATACTTTTCTGAAAGGGCCTTTCTCTGAATCTCATTGATTCTTTTGGTTGCCTTCAAGATCATTTCCATACCCTTATTCAGCTCATCCTTCGTTAATTCTCCATCCATCTGTATGAGTACAATCTCATCTGTTTTGGACAGAACCGCCATGGGGAGATCGGCATTTCCAAAGTTATCCTCTTCCTTGGAAAGGTCAAGGACAATTCTCCCCTCTACCTTTCCTGCAGTGCATCCTACCACAAGGTCCTTCATGGGTATGCCTGCGTTTGCAAGAGCAACAGAGGCAGCTGTAAGGCTTGCAATTCTTGTGCCCGCATCAGCCTGGATAACTTCGATAAAAACATCTATCTGGGTTCTTGGAAACTGTTCAAGCATTACCGCTGCACTCAATGCTTCAGATATGACCTTGGATATCTCCATGGATCTCCTATCCGGCCCAGGCCTTTTTCTCTCATCCACTGAGAATGCAGCCATGTTGTATCTTGCCTTAATTACAGCCTTTTCTATATCCTGAGTATGTTTGGGGTAGGCCTCCCTGGGGCCATATACCGCAACAAGTATCTTGTTGCCTCCCCACTCTATAAAGGCGCTTCCATCTGCCCTTTCAAGAACGTCAGTCGTAATCTTAATGGGCCGAAGTTCCTCATCTCCTCTTCCGTCAAGCCTCAAACCGTTTTCATCGATCAATTTTATATTACTGGGTGTTCCCATTTATTTCACCTTTTGCTTTCTTCAAAAATTCTACCATTCTGTCAGTAAGTCCTGTTGTATGGGCCTCTCTTTCAATCATTTTTATTGCCTCATCTGCAATAAGAACGTCTTCCGGTGCACCATCAATCCAAATGAGTCCGTTCTGGCCGATTATGATTCTTGTTGATGTGGCATCCTTAATCATATTGACCATTGATCCTGTCTTCCCTATTATTCTTGGAACCTTTGGGGCAGGCACATACATTATATGCCCACCCTCAAGTTTCCTCAATCCCTGTCCGGGTTCCTTCAGGGTAATCCAGCTCTCCTTAACCTCATTCACATTCATTACTTTGGCGTATACGTAATCTCCCGTGTTCAGAAACTTCTTTATTTCCCCCGAAAAGGTTTTCCATGGAGTATCGTTCATGTGTAACATTGTCAGATAGGGGGATCTTATATCCACAGTCCACATTGAAGGGCCAACCTCTATTACCTTGCCGATTACTTTGTCATTTCTTCTGGGAAAATATGACCCATGAAAGGGCACAACATCCACAAACTCTTCACCTTTCTGTACAGTCCCAAAATACTGTGACCTCAATGCACCATTCCCATCCCTGAAAATGCCATTCCTTGGTTTCAGTCCCTCAGTTTCAATGGCATCTCCCGGAAAGATTATCTGTTTAATTTCTACCGTTTACATCACATCCTGCTACTTCTGGAAGTTGCAAATCCATAAGATTTTGATCTTTCCACCATTTATCTCTCAATAATAGTGGAATAGATTTTCATTATATATTACTTATGAAAGCAGATGATTTTTAAATTACAGCATATTTTTTATGAGTTTATAGAAATATGCTTAAAATAAAAAATATAAAGAAATTTTTAATTCATTCATATCTTTTTAATCTCTATACTATCCCCACCCTTTCTGCTCAGGGAAGATATTATTTCACCGAACATTCCTGCAGAGACCTCAAGGACACATATCCAGCTTCCATCCTTTGTCCATTCCTCCTTAAGGACTGTTCCATTTTTTACGATTTCTCCATACATTTTTCCGTAGCCATCGCCGCTTAGCCTGACTGCAAGTTTTACCTTTTCCATTCTGATTGGGATGAGGGGTTTGATTTCCTTAAGAACCATATTCACCTGCTCATTCACAGGCTTGAATGGATCAATGTGGACCTTTGCCTCTTCCATTGCAGCCTCAATCCTTGCCGGCGGGTTCGGTGCATTTGTTTGCGGATTTATTCCCTCTCTGGATATTATATTGATGACGGCTCTCTTTTTAGCCTCCTGCATCTTATGCCTCTGTTCCGTTGTAAGCTGAATCTGCCCCTTCTTTACAATCTCTTCTGCTATTTTTTTTATGTCCGTAGTTTTAAAGACATCCTTTATGGTTTCCTCTCCCGCCTTGTCGCCCTTTCTTGCGTCCTTGAAAACCTGTTCGCTTGCAAGATCCTTTTCAACGTCAACATCGCCATTTCTTATCTTTTCCACGGCTTCGGGGTCGATAAGAATTTCAAACTTGTGTCCTGAATGTTCCATTCTCGCAATTATGGCATCATCAAGTTTTACCATAGAATAAAGAGTAACTCTACAAAAATAAACCTATTGGTTCATTTTTTATTGTAAATAAAGGTAAAAATATGATTTGGGCGATCGAAAGCACCCATATGCTTTTGAAATCTTCGAGCTTATTTAATTTATAATATTTTTGATTATTTTATAACACATGAAAATAAGATAATAAACAAATACAAGAAGTAAATACATTACCTATGTTCTGTTCCAAATGCGGTGCATTGATCGTCCCAGGTAAGGATAAAAACATATGTCCTGTCTGTGGCCACGAGGAAAAAAAGGTTAAAAAGGAAGATGGTAAAATAATAACAAAGAGTACCGAGAAGGATGTTATTGTCATCAATGAATCGTCCCATGTGGAGCCTCTGGATTCAGAAGCAACATGTCCAAAGTGTGGCCACAGGGGTGCATACTTTGTCCTGAAGCAGACAAGGTCAGCAGATGAACCTGAGACCGCAATGTATACATGCGAAAAATGCGGACACAGATGGAGAGAGTACTGAGGTGCTTTATAAATGGTGTTAGATTCCCTGTCATCATCGCTTAGAGAGACATTCAGAAAAATAGCAGGATCGAGTTATATAGACAAGGATGTAATCAGGGAAATGATAAAGGAGATTCAGAGGGCGCTCCTTAAGGCAGATGTGAATGTTAAATTAACAGTGGAACTCACAAGGAGAATACAGGAGAGGGCAGAGAATGAAAAGCCTCCTGCGGGCATGCCTCCTCAGGATTATATCCTCAAGATAGTTTACGAAGAACTTCTTGGTATTCTTGGGCAGCCTTCCCAGTTGCAGCTGAAGCCGCAAAAAATCATGCTCATCGGTCTATATGCCAATGGTAAGACCACAACTGCGGGGAAACTGGCCAAATTCTTTACAAAGAAGGGGCTCAGCAGTGGCCTCATAGCATGTGATGTGCACAGGCCTGCCGCCTATGAACAGTTAAAAACCATAGCTGAACAGTCAGGCTCAAAGTTTTTTGGTATAAAGGGCGAAAAGGACCCCATAAGGATATACAAAAAGGGGGTCGATGAACTGAAGGATGTTCCTGTAAAGATTGTGGATACCAGTGGAAGAGATTCCCTTGACGATGAACTTTTAAAGGAAATATCAGAAATGAAAAAGGCGGTTGAGCCTGATGAAATCCTTCTCGTAATGGATGCAACCATTGGGCAGCAGGCCGGCCCTCAGGCCAGGGCCTTAAAGGAAGCTGCAGGAATAACAGGTGTGATCATTACAAAAATGGACGGAACCGGAAAGGCTGGTGGAGCCCTGAGTGCCGTTGCAGAAACAGGGGCTCCTGTATATATGATAGGAACAGGTGAACATCTGGACGACTTCGAAATATTTAATCCAAAGAAATTCCTCTCAAGGCTTCTTGGGATGGGTGATGCAGAGGCGCTGCTTGAGGTTGCACAGGAAGCGGACGTGGACGAAGAAAAGGCTGAGGAAACACTGACAAAGATCATGAACGGCAAGTTCAATCTGATGGATATGTATGATCTCTGGGAGAAGTTTGCAAAGCCATCCATCATGAAAAGGCTTTTTGATTCCCTCCCCATGGGAAAGATTCCGCAATCAAAGATGGGAATGCTTGACGTGGATACTGCCCAGGAAAAGATCCAGAAATACAGAGTCATTCTGGATTCAATGACTTATAAGGAACTGGAGAATCCGGATATAATAAATGCAAAAATAATCAGAAGGGTTGCCAGAGGGTCGGGAACGGAGGAACAGGACGTCAGAAATCTGATGAAGGAGTTCCGCGCAATGAAGGAAAATGCCAAGATGATGAAAGGCAACAGGGCACTTAAGAAGATGTTAAAGAACCAGATGAAGGGAAACGATCTCTTAAACGGAATTGATCTGGATAATAATTGATTCAGATAGATGAAATTATTTCTCCAACACCAATTTCTTCAAAATTAAATCTCCATATCTATACGCAGAAATGACACCAATATCCTGTAATGGAAATCAGATGGTGATTATAAAAAAAATAATATGATTTTCTCCATAAGTTCATCCTTAATTAAAGACCAACAGGAATTTTCTCCCTTATGGAATCTATGGGATCAAGATCTGGATTTTTGGCCTCGAGGTTCATTTTGTACCATTCATCTTTGATCTCTTCCATACCTGTATTGCCATTCAAACAGGATCTTATGGAATCTATGGATAATTTTATCACATCTCTCACTGAATTTCCCAGAATCCTTTCGGTGCCATACATATTTCCGAGGAGGATATATCCTTCCGGAACCTTTGGGAAACAGCTGTGCAGCAAACCATTATAATTGAATCTTGAAACAGTCCTGCCATTTTCATCACTTTCAATGGCCGTATGAAGGATTTCCACATTCTTTCCGCTGGAAGCCTCGATCCTGTATGTGGAATCGGAAAGTTCTATGAGAAACCTTGAATCGAGATTCCTTGTGGAGATGTACCTTTCATAGGTAGATCTGTATTCATATGTTCTGCAATCTTGAGTGTGACTTAAAACGCCGTTTTTAATATTTCCATCGGAAAGCCCAATGTATCTGGTTTCTATTTCTTCCCTCTTTCCCTCAACGGAAACCACAGCTTTGAATTTTCCATTGGAAAAAGTTGCGCTTTCCATTGAAGATCTTATTCTGATCTGGGCACCCTGTCTGGAAATATCCGCAGCCATATGCCTCAGCAATTTTTCCCTGTCTAAAGAAATTATTTCAGTGCCCTTCTCCAGAAGGTAATCGTTTTCAAAACTGTGGGTTTTCAGCGTAACCATGGAGAATCTTCCAAAGATGTATTTCTCGTATCCTGCAAAATATCTGTTGAATGTATCGGATGAAATGAACATCGATCCTGATGGAGGGAACGAAAGATCTATGGATTTTTCAACAATTAAAACTTTCATATTATTCTTTAATGCCTCCCTGGCGGCAAAAATTGCGGAAAGACCACATCCTGAAATTACTAGATCATAGGAATCCATTTCCCTTCCATATGGCATATTAATATGCTATATTTTTCTATCATAGAATTGAATGACAAGAACTGAAAAATATTTCAGGGAGCATATGGAAGAGATGATAAATCTCATGAGGAGTCAGGCACCGGAACATCACTTTGAATTCCATGAACCATTCTGGGTGCTAATAACAACAATTCTGTCTCACAGGACAAAGGATGAGGTTACGGACAGGGCAGCCAGGAATCTTGAGCAAAGATATCATGATATGGATGGTCTCTCAAAGGCCAGTTATGAAGACGTTCTGAAAATAATAGATAAGGTTGGGTTCAAAAAAGCAAAGGCTGAAAGGGTCATCAATGCTGCAAAAATAATACGGGAAAGATTCGGGGGCAGGGTTCCCCAGACCATTGAAAGTCTCACTGAAATCCCTGGAGTTGGAAGAAAGACGGCCAATGTTGTCCTGTCCGATGGTTTTGGAATACCTGCCATCGCTGTGGATACCCACGTTCAGAGGATCTGTATGAGGACAGGAATATCCCATTCTGGTAATCCTGAGGATACGGAAATGATCCTCAGGCGAATAGTTCCAGAGAAATTATGGCTCGGATTGAACCCCATGATGGTCGAGTTTGGAAAAACCATATGCAAACCTGTAGGCCCAAGATGTGAATCCTGCAAGATAAATTCATTCTGCGACTATTATGACTTAGAGAAAGGGAAGAAGGGGGAAGGCAGGAAAACAAATAAAAATAATGTAAAAAAGAAAAAGTGACTTTTTTATCAGAGCGAATGGGTGAGATTATCCTTTCTTCCGCCATCAATCACAATTACCTGTCCATTCATGAAAGAAGACACTTCAGAGAGGAGATAGGCTGAAAGATTGGCAACATCCTCGGTCCTTCCAGTTCTGCAAACAGTTGACCTTTCAATGAAGCTCTTTTCCAGTGTTTCAATCTCTTCAAGGGTTTTTCCCCCAACTGTCAGGTCTGTTTTAATCCAGCCTGGTGCAATTGCATTGAATCTTATTTTGCTCTCTGCCATTTCAAGGGCCATTCTCTTTGTAAACATTATGACCGCAGCCTTGGAAATGGAGTAAGCGGTGGTATTCAATGCAGATGTTCCAACGCCGGCGTTTGATGCAATATTTACAACCGAGGGTGATCTGGATTTCTTAAGATCATCCAGAAACTCCATTACTGTGTATATTGTGCCTTTCAGATTGGTATTCATGATCTGATCAAATTTATCCTCATCAAAATTTTCAAAGGGAAAAAGATACCATATACCGGCGTTATTGACGATTCCATCAATATGTCCCACTTCATCATGAATATTTTTTGCCATTCTCCTGACTTCATCCCTTTTGGATACATCAGCCTTAAATGTTTGAATATTTTTTGAAAATTCTTCCTCAAATGATGGTTCCGTTGATCTGTAATTGGCCGCAACCTTTGCCCCTTCCCTTGCAAGGGTCATGGCAATTTCCTTTCCTATTCCCTTTGCTGCTCCTGTTACAAGTATGTTCATTCCATCGAGTTTTAGATCCATAATTAAGTATGGTGTGATTTCTTAAATTTATTTTGTACCTTTTTTAACATCTGTCCTGATTGATCTGTATGCTCTGAAGGATGTGGCTGCAGATATAATTATAACGGCGAGAATCAGCAATGTCATATAGGAATTTAGCACAAGGGAGATAATTTCCGAAACTTCATTAAGGGCCTGCGTTTCAATTATCTGTATCTGATTCTTTCCCTTGAAGTAAACATATATGGTTATATTTTTTCCATTCACTGCATATTCTCCTGAACTGTTAGATACAAGAAGTGAAGGTGGTGCAGATATGTTGTAATTATAGGTTCCATTTATTTCGTATAATGTTATGGGCGAATTTATGGAGCTGGAAGAATTATCAACTTCCCAATTCCCGGAGGACCCTGAAGGTGCCTCTGGTATGAACTCAATCCTGTACAGGACAGGAAGAAGATTCAGGTAAACTGTTTCCGAACTCCCATTGACTGAAAATTTAAAATCATGTATGCTGTATGTCCCATTGGAAAGGGTAGCATTTATCCAGTAGGTTCCATTAACAAGACTGTCCTCCAGGTACTCAATATTCAGGCCAGAATAGGTCATTGAAAAATTGTTATTTATCAATTCACTTATAATCCCTGTATTTATAAAATTAATATTGAAACTTCTAAAGGCAGGGTTCAGGGCTTTAATAATTACGGGATAGGTTACAGGGACAAATGCAAGATTGACACTGCTGTTTTTTCCGTCAATGGTGACATTGCCGGATGGGTGATTGAAAATATTCCCCTTACCTCCAGCTACATATGTATATGTGCCATTTGGGAGGCAGTAATATATGGACAGGTTTGGATATGGGGAAATGTGCTTTCCGCCATATGGAGACGAAAGATTGACGTACCAGCCCATATTTCGGAAAAGTCCGGTGCTTGAGATTTCCATTGGATAAGCGTTGTAGTCAATCACCTGTATATTCTGATCTGACCCAGTTAAGTTGAAATAAATGGATGATACATTAAATATTATACCCTTTCCCTCATATTCCGGAGCATAGTGATAGGATCCATTGGGAAGAAGTATGCATATGGAACTGGGTTCATTGCTCAGGTTATATTGGATGAATCCCGAAAGATTTGCTGTATTGTTATATATATAGACATTCCATGGTTCTGCAACATGCTCTGATAAACTGAATGATACTGCATATGTGATCTCAAAATGAATCCTTATGATGGCATCTGAACCATTTATGGTTATATTCATCGTTAAAATTTTTGGAATATATCTTTTATCAAGATCGGTAAATCTAAGATCATATGTTCCATTCATAAGTGATACATTTAATTCACTGGAGCTTGTGTTGTAGAACACATTTGAATCATTTATAAAAACGCCCCATTTTCCCACATATATTCCATTTTCCCTAAAAATGGAAAGTACATAAAGATATGGAAGGTATGTAACATTAACAGTGATATTTTCTCCCATAACACTAAAATTCCCCCCATTGCTGTGGTATTTCTTATTGGCAGTTGCAGCTGAATAATTGAATGTTCCATTGGGGAGATACTCTTGGGATCTGTTTAGATTTCCTGTTATATTGAAGAAATGGGATCTATCCAGAGATATGTTAAGATACCATGTCTGGTTTTTAGCTGGAAAGATCAAATTGAATGATACCTTATATGCTCTCAGAAAAGGAATATTCAGAGTGGAATCATTGCCGTAAATGTTTATTTTTCCATCACCATCAAAGGAAATCCAGCACTTAAGGGAAGAACTTATGGAATAATTATACGTTCCGTTTTGAAGCATAACATTCTGGCTTGTGCTGTACGAGTGATAGTATATTTTGTTCGAACTATTGTCCTCAGTAAAGTTAAGGTACCACAGGGTGCCCGAAGGAAGCCCGGTCTCGCTGACATTTAGAATATAGTCATATGGTTTAAACTGAATCAGAACAGAAATGCCCTGGTAGTTAACACTCAGGTTGAATTCCGGTGCATAGAATGTTCTTAAGGGATATATGGGCCTGATGTGGTAATTTCCATAGTCCAGAATTTGGCTGATTTCTGTGCTGTTTCCATATAATGTCATATTGTTATATCCAGATATGTTCAATCCCCACTCTGATCCTGACGGAAGTCCCTCCTCATTAAAATACACCTCAGTTGAAATGGGTGTAAGATAATACATCACAGGACCGCTCTGCATTCCATTACCGGTAAGAAGGATTCCACCTGTGATATTGTTAAAAGTACCATCGCTTACTATTCCATAATAAGATCCCAGATCGTAAAATGAATCATTTTCAATGGCTAAGAGTGTTGTATGATTATTTTTGAAGATTCCAGCCAGAAATATTCCATTGCCGGCATATGAAACAAAGGTAAGGCGGTAACCGGGGTATTGGTTTAACAATTTAGCTGTTCCAGTTGCCATACTGTAGTCATATATCTGATATCCACTTCCTGCTATAAAATTGCCTGAACCATAGGCAACCATATTAGGGCAGTCAATTCCATTCTGATCATTCAAATTAGAACTATTAATTTCCAGGCTTGACCCTGTGGTAACATTGTAAAGAATGGAATTAGATACTCCGTTGACTCCCTGAAAGAATATGTATCCATGGCCTGCAGCTGTTGGATTCTGGTTTCCACCAATCCTTATGGACCCACTTACATTCACAATAGATGTCTGGTTGAACCTCTGGACATATGAAACCCCATTGTAACCCTCCCGGCTGTATATAAAAAATGTATACCCATCACACTGGGTCATTCCAGTCACCACATATCCACTACCCTTCCCTATGGTATTTGATGGTAAATTGTAGGAAATATTTGTGAGTGTTCCACTTAAAATATTGTACGAATATGCATAGAGTCCTGCAGGTGGAACAAAATAGTTACCTCCAAGGATTAAATTTTGACCCAATGGCTCCAAAAATCTGCAATATCCACCAGGTACAATGACTGCAGAAAGGCTGTTTCCTCCAGAGATATTCATCCTTACAAGGTCGGAACCTCCAACAATCCAGTATGAACCATCATAAAATATGGATTGTGATGTCCATTCCAAATATTTCCCCAGAGATCCTGTATCGTTAGTTACATCATAATCGGAAACATTTAACACAAGTCCGCTGTTCTGAGCTGAATCCCCACTCACATAACTGTTTTCGCTCAAATTGTGTTGAATCAATGGAATTAGTGATCCTATATCCACTGGATGTGGCCTGTTTGCACCGTCTTCCTGTGCAACTGGAGGCGCCAAAAAGGAGAAAAGCATCACCGAAATCATGATTATGGCAATAAGTTCCATTTTACGGGAGCTCATGTAATTATAATATGAGTCCCCTTTATATTACGTTTATCTGTATTTCAGGGAAGTTATTTCATCTCCAATGGGAATATTTTAACATATATTACATATCAATGCATTTTTTAAGCTTCTGGATATGAACTGGGGATGATCAAAATATTAATTACAGGGAGCAACGGCCAGGTAGGTGCTGAATTAATCAGAATAATAAGGTCAAGTATAGATGCAGAGATATTATGCACTGACATTACACAGAGGACAGTGGAAGGGGATGGAATATCCTTTGAATATCTGGATGTGAAGAGCAGAGAACTTACGGAAAAGATATTTGAGAAGTTCAAACCAGATCAGGTGTATCATCTTGCATCCATTCTTTCGGCATCGGGAGAAAAAGACCCCTATCTTGCCTACAGTGTTAACCTTACTGGAACAGTTAATGTGCTCAATGCATGTGTTAAATATAATGTGGATAAGGTGTTTGTGCCCTCAACCATAGGTGTTTTTGGTCCTGATGCACCAAAGGAAAACGCACCTGTAAGGCATAGTTCCATACCAACAACCATGTATGGAATTACCAAGGCTGCTGCAGAAATGCTTTTCCAGTACTATTTTGACAAATATGGCCTTGATGTGAGAAGTTTGAGATATCCGGGGCTTATCAGTTACAGGGTTCCACCAACAGCAGGTACAACAGATTATGCGGTGGATATGATAAGGCACGCAGCAAAGAATGCTCCATACATATGCTACCTGAAGGAGGATACGCCATTGCCAATGATGTATATGCAGGATGCCATGGAGGCAACCATAAAATACATGCATGCAGATTCAAAGAATCTGACCATAAGGACTGCCTATAACGTGATGAGTTACACCCTGACTCCTGAGATGCTATATGATTCAATAAAAAAATTCAAGCCAAACTTTGAGGTTCGCTATAACCCAGATTTCAGGCAGAAGATAGCAGAATCCTGGCCTTACTCCCTTGATATTTCAGATTCAAAAAGAGACTGGGGCTTCAGCTTTAGATATGATATAGACAAAACAGTTGAGGACATGCTTGCAAATCTTTGATTAAATATTTCATAAGGTTGAATCTGTACTGTCCAGATCAACCTCCACAACACATTTGTTTCCACCATCGGAGAATTTTTCCACAATGGTAAAATTCTTTTCACCAGATTTTTCTATCAGATCCTTGCCGAGAATGTCGCATATTACCTTGCCATTTGTCTTTGCCATTTCGTAAAAGATACAGTTATGCCTTATTATTCTTACAATCTCTCCATCAATCTCCATTCTGGCGTAATATCCAAGGTTATTGAGTGTGTCAACGAAACTTTTCAGCTTTTCAATCTTTGCCTCCCTTTCATTTCCAGATATCTTTAGATCGGGGGAGGATATGAGCCTGTCTGCGACTTTGCCCAGTATAAGGTTCAATTTCATCTCTCCAAGTTCATCCTTAACCTCCGATATGAACGCCTCCATGAGCTGTGCGTATTTTTTCGGGAAAAGTTCCATACCCAATCTGGTTATTTCATAATATTTTGAAGGCCTTCCTGTCTTTTCCTTTTTAAAGAATGATCTTACATATCCCATTCTTTCCAGGTTTTCCATATGTTCCTTTACAGCAGTCTTATTTATGTCAAGATAGGATGCAAGGTTCCCCATGCTCTTTTCTCCGTCAGATAGATAAATGAGAATTCTGGTTTTAACTTCACCCAGCAAAGGGCTGACAGTCAAATTAACATCCATAATCAATTAATGTAACTCCATATATTAACTTTTGTTCATTTAAACACATGAAAGTGTTTAAATAATCTAAACTCATTTAGAATTATGGTTGAATTGAAGATCACAAATCTGTCCGCAAGTGTGGACGGAAAAAAGATACTGAAGGGAGTTGATCTCACAGTGAAGGGTGGGGAGATTCATGCCCTTATGGGTCCAAACGGAGCAGGAAAAAGTACCCTTGGTAACGTCCTGGTTGGCCATCCTGATTACAAGATAGAGGGTGGATCCATAGTTCTGGATAATATTGATCTCACAAATAAGACACCTGAGGAGAGGGCAAGGGCCGGCCTGTTCCTGGCTTTCCAGAGCCCCATAGCCATACCGGGAGTCAAAATATCATCATTCTTGAGAACTGCATACAAGCAGCTACATCCTGAGGACAAGACCAATGTAACACAGTTCTTTGACAATGTAAAGAAGCATCTCAAGAAAGTCGGTCTTGATGAATCTTTCCTTTCAAGATCTGTTAATGACGGTTTTTCAGGAGGAGAAAGAAAGAGATTTGAAATTCTCCAGATGGCCATACTCAGGCCAAAAATCGTCATTCTGGATGAGATCGACTCCGGGCTTGATGTTGATGCACTCAAGCTTGTTGCAGATGAAATTATAGAATATGCAAGTTCTGAAGTTGGATTTTTAATTGTAACACACTATCAGAGAATACTAAAGAACATTGATCCAAACTTTGTTCACGTTCTTGTGAATGGAAAGATTGCAAAGGAGGGGGACAAGAACCTCGCCCTTCAGATTGAGGAAAAGGGTTATGACTGGATAAGGAGTTGATGATGATGGAAGTGCAGATAGAAAATAAGGAAGAAGAAATAGAAAGATTGCTTGACGGATTGAAGAACTCAAAGAGTTCAGACTGGGAGTTCAGGGATACTTACAACCCTATTTATTCAACAGGAAAGGGCCTTAACAAAGCAGTGGTTGAAGAGATATCGGAGATTAAGAAGGAACCTGACTGGATGAGAAGATTCAGGCTGAAAGCCCTGGAGGTATTCCAGTCAAAGCCAATGCCTAACTGGGGGCCTGATCTTTCAGGAATTGACTGGGAGAACACCAACTACTATAACAAGCCTGACGAGAGAAAGGCAAACAACTGGGAGGATGTTCCGGATCAGATAAAGCAGACCTTTGAGAAGCTTGGCATACCTGAAATGGAACAGAAATATCTTGCAGGATCGGTTGCCCAGTATGAGAGTGAGGGTGTATACCATTCACTGAAAAAGGTCTGGGAAGACAAGGGCGTTGTATTCATGGATCTTGACTCTGCCGTGAAGAACCACCCCGATCTGGTAAAGGAATATTTCTGTAAGGCAGTTCCAATGACAGATAACAAGTTCGCAGCACTCAACGGTGCCGTGTGGAGTGGAGGTTCCTTCCTTTATGTTCCAAAGGGTGTGCACATAGATATGCCACTTCAGACCTATTTTAGAATGAATAATGAGAGCACAGGGCAGTTTGAACACACCATAGTTGTGGGGGATGAAGGTTCAAGTGTACATTACATAGAGGGCTGCACAGCACCAAGATGGGATAAGGACTCACTGCACAGTGCAATCGTTGAAATATATGCACACAAGAATTCCAATGTCAGATATACAAGCGTTCAGAACTGGTCAAAGAGCGTTTACAACATGCCTACAAAGAGGGCATGGGTGGACGAGAATGCAAAGATGGAATGGGTTGGTGGTTCCCTGGGCTCAAAGGTCACAATGATATATCCATCATCCTATCTCAGAGGGCCTCACGCAACAACTTCAAACCTCAACATATCACTGGCTGGTCCAGGTACTGTTAAGGATACAGGCGCAAAGGCAATCCACATGGCACCATACACATCCTCAAAGATAATTGCAAAGAGCATCAGCATAGAGGACGGAAAGGCCATATACAGGGGTCTTTTAAGAATGAACAAGGGAGCTGTCAATTCGAGGAGTAGGGTTCAGTGCGATGCCCTTCTCATAAACGATGAATCACAGTCATATACCTATCCCCATGACGAAATATACGAGCCATCAGGGACATTCTCCCACGAAGCAACGGTGGGAAAAATAGGAACAGAAGAGCTTACATATCTCAGGTCAAGAGGGCTCTCAGAAGATGAAGCCTCATCCATGATAGTCCTTGGTTTCCTTGACGATGTTATGAGAGAAATACCCATGGAGTTTGCCATTGAAATGAACAGGCTCGTGAAGCTTGAAATGGGAAAACTTGGGGCAGTGGGATGATCTTTCATGGAGCAGTTCTCTGATCTTTTAAAAACAAGGCTGAGGGATCCAGCCTATGATTACAGGCAGGATTCCTTCCTGCTTTTCCTGAAAACACCCGTGAGGAATTTCAAGGAGAGTCCAACTGTAAAGGACTATGTGAAATATACCGAAAAAGATCTTGAAGTGATGGCCACAGGCTTGAAGAAAAGGTATGAATCCGAAATAAAAAGGGAATATGATGTGAACATAATCAATGGATTTGTAACTCATAAAAATGAAATTAAAGGTGTAACAGTAAGTAATATTGTCGAATCACTTGATCATATTCCTGCTTATGTCTGGGAAGAGAGGGGTAAGGAAAGGGAGGAATACCTTATCAACGCATCATGGAGTTCAGGCTATTTTTTAAGGGTAGATCCAAACACAAAGGCTGATATTTCTATTTATTCCGGAGAGCAAAATCTTTCTGGATCTGAAAAGAACATTATCATCGTAGGCAAGTTCTCGAAGGTAACAATTACAGAGGAGATATTCAGCATAGATGAAAAGGCTGACAGAGCAATCCAGGGAAAAACAACATACATATTTCTTGAAGATGGTGCAACACTGGATTACAACTACCTGCAGGATAAAAACATGGGTGTTATGGATTTCACCTTTATCAGGACATTCCAGCAGAAGGAGAGTACTGCAAGGCTGTTTCATGTAAACCATGGGTCGGATAAGGTAATATTTTCAACTGAATCCAGGCAGATTGGCGACAACTCCGATTACAGGGTATTTGGAGCCAGTTTCAGTGCCGGAACACAGGAGATAGATATAAGGGACAGCAGCTTTGAAATTGGAAAGAGTGTGAATGCGGATATTCAGGTCAGAGGGGTTGTGACCGGAAAAAGTTCAACAATACACAGGGGAAATGTGGATATTGAACTCGAAAGCGTGAATTCCACAGGATTCTATGATTCCAGAATACTCTTGCTCTCAAAGGATGGATACGCTAACTCCAAACCTGGCCTCCAGATTAAAAATGCAAATACCAGGTCGAAGCATGCATCTGCCATAAGTTCAGTGGACTCCGAGCAGATCCTCTATCTTGAAAGCAGAGGCATCGGAAAGGAGGATGCCACCAGCCTGATCACAGGAGGTTTTATCGGTTCGCTCATAGAGAGAAGCAAAAATGAAAAATTCAGAGCTTCCGTGGAAAAGTATGCCGAAGGAATAAGCCTCTGATTTTTTATCCAATTTCTTAATGATGATATTAGATGTTTAACCCAGAAGAAATAAAGTCTCATTTCCCTATTTTCAGGCGTTTCGAAAGAGAGGGCATTATATATCTTGACAATGCTGCAACAACACAGAAACCTTCTGAGGTCATTGAAGCCATTGTTTCCTACTATGAAAACAGCAATTCAAACGTTCACCGGGGTGTATATAGAATTGGCGAAGAGGCCACAGATCTTTATAACAAATCAAGGGAAAACATTGCAAGTTTTATCGGTGGAAAGCCAGAAGGGACCATTTTCGTGAGAAATGCCACGGAAGGACTCAATCTGGCAGCCTCTTCCCTCTCCAGAATGATTGGGAAGGATGGGGAGGTAATTGTTTCAAGGATGGAACACCATTCTAACATTGTTCCATGGCAGATCGCATCCCAGAATACCGGGATAAGATTGAAAATGATGGAAAGCAATGTTGAAAGCCATTTAAAATGGGAGGACGTAGAAAAATATCTTACTGATAAAACGAAGATTGTTTCCATAACCCATGCTTCCAACATTCTTGGAACAATAAATGATCTGAGGGAAATGGGAAAAAATCTCCACGATAGGGGAATAATATTCATTGTTGATGCTGCCCAGAGTGTCCCTCACATGCCAGTAAATGTCAGTGATCTGGACTGTGACCTTATGGCTTTTTCAGGCCACAAAATGCTTGGCCCTTCAGGCATAGGGGTGCTTTATGGTAAACCTGAACTTCTCGAGGAAATGCCTCCCTATATGGGCGGCGGTGAAATGATTAAGGAGGTATTTGAGGATCATTTCATACCTGCGGACATACCAGAAAAGTTTGAGGCAGGCACACCAAATATTGAAGGGGCAATTGGGCTTTCAGCTGCCGTTGATTTCTTGAAAAAGCTTGGTATGGAAAATGTCCGTGCTCATGAAAAAGATTTGATCTCCTATACCCTCAGGAGGGAGGAGGAACTAAATATGCCAGCCCTGAGATCATACGGGCCCAGAAACCCTGAGATAAGGGGCGGAATATACACGTTCAACATTAAAAAGGATTCAAAGGATGGGAGGCCATTTGGAAACGAAGTCCATCCCCATGATATTTCCCATATGGCAGATCGCATTGAGGGTGTTGAGCTCAGATCGGGCCATCACTGTGCCATGCCACAGACTGTTTCTCTTGGGGTTTATGCCACAGCGAGGGCATCCTATTATATATATAATACAAGAGAAGATGTTGATCATTTATTCAACGCCATAGAAAAAATAGGAAGGAGGATGATAAGATGAGTGAAGACATAATTTATAGCGCAATTATTGATGAGCATTATGAAGAGCCAAGAAATTTTGGAAAAATTGAGAATCCGGATGAAAACATAATGGAGACAAATCCAACCTGTGGTGATACCATTGCAATGTATCTAAAACTGGGTGACGGGAAGATAAGGGATATAAAATATGTGGCCAATGGCTGTCTCATAAGCGTTGCCTCTGCATCCATACTTTCAGAAAGGGTTAAGGGTAAGGATGTGGATTATGTCCTTAACATGAACAAAAAGGATATACTTTCATATCTCGGTCTTGAACTTGGGCCTGCAAGGGAGAAGTGTGCCCTTCTTTCATACGATGCCCTCATAAAAATGCTCAAAAATTATAAGGAAGAAAATTCAGGACAATGATCCCCTTTTTTACTTATATTAAATAATTGTTATGAATGCATAATTATTAAATATTAGGATTTTGTATAAAAAATATGAATAAATTGACTTTAGTGACCTGTATCATAGTAATCTTATTTTTTGTATCAATGTCAGGAATCTCAGCAGCCTCATCCATCGGTACATCCACAATAACACTTTCAGCAAATTCTGTCACTATTCCTCAGGGCTCTTCAACCACCGTAGGCTATAAGGTTGCCCTTTCATCAGGAACAACATGGGGAACAACCATATCGGCTTCAGCCCCTTCGGGAATATCGGTTTCATTCAGCGATCCCGAGGGCGATCCGACCTTTACCGGCACGGCTACCATATCTGTTTCATCCTCACTTTCACCCGGGCAGTACACCCTTACCTTTAAGGCCACGGGTGATGATCCATCTACAAACAGTCCATCGTTGACTGTCAATGTTACGGCGGTCCAAAATGTTTCAGGGAAATCAAGCATATCTGTATCTGCCACCACCATATCCCTTAAGGGAACAAACAGCACAGCAGTCAGTTACTATGTAAATCTATCATCGGGAACTTCTGGATTAACCGAGCTAAAATATTCATCTTCAGGAGGACTTATTGTAAGTTTCAGCAATGCCTCAGGAAATCCACCATTCAATGGCAAGATTACAGTCACAGGGTCCTCATCGACCACAACAGGAACATATCATATTTTGATATATGCCACAGGGGCTGATCCCTCAACTTCCAATGTAAGTATAGATGTAAATTATGTCTCCACGCAGCAGCCATCTTCAAACATACCATTCATTGCAGGGGCCATTGTGATAATTGCCGGAATAGTTATTTTTATTCTTGGTTATCTATACTCTGGGAGGAGACTTGAATATGTGCAGGGTGGAACAGTTGCCATCACATCTCTACTTTCCCTATATCTCATAATATTCGATTCAAGTTTGAGGAATCTTGCACCCGATCATTTCTATGGACTCATATTATTCCTTGTACTTTCCCTGGCAGCCTATATAATTTCAAGGACAAATTCAGAGATAGGTAAGATTTCAAAAATTGGCCTCTTTGCAGGTTCGTTGATTTTCGCCCTTTTGATGCTCAGCGATGTATTTTTTGGATTGCCTGTATCATCTTCCCATAACTTAATTGAAAACATAGGCTGGAACTACCTTTTTGGTTTTGGAACAAACTCCATTTCAACATTTTCCATATCCCTGGCCTTTTCTCTTCTCTTCATTTCTGTAACGCTCCTTTCTTCCCTGTCTTTGAATTCCTATGTAGCAGATAAAAAGAGCCAGTGATTTCTTATAAATTTTTAATTAAAAAAATTAAAAAATCAGTTTTTTGCATTCTTCATATCAATGACAAACCTGTATTTTACGTCTGATTTTATAACTCTGTCATATGCCTTATTAATCTCATCAGGTTTTATCATCTCTATATCCGCAGTTATATTGTGTTTACCGCAGAAGTCAAGCATTTCCTGAGTTTCCCTTATTCCGCCTATGTTTGATCCTGCAAGGGTTTTTCTCCCTCCAACCAGTGCACCTGCAAACACGTTGTATGAACTTCCTTTCTCTGGAAGGCCAACAAGTACAAGGGCGCCCTCAGGCTTTAGAAGGGAAAGATACAGATTTAGATCATGCACCGCAGGTATTGTGTCAAGTATAAAGTCATACTCACCCCTGTGCTTCTTCAGTTCCTGTCTATCCTTTGATATTACAACATTGGTTGCTCCAAGCCTTTTGGCTTCATCAACTTTTGATGGCGATGTTGTGAATACAGTGACCTCTGCACCCATTGCCTTTGCAAGTTTAACCCCCATGTGACCCAGACCACCAAGGCCGGCAACTGCAACTCTGTCTCCATCCTTTATGTTCCAGAATCTCAGAGGGGAATATGTTGTTATGCCAGCGCATAGAAGGGGCGCAGTTCCTGCAAAGTCAAGGTTTTCAGGGATATTAAGCACAAAATCCTTATCCACAACAATCTCCCCGGAATATCCTCCATATGTCATGCCGCCAAGTTTTGAATCAGGGGAATTGTATGTGAATACTGTGTTATCGCAATAGTGTTCGTTTCCATTCTTGCACTCATCGCATGTTCTGCATGAATCAACCATGCAGCCAACTCCCACTCTGTCTCCTTTCTTATACTTTGTAACATTTTTTCCAGTTTCCTTTACAATTCCCACAATTTCGTGACCGGGCACAACAGGATAGACTGCACCTCCCCACTCATCATTTGCAGTATGTATGTCGCTGTGGCATATTCCGCAATACTGTATGTCAATCAAAACATCATTGTCTCCAACTTCTCTCCTTTCAATATCCATTCTCTGGAATTGCCCATGGGGCTGATCCACTCCAAAAGCTACAGTTTTCATATTTTCTTCGCCAATTCATGATATACTTTTTCTAATTAAAAGTTAGGAATTCAGGGGAAAAATATAATTTGGTATTTTAGAAATTTTTAGTTAGGTCCCAGGTTTAGAAATAGTTCAACTCAATTTTTCTGTCAAGTTTTTCCATGTCTGATGACGTAAGTTCAATTTTTTCTGCCTTGAGATTACTTTCAACCTGCTTGCTATTCTTTGCTCCAGGTATCACCATGGCACCATTCTTTATAAGATAGGCAAGTGCTATGGACGCCATATCGGTCCTGTATTTGTCAGCCATTTCTCCCATATCCTTTAACAGCTGGGATATGGCCTTAACATTTTCTTTCCTGAAAAGTGGATCGGATGATCTTATTTCATCAGAGGGCAGGTGGTTTTCACTGTACTTTCCAGTGAGAAGGCCCTTAGCTATGGGGCTGTAAGCGATCATGGTTATTTTGTTTTCTTTCATGAATGGATATGTTTCTTCCTCTACCTCTCTCTGAAGTATGTTATATCTCATCTGATTTGAAACAAGGTCATGATTCTTGAGGTAATTCAAAATTTCTTTGAGTAAAGGTGCAGGGTAGTTGCACACACCAATATATTTAACCATGCCCTCATCAGCCAGCTTTTCCATGGCAGAAACTGTTTCTTTCAATGGAACATAATTGTCCGGCCAGTGAAGCTGGTAAAGATCTATATAATCTGTCCCCAGTCTTTTCAATGAAGCCTCACATGCCTTTATTACATCCCCGTACCTGAAATGAGGCGGGGCAACCTTTGTGGCAATAATATAATCTTTCCTGTCCATTCCCTCAGTTGCTTTCTTAACAAGTTCCTCAGAATGACCCATGCCATAAACTTCTGCCGTATCGATGTAATTTGCACCGTTCTTTATGGAATATCTTATGGCCTCAACAATATCGTTGTCTGTAAAGTCTTTTCCCCAGCCCATTCCACCGGCCTGCCAGGCACCAAATCCAATTACAGGAACTTTTAATTTTGTCTTTCCCAAAGTTAGTGTCTTCATAATTCCACATCGCCTTTATGGCATATAATTATATCCCTGGATTTTAAGCACATCATCTATTCTCATATCATGACAGGGGATCAAGAAAACTTAATTAAAATATAATCATATCCAGATGCCCTTGAAAATAGTACGCCTGATAAATGATGGTGTATGACGACTCAGGGCTAAAAATTGCCTTTCCATAATGGGCCTCTGCACGAGTTAAGGATCCGTTTCCTGCTGTGAAATGCCGATCAGAGGAGGGCAAAAAGTTCCCCGTGGGTCAGTGGAACCAGGATAATGAATGGTTCCCGTTAGATCGGGGAAAAGCTAAATAATGGGAAGGAAGGCGATGGAAAGAAGTTCTGATGTGGAGCTGGAAAATCCCGCAGTGAGGGATATTATATCTACTGTAAAGGAATATATTGAAACATACGAGATTGAGGTTTCTCCATTTACAATAAAGTTCAAGTTTCTCGATACCGAAAACCCTGATATATCAAAAAAATTCGGCGAATTAAGCAGGGTTCTTGTTCCGATGGGATACATCCCACAGATGGTGATGGATTATGAACACTATATTGTGGTATCCAGGATGCCTCAGAGAAAATTCACATCAAACAGAGTTAACATTGTACTTCTTATCCTCACAATATTATCAACCCTGTATGCCGGATATCTGTTTTCTGAGGATTTCGTTAAACCCGGTCCTGATCTGGTTGGAAGAACACTGGTCTACAGCGCACTGTTCTTTTCAGCACCCTTGATGACCATACTCGGTGTACATGAACTTGGCCATTATTTTGTTGCAAAACATTATGGCGTAAGAGCTTCATTGCCATTTTTCATACCCTTTATTCCCCTTGGATATTCCATCGGAACCTTCGGTGCATTCATTTCTCTTAGGGATCCATTTCCCAACAGAAAGGTTATGGCAAATATAGGAGCCGCCGGACCAATTGCAGGTTTTCTCACAGCATTTCCCCTTCTTTTTGTGGCCAATTATTTTCAAAAAACCATGATTCACGTCAGGACCTTTTCACCATTCTTTTTGAACTATCCTCTGATCTATCACCTGCTTGATTTTCTTCCAATTAAACCACCCGTATTCCCCATGGTCCTTTCAGTATGGGTTGGAATATTTGCCACCGCAATGAATCTCATTCCTGTGGGCCAGCTGGATGGTGGCCATGTGTTACGGGGGATTCTGGGGAGAAAGGCAATTTATATAAGTTACGCCTTTCTTATGTTATTATTTTATCTGAGTCTTGAATATTTCGGATGGATCCTTATTGCCCTTCTTGTAATGTTCATTGGACTGGAGCATCCTCCTGCGCTTGACGATTCAAGTCCAGTGGGGTCAAAGGAGATCCTCATAGGTGTGACAGTGCTGGTATTGTTCATTCTGTCCTTTACGCCCGTACCTTTCTACATATGAGACTCAAGATTAGCCACACTTATTCCTGTTTCTTCCTCTTGAAAAATTAACCGGTTTTCCCCAGGAATCTGGCTCATGAAACTGCTCCGGTGAAATGTATCCTTATTAATCCTGCCTGATCTATACTCAGTCATAAAATTTTACTCTCCACAGTTCCTGTATAAGGGAGATTTATGCCTTTGGATTAATCTCCTTTATGTTTCAGCATAACCATGGTTCAACCTCAATACCCGATCCTTGGCGAAAGCATAAAATGTAACAATTAAAATAAATATAGAAATTATTATTCTGGAATTGCTTTTACAACAGAAACAGAAGGATTGAATGAATATTCATCACCGGTGTTCCCATAGAAATGAACCGTGTCTGACGATTCATATAAATAAACATCAAGCAAGCTTCCATTATTCTCCCTGACGTCATTCCAAATCATTAGAGTACTGAATGATATATTCTCATTTACAACAACAGATATGGAAGTGAATGCAGCAGCAATAGATGCCATAAGTCCTATTTCTGCAAATGCAAGTGAAACCTCATTTGCCACATCTTCTGCTGAACCTGCCAGTGGTATTATATCTGTAAGTGCATTAATTGCAAATGCCACTCCGATGGCTGCTGAAAAAATACTCACACCATTCTCAACCTGTTGAAGGTAGTCATTTGCATTATTTGATTCATCAGATGTGTAAGACAGATCCACACTGGTGTAACCATGACCGGCACCCACTTGATATTCCTTACTGACGTCAATCCCAAGGGTGTTGATGGCTGTTGACCAGTAATCTGCCGTTTCAGACTCATTTCCATTATTGGATATATAATAGGGATTTATGTTCATCACCTGAGGGTTATGTACTCCAATCACCTCCATTGTGGTTACATTTGGCCCTGGTGTTGCAACACAGTAATAACTGGTACCATCATTATACCAGTATGTCGATATATAATATACTTCATATTCAAGGGCTTCAAAGGAAACGTTTGATATGTATTCAATACTTTGGTTATAGGGCAAGTTTATTGAGTCTGATGAAAACGATCCACTGTAAGGAATAGTTGCATCGTATGATGGCGTTGTGGACTGGAATGTACCTGACTGGCTCTCGGTATGCTGTGCTGAATTGAATTTCAGGGTTAGATTTGCAGAAACACTGGCACTGGAAAAACCAAATTCTGAATAGGAAGGCAGGTTCATGCTTGAATAGAGAAGTGGAAGCATTCCTGTCCATGTTTCAATCTTAATTGTTTTATCAACAACAGATGGTGTGCATGGGTTTGAATTTCCATTATTGCCTCCACCACCTATCTCCCTGAAACTCCTGTCCTTCAACATTTCAGCAGTCGCACTTCCATTGAGTTTTTTCTCAAATACTGGATGGGAGAGATTGAAATAGAGTGTGCTTGATAGAATTAACGGACTGATTCCATTATAAAATTCGAACGATTCAATGGAATTGAATATTGGGTTGAATGGTGAATATTCAATGTTGTTGAAATAATCAAAACCGTATAATGTGTTGTTTCTTATGTATGAATATGTTGCCTCTTCCATTAATGATACCCTGTACCCTGGACTGGGCATCATTAATCTCCATGACTGTGCTATTCTCTGGAGTGTGCTGTTCACATATCCATCTACTATACCATACATGTTTGATCTTCCATTGAACACATCTGTTATGTATGGATTGTCTGAAAGATTGTATGTTATATTTTTGCTCCCAAAATTTCCACCCATTGTGATCCATTCAGAATCAGGCGAGAGCAAGGTAACGCTTGCATTTGAAAGATTATAGATGAATCCAGAATCCTTATATGACGTATTGGGTGAAGATAGGTATGATGAAACTGTTTTTTGTCCTCCAGAGAGCATCACTCTTATATGCACAGGCAGTCCCTTTGGTGAAACATGATCTGATGATTCATAATCATAAACAATCAGAGCGGATGAAACAACAATGATAACTGTGGATAAAATTGAGAATATAATCTTCTTCCTGTCGTTCTTCAAATTATCCACTATGCCCATCTTAATATGAATTGAACTTTATATATAAATGTTATTTATATTTATAAAATCGGAGCATAACCAATCCAGGATTCAGGATTTCACGGCTTATTAGCCCTGAATTTATGGTAAGTAACAGATCTACATTTAATTTCTTTAAAATTGGAATTATAAGGTTTAAGGAACAGGAAATGCAAATCTTCAATTAAATACCTTCAAATTCATTCATTACCATACAGTTGTATTTTTCCCTCAATGCATGATCAGGCAGATGATTCATACTGTAACATGAGGGTCTCGTGAATAAATGGTACGATGTTTAATGGGGATTTTAGAAAACTTCTGAAATTTTCATTAAAAACAATTAATATATATCTATGGAAGCAAAATATATTAAGAATAAAACTCTTTTATAAATTATGAAAATAGAAAAAGTATTGGAAAATGCCAGAGATTTATTTTCTGAAGGGAGAAATGAAGAGGCATTCAATATAATAGAAAAGGGAATGAAAAAATTCCCTCATGAGAGTTCATTTCCAGATCTTTATTCTATAAAACTTTTCGAAATGGGAAATTTACAGGATTCAGAGAAATATGCAGATTCAGCAATAAAGCTTGGAACTGTTCGGTCGGAACTGTACAGAATCAAAGCCATCTGCCTCATAAATTCCGGAGGGATTAAGGACGTTGAAAATTTTATAGAAACCGGAATTAAGTTTGCATCAAACAATGTTAATGAAAAGAGAAGATTGCTAAACATTTACGCTCTTTCAACTATTTATCTGAAGGAACCTAATTGGGAAATGAAGGTGCTCAAAATAATAAGTGACATTCAGATGATGAATCCTGAAGATAGGGATTCTCTAATAACTTTGATTTACGTCAATGCCACCATGAATAATGGAGAGAATGTAACAAAATATGGGGAAAAATTGTTTAAGGAGCGAAATTCAGACCCCATATCCCTTTATTTTTTATCAGAGGCAAATCTTGCCGTTGGGGACACCAAGAGTGCCTTGAAATATAATAAGTCCCTGCTTGAAAAAATAGATGGAAAGAATTTTGATGATTATTTGGCCCTTATGCAGAATTACGAAATCCTGAAAAGGGATGGCGATCCCACACCATTTTTTACCATGCTTACTGAATTCTTAATAGGCAATACGGAGAATTCCAGAAAGATGGATTTTTTCCAAAAAATCCTGAACATGTCTTCACACAAGTTTCAGATTTTCTACACGGATGAAAGGGTTCCAGTTTTAGTAGAATTAATGGGGGAATCTGATTATGGAGTAATTGGGGAAATATTTGACTACATATTCAAAAATGAATTTCTTGACAGATGCATTGCATTGAATGAAAGGGACAGCGCTCTTTATATGTTCCGGGCAGTTTCAACCTTTTTGGAAGGCGATCCAGAGGAAGGACTTTTGTTCATAGAGAGATCAATCAAGATTGACGAGAACTGGCTTAACAGTCTTATTAAAGCCGTTCTCATGATGCAGTCCAGTGAAACTACATATGATACGGCGAAGGAAGCAGATGGAATTTTAGAGAAATGGGAAAAAATAGATCCTTCAAGGGCACCCATACATCAACTCAGGTCAATATTAATGTCCTTTGCTCTTGGAGAAGACGGGAGGAAAGAAAATGAGGAGACAAGGAAATCAAATCCTGAGGATTATAATTACATGTTGACAGGTGTAATGATAAATATTGCCATGCATAATTTCATGGGGGCTATTCAGATAATAGATGGTTATAATGATATGGGATTTATCCATACTATTCGGGCATTCTATCAGCTTTCCATGCTAAAGGCATACTGCATAAATGGCATGGGGGAACAGAAAACTGCCGTCGATTTCATGACATCTCTTTCCATGAGTCTCATTGGTAAGGAGGATTATGAGGAATGGGCAGATCTAATTAAGGGAGGAGAAGAGTTTATCCCGGACACATTTTATGTTGAAAATCTCCCGGTCTATATGTTCTATCCATTCACAGACCCGGACCCAGAATCTCTTATGATGAAGGTAAGGGAAGAAGCCATATGAATTGAACAGTTTAAACATTTCAACTAAAACTCCAATACTTAAAGTTATAAGGAAATATGTTTAGAACCATATCCCTTTATTTCACAGGTAAAAGGGGTATGGTTGAAGAAAGTACCAGTAAAGACAATCCTTCAAGGGAGAAAGGATGTTTGAAACATGTCTTCTACCTGGATTTATACAATTTCAATTTCAGGAAGGCAGATTAACCCTTAATATTCCTCACCGATCACAGGTTAAAAATTTTTAAAACACCTGATTGACTGGTTTCACATATTAAATGAAATAAACTGGTCAATTTGGTGATGAACCTCTTTGAATATGGGCAGGAAAATTCCCATCTATATAAATGAATTCCACTATTGTTTTGGAATTTAGATTTAAATTTTTTGAACGAACTACAAAAATTTTTTACAGTATAAGGACGATAAAGAAAAATGGCCGACGATTTGAAGAGAAATATCATTGGGAGAGGCAGGTTGATATGGCAGGGATGGGGAATGACTGCTCCTGCTGCAGACATAGCCTTCCTACTGGGTGCCATAGCACTGGTGGCTCTGGGGGCAACACCCCTTTCCATCCTTATTGGTTTTATCATTTATCTGGCAATTCTTAACACTTCCTACAGATTTTCGCAGAAATATATCTCTGCTGGAAGTGATTTTACATATGTGGGCAAGGGTCTTGGGGGTTTCATGGCAACCTTTGAGGGCTGGAACCTTTTCTTTGGAACTATGTTTGCATATGCAGGCTTCGGAATGCTGGGTCTGGCAGCATTTTTCGATATATTTGATTCCCAGATTGTTACAGATTACCTGTGGATACCCATAGTCCTTCTATTAAATGTCATAACATTTTTCATTCTTTACAGAGGAATTAGATTTTCCACATCATATCAGGCCATAACAGGTGTGGCAGAACTCCTCATATTGATTGTTGGTGGAATTGGGCTTGTCATTCTTGCAGGGAAGGGCAATACCCTTGAAGTCTTCAATCCTGTGATTGCAAAGGGTGGTATATATGGGTTCATACACTCCCTTACCCTTTCAGTTGTAACATTTATAGGTCTATCCATAGCACTCACATCCATATCTGAGGAAACGAAAATTCCGAGGGAAAATGTACCAAGATCCCTCCTGATTTCATCCCTCATAATAGGAGGAACCATAATTTTCCTGACATATGCAATGACTGTCTCCTGGGGTTATACGCACATGATATCCTTTGGAAACTCACTGGATAATGGCCTTATTTTATTTAATAAGTTGAGCCCTGTCATGTTCATTCTTCTCTTCATATTTACTGTTAATAGTTTTATGGGGAATAACATATCCATGGGCACATCAATGACAAGGATTTTTTACGCCTTTTCCAGGGATGGAGTTATATTCCCCCAATCCTTTTCAAAGGTTGACGGAAATGGCACCCCTGTAAACACACTCTTCTTCATACTGGCAATATCCATATTTCTATGCCTCTCCTTTGGCCTTTATTTCGGACCTGTAACTGGTGGCTATGTGCTTCTCTTCGCCGATGCCTTCTTTTCATTCCTTATAAGGTCAATTTCCTCCGCAAGCCTCATAGTGGGAACATTCAGAAAAGGTAAAATTAATTTGAAATCCCTTGCCGGGTACATCATAATACCACTGATCTCAATCGCAGCGCTGCTTTATGTCTTAATTTCCGATATTATTCCACTTCCGTCCTATCCCTATAATTTTGCTGCCATAATCGGAATAATCATCATCTCTGCAGCCTTTATTGTAACATTCTACACGTGGATAAGGGACCCAGAAAGGATAGGCAATGCCGGAAGCACATCCATAGAGGAAATCCTGGACTATGATGTGTCATCATAATCAACGCACTATCTCAATTTCAGAAATCCCTTTCTCTTTTCTGATTTCATACACTATATCTGCTGCGGTTTCAAGTTCCTCATGATGGGTTATAATTATTATCTGAGGAAATATGTTTTCCTCACTCAATTCCTTAATGGAATATTTTATAATGTCTCTCAGGTCAGACCTTCTTTCCTCGTCAAGGAAAACTGTGGGTTCATCCATTATTATGGTATTCATACTTGCCCCCAGATATCTGGCTATGGCAAGTCTGATGCCTATGGCAAGGGCAGTTCTTTCTCCACCACTCAATTGGGATATATCCTTCACAGATCCGTCCTGCATTACTTCCACATCCAGATCATCCGAAAGGCTTACATCCTCAATGGACAGATTGAATCTTGAAATGATATTTCTTGCCTGTGCTGAAATGCTTTCCACCGCCATGCCCCTCAATGCCTTTGGAATGCCATCTCTTGATATTGCGCTCTTGAGTTTGGAAAGAAACTCATACTGACGATTTTTCCTTTCCCCATTTTTTAAATATTCTTCCACTTCTTCCCTCGTTCTCTTCTTCTGTTCAATTTCAGCATTTATTCTGGTTCGGGTCTCTATTTCACCATTGATTCGCTCTGTTATTTCCCTGTATTGTGCATTTATCCTGCTCAATTCTCCATGAACTTCGTTTTCATTTCTAAGTTTTTCCTCCATTTCGGATTTTTCATTCTTAAGGCTGTCCCTTTCTTCCCTGTTATGATCAAGTTCGGTGGAAATCCTGGCCATTCTGCTCTGTAAATCGCTGCTCTGGATTCTTCTTGAAATCTCATCTATTCTATCCTCAAGTTTCCGAATATCACCTTCATTCACACCATGCTCAACAAGAATTCTTGAATCGTTCATAGCCTCATTTTCATTTTTTATTTCCCCAAGTTTCTCCATCTTTTCAGAAATGTTTTTTTCCAGAGTTTTTTCATCAAAGCCGTCAACCCTTCCTTTCACCTTTATATAATCCATATAGGACTGATTGAGTCTTTCCAATTCATACCTTAAAAATTCAATTCTCTCTTTAACATCGCCGTACTTCATATGGAACTCTTTCAATCTCTCAAGAGTCTTCTGGTTTTCCTCAAGACCGTTTTTCATTTTCTCAAGTTCCTTTTCGTTCTGAAGATATTCTTTCATGTCTCTTGAATCAAGTATATTCAACAGCTCCTCGCTCTTTTTGACTTTCTTTGAAAGTGCATTAATGTGGTTCTCCGATGAATTAATTTTCTCTCTCAGTTCTTCTATTTTTTGACTGTATGATTGAAGGATATCCCCATGGGTATGTTCATCCATCTCTCTCCCACAGAGTGGACAGGTTGTTGCATTCATCAGCTGCCTGATATTCTCCTCCATTTCCTCCTTTTGTATTTTCCACTGAGAAATATTTGCATTTTCTTCCGATTTTGCCTCTCCTGATCTCTTTATCTCATCCCTTAATTTTTCTACCTGCTGTGCCACATATTCTTCATTTACGGTATCAATGTCAATCTTATCTATGAGTCTTCCTTTCAAAATTTCTTTCCTTTTTTCCATCTCTGATATTCTATTTCCTATATTCTCGGCAGCTCCCTTCTGTCTTTCAAAATTTTTGTTTCCCTCCTCATATCCTTTAATCTCTCTTTCCAGAGTTGAAATTTCCTCTTTCTTACTCAGATACTGAATGTAATTGGGTTCAAGTTCAGAAAGCCTCTTTCTATCATTCTGGTTTTCTTCCTTTCGGGATTTGAGTTCCTTAAGATCATTCTCAATTTTTTCCATATCTTTCATAAGGGATAGGATCCTTCTGATTTCGCTTCTTTTTCTGTAAATCTGATCTGACTGAAGGTTGTTAAGCTCATTTTTCATTTTGTTATATTCTCCCTCGTCTTTCCTTAATAAATCCAGCGCCTTCTGTTTTTCTCTGATCTTCTCCTCAAGGTAAGCAATGTTTTTTTCCAGACCAGAAATATATTCTCTGATCTTTCTGAATTCGCCTATTTTCCCATTAAGTTGATCCCTGAGTCTTTCAAGATCACCCTTTTTTACATTGAATTGATCAATCCTCTCAGAGCTTATCTTTAAATTTTCCATAAGTTTCCCAAGGTCCTCCTCAATCTTTTTAATTTGATCCCTTTTTTGGGGGAAATCTCTTATTTCAAATTCAAGATTTTTCAGGATTGGATCCAAATTTTTCAGCGCTCTTTCATAATCCTTCAGGCCAATGATTTCGCTCATCACGTCCTTTCTCTGAGCCGGGGTTGAGGTTATAAGGCGATCTATATCGCCCTGCTTAACATATACTGAATTAATAAATGCTGTCTTGCCCATTTCCAGCTCTCTTTCCACGGCCTGGTTTACCTCTGTAACACCCTCGCCCAGCCTGACTCCATCCTTATAAATTATGGCTCTCTTTGTGTTTTCCTTTCCTTTCTTATTTTCAATTACTCTTATTATTTCATACTCATGGGAATTGTGTCTGAATCTGAACTTTACAGTAGCCTCATTTTCCCTGTAGGACACAATCCGTCTTTCTATGTCTGAGCTTCCAAAAAGAGCCAGTCTTACGGCATCCACAATGGAAGATTTGCCTGCGCCATTCTTTCCTATGATTATATTCACTCCGGTGGAGAACCCTATTTCACTGTTTTTGTGGGAAAGGTAATTTTTCATTTCAACCTTTTCAATCAGCATTGTAACCATCCTCTGCAAGTTTCAGTATGAGTTCATCAGAATATTCACCGTTTTTAAGATCTTTGAAAATTTCATAGGCAATATTTCCCTTTGTTTGATTCTTAAAATAGTTTATGAAGAGGTCAACCTGTCTTCTGGCATTTCCTGGGTCCATTTCATTTTGAACCTTCTTAACTTCTATCCTTGGTTGCCTTATAATCAAATTCTCAGAATACTCTTTCATCTTTTCTCTCAAATAGGGCATTTCAATTTTTTCTGTAAAGGTTATATTTATGAGCGGTTTCTTTGCATAATTATTCATCCTTATTTCATCAAGCCTCGCAAAGATCTCTTCCGCGTTGCCTGCCAGATCGAACTGCATTCTGGTGCTTTTAAGCCTTATTCGGTTTATTTTCGCCTCCTGATCCATATCAACAATATTCACACCCTTTCCCTGCCTTACAAGGCCTGGAATCTCCTTTGTTGCCTTTACTTCAGTGGAACCTGCGTATGAAAAAAGTGATTTTCCTATCTTTTCTGATCTGAACTGGTGAACGTGGCCGAAGGCCATATAGGTAAAATTCACCGGAAGATCGGATTTCTTTGCCTCACACTGTTCCTCAGGAAAGAACGGGTCAATGGCCTGGTGGGATATGAAAATGCAGTTCTTCATGCCTGCCGCTCTTTCATTTGCCCTGCTGTATATTTGCCTGAGCTGGTCTGCCTGATAAAGCTTCATATTGCCTATTCCGCCTATATCCACATCTTCCCTTTTCATGAACTCAAGATCATCCATGCCTATCATTCTCAATCCAACAAAGTCAAAAATTCCATGAGCAGTGAGATCCCTTCCTCTGGGCCTGTCATGGTCTCCCGGGATGCATATCATTTCAATCTTCTTATCATAAAGTTTAAGCATATTTTCCTTCAAAAGGTGAAGGGCCCTGTTTGAAGGCCTGCTGGAATCAAAAAGATCCCCTGAATGTATTATAAAATCAACCTCATTTTCTATGGCCGTGTCGATTGCCTCTGAAAAAGCCTCATAAAAATCATTTTCCCTTTCCTCCATTCCATACTGGACGGCGCCCAGATGAGTATCTGAAACATGCATAAATCTAGCCATCTCGCAACAACCATTACAATATGCATGCTTCAACTTAAAATCTTTTCCCGACAGGAAGGAAAAATGGGAAAAATATTGTTTTTAAATATGACTGTGAAATTTTTTTAGTTTTTATGCAAAATTTAAAATGTAAACGGGATAAAAGGAACATCTTTATTTTTTCATGCAATATTGGAAAGGTAAATCCAGCATTATTCTAAAATTACATTTGAGTAAAATTGCAGGTGCAAATATGGTTCAGCAAAAGTGGATTGCCCTGTCCAATACAACACTGGGGCAGCTTGTGGCAACTATAAACACAAGCATAATAATTGTGGCTCTGCCTCCCATATTTAATGGTATAGGCTTGAATCCCCTTTCTCCCGGTTCATTTTCCTATCTTCTCTGGGTAATAATGAGTTATATGATTGCAGTATCCGTCCTGCTTCTTACTGTTGGTAAAATATCGGACATGTATGGGCGGGTACGCCTTTTCAACATGGGTTTTCTCATATTCACGGTTGGCTCCATTCTCCTGTATCTGACGCCTGGGAGGGGAGATGCAGGGGCAGCAGAGATAATATTTTTCAGGTTGATTCAGGCTGTGGGTGGTTCTTTTATCATGGCAAACAGCTTTGCCATTATAACGGACAATTTTGAGCCATCCGAGAGAGGGCTGGCCATATCCATAAATAGCGTAGCCTCCGTATCTGGCGTGAGCCTTGGCATAGTTCTTGGTGGAATTCTTTCAACCATATACTGGAGGGATGTCTTTTTACTGAGCGTTCCTCTTGGAATATTCGGCACCATCTGGTCCTATGCAAAGCTTAAGGATAATTCTGTGAGAAAGAAAGAAAAAATAGATATTGTTGGAAATTTGCTATTTGGTGCTGGCATTGTCATATTTCTTCTTGGGATCACATATGGCATAGTTCCTTACGGCAGTAGCCCCATGGGCTGGAGCAACCCCCTGGTGGATGTTGCTCTGATCTCAGGCATTATAATTATTGGCATATTTCTCCTGTGGGAGAAAAGAACCCCGAGTCCAATGTTTGATCTGAAACTGTTCAGGAGAAGGGATTTTTCCACAGGTTCTCTTACAGGGTTCATATCTGCAATGACCATGATGGGTCTTCTATATATGCTGACATTGCTCTTTCAGGGCATATGGCTCCCCCTCAATGGCTATTCCTATTCATCCACACCATTCTGGGCAGGAGTCTATATGCTCCCAATGACTGTAAGCATGGGCCTTGTTGGTCTTTTTGCAGGAAGGCTTTCTGATCGCACAGGCCCGTGGGCACTCACCTTAACTGGCATGGTTATTTCAGCCATCTCCCTTTTCCTTTTGACTCTTCTGCCCTATAATTTTGATTACATATGGATGGGGATCATAATAACGATGTTTGGAACAGGATACGGTCTTTTCAATTCACCCAATTTATCATCTGCAATGTCCTCTGTTCCGCCCGAGGAAAGAGGTTCGGCCTCAGGAATGCTCAATAACATGAGAAATACGGTATATGTGGGAAGCATGGGTGCTTTTTTCAGCATACTCATAGCAGGTCTTGCAACCGATCTCCCCTCAAGGATATCTTCCTCACTTAATGCTGCAGGTGCAGGTGCCCTTTCGCCCTATCTGTCCCATATGCCCCCAACTGTAGCCATATTCGGGGCATTTCTGGGGATAAATCCGGCAGCTGCCCTGATCAGTTCCATGAAAAATATTCCCTCCTCCATATCACCTGCAACGCTGAATATAATAGAAAGCAACACATGGTTTCCCGGGGTAGTATCCGTACCACTCATGCATGCCTTTTATCTTGTGTTCTACTCTGCATCCATTCTCACGGTGGCAGGGGCACTCATTTCCATTCTAAGGTCAAGAAGGAAGAAGTGAGATTAAAATTAACATCATTTTATTCCTCCAGCAGTTTCCTTATACTTTTCCTGTTTTCATCAGGATTGATTCTTCTTTCCCTTGCCTCAAGGGATTCCCTTAGAAGGGAAACCACGTCTATGTCTCCTCCACCCTCCCTCGTCTCTCTTTTTCTGATCCTTACTATCACCGGGAATTTTACAAATTCCCCAACCAGGACTGCCTCTCCTGTGTTGAGGGATGGGAGATCGTTTATTACGCTGGCGCTGACACCTTCGCAGCTCTCCTCAATTGCCCTCTGGTCCATTGGATTGGTAATCCTCAATATTATCTGGGAATTGCACTGGCTCAAAACATCCTGATCAATCTTTCCCGGCCTCTGGGTTATAACAACCAGGAACATTCCAAATTTCCTCCCCTCCGAGGCAATCTTTTTGATCAGATCTGAAAGTTTTCCTTTCATATCCCTGCCCACAAAGTTGTGGGCCTCCTCAATGAAAACAAAAACAGGATATTTAAATGTGCCAGCAACCTTGGCATCATATATTTCATCAAGAACCCTCAGGCAGAAGTATGACATCACATCCTGATCAAGTCCGGAAAGATCCAGAATGGACAGCTGGCCTTCTCTGAGATAGTTTTCGAGCCTTGTTGTTGTATTTCCAAATATGCCCTTTATGGCCTTCAGCAGGGATATCCTCCCTGCAATTCTTCCCCTGTCCGCCTTTTCCAGATTCTGATAGGATCTTATGAAATCCTCAAGGTCGCCCTTTCCCTTTGTTCCCTCAAGGGTTTTTCTCGTAATTTCCCTCAGTGTTGTCCACTCTTCATCTATTCTCATTATGTCGAATAGATCATTTTCATCAAGATCCTGAAACCTCAGGGTAAACTGTTCTGTTAAGGCATTAAGTTCTTCGCTGTACCTACCCGTGCTCAGGGGTGTTTTAAAAACCTTGGTGAAATTTCCAATGTTTTTTTCTGCCCTCATCAATGCATAATCAGCGTGAGGATCAAGGACAATTATGGTCGCGCCCTTTGCCATGAGCTCTTCTATCATAACTGCGGCAGTATTGCTCTTTCCTGCACCTGTCTGTGCCATTATGGCCACATGCCTGCGCAGCCCATTGAGGGATGCACCCACACTTACAGAGGAATAGTTGCTCAAATTTCCAAGAATGATTGATTGATCAACATCATATCCAAATAATGTCATCATCTCATTTTCCGTTGATCTGTATACTGGAACGCCTGGCCTTATGAGTATTCTATTTCCCTTGGAAACATTCCCTGAAGAATCAAGGGTACCCACAGTTCTGCATATTCCAATATCAACGCTTTTCGAGGATATGGTTTCCACTATCTCTCTGAGTTTTTCATAGCTGATGCTTTCCTGAATCATTTCATTGAATGACTGAAGCCTCTCCACTCTTCCTATAATGGAAAACTCTCCAGTTTTGATGGTTACATATTCCCATTTTCTCAATTCAATATGGGGATTCAGTACAAATCTGAATACATCGCTGTCATTCTGGCCTGTGGTGAAGCCCACATTAGATGGATTCTCTTCCATATGAGTTTCCATTAGTCACGTTTCGTTATAATAGTTTTTTATTCATTTAATTCCATAATCCTTCTGAGTTTACAGAAGAATGGAAAAAAATTGCAAAAGGAGGAAAATAAAGGGATATAGTACTATGAAAAGCCATAATTCCACCTAATGAATAAAGTCATAACAGAATAGGGATTTACCATGTGATAAAATAAATGGAACAGGATCAAAAAATCAATCTTAGGGATTGGATTAATAAGGTAATATTGGGAGATTCCATTGATATTCTCAAGAAAATCCATGATAATAGCGTAGATTTGATTTTTGCAGACCCTCCTTATAATCTTCAGCTGGAAAATGATCTTTACAGGCCAAATGAAACAAAAGTCAACGGCGTAAGTGAATCCTGGGATAGGTTTTCATCATTCAAAGAGTATGATGATTTTTCAATTAAGTGGCTCACAGAGTGTAAAAGGATTCTAAAAGATAATGGCTCCATATGGGTAATAGGCACATATCACAACATATTCAGAATAGGGAAGATAATGCAGGACCTTGGCTACTGGATATTGAATGATGTCATCTGGATCAAAACCAATCCAATGCCAAACTTCAGGGGGACACGCTTTAATAATGCCCATGAGACATTAATCTGGGCAACAAAAAGCAAGGAATCAAAGTATAAATTCAATTATAAAACAATGAAAGTATATAATGACGATCTCCAGATGAGAAGCGACTGGTATATGCCCATATGCCAGGGCAAGGAAAGGCTCAAATTGGATGGAATAAAGGCACACCCAACACAGAAACCAGAGGCGCTCCTTTTCAGAATAATAACAGCAACAACATTGCCAGGGGATACAATTCTCGATCCCTTTGCGGGAACCGGTACGACATTGTCTGTGGCAAAGCAGATGGGTAGAAATTTTATCGGGATTGAGAGGGAAAAAAGTTATGTGGATCTGATTGAGGAAAGGCTTAAGAAAACAGGAGATTCTTTCAACGAAAAACTGCTTGAATACCCAATGGATTTGAAACCAAAGAGGATTCCCTTTGGAGTGCTGGTGGAGAGAGGCTTTATAAAACCTGGAGAATTACTTTATTCATCTGATGAAAAGCACAGTGCAATGGTTCTTGCCAATGGTACCATAAGTTACGGTAAAAAATCAGGTTCCATACATAAAATAAGTGCAGAAATTTTAAACAGACAGGCCAATAATGGCTGGACTTTCTGGTATGTAAAAAGGGAAGGCAGGCTGGTCGGCATTGATCAAATAAGGAAAAGTATTGATCTTAACTGAAACAAAATTTCATATATTTTCAATATACAAAACATGAAATTATTATGTACTGATTATGCCATAATGGCATACATTTAAGACTCCGATATATCGATACCTTTATATCGATGTCTATACTATCCATATGGTGATAAAATGGAAAACAAGAATGAAAACACGAAATATCAGAAAATGGGAAAAATGAACTGTGGTTGCCACGGAAGGTCCATGGATCACGGGAACCATGATGGGTACAGCCATGGAGGACATGACCATGGGTGCAGGCATGGAGAGGGTGGTAGAGGTATGGGCACAGACAGTGTCCATGATCTCGAATCATATAAGGAAAAGCTTGAACAGGAAATTTTGCAACTTCAGGAAAAGATCGATAATCTGAGGGAAAAGGATCAGGAAAACCATGAGTGAAATGGGGGATATCCCCATTCAATTTTCTGAGGAGGAGAGTTGATATGAGGGACAGGTGTCATTGCAGGATGGGACCATTTGAAGTGAATATGATTCCGCAGGGATTACTCAGGCCATTAATTCTTAAAATGTTGATGGAGAGGCCCATGCACGGATACGAAATTATGAGAGAAATTTCGCTCAGAACTGATGGCTTCTGGAATCCAGGTGCTGGCTCCATATACCCCGCCATAAACTCCCTTGAAAAGGAGGGGTATCTCACAAGGGTAGAGATCAGTCAAGGGGACAGATCTAAGATAGTTTATTCAATAACAGAGAAGGGAAAGGAATCAATGGCGGATTCACAAAAGTTTGAAAAAGAATGGAAAGATGGGATTTCAAGGCTTTCAAAAATGTGGTGAATTTAAAAATTTTTGAATATCTTCCAGTGCATATAGCATTGGGTAAAATTATGGAAGAGATCTTAACAAAACTGAGAAATTAAAGAGTTTTGTCGCTAAAATTCAGGTGAAATAACGGAATCAATCTTGTATGGTTGGTGAGAAAATCATAATATATATTCCATTTTTTTTTGAACAAAATCCGGAAGGATAATTTTCAAAATATCTATTTTATGGAAAGAAAATTCCAATGTTGAGTCGTAACAGGATAAATATGAGATGTGCAGGAACCAATGATTGGCATTGTAATTATCCAGTGTGCTGGGATGCAAGATCTCCTTCAATGTGGTTCTAAGTGGTCAGTTTCCATATCTTTTCGTGATATTTCATAATCAAATTACTAATGAAATGGTAATAAGGGAAATCTCCATAAAGGCATTCCTCATGGCTAAATTATATATTTTAAGACATGCAGAGACGAGAATAGATTCAGTGTTGGGACCAGATAATTGGGAACTCGATGATGGGGCCAGGGATTCAGTTGCCCGTTTATTAAAAGGAATTCCTATCACTGAAATATGCTGCATTTATTCCAGTCCTCTCCCAAAGGCATCCAGAACTGCAGATATAATAGGCAATATATACGGGATTGCCAAAAATGAGAGGGATTGCCTGAGGGAGGTTAAACGTTACTTCCCCTATGTTGACGATATGACCTTTGGTGTGTACGTTGAAGAGTTTCTCTCGGGGAAGGATGATCTGCACTTTGAACCATACCCTGTGGCAAGGGAAAGGATTGTAAATTGCATAGGAGATATATTGAAAGAATCCTCAGGCAAATCTGTAATCGTTGTTTCTCATGGAATGGTAATTTCTGTTCTATACAGTCATTTGACTGGGCGGATTCTTTCCAAGAATGACTGGAAAAATCTGAAAATGCCTGATCTGTCAGTTATTGATATTGATTCTGGCATAGTTGAGAGAGGCTTTTTCTCCGGATTCAAAATTAATCTAAAATAAGCATAAATATAATCTTATTGAATTTTTATAACATGCAATAAATAACTTTGTTCCAGGGGACCTGGGTATGCGCAAAGTCTTTTCTTGCACTTCAATTCAAAATGGGCCTGGCCGGATTCGAACCGGCGGTCTTCGCTGTGTGAGAGCGACGTCATAACCACTGGACTACAAGCCCTCCCATCTGAATTTAAATCAGGTTAAAAGTCTTTTAGATATTCGACATGAATCTTCAGAGCACGGATAAAAAATTTCAACTATTTCTTTTCTTATTCAGGGATTCTATTCAGCCTTTTCATTATGAATTCAAAATAGTTTCCTGAAATTTCAAATCCTGTATATTTTCTCCCCATGTCTCTGCTCACAACCGCCACCTGGCCAGAACCGAGGAAAGGATCGAGTATGATATCCCCTTCCTTACTTGAATATTGCAATATTTTCCTTATAAGTTCAGATGGAAGCTTGGTTGGTGTTTTTTCAATCCCATGCCAGTATTCTCTCTTTATTTCCCATACGTCCTCCACATCGCCATATCTCATGTCTCTATTATTCACCCTTATTCCTGGTTCATATCTGGAGTAAGGGTAGAAAACTCTTTTCTTTGGATTCTTGCATACATAAAGGCAGTGGTAATGGGAGGTCACAAATTTCCTCTTTGTGACAACACCAAACTGGTATTTCCATATTATGTGGTTTATTGTAATGAATCCAGTATTATCAAGGGCGTTGAGTATGTCCTTGAGATTGTTCCAGCCTGAGAAAACATACATGCTTCCAGTTTCCTTCAACACTCTGAAAGCCTCAGCCATCCACCTTACTGTAAAATCATAATAATCATCCCTATTGATTTCACCATAGCCTTCAATTACGGAGGATTGTACCCTGTGGTAATTATTTCTGTGTGCCTTAAAATTTATGCCGAAGGGAGGATCTGTAACAATGAGGTCCACACTGTTGTCAGGGATATATTTCTTCATCCCTTCTATACAGTCCATATTATATACATTGCCAATAAAACCATCATATTCCATCCTTTCCTCAATCCTCTCCAAACAATATTCTTAATGAAATCCCGAATAATAAAGGGATTTGTGAACTCAATCCATTTTTGTTTATAAAAAAGTTATTCAATGGCAACATTATTTATTTGAAATATACATAGTTGCGTATGAAGGATCAGTTTGAGAAGATTTTCAGAGGAAAGGGAATAAACTATTATGAAGATGATTTGCCTTTGCAGGAATTTCTGGAATATTTACAAATTCAAAGGGAAAAAGAGCTCGCAAATCTTGGGGAATATGTTTCCAGTGAACTTGTAGAAATAATGGATTATGTTGATCATAAGGGGAAGCCTGAACTTATAACATGGGACCTTAATGGAAAGAGAATAGATTATGTGAGGCTTTCTCCTGAGCACAGGAAAGCACTGGAAAGACTTCAGGAATTTGGTGTTGTTAAATACAGTGCAGAGGGAAGTAAATCCTGGTTATATCATTATCTAAGTGGATACATAATCTCTGATTCCGGAATATTCTGCACATTAACACTTACGGCCCAGACTGCCTATGGTTTAAAGAAATATGGAAAGGGAAAGGTTATGGAAGAGTTTTTCCAGAAGTATGTGAGGGATCAGGATCCATGGTACGGGGCCACATATTACAGTGAAACACAGGGTGGAAGCGATCTGGGTGCGAACAGAACCGTTGCAGTTATGGAAGGGGAAAAATGGTTCATTTCTGGTAAGGACAAATATTTTGCAAGCGATGCGGGAATAGCAGATGGTGCAATTGTAACAGCCAAATTTGCAGATGGTGGTGTGAGATCCCTTGGAGTATTCTTTGTGCCGGCGATCAATTCTAGGGGAGAGTTGAACTATAACATAAGGAGGCTGAAAAACAAGCTTGGTACCATTGCGGTTCCAAGTGGGGAGGTGGAGATGGATCATGCAGAAGCTTACCTCATAGGGGAAAGGGAAAAGGGAATATATTATGCAATGGAGATTCTTACAGTTTCAAGAATCGATGATGCCCTTGCAGCTGCAGGCATTGCAAGAAAAGCACTGTGGGAGGCATATCTACATGCACAGGAGAGAACGGCTTTTGGAATGAGGCTTGTTGAGCATCCCCTGATGATAAGGGATCTGACAGAAATGGAGGCAGAACTTGAGGGGGCGGTTCTTCTTTCCCTGTACGGAGCAAAGCTTTTCAGCGGTGCTTACAGTTCTGAACCTCCCTATGATGAAAAATACAACTATGCAAGGTTCATAACCCATATTGCAAAAAATATGGCTGCATGGGCATCTGACAGGATCACACAGTATTCCATGGAAATCTTTGGAGGTATAGGCTTTTTTGAGGAGTTTCCGGTGGCAAAGTTCCACAGGGATGCCATTGTGACATCCATCTGGGAGGGGACAAGCAACATTCAGTCTCTGGATATGCTTGAGGCCATTGCAAAGAAGGGAACCGCTCAAATATTTTTCTCAGAAATGAGGAAGATAGTGGATGAAATTAAATCAGATAAAATAAGGGAAAAGTTAAAGGGTGCAATGGAAAAGACAGAGGGATATTTCCGTAAGGTTATGGAATCAGGATATGCAGAATGCCATTCAAAGGAACTTTTAAGAAAACTGGGAGAACTCTGCGAGGCAACTCTTATGTATGATCTATATAACAGAAATAAAAAGGAGAGGTCGCTTCATGCCGCAGATCTGCTTTACCATAACATATATGGAAAGGATGATGTTCCGGAAACATCCATATTCAAGATGGATGTTGTAAGCTGGATGGGTAAAAACAAGAAAGAATTATAGAGGTTTTATTTATAAAAATCCCATTTTCAAAGGAAACACTGTGGTCATTTATGAACCCCAGTGAAACATATAAATATTGTGTGCATTAAGGATTATGGAAGGTTTAAATCAGGATGAACTTGAAGTTTTAAAGTATGTTAAGAGATTTGCCACGGAAGAGGTCAAGCCGCTGGCAAGGGAAATTGATGAAAAACAGGAGGTGCCGGAAAAGATTATCAATCGAATGAGGGATCTTGGTCTGTTTTCCAGCTACATACCCAAAGAGTACGGTGGCATAGGGATGAGTTTTTCATTCCTGATGCACGTCATAGAGGAAATATCCAAGGCATGCCCCAGCACATCCCTTGTTTTGGATGGTGCACTCACATTATTCGCCGAACCAGTGCTCATGTTTGGAAGTGAGGATCTGAAGAAAAGATACCTCACCAGAGTTGCAAAGGGTGAAGTGGGAGGGCTTGCTCTCACAGAACCGGGGGCAGGAAGTGACGCTGCTGCAATAAAAACCAGTGCAGTGAAGGACGGAAATGAATATGTGATAAACGGTTCAAAAATATTCATATCAAACGGAAGGCTTGCAAGGTTCTATGTGGTGGATGTCGTCACAGATCCATCAAAGGGTCATAAGGGCATATCAACATTCGTTGTGGATGCAGATTCGCCTGGCCTGAGGATATCCAGAGATATTCACAAACTTGGAATAAGGGGGTCGTCCACAGTCGAACTGGTATTTGAAAATGTAAGGGTTCCTGAAACAAATCTTGTGGGGAAGCTTAACGAAGGTTTTAAGGTTGTAATGGAAACACTGGATGCGGGAAGGATAGGCATTGCATGCCAGGCACTGGGAATCGCAAGGGCAGCCTTTGAGGAGGCGGTTGAATACATTCAGCAGAGAAAGCAGTTCGGCCAGCCCATATCAAACTTTGAGGCAATCCAGTTCATGATTTCTGACATGGCTACAGAGATTGAAGCCGCATCCCTTCTCACATATGATGCTGCAAGGAAGTGGGACAATCATGAGCCCTGTGTGAAAGCATCATCAATGGCTAAACTCAAAGCATCAGACGTTGCCATGAAAGTAACCACAGACTGCCTCCAGCTCTTTGGAGGTTATGGATATACAACAGATCTTGATGCAGAGAGGCACATGAGGGATGCAAAAATAACCCAGATATATGAGGGCACCAATCAGATCCAGAGACTTATAATTTCAAGGGAAGTATTCAAGGAAATCCACCCATGATCTTCCTTGGATGTTCTGGCTGGTCATACCGGGAATGGGAAGGTCCATTTTATAACAGTAATTCTCCATCCCTCAGATTTTATTCAAATTTTTTCAATTCTGTGGAAATAGATTCCACCTATTATCAGATTCCCTCAAAAAGAACAGTTTTTTCATGGATAAAAAATGGTTCTTCAATAAATTTTTCAGTAAAATTGCCGGGAGACATATCCCACGGAGATGAGGATATGAAAAGAAAGTTTGAATTGTGGAAAGAGTTCAAAGAAAACGTTCTCAATCCAATTTTACAGCATCAGGATCATATCTGTGTTTTGATGACTGTCCCACCATCCATAAGAGATATGGATGCATATATGGAATCCATCTCTGAAATAACAGATTCATGGGATTTTCTCTGCGTTGAGCCAAGGACAGGGAAGATGGTTGAAAATTATAAGGAAGCTGCAGAAATCATCAAGAAATATAGTTTTATACCTGTAAGTGTTGATAATTTTTCCATGAGAATAGATTGGGAATTGGGCAACAAACACATATCATATTTGAGGCTCCACGGAAGAAATCCTGCTTTCTATGAAAGAAATGCAGGATATGAAAAGTTCAATTACAGGTATTCCGAGGCGGAACTGAAAGATATATCTGAAGAAATTAGAAAAAGCGAAAAAAAATTCCAGGAAACCTTTGTTTTTTTCAACAACCATCCCAATGGAAATGCACCCATAAATGGATTGGAAATGCTCGACATTCTGGGTATTTCAAGGATGAAGAGATTTCTATGATTTTCCCAAATATCAAAATACCATAATTAATTATGGAGTATGCCCGAAATCGATAAGATCCATGAAGGATCTGTAATTACATTTAAATGGAGGGGAAGGGAACTTAAGGGTATAGTTCTCGGAGTGAAAGACAAATATGTCAGCGTGAAGCTTGAAAGCGGATACAATATTATGGTTGTGCCGGATAAGATTATTTATGCCCGGGAAAATGGGCAGATTGAAACAAAACAAAGGGAAACCCCTGGGGAATCAGGTAAGGGCAGGGAGATATCCATTATATCCACAGGAGGAACCATTGTAAGTAAGGTTGACTATAAGACGGGGGCCGTTTTTCCTTCGCTGGATATAAGAGAGATCACATCAAAATTCCAGTATCTTGAAAGGCAGTTCAGGCTTAATACCATACCGTTCCTGAATATTCTCAGTGAAAATATGGAACCCGAACAGTGGGTAGAACTTGCAAGGAAGATCAGGGAAGAGTCCAAAAAATCTGAAGGAATAGTAATTTCCCATGGGACGGACACAATGACATATACAGCCTCTGCTCTGTCATTTTTATTAAAAGAGCAGTCAGTGCCCATAATAATGGTTGGCTCACAGAGAAGTTCGGACCGTCCGAGCACAGATTCCTATCTGAATATGGAAGGGGCAATTAATTTCGCCTCCACAGATTTTGGTGAGGTTGGAATATCCATGCATTCATCCATATCTGATGCCGGAATATACTTATTGCGGGGTGTGAGGGCAAGGAAAATGCACTCCTCAAGGAGAGACGCCTTCAGGCCCATAGGGGAAAAACCGGTTGGATATTTTCAGGATGGACTTGTAAATATGACAGGCAAATACAGAAAAAAAGGAGAAAGGACTGAAATATTTGAAAAGATTGAGAAAAGGGCCGGCATCCTTTACTTTTATCCAGGAATGGAAATAGATGATATGGCATCATTCATGGAAAGGAAAATGGGGATTGTAATCATGGGAACCGGGCTGGGCCATATTTCAACTAAATTTATTGATCTGTTAAAAGAATATACGGATTCAGGGAGGCTTGCTGTGATGACAACACAGTGCATAAACGGGCCATCCGATCTGAATGTATATTCCACAGGAAGACAGCTGATAAAAGCAGGTGTAACATGGGCTGGAAACCTTCTTCCAGAGGCAGCAGTGGCTAAAATGATGGTTGTTATGGCCAATTATCCCGATTTTGAATGGTCCAGAAGAATGGTTTCAAATGTCAGGGGAGAGATTCTGGAAAGAGAGGAGCTGGAGGCGTTCTAAATGGTTAAATTCCCGGAGAATACAAAAATTGGGCTGGAAGTCCATCTTCAGGTAAACGCAGGAAAACTATTTTGCGGCTGTGAAGGAGAGGGCATGGATAGGGAAAGATCATTCCAGAGAACCCTGCATTCATCATCGGGTGAAACAGGTTCCTCAGATATATCCACAATGTATGAGGAATCAAGGAACAGGACTTTTAAATATATAGTTTCCACAAATTCATGCCTTGTGGAGGCAGATGAAGAACCGCCTCACAAAATAAACGAAATGGCACTTAATGCATCCCTGATGATGGCAAGGGCATTCAATTCGGAAATACTTGACCGGGTTGTCGTAATGAGAAAGGTTGTTATAGATGGTTCAAACACCGGGGGATTCCAGAGAACATCCCTAATTGCCATGGGGGGCGAAATAAAGGGTGATACGTATTCATCCAAAATATCCGCCATCTGCCTTGAGGAGGATGCATGCAGGAAGATAGAGGAAAGGGGAAATGAGGTGGTATACTCTTTGGACAGGCTGGGTGTTCCGCTCATTGAAATTTCCACAGAGCCTGACATCAAGAATCCTGAGGGAGCGGTAGAGATCGCAAGGGAAATAGGAAACAGACTCCTCTCCGCAGGTCTTTTGAAAAAGGGGGCAGACAGCATAAGGCAGGATGTGAACTTCTCCATGGGATACGGCAGGGTTGAAATCAAGGGTGTTTCAAAATTAACCACCATCCCGGATATTCTGGAAAGGGAGATGGAAAGGCAGAAATCACTGGCTGAAGCCGTGGGAATATGGAAGGAGAGGGGTGGCACTGAAAATGTCATCTTTGAGGCAAATAATGCCATCCTCAACGGTACAGGCTCAAGATTGATCCTAAAATCGGTTGAAAATGGAAAGGATATACTCCTCTCAATACTGAAAAATGGAAGAGGTCTCTTAAAAAATGGAAATTTCAGGATAGGAAGGGAAATTGCTGATGCCCTGAAGCAGATTGGAATCACGGGCATCTTGCATTATGATGAACTTCCTGCCTATGGAATAACTCAGGAGGAAAAGGATAGAATTGCCAATTACCTGAATCTCGGGGAAGGGGATTCATTTCTCATTCTTCTTGAGGAAAGTGCAGAAAAGGAGAGGGCAGAGCGCGTTATCAATGACAGAATAAGCAAGATAATGTCACTGAACTTTTCTGAAACAAGGGCAGCAATGGATGATTTTTCAACAAGATATATGAGGCCCCTGTCCGGATCAAGCAGAATGTACCCTGAAACAGATATTTCTGTAATTGAGATAAATGAATCAAGGTTGAGGGAGATAGAGGGCAGAGTTCCATTGAGGCTGGAAGAAATGGTCGAAAAAATTTCCAGGGAATATTCCATATCAAAGCAGGACGCATCCACACTGATCTGGAATGGGATGACTGAAATATTTATGCGTTTATCAGAGAAATATGATTCAAGGGCCATATGCCGTGAACTTGTGCAGAAACTCCCGGATGCAGAGAGAAAGAAGAATGTAAAAATACCGGCCGAGTATGTGGAGGATACACTTAATTACTGCATAGAAAAAAATTATGGAAGGTATTCCATGGAAAGGGCCATTGATCTTCTATCGGAAGGAAAGCTCCCTGAAGAGATAAAATCCGAAGAGAATTTAAAGCCTCTGGATGAGAACGAAATTATTGAAGCATTAAAAAATATTAAAGATACAAAAAATATTTCACTGGTGGCAAAACAGATAACAGAAATGAAGGGGAGACCTGTGGATACATCCATAATAGCAAGATTGGTAAAGGTCGAAAAAAGATAATGCCGGTACTAAACAACACTTAAATATTTTCCACAAATACCCAATCCATGTTGTTATATGGGTACATACCGGCAATAATCACCCTTATTTTGCTGGTGCTTGCAATGTATTTAGTATTCACAATTCTTCCCGCTTTGAGCCAGGCAAGAACAAAGGCCGACAGAAATAAAATATATCTGAAACCATCTGATGTAATAAGAGAACTTGCAAAGGAATCTTCACCGGTTAAGGGATCGAACTATACAGAACCTTATGAATCTGGGGAGGTTGCCAGAGGCTCATATAACAATTTCGTTCGTGTTCAATATTATGTGATTGTGCTTCTTTTTATTCTTTTTGATGTTGATATGGCATTGCTTCTCCCATGGGCCTTTGACTTCAAGGCTCTGGGTTTTTATGATTTCATGGAGACAATTATTTTCATATTGATGCCTCTCACAGCGGTACTCTATGCTTTCAGAAAGGGATATATGAGGTGGATAAAGTGAAGACAGGGGATGCAGGTTTTATTACAACGACGCTTGATAAGGCAATGGAATGGAGCAGGAGCAACTCCATATGGCCGCTTACCTTTGGTCTTGCATGCTGTGCCATTGAAATGATGGCAACTCAGGCCTCAAGGCTTGATATATCAAGGTTTGGGAGTGAAGTTTTCAGGAACTCTCCCAGGCAGTCAGATCTTATGATTGTATCAGGTACAGTAACAAAGAAGATGGCACCAAGGTTGAGGAGGCTCTATGATGAAATGCCCTATCCAAAATATGTAATCGCAATGGGCGTATGCGTTATTCAGGGAGGCCCATATAATCAGGGTTATTCAGTTGTGCTTGGTGTTGACAGGGTTGTTCCTGTGGATGTTTACGTTCCAGGATGCCCACCCACACCGGAAGCACTGACAAACGGAATTATATTGCTTCAGAAGAAGATAAGAAATGAAGCGGACAGGTGATTTGATTGGCCTATGAAATAAAGGAAGAAAAGGGTAAGGATGGAAGAAAGGTGTACAGAATAGACAGGGATCACCTTGTTGAATTGATGAATGATCTTAAAAAGGAGGGTTATGATCATCTTACACTCATATCGGCAGTCGACTTCAGGGACAGAATAGAGGTTGTATATCATCTCGAAAAATCATCGGATAATTTTTCAATGCTTGTTGTGAAAACTGAAACAAAGGACAACCACATGCCCAGCGTGGCATCTCTCTGGGAAAGCGCCAACTGGGATGAGAGGGAGCAATACGATATGATGGGTGTAATCTTTGATGGCCATCCAGATCTCAGAAGGATACTTCTACCAGAAGGATGGAATGGTTACCCCCTGAGAAAGGATTACGATATGAGCAAGGTTCAGTATGTGAACATGGATGAGGAAGGAAATGATTATGTCAGCTTCGATCCTGGGGACGGGTGGTAATAATGGAGTCAAATCTTACAAACAGATATATAGAGCTGAACATGGGACCCCAGCACCCCTCTACCCATGGTGTGCTTAGATTGAAATTAACCCTTGACGGAGAAACTGTAAAGAAGGTTGAGCCAGTAATAGGATATCTCCACAGAAATGCAGAAAAGATATGCGAGCTTGATTTCTATTGTGACGCACTCATATATTTTGACAGGATGGATTATGTCGGCGCAATGAATATGGAACTGGGATATCTGGAGGCTGCAGAAAAGCTTCTGAACATTGAGCCGCCCGAGAGAGTCAAATGGATCAGGGTCATAATGGCAGAACTTAACAGGATTGCCTCCCATCTTGTATGGGCCGGAGCATTTGGCCTGGACCTTGGAATGTTGACTCCATTCTTCTATGTCTTTGAAGAGAGGGAAAAAATACTCAATCTATTCACAGAAATAACAGGGTCAAGGCAGGAAACAAACTATATGAGCATTGGCGGGGTATATCAGGATTTCAACGATAAGATCATATTTAAAATAAAGGAATTTCTCAGCGAGTTTCCAAAAAAGCTGGATGAAGTATATAATCTGTTTGTTAAAAATGATATCTTCATATCAAGAACAAAAAATATCGGAATCCTGGAGCCTGAGGTTGCACTTTCCTATGGCGTTACAGGACCAATGTTGAGGGCATCAGGCATCCCATACGATGTGAGGAAAGATGAGCCCTATCTTGTTTACGATAAAATTAATTTTACAGTCCCAATTTCAAAGAAGAAGGATGTTCTGGCAAGGTTTATTGTCAGGTTTGAAGAAATGAGGCAATCTGTGAAGATCATCCAGCAGGCTCTGGATAAGCTTCCTGATGGTCCCTTCTTCAATCCCAAGGCAAAGAAATCCCTTATGATAAGGCTGAGGGGAGAGGGAGATGTTTATGCAAGAACTGAGTCCACAAAGGGTGAGTTTGGAGTATATATTGTTGGCGATGGCAGCGTAAAACCGTACAGGGTCCACGTGAGAAGCCCTGCCTTCAAGAACCTTTCAGTTCTTCCCTATTTATCCAGAGATGTACTGATTGCGGATATGGTGGCCATATCAGGCTCCATAGATCTGGTTTTCGGTGAGGTGGATAGATGAGTCTTCTTACAAGAATTGCAATGATATTGAGTTTCCTCGGGCACTATCCATCTTATATTCTTGCCTATATCATTGAAACGCTCATCGTCATCATATTTGGAACTGTTGTTGTGGCCGGCATGGTCTACTTCTTCAGGAAATATATGGCAAGGGTTCAGATGAGGATAGGGCCAAACAGAGTAGGTAAGTTTGGTGTTTTGCAGGTGATGGCGGATGGTTTGAAGCTTATACAGAAGGAATCCATAATGCCTCAGGGTAGGGACGATTTGCCATACAAGGTAGCGCCTCTCATCATATTCATAGCGTTGATGATGGGTTTCATATTCATACCCTATGGGCCTCTAGCGTGGCTCGGGACACTTACTGTGACCCATTCAGATGTCAGTCTTGTTATTCTCTTTGCCCTCATAGCCATAATGCCCATAGGAGAGCTTCTTTCAGGAATAGTCTCCAATAACAAGTATGCAGTTCTGGGCTCACTCAGAGGGGTGGCCAAGGATATATCCTTTGAAGTCCCCATGATGCTTTCAGTTCTTGCCATAGTTATGATGGCTTCTGCCAGAGGTGTTTCACCACTGGATATTAATGGAGTTGTACAGGCACAGAATATACCCTTTGCCATACTTGAACCTCTGGGCTTTTTTGTATTTCTGATATCCATGGCAGCAAGAGCCTCATATTCACCCTTTGATATGGGTGAAAGTGACAGTGAGCTTGTCACGGGAAATACAACTGAATATAGCGGCCTGAGATTTGGTATGTTCTATCTGGGTTTATTCGGAACCATATTTCTGGGCTCTCTTATTCTCAGCACACTTTATCTTGGTGGATATAACGGTCCATTTGAAAGTTATCTTGGATTCATATGGCTCCTGATCAAGACCCTTGTTGTGGTCGTAATATCGCTTACAATATGGCTCTCAATGCCCAGAGTAAGAATAGATAAGTTTGTTACCTTTGGATGGAAATATTTGCTGCCTATTTCATTTATAAATCTTGTAATCACCGGATTTATCATACTGGGGGGAATTTCATGATAGATGTCAAGGAAGTTGAAGAGCCTAAAACAATACCGATTATCGGTTCAATCGAAGGAATGTATACAGTATTCAAGCACCTATTTCAAAAGCCTGTTACTGTGCAGTATCCAGAGCATAAGGAGGATCAGGGTGATAGATTCAGATTCAGGATATATCTGAGCACAGATGACTGCGTAGGCTGTACACTGTGTGAGCAGGTTTGTCCCAATCTCACCATCACAATGGTCAGCCTGGATAAGGAGAATCCGAGGAATAAAAGAAAGATATATCCATCTGTAAATTTCGGCACATGCACGGTCTGCAGGAACTGTGAGGAAATATGCCCAACAGATGCCATTTATCTTAAGGATGTATTTGAAACGGCAAGGACAAAGAACTCTTTCTTCTACAGCCCAACGGAACTGGAAAAAAACGAAGATGAGGTGAGGAGATGATCTTCACCATCATTGAGATAATCATTGGAATAATTCTTCTCATAATGGCCATGATTTCTGTGGGGCAGAAGGATGTGTTGAGGAGCATAGTCTTCCTGATGTTTTTCCTCTTTGTTCTTTCAATTAATTTCATATTTCTGGGTGCAACCCTCATAGGTGCAATTGAGCTGCTTGTTTATGTTGGGGCCATATCTGCCCTAATGGTATTCACGGTTATGATCACGGGAGGTAAGGAGTTTGAATAAGGCACCGGCTTTCATTGCTTCTTTTCTCTTTTTTATCGTAATGGCCTTTGCAGCAATAAATATTACAGGATCCTATTCTCCTGTTCAGCAAAGTATAGGTTCCATATCCAGGCTGCTGTTTTCAACATACATAATACCCTTTGAGTTGCTTTCAGTGGTTCTTGTGGGAGGTATCATAGGAATGTTTCACACCGCGGAGGACGAGGAATAATGTATCAGAATATGATTCAGATTTTTGCACTTGCTCTTTTCACAATCGGCATATATGGTGTAATGACCTCCAAACTGGGCATTAAAATGCTCATATCAGTTGAGGTAATGTTAAACTCTGCCATATTCAGCCTTGTATCTGCAGCCATGGGTACAGGGAACGTTACACCGCTTGTAATGGCTCTATTTACCATAGCCATAGCGGCGGTTGAATCCGCTGTGGGCATCAGTTTGCTGGTTTCCATATACAGAAAGTTCGGGAAGATAGATATATCTCTCCTGCAGGAGATAAGGTGGTAACATTGTTCAGTTATGCATGGTTCATATTTTTGGTGCCCATAATTTTCGCTCCCGTAAGTGCCTTCGCAGGATGGAGAAGAAAAGTCTATGGAGGTATAGTTGCATCCCTTGCCATAGCAGTATCCTTTATTCTTGCAGTTCTTGTTTATTTTAATATTAGCAATACCAGAGTTCCCATATACCAGTCTTTTAACTGGTTTGGGAACATAGATGCTGGCATATATATAGATCATCTTGCAATCATAATGGCCCTGATGGTTTCCTTTGTTTCATTGATGATCCATCTTTTTGCCCTATATTATATGAAGGATGATCCAAGGCAGAATATCTATTTCGGAGAAACTGCGCTTTTCACAGGTGGAATGCTTGGTCTCATATTGTCCTCCAATCTCCTTGAATTCTTCCTTTTCTGGGAGCTTGTGGGACTGTGTTCCTATTTGCTTGTAGGCTTCTGGTTCTTCAAACCAAACGCAGCATCTGCAGCAAAAAAGGCGTTCATTGTAACAAGGGTTGGAGATCTTCTTTTCATAATAGGACTGGCCATTCTCTATTCTCTACTGACATCAATTAACGTCTCATCCCCGCTCAGCATACCATATCTGATATCCAACGCACCGGCAATAGCAAAGGAAATAGGTGCTCAGAACCTCACAATCATAGGCCTTCTTTTCCTTGGTGGTGCTGCAGGCAAATCTGCTCAGTTTCCCCTACACGTGTGGATACCGGACGCAATGGAAGGTCCAACAACTGTATCTGCACTTATACATGCAGCCACAATGGTTACGGCCGGTGTGTATTTAATTGCAAGGGTACTGCCACTGTATTCAAACGCGACCTATATTGCGCCTGATGCTGTTCTATTCGTTGGGGCTTTCACCGCAATGTTTGCTGGAACACTGGGAATTGTAATGAATGATCTTAAGAGAATTCTTGCCTATTCCACAATCTCTCAGATTGGATATATGATGGCTTCACTTGGTATGGTCTCTGTGATTGGAGACAGCGTCATAGGTTTTTCAATTTACCATCTCGTTGTACATGCTGTGTTTAAGGCCCTCCTTTTCATGACTGCAGGTGCCATTCTCATAGCACTCATGGAGTTAAGAGACGTGAGGAGAATGGGCGGACTGTGGAAGAAAATGCCCGTAACTGTTACACTCATGTTTATAGGTTCCATTACACTTGCAGCAATACCCCCTACTGCTGCCTATTTCTCAAAGGATACCATCATCGACGCAGCCTATATGTATTATATTAGGAGCGGGGCAAACATATATTCAGTTCTGCCCTGGATATTCCTTGTAATAGGTGCATTGATGACATCTCTTTATACATTCAGGATGTTCTATCTTGTAGCCCTTGGAAAGCCAAGATCAAAACTTGCAGAAGAGGCAAAGGATCCGCCCATAATCGCTCTGATTCCATTGATGGCCCTGGCTTTCCTTTCACTTACATTGGGCATAGTGCAGTATCCCTTTTACAACTTCATACATCCCAACACAATCCACGTATCCGTGCCCTTAATTGTAAAATATACCCCACTCACAATGGTTGTCATTGGAATACTGGTAATTGCAGGTGTTTATGGCACCGGAATGTGGAAGAAGATGGATCTTTCCAAAAACATTGCTTACAGAATTCTCAGGGCAAAATACTATCTGGATTACCTGTTCACAAGAGTTATTGCAGAAAGGGCCATACTGCCACTCTCATCGGGATTTGCCAGAATGGAAAGGGGCTTTTCCAGAGATATTGAGGCAACAGGTTCCGGTGCAATGGGATTTGGCTCAATGCTCAGAAGGATCCAGAACGGAATTGTGGAGTACTATTTCGTATTCCTCATTATTGGAATTGCAGTCATAATGCTAATACTGGAAATAACAGGAGGTCTTTGAAATGTTTATAATTGCCATATTTCTGCTATTGATTCTTTTTGCAATCCTTTCATTTGCAATTAAGGAAAGTTCATGGAAGATTGCGACACTAGAATCCCTGCTCATTCTAATACTTACAATGGTTTATGGAATTCTGAGGTTTACAGGCTATAATGGAGGCTTTATGTCTTCCTATTCCTATGCCATAGACACATCCATAGGCATATCATTTACTGTGGGAGTAAGCGCCCTTTCCATGGCGCTTCTATTTCTCTCAGCCGTGATTATGTTCATTGCCATATTTGTATCCGGAAGGGAAAAATTCGACAGAAGTTTCTACGGATTGATGCTAACAACTGAGCTTGGCCTTTATGGCCTCCTCATATCAAGAAACTTCCTGTTCTTCTATGTATTCTGGGAGGCCATAATCATACCTGTGTTCATGCTCATAAGCATTTATGGGGGCGCAGGAAAGGAAAAGGCCGCATTGAAATTCTTTGTATATACACAGATAGGTTCTGTTTTCCTTCTTCTTTCCATACTTACTCTCTTCTCATTCTACGGAACCGCAAACCATGTTTTCACATTGAATATGTCAAAACTTCTTGACAGTTCTTTCATAATAAAGTACATATCAGAACCCCAGCCCTTCTGGACAGACTTCCTGCTTTTCGGCTTCTTCTTCTCATTCCTTGTAAAGATGCCATCATTTCCTCTTCACTCATGGCTGCCTGATGCATACACATCTGCCCCCTATCCCGTATCCATAGTTCTGGCCGGTGCCATTTCACTCATGGGAGGTTACGGTTTCTTCGCTGTCCTTCTTCCCATCGCACCTGTCATAGGAAGCGGCATAGCATGGGCAATAATCATATTGGGCATATTCAGCCTTGTATATTTCGCCCTCGTGGCAATGTTCCAGACAGACATGAAGAGGATGATGGCCTATGCCAGTGCTGCATCCATGGGATTCATAAGCATATCTCTGGGTATAGGCATCTTATCCACAGGATATATTGCCTATCTTGCAGTTTCAGGAGGTATCTTCCAGATACTTGCCCACGGTCTCATAATGGGGCTGGTTTTCTCATCCCTGTACATAATAAAGAACACTTCAGGAAGCCAGTCCAACCTTACACTTTCCGGACTTTTCAGGGAAATGCCCATAATCTCAACATTCTTCCTTGCAGGAATTATGGCCTCACTGGGTCTTCCTGGTCTGGCAGGGTTTATCGCGGAGGCATCCATCGTGCTTGCATCATACCAGGTAATAGGATACATAATATTCTTCATAATCTTTGGAATGATCATAACCGCCTCCTATCACGTATGGACTGTCCAGAAATCTCTCAATGGTCCGTATAATGAAAATCTGGGAAAGCTTAAGGATGGCACAATGATGGAAATCGCAGTGCTTTCGTTCCTCTTTATCATTATCCTGATTCTGGGAATATATCCATCCCTGTTTTATCATATGATACTTGTTTATGTCAAGGGGGTTTTTTAGATGAACAATATATTAATTAATCCACAGCTCACAGCAATGTACCCTGAAATATTCCTGGGCATTGTTGCATTTGGGATGCTGCTTATGGGAAAGAGAACCCACGACTGGAAGATATACACTTCAATAGCCATAATTTCTCTCCTCATATCAATGGTTCTTCTCATCAGATTCGACTCATCCTATGTTTCATACTATGGTGGGGCATTTCTCATAAGCAATTTCGGCCTATATTTTGCACTTATAATGATTGTGTCATCCTTATATGTAGCATTTTCTGCCGGAACAACGCTCAGGGATAACCCCGAAGTTTTCTTTGCAACATTCCTGTTCGTCAATGTTGCAATGATAATTGCGGCGTTCAGCATGAATCTTATCTTCATATTCATTGCATTTGAGGGCGTCAGCGTTGGAACATATATCCTGTCTGCATACGGCAAGACGAGAAGGAATCTGGAAGCTTCAGCCAAATATTTCTTCACAGGCATTATAGCAACAGGATTCATTGTTCTGGGTTCATCATACTATTACATGGCAACTGGAACATTCAACCTTATTTCAGGGGTTCCAGAAAAAGGTCCCATGTTGATCGCACTCATATTGCTATTTGTGGGCTTCGGTTTTAAACTTGCCCTGGTGCCCATGCAGCAGTGGGCGGTGGATGCCTATGACGGTACGTCCAATCCTGTATCTGCGTATCTTTCATCGGGAACGAAGGTTCTCGCCTTTTTCATCCTTTTAAGAGTATTCCTTGTGGGTTTCAGCCACTTTTACACAGACGTATTCTATCTTTTCGTCATAGTTTCCATAATAACCATGACATACGGCAACTTTGCAGCGCTTTCTGAGAATAATCTTAAGAGAATGCTGGCCTATTCAAGCATAGCACAGGCCGGGTATCTAATTCTGGTTATAGCCGTTGTTTCAGGGTCATCTTCAACCTTTGCCTTCACCGTGGCCATATTCGCTGCCATGTACTATTCGCTTGTCTATATATTTATGAAAGGAGGTTCTTTCCTCTCTGTGGGTGCAGTCAGAAAGGATAAGGTTGAGGTTAACGATCTGGAGGGTATAGGCATAAAATCGCCTCTTTTTGCAGTTTCCCTTTCAATCCTGATGCTCTCATTGGCTGGAATTCCGCCAACTGCAGGCTTCTTCGCCAAGTACTACCTGTTTCTCTCATTGATCAGTGGGAACCTCTGGTGGCTTGCAGTGATTGGTATACTTAACAGTGCAATCTCTGTCTTCTATTATTTGAGGGTAATTACGGTGATGTTTAGAAAGAATGACAGCAATGAGTTTAATCTCAGCAGTCCGGTCATGCTTCCACTTGTTCTTGCAGCAATACTGACCATAGTCCTCTCCTTTGTGATATTTTATTATCCGCAGTTAAGTTCCATAGTTTACGGATTGGGGGTGATGGGAAGATGAATCCTCAATACGATCTGGAAGTGATCAGATCAGCAATCCTCTCAGGGGAAATAGATGATGCTGCGAAGTTAATCCAGAAAAACATGAAGAAATATGAAAGGGCATACAACATAACAAAGAAGGAGATCTTCAAAGAACATACGTCCATACTTAATGACATGATGCTGGTACTTGAGGGAAAGAAGGGCACAAAAGAACTCAAAGATAAAATGCTGAAAATGAGAATTTACGGTGAGGATGATTATGAGGCATTTGTGGACAGTTTCATATATATCCTCGACTACTGCCTTGACAGGTACAATGTAAGATGGCCATCCTTCGACGGCAAGAGGTGTGATGATCTATGAATGTTGAAGAACTCTCAAAGATAACTGAACCGGAAAAAATGGCAGAGGAGATCCATCTTTTCAAGAAGGTGGGTGAACAGTTTTTCTTTTCTGAAAAGGCTGGCCGGCTCATAATTGGAAGGGAATATCCTTTCATTGAGAATGGACAGAAGTCACCCTATGAAGATGTCATGACACACGTGTCTGAGGTTCTTGGAATTAAGGACAGAAAGAGTTACGAGGAGGTAGATCTCAGATACAACCTGACGATGTACTGAAAGAGAAATTACATTTTAATATGGAGGATGGCCATTACAGCATTGTTCTTCACAATCCTCCAGAATTTTCCATAGATGTGGAAATACTACAATTGATGCTTCAAAAATTTTCAGAAATTTCAGGTTCAGGAATCCCTGTCATCATAAGTTCTGATGGAGATTATTTCTCCCAGGGCTACGATTGTTCCTGCAAGCTTGTGAGGGATAATGAATTTGTTCAAAATTTTGTCTCTCTTGGCACTGCAGTCATGCAGCTCATAAGAAATCATAATGCACCGGTCGTATTGTATGGAAAAGGCCATGTATGGGGGGCCGCACTGGAACTGGCCCTTATCTGTGATGCCTTTGTATGCTCAGATACATGCGATATTGCCTATCCTGACGCATCCTTTGGCCTTCCACCAATTTTTGTGGATCCATTTACGTTCAGGGAAATTCTGGGTGAAAGGCTCTTTGCGAGAATCCTGTCTGGAACAATTATACATGCAGATGAGGGATTAGAATCAAATATAATCACGGCAAAGGGAAGTTATGAGGAAGCCATTGATGTGATGAATAAACTCAATAACCAGACATTTATCAGTGGAAAGGAGTCGGATTCAATAGATCTCGCAAGAATAAGGAATCATTTAAAGTATATACAGCACATGGACACATCAAAGATAAATTTAAAAGCCCTTGAATCCTATAGAAAATCAAATCTTTGAATCTTTTCTCTGAAGGGCATCTCTTAAATCTTTCTTTTTCTGGATTCTCTTTGATGCGTATATGCCAACGAAATACAGTATTATGATGGGTATGGCAAGAAGCATCATTGTAACTCCCGTAACTCCGGGAGAAAATATAACACCAAATATGAGTGCTGCGACAACGGCATATCTCCAGTTGTCCTGCCAGTACTTTGCATTTACAACTCCCATGGATGTCAGGCCGACCATTATCACAGGAGTTTCAAAGGATAGGCCAAAGGCAACCACATATATGAGGAAAAATGAAACAAAGCTTGTTATACTCATTGTGGGCTGGGCACCAACACCTATATCAAACTGGTAAAGTATCTGGAAAACCAGAGGGGCAACAAAATATATTCCTATGAATGCTCCTATTAAAAAGAGGACAAGGGCGGGAATAAGGGTTACTCTGAGCATTTCCTTTTCGTTTGTCTTCAATGCAGGGCCTATGAACCTTGATAGCTGAAAGTAAAAGTTAGGAGATGTTACTAAAAGGGAAAGGAAAAGGCATGCATAGAAATCTGCCACAACCCCATCGGTTGGTTTTATTGCAAGGAGCTGGAACTTTTCCGTTATGACATGGTCTATGAGAACCTTTAAAAATTGTGCTCCCATGTTATCATAGGGATCGGGGTATATGAGTGGGATGTTTTTGCCAAAGATTGTTATTTCTCTGGCCTCAAACATTAAAAAAATTACAAAAAAAAACAGCAGAGGAATACCTGATCGGATTACAAGCAATCTTAAATCTTCTATATTATCCAGAATGACCTTAAAAGGGCCATCTTCCATCAGTTATCACTTTTAAGCTTTTCAGCCAGGTCCTTCTTTATATCAGCAATGCTTCTGTTATCTGTCTGTATTCCCATGCTTTTTGCAAGGTTCAGGGTCTGTTCGTCCGTTACCTTTGAATCTTCTGCCTTTATGCCTTCACCGGACATTGTCTTTCTGATCTCTTCCTGGATTTCAGCCTGTCCCTTTTTGAATTCTCCAGTTGCTCTTCCAAGGTTTCTGGCAAAATCAGGTATCTTCTTGGCGCTGCCGAATAAAACAAGAATGACCACACCTACTATAAGCCATTCCCATAATGAATCTATCATAAATGTATATCAAAGAGTATTATTTATAACTTTAACCTCACCTGTAATTGATCAGGAGAGGCTTACAGGTTCTGTCTTTTCTCCAACAGGTTCCACCACAACCGCAGTACCGTAGGCAACGATTTCAGTCATTATCTGGGCAAAGTCTGAGGAATCAAATTTAACATCAATAACTGCATTGGCTCCTATTGTCTTTGCCTCTTCCTTGAGTCTCTGAAGGGCCGTATTCCTCGCATCGTTAAGAAGCTGTATATACTCCTTTATTTCTCCACCCTTCAGTGCCCTCAATCCTGCCATCATATTGCCTCCAATACCTCTGCTCCTTACTGTTATTCCCCATATGGTTCCAAAAACCTTTGTTATTCTATATCCTGAAATGTAGTTTGTTGAAACAACAATTATTTCTTCTCCTTCCATAAACTGAAATAATGCACATCTATATAATATTAATCTCTTATTAAATTTGGAAAAGATCGAATAAAATCAATAAGAAAGATTTTTAATAAAAGCGGAACATGCAAGGGTCGATGCTATCTATCAATGTTAAAAAATTCACGGTTATCAAGATTTTTGCAATTTTTGTTGTATCCCTTTTCCTTCTTTCCACATTTTACATTATTCCACAACAAAATGGCACTACTGGTAGTGTCCCGGCAGTATCAGGCGCAGTTGCATTGAAATCAAGCACTCTTGATTCTGGATATGTTCATGTGCCATACGCCTCAGGTTCAGTTATAGGTAATAATAATATAATGTACAGCGGGAATGTAAGCGTAATGGTTTCATTTAGCTTCCAAAACCAGTCAAGGCTAAATAATATGCTGGAAAATATTTCAAATCCCCATAGCCCTCAATACCATGAATATCTCACAGTGAGCCAGTTCGCATCAATGTTCTCTGTAAATAAAACAGTATATGAAAACGCCCTCTCCTATTTCTCTTCATTCAGTGGCATAAGGGTAAAACAGTACGAAGACAGGATATCCATTCTACTTCAGGGAAACTCATCCTCTGTGGGTGAAGCACTTAACACATCCTTTGTAAGAGGTGCATCAGATTCAAACATTTATTATGCAGGGTCGTCCCCGGAACTTCCATTATACATTGGAAAATATGTTTCTGAGATCTCAGGGCTTACAGACAGTCCATTAAATATATCCATGAACATGGGTTTTAAATTATTTTCATATCATGCCACAACAGGGGCTGGAAATGGGTATATCCAGCCAATAACAAACGGTGCCGTACAGTACATATATGGAGCAGACCTTCAGAAGGCTTATGATGAAACAGGCCTTCTAAATATAACCTATCCAACTCATGAGGTCATTGCCACCATACTTTGGTCAGGTCAAAATTCATCGGGACAGAATGTGGCACCCTTTATCAAGTCAAATGTGTGCGATTATTTTAACAACACTCTCCCATCCTATGAGCCCCATCCCCATATATACGGGGTTCCGTTGAACGGGGCACCCTATCCTGGACCATCTGCCCAATATGATAAGACGGGGGCAAATGAGGAGAACACACTTGATCTGGAAATGGCTGGCAGCCTGGCACCTGGGGCATCAATATACAATGTTTACAGTCCGGGGAGCACTCTTTCCTATCTACTGGAGGATTTTGCCTTCATTCTAAATCCCAATTCCTCGGCAAGCAATCTTAAAAACGTATCTGTCATAACAAATTCATGGGGCTCAAACGCAATTACAAATAGTTCAATGCGTCAGTATCTTGAAGAAGCTCAGGCCAGAGGAATTACAGTACTTGCAAGCAGCGGTGATTCAGGTGATAATCCAAGCAGTTCAAAGTATGTTGGTACCGTAAACTCATTCCCTGCCATGTGCAGTTTCAACGACTTTGGTGTTACCTCTGTAGGTGGCACCACACTGACACTTAAAAGCAATCTGGCAATTAAGGATCAAATAGCATGGAATATATCCTCCAAGGACACTGCAGATAGTGGCCCGGCAGGCAGTGCAGGAGGCATATGCACGAACCTTACAGAACCGGTATGGGAAAACACCACAGAGGCAAACGCAGTAATAGGTGGTAGGGGCCTGGGAATTCCCGATATTGCAGCCATCGCCAATAATACCCTCGTTTTAATATCAATCAATGGATCATCGGGGAATTATGTTTTCTGGGGCACAAGCATTGCATCCCCAGTGACGGCTGGACTTGTGGCAGAAATGGATGCTGTTCTAAAATATTACAATGGTTCCAACGTGGGTTTTCTCAATCCTCTGCTTTTCAAACTGGCCAATATGCAGTTATATGGCAGTTATTCCGGAAAGAACACAGGCAGCGATGATTTCGGAGCATACAATTCATCATTGCCAGAACAGGTTGTATACAATGTGAACACAGGGAATAATTATCTATACAGGGCCAGTTATGGGTACAACCTGGTCACTGGCTGGGGGTCAATTAACGATTACAATTTTACGTCCCTGATCCTGAACAGAAGTTTTGCAATGAAAAGCTATGCTCTTGGTGGTGTGAAGGCATATATGAACATTTCAGCTTTGAATGTAACATCCTATCTTTACAATTCCACATCTGGTAAGTACACTATTAATAAATTTTACAATGCCTCAATCCAGCAGAACATGTTTCTGGCAAATTCCCTGGGGGCACCCATATACTGGATCCAGAATGTCATATATATCAACGGGTCGGCTTCAACTGGATGGATGGTAAATTACACCGGGTGGAAAATATATCCATTTTATGGAATGTATCCATCATGCAGCGTATATTCATACAACTTTCCTGCGGGAAAGGTTATAAAGTTCCCCCATGATTTCCAGATAACAACTTCCCTTGCAAATTACACATCACTCCTTGGCCAGCAGATAAAATTCACTGTGAATAATCAAACAATATACCTTCCAGTTCCAGGTGCCCGTTATATAATTGGTTCATACAACTATTCCTATGAATGGAACGGCACAGAATACCAGAACGGCCCATATCCTGGCAATCCATACAATGGAGGCCTGGACCCACAGATAGGCCTGGTTGGAGGGCCCTCTACGGGAATAGGGAATTTTTCAGGCACAACATCGGGCACGTTGAAATTTTTGCTTGAACCTCTCGGGGGGTCAAACTATGAAAAGGGAATTACAAAAACTTTCAACAGAACAATAGATCAGACAGGAGAAACATCAAAAAATATACAGTATGAGGAACAATCCACAGGAAACTATGGCATTGTTTTAAATTCTTCATCCACTGAACAGGGTGTTTTGATATACGAGGGACAGGGTTACCTGGTCACATTTAAACAAACTTCCATGCCATCAAACATACCGTGGTATGTTAACATAAGTTCTTCCATACAATCAGGGCCCATAAGGGGAGGGGAGTTTTCCATATACCTGCAGAATGGGACGTACAATATTCAAATATCCTCACAGGGAAAACTTTACCAGGCTGAATATAATAATAGCATAACCGTCTCAGGAATGCCTCTTCAGGAACTGGTTGTTTTCTTACCCTACCTCTCTTCAGTCACATTTGCAGAGAACCACCTCCCGTCAGGAACAGAGTGGTATGTAAATTTAAGTGATGGGCAGAATATTTCTGGAAATTCATCAACATTGCAATTGAACCTTCTGAACGGAACCTATAATTACACGGCATCATCCATGGATAAGAATTTGAAGGCAAACATATCCGGGTTTACTGTTTCCGGATCTTCTGAAACAATAGTGGTGGACTTTGTGCCCGTTTTATTTGATATAAACTTCAGTGAGAATGGCCTGCCTGCAGGATCCATATGGTATGTGAATATAAGCAATGCAGGGAATTCAGGGCCAATCCAATCATCACTTTTTACAGCCAATCTTCAAAATGGGTCATATAATTTCAGTGTTTCAACTGAAAATAAAGAGTATGTTCCCGAATACAACAAAACATTCACTGTAAATGGGAAAAATCTCTATGTGGGCATTGAATTCATTCCATATACATATAAGGTCAGGTTTGTTGAAAATAACCTGAAGGCAGGTACGGAATGGAGTTTAAATGTTACGGGGATTAAAAATGGAAACGTTTCCAAAACGAGATGTCTCAATCTTTCTCTCACCAATGGAACATACACTTATGTTGCCTATTCCTCTGGAAGCCCATCCATGATGGCAAACGGATCATTTACAGTAAATGGAAGAAATATTACAGTACAGCTTAACTTTTCCAGATCCTATATTGTCATTTTTAAGGAAAGTGGCCTTAAAAATAATGCACTCTGGTATGTGAACATATCAGGTGGAATAGATTCAGGACAGATAGGAACAGATTCAACAACTTTCCATCTTAAGAATGGTTCATATACATACACTGTTGCCTCAAATGAAAAGCAATATCATCCCCATTATGTGGATTCATTCACCGTTGCAGGCAGGTCACAGAATATTTCCATAGTTTTCAATATCACTGAATACGGTATTTATTTCAAGGAAACAGGCTTACTTAAGGGGCAGGAATGGTATATTTCCATGTTATCGAAGAATGTTTCTTCAAACTCAGGAACACTCTATTGGGGCAGGCTCCCAAATGGGACATACACATACAGGGTATTTGCATCTTCATACATCTATAACAGCTCCGGAAGCGTAAGTGTGAATGGAACAAATGTAACGGTAAAAATAGTATTCATGGAGAAAAATTCACCACAGTATGTTGAGATCATTCTCATAATTCTTCCCATAATCTTCGCAGTTTTGGTTGCCCTGATGTATGTACTCTATAGAAAAAGGAGGTAAACCATTAAAAAATCAATTTTAAAACATCGGGGCTGAAATACCGTCCACAAAATTTCTTTATTTATTAATTGAGTCAACAATAAATGTTATTCTTCGAATATCAGTTCATAAATTCTATTCCATATCAAGCTCCACTTCATATCCTATTTTTCCGAAATCAGAAGAGACCTCTCTTATTCTGTTTTTGAGTTTTTCATCTATTCTGCTAAAAGCAAATGTCATTCTTTTCCTTGGTATGTTTATGACAACAAAGCCTAAGGTCCTGTCATCTGGCATTATTTCATCGGTTCTGGCAAAATCTCTTATAAAATCTTCCATATATTCATCTATGTATTCAGAGGAAAGCATATCTTTCAAAAATGACAGGGATTGAGGAAATTTTGATATCTCAACACATATGGTTGAGGGATGGCCCCCACTGAGGGTCATGTTGAACATGGCGCACTCAGTCATGATTTTACTTCACTCTTTTAAGGTACCATCTCTCGGCACCATCCTTCTCTCTGTTATAACTCTCTTCCAGAGTGGCTGGTGCTCCCATTACTCCGGGCTCCCCTTCCTGCCAGTTCACTGGTGTGGCAAGCTTCCTGTCCCAGTTAAACTTCAGTGCCTTTATGACCCTTATTATTTCATTCACATTTCTTCCCACTTCTGCTGGATAGTAGGCAATCCACCTTACTTTCTGGTTTGGATCAATTATGAAGACTCCTCTCACTGTGAGGCCGTCATCAGGATTGATCACATTAAACTCAGATGCAACCTCCTTGTTTATATCTGCAATTATGGGGAATGGAATCTCCACACCATATTTTTCCTTAATGTCCCTCATCCATGCAATGTGGGAATATATGCTGTCTATACTAAGGCCTATGAGGCTCACATCAAGTTTCTGGAAATCAGCATACCTTTCTGTGAAACCGAGAAACTCTGTTGTGCACACCGGGGTAAAATCAGCAGGGTGTGAAAACAGAAGTACCCACTTTCCCTTGTATGAGGAAAGTGATATGGGGCCTTTCGTGGTGTTTACTGTAAAATCTGGAGCTTTTTGACCTAATGCTATTGGCATTTTTTCACCTGAATCATGATATTATTAACTTTATTAACCACCGGTATAAAGTGTAAATTTTGCACATAAACATGAGTTTAAATATGAATCATAAACCATTTTTAATTATATTAATGCCCTCGGCAGGCGGGAAAGGATCACCCGAACCCCATTCCTCCTCTATCCTGCACCATGGGCATATATTGAGGGAGTTTTCATAAAATATGTGATTGGGCGATTTGCCGCATATGTAAAACTTTTCATGCCTCAATTCATAAACATATTGAAGGTTCTTTCTCCATTCTGTAAAATCAGGTCGTATCATGGGACTTTTTACTCCATATATGAAAGCTCTCACAAACAGTGTTTTGAGAGGTTCTGGAATGGCCGATTCTGCTGGGGATCCGTACTGTCTTGATCCGCTTCCGCCAAAATAGGGTGTATTCCCATTTATTATATTCTCCGTTTCAGTGTATTCTGGATTATGGGGATATATGCCCCTGAAGGGATGGTATCCAAGCATGAGAATTCTGAATATGAGTACGGCAAAGGAAAACCTCCATGAGGCCTCATCCGTATTCCCCATCTTTTTAATCTTAAGCCTTTCAGGTGCCGTGTATTCAGGATTTCCAACTATCCTGCCGTATTCGTTCTCTCCTCTTATTATGAAAGAATCGCAATCTATCAGTGCAACTCTCATATCCGGATCCACAAGTATATTTGCAGGGCTCAGATCCGCAATGATATAACCTTTCCTGCATATGTCTTCCATTATTATGCTGAGGTTCAGTGCAATCATGAAAAGGCTGCTCCATCTTCTGAGATTTTCCCACTGAATGTTTTCAAGAAGTTCAAATCTTGTCTCAGTTGTATATACGTTTTCAAGCATCTCCATGTTGCTGAATCTCCTCATGGTAAAACCAACAAAATTCTCTGGGCTTTCGTGGCCATCAAAGAGCAGGGCTTCAGGCCATGCAAGGCCATCTCTCCTCTCAGGGGGTTTAAGCATCATCTTTCTGATCTTTTCCATTTTGAATTTTCTTATGCCAGGATTCTGGAACGAAACATCACTGTATATCTTTCCAAGGATTTCCGGCTCTCCTTCAACGCTGTATATTTCACCCTCTCCTCCCGTATGAGTTCTTTCTCCGAGCCTTATGAAATAGGATACATTTCTACCATGAATGTCAATCTTTGATAACCTGAGCCTCTTACCCTCCATCATATTTCACCCCTGTAGTGGATTAAACCAAAGGTCTTGTCATCGGATGAAATATTTCTGAAGCGCTGGCTGTCAAGCATCTCCTCTATTTCTCTGGAACCATCAAGGGAAGAGCTTTCCTCAACTGCAAAGGATTCCATGGCCTCAAAAAAACCCACAAAGGGTGAATAAATTCCATTTTTCCTTTCAAGCACTCCATTCTGTATACCGTCAGTAAAGGCAAATATGAGATCAAAATTCCTGAATGTTCCTGTCCTGAGAAATTTCATATATGAGGATGAGGTCAGAAACACAGTTTCATTTGCATATTCCGTATTCATGGGCTCAGATATCATCTGGAATTTACCCTTTCTTCTTCCCACAACCCCTCCATCCCCTATCTGAATCAGCCTTATTCTATCTCCGTATGATATGATCACAATGAGTGTGGTGGCATAATCCTTAAAGTCATAGCCATCAAGAATGGCGAAATGGGCAAGGCTGTTTCTTGCATATTCCACCATATTTTTCAGGTTTACTCTTTCGGGATATTTCCTTTCACGCATATATTCCATCACGGACCTGACTGCCACTCTGGCACCGGCCCCACCCCTTTCCGCACTGCCTGCACCATCTGCCACGGCCAGTATGCAGCAGTTGTCATTTATGGAAAAATCAATATAATCTTCGCACTCCTTATTGGATGATATATGGGACGCACCCCTGACACTTGCACCTGCTGCAAAGAAATTTTTCATTTTTTAACTCTCTTTCCCCATGAATCTGTGGGATCAAGTTTGATCTGCTCGGCAGTACTGCTCCTGGATGTGGAGGCAATGCTCTTGCTGAGCCAGTCAAACATTTCACTGAACTTTTGCTGCTCCATTCTGATTGGCGGTTCAACAGAAATAGCACTTAATATATCCATATCTGCGTCGTCAATGCCAACTGCAAAGAACAGGAATTTTCCATTCTTTACACCTTCGTGCACCTTATCCAGTACAACCTTCCATTCCGTTTTCATCTGGTCATTTCCCTCAGGATGCATATCGGTGGGAGATCCGTCTGTCATAAGCCATATCCAGGGCCTGAAATACTGGATGCCATTTTTGCTATAATCCATCTTTCTCTCTTCAATTTTTGAAATTGCCATCAGTATGGCCTCGCCCATTGCGGTCTTCCCCTTAGGATCAAGAACTATTTTATCGTCATTAATTGCATCTACAGTGGAAAATGGAACAATCTGCCTTACGTTATCGTTGAATGAGATTACGCTAACTTCAACCCTCTTCCTTGCAAGGTCGTCCTTTCTCATATCCTTTAGAAACTTTCTCAGCCCTTTCTTCAGATCTTCAGACGGTTCTCCCTCCATTGAGCCTGAACTGTCTAGCAAAAGCACAACAGGACACTTGGGCTCAGATGGATATTTTAATGGTATTTCCAAGGCATCCAGTTTCTTCCTGAACATGCTTAGTTAAATTGAAAAGTGTATAATAATGTTTTTAGAAATCATCATCTGTAGCCGTCTGCATAGGGAAAGGACGATCCGCCATAATAACCTGACATCTTCTGGGATGCCGTAGCCTCACTTGAAATGGCATTGCCCATATTGCCGTAAACCTTTGCTATCTTTTCCTCAACAGGCATGTATATTTTCAGCGCCTCTATGACATCCTCCTTTTCAATAAGGTCATGGTTAAGGGATACTGCAATATCGCCGGCAGCCCTCACGAGTCCACCCAGCTCTCTGAGTCTGAGGGTAAGGGCATTTTCCTTTCCATCAACTATCATGGCCCTTCTTTTTCCCTCTTCGATTATGAGCGACGCACCCTCCACGGTCATATGGGGAATTTTTCCATCACTGTTTATCTCCTGGGATATGAACTGAAGATACCTGTACGCATTCTTTTCGTTATATGGCATTGTAACTTCCATCAGAACTTCATACCCATTTCCTGAAATCCTTGATCTCAGCGGGCTCAATATTTGCTGAAGATCCTGAATGTTGCAGGCTGCCACAAGTATGAAATCTGTCGGTACATTATCAACCCTTACGCTGGCCCCTGCACTCTGTGGATTTCTTCCTGTGATTGGGAACTTTTTCTCCTGCATCGCAGTAAGTATGGATCTCTGAAGTTCCCCAAGGTGGGTGATCTCATCAATAAAAAGCACACCTTCATGGGCCTCGTGGATTGAACCAGCTATTACTCTTTCATAGGGGCTTGTTCCCAGCTGGGGATGGCCACCATAGGGATCATGCCTGACATCTCCCAGAAGTTCAGTCTCACTTGCCCCTGTGGCAAGAATAAATGTATTTCTATTTATGGGAACAATGACCTTGCTTGGGCTCTTTCTATCCATTTTTCTCTTCCTTTCAAGAGTCCTTTCGTCAAGAACCCTGATCATCTCATTTGCCCTTTCGTATTCTATTACTTCTTCCTTTTCTCCATACTTCCTTGTGGTAGTTACCCTTTCCTGGTTATTCTGAACGCCCAGGGCCTGGCCGAGGACATTAAACATATCACCAAACGGCCCCTGGTTAACGTTCTGTACCTTTGCCTGGCCGCATCTGGGGCAGGTCGTTTCAGTGTATATGGATATGAATCCGCACTTTGTGCATCTATACCCGAGGCGTTCGGCCACATCTGGCGGCACATCCTCCGGCTTAACCAGATACCCCTCTGCAGCATTCATGTCCTCCTCCTCCTGCTCAACCTGAGCTCTGCTCTTAATCTCCACAAAGGGCCTTTCGGGGTATCTTGGATTATGTATAACCCTCACCTCGTGTTCGGGCTTTGGTATTAAAAAGGAGAGCGCCTGGCCTATCATGGACTTTCCAACTCCAGGAGGGCCAACAAGAAGAAGGTTTCTTCTTTGCTTTGCCGCTACCTTGGCAATCCTCACTGCTTCGTCCTGCCCGATTACCCTCTCAAGGGGATCAGACGGTATTTTAACATCAAGAGTACTTTCTACATTTTCAAACTTCAATTTCTACGCCTCTTCAAGTGGTACAATTCTCATGTCTTCAGGCTTTTTGGTAATATTTCCCTTCTTAATTCCATATATCACGCTTGCACCCTTTTTGTGGGCTATATCCACAAGCCTCTGGGATATCACTCCACCTGTAATTATGCATGAGACTTTTTCAAGCGCCTCAATCTTTTCAGGAGCTTCTGCAAGTGGAAAGGAACCTTCCGCCTCGCCCTTTTCATTAAATATCTCAGTCTCCTTTGAATTGGAAAGGTAGTTTAATTTCCTTCTTACACTCTCAGGGTCTTCAAGTGAAAATGGCCTCTCTGTATTAAGTGGAGGCTCCTCCTTCTTTTCCTCAGGAGCCTTTTCGTGTTTTTCCTCGTTCTGAACCTCATGGTTTTCAGGCTCCTTTCTGTTTTCCCTTCTCTGATTTGAATGCTCCTTATGCTCTTCATTCTCCTCCTTTCCATGGCCATGTTCCCTGTGATGCTCCTGAGGCTCCTTTTTCTCATGGCTATCCTGGCTTTCCTCCTTTGTATTTTCGTGTTTTTCCTTTTCTGTAGATTTGTCAGTTCTCTCCTGATAGTTCTTGAGATCTTCGTTCATTCCCCTCATTGCAAGGTACTGCTCGGTCGGTGTCTTGTACCTCAGTGCCTTCACAATCTGCTTGTACGTAAGTTCCTCAACTTCAGTTCCGGGGGGAGCCCTTGCTACAAAGTCAACTTCTGCAACCTGGAGCATCTCCTTTAATATGAGATCTCCTCCCCTGTCACCATCAAGAAAGACCGTCGTTGTCCTTTCCTTGGAAAGTTTCTGCACTGTTTTCGGAATGTTTGTTCCCTGTACAGCTATGGTATTTTTTATACCGTATTTGAGAAGATTCAAAACATCGTTTCTTCCTTCCACAACTATGACTGCATCAGAATCTTTTATGGCGGGGCCAGCAGGAAGTTTATCTTCTCCATAGGAGATTATTTCTCCCCTTTCCACCTCTTCCCTTACCGAGGCAATTATGCTCTCACTCACGGTTTTTCCGGATTCTGACATTCTTTTGTAGAGCTGTTCAGCCCTCTCTATTACCTTTTTTCTTTTCTCCTGCCTGACATCCTCTATGTCTTCCACATCGACCTTTGCCTTGCACGGGCCTATTCTGTCTATGGTTTCCAGAGATGCGGCCAGAATTGAAGATTCAACCTGATCCAGTCCGGATGGTATTAAAACCGTTCCTTCTGTTCTTCCTTTCTTGCTATCTATGTCAACCTCTATTCTGCCTATTTTACCGCTCTTTTGAAGGTCCCTCAGATCGAGTTCTTCACCAAGAAGCCCCTCGGTCTGACCAAATATGGCACCCACAACGTCTGGTTTTTCAACCACCCCATCCGCAGTTATTTTTACCTTTATCAAATACTTCGTGATATTCGGATCTACATTCATTTATTTCACCTCTTGTTAATATGGGCTGAATTATGTTCATATACCATCTAACCCATTCCCCAAGCATCTCATATTAATTGCATGTTCATATTTAACTTTTTGAAAGATTCTTCATATATTTTTGAACACCTCATAAGTAAAGGTGGATCTGGATCATGGCTAAAAAATTGTACCTTAATATATCCTTATTTGGAAGGCTGAAACATTCATGAATCCTTCTTCAAGGGAATTTTACAAGTTATATGTGAGAGGATTTCGCTTCAAACAACTCATAACTTCCATAGTTATTCCAGAATATTGAAAATCTATTAAAACATGTTAAATTCAATCATGGGCCAATACTATGCCAGATTTTTCAAAATCAATCATCTGATCTTAAATCTATTTTATTTATGTGTCAGAAAACTTGATTATTTCCATTTTCAATATGGCTGTAATTAAAATTTAAGACTTTTTAATTCAAATCCAGTTCAGGTTCATAGAATTTTTAGGATTTAAGATCTTCATTTTTGAGAATTTTTATAAACTTGAATTTATCCAAGATAATAGCCCAAGTTTTTGGCTATTCTATATTTGACACAAACTTTTATAATTTACTTTGAATGCCGGCTTGATGGGAAATTCATTTCTAAACAAAACCAGTGCTATAAAGATAATTTCTTTATTTCTGGTAATTGGAATAGCATGTTCTTATTTTGTTATTATACAACCTGACAATTTGAATGGGGTTAAGGATGTTAATTTAGCCGATCCTAATTTGAGAATTAATGACCATGCAGTGGCTCAAGTAACAACCTTTTCAACTGTGACATATTTTGTTAATTTTACACAATCAGGTCTTCCATCGGGACAGTGGTGTATTTATGTGTCCAATGGAGCGGAGTTAAACAATCCATATAATGAAGGAATGTCTTCATCTTTCGCCAATGGTACGTATACATATACAGTATCAACCAATAATCAAGCATATGGGGCAAACGGTGGATCATTTACCGTTAATGGGAAGAATATAACTGTGAATGTTGTTTTTTCAAAAAGATATAATGTTGAATTCACAGAATCTGGACTTCCATCGGGAACAACATGGTATGTGAATTTGAGCAACGGCATTGATTCAGGTCCACTGACAACTCAATCTTACAACTTCAGTATAATCGACGACTCATATTCTTATTCCCTTTCCACAACAGACAATATGTATGCTCCTTCTGGTTTCGGTTCATTTACTGTAAGTGGTTCATCGATCTCAATATCAGTACAGTTTTCAATGGCATACAAGGTCACATTCACAGAAACAGGTTTGCCATCAGGTACAGCATGGTATGTGAATCTGAGCAATGAAATGAAATCAGGAGAAATCACAGGATCATCCTATTCATTTTCCATGACAAATGGATCATACACATACACAGTATCAACATCTGACAGGACATATGCTCCAGCAGCATATTCAGGTTCATTCCCAGTTAATGGGGCCTCTGTTTCAGAGACGGTTACATTCTCAAAGGTCACATACACAGTTACATTCACAGAAACAGGTTTGCCATCAGGATCAGCGTGGTATGTGAACATAACCAATTTATCCTATTCTGGACCGATTACAGGAACAACATATTCATTGAATCTGGCCAATGGAACATATAAGGTTATCATATCAACATCTAACAAGACCTACAAGCCTGTTTCATCCCAAAGAATACCAGAATTCTCTGAAACCTTAAGCGTTGATGGCCAGGCAGTGACTCAACAGATAGCCTTTGTAATTGTGGAATATTCTGTTACGTTTATACAATCAGGTCTCCCATCTGGAGATTGGTATGTTAATTTATCAAACGGGTGGGTTCTTTACAATACTGCAAGTGAAGAAATTGTACAGTTCTTAATCAACGGCACATATACATATTCAGTATCATCCACAAATGGAGAATATGGTGCACATGGTGGATCTTTCACAGTTAATGGAAGTAATATAACCGTGAATATTGTTTTTTCAAAAACATATAATGTTGAATTCACTGAAACAGGTCTCCCATCAGGAACAACTTGGTATGTGAATTTGAGCAATGGAATGAAATCAGGTGCAATTACAGGATCATCCTATTCATTCTCACTTGTCAATGGCTCATACACATACACAGTATCAACATCTGACAAGATCTATTTTCCAGCACCATATTCAGGTTCATTTACAGTTAACGGTGCTTCAGTTTCAGAATCGGTTACATTCTCAAAGGTCACATACACAGTTACATTCACAGAAACAGGTTTGCCATCAGGATCAGCGTGGTATGTGAACATAACCAATTTATCCTATTCTGGACCGATTACAGGAACAACATATTC
>JAKADM010000016.1 GCA_021820525.1 Thermoplasmata archaeon
TTTCAAGGCCCGTACCCGTCTTAGGCTATGTGGTCCTTTACACCACATACTACCTGATAGGCCACAGACTCATCCTCAGGCAAAAAATCTTTCATCGCCAAAGCATTCCAGCATATGGCAACTATGGGGTATTAGCCTCAGTTTCCCGAGGTTATCCCCCACCTGGGGGTAGATTGTCCGCGTGTTACTGAGCAGTACGCCAGTGTCTTACGACCCTTTGACTCGCATGGCTTAGTCGAAACCTGATAGCAGTAGCCGCCGGCAGGATCAACCGGAGTTAATCCGATACCGGACAAATTTATATTTAGAAATTGGCGAGCCACAAATTGCACCATTAATCTCTCATTTCAGCTGTAAAGCCACTTACAGCCACATCTTTTACCAATCATGAATCAATGGATCATTTTGAGTAAACACTCATTCACCATATACGCCTTGATTGGTTTCTTTTCAGGCTTGTGCGTAATTCACAGTATGTTAACGTGGTATATAAGAATTATGAACAATGAAAAAAAGGAAGCTTATTTACATATAATTTTTAAAAAATAGGTGTTTTGTTTAAAACTCCTTCAGTGGCACTCCCTGCTCAGCAAGAATCGCCTGCACATCTTCCTCGTCATATCCTGAACTAACTGCGAAGTAGAAGAAGAGAATGGAGACCACGATTACAAGGAACGTATCGTATGGGAATGCAATTACAGGAGAAATGGGGAAAGCGCTTCCAGCCAGTGGTGTAACATAGGGACCAAATGCACCCATATAGGACATGAATAGCATGAACAGAATGTAAAGTATGAGCCAGAAGCCAGATTTAATCTCCTTTTTTCTGTCATCAGGAACCCAGACATATATGAGCAGTGTAACAATCAGAGTTGCCATTACCACTATTGGATATAGTATGGAGAAATAGTTAAAAACAGATCCAGGTGCCTGAATGCCGTTTCCAAGATTTGCTGCTGCAGGTACGATGACATCGACATAGAAGAAGTAAAAGGTTATTCCCATAACTATCCAGTAGGCTACACCTGTTGCGTATGCTTTTATGGAATCTAGACTGAAGCTCTTCATCCCATAATATATTATATAAACAGGAAGGCCAAAAAGTATGATGAACATCAGAATTGTGAGTGTGATGTAACCTGACCAGTAAACTATGAGGGAGGCGCTGATGAATGCTATGGGCGCGATGTATCTGCTGAAAGATAATCTGAAAGGCCTCTCCACATTTTTAGCTGTCTTCCTCAACACCCTGAGACTCACTCCACCCATTATGTATGTGAAGACTGTTGCTGATGAGATAAAACCAACAAGGATGTACCATGATGGGAATGGAGCAATGAATATGCTCCCAACAACCACAGAGAGAATCAGAGGGAAAAGTGGAATGCCTGTTTTTTTATTTACCGACATGAGTGATGATGGATAATATCCATCCGTAGAAAGACCATATAGTACTCTTGTAGATGTGCCAAGATAGACCCAACCGGTTCCTGATGGAGATATGACAGCATCAATGAGAAGAATTTCAGCCCATGCTCCAAATCCTGCAATATCAGCATTTATGAAAACTGTATATATTGGAGATGAGGAGTATGCAGATGCCTGTGTGGCCAGTGCACCCCATGAGAATGGGTTAAGGTCAGATATACTTGCCCTTATGGCACCTGTATATGCAATCTGCAGGAGCGTGTAAATTATCATTCCTATAATTACCGAGAGAATGAGTGCCCGGGGAACATCCTTCTGTGGGTTCTTTGCCTCGCCACTGAATTCAAGAGCCTGCCTGAAACCAAGGTAAGAGAATATTATTCCTGCACTTGGGATGGCAGTGAATATGAACGGAGTTCCTATGGGATTGAGCCCCCCTCCCAGTGTCGTGTAATTGCTTGCTCTGAAGAGCAGAAACAGGAGAATAAATGTTGCCGTTGGAATCACAAGTTTCCAGTAAACAAAATACTCATTCCACTTTCCCAGGAATTTTATTCCGAAATAGTTAAGGAAAAAGAATCCAATCATCAGGAGAATTGCTATGAATATGCCCAGAGGTGTGAGTGAGGTATAATTTCCCAGCACTGTTACCCCCTGCTGCACAAGTGAAAAATTTGAGGGAGCTATGGCAGATATATATGTTACAGCTGCAATTGCCTCTATGGCAGGAACAGTTATGGCTGATAGAAGATATGACCAACCCAGTATATAGCCGGTATAGCTTCCATGGGTGATATGAGGATACCTTACTATGGCACCGCTTCTCGGAATCATGGAGGAAACTTCTGCGTACGTCAGTGCAATGAAAATGACCATAATTCCTCCGATTATCCATGAGAGGAATACAATTGGCCCTGCCGTGGCTGCAGCGGCATTCACTCCGAATAACCATCCTGATCCAATAATGCCTCCAAGGGAAAGAAACAGAAGCTGTATAAAGGTAAGATCCTTCTTAAGTTTCTTATCTTCCTGTACTACATTGCTTTCAGTTGAGACCGTATTTTCCATTGCCATGATAACACACTGCATATATATAAATATTTTCCTAATTTTTCCTTCAAACCATGATATTGAAAGTCAGTAGTTACCGTATTATAAAAATATTAAATTTAATTAATTTCAACTTAGAAACCAGCAAAAATTTGATCTGATCATGATATGGGATGGCTGGTCTTTTTATTGTTATTTTTCATAACATCATCCATATCTTTTCTGCTTTCAGTCATATTAACAAGATCATTTAAGAATATATCCATCATATCTCTCGTAAAGTTTTCCCTGACTACAACCCTCATAATGGTTATATTCTGAGCATTTTCAGGTAGAGAATAGGCAGGAACGATCCAGCCTCTTTCCCTCAACCTGGAGGATATCTGGAAAGGTGAAATATTCAAATTGACTGATGGCCTGAATGTTACCACGGGAATGTGTCTGGCATCGTTCAGAACCTCAAACATTCCCGTGTCTTTGATCTTTTTTGCAAGGTATCTTGCATTTTCCATCATTCCCATAACAATATTCCTGTAACCTTTCATTCCAAGCCTCAGAATGTTGTAATACTGTGCAACGATCATTGAACTGCCCTCTGAAAAGTTTAATGTATATGTGGGCATTTCATCGCCCAGGTAGTTCACATTGAATTTCAGTTCAGAAGGAAGCATTGATTGGCTTCTGAATATGAGCCAGCCCAGTCCAGGATATACCAGGCCATACTTATGGCCTGAAACGTTGATGGATTTTACCTGTTCAAGCCTGAAATCCCATTTAAAATCTGGTTCATAAAATGGTGTTATAAAACCTGCGCTTGCGGCATCTACATGGATAGGTATATCCAGTCCCTTTTCCCTCTTAAGATCAAGCAGAGCCTGATTTATATCCCCTATGGGATCAAACTCCCCTGTAAATGTTGTTCCAAGAACTACACCCACTGCGATGGTGTTTTCGTCAACCACCTTTTTTACATCCTCAGGATCTATGGTAAATTTCTCTTCAGATATTTTTATAATTCTTGGCTCCACATCAAAGTATCTGGCAAACTTATCCCACGATATGTGTGTGTCTCCACCAAATACAATATTGGGCTTTCCGTAATCCATGCCCTGTTTTTTCCTGGTCTCTCTCCAGTTAAATTTGTGGGCAAGAAGGCCAAGCATTATGGCCTCTGATGATCCTATGGTTGATGTACCGGAGAAATCTCCACCATCAGTGGCATGAAAGAGCCGGGCCATTATGTTCACAATCCTTTCTTCAATCTCCTTTATTTGAGGATACTCAAAGTGATCTATGAAATTTTTGTGCAGATTCTCTATAATAAGCCTGTCAGCTTCAGGCTCCATCCACGTTGTAACAAACGTAGCCAGATTCAGATCGGGATTTCCATCCAGGTTGAGTTCATCATGAATAATATCATATGCAACCCGTGGTTCAATTCCATTTTCAGGAAAAGAATATTTGGGTATATTTTCTATGCCATAACGACCCATTATCCTTGTATGCCTTAAACTTTCATTCTCCCTATCCTTTCCTACATTTTTAGAAACCAAAATATTCCCTCTTGATTTGAAATGTGAAGCATTTTACTTAACATTTTTTAAATATTGTGAATAGAATATTTTCCTTTGAATTATATGATTAATACTTGAGACTTGAGATTAAATAATTAAATAACTTTGAAATAAACCCGATTAAATGATGTGTGACAAAAGAATTAATTTCAACTGCATATATGGTTGTTCAAATTCATAAAATCGCCTAAAGTTACTTTCAGAAATTAAATTTCTATTTTATCCTTCCAACAAATACTTTTGTAGTATATTTTATTCTAATTTCTCCATTCTTCTGGTTTTCCTCGTATAGATTGTGAAGACTGGATATGGCTCTTTCATATTCAGGATCATCCTTTTTAAGACTGTATGTTACTGAAAGATATCTCCCAATAAGGCCCTCTAAGTTAAGTTTCTGGAAATTATCCATTTCGTAATAGTCATAGCTATTGTTTAGAAATCTATGTATTCTTTCTGATGGTATTGCTGTGCTTCCTGTACCGCGGTAACCTTTGCTGAACTCTCTCACAAATTCTTCATATCTGTAAGTGAAAGGATCTCTCATATCCCTGTCATTCCATATCAACACAACAAAGTTATTGGATTTCAGTATTCTCCTGAATTCTCTCCCGGCCTTTTCTTCATCAAACCAATGGAACGATTGCCCTGCAATGATTACATCTACAGAATTATCATTTAATCTTGTAGATTCGGCACTTCCTTCTACGAATATAACTTTTTCATATTTTGACAGTAAATTTCTTGCTGCTGTTAGCATATCCTGGTTTGGCTCAACACATATTACCTTATTTCCATTATTAAGAAATATTACTGAAAGGGCTCCAGTTCCACAACCCACATCTGCAACTATCATATCTCGAGTTAAGCCATATTTTTCATTCAGAAGTTTTACAATTTCCTTTGGATATGTTGGTCTGTATTTTGAATATAGTTCCGCCTTTCCTGTGAAATCTCCTTCTGAGGTTCCCACAGGGATATAATCAGCAAGGATTATTTATAATCAATGTTAGAAGATTTATTAAATTCAAATACCAATCACTTCACTTATTGGTTCATATATGAATTGAAATAAAATCTGACAAATAATAGAAAAAAACTTATACCGACATTCATTACCTAAAAGCCATTGGTTTATATGAATTATACTAAGTTCGAAAAAGCAAGAATAATCGGAGCCCGCTCATTGCAGATTTCTATGGGGGCCCCTGTTATTATAGATGTACCCAAATCAATAATAGACCCGGTTGATATTGCAATGCTTGAATTCGAAAGGAATGTTCTTCCAATTACCATAAGAACATAATAGAGGATTTTATCTGATCTGGGATCTGGGATCAACCCGGGCATCAACATAAACCTTTTTTCCGCCTGCCATGAGGTAAAGCCTTTCTCTTCCTATGACAGCTGTGGGATATAATCCCTCAGAATCTACCTTGAGATCATATTTCTTCAGATCATCTATGGTTACCTTGCCCTCCCCCCTGTACGAATATTTGCCTATGGAAACAGGCGTGCCCTGCCTTTCGTCGGATGTCAAAAGGTGAGCTCCATTTGAATCCTGTGCAGCAAGGAGCATTCCCTGGGATTCTATACCCCTTATTTTTGAATGCTTCAGGTTTTCCACGACTATTATATTCTTACCTTCCAGTGAGTCAAGTGGGTAATATTTCCTGATTCCTGCAACCAGATCAATTATTTTGCTTCCAAGATCAACCTTTAGATGAAGAAGGGTGTCTGCATTTGGATGGTTTTCTGCCATCACAATCTTGCCTACCACAAGATTTAACTCATTCTCTTCATCTTCCTCTATCTCAATCTTCCTGAATATGGGGCCAGTATTTTTTATGGCGAATTTACAGTTTTCTTTCAGATGCTCGAAGGGTTCTTCAGGAATGGATGAACCGTGTATGGAATTCCATGCCCTTTCTGCTCCAGAGGGAACAAAGGGATAGAGGCTTACAGTGAGATATTCGATTGCCTTGAGCGAATACCACATGTTTACAGAAACCCTTTCATCACCATTCTTAACCATGTCCCACGGCTTTGACATATTTATGAATGAATTCACCTCTTTTACTGCCTCAAGCCATAGTGAAAGGGCCTTCCTGAACTCCAGCCTGTCCATGGATTCTCTGTACTGATCAATGAATGATTGTAGATATCTCAAAATCTCCTCTTCAAGTGTATTTCCCTGCCCATATTCCGGAACTATGTTCTTATTTTCAGTGAATGAAATTACTCTGTTTAGAAGATTTCCATATTTTCCATTGAGTTCAGAATTGACCCTGTCCTTCATATCCTTAAGGGTAAAATCAGAATCAGAAGATTCTGGAAGGATTGAAGATAAATAATATCTCAATGAATCCTTGTCTACTATTTTTAGTATATCGTCCACGGAATAACCAATGCCTCTGGACTTTGAAAACTTCTGTCCATTAAATCTAAGATACTCATTGGCATTAACCCTCATAGGCAGGGGGTATTTGCCTGATGCCATGTGCATTGCAGGCAAAAGTATGGCATGGAAGAATATGTTATCCTTGCCCAGGAAATAATATGTGTTTCCCTCTGAATACATTTCCTTCCACAGTTTCTCATCTCCCTGTTCCTTGGAATATTTCTTTGCAAAGGAAAGATAGCCCAGAAGGGCTTCAAACCACACATATATTCTCTTTCCTTCCATTCCTTCCATGGGGGCAGGCACGCCCCAGTCCATGTCCCTTGTGATTGCCCTGTCAAGAAGTCCATTTTGAATCATATTCAGGGAAAAGAGCCTGACATTTTCTCTCCATTCTTTCTTTTCCTCAAGCCATTCCTTAATCTGGGATTCAAGTTTGCCAGCAAGGAAGAATATGTGATCGGTTTCCCTGAACTCTGCAGGTGAACCACATATGGAGCATCTTGGATTTATGAGATCCTTGGGATCATTGGTTCTTCCGCATTCGTCGCACTGGTCCCCTCTGGCATTTTCAAAACCGCATCTCGGGCATGTTCCCTGAACATACCTGTCAGGAAGGAATCTTTTTTCATTCGGGCAGTATGCTGACACCATGGAGCGTCTTTCCAGAAATCCCTTCTTTTCAAGGTCCCTGAAAAAATCCTCAACGAATATGCTATGTTCCGGATCTGTGGTCCTTCCAAAGTAATCGAAATTAATATCAAGGCTTTTCATTGTGTCTTCGTGTTCCCTGTGATATTTTTCAACAATCTTTTCAGGCGGAATCTTTTCCTTCTCTGCCTGTATGGCTATGGGTGTGCCATACTCATCGCTTCCTGAAATAAACAATACTTTGTTTCCAATCATCCTCTGGTATCTGTTAAAAATATCTCCTGAAAGGTATGCACCTGCAATATGGCCTATGTGAAGAGGGCCGTTGGCATACGGAAGTGCGCAATTTACCACAATATTTTTTGCCATCTTATGCACCACAGGAAAAGGATAATCTTTTTTCAACCTTATCTCTTTCCATACCCTCAAGGAAAAATCCAAGTCTGGGCCCCCTGTCCTTTCCAATGAATACCCTGTAAATATAAGAGAAACCCTCAGAGGGGCTTACAGATGATTGCTGTATTGCCTTTCTTGCCGCCTCGTGGATTGCCTCTGCGTTCCATGTTTCCAGCGATTTAATATTGGCCATAAGATTGCATATAACCTTTTTCCCATCCTCGTTGAGCTGAACCGGGCTTTCCTCATCCAGAATATGGAACCTTGAGGATTCGGGTGCATAATTCATGACCCAGTGCCTTGCCTGTTTTATTCTTTCGTGCAAGATATCGTGATCATATTTATTCCCATTTTTCTCAAGGATCCTTTCTATCTGGTCGTCCCTGCTGTATATCTGCACAAGGGTGGTGAGATGCCTGTAATCAGGAATTTCATCATTCTTCCTGCCTGTAAGGGATATATCCAGAAGAGTCATCTGATCCTCATCCAGTTTGTTTTCGCCCCTTAACTTAATGAGCCTTTCATACTCATCCATGAGGTTGAGGAAACCTGATTCAGGATCGAACTCGATATGCCTTGATGGGGGGACCCTTGCCATCATATATCTCACCATCTCAGGAGGGACAAAATCCAGTATCTCCGTTGCAGGTATGTTTATTCCTGTTGATGAGTGCATGGCCCCCTTTCCCTTCAGGAGAATCCTTTCAAACATCTGTGGCCTCGGGGCAGGATAGTCCAGAATCTTCTCACTTATGGCCTTTCCTGTATCATAGGAGCCACCCTGTGTTCCATGATCCTTTCCAAAGGGTTCAAACGTCACACCCAGAATCTTCCATTTTGCGGGCCATTCAAGCCTCCATGGCAATTTTCCCTGATCTGTATATATATCGCTCTTACCCTCATTGCCGCATGAACATCTGTAGTACACATATCTGTCTGAAAAGTCATAGGGAACAGCGCTGTTTATTCTTCCGCAACTGCTACATCTCGGATTGTAAGGGAACCAGTTCTCTTCAAGATCTCTCCCCGAAATTGACTGCAATATATCCCTTACCTCCTCTTTCCTTTCAATGAATATTTTTGTGATATCCCCAAACTTCCCCTCAGCATAGAGATTGCCCGTTCTGATAACCTCTGGCCGCACATCCATGGTTTCTATGGATTTTAAGAATGGCGCCAGGAAATATTCTGAATATGTATCTGCTCCTTCAGGTGCAGGAATATCCCGCAGCGGCTTACCCACATGCTCTGAATAGGATTGGGGTAGAAAGGGGTAAACCTTCCTCAACGGGTCTATGTCATCACACAGATATATGAACGATGCATCCTTTCCTGAGAGTAGCATTGATTTGTAAATTATGTCTCCGGTCAGTATCTCCCTGAGATTCCCCAGATGTATGGGGCCGGAGGGAGATATGCCTGTGGAAACCTTCTGCTTTCCCTCAAGATCCCTAACCAGTGAAATTCCCCAGTACATGTTTATTCTTTTCCGATCAGTGAGGCTCTGAAAAGAGACCTTATGCGAACACCATCAAGTTCATCGTCCTGCATCTTTGATGCCAGAACAACTGCAAGCTTAACATCTCCGCCCTCATCTCTCACATCCCTTATGGTTCTTCTCAATGTTTCGCCGGTGCTTGAAACATCATCGATTATAACAACTTTCTTATTCTTAACACTCGCAAAGTTGCTGCTGAAATATCCATCCTTCCTTGATGGATGGGGCCTGTAGACTATCAGTTCCTTCTCCATGAAATATGAGGCCATGGTGGCATAGGGTATTCCGTTAACCGTAATTCCAAGTATGGAGTCAATCTCATAGTCGCCCACCGTGGATTCCTCATCTATAATATCGCATATTACCTGGGCTATGGATGCAATTCTTCCACCATATACACCTATGCTCCTCCAGCCTATCTTAACGTCCTGCACATTCTTCTGCTTTGTAAACTCCCTGCTCAACAGCCATGTAACTGTATTTACGGACAGGTGCAACTCTGTGGATATTTCCTTATCAGACATGCCCTTGCTCTTCAATTCTACGGCTTTTTTATATAATTCTTCAAGGCTGTACATATTTATACAGTTCTCAAATTTCTTGGATATATTATAATTTATCTATGGCATGGTTTAGGGATAATCTTTTTCTCCATTTCTCCATTTTTTAATGATCCATTATTCTTTTAAGGGCATCTTTAATCCTTCTGGCCTGGTCTGCAAGCTGATCCTGGCTCATCCTTACCCTGTCCCACCTTATTTCGTTTCCGCAATGCCTGGGTATAACATGGAGATGGTAATGCATTACAACCTGCCTTGCACATTCCCCGTTGTTCTGGCCAATATTTATGCCGTCTGCGTTGAAAACTTCCATCAGTGCCCTTGAAAGATATCTCGCCAGATCCTGTATTTCAAGATAAACATCCTTCTCTATGGAAAATATGTTCTCATAATGCTTTACAGGTATTATGAGGCAGTGACCTTCTTCCACAGGAAACTTGTCCATAAAACCAATTATCCTCTGGTTCCTGTAGAATATAAATGCCTCCCTGCCTGAGACTATGTTTGAGCAGAATACACATTCCTTCAAATATACTCCTCAGAAGATGATTTTTTTAAACTTAATAAGCAGTGGGGTAAGGTTCTAAATAAATATAAATATGGAACGACATGGGGATATATGAAATGCCCTGTTTGTGGAAGTGAGGATCTGAATGTTATGAACAGATGGAAATTCAATGTATATAATGTTGCGAGATACAGATGCTCAAAATGCAGTGCCACATTTAACTACTATTCAGGGGAAAACAGGGATTTTACCATCCCAAAGAGGTTCTCCTGAAAATTATCCCGTTATTTCCCTTATTATGGCGGATGAGTTTGGCATCATCAGATATTTGCTGCCATGTATTTCCATGGGAAGACCATCTATTCCAGGCAGATTTGTATCTGCATATAATTCCCACCTCTTTCCGTGATCGGGAAGAGTGAACATTACCTCCCTGCCTGAACTGTTAAACAGTATGAGAAGATCCCCTCCCGTTATGGTAAGATCCTCATATTCTATTTCCTCTGTATTTCTTCCGTTTAGCCATACCATTAATGTTGACCTTTCAGGCTCATTCCAGTTTTGAATGGTCATTTCTACACATTCTGGAGTCAACCATGTCACATCCTTCAATGATGTACCTTTGACCATGCTTCCCCTGAAGAAATTTTTTCTTGCAAGAACAGGGTTGGAACGCCTTAACGCAATTATATGCTTTAAAAATTTCCTGAGATTTGACTGTTCTTCGTCAATGTTCCAGTTGAACCAGCTGATTTCATTATCCTGGCAGAAGGCGTTGTTGTTTCCTCTCTGTGTTCTTCCTATTTCATCACCGCCCAGGACCATGGGTGTGCCCTGTGAAACAATCAGAGTGAGAAGCATATTTTTTATTCTCCTGTACCTCAAACCCTTGATAAAGGGATCATCCGTGTAACCTTCAACTCCAAGATTATCGCTGTAATTTTCACTGGAACCGTCCATAAAAAGTGGTCCGTTGGCATCATTGTGCGGCCTTGAATATGATACGAGATCCATCATTGTAAAACCATCGTGACAGGTGATAAAATTAATGCTTGAATGGGGCCTCTTATTGCTTACCTCATAAAGATCTGGGGAACCGGATAATCTTGTTGCAAATTCCCCAAGGAGTCCGTGGTCAAATCTCCAGAATTTCCTCATTGTATCCCTGTATTTTCCGTTCCACTCGGCCCATTTTGGTGGAAAATTACCTACCTGATATCCCCCTGGCCCTATGTCCCACGGTTCTGCAATCAGCTTTGTTTTGGAAAGCACAGGGTCCTGATGTATGGTTGCCATGAATGGCGAAAGCATATTGACGGAATACAGGCTTCTGGCCATGGTGGATGCAAGATCAAAACGGAAACCGTCAACCTGCATTTCAGTGGCCCAGTACCTCAGGCTGTCCATGATTAATTGAAGAACCTGCGGATGGCTTGAATTCAGGCTGTTTCCGACGCCCGTAAAATCAATGTAGCTCGATCTGTCCACAGGGTCAAGTATGTAATAGGTAGGGTTGTCAAGCCCCTTGAAGGACAGGGATGGCCCAAGATGGTTCCCCTCTGCGGTATGATTATAAACAACGTCCAGAATGATCTCAATGCCCCTGGAATGAAATGCCCGGACCATCTCCTTGAACTCCCTTACCTGGCTTCCGGGAGAACCCCTTGAATATCTTATATCAGGTGAAAAATAGGCTATGGTGTTATATCCCCAATAGTTTGTCAGGCCATGGTCAACAAGAACCCGGTCATCAATATGATGATGTACGGGCATCAGTTCCACAGAAGTTATTCCAAGATCGGTGAAATAATCGAGCATGGAATCCCTGGAAAGGCCCGAATATGTCCCCCTTTCGTTTTCTGGTATGGCCGGATTTTTATATGTAATTCCTCTTGTATGGGTTTCATAAATTATTGTCCTGTTCCATGGCCGTTCAGGTTTTTTGATACCCTGCCAGTCAAAACTTCCATCGATCACAATCCCCTTTGGAACATAGGGTGCGTCATCTCTTTCATCCTTAATCAGAACACTGGATTTTTCAACATCATAGGGAAAAACAGAATTATCCCACTTCAGTGTGGAATTAAGAGCTCTGGCATAGGGATCTATTAACGTTTTATGTTCATTGAAGAAAAGCCCGTCCTGTGGGCTATATTTTCCAGCAGCCCTGTATGCGTATAACTGCCCGGGCCTTATTCCAGGAACCTCGACATGCCATACATAGGAATCCTTCTCCTTCAACTCGATGGTTTCAGAAGGGTAATTCTGATCAGAGCCATTATAAAGATCAAGAAATATTTTGCTTGCATTTTCCGAATAAATGGCGAAATTTACACCATCGCCTGTTATGGTTGGTCCCAAAGGATAGGGTGAACCCGCCCTCAGTTTACTCACACTCCCAGTAGTATTAGTTCGATTTAATCTTTTTTATGCCCTGGGTGGTTCCTTATAGCCGGATACCCATCAAGAATGACATTTCAATGAATTCCTCAGAAACTGCATGGGAATCCAGAGCATTTCTGGCCTGTTGTTCCATTCGTAAACGGCTTCATATATGGCCTTTTCAATCTCAAAGAATGAGAGAATATCGTTCCATTGATTCCCCAGCTCCATCCCTGCTTTCTCCATTTCCTTCATGTATGTGTCAACAGTTATTTCTCTGAATTCTGCCGATATTTTATCCGGCAGATCCCCATTCCCAAGAATGAAATGCCATAGATAATTCCATGATCTTGTGAGGCCTGCAAGATCCTTCAAAATGGACCCCTTTGAAACCCTGTCTTCCATGGCAGCCATGGGTTCACCCTCAAAATCTATTATGACCGGAGTTTCCTCTGTCTTGAGGATCTGCCCCAGATGGAGATCTCCATGGATTGGCTGTTTTTTTTCCCCAATCTTGTGGAATTCAGGCGTTATAAATCTGCCCTCCATTTCATACAGATCCCTGTATGAAACGCCATAGGACGATTTCAGAATGCGTTTAAACTCCTGAATCAGACCATTATCCTGCTTTTTTATCCTCAAATAGTCCCTCTCGGTAAAATTTTCTCTCGTGTATCCTTTCTCATCTATGGATGCCAGGGAGATGTGCAGCTTTGCCACTGCAACCCCTATCTTAACCGCTTCTTCACGAGCTTCTATTAAAAAGTTGCTGTTATCCGTTTCCCTTGATCTTTCAAAAAGATATTTCCAGTAATCACCCATATTTTTAATGAATGTGCTGAAAACGCATATGCACAGATCCCTCTTTCCATTATACATAATTGCCCCAAGATTTTCCGGTACACCCTTAAAATCGCTGTATTTCCTTATAAGTATGGGTATCTGGTAATCTGGATTTTCGGGTCCAGACGGCGTTCTGAAAAATTTGCCTATTACTGAATCACCCAGTTTGAACGAACTGTTTGACTGCTCCAGTTTCATGGGTTTGAAATCGGGGTTGCTCTCTACCCAGTGTTTCAGGCCGACGCCATGTTCCGTTATCTTGAAATCCCCATCTTCATGAATCATTTTTTTCAGCACATCTGGAAAATGGCCATCTTCTATACTGTCTGTGAAATGGTAATCCCCATAGGTGTCCTGGTGGAGTGTCAGGGCAAGATCCATCAATTTTTCGCCCTCCTCCGTTTTTAAGGAAAGAACCATTATTAAGGAATCACCATCTTCAACATCTTCCGGATATGCTGTCAAAATATTTGCGGACAGTATATCCTCAGGCCTGAGAAAAAACCATCTCCTTGAACTGAACTTCTGTATGGTTTCCTTCATCAGGTTATCCGTCATTATTTCCCTTATATGTGTCACTGTCCTTCCCCCGGTTTTTCCATACTGAACCAGAAAAATGAATTTCTTGGCAGAGTCAGGAAATAGGGTGTTTCCTTTATGTCAGGGAAAAGGGCTGAGGATATGAGTTCCCTCATATGCCACCCTGCAAATTCGTGAAGATCAAGCTCTGTATAGGAAGGAGTCCTGGACATATTGAATATGCACAGTATATACTGATTTTCATAGGATCTTATAAAGCCAAGCACAGGCTTCTGGTTTACATTGAGAAATCTTATGGTGCCTCTTCCAAATACCTTTGAATTCTGCTTTCTGACCACCACTATCCTCCTGAACCAGTTCAAAAAAGACGAATTCAGCCTTGACATGGATTCAACATTATTGGATTCATAATGGTAGTTTGGATTCACGATTACAGGTGCATAGAGCTGCTCAGGATCAACCTTTGAAAAGCCTGCATTTCTGTCATAGGACCACTGCATGGGCGTTCTCACCCCATTCCTGTCACCAAGGTATATGTTGTCTCCCATATTGATTTCATCCCCATAATAGAGGAACGGTGAGCCAGGAAGACTGAGGAGGAGAGCATGGAGAAGCTCCAGTATGTATCTGTCATTATCAACCAGAGTGGCAAGCCTTCTCCTTATTCCAAGATTGAGCCTCATCTTAGGTATTTTGGCATATTCACCCCACATGAGATCTCTCTCCTCAGGTGATACCATCTCCAGTGTGAGTTCGTCATGATTCCTTAAGAACAGGCCCCATGTGCATGCCTCAGGCACAGGGAGAGTCTGTTTTATTATATTCTCAATTGGGAAGGAATCCCCCTGTGCCAGAGAAATGAATATCCTGGGCATAAGAGGGAAATTGAAATTCATGTGGAATTCATCCTGATTCCCAAAGTATGCCTTGGCATCCCCGGGCCATTGATTTGCCTCTGCAAGCAATATACACCCCGGATATTCCTGATCGATCATCCTTCTTATTTCCTTAAAATATTCATGAGTTTCTGGCAGGTTTTCACAGGATGTACCTTCTCTCTCAAAAAGATAGGGCACAGCATCGCATCTGAAACCGTCAAGACCTCTGGATAGCCAGAAACGGATCACATTTTTCATCTCTTCCCTCACTTCGGGATTTTCATAGTTCAGATCTGGTTGATGGGAATAAAACCTGTGCCAGTAATACTGCCTTGTAACTGGTTCGTATGTCCAGTTTGACTTTTCCGAGTCTATGAATATGATTCTTGCATCCCTGTATTTTTCAGGGGTATCGGACCAGACAAACCAGTCCCGGTATTTGCTGTTAATATTTTCCCTGGCATCCTGGAACCATTTATTTTGATCTGACACGTGGTTAAGCACAAGATCGGCAATAACCCTCAACCCCCTGTTATGTGCCTCTTCAATGAATTTTTCAAAATCCTCCATTGTTCCATATTCCGGGAGTATGGTGTAATAATCCCTTATATCATACCCATCATCCTTCAGCGGAGAATCGTAGAAGGGCAATACCCAGATGCAGTCTACACCAATGCTTTTTATGTAATCGAGTTTCTCAGTAAAACCCTTAAAATCTCCAATTCCGTCATTGTTTCCATCATAAAAGCTCCTGACGGGCACCTCGTAAAAAATTGCGTCCTTGTACCACAGGGGGTCATCTATTTTAAGCATTAATTCACCTTTACAAATATGTGTGCCGGCATATACTCAGGAAGTAATTTAACGTAATTCATTGAATCCCTCCATTCATATTCTCCCCCACCATAGAGATCATGGATTCTTATGTTTCCCTTGCATTTCCAGGATAGGGGTATATCCACCATGGATTCCTGGGTTGAAAAGGGATCAATATTCACCACAACCATCACATCCATCTCCCTTGCCTTTCTCACGTAGGCCAAAATGGCCGGGTTTGTGCTTTTCAGGAACTCAAGATTGCCATATATTTTGAAATTCTCGATTTCCGATCTTATTTTGTTTATCCTTTCTATAACATCCGATATACTTTCTTCAGATGAAAAATCCCTGTGCTTTATCTCGTACTTTTCTGAATCAACATACTCTTCCTTTCCAGGGATTCCCTGGTTTTCACATAGCTCGTAGCCACTGTATATACCCCATGACGTTCCAAGGGTTGCTGCAAGTATGGCCCTTAAAATAAATGCAGGCCTTCCACCGTTCTGCAGGGCATATGGAAGTATGTCCGGGGTATTTGTGAAAAGAACAGGGCGGAAATAGGCAGCTTTCTCCTCAGTGTTAAGCTCACTGAAATAATCCCTGATCTCCCAGTCATAATTTTTCCATGTAAAATAGGAATAGGATAACTGAAAGCCTATTTTTGAAAGCCTGTACATAAGCTCGGGCTTTGTGAATGCCTCAGCTAGAAATATGACGTCTGGGTGTTCCTTTGCCTCCTTCTGCAGGAGCCATGACCAGAACGAAAGAGGTTTTGTATGCGGATTATCGACCCTGAAAAGTTTGATTCCTTTATCAATCCAGAAATCCACAATTGATTTCATCTCTTCCCACATCTCCATCTTATTCTTGCAGTAAAAATTTAGTGGGTATATGTCAAAGTATTTTTTTGGAGGATTCTCCGCATACCTTATGGAACCATCAGGCCTGTGATAAAACCACTCAGGATGCTCCTTAACATAGGGATGATCAGGGGAGCACTGATAGGCAAGATCAAGGGCAATTTCCATATTCCTGTTTCTTGCCTCTTCAACAAGTTTTTTGAAATCATCCATTGTTCCAAGTTCAGGATTAATTGATTTGTGACCCCCATGGGAGTTTCCTATGGCCCATGGACTTCCTGGCTCATCCCTTTTTGCAGGTATCTTTCCATTCTTTCCTCGCCTTGACGTTTGCCCTATGGGATGTATGGGTGTGAGATAAAGGATATTGAAGCCCATACCCTTAACATAATCAAGAATATTTGCGACGTCTTTTAATGTCCCACTTCTTTGCGGGTCCGGAGAACATGATCTTGGAAAAATCTCATACCATGCCTCCGTTATCCTTTCTCTCTTCTGTACATTGAGGGTAAACCATTTTGTAACGGTTCTGCCCTTCTTCTGTTCCTTAGCATAGATATGTTCCATGAAAGGTTCAAGGAGTGAAAGCCCCCTCAAAGGCTCGTCCTTTATTATTTTCAATGCCCTCATGAGATCCTTCTTTCTTCCCTGATCCATCCCTGCGGATAATCGCTTAATTTTAGATATGCCATCTTCCAGGTCTGCATCAATTTTCTCCCCAGAGGCAAGCCATTTTGCCATATTTTTTGCCCAGGTTTTCATATCGGATATCCATGCCTCTATTCTGAATCTATACTGACCCTCCTCAAGGCCAGAAACGCTGACATAAAACAGGTCAGTGTTGAGAACGTTGGTCATTGCCAATTTGTTCTCCTTACCTCTGGCCTGTTTTAAGGAAACAGAAGCGTTTATCTCCACGTGGCCTGCACAGAAAATAGTTGCACTGAAATTAAAGGGAGAATTTGACTCCTTTCTGGCACTTATTTCCCCTCCGTCCACAGAGGGCATTACATTTTCTATCCTTACATCTTCATTTTTCATTTTATTTTCCTCCTCAAAAATACTGCTCCAAGTGGTGGTAGATCTATTCTGATGGAATTGGGCAGACCATGAAAGCCGTAATCCTCACCCTGGAGATCTGCCCTTGAACCACTTCCTGAGCCACCATATTTTTCATTATCGGAATTGAATATGATTTCATATTTACCCCTCGAAGGAACACCGATTCTGTAATCATTCCTTGGAACAGGGGTAAAATTGAAAATAAATATGAATATGGAATCCTGCCAGGAACGCATAAAGGAGATCACACTCTGTTCCCTGTCTGAATAATCTATCCATCTGAATGATGCGCTGTTAAAATCGCTATTAAATAATTCTTCTGAGGATCTGTACAGAATATTAAGATCTTTCAACAGGTCCCTGATGGAATTATTCTTAACCTCACTGTTGGGCATAAGTGAGTTCCAGGAACGAAAGTCCCACTCACCCTCTGAAGGTATTTCGTCACCCATAAATAACAATTTTTTACCTGGAAATGAATACATAAAGGAATATAACAACCTTACGTTTGCAAGTTTTTGCCATGGGTCTCCTGGCATTTTGCCATAAATGGATCTCTTTCCATAAACAACCTCATCATGAGACAGCGGAAGAATATACCTTTCCGAAAAGGCATACCAGAACACAAAGGTGAGTGTGTTATGATGGTATTTCCTGTATATGGGATCCTTTCCCATGTAATCTAAAATATCATGCATCCATCCCATATTCCACTTCATGGAAAAACCAAGGCCACCCATGGACACCTCTCTGGTTACACCATTCCATGATGTTGATTCTTCGGCAACTGTAAATCTGCCGGGAAAACTCCTTTCAATATGCTGGTTCAGCTCCTTCAGGAATGATATGGCCTCAAGATTTTCATTACCCCCATAGATGTTTGGCCTCCAGTTTCCATCCTTTCTTGAATAGTCTAAATAGAGCATGGATGAAACTGCATCTATTCTTATGCCATCAATATGATATTCCTCAAACCAGAAAAATGCGCTTGAAATTAGAAAGTTGACTGTGCTTCTTTTTCCGTAGTCAAAAATATATGTGCCCCAGTCAGGATGGTCTCTTTTCAATGGATCAGAATATTCGTAAAGGTTGGTGCCATCAAAATATCCCAGTGCGCTGCTGTCCTTGGGGAAATGGGCAGGTACCCAGTCCAGTATGACGCCTATTCCCTCACCATGCATTGTGTCCACAAATTTTTTAAAATCATCAGGTTCCCCGTGCCTTGAAGTTGGGCAGAAATATCCAGTTGTCTGGTATCCCCATGAGTCGTCAAGAGGATGCTCCATTACAGGCAGCAATTCTACATGGGTAAATCCCATATTCTTAAGGTATTCTGCCATCCTTTTGCCGATCTCCTGGTATGAAAGGAACTCCCCTTTCTCATTTTTCATCCATGAACCCAGATGGACTTCATAAATGGAAATGGGCTTTGTCTCAGGGGAATAGGATACCCTTTTCTTCACATAGGCCCTGTCCTTCCATACATGAGAGGTTTTATATGTCTTTGATGCCGTTCCAGGCCTCAATTCTGAATAAAATGCGAATGGATCAGATTTTAATTGCGTACTTCCGTCAGCTGCGAGTATGCAGTATTTGTACATTTCGCCCGGTCCAATATCCGGTACAAACAGAGCCCAGAAGCCTGTGTCTCCCATTCTGAACATGGGATTGACTGATGGTTGCCAGCCATTGAAATCACCAACCACAGAAACCCCCCTTGCAGATGGGGCATAAAGTACAAAATTAAAACCTTGAACCTTTCCAAAATCCATAAAATGGGCACCGGAATAGCTATATGCCCTGTAATCCTCCCCATCCCTGAATTTCACTGCATCCTCTTTAAAATATGGATTAAAAGAATAGGGATTGTGCCTCCTTGAAACAAAACCGGATGGAAACCTCTTGCATATGATTGCCTCTTCAGGATCCCCATCTGTTTTTATGCTCCATATGCCATCCTTACCCTTTCTCATGCTCTTCTTAATTGACCCATTTTCGATCCATACTTCAACTGCCGTGGGATCCACTGTTCTTATGGTAATTCCGTCAATGTCCCTTACAGGTACAAGTGCAGATATAGGATCTAGATAAAATGAACTTTTCATCAATTCCCTTCTCTCCTTTGTATAGTATGTTATTTTATATATCCATTTTTGATGAAATTTAAATATAAGTTTGCTAAAATTTCCCAAATTACCCATAATCCTATAGGGCTTAAATTAAATCTTAAAATTTATCCTTCCATAAAACATGAAATCCAAGGATGAAATCGTTGTAGAAAATTAAAGTTGCAGAACACACAAATCGATTATATAACAATGTGAAATTAAGATGATATGGCAAAGGGTAAAATTAAGATAAATACACCTCCACCACCTGTGCAAACACCGCCGGAGCCAACCACCAAATATAAGGGCGTCAAGCATACCATAATGGTAATGAGTGGAAAGGGAGGAGTTGGAAAGAGCACATTCTCCGTGAATCTTGCAGTGACACTGGCTAAAAAATACAATGTTGGTCTCATCGATGCTGACATAAATGGACCGGATGACCCAATGCTTCTGGGGGTGTCCAAGGAGAAGGTTTACGCCAGCGAGAGAGGAATAGAGCCAACAAAAACAAAATATGGTGTTGATGTCATTTCCATGGCCTTCTTCCTTCCCAATGAAGGTACAGCCGTTATATGGAGAGGTGCACTCAGACACAAGGCCGTTCAACAGTTTCTTGAGGATACGGTATGGGAAGGAAAGGATTATGTCATCCTTGATTTTCCACCTGGAACTGGTGACGAAGCCTTAACCGTATCCCAGATGATCCCGAAAAATGATGGAGTCATTATTGTGGTCACACCTCAGGAACTGGCCCTTCTTGATGCCAGAAAGGCCATAAACTTTGCAGAACAGATGCACCTCAGGGTTATTGGTATTGTAGAAAATATGAGCGGTTTTGCATGTCCTCACTGCGGAACCGTCACGGAAATTTTCAAAACCGGCGGAGCGGAAAGGCTTGCAAAGGAACTGGGAGTTAATTTCCTTGGAAAAATTCCCATATATCCTGAAATTGTGCAGAATGCTGACACCGGGATTCCTGCAGTAACTGCATCTGAGGAAGTTAGAAATATATACAACGAGATTGCAAAAAAAATCGAATCCATTATTGAAAAATACCAGAACGAGTAATTTCCAAACCATTTTTTTTATTTTAACCAGGATCATTTTCCTATTTTAACTCTATGAGAGGATCAAAAATACCTTCAATTTTCCATGAGATATACTGATAAAAACTATCATAATAAAAATAATAAAAAAACACACATGGTATGATTACCGATCAATTTGGAAGTAACATGGATTGTGCATTTGGCCGGTTAGTGACTGTGGACTGAATACCTCGGCGAACCTCGGTACTTACATCCCAGTTCTATCAAACTCCTCTTTTAGGAGAGGCCTCAAACGATGTCTCTTTTCAGGGACGGCTTCAAGCTTAGATGCCTTCAGCTTTTATCCGTGTATGGCGTGGCTACCCGACGTTTGCCCTGCCGGACAATCGGTAAAC
>JAKADM010000020.1 GCA_021820525.1 Thermoplasmata archaeon
TTCAGGGAAAGAGTGTCCCTGATTCCTGATTTTCATGTCATAAGAAAAAGTAGAGAATTTCTTGCTATCTGGGATAAAAAGGATATTTGAGTTCCTCTGACTCTCCAATCTTCCTTGCAGCATATAATGGAACGATTTTAGCTTATGTATACAAAAAGGGCAGTGAGAAGAAGGACCGCAACCACTACATAATCAACTGTAGCTGGCTTAAGTTTTTCCAGTTTCCTGAAAATACTTCCTCTTGCAACATATACCACAGAGAGGAGTGATATTCCACTTGCCAGAATAAAAACCAGACTCAGGAGTCCCAGGAATATGTTCCCATAGGCAACCGCTACAAGTGCAATGGGAAGAAATGCTGGATCTGGGACAATGCTTACGAGAATTGATGTGTTTTCAACATTCTCATTTCCCTTTTCTTCCCTGATTGCGTTAATGACCATGTAAATGCTGACAGCTACTAGGAGAAAAACAGCACCTATTCTAATTTCCAGGGGATCAAGAAAAACAAGTCCTGCAAATGCAACCAGAAGTGATACCAGGACTGATAAGGCTCCATGCGCGAAACCAATGCCCGAGGACAGTGTTAAACTCTTCCCAAGCGTATATCCTCTCTTTGATGAAAGAACTGAGAAAGGTATCCAGTGATCAGGTGCAATCATATGGAGAGAAGCCAGTGCTAAAGCTAAGCCTATAATATATGGCTGTGAAATCAATAATTTCTCTATTGCATGACTGATAAAAATTATTCGGCTCCCTAATCTTTAACCATGTTTTATCTGCAGGAATTAGGATGGGCGACATGAACAAATATTGATAGTCTAACTCCAATAATTATGATAATTACAAAGGCATCAATGAAACAAACTGGGGAAATGTTTAAGTTCTCACTAGGTAGGGTATTATGTTAACAATAGGTGATCACCAATTGATGAGAGATTAACCTATACCCATGAAATCTTAGTTTTGATTTCCCATGATGTTTTTTTGTTCATCAAGCCAGGAAATTCATCAATTTTGTCAATTGGGATTGTTCGAGTTATAAGGGATCTTGAGGTTTCTGGCCATATATGTTTCCATTGAACAAGGTTCCTCATGGCCGCTTCAAAATGCGGCTTTTGCCCATTTATTAATCCAACCACTGATATTGATTTATAAACAAGGTTTTGAATGTCCGTATTCTTTAAAACTGCACTGCCAGAGCGCATGAAGCCAAAAAGGCCAAGTACAGCATTATTCTTGAGTAGCGACAGGAGAGAAGGCAATATTGAAGCGTCAGAACCAGAAGCTTCCACAATGAGATCAAATGCGTCTTTATTTCCAAGAGATGAATAACCATTAGAAGAATTGAAGTAAGTAATACCTGTTTCCTCAAAGATTCTTGTTTCATGTTCAGCAGGGTCCCTTATGTTGGAAACTGTAACATCAAAACCCCGGCTCTTCAGCAAAAGAGAAAAGAGAATCCCTATAGCACCTGTACCTATAACCAAAGCCCGTCTGCAACCATATGTGCCATCTCTGCATTTCCAGTAAAGTCTTCCTTGAACAGAAAAAATCTCTTCAAGCGACTTCTCAAGGTCTGAAAGGGGCTGTGCCATAATGGCAGTATTCCTTATGTCTGGTGGAACCCTAACAAGGAATTCTGGTGAATCATAGATGTATTCTCTCATGAAACCGTGCATGCCTTTTATGCCTGCCTCTACAAATTCACCAGTCTCACAGAAATCAGGCCTTCCAAGCAGGCAATTCAAACATTTTCCACAGCCTCTTCTATTAACTGGCATTACAAGGTCTCCCTTTCTGAAATCTCCACCATCCTCCATTACCTCTCCAATGGCCTCGTGCCCCAGCGCCATAAAGCTATATCCCCCAGGGGCATTCGCTGCGAAAAGCTGCCCATTGACTATTTCCCGGTCAGTACCACATATACCATTTTCAAGAATTCTTATTTTAATCCCTTCCTCCTGTATTTGTACGTCTTTCTTCTCGAAACCTTTTTCAGGGGGTCTGACAATTATTGCTTTCATTTTAAAGACAGATTAGCAATTACATGTTTTTAGAATAGGATTTCGCAATATATGTAATAGAAGAATTATTCAAGATCATTGCAGACTCATTTATCCTTGGCTCCGACGCTATATTCTCGGCACTGCCTGATCTTCCTAATGGTTTGCTGGTAAGATACTGTTTGATCTTTATCTTTCCTCCTCTTTTGTTCTGGAGAAACAATTCTGTATATGATCCTCTATAAATTACGGAAAGTGCAAGTCCGGGATATCCAATTTTTATCACTTCCTCAATAATGTTCGGGATATGGCTCATTATTCATTAAAATGGAGACACCTCTCTTGGTGATATTAGGCATTTCCATGTTATTTTTTAAAAATGTGTGTTTTATACGAACTTCGTAATTATTCTCACGAAGTCGAATTTTCTAGGTTGAATGAATGACGAAGATAGCAAAATGAGATATATTGGATTAAGACATGAAGTAACATGAATAGCGAATCTATGATAAGACTCAAAGATGTGCACAGTGTTATCGGATCAAGAATGCTGGCCGATGGCCTTGACATGGTCCTGGATCTGGAAAAGAGCAAGGGTACGAGGCTTTACGACTCTGAGAAGGGCAGGTACTTATTGGATTTCTTTGGTTTCTTTGCTTCAAACCCAGTTGGGATGAATCATCCTGGGCTTTCTGACCCGGAATTTCTGAAGGATCTCATGCTTGCAGCAAAAAATAAGGTCACAAATTCCGATATCTATACCAGGCAGATGGCCGAATTTGTCGAAACGCTATCACGTGAAGCCACCCCGGATTACATGAAATACTATTTTTTTGTTTCCGGCGGAGCGCTTGCGGTAGAAAATGGTCTGAAAGCGGCGTTTGACTGGAAAGTCCGTAAGAACATGATGAATGGTGAAACAAAAGAACTGGGCAGCAAGATAATGCACCTCAAAGAGGCATTTCATGGAAGAAGCGGATACACTCTTAGCCTAACAAACACGCATGATCCCAGGAAAACCATTTATTTCCCAAAATTCGACTGGCCCAGAATTTCAAACCCAAAGCTGAGGTTTCCAGTAACTGAAAAAGTATTGCAGGAAGTTGAAGAACTCGAGAAAAAGAGCCTGACAGAGATGGAACAGTCCTTTGAGAAATATGGAAAGGACATTGCAGCTTTCATAATGGAACCCATCCAGGGAGAAGGCGGAGACAACCATTTCAGAAATGAATATTTCAAGGGGGTTGCAAAGCTTGTCAGGGAAAATGACTCGCTTCTCATTTTTGATGAAGTACAGTCCGGAATGGGAGTTACAGGCAAGTGGTGGGCACACCAGCATTTCGACGTAAAGCCTGACATTTTGGTGTTTGGAAAGAAATCACAGGTTTGCGGCATAATGGTTGGAAGCAAGATAGATGAAGTCAAGGATAATGTATTCAAGGTTTCAAGCAGAATAAATTCAACCTGGGGAGGCAACCTGGTTGACATGGTCAGATCAAAGAAATTTATTGAAATCGTCAAGGAGGAGTCTCTGATTAAAAATGCTGAAAAGGTTGGCAAGGTACTGGTGGATGAACTCATTAACCTCAGTAGTGAGTTCCCAGATATGGTTTCAAACCCAAGAGGTAGAGGGCTTATGGATGCTTTTGACCTCAAGAGCGAGAAACACAGGGATGAATTCTTCGACAGGATGTTCTCCAAAGGGGTTTTGCTTCTCAAAGCAGGAGAGCTGACAATAAGACTGAGGCCTGCACTAATCCTCTCTGAAGAGGACGTAAAGGAATTCGTTGGCAAAGCAAGGGAAGTCCTGAAGGAAATGAGATGAAAGCAGTATTTATGCTTCTTTTTCCATTACTTATCTAAGTAAGGGATCATCTTTCCAAATCATTCCTGAATTTTTTACTTTAATGATTGACTTCAAAAATTGAGAATGCCTAGCCCACTTATCATCAATCAAATAAACTGAATTTGTCCAGTGTTTTAAAGATACGCCAAAATGAAATGTTCATTTTCCCTTTTTTAAATTATGAGGAAAGAATGACCTCATGAATTGCTATTACGTTTTCTCCTGCGAAGGCCTCCGTGGGAAGCGTGTCTCCTGAATGAGCTTTTTAAACGCATCGCTGTTCATCCAGTTCTGGAAGCGTTCCATTGATTCCCAGTGTGTCATAACTACATACTCATCCCCTTTTACAGGCCTAAGTACTTCATTTCTGACAAATCCTGGTGT
>JAKADM010000021.1 GCA_021820525.1 Thermoplasmata archaeon
CTTTGGATATGGTGGTCCATGCCCTCCAGCCAGTCAGGTGCACAGATACGTATTCACCCTTTATGCCCTTGTGTCTCCCCTGTCTGAAAGTGACAGGGATGACAGGGAAAAATTAAGAAAACTGTGCGAGATGAGAATGGTTAAAAAGGTAACATGGATATTCCCATATGGAAAAAAGTGAACCTCCATTTATCATTCTGGTAATGGCGGGTGGGACAGGCTCCAGAATGGATTTCCCAGACAAGGGCATTCTCATGGTTCAGGGAAAAACCCTGATCCAGAGGAATCTGGATATTCTTTCAAAATATTCGGATAAGATATACATTTCCGTTTCTGACAAAACAGGGATTACTGAAAAAATGTACGGGGACAAATATGAAATAATAAGGACGCCCGGTCAGGGATATCCCTCAGACCTTGAATATTCCATGAAATATATGGACAAATATCCAGTGCTTACTGTTGCTTCAGATCTTTATTTTGAAGATACAAGGGTAATTGATGAGTTCATCAATTTTGCCATGTCCACAGGGAAGGGCGTTGTCACATTGCTGGCAGATGGGCTGTTCTGTGGAATGAGCATTTTCTTTTCTGATCCTGAAAAGATAGGTTATGACGATTATTATAATTATGATGCAAAGAAGAGGGGCATAAGGAATATTAATACAACCCTTGATTTCTTCGCTCTTTTAAATAAAATCAACAGAAAGAGGGAAGATTGAATATGGTTGATAAAGACAAATTAAGGAAATTTTTTTCATATTTTAGCATTTTTAACAGAAACAGGGATGCGGCCACTGTTGTCATGATCGGCGGTATCATAACATTCATTGTTTCCATAATAATTCTGACATTGCTTTTAGGAAACAGTGATACGTCCACAGATGAATATGTTCTCTTCTTAATTGGAGCATTGATTCCTTCTCTTATGGAAATATTTGCTGCCATAATGATGTGGAGAAGGGAGGATATGAGCAAAATAATGGGAACAGTTGCAGTTTTGGGTAGCATCCTTTCCCTTATTGATTCCGAGGGTGGGCTGGCCATAGGTTTTTTCTTAGCCCTGTTTGGAGGTATTATGAGCCTGTTCTACCATCCACAGAGGAAGAGTTCGGGTGATAATATAAGGAGCACAAATTAAATCCATGTCATGTTCTGTAAATTCCCCAAATATATTCCAGAAAAATTGAATCTGGTATAATATCACATGTTCATCTTAATCTTTGTAATTAATAGGATTTAATAATCCTTAAAGTATTATGTTCCTATGAACAATGGCACAGCTTACCTTCTATTTGTTTTGATTGCCATAGTGTTCTTCTTCCTTGGCGCATGGTTTTATAGATTTGTTTTGTGGTATCCAAGAGGAAGGAAATCTGTAACAGGTGCCAAAAGCCTTGTTGGAAAGAATGCCACCGTGGTGAGGGATAATGGCACCATACTTGTTGTAAGGGTGGATGGTGTAAACTGGAATGCAAAATACAGTGGAAATGAGAGGCCATCGGTCGGTTCAGTTGTAAGGATTAAGGATGTTAATGGGCTTAATTTGATCGTGGAGTCTGGTAATTCTGGGAATTGATTGCAATGATCTTGGAAGGGCCCTCATCATAAGGAGGGATGGATCCAGAAGATTGCTTTCCATGGAGGAAACTGTGAAAATATGCAAGGAATCAATGGATACAGGGAAAGAACTGCATGAAATCATCAAGAAATTTGAACCAAATGTAAAGGTAATAAGATTTGTCCAGGAAGGGGATGAAAATTGAAGATATCATCAGACATCATAATTGCAGAAATTGATGAAAACGGGGCCTATGTCAAATCTGTCCAGTATAATGGAATTGATATTATTAAGAGAAGCAGTGACGGTCACAAAACTCATGGTGGAATAGCGCCATTATTTCCATATGCCAACAGAATTGAAAATGGTTCCTATACATTTATGGGAAGGCAATATCAATTTGCCAGAACAAAGGAGGGAAATTCCATCCATGGATATGCAAAGGATATTAAATGGGATGTGGAGGAAGAGGAGGAAGATTCCCTAACTCTTAAAACTGATCTTTTCAGAGAAAATGAATATCCATTCCATGTTATATGCACATTGCACATATGCATCTCAGGAAGCAGATTTTGTGAAAATGCCAATTTTTACCTGGAGGAAGGAAAGGCTCCCATTGCGCCAGGGTTCCACCCATACTATATGGCGGATGAAAATTGGGAAATAAATCTGGAAAGAAGGGCCCTGAAGGCAATGAAAAAGGATGGATACTTTCCATCAGGCGACTATGTGGAATTCCACAAAAATATAAGAAGTAAAAGATCGGCCTACTTCGACGACCTTTTCAAATATGAAGGGCAAATAGTTCTCAACACATCGCAGATGAGATATACTGTGGAAAGAATAAATTCAAAGTATTTCATGCTTTATAATGGAGAATTCGCTGAAAATAGATCTGTGGCAATTGAACCTATGATTTCTCCAGTAAATTCATTCCGAACCGGTGATGACATGAAGATCCTGAATTCTGGGGAGATTTTGCCCTTTGGCTTCTCCTTTTCCGTTGATGAAATAGAATCATCCTGAGCGGTAGTGCTTGAAAAGAATTCCTGCGGATTCACCTAAAAGTATACCCGCAAGTAAGGTGAAAACAACAGTTATGATTGGATCAAAGAAGGATGGCATGGATGGATCATAAAGGTAATAATACCATTTTACAAGGAAAAGGAGGGACCATGCAAAGGCAACTGTCCCTGAAGATTCATAAAGTACAGAACCATTTTTCCTTTTGAACTGTGAGAGATCACCAATAATAAACCCAGAAATGAATCCAATCAGGTAGATGATCATGGAAATTTCAAACTGGAAGAATGTAAGGGTTATGGATGAATACAGTGTGAGCAAAAGATATAAAAGGGGATAAAGAACAATCTTCCAGGAATATTTCTTTCCGACCTTTGTCCTTGCCACCCTTACGGTTAAAAGAATCAGAAAAATTATAAGAAATACGTAGAATTGAATTTTAAATGTTCTCAAAAAATCTATAAGACTCTGTTCTCCGATCATCCCGAAGGGGATAATTGCCTTAAGTATTTCAACTCTATTAATTATCATAATTTTTAAAGAATTTAATTTCATTTAAAAATGAAATCAAGGAGAGAATCACTATCAAAAAGGAGAGAATCTATTATGGAATTTATTATGGAATTAACTCAAAAAGAAGAAAAATTTAGTCAAAAATATTTTTGCACTGTAGAAAATATTTAAATACAACTATTAATTATAAGAAAAAGGTAAAGAATATGAAACCGGTAATAAATAATGAAGATAAGGCGGTATCTCCAATAATTGCTACCATACTTCTGATAGCAATAACGGTGGTTCTTGCAGCAACCCTTGTGACCATATTGGGAGGGTTCACGCACGGTGTTAGCAA
>JAKADM010000001.1 GCA_021820525.1 Thermoplasmata archaeon
GTTTAGAAAGGGTAAGAACGGGGAATTCCTCTGGCCGGGATATTCAGAGAACATGAGGGTCGTGGAATGGATATTGGGAAGGGTCAATGGAACCATAGTCAATGCAAGGGAAACTCCCATGGGCTTTGTGCCGGATATTCACGATTTAAAGAGGCCCGCCGGTGTTACCGAAGAGGTTTTGAATGAACTCCTTCATATTGATCCTGCAGGTTTCCTTAAGGAACTGGATACTGTGGAACCCTTCTTCAAATCCTTTAAAGATAAATTCCCGGAAGAACTGTGGAGAGCATACTACGATGTCAGGGGAAGGTTGGAAAAGGAACTTTAGGGATACTCAGGTAAACATACTTGTAGGAGGGATCGAAAATTATACCCAAATATTAAATTTGCAGAGAGAACTTAATCAAAAGGTCAATGAAAATGAATCCTCTGCATATATTTTAATTTGCGAGCATGATGACGTATATACGTGTGGAATCCACACAGAACATCTAGATTCAAGATTGAAAGATCCTGTAAGAGTGGAAAGGGGCGGCTCCATAACTTTTCATGGACCAGGTCAGCTTGTTGCCTATTATGTAATGAATATGAAGCATTTGCAGACAAATATTCTTGGAATCATTGATGCTGCACACACATCGGAAATAAATCTCCTGGAACGGATGGGCCTACCAGGTTCTGAACCAAGGCTTGGAAAGGAGACTGGCATATGGATAGGCGGGAAAAAGATTGCATCCACTGGCTTTGCCATAAGAATGAACTCAACCTTTCATGGAACAGCCTTAAACATCACCACAGATCTGACAAAGTTTCAATTAATAAATCCATGTGGTTTCGATTCCAACATAATGACATCTTTCCATGAGATGACCGGAAAAAAATATTCGATGGATATTGTAAAGGAGATGTTTATTCAAATTGTAACTGAAACTTTTAAAATTGAAAATTATAATATTGGGAAGCTCAGTGAGCAATTGTCTGGGACTGTTCCCTGAGGAACTGCTGGAGATAGTAGAATGACCCCGTTCCCTTTCCACTTATTCCACTCAGTTTCCATCCCACAAAGGGCTGAGAGCCAACCATTGCTCCTGTTGATCCTCCTCTTTCCCTGTTTGCGTAAACGACACCAACCTCCGCCTCGTTGAAATATTTCTGTATTTCAGCAGGATCCTCTGTGAATATTCCTCCTGTAAGACCGTAGTCTGAACTGTTTATCCTTTTGATTCCGTCATCCAGATTGGATATTTTCACTATGGCAAGAACAGGAAGGAACAGCTCATTCTGCACTATGTAGGAATCCTGCTTGAGGTCTGTCACTATGGTTGGTTCAACATAAAAACCATCTCTTTTCAGGACGTTTCCTCCTGCAACAACTTTTCCATCGCTCTTAGCCCTTTCCATTGCATCCTTAAACTTTTCCACAGCCTCCCTGTTGATTACAGGGCCCATATAGGAATCTTTCAGTCTCGGATCATCCAGCTTGAGTTTTTCCGTGACTTCCCTGATCTTCTTAACAAAGTCGTCATATATGCCCTCTTCCACATAGGCTAAGGAACATGCGCTGCACTTCTGCCCAGAGTATCCAAAGGCGGCTCTGTAAACACCATTTACGGCCTTTTCAAGGGAGGCCTTGTTTGTAACAATTATGGCGTCCTTTCCTCCCATTTCAGTAATTACAACCTTGGGTTTTTCCCTTGTTGCATTCCTGAATATGTCTATCCCTGCCTGCCTTGAACCTGTGAACAGTACACCAGAAATGTCTTTATGGGAAACCAGATATGGGCCTATTTCGCTCCCTTTGCCTGAAAGGAATGCCAGGGCATTTCTTGGTACACCTGCCTCATAAAGCGTCTTTATGTAAAGATAGGAACTCAGAGGTATATTGCTTGAAGGTTTGAGGATAACCGCATTTCCTGTGACAAGGGGGCCTGCAACCATTCCTGCCGTGATTGCATAGAAATTAAAGGGTGCAATTACTGCAAATATGCCATAGGGCTTCATATAACTCATGCTCTCCTCGTTATCATAACCCTTTCCCGTAAATCTTACAAACCCCTGATTCTCAATGAGGTTCAGGGCATAATATCTGAGAAAATCTATGGCTTCATCCACATCTGCCATTGCCTCAAGCCTGGTCTTTCCATTTTCGTGGGCAAGAATGGCAGATATAAGAAATTTATCCTTTGCGACCAGATCCGCAGCCTTAAGCATAACCATTGCTCTCTTAGTATATCCAAGGGCAAACCACTCCTTCTGACCCTTCTTCAAGAGTTCAATAGCTCTGTCCACAGATTTCTTTGTGGCAGACTGGAATGTTGCAATCTCCTTTCCATCTATGGGTGAGATCAGTTTTAACTTTTCATTCTCCATAACATCGTCAACAATAATGTTAGGATATTCCTTATTGAGATATTTCTGAGAAGCTTTAAGGGCTTCTTCGTACATCTGGTGAAATTCCTTTTCCTTACCGGCCTTACTGAATTTTATGTACGTAACTTCGTTTTCAAATGGCATAATTTCATATTGCAGTTAACTAAATATAATTTATCCGCCTTTAAAATACCATTGAATTTTGGAAATATTCTCAATCATGACTCCAGAAAGATAGAATTATAGAATAATTATGGAATTTATATGCACATTCATTCAAGGCCCATGCCCTTATCCGCCGTAATGCATTGCCCATTTATTGCAGAGGAGAGTGGAGATAGCAAAAATGCAGAAATGTATGCAATCTGAAGGGCTTCTACTGTACCATCTTTCTCTGGGAAGTTGAATGGATATATTTTTCCAAAGTTGTCATCCTTCGACACTCCTCCGGGGAGGATTGAATTTACTCTCATTCCTTTGTGGGAATATTCCGAGGCAAAGGATCTCGTCACCTCCTCAAGGGCGAATTTTGAGACTGTGTATGCAGACTGGTTTCCCCTGAATAGATTTCTGGATGCCCCTATGACAACGGCAGAACCCTTTTCTCTTATCATAGGAAGAATGTGGTATAGCATATTATATTGACTCATTGTGTTTGATTTGAAAAATTTCACCACATTCTCAGGGGATGAAAGTTTTTCATCAGCCGGCTCCCATATTCCCGCATTGGATACAATACCATCAATCTTATTTTTGTAGTCCGAGATTTTTTGAGCGAATACCTTTACATCCTGTTCGCTGGACGCATCGACCTTGAAAAATTTTATTCTTTCCCTTTCTTTCTGGGAAAATTCAGCATCCAGCGAACCGCTTCTGGACAGAGCAATTACATATGCATCCATACTTGAAAAGAGCCTTAAGGTTGCAAGGCCCTGACCTTTTCCAACACCTGATATAATGAACGTCTTTCCCTTAAAATATTCTTCAAGAATTCCCATATCTATCCCATGCCCATGGAAAAGTTGTCATTAAAAGGTTTTTCATTCATATTAGATATTCTGAAAGTGCATTGTAATAGGCATAGGATGACCTTTTTTTATCCCTTTCACTTTCCATATATTTGAAGATTGATCTGTTAATATATGTCTCAGTTTTGATGCCCTCATATTCAATCTTTACCAGAATTAGATTGTATGGGGGTGCAAGCTTTCGTGGCCAATCTTCAGAAAAAGGATCTTCCGATCTGTTTTCTGGCATAAGACCATAACCCATTATGAACCTTATTTGATTCCATAAAAAACCCCGTGCCCTGAAAAATACTGCAGGCAATCCCGACATTTCTGATAACCATATTTTTTTAATTTCTCTAACGGTATTCTTGCCTTCAGGTCTGCAAAAGTTTTTAAAATCGTGGGTGCCTTCAAATTTGTGCAGCCTTTCAGACAGAATTTCATGATCAATGGATCTGGACGGTATAATATAGGCATATTCCTTCATTGTTGCATGGCGCACATTGAAATGATCTCCCACATGAGCATAGGAGTGGAAAGTCATACCTCTTATCTCGGAATTTAATATGCCCATAATCTTTTTGGGATCCTGCCCTGTGTCTAAAGTCAGGAAGTTGCATAGGGCAGAAACATTTCTATCTGTTCTCGATGCGCATCTTAAATTTATGCCAAGGGAAAATTTATCCATGCAATTTTGAATCTCATCTTCAATGCTTCTGTTTCCATTACCCCTCTGAAATCCTGTGAAGAGTGAACCATCATAGGAAAAGCCAACCAAAAGTCTGAACATATGATCTTCCAATGTCTAATGGAAATTTAACATTAAGGTATGTGGTACCATTTATTATCAGCCATTACAAAAGAATTAAACCCTTGAACTTATGCAAGGAAGTGGTCTGGAAAATTGGAGGAGCAGGCGTTGCAGGCTCATACCTTTACGGCAGGATGAAATCTGCTGGCTTCGATGTGGAAATTTATGATCCAAAGGTTGAGGATTTTTATATTCCATGCGGCTTTGGGACAAACAGGTTTAAGATTGAACCATTTTTAAGGAATCTCTCCATAGACTTTAATGAAATTGTTGAAACTCCAAAGGCAAAAGTGATCGTGAGTGGGAACAATTTTGCGGAAACAGAATTCAAGTGGAACGGTCTATGTACGGTTGATAAAATGAAGATGGAAAAAATGATGAGAGGCAATATGTCTTATATCAGGTCTATAATAAAACCGGACAAAGATCCAATTATTGACTGTACCGGAATATCAAGGGCCTATCTTGGGAAATCTTCAGGTGATGTGACCATGTATGGCATCGAAAAGGTATGCGAGAGATCACCCTTTGAAGGTTTTTATTTCAACTTTTTTAAGGGAGGGAGAGGTTATTTCTGGTCATTTCCAGTTGGAAAAAGGTATCATATTGGAGCCGGAGGAATAGACCTGAGTGAGGTAAGGAATCATATTGAACCATATGAGTGCACAAGGATAGTTTCAAGAAAAATACGAATGGGGCCTTCTGCTGACGGAATTGTGAAGGGAAATGTTTTTGGAGTCGGTGAAAGCATAGGATACATCTCACCCCTTCTTGGTGAAGGAATAGTTCCTGCCATGGAAAACGCTGAAAAATTTTTCCAGATCATAAAGAAAAACGATGATATGGAGGAAATATCTCTAATTTATCAAAGAAGCATTGCCAGGGACCTTGAAAGATTCAGTAAAATTTCCAAACTTGTGCAAAACATTCAGAATGGAAAGGCCATAAATTTTGAAAATATCTCAGTTCTGAGAAAGGCATTGAATGAGGTAAATAATTTTGGAATGAAGCCCGATTTTCTAAAAATAATCAGGCATTTCTTATAGTATTCCACCATCAACGGGAACCATGGAATCTGTGGTTGCTCCGAATACATCCTCATCGATCATTACAAGAAGCATATTTGCAACATGTTCCGGGAGAACTTCTCTTCTGAGGAGATTTCCTGTCTTATATTCCTGTTCCGTAATTCCTTTGGCCTTTGCCCTGGCCTCAAGAACACCATTTTCCCAGATCTTTGAGTTTTTGAATATCTTGTCGGGGTTGATTATGTTAGATCTGATTCCATATTTACCACCTTCCTTGGCAATATAGTGCGCAAGCTGGGCAGAAAATGCCTTTGTGGTACCATATGAAGCCATCCCGGGACCTGGATGGGTAAGATTCTTTGTTATATTAAAGACAAAATTTCCCCCAATTCCCTGTCTTCTCATCATATTGAATGCCCTCTGCGAAATAAGAAATGGTGCAATGGAATTGATCTCAACATGCTTCATCATGGTTTCCAGTTTGATCTCTTCAAGATATTCAGACTTAAGAATGCCTGCATTTTGGAAAACTACATCTATTCCACCGTAAGTTCTTTCTATATAATCCATCATCTCCTGGACCTTCTCCGGGCTGGAAAGATCGACAATATATCCTTCAGATCTCGTTCCAGTCTTTGCAGAAATATCCTTGCCAATCCCTATTACCGCAGGATCAATGTCTGCCCCAATAACATTTGAGCCGGTTTCGGCAAGTTTTCTGAATGCCTCCAATCCAATGCCGCTGGCTGCACCTGTAACAAGGGAAATGCTCCCTTCGTTCTTTCTCAGGACAAGTTTCTTCAATTTTGCCTCTTCCAGCGGCCAGTATTCCATGGTGTATGCCTGGGCCCTGTCTATGAACTCCTGCCTTCCAAGAATTGATGCAACTTTATTCACTCTTATGGAATGGGTAAACTGGTCCCTTATTATCCTGCATTCCTTTATGGTTCTGGCGCAGGTAAGGACACCGAAGCCCCTCATAACAATTATGGATGGATTTGGGTCATGCATGGGATAGTCCTTAACAAATCTTGAAAAATCCTCCTCATATCTTTTCCTGAAATTTTCAATCACATTCCTGTAATCATCAGGTGAGGAAATGTAGGCGTAGTCATACTTTGTCCTGATAAGCATATCCGGGGTTGCGGGGCCACTCTCCCTGAACATTTCTGCCTCCTTTGACCTGCTTATGGACAGGCATTCTTCAGCCCTATCCACAATCATAACCTTTTTGTTTTTTGATGAAAGCATTCCCCTTATCTCAGGCAAAATTTTGTAGAAATCTTCATTTTCCTTATATATTTCATTTAGTTCGGCTTTTTTGCCCACTTTCTCATTTACATATTTTCTTGCCCTTTCCACTATCCTCATGTGCTTGTCATAACTCTCTCCGGCACTTTCTCCAAAGGTGAAAAGACCATGTTTTTTTAGTACTATCCCTTCAACATCCGGGGTCATCAGGCTCATGCGCTTCAAAATCTCCTTTGCCAGTGTGAATCCCGGTGGAATATAGGGTATTATGACAACATTTCCAAGTATCTTTTTAATGTCATCATCCTGCATATCTGTATTTGTGAGCATCAGGATGTGATCTGAGTGGGTATGATCCACAAAGGTGTAAGGTATAAATGCGTGTAGAAAAGTTTCCACAGAGGGTGAAGGTTCAGATGGGTCAACCATACTCTTTCTAAGGTAATTCATCATTTCCATGTCAGTCATTTTATCAATATTTTTTGCCCTGAGAAGATCATCCATTCTCACACCAGTAAAGCCCGCAGAGGTAATTGTTGCCATATCCGATCCACTCCCTTTTACCCTCAGCACCTTTATGTCTCTTCCTGTGTGATCCTTTTCCACAATCTTCACACTTGCATTTCCGCCACCATGAAGGACCAGTTCGCTGTCCTCGCCAAGCTTCCTTGCCGTACCTATTCTCTCTTCAATTATTCCCATTCCTTTCACCCCTTAAGTTTATTACGGGCCTTCCGGGAAGCGGTACTTTTTTATCCCCTTCCCTGTATTCCCTGTAATCAATTTTCATGCCCATCAATTTTTCAATCACTCTTGCATATCTTTGAAGGGCCATTTTCTCATCTATCCCCGTGGTTATTTTATTTTGCATTTTCTTGACTGCCTGGATGATTTCCTTTCTTTTCACGTTAAAGTTATTCTTTATGATTTTTTCTGTGTCTTCCTTGATTATATGGTCTGCGAGTACAATCTCTACCTCTTTCCCATCTATATGGGTGACCTTTTCGATTGATCTAATATCGACCATTATCCCCTTGCAGTATTCCCACTGTTCAATCAATCCCTTTTCTTCTGAACTCAATTCATAGTGTCCAAGTTCACTCTTGCTCACAAGTCCCTCAAAGCCATATGATTTCCAGTAATGCTCTGCTGTATGGGGTATAACGCATGAAAGGGCCTGCAGCCATTCCATGGCAATTCCACTCACAGCCCTTTCCTGGCTTCCACCCATGTTTTTCAATTCAGATAAGTCGTTCAGCACTTCATATATAATTTCAACATAGGCGTCCCTGATGGCAAGTTTTTCCATTTTTTCATTATAGCTTGCCATATGTTTCCTGAATCTTGCTCTAAACAGTTCTTGGGAAATAGTATCGCCATATTCATTCTGCGAAAGAGATCTCTCAAGTATGTTCAATATCTCCTCATATTTTCCCCTTATTATGGCTATGTCCCTTTCGTTCCAGTCGAGCGATGACGAAATGTCTGAATTAACTGCAACGTACATTCTAAACATATCTGCGCCGTACTTTCTCACAACATCCAGAAGGGATACAGCATTTCCCTTGCTTTTTGAGATTTTTGTGCCATTGGATATTACAGTTCCGGCAATGGTTATTCCCGCTGGCCAGTATTTTTCATTGAAAAGGGCTACGTGATTCATAATGTAGAAAATCAGATGGTTAGACATATGGGGGCTTGAGGTTATCCTCTGATCAACGCCATACCAGTATTCAAACTCCTTCTTTGCCTGCTCAAATTTTTCAAATTCACTATTAAGGGAATTTCCCTTAAAAATATAATCAAAAGTTTCATCCTTCAATTCTGCATCCTCAGGAATAAAGGGTGAAACTGTATAAAATGCAGGGTATATGGTGGAATCAGAAAGAGATTCGATCACCCATTCCGTGTCCATGGGGAGTTTGGTTCCAAGGCCCCTCCTCCTTGCGCAGGCCCTCTCCCCTATCCAATCCACTATGTCCTGCATATTCTTCCCGTAGAAATCTGGAACAAAATTCATACTATTGACATGCTTTGCAGTCTCTCTTTTCCATTCAGGATTTGAATAATCAATAAACCACTGGTCTCTCAGGATTGAAACTACAACTCTCGATCCATTTCTAGTTCTGGCCTTTCTTGATGTTTCCAGAAATATAAAGGCCATTCCCTCCTCGATCAAAATCTTTTTTATAATATCTCTCGATTCTTTTACCGTCTTCCCTCCTATGACAGGGACGTTTTCATTAATTATTCCTGAATAGTATTCATCCCTGTATAGTGTCTGGTTTGCCTCCTCCAGGTCTGCATATTTATCTAGATATTTTTTGACATCCGTCATTTCATTCTTAATCTGAATCATTCTGATATTTTCAATATTAATTCCAGCATCTTTCAGGTAAACATAATCCTTAACTGAATGCCCAGGTACAGAATAAACAATCCCTGTTGTATGTTCCTGATCAATATTCCGATTGGGAAATACCCGGACTGTTCTATGATATAGGGGTAATTCATATTCCTCTTGAAGGATTTCCGCATTATCCACATCCCTAATTTTTCTTGCACCCTCATTCTGATAGAGGAATCTCTCGCATGCGTCCTCGGACATTACAATATGTTTTCCATCAATATCCATAATGGAGTATTTTGAATTGGGGTTAATCCAGATGTTGGTAATTGCATAAATTGTCTCCGGCCTTAGGGACGATGCTGCAAGGTAAAAATTTTTACCCTTAAACAGAACGGCGGTGAACTCCTCTATGGATACTTTATTTGTATCTCCATCCTCTATGTCATCCTCTCCCACTGCATTCTTTTCTTCCATGGAAAAAAGTACCGCGTGGCTTCCCTTTTTCAGGTATCCCATGGAATCGAGTTTTCTGAACTGCCACTCAACCATTTTTTTATAGCGCTCATCCACAGATCGAAAAGTTCTTGTCCAGTCGATGGAATACCCAAGGGCCTTGAAATCCTTAACTATCTTATCAGCAAAAAAATCTGCCACATTCTGAGGATGCTTAAACAATTGGAGTGTTTCTTCAACCTTTTCATCATTTTCATATTCCGATATGTACTTTCTGTATAGGTCAAGGGTTTTTGGATCCCCCTTTCTGATTTTGTCCGATATGGCCTCTATGGGAGTTCCACTTTCGTGAAACCCCATGGGAAAGAGTACATTATATCCTTTCAATCTCCTGTATCTGGCAATAAAATCAGCAATTGTGTATGTTCTACCGTGTCCCACGTGCAGAGGCCCGCTTGTGTAAGGCCATGGAACAGTTATTAGAAATTTTTTCTTATCGCTGCTCCTGGAGATAAATACGCTCTCCTTTTCCCACTGTTCCTGCCAGTACTTTTCGTCTATCATAGAGATCATTCTATAATTAAAACAGCAGCTGCTACTGTGGTTGTCCACTCATTCTCCTTAAGAACTATGGCAGTTGAGCAGATATTTCTGGTTTGTAGAATTCTGCCTTCAAGCGTGTATTCTTCCGTGCTGTCGTCCCACTTTAATTTGTCCTGTTCTCCTGTAGTACTTGCAAGCATTTCTGCTGCCAGTTTTTCAGCAAAAAATCCGGCCTTCTTTTCTGTTTCACCGAAGCTGTGATGTTCACTCAGGTACCCCCATCTGCTTCTGTCCGTGGGTATGGCATAGCCGATGGCTGAAGATACCATTCTGTTGAGTTCATTGGATGCATTTCTGGCTAGCACTGTGAATAGAATCTGCCCAGGGGATAATTGCTTCAGGCCCATTTCCCTGTCAACAATCTCTGCCCCAGGGGGAAAAATGGAACTGACGCTAACTATGTTAAACTGAGCTATTCCCGCATCCCTTAAGGCTTCCTCGAATGATCTGAGCATTGTGTCTCCTCTTCCTACACCTCTGGTGAAAAAGAGTTTTGAAGGTACTAAATTTGTCATGTTGTGAAGTGTATCTTACTATGAGATAAAAATCTGATCTTGAATGGTTTAAACATCTATTACAATATCTAGTACGCCTTCCACAGTTTGGTTTCCAGAAAAAGTGGCCGCCTTAGGTATATTAATCAGGTTTGCCTGATCTTCAAAGGAGCAAAATTCAATATTTATCTTAACCTGTTTATCCTCATTTAGGATATCTACACTTACCGGAATTGCATGATCCTGATCAAAAATGTATATCAGTTTATTCAATAAATTTACGCCCAATTTTTGCATGTCATTGTTTTCATTATAAGTGTAAGAAATTATGTATCTCTCAGGACATTTTACTTGGACTTCTTCAATCAAAAGATATCTGTAGCCAGAAATCAAAGATCTAATGAAATCCTCAGAACTGATGTAATTAATCCTTAATTTGATATCAGACATGTGTTCAAGAATAGTGTACATATGAAAATTGAAACCCAAACTGGATTATTAAATTTTAAAAAAATGGAAAAATTAGTCCTCAGGTCTTGAGGAGGAGATCACCGGAATTGCCTCATCCAGGTTAAGTCCAATCTCATCCTGGGAAAGTTTCCTTCCAATACTCTTCTCATAGAAGTTTATGATTGATCTCTTCTCTTCCATTGTGTATTCCCTGAAGTACTTCTCCTTTTTGAGGTTCTTGCCGGTTTTTTCTTCATATGTTTTTGCAGGTATGGAGTACTTTCTCTGTGTTGCATCCCTGTAAAGCTCAGGTATAACGTTGAACGCACAGAATGGAACAACTCTCCCATCAGGCATTGCATAGTGTATATCGCATCTCTCTACTCTGTCCACATCATATGTGTACGGGTCCATGAAGTGCATGAAACCTATGAACATACTCTTGTAGTGGAATGCCTTGAGACCGTGGTAATCTCCCTCTGTGAATGCATTGTATATCATATCCTTCAGGCTGAAGTCCTTTGGAGCCTTCTCATAGTCAACAAACTTCTTCATGTTCTTTAGAAGTTTAGCCAGTGATGAGGCCTTGGAGAGTGTCTTGACACTTGATCCCTTTATGTCGTCGGAAAGTTCTCCTATGTACTCGAACATTCCCCTGACATCTATGAACCTGGTTATTGGTGTAATCTTGTCTCCCTCTTTGAAGAGATATGTTCCCATTCCGCAGGCGAAGTGGATGGAAAGCTTGTACATATCCTTTCCTTTGAGTTGTTCAACAAAGTTTGATATCTTTGTTGTGGATGGAACCGTGAAGAAATCCTCCCTTCCAATTAACCCGTCTGTCTGCTGTTCAATCTTCTTTATGCATCCAGGGATTGTAACTCTCTGTTTTTCTCTCATTCTGTCTGGCATTCTTCCGACCAAACTCACAGGCTGGAAGTTAACGGCTCTCACTGCGTCTATGTTGTTTATACCAAACTTTATGATATCCCCAAGGTACATATCATTAATTCCACCTATGACCGTAGGAACCAGAACCACACCAAGTGGTGCATTCTTATAGTTCTCAAGTGCTGCAGGAATCTCCCAGAAGTTCTTGGGATTAGATCTTGGGGTTGGGCCATCGAAACTTGTGTATATGACGTTTGATCCGGCTTCTCTTATCTTCTTCGGGAAGTCTGGATCGAACGCAGCCCTCACACTGTTTGTGTTAAGCTGAATATGCTCGTATCCCTCTTCTCTTGCAATTCTTATGACATCAAGAATGTCGTCCCTTATGGTTGGTTCACCGCCGGTTATCTGAACTGCATTTGCTCCGACTGGCTTCTCATTCCTCATCCTTCTGAGCATCATCCTTACCTGGTCCTGTGAGGGTTCATATATTGGCTCGTTTTCCTTTGCATAGAAGAAGCAGTACCAGCATGAAAGGTCACAGCGGTTTGTAACAACCACATTTCCCAGGCCCGTATGTGACTTGTGCTTAACGCAAAGACCGCAGTGGGTAGGGCATACTATTTTGGATTCAAGATACGCAACGTGTGGATTCAATATTTTAACCCCTGCGTCCTGCCACTTCTTGGCCTCCTCATACATTTCATAGTCTTCCCAGTACTTTTCCTTTGTTATTCCATGCTCTGAGCATTCCTTGATTAACTTTACTTCTCCGCCATTTTCATAAACTATGGCAGGTATTCTCATCTGATCAAATTTTTCATCGTCAACACATATGGGACAGAGACTCTCTGTAACCCTTATTAAAAGCATGTCGTCGTTTACAAGATGACCCATGCTCTCAACAAATTCATCTACTGTCTTGAAAGGCGCATTCTTACTTATCTCGAAATCAGATGCAAATCTGATATTCGGATACTTGTTTTTTTCCTCAATTGCGATCATTTTTTGAATCACCTATTTTTACATTATAGCATATAGATAATTAAAAGTGTTTTGTAGTATTGAAAACTAAATAAAGACAGATTATCTGTCAACAATTGTAACAAAAAAGGATACAATATGATGGATTTAACGAGTTTCTATTATTATCATTTTGTCCAATATTATTGAATATATGGGTATTTCTGCCCTCAGATTTTAAGTGTTATCCTTAACTAATGGTTTTAAAATTTGATATAACTTTTCAAGGTTTATTTGGAAATAGGTTACTGGAAAATTGAAGGTATATTTACCTATAAGCTCTGGATTCGCCTCCCCTATAAGGCCAATCTCAATTCCATTGACTTCTATTATACCGGATCTACCGTCAATCAATTCCTCAGATTTATGGGCAACTATTAGCGGCTTGATATCTGTGAATGCATTTAAAAGCCTATCTAAATAACCTTTTATTTCAGAGTAGTTAGAATGCCTTCCACTGGTGGAAACACCCAGAGATCTATACTGATTGCCCCTAAGGAACACATCTCCTATTTCAAATATTTTTTGTGGAAATCCATATTGTTTGTTTCTCTGGTAAAAATCTAGAAAACCATATAACATGTCCTTTCGCAGGATGGAGTATTCGTCGCTCTTCGTATTGAGTATCTTGATTGAGTCATCTCCACCATTTCCTCTTAAAACGAAATTAATCACCTCCTGAAATCCAAGTGAAACCATCAAATTGCGCAGTTTAGACGAAAAATAGTTCATATCTTCAAATTTTCCTGTGAAACTTGAAACAAGAGGCTTTTCTTTTATGTTATTTATTCCGTATGCTTTTACAAAGTCCTCTATCAAATCCTCCATCCCCATAACATCTATTCTTTCCAGGGGGACTTTAACTTTTTTAATATCACCAGAATATCCCATTTTTGTCAAATTGCTCATTATATCTCTTTCATCACTTTTGATCCCAGTTAGCTCAATGAAAGCATTTTTATTTATCTCCATTTCCATTTCATTAAGCTTATTCTTCGCATATTCTGTATCCATACTGGAAAGTAATTTGCAGTCAATTCCTAATTTTTGAAAGTACCCAAGGCTTAACCTTAACCCCTGAATCAGACCATATAAACTTGTAGATGTTATGTCTACAAGAATATTCTTCGTATTTTGATCCACTCTTGTTCTACCGGAGTTAAAGAAAGGAGGTATGGATATTGGCCCCTTTTCATCATTCAAGGCCCATATTTTCCCCGTATCCATATTTACTTCCAGAATATTCTTATATTCTATGCCTTTTGGATGCTCATTTAGAAGATCTCTGAGTTTTCCGGACTTTAGATCATACGTTTCAAAATCGCTTGCAGTGTCTATCCAATCATAAGTAATGTTTCCAGAGATTTTGTTATTATCATGAACACCAAAAGCGAACTGTTTCCTTTTTTTTCCAACTGTTTCACTAAGGCGATCCAGATAGTTTACACTGTCCAAAATGGCTCCTATTTCGCTTTGTTGGTAATCAACTTCAAATGCAGCAGCAAATTCTCTGCTGGCAGGCTTATTGTTTTGTAAAAGACGCTTTGAACTCTTCAGAGTACCTCGTTTCCTTACATTTCCAGCAAAGTTTTCCATACTCTCCTTTAGGGAGTATAGCGAAAAGAGATCGGGCCTGTCTGGGTTAAATTCTAATTTAATTTCCTCATCTATTTCCAAACTGAATCCAATGACACGGGAGAACATGAGAAGGCTTTCTTCCCAGTCAGGACCAATAATTTTTTCAACATTTTGCTTGCTTTCCCTTAGAACTACCAATTTTTTCACCTGTTTCCCTTATCTAAACTTTTATCCAAATTTTGAGCCATATATTCCTTTACAATGGTCCTTATAAGTTCATCGATGGATATGGCTTCCCCTTTTTCTATAATGCTATTAAGGTTGTCGACCATTCTGTTAGTCAGTTTTACCTGAATGTTCTTAACATTGTTTGAATCATCATACTTACTTAGCAAATCTGTGATTGCTTGCCTGATAACCTCTGATATAGTCTCTTTGTGCAACGTTTCTCTTAATTTAGTTAATTTGTCCAAATCTTCTTCTGATACTCTTATTGTAATTCTGTAGGGGACCGACATGTTCATCTAACCATTGAGGGACAATAATGTTTTGCTTTAATAAATCTTTTAGCCCATAAATCATTTTAAAATAATTTAGGTGAGTCGTTTTTCATTTTAATTTGTTTCTAAATTTATTTAGAATCATATTCTATCAATCTATCACTTTCGTTTCCATTTATATTTGATATTCAAGGCAGAATTTATAAAACTTTTATTTAATGTCCATGCAATTTCACCTTAATTTCTTTTTTCCAAAATCTACCATCATTGCTTTATCTCGTTTATTGTGTTATTACTGATTTCTTTTGATTTTAGTGTTAGGATCTATAAATGGAAGGCGCAACTTCTGAGTATCTATTAAACATGGGATAAAGTTAAAACACTTAATGAGACGTTTGCAATCTAACCACCGTTAATTTTCCTTGAAAACATCTATGTATCTTTTCATAAGTGATGAATGTTGGAAAACATCCACTACAGTTAAACATTCTTATATGTAGATTGTATTAGCGTTTTCGGTAGTCATACAATGGAACTCCAAGAAATTAAGGCTGTTAACAGATTCAGAGGTTGGTTTAGCAGAAACTGGGAGTTCGTGGGAGTATTTCTCCTGTTTTCACTGTACATGTTTCTCGGAAATTTCTTCATGTGGGGACAGGCATTCCTTGATGGTCTCGCGAATTTCTCAGGGGGCAGTGACCCCTATTTCAACTATATATTTATTCAGTATATTCTTGCCCACCACCAATCGCTTCTGTACACATATAATTTGAATTATCCTATAGGTTCGCATAATCCAAGAAATCCATTCTTTCACTGGATGATAGTTTTCGTCTCAGAAATAACTGCACCAATATTTGGTAGTGCATCGACAGCAGCATACTATTCATTTATGGAGTTCGATGCAGTTTTCGGTGCTCTCTTAATCATTCCGGTGTATTTGCTTGGAAAGAGTATTCTTGGAAAGAAGGCTGGAATGCTGGGTGCAATATTGTACACGCTGATGCCCAGCAATCTGACATCAGGTATTCTTTCAGATGGAAGAATGCACACCCCGGAACTTATTTTCGCATTTTTTACAATCTACTTTCTCGAGAGATCAGTTAAATATCTATCAAAGGAAAGGATTATAACAGGTAGTTTGACCAAGGTAAATAAATATTATTATGATATAATAGAATATATCTCACAAAATAAGAAGGGAACAGTTTATGCATTGCTCTCAGGGGCATCCTTTGGGGCTCTTGCTCTTTCATGGCAGGGATACGCTTACATACTTGCCATAGTTGCAATATATGTAGTTGTACAGTTGCTTGTTAATCTTTTCCTTGGAAGAAATAATGGATATTTATTGTATGTAAGCACCATTTTTGTAGTTCTTTCATTCTCAATGGCTGCTTATTACTATTATGCTGCTGATAACACCCCTTCACTGTGGTTCATTCCACCATTGATGATCGGGGTGGTGATGATTTTGATAAGCGCCCTCATATCCATATTTGGGAGGAAACCATGGATTATATCTGTGCCTGCGTTGATTGTTTCTGTGTCAGCTGTTTTACTGGCAACATATTTCCTCACACCACACATATTTGATGAAATTATATCCGGAGAGGGCTATTTCATTAAGAACAGAGTTTATAGCACCATTGCTGAGGCACAGGCTCCTGCACTTGGGCAGTATATAGGAGGCTTTGGTGTTGCACAGTTCATACTTGGAATAGGCGGTTTTGGATATGTCATATATAGATTCCTTAGAGAAAGAACTGATTCATTGCTTTTGCTTATAATATTCAGTGGCGTTTCCATATATATGAGTTTTACTGCTGGAAGATTTAATATTACTGCAGCTCCAAGCTATGCCATAATGGGTGGAGCCTTGATATATTACTTTGCCTCCATATTGAAAGTAGACAGTATTTCAACCAATCCTTCAAGAAAGTCATTCAGAAAGGCAAGTGGTTTGAAGGGCAATATTAAATGGCTCCAGGTCCTTTTCGTGTTTCTTCTTGTATTTGCACTTCTTATTCCTTCGGGTCTTGGAGTTGTATCCACAGCCGTTCCTGCCAATTCAGCAAACCAGATAAATAAGGAAGTATACAGCGCCCTTCCATCCTTTGCCAAACCTCCAACATTCGAAGCAAACACTTCAGCGTACTTTGGAACAACTGGCAGTTTCATCACTAACTCATCAACACCCCTCTCCCAATCTTTTGCCTGGTTTGCCACTCAGCAATCCAATTTACCAATATCACAGAAACCAGCCTATGTAGACTGGTGGGATTATGGTTTCCAGGAACTGTATCAGGGAAAACATCCAACCGTGGCGGATGATTTTCAGCAGGCTTATCAGATTGCGGGACAGATTTTACTATCAACTAACCAGTCTCAGATTATTTCCTTGATGGCTGCGAGATTGATACAGGCTTCATTCATAAACAACTCAGGACATTACACACCACAGCTTAAGGCAGCTCTTTCACAATATCTTAGCAATCAGGAATTGAATCTGATTCAGCAAATATATGAAAATCCTCATCAGTTTGTTCCATGGATACTTGATAACTCATCAGTATACGGTAATTATATTCCAGGAATATCAAACCAAAATGCTTACTATGTTCTTGTAAAAGGACAGCTGGCCTCTAAATTACCATTATCACAAATTGTGAATCTTTACCAGTCAGTGCAGAGAGCTACTGGCTGGTCCATCCAGTATATTCAAACAGATCACAATCTTTTCCCGCTTTCTGGACTTGATACAGGAATTTTCTACGCGCCGGCATATTTAACAGATACACCCTCTTATACCACCCAATCTGGAGGGGTTGTGCCATATGAGTACTATCAGATTTATGCTGTCACATCCAATGGAACATTCCCACTCAATCAAACACCTGATAACGTTATTCCAACGAATTATCAAATAACATACACTCCTGCATTCTATAACACTACAATATACAGAGCGCTTATCGGATTGCCCCCAACCGCTGTAGGCCAAACATCAGGCGTACCGGGCCTGACTTTTGGCACAAACCAGTATCAGATACAGCCCGCATGGAACATGAGCAATTTCGAGGTTTGTTATGAAGGTGTGCCTTACAATCCATTCAATAATGCCTCTGCCCATCAAAACGCCTTCAAAATAATTCCTCTGCAGCAGGCTTATCATCTGGAACAGATACACAGGGGTACATCCATAATATTTCCGTCAGCATTCTCCATTATTCAGGGATCAGACCCCATATTAAGATATTTCCCAGGGGCAATAATAACTGGGCAAATCAAATCTCCAACCGGTATTCCCATATCTGGCATAAGAGTAACAATACTGGATCAATATGGTATACCTCATCAGACAGTACTATCAAACAAATATGGATATTACAATCTAACAGGACTGCCTGGAAACGATACCCTGGTGTTTTCAGATGGTACATTAAATCAGAGAACCCTGTACGGTTCCAACATCCTTAAGGCTTTTAGCCTTAATATTTCAAGGCAGCAAGCTGAAAGAAAAACAATTAACGTAAATCTTACAACCGGATTGCCTCAATACTATATTGTTGAAAATTACATAATAAAAAATATAACCTCTACTGGTTCCGTTCAGATAGAAAGGCAACTTGGAATAGGTTCACATAACTACAACTCCACAAAGATATTATCCGGCACTGTCCAATTGCAGAGAGTATCCAATGGCCAGGAATATAACTTTACAATTAACAATGGATTTTACAATGCATCAAACATTGGTCCTGGAAATTATACCGTAAATGTAATAACATCAAACGGAACAGTTTACAGAAATATACAGAATAATGTTTTAACTCCCGGCGCCCCGCTAGTTTACAACGTGAAGATCCCTCTCAACCTGATCCAGGTATCTGTTTCACTTAACAAGCTTCCAGTAAAGAACGCTCAGATTATAATCGGAAGCAAAACATACTATACAAACAGTACCGGGAAGGCACTTGTATACGTGAATGTTGGGAACTATTCCCTTTATGCAAGGGATGGGAGCAGTGTAAGTCAGGTTAATAATATTCAGTTTACTTCTCTTGGTCAAAACAAATCAGTTAATCTTTCCCTTATTCCGGGGTCTTACGTAAACATAAACGTTAAGAATTACCTGGGAAATAATTTAACCCTTTACCCTGACGGTGATATGAGTTCTCCAGTAAATCTGGCATGGAATGGGCAATCATATAGTGGAATTGTTACTGATGGTTATTATACCATTTATGATGCAAACAGAACTTCAGGCGTATTCTATCACATCAATGTTTACGAAAACACAACTATGAGTATAATTGCAAGCAAGGATATGTCCATAGTTAGGGTAATGCCATATGGCATAAACCTGACTGCATTTACAGGAAAGATTTCCATAATTTCAGGAAATACGACATTATACACGTCATTCCAGGGACAGGGAAACCTTAGCTTTATATTGCCAGCTGGCAAAACGTATGATTTCTACATTCAGGGAGTTAAAGTTGGTGTAAATTACTATTCATCCTCAGAATACCAGTTGAATGGCAACCAGTCTGTGGTTCTGGTTCTCAACAGGGGAACTGCATTTACTACGGGAGTATACAATCCTGATGTTGCAGGCGTTTTCACATCGACCTCAGCAGTGAACAATGGAGTCGTTATACTCAGGGAAACGGGAGAAGTGTTTGGTGCATCGCCCATATCCTCTTCAGGTGAAGCAACCTTTATCGTAAATCAGAATTATACTTCTATGCAGGCAATAGGTTATTCAATGGGTTTCTCCACTGGACTTAGGAATGTGGATGTAAATTCCCACATCTCTTTGAATACAGTTAGTGAGAATGTATCCGTAAGGTTCATTTCTGTGAATGGGGGAGGTTTACTGGATGGTTATCTTAACCTGATTTCTTCAAGGAGCTATAAGGAAAATATAGTTAATGGGTATGCAAACTTCTCCCTGCCTGTTGGAACATATTATCTAAATGTTTCAGGAGGAAATCAGTATGTTTCCATAAATCAGAGTCTCATAACTGTAGACACGTCCCACAGAAACTTAACCATCAGCTTTTTCTCAAAGATAAGATTGTCGGTGGTTAATTCAGATATGGCCAATATCTATTCTTTGCAAAATGGTACATTTATACAGAACCTTGATTCAAATCCAATAGTATTACCAGGTTCATACATTCTTTATGCTGCAAACTCTTCCGGTTTAGCAAACATTACAGTCATAAGTGTAAACCTGAATGGGACAATACTTCCCAATTATGCAACATCATACATATTGAATTTGAGCAATAGCCTTTCACTTAACAATCTTAATGTGAAGATAGGATTCAGTGGGTTATCTTTTATAACTAATATGACCAACCTTTTCCTTCCCTCGGGTCACTATGTTCTTTCTTACAATCAGGAAATATTAAACTCTACGGGAGAATATGTAGTATATTCAGCCAACGAAAGCCTGTATCTTGACCAAAATACCTTTGAAAACATAAAAGTTTATTCAAAGGAGTTCAAAACACCTATAACAGGTATTACAGCTTTGGATAACTTGCCTGAAGGGCCGACTTCTGTTGCAGTATATGAAAATAACAGGATGATTGCAGAAACCAATACTACCGGAAGCAGTTCATTTTCATTTAATCTACAGAATGGAACCTACACCCTATACTCCTTTAACTCCGCAAAGATGCTGGCAAATATAACTGAAATAACAGTAAACCCATTTGAAAGCAACTTAAACATTAGAGTAAACTTATTGCAGTCCTACAATACATACATTTATACATCCATAGGAAAAACCATGTTTAAAAACACAGTAAACATAACATCTAATGTGGGGTCATTCAGCGTTCTTTCCAACGGTTTGCCAGTCATTCTCCCATCACATAACTATGATTTCCAATCTTACGTTTCAAGTTCATTCAATGTTAGCAACATAACATTTTATCAGGAGTTCTCAGGAAGTCTGAATAAATATGTAAATGGAACATCAGTGGTTCAGATAGTCCTGGCAAAGCAGACGATAGGAAATCTCAATATTACACAGCACTTAACACCACAGTTTAATGAAACATCCGGAAGAAGTGTGATTGTTAACTTCACTCTTACAAATATGCTTAACACGCCTGCAAATCTTACCCTATCCTCTGGATCTGCAGATTGGAAGATCATGTTTAACAAGTCCGTAATTAAAAACCTGCCCATAACTGGAAAGGTAAATATATCTGCAAACATAACAAACAGGTATCTGGTTGAAGGCGGAGTTGAAAATATACCATTATCAGTCAGTTATAATGGAATCTCCACAACTCTGTATCTAAAGTTGAACGTAAGCAAGTTCTATGGTGTAAATCTCACCGTAAAGGATCCAATATTGGGTTTCAACAACGGAAACGGAACATATACACTGCTATTCAAGAATACTGGAAATGTAAATGAAACTGTTAATTTCAGCGCATTAAAGACAAGCATAATTCAGGGGAGCACGGTGAATCTTTCTCTTTTGCACGTAAATGCTTCATTCCTTTCACCTCAGGGCGTCAGAGTAAACAGCATAAATCTTACTTTCAACCAGACTGGAAAAGTATATATCTATCTCACACCGCAGAAAGGCTTTGATCAGGCTCTGTTCAAATATTTCGATATTTATTACGGCATTAGGAACGACACCTCAGCCCATCATATCAGCACAATTTATGTAGAATATCCAAATATTTCAAGTCTGTACAATTACATACATGGGCCGGGAATTATAGCAAATTACACCGGAAATCCGTTTGCAACAGTTGAATATGGAACAATACTCCTTGTGCTTGTGGTAGTTATAGGTTTAATAGGAGTTGCTATTAAGGGGAGGAAGGTCAAATGAACTCAACAAAAGCAATTTCTGTCATTGTAATTTTTCTGATGCTTGCGATTATACCGGTGAGTTTATCTTCAGAATCACACGCATCCAATGGGTCTTTTAATGCCACTGTAACATTTAATACAGGTCATGGACCCTCACTGACTGTTCCCAAGGTTACTGAACTTCAGAGATTCCAGATTTACGTCAATGCCACAAGAGGTTACAGCAACTATAGCGCCACACTCATAGTGGGTGCAGATTATGATTTGCATCTCAGTCCTTCAGTTCCTGATCATAAAGTTTCAAAGAATGGCTTCTTCGAATTTAATATAACTGCACCACTTGCTGACAATCAATCCATTAGCGTAGTGATTATACTAAGGGCGACCTTTGGGAGCACACCTGTAGAAAAGGTCTTCTCATACTCCATTCCGGTGTACAAAAATATAACATTATATGCAGTAATCAGCGATAGCAGTTCTCTGCCATATTACAACCTTACTGTATATTTCCAGATTGGAGATTTAAACAAATCCACAGTTGTGAGTAAGATTATGCCAGGACAGAAAGAAATAGTATCAGTAAGTATTCCTGACTATCTTATAGGTAATGGTGAACATACACTTGTCGTAAGTATAGGTAACTCTTCCGTATTCAAAAATGTGCATGTGCAGTATGAAAGCACATTTTACGTTGGAAATCCTCCCAACTATGACTGGATATATTACATTGTTGTGATAGTAGCAGGTTTCATGGTTCTTCTATACTTTGCAGCAGGCAAGAGAAAATTGACTCCGGGTCTGCCAAAATGGAAGAATAGGAGACAGAAGAAAGATTAATTATAAAATATTTTTAATTGTTCTGAATTCCATATCTATTATTTTATGTTTTTTTGTATTTTTAATGATGGGCCCATTTTTCTTAAATTCCTCAATATTGGCAATCCTTGCTGCAGAGAGCGCATTATTGTGTGTTTTGTGTGGCATACTTGTTCCTCTTTCATCCACAACTTCCATCAGGTTTGCTTGCTGATCTAGCAGATAAAGTATTTTTTCCATATTTGGCTTATCCCCGTTTCCAATTCTAATGAGAGTATTGGTGCAAACATAGTCAGAAATTATTTCATCAACCGTACATTTTAACATTTCAATCTCAGGAAGTTCAAAAGCTTCTATGACCACACCATCACCTATGGTGGCAATGCCAGGTTTTGGTCCCGGATCTATGCCAATAGTTACCTTTCTGAAACTTTCTTTCCCAAGAAGTTTGGGAATGGATTTCCTGAGAGCTGATAGAGGACTGTTTTCGAATACCTGCCTCTCACTGAATTTTACATCTTCAATATAACTTATTATCACCACTATATCGTTTGAAATGTTATTTGTATCGTCAACAGATAGAAAAGGAATTTCCCACTCTTTTAAAATTTTTATTGCGTTATAGTAAAATCTCGGGTTTTTTGAATACACTCCGATTTTTCCCATTCAAACATATTAACACTTAATGGTTTTAAAATTTTTCTATACTTGATAATTGCTTTCCGACCATTTCGTCAGCAAGTTCCAGGAATTGCCTTTCCGTACCCTTCGGGATACTTCCGCCGGCTGCAATATCGTGGCCACCCCCACTCCCTCCGACTTTTGCTGAACATTCCTTCATAACAATTGAAAGATTTAGCCCCCTTTCAACCATCTTTCTGGTGCCTCTGGAGGAAATCAGGGTAAAGGAATCCCCCGCGTTAAATCCTATTATGGGCCTGCTCTGATCTGCCAGATAAAGCATGAGTATCCCTGAAATTGCGCCTGCCATTTCTGAACCGGGGGCGTAGAAAAATTGAATGTTCTTTTCATTCTCAATCGATTTGTATGCTCTTGTTACATAGTCTATAAGTCTTGTTTGATAGATCTTTTTGTTCTCAATCATAGTGTTTTTTAAGGTATAGTTCCCCAAAAAATACTCAACTGGAATTGCGTTTTCCCCATTTTTCCCGCTGGCGTCTATAATAAGGGAAAGTTCGTTGGACGTAAAGCCATTTTCAAAATAGTAATCATCTGCCTCCAGATAGGACATGGCCTCACTCTGGCATCCCTGGGCAGAGAGCTTATATGCAAGATAAAGGCCAAGTCTTTTTCTTTCACTTTCATTAAGCTCAATGAGTGATTTTTCAGGATCAATATTCAGGTCATGCAAAACGGATACAACATTGCTATTCGAGCCAGAAAGGTCCTTGAAAAACGGGTCGAGAGAGAAAACTATAGAATCCTTAACAGTATCGCCGTGCAGATTCAGACCCCTTCTTCTCTCGATTCCCTTACCATAAGTTTCAATTAATTTACTGTTAATGCCTCGGAATCCACCCATGTCCTGCTTATCTGCTATTGCCCCTGAAATCATAAACGGTAAAAGATCTGAATTATCTTCGTTCACAAATACCGAAAAGATAAATGCCATGGTTGCACCGCAGGCTTCCCTGGTACCATCTATTCCATAATCCCTCGCGTTTATATTAATGGCCCAATCAGGGGCAGAGGAATAAAAATGGTGATCCAGAACCAATACATTTTCTGTGTCTTCAGGTAAAAATTTTAGCTGATCGGATCCGCAGTCAACAAATATGGTTGGAAAATTCTTTTCTTCGAGATATCTCTTACTGAAACCGTCCGCAGAAAGTTCTTTAATGAATCCAAGATGAAACTTCTTTCCACTTCTCTTCATTAAATTTGTGAGTATTATTGCGGAGCTTGTACCATCTCCGTCATAGTGGGCCAGAATTCTAAAATAATCGAATTTTTCAAAGAATTCCTTACCTTTTGTTAATGAAGCTGCAAAATCTTCATTAATGATTTTTTTTATTGGAATGCTCATAGGACTTTATTCAGTTCCCATTCTTTGGCGAGATATCCGTTTTCCTTATAGTATCTTACCAATCTCAGCATTTTTGACATTATAAGGTTCTTTTTTCTGCCATTATTAAGATCGTTTCTGTTAAGTTCCATATGTTTTGTTACTCTTTTATACTTATTTATCAATGCCATCAGATCTTCAGGGACATCTGGTGCCATTTTTTTCTCCTCAAGAATCTGGCCGATCTTTTTATGATTTACGTATCTGATCTTGGGAACACCATAGGAATCCCTAAGTTTTATTCCTATTTCTGATGCAGTTAGACCTTCCTTTCTAAGATTCACTACAATTTCTTCTAATTCTTCTGGGGTTTGCTGTATCCAATCATGACCTACGCCATAATAGGTGTTTCTTGATCCTGATTTTCCCTTTTTTCTTGTATGCATTCGCGCCATTTGGAATCACGTTTCCTCCTAATTCATGTCAGGTTTATTAATTTTACACAAGATAGAGAGGGAAGACTTATTATTATTCTTAAAATTTACATTCATGCCAGGAAGTTCAGAGGAAATTTCAATCGGTAATAATTGCTTCATTTCAAGGAAAGCATCCCTAAGGGGAAATGTAAATATTGGTGACAGAGTAATCATATTGGATTTTGCATCAATCAGGGGTGATCTCGAAAGTATCACCATAGAAGAGGATAGCAATGTTCAGGATAATTGCACTTTTCATGCAGATCCTGGTTTTCCTGTTCATATTGGAAAAAGAGTGTCTGTAGGTCACAATGCCATAGTACACGGAGCCAGCATAGATGATGATTGCATTGTAGGAATGGGGGCGATAGTTATGAACGGTTCACATGTAGGCAGTGGAACGGTTATTGGGGCAGGAGCCATAATATTGGAAAATCAGAAAATACCTGAAAACAGCCTTGTAGTAGGGGTGCCGGGCAGGGTCGTAAGAACAGATACAGGTTACAGGGAAATGGCAAGGCAAAACGCAGAAGAGTATGGAAGATTACGGGAGATGTATATGGTCGGAAAATTCCTGCCGTATGAGTAAAGCAGGTAAGAAGTTAATGGTTGAAAGAAACAATTAGAAATTTCCATTGAACATAAGGGAAATATGGGCGCATAATTTATTTGACCATTTGAATCTCAAGTAAATCCCATCTCCCTATGGAAGAATATAAGGGGCATAAAGTGAAGTTATGCTCTTTCAACTTGGGGGTTTTAAGTTGAAACATCCCAAAATAAGAGTATATGGCAATCGTCTTTATCAGAACCAGAAATGTAAAGAAAATCATCATTGTTTCGATAATTTTTAGTTAAGGAGTACTGACTCTTCAAGGAATCATAAACTTATATATGAATAACCATATCATATATCATGGTTTCCCTCACAAAGGAGGCTCTCAAAAAAAATGTGGATAAATATATAGATGATTATCTAGGATCAAGAGAGCAGAGCAAAAAGGAGGATATATTTAGGGAATTAGTTGACACTGTTAAGACTGGCGAAGGAAAGCAATTATTTAAAACAGACAAAGACTTTGAGGGAAAAATTGAAGCAATAGCAAGGGATGTATGGGATAATGGATTCCAGATAGTTCCAAAGTTTTGGAAAGTACTTTATACTCAATGTGATGATAACCAGATATTCCAGCTATTTTACATTACTTCTCTTGTGAATTTCAGTCAAATTGAAGAAATGGAAGGGTTCCTGAAGAGTGAGGGAAAGGTCTCTGAAATTCCAAAAATAATCTATGAAGTGGAGGAGATGGCAAGGCTTACCGGCCTGTGGGATTACGCATCCCTTTTACTGTCCAGGAATGGCATTTATGTAGAATCCATATACCAGAAATATGCAGAGAAATCAACTCCTGTATTCACGAGGCTCATAACAGAAAACTTGAGAAAATACGGGAATGAAAAAAAGGTTGAAAGTTTTCTATCTGTACTGGCAACGGTAAAACCAGAGGATAGGGAGATAAAAATATGGTATTTCCAATCCATGCTTAAAAATAGGGAAATACAAAAACTCAAAATAAGTTTAAAATCATTCAATTATGACAGGATAGATGATGAGTTCCTTCTGGAGGAATTAGGCAAGCTTTATTTTGAGTGTGGCCTCTATGAGGATGTACTTAATTTAACCTCAAGAGTCTTATCAATTTCAAGTTCAAACCAGTCAATGATTGAGTTAAGACTCAAAACATTGGGAAACCTTGGTAGGGACGAAGAAACCGTAGATCTTTTCAGGGAGAATGAAAGTATAATCGAAAAAAACGATGAAAATTTGGAAATTTATTTCCGATCCGCTTTTAACATCAAATATTTCCAGCATCCAATCAACCTAATTGAAAGCATGGAGTCAAAATCCAGAAAAACTTATAATATACTAATATGGTATGTAAAATTTTTAATTCTATCTGGAGACAGGGAAAGGGCGGAGAGAGCAGCAGCTGATATCCCTCTGGATAAGATTGATGACCCGGAAGTATTAAAGATCAGGGCCCTTTTAAGAACCGAAAGAGGAAGCGAAAAGGATTTCGTTGATTCTTCCAAAAAATACATAATGGCAAATCCAGATGATATATCATTTCTGAAGGATTTTTCCAAAAAACTTATTTCCATAGGCCTGTTCAATGAACTTAAGTCAGTTATGGAAATTGTGAGGGAAAGCAGTCTTGATGGAGTACTGAGAAATTATAAGGCAATAGCCCTCATAAGAACATCTTCCGTTTCAATGGGGTGTGAGGAAATAAAGAAAATTGAGCCTCATGAAATCCTGTATGAAACCATGGCATCACTTCTCCTTGAATGCAGGGATGAAAGAAAGTTTTCGGAGCTTTATGAATCTCTGGGCATTAAAAACGACAAATTTTACCCAATATTCAACATCTTGAGATCGATTCTGTTCAATAATAGAATAAATGAAGATGATTTCTCTGCAATAAATACTATTTTGGGAAGTGATATTACGGGTTCCTTAAGCCTGATTTATCTGGATAAAGAAAAAGGATCAAATATTCCTGTATCCGAAAAGGAGAAGGAATTAAGAGAAATACTGGAAGAAAACCGGGGTGAAAGAGATATACCTGAATTCCTGTTTCCAGTAATATCAAGGCTAATCAAGGAAAAGAATCTGGAAAGGGCAAAAAAAATAATCAGAAATTACGATGGAAATAGGGATCCATTTATAATGTATTATAAGAGTCTAATTTCTGAGATTGAAGGGAACGAAAAGGAGTCAAAGAGACAGATAAGTGAGGCCAAAAATATATTCAAATCTAATTTAATAATGGTAGAGTACATTAAAAAGTTCGGAAAGGAAATGGAACTGGAAGAACTTATAAAATTAATGGAAGATATAAGTAAAAACCAGGGTCTTGACCTGTTGGACTTTACTCCATTTGAATACAGAATAATAGGGGCTCCACCGGAAGTAAGCGGAAACGTAATTGACCTTGTGGAATACGGCTCGCTTGAAAGCATATCTGGATTAAGGCTTCTCAGGGACTACTTCGAAAATGAAAAAAATACGGTGGAAGCCATTAAATACGACAGAAAGATTTATTCCAAGAAGGAAAGGGATAGCAACGATATTTTGAAATATGCCACCCATCTGAGGGAAACAAATCTGATCAAGGAAATGGAGGACCTGATTGGAAATGTGGACGATCAGAACCTTGAACCTGAAAGCTATGCTATATTTGGTGACTTTTTCCTTTCCACTGAGGATTATTCATCCTCAGTGTATTACTATGAAAAAGCAATTCAAAATGGGGCATCAGTTGAAAGGTGCAGGGGAATAATTGAATCCCTCATAAAGGAAAAAAAGTTTGACGTGGCCCTGAATTATGCCTTAAAGTTGAAGGTATCAACTCCCTATCTGGCAAAGATATATGTTGAATCTAACAGGCCGGAAGAGCTGATTAAAATAATCAGAAAGATGGATTTGAGGAGGGAGGCCGATCTAAGGGGATATGAGGTAATACTGGATGATTATTGGAATAATAGATATGTCAGAAAATCCATGCTTGAAAAATTTAATGAATACCCGGAGGAAGGCATAGCCCTAAAGATAGCAACTCTCTTAATAGAGGAGAGAAACAGCGAGGATGCAATCAATGTTTTGAGAAAAGTTATCAGGGAAAAGTCTCAGACAGGAAAGGCCCTTGCATATAGCATAAATCTACTGTGTGATTATGGTAAATTTGAAGAGGCTCTGGAATATGCATTAAAATATTTTAAATCGAAGGAGCCTGTGGAAAAAAAGAGGAAAATTTTCACTACCATGGCAGAAAATCTCGTAAGATATGGTTATGATGATCAGGTCATAAAACTGTACAGGGATTATACAAACCTGTTGGATGTCGAATCATGTGTTCCTGTGGTCAAGGCGCTCATTAATCAGGAATATTATGATTCTGCAGAGAAAATTCTATCCAGATACCAGGGTGAATTTAGTAATAGGGAAACATTCAATGATCTCTTACAGATACTCAGGAAAAGCAGAGATTTCAGCGTGGTGGTTTTTTATTCAGGTGAATACCTTAAGGCTGCGTTCAAGAAGGGCAGAATGCTTGATGCAAGAGAGGCCATTGCCCTTGGGAATGTTCCTGTAGATAGCGTTAACGACGTTTTAAACTTCATAAATAAAAAGACAAATCTATCCATGTTCAACCAGTCATATCTTGAGGATGAATCTAAAAAAGCCATAAATATACTTTATAGAAAGCTTAAGATAGAGAGGCTTGAGCAGATTAATATTTATGATCTTTTTTACTGCACAGATTTTAAAGATGTGAAGAAAGCCAAGGCAATCTACGACTACATTCAGGAGCAGAGGAATGAGGGCAGAACAGTGTATGTGGAGAGAAATTCAGAACTGCTTGATATGGCAAACAGATGCATAAGGGAGAACTTGCCAATGAACCCAATAATTTATAGTTTAAAGTTTAATATCGGAATAAGAAAGGCTATGGAACTAAAGGCCTTTATAAGTAATATTGACAAAGTGAACAATTGATGGAACAGATATTAAATTTCGGGAACTCAAGGACGAGAAGTGAGAAGGAGGATTTCGTAGTGGCAAGTCTTGCCATAGGGATAGCATTTTCCATAGCATTCTCCAGAATAGAATCAAATCTAACATCGACTGAATTTCTGTCCATATTTCTTCCCACAGGCATGATAGCAGGTGTTTCAGGTTTTGCTCTTCACGAACTGGCCCACAGACAGGTATCCCTGAGATATGGTTATAACGCTAGATTCAGAATGTGGCCAATCGGCATCCTTTTTGCTCTGATCACATCCGTATTCGGATTTATCATTGCCCTTCCAGGCGCAACTGAAGTCTACAATGTGTATGATAAGAATATTTATGGGAAGATTTCAGCAGCAGGGCCTCTCACAAACATAGTGATGGGACTGGCATTGGTTACATTGGCATCCTTTTCTACAGGTAATCTGAATTTTATCTTTTCAGTGGCAGGAGCGATAAACTTCTTTCTGGCATTTTTCAACCTTCTCCCAATCCCACCACTGGACGGATATAAGGTTCTCGTTTGGGATTTTTCGATTTACGCAGTCATATTTGCAGTTTCCCTTGTTCTACTGATTGTTTTTGGAATGGGATTTTTCTAAAATATACTAATAAAAGAGAAAAGATTAGATATTGCATGTTTCGATTATCATGAGGTGTAAATTATGGAATGTGAAATGTGTGGTTCTAAATCAGATAAATTAAGAAAGGTGAAGATTGACGGTGCAATATTATCGGTATGCCCTAAATGTGAGAGGTTCGGGACCCCTGTTGATAACCTGCGTAGCTATGAAGATACCTCCAGAAGAATTGTGGTACCCTATGTAAACGTTGCAGTCAAACCTGTATCTATCCCCCAAAAAGGTGCGAAATCAAGGAAAAAAGACTCTGATATTGAAAACCTTGAAATAGTTCCTGAATTTGCTGATATTATAAGATTGGCAAGGGAAAAAACAGGCATGAGTCAGGATGAGATGGCCGACAAACTGAGGGAGAAAAGAACTCTCATATCTGCTATAGAAAGAGGCAGTATAAAGCCGGACATCAAAACTGCAAAAAAAATTGAAAATTTACTCAAGGTGAAAATACTTGAGGAGTTTTAATCTTCATTTATTTTTTCTAAGTTAAAATAATAAAATAATCATGCTACATAATAATGTTTATTGTTTAATCTTCTTTCCAGGCAATTTCCAAAGTATTTGGATTTGAATTAATACCAATAAACTATTAATAAAATTTCCTAATATCCCTCTATGGACCATAAAGTTATGGTGATATCCAGCTTTTTTATTGCAGCTGTTATAGCTGGGATTGTAAGCGATATTTTACTTACCATATTCCTGAGGGCATATGAGGCTACAACCCAGGGCCAGCTGGAAGCTACTTACGGTTCTCCCGTATTCGCAGCTGGTATAGCAAGTGGAATATTTACAATACTTTTGCTTTTTTACCCTGTATTTACAAAGGGGGACAGAAGCCATGAATGGGAGGATTTCAGATGAATTCTAAGATTAAAGTAGAAGCTTTGTGGATAATAGGCGTACTGATTGTTCTTGTGGTTGCGGCCGGTATAAATATTTACACGACCGAATCTCCAAACTTTACAGTAGCTACGAAAGAAACGGCAAGCACACCGATTCCAAAGAACACAACGGTGGTATATGTTCAGGGAGAGCAATGGGCTTGGTTATTCACAACGTATAACAGTACAGGCAAGCATACAACAACCGACGGAGTTACACTGGTTGTAAATCATACCTATACGTTTGTTGTATCTTCAATTAAGGGGTCCCATCAGTTCGCTGTGATACACGATCTGTATATACCTCAATTTGATGTGCAGGCTTATGCAGTCCCGGGACAAAATAATACCATAACCTTTACTCCCATACACACAGGGACATTCATAATAGAATGTGTTGAGTATTGTGGTTACCTTCACTATGAAATGAGGGGATATTTGACGGTGGTGGCCTGATGTCAGCGACCATTTTATTGCTTGAAGTTTCTATCATACTGTCGTTTGTATTTGTAATTCTCTTTTTCATGTATTACAAATATCTAACAGTAAAAACTGAGATGGATAATATAGCAGATGAAAACAACTATTATGATTCCAGTTCATATTTCAGGGAAAAAAGGAAAGGCACGGGTGCACTATCCACAAGTGCTTTTGTTCTGACAGACTCAAAGAGCATAGGTCTGAGGTATCTGATGACCAGTTTAGTATTCTTCTTCATTGCAGGTACTTTTGGGGTCATAATGAGAGTGAGTCTGATAGAACCTACGCCAACACTATTTGCTCACAGGGAGGTTCTTTACGATATATTGACAACAGAGCACTCGATCCTGATGATATACATGTGGGCAGTAGGAAGCGCCTTTGGTCTTGCTTATTACCTTCTTCCAACTTTCCTTAAGGTTAAGAATGACAGGTATGGAAACATATCCTCATGGGCATACTGGATATATTTGCTTGGTGGAGTGTTCATACTTCTCTCCAGGACATCCACCAGATGGTACTACTACCCACCTCTTGCACTTCAGTTAAACCCCTATGGGGCAGGGGCAATGAACTGGCTTGCAGTAATAGGAATGGAAATGATATTCATCGGAATAGCCATAGCATCAATTACTGTAATAAGGATGATAATCTTTGACAGGGGACAGGATGTGCCAATGACAAAGATGCCCCTCTTCGCGTGGGGTGTTCTTTTCACATTGATCATGTTCCTGGCATCCGCACCATTCATGATGGCAGCTCTGGTAATGCTGTTCTACGATTTCTTCAACCCTATATTCTTTACGGGAGTAAACGGAAGCTCACCCATATCCTTTGCTGAACTCTTCTGGGTTTGGGGACATCCGATCGTTTACATTGCTATCCTTCCGCAGTTTGGTCTTATTTACGAAATAATTCCCAAATTTACGGGAAAGAAAGTGTTCAGTTACAGTTCAGGTGTTTTTGCTTTGGGACTTCTTATGCCTCTATCAGAGCTTGTATGGGGGCACCATCTTCTTAACTCTGGTCTTGGACTTGCCTGGGGATTATTCTTTACTACAGCATCCTTTGCTGTAACTGTGCCATCAGCAATTACCGTATTCAACTATATAGCAACAATGTGGAGTGCGGAAAAGATACGTCTTACTGTTCCAATGCTCTTTGTAATCAATGGAATATTTGATTTCATAATTGGCGGTATTACGGGCGTAATGCAATCAATGCTCGTCATTAATGAAGAAGTCCACGGAACCTACTGGGTAACGGGCCACTTCCACTTTATATTCATGGGAATAACAACGGGAATAGCATTCGCCGCAATATACATGATATGGCCTTCACTGACCAGTGGAAGGAAGTATGATCAGAGACTTGCAAACTGGCACTTTACACTTACTGCCATTGGATCATTCGTGATGTCCATAGGCTGGACTGTGGGAGGTTTCCTGGGAATGCCAAGGTATGTTTCAGGATACTTTGCAAGATTCCAGGTATACCAGGATATTGCCATAGCAGGAGGAGTCATTATAGGAATAGGCCAGCTATTCTTCCTGGCCAATTTGATAAAGTCCCTGCTTGAGGAGCCCAGTACATCTCCATCCAATGTTCTTGAGGATGTATACAAGCTCCCCTCACCAGGGGCCGTAGGAGGTGAATAAAATGGTTGAAAAAGAAAAAAAATCCATAAGGGGAGCAGCGTATGGAATAATTATAATTCTGCTTATTGCTCTTTCATTGACATTTGTGCTGTCAGCACCTACCCAGACTGCTGGAGGACTGACCGATCCATCCAATCTTCCCGTCAAAGGTTACATGAACATTACGCTGTGGGCTGACGCCGCTGGCTGGGACACAAACCATGGGCCAGTAAATCCAACTCTTTACATTCCACTGGATTATATGGTCAATTTCACTGTCATTGAGGAGGATGGTCTTCCACACACACTTACAATAAACAAGGGGCCAAAGGAGGACAGTGCTACATTGACTCTTTTAACCACTGGTCAGATTACACAAATCATAGGTCACAAGTCCCACGCATCATATGAATTCTTTGAACCTGGGGTGTATACATATTGGTGCACCGTGCACCCAACAACAATGGTTGGGCAGGTAATTGTAAACAGCACTGCATCAAACAGCACAGCAAACAGTTCAGCTTCACTTTGCAACTGTGTACACAGCAACAACAATGAATTTAATAAAATCAGTTCTCTTTTGCCATTGCAGTCCCTGGTTGAAATGGCAAAAGCCAATATAAACAATCAAGTAATGACCACAATGGTGTTATGATTGCAAAATGAATCAAAATTCTCTTTTTTAAACAATGCATTCAAGCTCGAAATTACATTCTTGATAGATCTTGTAGCCATAGCAGGATTTTTTACCATATCTCATCCATTGTTGCATATTATTCTTTTAGTTCCACTCATATTCTCAGGAACCCTGGCTTCCATGGCAGCGGGCATATTTAACAACCTTTATGACATAGATATTGATTCCAAGATGCAGAGAGTTTCCAGCAGGAGGTCCTTTGTCTCCAGGGAAAGGAGAGGCCTGATCACAATAATGATCATATTTCTTATTTTATCTTCCATGATAGCAATTATTTTTCTTAATATTTACACATTGATTTTCATAATGCTAGGCTTTGTGAGTTATGCCATTCTCTATACCATATATCTTAAAAGAAGAACGGATCTTAACATTGTTATAGGTGGAATAGCGGGGAGTTTTCCTGCACTGGCTGGTGGATCTGTGATTAATGGCATACCAACAATCAGTTCCATATTCGTCGCGGTCATAGTATTTTTATGGACGCCTACACATTTCTGGTCTCTTGCAATCAAATACACCGATGATTACAAGGCTGCAAACATTCCCATGCTGCCTGCAACAAGGGGCATTGAATCAACAAGATTCTGGATTCTAATTAATTCTTCCATACTTCTGATTTTCATGTCCATACCGGTGTTTTATCCCTTAATCGAAAGGGGTTTCCTGTTTAGAGTACTTACCATACCCATGGCTCTGATTCTTATGATTCCATCTGTAGTTTATTACCTTAAGAAAGGTGGGGAAAAGCAGTACAGAAAGCTGTTCTCGGCTTCCAATACATTTCTAAGCTTAGCATTAATAGTTATTGTCCTCTCTGCACTTACCTGAGGGGTAAGAATGAATCATTTGAATATTTCTAACAGAGGCAGATTTTTCTTATATATATTTTTTCAGTGTTTGATTATCCTTACGAATTATATCTTTTACAGGTTTCCAGATAGGGGTGTTTATGCATATTACACAATTCAGGCAATACCACTGATCGAATTGTTCAGTTTTGGCTTTTTAATTCAGAATGGAAAGAGTGTATTAAAGGCATTTTCCTCTATCCTTTGGATATCGGTTTTTTTCTTTGGAATAGTATTCTGGGCGTATGCAATATTTGTTACACAGATTAATATCACGCAGGAAGAGCTTTTCTATTTGATGGAAATAATATACTTTCCAGCCTTTGTGGAACAGTTCAATTTTTCTGTTATAGGTGTGGAAATTGGTTCAACCATACTCAAAAAGGGTTATGCCGCCCTTCTTGCAGTATTCTTTTATGGGCTATATTATTTTGTTATTCTGATTAACGATATGCGAGGTTTCCCAGGAATCTATTTTTGGTTCTTCATTCTTGATTCAGTTGGTGTGGGCATAATTTATATTACTCTCTATTCAGTTTCAAAATCCATATGGCTACCGATGCTCGTTGAAATATCATTAATAATGAGTGTAATTTTTATTCCGCCACTGCCTGCAGCTTTCTTCTATACATTTGTGCCGTCATGAATTCACATTATGTTTAAGTACATGCCATAACTCACAGGTTGTAATGGGGAGCTGAAAGGCTGAGAGGACCCTCTGGGTCGACCCTGTGAACCTGATCCGGATAATGCCGGCGGAGGGAAAACATGGATACAGAGATAAAATTTAGTGGAAATCAACATAGTGAGAAAAAGGGCAAAAATATTCTCTTCATAATATCGGGTAGTTTATCAATGTTCCTGTGGGGAATGGTTCTTTATCTGTCAGTTTCTGTTTATGATCTTGAACCCCTTCCACCGGGGTATGGTTTTCTTTATCCCATCATGGCAGCCCTATCCCTTTTAACAGGGAATCTGTTTTTCGGTCATATCTCTGATATATACGGAAGAAAGATTCCCTTTATTCTATCTTCTATACTATCTTCCTCAGGCATTATGTTTGCCTCCATTTCCCAGAATTATGTAGAAATGAGTTTTTCTATATTTTTAGCCAATTTTTCACTTGGTGGGGAGGAAACCGTTTTGCTATCATACATATTTGAGCTCTTCCAGAATCCATTAAGATCCAGATTAATCATATGGATCACAAATATGGCAAATGCAGGTGTATTTTTCACTGCAGTTTCTCTTTTTTTTCTTTCAGACAATACCATTCAGATAAGAGATTTCCTTGGTCTATCCTCTCTGATAATCCTGGTTTTGATTCTCATGACTCGGCTCAGGTTTCAGGAAAGTGAAAAATGGATCGAATCAAGAAAGAATGGAAACAAAAATTTTGATATTGAGGAGAAAGCTAAAGAAGTATGGAATTACAGTGGAAGGCATTTCAGAATCCTGTCAGACTTTGAGCAACTTTCAACAGGTACAGTCATAATTACAGGATTTCTTCTCATAAACATTTACTTTGGTTACATATATTCAAATGAACCATACTATGTGAGCATAATAACAACCTTTGCAGGTACCCTAAGTGGAATTATTCTTGGTATATTTTCAAAGACGCTGCCACATAAAATAATACCTCTAATATCCTTTCCCACAATGGCCATTCTTGTGGTATCTGCAGCAATTTTATCATTCTATTCTCTCATATCCATGGGTTTCTTAATTGTTATTCTTACAGCCAGGAGTTTCATGTCTGAAATAGGTTGGGGAAGCAGAGATCTGTTGCAGACCGAACTTACCTTTACAGAATACCGGTCACGGCATATTTCCTACATCAGGAGTTTTTCCTATACCATTCTTATTTTTCTTTACTATGTTGTATTTGTGCTCCATCCATCCCTTAGCCTCTACCTTATTATTATAAGCGTTGTAGAAATCACAGGGGCATTGGGAGCCATAGCATGGTATTTCAGAGGTGTTGAAACTGGAAGAAAGGACATTTCATAGAATTGGAAAATTAAGTTCTGAGGAACTCTCCAATAAGATTATAGGAAAGATACATAATAAGAGAACGATTTTAGGCCCAAGAGCAGGGGTCGATTATGGTATATATGGTTCAGATTCAAATAAAATAGTTTTGACAACCGACCCTCTTTCCTGTCATGTACCTCTTGGAATGGAATTTGCCGCAAAGTTTGGTTTCCATATTATTCTGGCGGATTTCATGGCATCTGGAAATATGCCAGAATTTTTAACTGCAACACTGGTAATTCCCGAAAGCTTTTCAGATGATGATCTGGAAAGGTACTGGAATTCCTTTACATCAGAATCGAATATTTGGGATGTGGATATTGTTACAGGCCACACAGGAAGATACCCTTCAGCAAGTCTCCCTCTAATTGGTTCTGTAACAATGGGCGGTTTACAGAAGTCCCTTTCTCCAGATCCTGCAAATGGAAATTCAGGGGATGCTCTTTATCTTATAGGCATTCCTGGAATTCAGGCAGCCGTGATTATTGCGGCTTATGAAAAAAAAGGCTTGGAGGAGAGTTTGAGAAGGAAAATATTGGGGATGAAGAATGAATTAATCGCTTCAGAAAAAATCCTTGAAGTCTTAAAATTCAATGAGGAGAGGGGTGGAATTTTCGTAATCCATGATGTAACAGAGGGTGGTTTAATCAATGCCCTTTATGAAATTGCAGATGTTTGTTCATCCGATCTTGAACTGGTTTCTGGAAAATTAAATATGGATGAAAATGTAAATAAATTTCTGAACATGCACAGTATCGATCCTCTGAGGACCACCAGCGAGGGGTGTGTTATCATTGGCGTCAAGGAAGATGAAAGCGCCAGCTTTCAAAGGTTTATGAATTCCAGGGGAATAAATGCCATCAGAATGGGCTCTTTGGGAAAGAAAAAGGGTAGGGATGTTTATATTGACGGAACAATTATGAAAAATGTAACAGGAGATTCATACTGGGAGGCAGTGGGAAAATGATCATTTACGGGATAACCCCAGATTATGGAGGCAGCGGTTTCTTTGAAAAAACAGAACGCATACTTATGGCTGGAATTGAAATTTTGCAATACAGGGATAAGACAGCTTCAGATCAGACATTCATCGAAAATGCCAAAAAACTCAAAGAAATGTGCAGGAACCACGGAACGGTTTTCTACATTGATGATCGCGTGCATCTTTATGACGAAATTCAGTCAGATGGTGTCCACGTGGGAAAGGATGATGTGGATGTATCACTTGTCAGGGAAAAATACCATGATGTTTTAATTGGCGCATCATCTTACTGCGATCCTGAACTTGCCCTAAAACTGGAAAGAAAAGGGGCGAACTATATTGCCTTTGGATCCATGTACCCTACACAGACCAAGAAGGATTATAGTTTATGCGCACCAGAAATTATAAGGGTTGTGAGGAAAAAGGTACGCATCCCAATTTATGCCATAGGTGGGATCAACTTTCAGAATATTTCAAAAATAGTCGATTTGAGATATGACGGGATTGCCGTCAGTTCCCTTCTATATTCCTCTGAAGATCCATATTCCACAACAATGCAGCTCAGGTCAGTGATCTTATAGCCTCCTCATACCCACCCCTGGTAAGAATCAGTTCCAGAAGAAATTCTAACAGTGCTATTCCTGAGAGGATTATGAGAACGGTCAGGAATAGGAATTCCTGCAAGTGTGGAGAAATATTAAGGAAAAAGGCATTCATGGTTTTTAACCCAGAATAGTTAATCCCTATGAATATGGAAGTGAGGAATACCATTAAGAGAATAGTTGAGGAATACAGTTTCTTGGCGGCAGCCTCCATATTTATTATGTTATGTATGAGATAGGAAGTGGCTATTACAAGGATCGAAAATAGTACAACGTCAGGATCGATGAAGTAGTTAAACGCCCCAAAGGTAAAGGTAAGGGCTCCTACAATCACGGGCCTCAATGTTCCGTCTACTTTTCCAAGATCCTTCCTGTATCTTAGCGCAGAAAGGTTTATGAAAGCAAGACTTATGAGAACCATGAAGTCCGTAATGCTCAAAAGGAAATTTTCACCGGTTTCCACAAGTATTATGATGAAGATAAGTGTAAATATCCATGAATATCTTGTAATCGAAACTGGAAATATCCTGTCCTCACCAAGGGACTTCAGATGCCTGGAGGCGGCCAGGAATGCAGGTACAAAGGTTGTAAGCGTTGCAATTATGAATGCAATAATCATAAATATGTAAGCATACTGACCCCCTGCATACCCTGCTATCCTGAAGGCTGGAATGGATGCCGTTTCTATTCCTTCTCCCCTGTGCTGCGTCATCATAACCGCAATGGAATAGATGATGTTTATGGATGAGGATACAATAACGGTTACGATCATTGTCCACCTGATTATGGAATCCTTTTCAATCCTCAATTTCTTTTTAATCACAGGTATATAATATTCAACCTTGTTTTCCACACTCCTCTGGAAGGCCATAATCTCCTGGAATCCAAAGAACAGTATGAAAAGGTAGCCAGTATTTATCAATGTGTCCTCCAGTATATTCCCTCTAAAGGAAAAAAATAAGTCAGTTGAAAGGGGTGCACTGTGGAAAACAAGGGCCTCCTCAATTATAAGAATCAAGGCCATTGCAAGCATCATGACAAGCTGGACCTTTCCAATCAAAACCATATATTTCTCCTCAAAGAACGCATTTATTATGAACCACGCAATGAAAAGGCCAAGAATGACATAAATCAGTGCGGTTGAAAATGTTCCTGAGACTATGTGGCTGGTAGGCAAAACAATCAATAGAAGGTCAAAGAAAATTATAACACAGTAGGCTGCCAGGGCAGAATTAGCAACCCACATTGATGTTCTGCTGATAAAATATCTTACCGAAGAGACTCCATAGGCCTCCCTCACGAAGGCAGGGCCACCCACAATATCCTTCCCGTTTTTCTTGTGGAATATGTAAATGTCATTATACACCCTTGCCATAATAAGGGAAGTTATGGCCGCCACAATAAGGGATATGGTGGACACAATCCCGTATTGTAGGGCATTTTCGGGAATAAGTATGAAAAGGGGAGAACCCAGAGTTGAACCGATTCCGATGGAAAGGATTATGAAAAATCCATAAACGGGACGGGGTTTTCCCGTTATTCTTGGTCTTGAAAACCTTACCCTAAGGGACAGGGGGAATGATAGGGTTAGATATATGGACAATATGAGGGCTGTTATAAAGGAGATTAGCAATACTGCCTTCCTTGCAGTAATGTATTGAAAATTGAAAAGATAAGTGAAATTAACAATACCAAAGGCCAGAATAAATGCAAGGATTATGAGAGATGATAGGGTTATCACAATTCTTGCAAAATAGATCTTCCTGATTGACTTTCTATCCAACTTTTCACCTGAACAGATACCTTATATTCATTCTTGCAGTTCTCAACGAATAAAATCCGGCAAAAAGGAGGAGAAGGGCAAGAAGGAAATTTATGAACAGTGCCATCTGGAAAAAGCCTGATTTTACCTGGGCAAACTTCAGAACACCCATGTAATATTGGAAGAAAACATCACTGTTTGAACCTGAGGAAAATGTGGGTATTACAAGAATAATGCCTAGAATGAAGAGAAATGCTGACAGTATGAACTGTCCGACTGTCGAAATAATTATTTGAAGATCTGTACCTTTTCTTGCAGTTCTTATTATTTCTATGAATTCCCTTACCTCCTCGCTGGAACTGTTTTCAATTCTTCTTATTATGTCTGCACGGGATATGGAATCTTCCCTATCGGAAAGAAGCATTAGCGCCTTTACATTAATTTCAAAATTATCGATAAGTGGATTGAGAGAATCATCTGTCTTCTCATCTGCCATACCACCTTCTATGGATATAAGGATTTAAATTTTGTCAAAACTGTTCCTTTTGACTGTTTAACTGTCCCTTATGAATTGTATACATATGACTATAATTATAGACTAAATATTTATTAAGCCGATTTAAGTAAGATTAAAAAAACATTCTGACATATCCCATTTGGGGATTAGAATAGAAGCATCTGGAAAAAATGACAATACCAAAATTATAAGAGCGTATTTTCAGTATTTACTTGATTCTGTTATAAGCCAGAACGAATATGATGGTCTCAAGGCCAGCCTTGATAACCTGAAAGCGGCTCTTCCTCTGGAGCTTGCAGATATAGATAAACTCATGATAAATATTTCAAAGGTAATAGATGATTTTAAATCTGCAAAAAATTACAAAGGTTTCAATGAAACAGAGAAGGAAATCAACGATTTTGTAAGGGCAAGTTTGGATAAGTTGAAGAAAAAAGTTTCTGATGAGTTCAAAGTTAAAATGGATGAGCTCGAAACAGGTATGTCCTCTGCAAGGATGAATTCTACAAAGAATATCCAGGCATTTCTGTCCTCTGATTCCTTAAAGGTTCTCGATATGTCAATTAACCTGAAATTGGTAGAGGGCGTATATGATTCTACGGTAAAATACATAGCAGAAGGCGGAATAGAATACGAATTCTCACTTAATACGAGGACTCTGGAGATATTTAAGGAACCCATTAAGTTTGCCTCACTGGAAAAGGGTGTTAAAATCCCTGTGAGCAGCGGCAGCAACTGGGTGGGAAAGGAAACCCAGATTGATTATGAAAAGATTGACCGTTATTATCTTTCTTCCGCAAGCATCAGCAAAGGAAATCTATTCGTAGTCTTTTCCGATCCAGACAGCGATGGAAAGGTAACTTTTGTGATGTCCCGGGGAAATGACAGCGCCTTTCTTTCCATAGAATATTCCATAGACAAAAAAACCGTTGACATTACGGGGAATTCTGCATTGAGCAGCACCGTTGAAATGGATAGGATTCAGGATCCTCTTGACAGGATTTATGGAAGCATTATGGAAGTTGAGGCAAATAAAATGAAGTTAATCCATCTGGTAGATAATGGAAATGAGGTTCTTGATTCGGTTAATTTCAAGCCCTTTGCCCTGAAGGTTTTTGATATGAAGAAGGATCTTTTAAAGGGTATAATCAACAAACCCGGCGATGGAAAGGAAGAGGTCGTGAATATTAAAGAAAGGTTGGGTCTCGCCGGTGACGCAGGAAAGGAGATTGCTAACCTGTTGGGTATAGCCTATGATTGAAGCAAGAGACTTCTCGCCCTTTGGCCTTGGCACATGGAGAATGGGTGGCGGTTCAGAGCCAGATTACTCCAAAGATGAACTCTATGAAGGCATTATAAGGGAATCGCTGAGAAAGGGCATTAATGTGATAGATACCGCCGAAATGTATGGTGGCGGCCATACGGAGGAGATCGTAGGAAAGGCCATGGGCGATTTCCACAGGGAAGACATATTCCTCATAACAAAGGCATGGCCTTCATCCTATGGAGATTTGAGGGGAGCTGTGGAAAGATCCCTTGAAAGGCTAAATACAGATTATGTTGATCTTTATTTGCTTCACTGGCCCGATGAAAAATATGACCTGAAAGAGCTCATAGGGCAAATGATCCGTTTGATGGAAGAGAAATATACCAGATATATTGGTGTAAGCAATTTCAATCTGGAGCTCCTCAGAAAGGCACAGGAGTTATCTGGGGGAAAAATCTTCTCCGATCAGATCGAGGTAAACATATCAAACCAAAGAATGTTCAATGAAATCAGGGAATTCTGCACTTCATCCCATATATTGCCGGTGGCATATTCCCCTCTCAACAGGAACAGAATGCCAGAAAATACAAGAATTGCAAGTAAAATTCAAAAATCAGGTTTGTCTGTGTCTGAATACAGCCTCATATATACTATTGCCATTGGTGCTTACCCCATTCCAAAATTCAGCAGTATAAAGCATCTCGATGATCTGCTTGGTGCAATTAATATGTACAGAAATGGAAAGATAAGAATTTTTTGAACATATTGGGAATATTACCTTAAAAAATGAAAATGCATAAATCCTTTGTTGTACATACACAATCATGAAAAACTATATTGATGGACAGTGGGTAGATTCCAGTAATGGCAAGACTCTGGACAAATTAAATCCCTCAACAGGAGAGTTATTAGATAAATTCCCTGCTTCAACAAAGGATGATGTTGACAGGGCAATAGACGCAGCCGAGTCATCATATGAAGCATGGTATAACATGGGCTCTGTGGCAAGAGGGAAGATAATCAGGGAAGCAGGAGACAGAATAAAAGCGGCAAGGAGTGAACTGGAAAACATACTGATTAAGGAATGCGGCAAGGTAAAGGTTCAGGCAGCCGAGGAAGTTGATGGCGTCCTTGACCAGATCTATTACTATTCAGAGTTCGCAAGGAAAATAACAGGGGATATCGTTGAGGGAACAACCTCAAAGAGGAAAATATTCCAGTACAAGGTTCCACATGGAGTTGTAGTTGCCCTGACTCCATGGAATTTCCCGGCTGCAATGGTTGCAAGGAAACTTGCACCTGCCCTTCTTACAGGAAATTCTGTTGTAATTAAGCCAAGCAGCGATACACCACTTACGGCAGAGTGGATTGTAAGGAAGTTTGTGGAAGCAGGTATCCCCAAAGGCGTGCTGAATTTAATAACTGGCAAGGGATCAGAAATCGGAGATTATATTGTTGCACACAGGAAGGTCGGGCTCATAACCATGACCGGTTCCACAGAAACAGGCCAGAGAATAATAAAGAATACCTCTGCAAATATGGCAAAGACCATACTTGAGCTTGGAGGAAAGGCACCCTTTATTGTGTGGAAGGATGCAGATCTGGAAAATGCGGCAAGGGCTCTCATATGGGCAAAATTCTGGAATGCAGGCCAATCATGCATAGCGGCAGAGAGAGTATATGTGCACTCTGAAGTGAAGAAAAAGTTCATGGATATATTCCTGAAGATGACCGGGGAGATCAAGGTTGGTGATCCTCAGGATTCCGCAATGGGTCCACTTATAAATAAATCTGCAGTTGAAAACATGAACTCCTTCATGGCGAAGGCAAGGGAGGAGAAACTTCAGATCGTGGCTGGAGGAAAAACGCCTGATCTTTCGGGAAAGTTGAAGAACGGATTCTTCTTTGAGCCCACAATCATTGATAATGTACCTCAGAACTCACCCCTGTTCCAGGAAGAGATATTTGGCCCTGTTGTGGGAGTCCATGAAGTAAAGGACAGGGAAGAGATGTTCAAACTTGCCAATGATTCAAAGTATGGCCTGGCATCCTATCTCTTCACGTCAGATATGAATCTTGTCTATGAGGCATCCGAAAGGATAAGATTTGGGGAGGTCTATGTCAATATGCCTGGGCCAGAGGCATCACAGGGATATCATACAGGATTCAGGATGACGGGACAGGCAGGGGAAGGAAGCAAGTACGGAATAGAGGAATATCTCAAACTGAAGAATGTTTATGTGGACTATTCCGGGGAAAAATTGAAAATAGGAACCGTTCCCGGTTTCTAATTTTTTATAAATATTAACTACCAGAGGTAGTGAAAAATTAAAAAAATGTTTTAATAACCTGAGTATTACTAAAATATGTCTTCGGAAATTGAGATTGACAAAAACAGAAATGTAAGAATAAGATTCAATTCACCACTACTCCCCGATCTATACAGTTTTGAGGGAAAGGAAAAAATTTCTCCTGAATCTATGGGACAAAATATCCTTATAAAGGAGGATGGGCAGGGTACCACCATAAGTATTCCGCTTGGGCTCTTGGATCATATCATTGGACTCGGGGAAAAAGCACTTCCTGTGGAGAGGAGAAGAACCATGGTAGAATTCTGGAACTTCGACAGTTATGCATACAACCTTAAATCTGACCCTCTATATGTTTCAGTTCCCTTTTTCATGGTTGTAAATAAGGGAAAGGCAAAGGGTTATTTTGTTAACTATGGCGGAATAATAAAGATGGACTTTGGGCAGTCAGTTTATGATCAGATCATAATCAGTGTGCCCTCAAGGGATTTCGATTTTCATATTTTTTCTGAAAATACTCCGGAAAATGTCCTGTCAGAATTCATGAAGCTAACGGGAAAACCTTTCAGGTTGCCTTCCTGGGTTCTTGAACACCAGATATGCAGGTACTCTTACTATCCCGATGGAAGGGTACTGGAAATTATTGAAAAGTACAGGGAAATATTTGGAAAGCATTCTGTTGGTTCTGTATATCTGGATATAGATTACATGGACGAATATAAACCCTTTACGGTAAATAGAGAACGTTTCCCGGATATGAAGGCTTTCACAGATAAATGCCATTCCATGGGTATCAGGGTGATTCCCATAATTGATCCGGGATTGAAGGTAGATCAGAAAACCGGAATTTTTAAAAGAGGTCTGGGAAACTACGTTGAGACATCTAAGGGCGAGTTATTTACGGCAGATGTATGGCCAGGAAAGTGTGCCTTCCCGGATTTCCTTAACAGCAGCGCACAGGAATTCTGGACAAACGAGGTAAGGGAATTTATGGAGAAAGGTGTGGATGGCATATGGCTTGATATGAATGAGCCGTCTGTGCGGAGTGAAAGCAGGACAATAGATGAGGATGCCACGCACTCCCTTGGAGAGACCAGAATTCGGCACGGAGATGTGCATAACTACTATGCCATGTTTGAAGCAAGGGCAACAAGAAGTGCTCTGGATGACGATAAGTTCATACTATCAAGGTCAGGCTTTGCAGGAATTCAGAAATACGCAGCCATATGGTCCGGGGATGGAAACGGAAACTTTGAGAGCATGGCACTGCAGATACCGCTTTTAACATCCCTCAGCATTTCAGGTATACCCTATGTGGGATGCGATCTTGGAGGTTTTCTTGATTACACCGATCCTGAACTTCTTCTGAGATTTTACCAGATGGCCCTTTTCTTCCCTGTATACAGGAACCATAAATCCAAAACTGAAAATGATCAGGAACTTTTCCTTTATCACAAATATTATATCCGGAGGTTCAGGGAAATACTTGCCCTAAGGCACAGTATTGTTCCTCATCTTCTATGGAAGGCAAGGGATGCAGAGGAGAACTTCTCACCAATCATAAGGCCAATGGCATTCAACTATCCTGAAAATGAAGGAATGTTCCAGATCAACGATCAGTACATGGTTGGTAAGGAGATTATGGTTGCGCCAATTGTTCATAGAAACCAGAATACAAGGCAGGTCTTTCTCCCGGGAGGAAGATGGTACAATCTTCAGACTGGAACCGTAAATTTCGGAGACGATGTAATTGATTCAGGAGGAGATATTCCTGTATATTTGAAAGAAAATGAAGTACTCATAACTGAAAATGCCCTTGTTTTCTTTGGTAAGTTTAAGGGTAGGATTTTCCTTAAAGGTGAATGGATAAACATAGAATATGATGGCAAGGAAATTAAGGAGGGAAAGGAAAAAATGGGCAACACAAAAATAATTGATGCAGAAAGGGACCATTTTTCTTTCAGAGACATAATCGCATAGGAAGATCAAATTTTTTATTTAAAATCTCAAAAATTTTTGAACAGGGAAAAACTTCCAAAACTCATTCCATCAGTCATTTCTTATTTGGTTCTCCGGCATCTGCCTTTTTCCCACCATATAAAAGGCCGATTACGAAACCAAGTTCTACCAGAGCCATAATGAACATTACCTTAAGATTATTTCCAACGCTCAGGAATGAGGATGCAAAAGCGAATATTGCACCAATTATCAGGCCATAAAGGCCATATCTATAAGGAAGAGCTAAATCCATATAAGGATATTTCAACATATAATAAATCATTTTGTGAAAGGATAGTTTAAGGTTTTTAGTTTTCACAGGACTTTTCACAGTCTTCAATTTTTATTGATCTTCTTAATATTTTCCAGTATGTTCAGGTATTTTTCTATCTTTTCCATCCCTGATGGAGTGATCCTGACGAAGGTCATTGGCCTTTTGATCGTCAATTCCTTTTTAATAATTATATATCCATTGTCGCTTAGCCATTTTAGATGCACATGAAGAGATGATTTTGGAATGCCTGTGGATTTCAAGAGATTGGTAAATGTAATTTTTTTGAGTGTGTAAAGAGCAATCAAGATCCCAGTCCTTACTCCATTGGAATACAGTTCATCCCCGGTAATTTCTTGAAAATCTTCACTATGGCTCATGAAACCTCAGTCCTTTCATATTTCAGGCGAACCATGATTCCTGCAATCAGCCATGTGAGGGCAAACAATAAAAAGAGATATTCATTAACATAAACACCACCCAGAAATCCAAAAAGAAATCCTATGATGGCAAGTATATCAAAGATATTAACGTCCCTGTCACCTGTTAATTTATGTAGAAATCTTATCCATAAAATAAACCATAGAATCACCGAACTGAAAATTACCAAATTGGGAATCCATGAGTATGAAGAATATCCATACAAATTTAGAGTTAAAGAAACCAGAATGCTTGCAAATATAAGCAGAAACAAAAGATGTGCCCGGCCGTTTCCAATTCTTTTCATGTCAAGGCCTTCTAAACCCATTATTCTGCCAACTTTTACAGTTTTTTCAGTAATTGGATTGATCCTTTTTCTATATGCAAGAATGATTAAAATGTAAATTAGAAAAATGAAAATTGAATAGTTTCCCAATATAATCCTGGCCTTCCCGTTTTCGTGATGGTTCATAAAAACTGAATTGATCATAAAACCCACAACTAAAAGGACAGGCACATATGTTGAAAAAAGGATGTAAATAAAGGAAATAACATTTCTGACAAAGTGGTAAATTACCCTTTTCCATATGAGGTTGCTTTCATTTATTTCGTTTTCCATTTTTAAATCACCATATATTATTTCAATATTTAATGGGTAATTATTCCCTTACCAACTATGGTGGGAATATTAAATTTATATAAATTCCTGAACTGAATCATTTATTCTCTGTGGTTTCTTTCGTAAATGCGATCAGATAAAATGTACATAATTGATACGAGGAGCAATATCCCTGATAGAATGGAGAGTGATGCCAGTTCTAAGTTGATCTTAAACGGTATAACCACTGATATGGGGAAAATTATGGAACCGGTGTATGCAAAATATATGATATAGTCAAGCGAAAGGAAAGGAAGCAAATAAACTGAAATATAATGTACCCCATTTACAATAAGAAAATATACAATAACAAAAACAAGCAATGGTATATATCTGGTATATACAATCGCATTCCTGTTGCTGCAGATTATGGAAATAGAAAAGACAACTATGGCAAAGGTGGTAAAGAGAACGCCATATGCCAGGGCAAGGATCATAATCATGGGAATTGAAAACAGGGGCGAAGCTGGAAATGATAAGGAACCAACTCTTATTTTAACCAAAAGAGTCACGAAAATTAGGAGAATAGCTGCATTTATGAGAAATAGGGGAAAGGATCCAGCTATAAAGGAAAGTATGTAGTTCCATTTTTTGATCCGTGTATGTTTAAATATATATCCAAAGGATGCCGACTGCGTTACAAATAGGGAGGCAATGGATGTTGCAGCAGTACTGGAAGAAAAGCCCAGTACCAAAGAAAAGTTTGCAATTACCATGAGCCTGGCAATGAAAGGGTCATTGGGTGTTCCAGTTTTTGAAAGCACTATGACGCCCAGATAGGCAAATAGTATTGAGACAAAAGTAGACCAGAGCAATATTTTCCGGTTAAATGAAATCTTTTTTATCATGTAAATTATGAGTTTCACAAATCTATAATCATAATGTGAATATAATTACAGTTCAAAGGTTCAAAAATTGAATTATATTAACAATTATAGTACCATTTAGGAATATTAAATAATGATCGAATTGAGAGACGTAATAATAAAATATGGCAATGAAAGAAAATTGGGCCCATTGACCGCAAGTTTCCGTACTAATACCATAATAATTGGACATAATGGTGCAGGAAAAACCTCCATTGCAAGGGCCATATGCGGTGTTGTAAAATATGATGGACAGATTAAAATTTCTAATGCAGGCAAGAATCCAAAAAATGTTGACTGCGCATCAAATCTGGAGGAATTGTACGCCGCGGCATCAACCCCCTCTGAAGCAGTTAAGCTGTTCTCATCCTATTCAAGCCTGAACACAGGCATTTTTAATAAATACATGGAAATGGCATCATTGGGAGATCTGACAGTCCATCCATTCAATTCAATGTCCCAGGGCCAGAAAAAATTTGTCTTTCTTAGCCTTTCTCTTTCATTTGAATCATTAAATTTGATTGCTGATGAGCCCTTTGAAAATCTTGACCCCGGTATGAAATCACTTGCCTTAAAAATGCTTGGTGTGGGGAATTCACTTACAATTATCATAACGCACGAAATGAAATTACTTAAAAACTTTGAAGGCTGGGATCTTTTTGTCCTTTCTGAAGGGACATTTTATGGTCCAGTGAGTGTGAAGGATTTCATAAGGTGTAAATCAGTAAAAGGAAGGCACTCAGAATCCATAATGACAGTAAAGAGACACGGGGATTACACATCTTTCGTACCATGTGGACATGAAAATGAAGATTTGATAGGCAGTATTGATGATCTTTTCTAAGAAACAAATTAAATTTTCCTTCCATTAGAGTTCATTCATTCTAAAGTTTTATTGACAGTGGATAAAATTTTAAACATGATAAGAATTTATTTCTTAAGGTAAGTGGTTTATGGAGAATAATATTCCACCAATTTTGGAGTTTGATCCTGATACTGATTCATTTTTAAATCCTAAAAAATATCTGCAAAGCATTGGAGCAAAATTGAAATTTCCGGAGAGAGCAGTACTTACATTTTTTAATGATGTTCTGGAAGATATGGTTGGAAGGGGAGAATTGGAAATAACCGGTTATTTACATTCTGAAATTGGTAAAAATCCAATTTATGAATTTAAAAATAAGCAATATCCTGTTATGGCAATTCACGCAGGTGTGGGTGCCCCACTTGCTGGCGCGTTTCTTGAGGAAATAATCGCTCTTGGCGCAAGAAAGGTTATGGTATGTGGGTCTGCAGGAACTTTAAATCATAATTTCGAGCCCGGAATGATACTTGTGCCGGTAAGTGCCATAAGGGATGAGGGTACATCATACCATTATATGCCACCGGGCAGAGAAGCAAAACCTGGTAAAAGGGCCATACAGGCAATTAGAGATACACTCAAAGATTCAGGTGAAAAATATAAGGAAATAAAGACGTGGACAACAGACGCCTTTTACAGGGAAACGGCAAAAAAAATTGAGGCAAGAAGAAAAGAGGGATGCGAAGCTGTGGAGATGGAAGCCTCCGCACTTTTTGCCGTTGCACAGTTCAGAGAAATTGAAATTGGTTATATGCTTTACGCAGATGATTATCTGAGCACGGATTCATGGGATCCCCGGAATTTCATGGACAGGGAGAAGGTTAGAAAGAAACTTTTTGATCTTTCATTGAGGGCATGCATGAGAGTCTGATCATAAATAATAGGCCATTTTTTAATATATTACTATTAAAAAGAATCTGTCTGGTATATGGGTAAACTAAAATTAATTCAGAACACTTTAATATGCCAATAATCAATACTGTACTATGACTGTTGATGATTATGAAGCATTACTGGGAAGGACTTCAGATATTCTGGCAAAATCTACTGTGAGCCAGGAGAGGCTAAAAATTCCAAAGCCTGTAATAATGCTTGAAGGGAAGGTAACGATTGTAAGGAACTTTCTGGATATTGTTGAAATGATAAACAGGGATCCCAAGGAAGTAGCCAAATTCTTCATGAAAGAGTTCGGAATAGGGGTGAATATCGATGGCAGAAGATTGATTATAAACCGTAAGGTAAGCGAAGAAGATTTCTCTGCCAAGCTGGAACAGTATCTAAATGTCTATGTGAGATGTTATGAGTGCAATTCTCCAGATACTGAAATAATTAAGGAAAACAGAGTTAACGTAATAGTTTGCAAGGCCTGTGGAGCACAGCATCCAATCAATTCGTCAAGAGAAATCGTGATCAACAGGGATCAGATCGAAGAGGGGAAAAGATATACTGTAACAATAGAAGAGATAGGAAAATCCGGTGAAGGAAGAACAAAACTGTATGGCTATAAGATCATCGTGCCGGGCGTTAAGAAGGGACAGACTGTGCAGGTTGTGGTAAAAAAGATCAGGGAAGGAACAGCCATTGCAGAGGTCGTCAGGTAGAACGGTAGTACCGGACACAAACACGCTCATATATAGCGTGAAGCAGCATATTGACCTTGAGTGGGAGATATCGAGGGTTATTGGCTCTCATAGAACAATATTGTTGAAATGTGTTAAGAATGAGCTGGAAGGTTTATCATTAAAAATAAAGGAAGCATCCATGGCGATTAAAATTTTTTCTTCACTTGAAGTCAAGGAATCTTATGGATCAGGAGATGAATGTCTGGAGAAAACGTGCCTGGAAAATGACTTTGTCTTGATAACAAATGACAGAATGCTTGCAAAAAAAGTGATCGAAAAGGGTGGAAAGGTATTAAATCTAAGGGATGGAAGGAATCTTAAATGGTACAGATAGAAGAAAGCAATGAGATGAAATTTTTCCTGTATCTCAAGGCACTGGCAGAGATCAGGAAGGAACAGGGGAAAATAAGGTTGAGCAGCTCCCAAATTGGCAAAATATGGGGTGTGAGCCAGCAAACTGCCTCAAGAATAATCATAGGGATGGAAAGGGATGGCCTTATAAGAAGAAAAATCAATGGAAAGACTCAGGATATTGAAATAGAAGAAAGGGGAATGGACATTCTTTATGACATATTTGGCGAACTTTCGGATCTACTTGAAGTCGAAAGAGATCTTGAAATAGCTGGAAAGGTGAAGAGCGGATTGGGCGAGGGGAGATATTATGTGTCCAAAAAGCCCTATGTCACACAGTTCACGGAAAAGCTTGGCATCGTGCCCTATCCCGGGACTTTAAATGTCAAAATTGAGCCTGAATATGAAAGCGTTTTGAGGCAGTTAAGGGGTAGAAAGGGCATACTGATCGAAGGCTTTTCCTCAGACGACAGAACCTATGGGGCCGTTAAGGCATTCAAATGCATGATCGACGGCACAGACTGCGCCCTCATATTTCCCTACAGATCTATATACAGGGACGTAATGGAAATAATATCATCTGAGTTTCTCAGAGAAAAGTTAAACCTGAAAGATGACGATGAGGTAAGAATAAAATTCACACTTAAAAGGTAACATCAATTTTTCCGCTTTCAATTTCTCCGATGAATTTGTTCAGCCTTTCATTGAGTTTTTCTTCATCAAGCCCACATTCAACATATTCCATAAACAATTCAAAGGATTCTTCAGTAATTTCCCTTCCTTCATAAACCACAATGCTTCCGCAGTTCCTTTCTGCATCAAAGTTATGCCTGTAATTGCATATAACTGTGACGTTTTTTGATTCAACATATCTGGTAATTCTTGAATAATCCTTCATCCTGATCTGACCCATATCAATGCATGGCTAAAAAATAATACCTATTTTTAGGGAATCAGTCTGTTTAATCCATTTTCCCATATATCCCTGAGATCATCTACCCTTTCATCTATTATGTTAATGCCATCATCCATGACACATATCCTGTCTCCTCCAGTGGTTCCAAGTTTCCTCAGGAAGATCGATTCACCTATCTTTTCGATCCTTTCCTCTCCACCCTCAGGCACTTCAATTATTATCCTGTTTCCAGATTCAGAATAGATCTTATTAAGAATCCTTGAAGGGGAGATATGGGAAATATCCACCTTCATACCGATTCCAGAACCAAAAGACATTTCAAGGGCACTTATAATAAAACCCCCAGTTCCAATATCGTGTGCAGACAGAACCAGATCCTGGGATATGGCCTTCATTATAAACTCCTTAAGCCTCTTGAGGTCCTCCACATTCATTCGTTCAAGGTTTCCAGACCTTACATTCCTGTATTTCAAGTACATACTTCCACTGAGATCGTATGAACTCCAGCCAGCAAGATAAAGGGTGCTCCCCTCTTTCTTGAAATCTGGCGTAATCGATTTTCCATAATCACTGAGTATGCCAGTCATGAGAATGTTGGGCACAGGTGGAATGTCCATTTTTCCTGTTTGATTGTAAAGGCTCACGTTTCCTGCCACAATGGGGAGTTTCATAAATTTGCAAAATTCTCCTATTGCCCTCACAGATTCAATGAACTGGCCCATTATGATGGGATTATCCGGGTTGCCAAAATTAAGTGCATCCACAACACTGTGAGGCTCTGCACCCATGGATATTAGATTCCTGTAAGCCCTGGCCATTGTCCATACAGTTCCTTCATAGGAATCGACCTCCGTGGCTGAAACCTTACATCCTGAGGTTATGGCAAGTCCCTCTGTGAGTTCATCATCAACCCTCATGACCGCACCGTCTGTGGGGCCTTCAAGATTTGGCCTTCCTGAAATAGGCTTAATGACAGAATTCCCTCTCACAGTGAAATCATACTGTCTTATTACATTGAATTTTGAAGAGTTGTTAAATTCTGCCAAAAATCCCAAAAGATCATTTTTGAAATTTTCTGGATCCTTCACAAGAACGCTTTCCCTTTCCCTATTCTTAATTATTTTGTATGGCTTGGCATACACAGGGCCGGATGTGAGGAATGTGAGAGGAAGTTCCATTACCTTTGAATCCTCATAATATAGTTTCATCTTCCTCCCTGATGTACTCTTTCCGATTACACTTGCCTCTATTCCCCATTTTTCCATAATTGCCATTATTTCATTTACCTTTTCCTCTTTTACTGCAAGAAGCATTCTCTCCTGGCTTTCACTTACCCAGATCTCCCATGGAGCCATGTTCTTCTCTTTAAGAATTACATTTTCCAGGTGGATCTCACCACCTGCATTACCTGCAAGGCACATCTCCCCTGCAGCACTTGACAGGCCGCCTCCTCCAAGATCCTTCATTCCTGCAATGAGGCCGAGCCTGTTTGCCTCCAGAACGGCCTTAATTAAGGGTTCCTTCACTATGGGGTTTCCAAGCTGGACGGCCTTTTTATTTTCCTTATCTTCAGAATCAAGGTTCCTTGAGGCAAAATTAACTCCGTGGATTCCGTCTCTTCCAGTCTTTCCACCTGCCAGTATGAGTATGTCATTTGTGGATGATACCCTGCTCCTGCTTATCCATCTGTCCCTTGTAATTCCTATACAGCCCGCATTTACCAGTGGTGTACCTTCAAACTCTTCCCCAAAATAGAGGGAACCAGCAACCGTGGGAATGCCTACCCTGTTTCCGTAATCTCTTATTCCCCCCACAATATTGTTAACCATGAAGGTTGTATTTAAAGATCCTGGCAATTTTTTTCCCCTGCCATTGCCAAGGTAAAGTGAATCAATAACCGCAATTGGCTGTGCACCCATGCAAAGAACATCCCTCAGAATCCCACCTACCCCCGTTGCCGCTCCTCCGTAGGGTTCAACCGCACTGGGGTGGTTGTGGCTTTCCATTTTCAGTACATAATCTATATCATCCCTGATCTTCACAACACCAGCATCATCTTCCATCGCAAGTATTGTGTAATCAGTTTTCAGTCCAGAAAGGTATTTTTTCAAATAGAGTTTTGATGATTTGTAGCAACAATGCTCGCTCCATGCCTGACCCATTGCCTGAAGTTCAGTTTCCGTTGGGTCCCGTCCAAGGCTGAGGAAGTAATGCTGAAGCCTTATCATCTCCTCAAGGTTTAAGGAAAGGCCCATTGAGTTACTTAAATTTATAAGAGACTGATGGTCAAGTTCCCTTATTCTCACTGTGCCCAGAAAACCCTTATCATGCACATTGTGCATCATCATTCACCCAGAACAATTACCCGAAAGCTGTTAATTACAGGATTAATGAGAAGGTTTTCAGCAATTGCTTTTGCCATCTCCTTAGCGGAGTTCTCATCACAGGAAAAATCTATTTCGTACGTTTTAAGAATCCTGACGTTTTCAACATCATTATAACCCAGTATACCTAGATTATGAAAGAGTGTGGAAGATTCTGGATCTTCAACACTTTCAAGGTATCCAACCTCTATTCTAATCTTGACCATCTAATCACCATATTGCATTAACATTAAATTATTTTACATTTAACTCTTAATATTCCTTATGGAATCAATTATAGGCTTAAGCGTTTTTGAAACATTTTCGGCCCTTTCTGCAACCGTTCCCGTCACAATTATGTCAGCTCCAGCCTCTGCCATTCTTGAAGCTGTTTTTTCATCTCTTATGCCGCCTCCCACAATTACTGGGATATCCACGGATTCCCTTACTCTCCTTACCATTTCAGGAGACAGAGGAGTGGGTGCGCCGCTTCCAGCCTCAAGATAAACAAGCTTCATTCCAAGAAGTTCTGCAGCAACTGCATATTCTATGGCATCCTTAAAATCATCCTTTCCTATGAGCATTGCATTTCCAACCCGTCCTGCGGTCATTCCCGGCTCAAAGATCAGGTATCCCATTGGTATGCTCTCTATTCCGCTTGCCTTCACAATGGTGGATGCTTTTTTCTGATGGCCAATTACAAACTCCAGATTTCTCGAGTTTAAAAGTGACATAAAGAATATGGCGTCGGCGTATTTGGTGAACATGCTTGAAGATCCAGGGAAAATGATCACAGGTGCGCTGCATCTTTCCTTTATGCTCATGGTAGCCTGATCCATCTCTTTCACGGTCAGATGGGTACTTCCTCCAACAAGGATGAAATCTGTACCGGCCTCGCAGGCCTGTTCAGCAATCCTTCCACTGCCATCCGGACCGGATGTTTCGGGATCAATAAGCGTCATGTGGATTTTTCCATTTTCAAGTTTTTCCATTATTTTGTTCCATACATTCAAAAGATACCACCCACTGTAAATGATATCAGGCCAAGCACCATTGAAATTTTTGAAAAATTCTGCCCCTGTCTTGCATTTTTATATTGAAATATAAGAGTCAAGCCAAAGGACAGATCACACACTGAAACTGCCAGAAGATAGGGATATGTAAAAAGGCCGGCCAGATAGGGCAAAAAAGAAACAAGTATGGTCGATACGATCATCGCGGATGATAGATTCAATGCGGCCTTTGCCCCATATTTTTTTGGGAATGTCATTCTGTCCATATCACCCTTCATGTCCTCCACATCCTTTATGAGTTCCCTCGAAAGGTTCGACATGGATGCAAGGGCCATGAGGAGGATTGTCCTTTCAGGCTTAAGGAAAATTATTCCTCCAAAGAGGAATATGGCTCCTATGAGAAGGCTGATGATTATATTTCCGGGCAGACCCATATATTTGCCCTTCGTTTCGTATACTATGAGAAGTATGTCTGCCATAATTACAACAAGAACGGCGAAAATATTGAGAAATATGAAGGCCACTATTACTGACAGTGCAAAGGACGAGACATAAATGGCCTTTCCCTGCCCTCTGGATATTTTTCCTGAAGGTATGGGCCTTTCAGGGTGGTTGACCTTATCAGTTTCGCTGTCAAGCACATCGTTCATGACATTTCCACCGGTGAGAACGAAGAATACAACCAGAGATGCTATGGCAATTAATTCTATATGAGATTCTATGGATGTGCCAATGGCAACAAGGGATGATATAAATGTGCCTAGGACTGCCATCACGGCATTGACAGGGCGAAAAAGTCTCAGGGTGGAATTCATTCATCAGGTTAATACCTCTCGTTATTTATGAATTTCCTTAAAAGCAAACTCTCCTTACAGCTTAAGATCTGAATTCATTCAGTATGTCCGTGGCAAATTCCTTTTTATTTTTTATCTTCACCCCAGTATTTGAAAAATGGGTTCTATGGATCTCAAGGCCCTTCTCATTTCCGAAATCTAAAACCTTTCTAATGGACGGTAGATTCATCTTTGCCATGGAAAATATCTCCCCAACGTCATCAAAGAAAATTCCTGTATCTTCATATATCAGTCCATTCAAATGCATTCCATATTCCTCCGAAACAGTTTCAGGAATGGCAAGTGTGCAAACCGTAAATGCCTCTTCCAGTGGGCCAATCCATATGGGCCCATAATCAATATGATCGTAAAGTTCTGATATTTCCTTAGAAGGATTGAAATATCCTATTTTCTCAGCTGTTTTTTTGGCCTCTCCACTGCCCTTCAGTATCTGCAAAATAATCCTGTAGAAATGGCCGTGGTAGGCAGAGAGCATCACTCTTATTCCCCGTTCCATGGAAACTGCGTGCCTTGCAATGAAGCCAATGAGATTTCTTATGCCCATCTCATGGCGCATTGAATTGTTCGCCACAACACTGCCATATCTTCTTGCAGTGTTTTCCTTCAGCGATCCTGTGAGCACGCTCAGGTCAGTTGCTGTGAACCCTATATACCCTCTGTTTTTAACGTAATTAAGGGAAACGTCCACATAGGGTACTACATCACCATAGGGATCAACATCAATAAAATCAAACTTAAATTTTGATACTATGGATTCGAAGGTATCGTTATATGCCTCTGAAGTGGATGAATTGCTTTCAAGGTTTCTCCGCAATATTTCAAAGGCCTTTCTATTTCTTTCCACCATCACAGCCCTTATTCCAGCCTCCTTCTCTGCCCTCAGTCCCCTTATACCGGTTGCAGAAAAACCATCAAGGTATAGATGAGGTTTAAAGGTATTCAGAAAAGAAACAGTTAGATCCCGGTTAAATCTCTGATCGGCGTTGAGAAATCCTGGAATCGCCCTTCCCGGACCTATGCTTTTCTGGTCAAGTCCGGTTTCTATACTCACTGAACCTTCACTGTAGAAGCCTATGGGCCCTCCTCTCCGTTAATAACTTTCATGACCCTGTAGGGAAGCAAACTCTTGTTTATGGGCGTAATATCAAAAACCCTGACACCTTCCAGAGCCCTGATCTCCTGAAGTACAGGGTTTCTGGATTTTTTATGCACAGTTACAATGAGTGGCTTGGTTGAGTTTAATGTCTCATTTATTTCATTCTGCACATTTTTTGTGGTATTTTCAAGTTTTCCAATTTCGTCAATAACAATTACGTCAGCGGTTTCCCTTGCCCTCTTAAGACTCGGTATGAGGATTTCTTCAAGCAGCTTTGTATCCACCCCTATCTTATCAATCTTCACTCTGGATACAATACCAACCTCTGCAAAATTTACCCTCCTCTTTGTGTAAATATCAAACATTGAGTATCCTTTCAGTTTCCCCTGATCCATAATCTCTGAAATTAATACACCCTGAACATCCTTACCCTGGTTTCTCAGCATTTCCATTATTTTCTGCAGGGCTTCAGCCTTAATGGACCCTACAGGACCTGTTATACCTATTTTTACAGCCATAAATTTATTCCTCCAGATACATCAGTGGATAGTCCATTTCCTGTATATACCTCATTCTACCCTTCACGCAGCTTTCACCGTAGCAGATATGGAGTGTAATATCCATCATATCCCCTGTGAGGGTCACATATTTGTATTTTCCGTTCCTTCCCTCAATATGTTTCCTGTCTATTTTAACAATGGCATCTCTGACAAAAGGCTGCACCATAACGCTTTCCCTTATGGCATTTTCCACAGTTTCAATATTATTTGTATTCAGTGGTATGCCAACATACTGGTGGAAAATGGAGCCGAGTTTTATGCCCGCCTCAAATATTGCTCTTTCTCTGTCGCTACACTTAAAAAAAATTGATGCCGGATCTTCCATCTCCATACCCTATTGTATCTTTTTAAATAAAAGTTATCGGAATTTAAGGTTAAAATTGAAACATCCGGATACCTGAATGGATTCCGGATTTATCTTATTTTTTCAAGTTTTTTAAGCATCTTGACAACAGATTCAACAGAATCCCTTGCCTTTTCAATTCTGGCCTCAGCCTGGAGCCTTGTCTGCCCTGGTCCAGTTATGCCCAGAGATACGGGTTTTCCAAACTCTATGGAAAGATCCATTATTTTCCTGGCAGCGTTCTGCATTATTATGTCATCATGATCGGTTTCCCCCTGAATCACGGCACCAAGAGTTGCCACGCCATCAACTTTCCCTGATTCCAGAAGTTTCTTTGCGCCAAGTGGAATCTCAAAGGTTCCAGGAACCTTTAAAACTTCCGAAACTTCAGCACCCAAAAACTCCGCATGCTCAACTGCCCTCTGTAACATCATCATTGTGATGTCATAATTATATTCTGAAACTACTATTCCTATCTTCATTTTTTCACCTCTAATGCCTCATTGCGTTTCCGCTTCCACCTTTCTCGCCCAGTGCCTCACCCGCATCTGCGTATCCCTGCCTCAATCCCTTACCCGCATTTCTTTTCAGAACTTCGGGATTGAACAGTAGATTGAAAGCATTCAGGGCATGCTCTCTTGCTCTCCTGTCGCAGAGCCATGCAAGTTCCCTGTCGTCCTTTGCCTCATCCTCGTGAACAAAAACCTCTATAATATGTCTTCCAAATTTTAACTGAACCTCCATGAGGCCGGTTGAAGCAACCTGTGCAGAAATTTTATCCACTGGCTTCCTTCCAGGCATTCCACAGGCAACAACAAGATCGGCCCCACGTTCGAACAGCATCATGCACGCTACGGGCAGGTCTTTTATTCCAGGCACAGTATATCTTTCAATTCTAAAACCTGTTCCTGTCTTACCCAATTCATCCTCAATGGAATTGCCCATGTCATACCTGGCGAAGGTTGTATCAGCTATGCCTATTATTTTCAATTCATTGACCTCTCTGAAGCAGAACTTCCCTTATTCTCCTTGTTCCAAATGGTTCCATGGACTGGAGAGGCGAGCATCTCTTAACCTCAATGTCCATGCCTCTCCTCCTGCACTCCATGGCTATTTCATTTTCATCAAATCTCTGATCAAAACCAAGGGTTATAATATCTGGCCTTATCTTCTCCACCGTGTCATAAATATTTCCTGTACCGCCAATGATGGCATCGTCAACAACTTTTAAGGAACTGATCATTTTACGTCTGGTTTCTTCACTGAATATTATATTTTTGCCACCCTTTCTGGCCATATGGTCAGACGCAACAACCACAACAAGAAAGTCTCCAAAGCTTTTGGATTCCTCAAGGTAATGTACATGTCCAAGATGTAGAATGTCAAAGACTCCTGATGCCATTACTTTTTTCATCTGTCCACTGCTCTATGATTTCTTTCCCTTCTATAAATATTAAGTCGTGTGATTCTGCATATTCCCTGGCTTCATCTTCAGTCATAGCCTTTCCTGTATCAGACAGCATCTCTGCAATGGTGGCACTTGGGGTGAGACCAGCCTTCTCCACAAGATAGGTAGAGAGTTCGGTGTGGCCTCTTCTTTTTTCAAAATAGCCATCCCTTGCTATGAGCAGGTGAACATGGCCAGGTATTCTGAAAATTTCATAGAATTTTTCAACAATATCCTCTTCAGGCATGTGGGATATAAAATTGACAAAATCCTCAACCGTTTCCTTTCTGTCTATATCAGGAATGCCTGTATAAGTTCTTCTTGAATTGATTGTAAAGGAAAAGGATGAATGGGAATCGTATTTCATATCTCTTGAGTCTGTGGCAATTTTTCCATAGGTGAGAAATCTTGAATAGATATCCTCCAGATAGGGCAGATGCAACTTCTGTGCAGTTTCCCATTTCATAGTTGTGCATATGAGGCCACCCGCATCCTTCCTCAAAAGCCTTATACTCTCAGGTGTAATCATTGAAGAGGCAAATACCATGTCAGTTTCAGATTCTCTTCTTTTATCATCAAATATGAGAACAGGTTTACCATTTTTTAAAGAATTTATGGCATCAAGAATGTGGCCATTTTCTATTTTCATCATAACAGGTTATTTCATCAGATAATAAATAAATTGCGTAAATACTCAAAAGTGGGTTGATAAAATGAATGTAAGAAAGATGAGAAGGGGGGATGTGAGAAAAATTGAGGAACTAGAAAAGGAAGCCTTCACTGTGGGACCATATGATTACAAAATGCTTCTCCTATCCTATAAGATGTCACAGGGAATGAGCATTGTTGTGGAAGAAGGAGATAGAATAATAGGTTACGGAATCGCAATTCCTGTGGACAGCAAGGATGCGGATATAGAGAGCATAGGCATTCATCCTCACTTCCAGGGAAAGGGCATTGGAAAACTGATCATGCAAAATCTGGAAGATATGATGCGGAAAAGGGGTTTTGAAAAATCCATACTTGAAGTCAGGGAAAAAAACATTCCCGCTCTCAGGCTTTACAAAAAGATGGGTTATGAAACCTCTGAATTTATAGAAAACTATTATGAGGAATTTTTCGAGGGAAGCAGGAATGCATTCAGGATGATAAAATATCTTTAATCCAGGAGCCATCAAATTTTTCTTTCATATGAATGTCACCATAAACAAGTATGTCCCTGTTGTTGAAGCTTGCATAAAGAGAGGCAAGAAGTGGTGAGAGTTTCATAATATCCTGAAATTTTCCATCCTTTCTTACCTTGACGCTGCTCTTAACTCTTTCTTCATTCTTAAAATAAACAGGGGGTATTAAATCTATGGATAGTTCAGGATATTCTATCCTTCCTTTTTCCAGTATCTCCTTTATCTTTCCATCATCGTCAGTTTCTACATGATGCCTGAAAATTACCTTGTCAAGATCACGTCTTTCAATTCTCCCTATTATATCTCTGGATTCCTTTTCTCTCTTAAGGGCATCCATAAGCTGGAAGTCGTTCATTTCCATGAATTCTTCCCTGGGCTGAACGCTGCGAAGTGACCTTTCCATCATCATCTGGGCGATTCTCACAGTCTTGTGGAAATATACTGTTTTATACATAAGAAATCTTGAAATTAAAATAGATTCAACACCTGAAACTGCCTTATATTCCACAAATATGTTCTTTCCATCCGATCTCATAAGATTTATGATCCTTCTGAAATCAAATGGAGACAGGTTTGTCCCTGAAAAATAACTGTCCCTTGCAAGATAATCCATTTCATCAGCATCCAGGGGCCCGCTTATTATATTTGCCTGGTTTCTCACATCCTCATCATGGGAAAGGATTGAGCATATCCTCCTTTTATCCATCCCGCTCCTTTCAATGGCTTCGGCAATTTCTCCGCTCCCAGAGTTTCCCATGATTATGTCTCTTCCCCTCTTCTCATGATTAAGGTGAAATTTTTCTGAGAAATATTCTTCAAAGGAATGACTGAATGGGAAATGGCCTATATCATGAAGCAATGCAGCGGCCTTAACTTCCCTGTAATCCTCAATATGAAGAGTTCTAGCAATTTCACCTGCAACATGCATTGTACCGATTGAATGCTGAAATCTTGTGTGCACAGCACCCGGAAAAACGAGGTAGCACATTCCAAGCTGCCTTATCCAGTGAAGTCTCTGAAATTCTGGTGTATCTATGATTTTCAAAAAATCTTCATCAAAGTCTACAGATCCCCATATGGGGTCCTGAACGGTCTTAAACATGGGATCACATCATACCGAACGCACCTGAATCGGGCCTGACGTCCTGTGGAGTTGTTCCTGCATTTCACTCAACCCCGCTCTCCACCAGCATCCAAGGTTCCGGTTACCGTTGCTCCCTTCCGGACCTGGCGGAATCCCGGACAGGTGAAGTTCCATGTCTCCTTTGAGTCATGAAAGATCAGCCCCCGACCCGGTGGTGCGAGATATCATGGATCAGTGCAGGCTCCACAGAGGCCAGGTTGGCCTCTTCAGGCTGTCGTCCCCGCGTATAGACTTCGGGTAACAGGAGACGCCTAACCTCCCGACCTAGTTCGGCAATACCCTTTATGGAAACATGCTTATTATTTTTTATTAACTTTTACAGAATCTTGTTTTTCAATCGGGAAGAAAGGAACCGTAGATTCTATCTATTTCATCCATAATTTCATTGTGATTGAATTCCCCCAATGCCAGATGGAGATGGCCACCCATTCCTGCACCCTCTCTCACATTTCCTTCCCCGTATTTTCTGATGCCCTCATGGATGGATTTCTTAAAATCCATATTGGAATAATGAATGCGATCTTCCGGTACAAGTTTTTTTATCTGATCCCCTCTGTGTTCCATTATGGCTCTTGTTGTCCATAGTTCCACATTCTTCATATCCCCACCGAGAAGTCTGGCTATATGGTAAACTACCGCCATCTGGGTTCCGCCAGCAAGAACGATTTTCTGATCCCCTGAATTTTGAATATATGCTGATGCAATGGTCTGCATATAATCCCCCATCTCTCTCACAATATCCTCAGTTCTATTCAATCTTCCAGTTCTTTCATATATTTTCCTTATGAACCTTTCTTTGATTTCATCCGGGTCATGGGGGAGTGAGCTGCTTGATTTGAAAGTGTTGTCAAAATTTGATATGACTGCTCTTGCAGTTGTTGTGCCACCGGGAACAGATTCACTTATCATCACGCATGCCTTTCCCGATAGGTTCCTTGCAAGTTTCTTTCCAGATTCACGAGCCTTATGGAAAAGAGGAAGGGCCATACCCACTGATGGATCCCTTGCAACCTCAAGACCGGTTTCATAAAACTGCGTCTCAGGCTTCCTGTGGAATCCTCCGTTCACAATTAGCAGATCTATGTCAGTAAGGTTCATGCATGCCCTGGATATGAGTGCAGGTGTTGGTATGCCATCTGGAGTCATGGGGGGTATATTCATAGAAAGGCACTTTCCCTCGGCCATGATCTCAGAATCAAGCACGGGTGTCATAAATGAAATTTCAGGGTCAGCTCCTGCGGCCGAGATTCCCTTTATTTTAGATATTTCTGTTGAACCGCCAATCAAAATATTTAACTCCGGTCTGTTTTCCATCCAAATCACAGGTATATTTTGAAGAAATATATGAATGGTATATGAACCCAGATAAGGATGGACATAATTAAAAGAATGGGTATGGTTATGAATATTGTCATTATAAAAAATGACAGATAGAAAATATTGAGGCTTCTCTTAATTTCATTCACATCAGGTGAAAAACCATTTCTGTTTATTATATATTTTCCCTTCTTTTCAAGCCTTACATTGAGTACAACGGCCATTGAACCCATGGAATAGGCTGCATTTCTGCTTGACAGGGAATATAACACTGATCTGAGGTTTGTCTTTTTCATATTAAGATTTAGAAGATAGGCCGAAACATAGATCAGTACAGCAGATATTCTCGCCGGTATATAGTTCAAAATAGTGTCTGCCACAGCTGAAGGCCTTCCAAAGTGCAAATATTTGCTGTCTCTGTAACCGAACATTGAATCCATTGTGTTTACAATCCTGTAAATAATCGCTCCTGCAATTCCAAATATGGAATACATGAAAAGTGCACCGGTAAAGGAGTCTGTAATGCCCTCAGCCACAGTTTCTATGGCAGCAGAGCATATGGCACCCCTTTCCATATTGGCAGTGGGTCTCCTTACGCACATGGAAAGGTGGAACCTTGCCCCTTCAAGGTCATTCTGTTCAAGGCTGTTTATTATGGGCCTTATATGCCTTCCCATGGAGGTCAGGGCAAAGGTGCTCTTCAGGAATATGGCAAACAAAAGGATGAATATAAGGAAAAGGAAATCATAGGCATATAAAATATCGAAAACAATCATCAGAGGGATAGTTATTGAAAGAATGGCAATCAGGAGAAGGAAGAATCCTGCAAGGGACCCTCGATGTTTTTTCCCTATTTTTTTCTCAATCTTCTCTGAAAGTTTCCCTGAAATAACTGCGATGTGAAAGAAACCCCTGGGCTCCCCGAATACAACATCAATGCCTATGGCAACCAGCAGACCCTCAAGGGCAATTTTGAACATTTCAATATTCATTTATGATCTGTGAAAGTACAGATGTTTTTAAATTTGCCGATACGGTATGGGAAAAATTATCCAGATCTCTGTTTAAAATTGCTGAATAATCCTCTTCTACAGGGATTCCAAGGACATTATTTAAAAATTCCCTGTTTTCCAGGATTCCATGTATATTCGTACCGATTATCCTTCCGTCAGGGCTTATTGCGCCCTCCTCTGAGCCATCAGCCATTATGAAATTTTTACAGGCTCTTCTGCTCACATACCCGAATCTTATTTCATATCCCTTTCCACGAAATTTGTTTCCATTTAATTCCCCTTCATATTCAACCCGCTTTACTGTTTTTCTTTGAGAATATTCAAAATCCACATCCAGAAAGCCCATGCCCTTTCTTTTCCCATTTCCATCCTTGAAATCAATGTTTTTTGAAAGAATCTGAAATCCCCCGCATATTCCAAGAATATTTCCTCCCGAAGCCATGAATCCGATTATCCTTTCCCACAGGCCTGTTTTCTTCAAATATTCCATATCTTCCTTCACATTTTTTGAACCTGGAAGTATTATCCAGTCTGCATCATCAATATCATCAGGTTTTACAACATATTTGCAATTTCCAATTGCGCGCAAATAATCCAGATCGCTGTAGTTTTCAAAAAATGGATATTTTACAACGCTAATTTTTCCATGGCCAGCATTGGAGTAATCTAGCGAATCTTCTCCAGGAAGATTATGTTCAATATGAGGTATAATTCCCAGGCATTTCATCCCTGTATCAGCCTCAATGAAATCGATGCCCTTTGAAAGCATCTGAGAATTCCCCCTCATGTTGTTTATGACAAAGTACCTTATTGTATCTGGATACTGGGCAAGCCTTTTTGTCCCATATAAAGAGGCAAAGGAACCGCCATTTTCAATATTAGTCACAAGTATGCCCGTGCCTTTGAACTCTTCCGTTAACCATGTGTTTGATATATCCCTGTCATAAAGATTTATTTCTGCACAGGAGCCCGAGCCCTCTCCAACAACAAAGTCATATTCATCAAGCAGGCTTGATAATGCTTCTCTTACACTTTCCTTTCCACGATTCCTCAAGAAATCTCCATATTCTGATATGGTCATCTTTCCAAGCGACTTTCCGCAGGAAATAACCTGGGATGCTCCCATCCCTTCTGGTTTAAGCAGAATGGGATTCATTCTCCAGTCTGCCTCTATGCCGGCGGCCTTTGCCTGAAGCCACTGTGCCCTTGAAATTTCTTCCCCTTTCTCTGTGGATATGGAGTTCAGAGACATATTCATTGCCTTAAAGGGGGCTACCCTGTATCCCTTTTCTTTCAAAATTCTGCACATGGCCATTGCAAAAGTTGTCTTTCCAGCACTGGAGGATGTCCCAATTATGTGTATGAACCTACCGGTAATGGTTTATCACCTTCTCTGCACTTTTTACCATTTTTTCATTAGCCTCCCGATCCAGGACAGCTGCTCTGAAATCCCTCGATGTGAAGCCATAAAAGTTTTCTAGAGGCCTTAAAAGTATGCCTTCCCTGATCATACTTTCGTAGAAATCTGAACCCTTTATTTTTCCCGGGATAGTAAATGAAATGAAATTTGCCTCAGGCTTTCCAAGAATTGTGAGGCCTATACCCTTCAGTTCATTGATCATAATTTCCCTGAGTTCTCCTATTTTTTCAGGATTGGGTGAGTAATTTAATATTTCATCCATATGTTCCGTATAGAATTTTGGCACAGTCCATGGAATCAATCTTCTTCTTATTCTATTTGCAATTTCCGGAGAAGATACGGAATAACCCAGCCTGAATCCTGCAAAACCAGATATTTTGCTCATAGATCTCCCCACAATGGTATTGGGGTACCTTTCAATGAGGTCAACATAATCTATTCTTCTGTTCCAGGAAACAAAATCAACGAAAGCTTCATCAAGAAATAAAAAAATCCCAAAAGCCATGAGTTTTTCCGCTATAATGCTTATTGTATCATATGCCAAATATTCCCCAGTTGGATTTACAGGAGAATTTATGGAAACAATATCAGGCATGTAATCCCTGATAATTCCAGGATTTTTTTGCATAACCTTCAGGGGCAGTCTTACAACATTTATACTGGAGCTTTCTGCAGCCTTCCTGTGTTCGGAAAATATGGGTTCACTTAGAACTGCCTTGCCCCTCTGGAACATGCTATAAACGGCATAAATTATGGATGTGAGGCCATAGCCCGCAACAATGTTCTTCCTATCAAGACCTGTTCTATTCGCAATTATTTCCTCAATTTTACCCTGCGAGGATGGATAATGGATCATTTCTAATGCGCTTATTTTAAAGTCTGAAGGAAGGTTTGTGGGAGCTATGGATGCGCTGAAATCCACAAGATTGGGATATTTATTCCTGATATTATAGAAGGCATCGCCATGCTCAGGCATGTCTTCTGAAATGTCTTTCATACAAATGTAATTATTTTCATATTTATAGAGGTTAACCATTTACATGGGATGAAGCTGATCCCATCCTTGCGGTCATCCATAGGTTTCTTTACCATAATTCCTGTAAACGACAGGGATTTCGAAAAGAGCGGCATATATTTGATGTGGATTCCCTATACACTGGCTGGTCTCCTTTCACTTCTGGCATTCTATCTTTTAAGTTATATTACGGACATATACATTTCTGCCATCATTTCCCTTATTATCATACCCCTTATCCTCGGGTTTCAAAACATTGATGCCCTTGCGGATTTCGGTGACGGAATCATGAAGAGGGGATCACCAGAGGAAAGATTCAGAGTTATGAAGAGCCCAGATGTGGGTTCTGGTGGCATCTTTGCCCTATTTGCGGTTTATTCCATAAGTATAGTTTCTATTTTTTCCATAAATCCAAAATACATCGGGCAGGCACTCCTTTTTTCCCAGTTAAATTCGGTAATATGGATGGTATCCATTATGTTTCGCAATTCTACGCGGGAACAGGGTTTCGCATATTATTTTAAAGAAATTACAGATAAAAATATGTTCTGCATTTCAAACATGGTTCCTGTTTTAATTATATTTGTTTTATTGTTTCAATCTCTTGTCATCCTTATACTCATATCTTTTCTATTTTCTCTATTTTTCAGATTATATGCCGGGAAAATATTTGAAAAGATCAATGGAGACATCATAGGTGCAGGTGGGGAACTTGGAAGAATGTTTTCTCTCATTCTCATAAATATCCCTGTACTGATTTATCCCATTAATCCTCACTTTCTCTTTCTCCATTTCCAGGATTTCCTGTAGTTGAGGAGTAAATTGAGAGAAGGGGGCCTATCTGCTCCATTATTCTCTGAAGACCTATGGAAATATGCTCTTGAAAGGTTGATTTGGATAGATTCATGGAACGGGCCAGATTTTCAAGGTGCACCTTCCTTGGAATCTCAAAATATCCTGAATTTATCGCCCTCAGGATCGCATCAACCTGCCTGTCAGTCAGATCCCCAAAGAGGTCTTCAAGGGATATGTTAAATCCCTTCACGAAACCCTCCATCTTCATGGACTTCTTCTCACGGATACTGGCAGGGCCGGTTTTCGAAAGGGCATTAAAAACATCTAAGGAGTGCTGTTCATCGGGTGAATAAACCACAATGGTTTCAGAACCCCTGTAATAGGATACGGGTGCCTTCCACATGCAATTTTTCGATTCAACGATTCTTATGGCAGAGTTATTTATATTGCATCTGCAGGAAATCATGGCACTTACCCTTGAATTGCTGAAGGAATATGATATAATCCTGCTGTTTACACTTTTCACAAGTTCCTTGAATGCTTTTTCTATCTCCTCCACCTTATAATTCCCGGTAAGAAATTCCAGATAGTCTACAGTGGAATTGCACCATCTGTAGAACTTCAAATCCGGGAATCTTTTGGAAAGGCCGTTAAAAAGCATGTCATTTTCACTTTCAATGGTAATCTCATCCATACCGGTCCATGCCGGTATAAAATATATGTGTTACTCTCACATATAATAAATGGTGAAAAAATGACTGATGTTGTTGTAGAGCACAGATGGAAAGAAAAGAACGGTGAAGAGGTTGTAAAGGTTGTGGGAAGTATCATTGATATGCAAAAGAATAGCAAGCTTCCCCCAGGATTTACATTAAAGTCCATATCTGTCCTGAAGGGAGAGAATATGGCCATATGCAACTGGGAGGCACCAAGTGTTAAGGATATGAAGGATCTCCTCGAGAAGGTAAACCCACCAACGAAGCATGAAGTATTCGAAGCTCAGAAAATGTTCTGAGTCCATACTAATTTTTATAGAATTTTTAGCAAATCCATATGACTCAATTTAGCAAGTTAAAAAATAATATATTTTTATTCCAGCATTGATTACCCATCTATGACAAGATTTTATTACAAATGTAAAGACGTCGGTTTTGATTGCAGCTATTCAGTAAATGAACCCACAAAGAAAGATGTTTGGGCAAAAATAAGGATACACAACAGGTATGCACACAATCAGTTTGATATCCCACCAGAGTGGGAGAAGAAAATTGATGCTGCCATAGAGGAAAAGTGAATTTAATGAAACAGATTCCAACCATATTGAGATCGGATGAGATCATCAACAAGAGCTTGAGAAAAGCATCCAAAATTGAAGAGCCATATGACAAGGTATTCGAGAACAGAATAAGGAAGGAAAACATAGACAGGATTGCCACTGCTGAAAGTGTTGCTGCCCCGTACCTTCTTAAAATAGTAAAAAAATTCCCGACCATAGAGAAGATGCACCCCTTTTATGAGGATTTCATTGATCTCAAGTTTGGTGTGGATAACTATAAGATAGCACTGAGCAATGTTCAGTGGGCTGGCCAGAAACTTGTGGAACTTGCAACTGAAAACATCAACCAATTAAAGAGGGCAAGGAAAACATTTGAGATGGTCAATATTAGAAAGAGATATTATGGCAGATTCTGTTCAGTAATAGAGGGAATTGAAAAGGACCTTCTCCTTCTGGGTGAGTGCAGGGACTTTCTCAAATCACTCCCTGAGATAAATCCAGATCAGCCGACATTCATAATTGCGGGCATGCCCAATGTGGGAAAAAGTTCACTCTTAAATGCCCTTACCAGAAACGAGGTAAAGACTGCACCCTACCCGTTCACAACACAATCTGTATACATAGGGCACATGGCTGATGAAAATATGAAGGTTCAGATTGTTGATACCCCTGGAATCCTTGACAGGCCAATGGAGGAAAGAAACGATCTGGAAAGAAGATCTATCCTGAGTTTAAAGGATATAAAGGGAATAATTCTTTTCATGATAGACTATTCAGGTACTTCAGGATATAACATAGATCAGCAGATGGCCCTTTATGAGGAAATAAGGAAAACGTTCCATAAAAAAACATACAGGATCCAGTCCAAGATTGATTTATGTGAAAAGAGGGAGGAAATAGGCATTTCTACAATTACCGGTGAAGGTATAGATCAATTGAGGAATTTTATCTTTATTAATGCTGGTGAAATGATTGAGCAGTCAAATTGAGAAGATCACACTGAGGAATGCCATTGCCCACAATGGTAAGGCAGACGTGGGAAGCGTTGTAAACAAGTTGCTTGGAAGTTCTCCCGAATTGAAACCAAAGATAAGGGAGATAATGGTTGAAATCAGGGCAGCTGTTGAAAAGATAAATGGGATGAAACCAGAGGATCAGATTGAACTGGCAAAAAGTGAGTATCCGGATATACTTGTCGAGGAAAAGAAGAGCAATGAGCACCCCCTGGCTGAACTTAAAAATGTCAGGGGAAGAGTTGTAATGAGGATGGCTCCATCTCCGTCAGGTCCTCTTCACCTTGGGCATACAAGAATGTGTATACTCAATGATGAGTATGTGAAGAGGTACGGGGGAGACCTGATATTAAGGATCGAGGATACAAATCCAAACAACATATATCCGCCGGCATATGAAATGATACAGGAGGATAACAGATGGCTTGGAGTGAATTTCACAAAATTCATAATCCAGTCAGAAAGAATACCTCTGTACTATGAGAAGGCGGAAGAACTCATAATGATGGGAAAGGCCTATATGTGCACGTGCAAGGTTGAGGATTTCAAGAAGGATCTTATGAATTCACAGGCATGCCCTCACAGGGACATAAGGCCGGAAGAACATCTCCAGCTGTTCAGGGATGTGGTAAGTGGCAAGGATAGGAGTAAATCGCCTGTTCTTATAATTAAAACAGATCTTTTCCACCCAAATCCTGCTGTTAGGGACTGGATCGCTTTCAGGGTTATTGAAACCCCTCATCCACATACAGGGAAGAAATACAGGTTCTATCCACTGATGAATTTCAGCGTGGCAGTTGACGATCACGAACTTGGATTGACTCATGTCATAAGAGGTTCAGACCACATAAACAACACTGAAAGACAGAAATACATCTTCAAATATTTTGATTGGCCTCTTCCAGAATATTTTCACTACGGTATGATCCACATAGGAGATGCCATACTGAAGACATCACTGATGAGAAAGGGCATAGAATCAGGAAAATATGTGGGTTGGGATGATGTGCAGCTTGCAACCGTAAGGTCTCTGGCAAAGAGAGGCTACAGGAAGGAAACATTCAGGAAATACTGGGTTGATTCCGGCTTGAAGGATGTTAATTCCGATTTCTCGTGGGATATATTCAATTCCATTAACCGGCTCTTAATTGACAAATCTTCAGACAGATACTTCTTTGTTCCTGATCCAGTGGAAATTAAAATTGAAGGCTCACCTGAAGCAACATCCAGAATACCCCTCTATCCAAATGAAGAATCGAGAGGGTACAGGACATATAAGGTTGAAAAAAATCCTGTAATTTCAGTGCCATCCGGTGATATAATGGGCCTGAAGGATGGGGATATCATAAGATTGAAGGATCTATACAACATAAAAAAGGATGGGGATCATTTCATATTCGCTGGAATGGAGAATACTGGCGAAAGGAAGAAGATAATTCAGTGGGTTGGGAAGGATGCCCAGGAATTCAGCATTCTAAAACCCGATGGAACCACAGACAGGGGCCTGATTGAATCTCTATTGGCAGGAAAGAGGGGCATTTTCCAGATGGAAAGGTATGCCTTTGTAAATGTGATTGGAGACCATACGGGATTATATCTCCACCGCTAAATTTTCATCTTACGGGGGGCTTTTTTACATGTTCCGGGAAAATGTGCAGGAGGACTGCGTCCCCTATGGCCCTGACCCATCTGTATGGAATTGATACGGGAAGGCCATCCTCCACAAGAACCGAATTGGTTTCCTTAATCAGAATTCCAGAAATAGATTTTGAATCTGAGTCAAGAATTATATCGTAAACATTGCCTACAAGAATGCCCTTTTCTGTATAAACTGGAAGGTCAATAATATTTTTCATAGTTTCCATTAGAATCAGCTTTTACAATATTCTATGAAGGATTTGAACATTTCCCTTCCAAACATGGTGTTCTCGACTTCCGGATGGAACTGCACACCGAAGAGAGGCCTCTTCCTGCTGTAGAAAGCCTGGACGCCACAGTTTTTTGAACTTGCCGCAAGCACAAATTCCTCTGGCAGCTTTGTGATTTCATCATTATGATTTTCCCACACAGTTATTTTTTCAGGAATTCCATTAAAGATCCCACCATTGTCCACAAACCTGACCTCCGTCTTTCCGAATTCCGGATATGGAGCTTTCCTCACCTCTCCCCCAAGATGGAGCGCAGTAAACTGGGCACCCACACATATTCCGAATACTGGCAAGGATGTGTTATCAATTATTTCGGATATCTTACCAAGCTTGGGTATTTCCCCAATTATGCTTGGAGCACCTCCGGAAAGGACCCATCCATCCGCATCCTTTACGGAGAGAAAATCGGCATCATTATCAATTATTTCTGAATTCACACCCAGCTGTTTCAACACACGCCATTCCCTGTGGGTCCACTGGCCACCATTGTCCACAACATAGATCTTCATTTTTAATCTTGCATGGTTATGCCAAGCCTGTTAATTATCTCTTTATATCTTGTCCTTATGGTTACTTCCGTTACACCAGACATCTTTGAAAGATCAGCCTGAGTAACCTTGCTTCCACTCTTTTTGCAGGCCACATAAATTATTGCTGCTGCAAGGCCAGCCGGTGTTTTTCCATCCTTGATCCCCGCAGCATCCGCAGAAAAATATATGCTCATGCCCTCGTCAGAAACTCTCTTTGGAAGGTTGAGCTTTCTGGTAAAGTATGTTATGAAATACTGTATATCCGGCATCTTCTGCTCCATGTCCAGTTTTCTCGCCAGTTCCCTGTAATACCTTCCTATCTTCTTTCTCTCAAGGCCAAGCTCATCAGCTATTTCAGACAGTGTTCGGGGGTAGCCATAATTTCTGAAAACTCCATATATTAAGCTCGCCACAATATACTCTGTGTTCCTTCCTCTGGTAATCCTTTTTTCCATTGCCTCCTTGAATGTCTTTCCGACCATTTCCCTCATGTCATCTGGCATGCCAAGCCGCGAAGAAAATCCGTTAATGTACTGTATGGCCTTTATATGTCTTCTTTCGTTTCCATTGTTAACCTTGCTGAGGCTCTGGGCCTTCAACAACCTGTAAACACTTTCCTTGCTCCTTCCCTTTATGACTTTTCCTGTTCCATCATATTTCCCTGTTGATATTTCCGTCCTCAGATTCTTATCGTGGCTCATAAATGTGTTTGTGTTGGGATTGCGAGATACTAACTCTCCGTTATCTGAATCCCCTGAAAATATGGTTGGATTTTTCTCTATCAGGTTTTCTTCAAGAATGGCACCACAATTTCCACAGAAAACTTCTCCTCTGGAATAATCGGTGAATATCTTGTCAGAATTGCATTCCCTGCATTTTGTGGAAATATCTGATTTTTTCATCAACCATCAAAACTAAATATAAGTTTTTCACTATATATATTTATTGAGAGAAACTGAATTATTTTTTGTTGAGATGAATTTAAAATAGGATTCATGCCTGACATGTTAAGGTGTTTGCTGATATGGCAAAACTCAACTTTAATAAATATTCACACTCACTATTTAAAAAAATTTAAGTATATTACGATATGTTTAAATATAGGTTAACCATACTATTAATATATGTTTAAACCACTTCCCGTATTCCGTTCCATAAACAGAGAGTTTGTGGTAAGAGGGGTAAGTGTGGAGATGATGAATAAGCCTGTATTCGACCAGTTTGGAAAAAAGATCGGAAAGATTGTTAGAATAATGGGACCCGTTAATGATCCCATGGCAGTGGTTGCAATCAACGATCAGACACCGGTGGATGGGGACAAGCTGTTTGTCAAGGTTTAGAGAGGTGTTTTAAGATGGATGATAAGAACAAGAAGAGTATTGAGCAGATTGAGAAGTGTCCAGAGTGTGGTTCAACTGATCTATCGAGAGATTATGAAAGGGGTGAACTTGTATGCAATAAATGCGGAATCGTTATTGATGACAGTTATATAGACCAGGGACCGGAATGGAGGGCCTTTGATTCTGAACAGAATGAATCAAGGGCGAGGGCAGGGTCCCCAATGACATTTACCATACATGACAAGGGTCTTTCAACGGATATTTCATGGAAGAACAAGGATTCATATGGAAAGTCAATTCCAACAAGGAACAGGGCTCAGCTTTACAGGTTGAGGAAATGGCAGAAGAGAATAAAGGTCTCCAACGCAGCTGAAAGAAACCTTTCACAGGCGCTTCAGGAGATGGAAAGGATGGCTTCCAATCTGAGTATACCTAATGATGTGAGAGAAACTGCTGCTGTAATATACAGGAGGGCAGTGAAGCAGAATATGATCAGGGGAAGGAGCATTGAGGGTGTTGTTGCCGGGTCCCTATATGCAGCATGCAGGATAACCAATGTTCCAAGGACTCTTGATGAAATTGCATCCATAACAAGGGTAAAGAAAAAGGAGATCGGAAGAACATTCAGAATTATGAGCAGATACCTGCAGTTAAATATATTGCCATCAAAACCTGAAGATTATCTAAACAGATTTTGCAGCAAACTAAAACTTTCCATGGAGACTAGGAAACAGGCTGCAGACATTATAAAGATGGCCCAGGACGGAGATCTCACTTCGGGAAAGGGTCCAACAGGAGTTGCTGCCGCAGCAATTTATATTGCATCAATCCTCACAGGAGAAAGGAGAACTCAAAGGTCTGTTGCAGAAGTGGCAGGTGTAACTGAGGTAACAATAAGGAACAGGTATAAAGAATTAACTGAGAAACTCAATCTGGATGTTCAGGAATAATCCAGATCATCAATTTCTTTGATTAATTCATAGCATTTCAATATTTCGTCTGTAATGCTGAATATGTTACCTGTTTTTTCAGTTTCAGTGTTAAAAATTATTTTTCCATCACACAATAGAAACACACTTTTCTGATCATTTTCCTGTCTGCATGAATCCATCATCATCTCCAGTATTTTTTTGTCATCTTCGATTTCAATCCTTATCTTCAATGTGCTGGAATAGTCTTGTAATATTAAAAATATATTCACAGGGACACTTACCTTAATATTTTAATTCCAGTTTGAAATAGAGATGCGGGCGGAGGTTGCCGAGTCAGGTCAAAGGCGACAGACTCAAGATCTGTTTCCGCAGGGGTTCGCCGGTTCGAATCCGGCCCTCCGCATGTTTGTGAGGAAGTATTATAAATTTTCTATTTCATCAGATTATTACACTCTGTATGGAATTTCTATTGCTTTCCAGATTAATCAATTATCAGTCCCCTTTTTAATAGATTTTTAGTTTCTGTTAAATGTTATTTTTACACTATATGTATGATAGTGCTTTCTCCCAGGATGAAAATGGCGTTTGAGTATTCATAAAGCTGATGATTTTTATTTATTGAGGAGGGATTGAAAATTAAAATTGGGTCATCTGACATTTGTGTGGGTTCATGGGTAAAGCTGTAAGTTACTGCATCTGAAATATATTGCAGTCTTCAGATGCTCCATGTTCCTGTATCCGAATGCCATCTTCTCTATCAGTGCGATCTTTGAGTTCATGCCCTCTGCTCTTGCATTTGTTATACGGTGAACGAAATAGTTCAGTATGCTGGCAAGATGGACTTTCATCATCCTTGCAACATCCTTCATTGCATCCACTGATCAATGAATGACCATGAATACCAGCTGTCCCAGTATTTACTTCCCTCCTCCGGAGTTGGCATATTCCAGAGATTCCTCACATTCTCCTTCATCGAATATGCCTTTCCAGTCAAGAGATCAGCCTTCCTGAGTTCATTATATGTCTCCCTGTATCTCTCAGGGAGATTCTCTGAGGAGTAGAGCCAGATGTATCTCGTTCCATTGAGATCCATTATGCCCTTCTCCTTGAGTTTCCTGTTCTCCTCTTTCATTGTTTTATCCACTGCCTCGTTCACATGCCTCATCACATGGAATCGGTTGAATAGGACCTTTGTTGAGGCATCCGGTACGTGTTCCATCGTAGACGACATGATGGGATCCCACATGTCCATTGAAACTGCCTTTATGTTAGCAAGCTCTTCTCTGGAGAGCGTTTCATAATACTCATCCAGTGATTTCTTCTTCCTTTCGTATGAGATGTAATCAACACCGTTGTTTGTCATATCATAAACAGGGGTGATGTATCTGTGCCCTTTTTTGTATGATTTCTCATCTATACCCAACACTGAGGACTCCCTTCTTTCTGTCCGTACCCTTCTCCAATGCTCTCTCAATGATGTGACATGCCTTCTGGCTGAGACATGCATAATTTCTGTGAAGTTGTATGTATCCATATTCTGAAGCATTCTTATTGACCCTGTCTCGAATCTTAATGTAAACACTGATGTCTTCTCGGTCCACGGCATAACTCCCTCAAGGATTCCATGCTCAGAGCAGGATATCCTCGGAGGAGATGCATGTATAAATGTCATGAATTCAATGCTGTCAAGACCCCTCCACACTCTCTCGCTTAGGTGATCCTCGACCATGCATTCCTTCCTGCATTTGGGGCAAAGAAGCCTTTATCCCTTTTCATGAATTATGTATATCTCCACCTTCTTCTTCACCGCGTCAAGGGAAATACTCTCTACCTTCCATGGCAGTTTCAGTTCAAGCAGTGCTGAATAGATCTCACGGTCGTCCATGAAATATTATACAAAAATATTAGATAAAATTACCCACATGAAAGTGGGAAGAACCAAATTTATTAAATCTCTGATCTATCTTTCTTTAATTTTGGGCACTTATTTTCTCTAAAAGTTGTTAAAATGAAAAGGAAGCATGTCTATCAGTAGTACAAAGTAAGACTAAATTATAGAAACTGTTCAATATTGAGAAACGTTAAAGATACAAAATGAGTATCGGATTCTTGTTGTTAAAGTTGTGAAAAATCCCTGAAAGTTAATATAATGTCAAATTATTAACAACCTATGGGAAGAAAATCTATACGTCCGAATATCCCGGTAGAGAAAATTTATCCAAGAGAAATTGAGGAATGGAAATATAAAACCTTTTCGATGGAATTTAGTAAGGAACAGGCTATACAATTATCAAGAGAACTTATTGAAGCAGTAGAGAAAACAAATGGGCAGAGAATCAGTTTGACTTTATTTCTGAAGAGAAAGACACCAGTAGTTACAATATCGTGGATGGAAGGCGCCTATAATGGTGTAGAAGATGAATGATTGACAACTAGCAAATGTATTCATTTTGGGAAATTGGTTAAATCCATGAGACGTGGTCAAAATAGTTGTTGAAAATGAACAGCAATAATGGATTCCACTCTGAATCCAAATTCTAACTGATTTGTGAATTCAGTTGCCCGATATCAGTTGACAGAACAACTATTGCGGAGATTCACCTGTATTTTTTTCCATTGCCTCTTTCACGGTATCAAGCAGTAGGTAAGGCGCAGAAAGCTCCATTGGATAAAAGAATGAGGCCGGCAGGATCTTCACGTATAAACATTCAGGTATGAATGCGGTACTATTGAGAAGCAATATCAAGCCAGCCTTCAAATTCATCATCATCCTTCATATTTTCTGTGAGATCAAGAATGTACTGGACACCACTATTCTAGTCTTCCACTTCCGTGAAATACGCACTGAAAATGAAGATCTGATACATTACAGTGACGTCATTGATGCCACCGTTCTCTATATAATCATCAATTATTGATACAGCCATTCCCCAATAATCATTTGTGATCCTTATCCGTATATCCGTGATAACTGATGTGTACTCATAGGGCTTCAATTTCCTGGCTGCCTATAACTCATCCAGGCATTCAAGATTTTCGTCTCCAAGTGGATATTCAAGCATTATGGAGCGAAGCAGGTTGATCGATTGGATATCAGGTTCTGCCTCCTCCCATTTCTTCAATATTCCGTCAGCTTCCTCGGCGGTTTTGAAGGAAAAACCATCCAAATTCATCATTACTATGCTCATTATCAGGATATTTAACCAGTTTTCATCAAGATCAATTGATCTGTTGATTAATTCAAGCGATGTTTCAAGATCTCCATCCAATAGGCATTCCATAGACCTGAACATGTAAAGCACGTAATCGCCGCAGTTCATGCTGATACAGGAATCAAGAAAATGCCCGTTGAATACATGATTATGGATTTCCTCAGGTATTCCTGGATCACCCTCATTGATGTGAACGATCATTCAAAATTACTCATTTTCGGCCATTGAAAAGTATCCAAAAAGGGCCATTGAATATTTACCACCCCCTGCATTTTCATGCAGGAGATGGTAAATGCGCTAACAGCGGAGGATTGGCATATGTTCAGGGCGATGAGGGAACAGAGAATGACCATAAGCGAGATAGCAAGGGGAACCAAAACAAGCAGGAAGACAGTCAGAAATACATCGCAATTGATGTTCTCTCTTTATTTTTTGGACACTTACAAGAGAGAATATATAGAGATTAGAAGATATAAGGGGGAGTGCAGTGATATGGATGGATATGCCCTCTTCAGACTGTGTCAGGTACATCTTATATGAGTCCCTTATAAGACTTTGTCATCTCCGAACCTTATGAAGAGTTCGGATGTTCTCTGTGAGATCATGTCACATGAAGCGAGATATCTTGCAATGTTTCCCCCATACAATATGCCCACCTTCCTCATGGATGTTTTGTCAAGTTTGCGGTACAGTATTAAGAGAGCTACATTGTTCTTGTCATAGTAGGATTTTACCTAATAGGCGTATTCCTTGTTTCTGATCTTCTTGTATCTCATGAATGATGTAATGTGCATTAATACATTATGATATAACTCCTATCATTCCATAAAACAAAGGAAAACACAAGAACATAATGCTTAATTGTTGGGGAATTTAGGAGTTTAGGTTGTTAGTTCAGGTATTGGGAAATTTCTTTAATTGACTTGAGATTGTTGTCTTCAAAATTAAACCCGCAGATTTCAACCACAGGGAAATTTTTGTCATCTTTGTATGCAATTAACAATTCCTTAAGTGAATTAAAATATCTAATTATGTCTATATTGCGTAATAGGAAAATTAGTTTCCCACTGCAGTACCTATACTTTTTTATCTTACTTGTTAACAATGCAATTGGATCGCCTCTTCCAAAAAACGTTTCAGCTTCATAGTATTCTTCAAGTGTTCCACTATGAACATAAACATCAGAACTTTTATGATTGCTATCTTCTAGCGTTATTTCATCTATCTTTACTTTCTTTTTAAAAACAAAAATAAATCCCTTCATTCCAGAGTGGATGCTCGTGGCATTCTTTTCCGATTCAGAATTTGTATTGACTAATATATCTGTGTTTTTTACTAAGTACTTATACAAATTTTCTGGCACGTTTTCTTTTAAAAAGTCTAGTTTTGAATACTCACTTATTTTGTCATCAAAACCCACTATCGATTCTTTAAAATTTTGTTGGAAATTGGATAGAGTTAAACTTCCCAAAGATTCTGTTTGAAATCCAGATATAACGTTTAATAATTTATCTCCGTAATTTTGTATACCTTCGAATACATCATCTTCAATTATTTTTATGCCTAGATTGTATTTTCTGAATGCTTCTACGTTTCCTGTGCCAAGAATTAAACATCCCCTCAGTTGATATACTGCATTATCTATTAGTTTTTGAAGATGGTTTTCTGTTTTATCACTTATTGTACTACTTTTTACTATGATTAACTTATGTTCACCAGTCTGCTCTAATTTCTGCTCTAATTCTTCTATGTTTACTACTCTTTCAATTTCTGGGAATCCTCCATAATTAACTCTGAAAAAGTCTCTGTAATTTATCGCAACAATTTCTGAATATTCAGTTTTAACTGCTATTATAAAAAACTTGTCGGAAACATTGACAGGTAAACCTAAGGGGCCTTCTTTATTCCCCCATGGGGTTTTAAGTTCATCATTAGAACTACTATTGCTGGGACTTAAATTACTCATGCTGTGCATTTCCCTTTTTACTTCAGTATCAACATTGTTATTGAAGGAGAAACCTTCGCATAATGATATATTTTTCATATTAATAGTGATCAAATTTGGGATACCTAGTTTGAAGATTTCATTTTTAAAATTTACAATAAGATCATTAAGCGTAAATTCTCTTTGTTCTATTTCCGTAGAGGACATTATATCAATGGATGGAATCCTAGTTGTGTTCATATATTTATAGTATAATATTTTATCGTTGAGACTATAATTTTTAAAATTAACATTTATGCTATTCTGAATAGGTAAATCTGGTATTACTTCTCTTTTCCGCGAGACGATTTTAACCTGGTCCTTGTCAAAATTTACAAGTCTAATCTGGATTGGATTAATATGTAAAGTTTGTAGAACTGGGACATTAACAATTTCTCTATCAGTATTTATTTCACCTCTATTTTCATTAAAAATTTTGTTAGTGTCAAAATTTTGATTAACATTAGGATCACTATTTTTTATATCCTTCCTCTTTTCTATAGTTTCTTCTTCCTTCATGGCGTTATCACTCCGTATAAATGATTTATAATTTCAATAGAGTTATTATTATAGCTTCCTATAGAAATACATCCCGCAAATCCCAATGGTAAAATAGATTTTAGCACTTCAGAAAGTGAAAAATAAGGAAAATTGAAGTCATATTTACTTATAAATCCCTTTTCATCAACGTTTAACATTGTCGTTTTATTTCTTATAATTTTCATGGCATTATCGTCTAACATTTCCTTTAAAGAATTATAATTATTTTTTAAGTATTTCTGCCATTCGTCCTCGATTCCATTAAATAGAAATTCGGAATTATGCTTGGTAAAGACGGATAAATTAAATATTTCGTTTTGTAATTTAATTATATAGCTTAATAATCCATTATTTTTTGGTAGAATAAATTCTATATATTCAATATTAAAATTAAGAATTGGTTTAATTTCACCATCTAGGAGCATAAGTAGACTATTTAGATTTTCTTTTAAATCTGGATAGGCTTCGATCGCATATCTCTCAGAGATAAATGTTATTGACTTCAAAAACATAGAGAATCTATTATAAGTAGGAAGAACTCTCAATGAATAATTATAAAAATCCCTGATTAAAGATACAACATTGTTTGAATGTTCAACTAGATCCAAGTACATGTTTTCATCATAATTTTCCGGAATGTAGTTAATATTTAACTTCTTGGACCTAACTTTATCTATAATTATATTACAAAAGTCACTTATTTTCTTAATATGATAAAACATGCTTTCTTTATTTTGATAGTCGATATCATGACCTTCCCCGTCAAATGAGATCATTATATTCCTTTGAGCTTGTAAGTTGCCATTAGAATTCAGATATCTTTGAATGTTTTCATTTGTTAAGCCAACTCCAAAATGTTGTTTATAAAATGAAGACAAACTATTTTCTATGATGCCAGATTTGGTAATGCCTCCTAAAATTAGTTTTTTAAGGTTTTCACGGGTGTCCACTATATTTTTTCCATAAAATTCTTTCCTTAAATAATCGCCATAGGCAGTAAGTTTATTACCTATTCCTGTTAAATGTATTATATTTTCACTTACAAATTCAATAAGCTCCTTTATCCCCTTTGTTTTTTCTCTGCCTCTAATTCAACCATTAGCTAGCATCAAAATAAGTTATAAAAATTGATCAGTAATGGAACTTTGATCTGCACCATCATAGAACTGGAACGCTATGATAATAATATTATAGAGGAGAACAGAAACATAAAGATCAGGCAAAAAGTGATTCTGCAGAGAATGGAAGTATCTTCATGAAGTCCAAACATTCAGATGAGGAGAAGTTCCAGATAATCATGGAATCCTTTGCAGACAATGTGACACAGGCTGAGATATGCCGGAGGCATGGCATATATCCCGTACAGCTGAGCAAGTGGAGGGATCAGTTCATCCAGGGAGGCAAATCAGCCCTGGCTCAGAGAAGGAATTCTGACAGGAGGGATGAGGAGATTGAGGATATGAAGAAGATCATTGGAGGCCAGTCACTGGTCATAGACGCTTTTAAAAAACGCTTAAGAGAGCAAGATGATGGTTCTTGATGTTCTGAAACAGGAGATGTCCTTGAGGAATATCTCAAGGATATGAGGAATCTCACTGTCCGGATATTATTACAAACCCAGGAAGAGGAATATTCAGAAACTTGATCCTTCCACAGGGGAAAGGATCAGGGAGATTGCATCAGAAAGGCCAACATACGGTAACAGGAGAGTATGGGCTGTTCTGAGGAATCAAGGTACAGGGGTGAAACCAGAAGACCGTCAGGAAGGTCCTGAAGGATAACAATCTGAACCTTCCTGCATCAAAACACAGAGGGAGAACAAAGTCAAGGAATCTCTTTAAACCGACTGGACCAGATCAGCTATGGGAAACTGATATCACTTACACTCCAACAGGGTCTGGAATGACGTATCTGATGTCCATCAAGGACTGTTTCACGAAAGAATGGCAGGGATACCATAGGATCAGTGGAGAATGCTGTTCTCATGGCATTCAGCGGATCTGTTCCCAAAGGCCTGGTACTGAGGACAGACAATGGCCCTCAGTACATATCACAATAGTTCAGGAGTGCCATGAAACTCCTGGGAATAAGACTGGAATACATACAGAAACACACTCCAGAAGACAATGGAAACATTGAGTCATTCCACAACTCAATCAAGACAGATTACATATGGCCAAACGAATTCAGGGATTTCCATGAAGCCTCCATAGAGATTGAGAATGCATTCACCGACTACAATGAATGCAGGCCACATTCATCCATTGACTACCTTCCTCCAAGAGAGTTCAGGAGGAAGTTCCTGGATGATACGGCATTCAGGGAAAGATTCGGTAAGAATGAAGTTGAGGTGACACTAAATGAGAACTGAGGAAAAGTGTTCCAAATTCTGCTGGAGCAGATCAACTTTACTAAAACTTAAATAGCCAGGCAGAAAGTCTGCCTTTATGAAATTAGATTGCTATGATAAACGAGGTATTAGTTTATACTTACAGTAACGTTTTTATTTGTTAGGATGTTTTACATCAATGATATCTGTAAATGACTATAACACAGGTTTTAATATCGATAAACAAACATTGAAAAGATTAAAAAACATGTCTGGAATACTTATTGATCAGTTAAACAGTGTACCAATATACTTTGTAAAGAAAGAAACAATAGATGAATATGAAATCTCAATGTGCCTGAAAAGGGAGTGTGTTAAAGAATTTGTTGCAGGCTATTGGAGAGATGATGAATGGTGGTTTATGAGAGAGGATGAAGAAAAAACCAAAAATCTAATGTCAAGATTGGGAAAATGCTTAAACAATTGTGACACCATTGCCTGTTATGTCTCCCAAGGTGATGCCATATGCAACGAACCACATATTCTGGTCGCTCAAGAAAAAATCACATATAGAAATAAAAACCAGTTTGAAGATACACTAATAGCAGTACTACTTCATGAGCTTACTCATTCCTATTTCTCCTCTAAAATAAATAAAGGAGATATTAGCAGTCACATAATAGAGGAATCACTGTGTGAGGCATATGCCTTTTCAAGATTTGACAATGTTGAAAACATATTTGGATTTATGACCGACCAGAGAAGGCCTCCTGAATATACAGCCTTTAAATTTTGGAGTGAAATATCAAGGAAAACCCAGCTTATATTTCCCATGATTGAATGGAAAAAGAAGAATGAAATTGGTCTAATGTTATCAATATTCCCGGACAACTACCAATTTTATTTTAGACACTTTTTAAATGCCCATAATTTGAGTGCGCTAGCAAAGGTTATCCTTTTATTTTCATAATTTGTGTGTCTTATTAATTGGTGAATAATTTATGTTAAGAATCTTGTTTGGTAGATTTCTAATTCTTCATTGATTTTTGTCATTATTTCTTTGGGTTATGATAGTCTTCAAGAATTGCCGTAATTTCTAAAACATACTGTACATTCTTAATCTGCCTACATGCTCATATACTTTATTTCGGTGATCCATTCCTCATTTATGCCCATCATTATTGTCACTACAGGTCTCAATAATTACTGTTCAGATGGAAATGCACCTTTCTTTTTCGTTCTTCTCTTGAATTCCTCTTAAATCTTATCAGGCATCTTTGTTGTTCTCAATCTCTTCTGGCATGCTTCCCTAATTTGTATTCACGCCTCCAGTAGGGAATGTTCGTGGGGAAGTTTCAGTTCTATAGTTCTGAACATTGTTGAATAGATTACGATATGGCAGATTGAAGTTTGCGTTCGCCTTCATCCCATTGCCAGGTCAAGTGGTCTTCCCGCTCACATCGGATAAATTAAAATCGCCAGTGTGTCTGGCAAGAGACATCTTCTTCCACACATCTAAGGCCCAGCTTGTGTTCAGGGCTTTCTGGGCTTCCTTAATCCTGAATGTCCTCTGCCCATCCTGTAAGTGCTCAGCCAGAAGAAGCGTTCTTCTCTTCTGATCTGATTCTGATGCCCATGATGCCAGATGATAGAAATGAGTTGTCGCGAACGTCATTATGTCACCTTTCTCAAAGGACTGGATCACCTCCCGCATTATCATCGCTCCGTCGTATTGGTTGGTTGATGCCAGAGGCTCATTGAGAATGATAATATCCTTTCTGTTGAGTGATGTTACAATATTCTGAATGTTAGAGAGTTCCCCTTCGTACCTGCCTCTCCCTATCTCCTGTTGCTCAGCCTTGGAGAAGTATGCATGAAGACAGTTAAACACCGTGCTCCTGAAGTATGTTGCAGGAACTGGAAGACCTGACTGGAAAAGAATAAGGGCCTGGCCTATGCTCCTGGCAAAAACGCTCTTTCCCCCGCTGTTCGGTCCACTGATCACGAAAGTGATCCTTCCAGCACTGTCCAGTGAATTTGAAATAGGTATTTTCCCACTTCTCAACATCAATGAAGTTTCTACAAGGTCGTCGAATTTTAGAGAGGGGGACTCTTCTTTCCCTATTACTGGAAAGGTTAAGGGGGCTCCAAGTTCCCTGATTTTTTTAATAAGATTGACAGCACCCGCATAGAAAAGAAACTCATCTCTCATTCTGCAAACTTTCAAGTATATGGAGGATGCTAATTCGTGCACCATTCCAGCCACCTCTCTGATTATAGTTTCCCTGAACGAACTGAACTCCTGTCCACATCCCTCACAACTACCTGGCAGGGTCCATTTACGGCTTTTTGTAAGTAACTTCAACGGCCTTCCCTTTCCCTGATGATTCAGCAGTTTGACCTGGTTTATGGAAAGGTCCCATTCGGTGCCCATATATGCATAGAGCCTGTGGTCAAAGTCTGTCCTTTCAATTATCCCCTTTGTTTTCTTGACCCATTGGTCATTGTACTTCTCGTTAAAATCCTTAATATATTCTTGCATCTGTTTTGATATTTTTCTGCCCAATAAATAATCAAATAGGGGCCTGATCTTAGAAATATAGTCAATAAAGGATGAGATTATGAACCGGCCTTCATAAACCAGGATACCTGGCCTGTCTGAATCTGTCCAGAACATTCTCTTTCTTATGCTTTTCTCAATCTCTGTTGTCAAGGATGCAAGGGAACGAAACTGATCCTCGTTTTCAGTCGCATCTTTCATCACTGCCTGGCGAAGCTTTATTGTGTCCAGATCTGTCCTGCCATGCATCATCACCTTCCTGCATGTTTCCCGTATATCCCGATCGCCACCTGCCATGACATCCAATATGGGGTTGAAATCAAGATCTTCGAAAGTTTTCACAGCAACTTTATCCGGTTCTTCGAGGTTTCTTTCTGAATCGGCGTAAAGAATGTTCATTAATCATCACCTCTTCCATTATCCTCATAGATGATCCTGTAGTGCCTGGCCAGTTCAAGGGCATAATTTTTGACGGATAGCGGGCCAGCTGTGAAGACATGTGTCCTGGCAGTAGGATCATCCGCCGGGATGAGTGCCGAATATACTTTGATATCTGGAAGCTCCTCCAGACTGTTCAGGAATGTTACTGAGATACAGTAAGAACCTTTACTTTTTATTATGGGGATTATCTCTTTGTATAGATTGAGAGCATCGTTTTCATTGGTTGAACCCATGAACTCATTCAGGACTATCAGTGTCTTTTCATCAGCTTCCGTCAATATTTCGTTCATTCGACTGAGTTCCTCTTCAAGCCGGCCAATCATCTCCTCAACATCCTCAGCCACTGGAAAAATAGTTCTTATTTTTGTGAATAGTGGGAGTGAAGCCTGCTTTGCCGGAACAGGGACGCCCAGGGACGCCAGATATGCTATCTGTCCTATGGCTGTAGCAAGTGTCGTCTTGCCACTACTGTTTGGTCCAATTATGAAGGCAATATGCTCATGGGCTTCGAGATGAAGATCATTGGGAGTGATTGGTGCTGGGGATTTCCTTTCGAGCCATAGACTATAGAACCCTTCCATAGAAAAAGAAGTTACTTCTGGATTTACCACTGGAAAGCAGAAATGTAGACCTCTGCTGCGAACAGAGTCCATCAAGATCAGATAGGAAAGATAAAACTGGAATTCTACGGCAAATCGCGTTATTTCAATTGTCGGAAAACTTGTTGAATCATTGATGAAGTCTCTCAAGTCCCTGAACTCATCTGGATAGAGACCTGAAACCAGTTCAAGAATAACGTTTCTCATATAATCCCCCAATTCATTATTCCTGAATTTTGGTTTACCATGTATTTCCCTGGGCGAATCTTTATCGAATGCTTCCGCAATGAATTCCTTCAGCCCACCGGATTCTTCGCACTTGAATATCCGGATCGTACTTTCCTGTATAAGCATGCAGAACCTGATGCGTGAAAGTATGGATTTAATGTGTGCTGTCCTGTCAACCAGCGCTCTAAATTCTTCTTCCTTTTTAAGCCATTGTAGATATTCGTAGAATCCTTCCAGAGCTTCTGATGAGTACTTTTCTTTTTTAAGGACATCAACGCACATTGAAATATCGTCAATGACATTTGAGAGAGATTTCAATATTTCGGCAGTCCTGATGTATGGATAACTGTAACCCTTATCATTGCGAGTTTTTAAAAGACTTAGAACATCATATGAAAGTCTTGTCAGTGCATTTCTGATCTCAGAGTTAGAAAGACTTCTGAATACATCGTGTCTATATTTTATATTATCAATGTCTCGAAGTGGGGAATAAAAAATTTTTCTAACGGATTCATCTGCCATATCCCCAAGAATGAGTGTAATAATATTATTAATCTGAAGATCATCCAGAAATCTTTCGCCTTCTTTATTTACTGCGAACTCAGAACTTTCATTCCTTAAGACTAAGCTGTAAAACCCCCCCATACAACATACCTCTCATATAATTCAGGAGTCATCAGCTGTGAGGCGTTTATGGGGGACTCCATCCCTCTTGTTATAATAGTATCTTTCATGATTAATTAAACCTTTTGTTGCTCCGGACTTTCTTGTGCGTAACAGTAGCATCCATAATTCCATTGGAATATATGTTAATGATATGATGGACTTAGTGTAACAGTATGACCACATTTCTTGGTATAACGTGGCAGAGACTATAGCACGGGAATTGAAGTTATGGGAGAATCAGATAATGGATATCCGATGAAGGTGACGAAACTTGAGGAGATACATGGATTCACATGGGATGAAGACACAATTTAATGTTCACTACGTGATTCACTGATGCAACATCTATAAGTAACCCTTAATTGTATATTACGGGTAAGACCCGTTGAATAAGTGTACCCTGAGGCGCATACAAAATGGTATCAACCTGCACTGGATTTGATCCCACTCACTGTTTTTCCCTGGGATCATGAATTATTTCAGCATCCCTGCCAGTGATGCCTAATTCGTTCTTCATCTTTCAATGCTTTTAATCATGTCCAGTAATATATCCTTTTCTGGCATTGATTCAATTGCCCTCAGGAGGTTCATACTGTCCACCATCCTCTCATCATCAGGGAGTTCAAACTGCGCTTCAAGTCTTACGGCCATAAGATCCCTGAGATTCACATCCTTGAGTGACAGGAAAACCTCCATGCTGAGTCTGCATATATTTTCATACTGCTGATCATCCGTAACCTTTGAAATATTCTCAAGAAAATTGATGAATAGTTGAACCTGCTCATCCCTGTTCCTGCTCAATACATCATGATAAAAAGATCCCAGTGTTTCCTTCTTCTGTGCCTCGTTTTGCTTTATGAATTCATGGTAATTTATCTTCATGATTGTAATAGATGCAGCATGGTATAATAAGCTATTTACTCTATTATTCAGGGCCATTCCATGCCCTTGCTGCCTTTGATACACCCTCGTTTGTTGTAGGGTGCTGATCGGGGAATCTTGCCATATCCATTACTGTGAGTGAATTGAATACAGCAGTTCCTATCTCATTGATCAGTTCAGGTGCATCCAGTCCCACTACCCATCCTCCAACTATCCTGCCTGTCTTTCTGTCAAAAAACAGCCTTATCTCCCCATCCTGCTCCTCATACATCTGTGCTCTTGCATCTCCTGACATTGCATAGGATGTTTCCACTATGTCCATGCCTTTTTCCTTAGCTTCATTTCTCAGTATTCCAATATATGAAACTGGTGGATAGGTGAATATGGAGACAGGTACGTTCAGGAAATCCATCCTGTCTTCATGCTGTCCCATTATGTTGTTGGCGGCAACAAGTGATTCCCTGACTGCAGCATGAAAATATGGTGTTCTTCCAGTAATATCACCTGTGGCATAGATGTTTGGAATGTTCGTCTGGAGTGTGTCGCTGACTTCTATTATTCCTTTGCTGCTGTATTTCACCCCTGTGAGATCGATTCCATCAGGAACAACGCCCTTCCTGCCTACTGCAAGCAGGACTTCTCCGGCTTCCATTTCCATATCCTCCCCGTTCTCCGTGTAGTTTATCTTCAGCTTTCCCCTCTTTCCAGTTACATCTCTTATGGATGTATTCAGGTGAACACGAAAAGGAGTTATAAGTGGATATGCAATCTTTACAAGATCCTGATCAACATTCCTCAGGACAGTTTCCGTCCTGACAAAAAGATGCACCTCTGTTCCGAGCATGTGGAACATGCCTGCAACCTCAAGTGCTATATATCCACCGCCAACAATGACCATCTTATCAGGGATATTCCTGAATGCTGTGCCAAAGGAGAATATGTCATCGCTCGTGATGCACAGATCGGAACCTGGAAATGATATCCTCGATACCACCGTTCCGGTTGCTATTATCGCATAATCAAATTCAACTGATACCTTCCCATCCTCAGTTGAAACATCCGCACTGTTTCTTCCTGTGAAGCTGACAGTTCCCTTTAAGAATTCGAGGTTCTTGAATTCGGACATTTCCCTGTCATGTTGATCAAAACGTATCTGCTGGACATCATCTTTGTGCTTCTGTATTGAGCTGAAATCTGCATGATTTTTCGAACCGAGCAGCCTCCCTGATCTTTCGTTTATCTCTATTAGTTCCCTGACAGTCTTTGATGGAATGCAGCCAAGATAGAGGCAGTTACCCCCAAGAACTCCCTTTGGATCTGCCATGAGCACTGTTTTTCCTGATCCTGCAAGCTTGAATGCGGCCGGATAGGCACCGCCACCTCCTCCTATAATGAGTACATCAACTTTCATGTGTTTATATGGAATCATGGTACTTAAGAAGCTGACCTTATAGTCTGGATATACTGCATATAGTGGTAATGGAAAATGAGCCTTTGCCCCGAAGGTTTCAATCCTCATTTATAATCACTATGCATGCAAATACGGATTAACTGAAGAGCAGGGTTAATCTGACATCTAAGTCTTAAAAAAGTGGCTCAACAGACTTATAGGTGATTCAGGCATTCCTGCGATACCGGTTACAGGAAAGAATGCGCATGAATGATATGGTGGAAGAAGGCAAATTAACACTGAGAAAGAACAGAAGATTTCATCCATATCTTTTGAGGGTTGCATTGAAAGGCCTTGCCTTCAGCATTTATCCCATATTCATACAGGTATTCTCATAGATCTATTCCGGTGGCCTTGTTTTCGTTGGGATCACCCTTTATGCCCAGTATGGGATATATTCACTGGTGTTCATGACAGGACCTGTTTTGGACAGGGTGCAGAACAAAAGGGCTATTTTTGTACTTTCCTATATGTCGATTGCGGCCTGCTCAATGTTTCTGGCGATTATGGTAGACGCGAAATCCCTTACTCCTGAAATTCTTATAGGAGTGATTGTTGTCATAGCAATATCTGACAACTTTGCGTGGACTGCAGGCCACAGTGTCCTTGAAACTTTCCTGTGTGCTCTCCCGCTGTCTGTTCTCTCATATGGATTTGCGGGCACCTCAATCCTGGTTTCTCCTCCATCACGTTGTTGAGAAACCATTCAACAAGTTACTTTTTTCCTTTTTTGCTCTCCTTCAGAAAAATACTTATTATCTATTTCATTGCTTCTAACAGGCCCTGCATATTTTCACCTCTTCAAATCTCAAATGTGCAGGATCATTTCAATTTTACAGCAGATTCAGTACACTATGTTAAAATAAATGATAAATCAATGTATATATATGATATATGAATTAAAATATATATAGGGCATTCCTGTGATTGCGATTGTATGACTATAAATCTGTTGAATAATTTTTGGGTTTTATTATCAGGTTTGCTTGTCTTTTCCATGACAATATCTGTAGGTTTTCTTGAAATAGGCGAGTTCAACCTTAAAATGGATAGGAGTCTTTATAAAACCATTTTTATAACAGTTCTTTCACTTTTTTTCATGGGTCTGTTCGGTTTTGATCTGGCGTTTGCGCCAACTATAGATGGAATTATAGGCAATCCTTTTTACCTCAATCCCTTTTTGGGCCTTTTCTCTTCAAATGTCACAGGAAATATGACAGATGTATTTTGGTTAACAGGGCAAAAATATTTTGATACTGGCCTATCTGCAGGAACTTATTTTATCTTCGAAACTGCTTTTGCTTCAGTAACTCTGGCACTTGTAGGGGTAGTTGTCCTTCGCAAAATTAAAATGTCATCATTTATACTGTTTTCAGGCGTTTACCTTACGTTTATATGGACTATTCCAGCGGCATGGATCTGGAATCCCACTGGATGGCTCTATGAAATGGGTGTGCGTGACTTCGCAGGTGGTCTGGTTGTTCACGGAGCTGCGGGTTTTGCTGCCCTGGCCATAATGGTTCGAATCTGGCAGGAGGAAAAGAAAAAGGGGTTAACAGAGACAAAGAAGGAATCTATTAATGTAAATTCAAGCTGGCTCACCCTTTCCATACTCCTTTTGTGGATAGGATGGTTTGGCTTTAATCCTGGAAGTGAGCTGGGTTTCACTGAAGAAACAATAATTGTTGTAATTACCACATTCCTGGCAGCTGCCTCCGCAATGATATCTGTTATGCTTACAGAATACATACTAACACGCAGGGAACCAGATCTAATTTATGCTGTAAATGGCATCCTTATGGGGTTAATAGTCATAACTCCTCTGGCTGGATACGTGAGTCCAGGAAGTGCTGTAGTTCTGGGATTCATAAGTGGGCCACTGTTTATCTATGCAGAAAAGTATCTTTCCAGACCTAAGTGGTACAGCGATCCCGTTGGCATTTTACCCGGGCACACAGTTGGTGGGCTTTTTGGTCTATTAATGATAGCATTTTTTACACAGAGATATTTCTCTGCTTCGTCAGGGGCAATAAACCTTCCAAACGGAATATTTTTCAATGGAGGATTAAGTGCCCTTCATCAGCTCGGTCTGGAGTCATTTGCAATTTTGGTGGTAGGTTTGTTTGCATTTATTTCCTCATATGTAACTGTATACATTATAAGTTATCTTTCCAATGGTATACTACTGGGAGATGAATATTCAAAATAAACTCTACATTTTTAAAGACCGGTTGATGTAAAAATATTCTTAAAATTTGTCTTAAAATAGTCTAAGGATTTTTCTCCTGACATTATAATATAAGAAAGGATGGACCCATTTAAAATGTGGTACATAGTAAAGCAGGAAAATATAGAATGAGTAATAGAAATATCTTATTCTATGAGAACCTTTTTAAAATCTTTATCAGGAATAAGGAAGAAATAAAGGCCAAAGAAATTATACATAGTTCTGATTGAAATAACAGTTAGGGCTTTTAAGAAAGGTATGGTTGCCCATGGCGTGAAAGTGATGTGTAAATGGGATTCAATGAAATTACATCAAAACTTAGTCTTTTGTTGAACAACTCTAAGCTTTTTAAACGTGAGATCATTCATGTCCATGGATTTCAGTTTAAAGGATTCATTCAAAGAATACGAGAAAATGCAGGCAAGGACCTCTGGAGAAAAGAGCAATCTAATTAACGCGGCACTGGGTCTATGTGGTGAAGCTGGAGAAGTTGCCGATCTAATAAAGAAGAGTGAGTTTCAGGGTCATGAACTTAGTGAAGAAAAACTGGTTGAGGAGCTTGGAGATATTTTGTGGTATATCAGCGAGGCTGCAAGATTAATTAATGTCAGTCTCTGTGAAATTGCGGAGAAAAATATTCTGAAACTTAAAAAGAGATATCCGGATGGATTTTCAACAGAGAGGAGCGTTAACCGGGAGGAGTATGGAAAAGCGAATAATCACAAGTGATTTTTATAAGGACATATTTGGTGTAAAATTCACAAAATATTAAAGCGAATACACCATTGGCTTTCTATGTTTGACTTGGAAAGGCATAAAAGACTAAAAAATGCAGAGAAGGTTAGAAAGGGAAATGAAGGGGAGGTTTTTAAGAAGATTTTTAACATTCTTAAAAGTTCAGGAGACGGAAAAATTCACTTGAATGGTTTTGTTCTTGAATATAAGTATGCTGAAGTATTCACAGATAATCACAAAGAGCTTGGAGTCATTGAAAATATACCTGAATCACTGGAAGATACCCAATCTATGAGTTTTGATGTAATCACAGACGGAAAGAAGGAGAGGGAAATTCTCTTTGAAAGAAGTTCGGTCAGTCTTTTCCCAATGGATCTTGATAGATATGAAAGAAAAATCCTCAAGGAAATTATGGAATCATAGGGAGTTAATATAAGATAAAAATACCTATAAACTTCTCAACAATGACTGTTTATGGGAATAAGAAGATTAAGTTTGTCTGATGTTCCAAGAGCAGGAAGTTACTCACATTCAGTATCTGTGGGTAACATACTGTTTATTTCAGGTCAACTTGGAGTTTCCAGTGAAACGAAAAAGGACTTCAGGGCACAGTTCAATTTAGCCATGAGCAATATAAAGAAAATTTGTCAAGCAAATGGTACAGGGTTGGAAAACATTCTTAAGATGGTTGTATATATAAGTAACGCCTCATATTTCGACGAAATGAATAAGATTTTCAGTGAAATCTTTGAGGATTATCCGCCAGTCAGGACAACCATTGTTTGTTCATTCCCGAATCCTGATGCACTGGTTGAGCTGGAAGCTACGGTTTTTGTTAGCTGAGTGGCCAATAATTTTTATTTCTTTTAATTCATAATGACTTAACTTTAAAAGACAGGTAAATAAAAGGCTAAAAGGTTTAAACGGTGATAAGCATACCTTATTTACCGTAAGGTGAAAAAATGGCAGAAGATTTGGATCCGTTCGATATAGCTGTTAAACAGCTCGAAAAGGCAGCAAAGGTCATGAAATTGGATGCTCAGGCACTTGAAATTTTAAAGGCGCCTCAGCAGATTTTGCAGGTAAGCCTGCCCGTCAGAATGGATGACGGAAAGGTTAAGGTTTTTACAGGATTTAGAGTTCATTACAACAATGCAAGGGGCCCGGTAAAGGGTGGAATTAGATTCCATCCTGATGAGACACTTTCCACTGTAAAGGCTCTCTCCGCATGGATGACATGGAAAACAGCAGTCGTTGACATTCCGCTGGGAGGAGCAAAGGGTGGAATAATCTGCGATCCTAAGAAGATGAGCGCTGGAGAACTTGAGAGATTGAGCAGAGCATATGTGAGGGCACTGGGAGAATTCATTGGACCTGAGATAGATGTGCCGGCACCAGATGTTTACACAACACCGCAGATAATGGCATGGATGATGGACGAATATGAGAATATTGTCAGGAAATCCGCACCTGGTGTAATAACAGGAAAGCCACTGACACTTGGAGGCTCGCAGGGAAGGGGAGATGCCACTGCAAAGGGAGGAATGTATGTCCTTAAAGTGGGAGCAAAAAAGAAGGGTGTAGATCTTTCAAAGGCAACAGTAGCGGTTCAGGGATTTGGAAACGCAGGCCAGTTTGCACTTAAGCTTGTAAAGGAGCACTTCGGTTCAAAGGTAGTTGCAATATCTGATACAAAGGGAGGAATATATCTTGAGAGTGGTCTTGACTTTGATAAGCTCATGGAGCACAAGAAGAAGCACGGAACAGTCCAGGACTTCCCAGGCGCAAAGAACATAACCAATGAAGAGCTGCTCGAGCTCGGTGTGGATGTACTCATACCTGCAGCAATAGAAAACCAGATAACGGGTTCAAACGCCGCCAAGATAAAGGCAAAGATCATACTGGAGCTTGCAAACGGACCAACAACACCTGAAGCAGATGAAATCCTTTACAAGAATGGTGTCCTCGTTCTCCCAGACTTCCTTGCAAACGCAGGAGGAGTAACAACATCATACTTCGAGTGGGTTCAGAACATTGGCGGATACTACTGGACACTTGATGAGGTCTACGAGAAACTGGACAAGAAAATGACTGCAGCTGCAGAGGCAGTGCTTGAGACTTCAGATAAGTATAAGGTTGATCCCAGAACTGCTGCATATGTCATATCCGTACAGAGAGTGGCAGATGCAATGAAGGCAAGAGGATGGTACTGACCATTCTCAAGCCCAATCATTTTTAAATTTTATATAATCCAGGCCCTTTTGGAATAATAGGGAAATTCCAACTTCAAAGCATTTACACATCTCGTAATTCTTTTATAATTATGAATAATACAGTCAGAAGCGAGAATAGTGTAGTGGTTATCACAGGGGCTTCCCAAGCCCTTAACCCGGGTTCGAATCCCGGTTCTCGCATGTTAATTTGTCATATGGTAATTTTCCAGAACTTAAGGAATGGCTATATGTAATCATTTATTGATTAGCAATAGAAATATATCTTAATGAAATACCCTAAAGATGGCAGGAAGAATAAAAGTAATAAATGACCCGGGGGAGCTTGTATCAATATTCAGAGCTTCCGATACAGATATAAAGAGAAAGCTGTTGATAGACCTGTCCACCAGCTGGATTACGCTTCCAAAGATTCAGGAGAAATATGGTATTGAAGGAAAAAGGGCCTTACTTTACCTGGATAAGATAAAAATGCTTGAAAGCCAGTGGATGACCGGAGAAAACGGTCCGGAAAAGGCTTACCACACATTTTATAATAACGTGCAGATTAACTTGATGGGAACAATGACGGAACTTGCAGATATAATATATGCAACAACCCTTCCTGACCAGAAACTGGAAGAATACGAAAAGGAGATAGAATCCATGATGCCTCCAGGAGACGGGGTTTTCCTTGGGGAAGTCGCTGAAAAGCTTGGTGTTTCCCAGACTCTACTTAAGGGGCTTGTTAAAAGGTCAAGAAACCTCCAAATCAAAGGTTTCAAAATAGAGAAAGTTCTTGAAGAATGACAGGAAAAATATTTGTATACCGATATGGTCACAGACCAGCCAGGGATAAGAGGATAACGACCCATGTTGCCCTCACCGCAAGGGCATTTGGGGCTGAAGGTATCCTCATAGATTCACCAGATAAGACCATTGAGGAGGGTGTAAAAAAGGTAACATCCAATTTCGGAGGCCAGTTTTCCATAGAAACAGGCATTTCTCTGGAAAGATTTCTTTCAAAAGGAAATAAATTCATACATCTCACAATGTATGGTGTACCCCTGTCAGAAAATGAAGAGAGAATAAGAAAACTTGTGGAAGAACATGATCCAGTTTATATTTTTGTGGGGGCGGAGAAGGTTCCTGGAGTTGTGTATTCGAAGAGTTCAATCAATATATCAGTGACAAATCAGCCCATAAGTGAGGTATCGGCCCTTGCCCTGTTGATGGATCGAATCTTCCAGGGGAAAGAACTTGCTGAAAAAAGGATTGGGTCTACAAGAGTAATTCCAAACGAAAGAGGGAAAACAATAGAATTTGTCCCTGACAAGCCAAAATGTTTGGAAATGCTGAAAAACCATGGAGCCTCTTCAGAACTTATTGAACACAGCCTTGCAGTGGAATTTATTGCTGACAGGATATGCAATTCTGTGGAATGCGATTATGATATTGTTGTTGCATCTGCCCTTCTCCATGACATTGGCAGAACTGTTGATAATAGCATTAGGCATTCCGTTGAGGGAAAAAAGATACTTCAGAGGGAGAGGGTTTCGAAAAAAATACAGGATGCTGTGTTAAAACATATAGGTGGAGGATTGACTCCTGAAGAGGTTAAAAATCTTGGTCTTCCAGAGGAGGATATGATGCCATCCACAGTTGAAGAAAAAATAGTCTGCACGGCAGATAATCTTATTAAGGGTAATCAAAGAATCTCCATAAGGGACCAGATAGAAAGGTACAAAAGAAAGGGACTGGGAGATGCGGCAAAAAGAATTGAGAATATGTATGAAGAGATCTGTAATATGGCAGGATTTGACATAGATGGGATAAGCCTGTGGAATGATGAGAAAAAGGGATCTTTATAGGTGCCAGATTTCCTTACATAATTCGAAAAACTTAATTGCCACTGTTTAATTAACCAAAGCAAGCCGCTGTAGCTCAGCTGGTAGAGCACCCGCCTGTTAAGCGGGCGGTCGTCGGTTCGAACCCGACCGGCGGCGTTTTTTCATAGTTTACAAGGAATTTGGGTTTGTCGTGTTTTGGGGATGGGTTTTTATATAATTTATATGAAGCATTTCTTTAGTAATATTGTAAAAATCTAATTTGATCAGACAAACTAAATCAATTCCGACGAAATAGAAAATTGAATCTTCTTTTTTAAACTTATAAAGATGAGGGTGATCAATTCAGGGATAGAATGAATTGGCCAGAGAAAAATCATAAAAACATTTTGAGTTGGGCTTACACTATTAGAAAAGTTTAAGTGAATTTTAACATTCTCATCTTACTGGGGTTGTAGCTTAGCTAGGTAGAGCGCCTGGCTCATAACCAGGTGGTCATTGGTTCGAATCCGATCAGCCCCATCAGTAGTGTACTTTGAATCATTTCTCACATTATTTCTATCTCTTATATTTTTAAATTAATATCCCTCATGCATGGGAAATGACTCATTCTACAATATCATGCTTGATATCAAATGAATTAAACTAAGTGGTTCTAAGAGAGAGTCAAGGAATTCTCGAAGGTGGGCCAATTGATGTTTACTGTAGTTGTTTATAGGAGTCAATCTAAAACGATGGTATAGCAATAGCGCGCCCCATTATATATGTGGAACTTTTTAAAAGCCTTCGGAAGATAAGTTCCTTTTGGGTAGGGTTCTCACATAATAACCTATCTAATTTGAAGAATTCACTAACAGCTCCATTTCGATTTTTTATCCTTTTCTAACGGAAAAATATCTTATAACCAAACATCTTTATCCCTATAATCATATACATAAGAACCTACAGAAAAAAATGTGTTTATTTATTTGCTTCTCTAAGATTGTTTAAATTCTCCGTTCTCCTTAAAGTGTTTAAAAGTCGTTTTTAAAGAATATACAAAGAAACTTAATAGAACGGTTGTGAAATTAAGGCTTTCTCTTTACCTAAGAATCTGATGGATTTAACTACCCAAGTAATGATATTGCGTTTTGTTTTGATGTTTAATAAATCCAAGATAAAATAATTATATGGAAAAGATTAACTACATCTAATATATAATATAATTTATTGTAAAGTTATAATTTTCCATTACTTCATTAAAAAGGATGCTTTAGTGGATTTAATAGAAGGCTGTTATGATTATTACTGTAAAGTCTTGATCCCAATTTATGGCAAGCATTAAAACATCAAGCGGTTTCTTTCTGCATTAAAATTATGAATTCCCTCGTCATTGTGTCTTCAAGTTTTCCAGCCTGGTTAGAGGGGCTGTTCTTGGAAGGCATTCTCTTATTGGGGATGTTTCTCGTAAAGGTTTCTAAATGTTTAAAGCCATTATGCTCAAAGAAGCAAACTATGGATTTTTCTGTTGGAAGAAGAATGCCTGCAACCTTCCTATTTGCAACAACGTAGCATGCATATCCCTCATTCTTTATGACCTTTGAAACGTTGTTAATTGATCTCTTAAGATCAGCATAGAATGAATAAACTTCTAGTGACCTTTTATGGTTTATCTCATCTACCTGTTTTATGCCATTGTCCAGTTCATCACATTCAAAGTTCATCGGTTCTATTTTCTTTCCGCCCATAGAAGCTTTATCAACATTGTAGCTTAATATTCCTAGCCATTCTGATGAGAGTTTTGAATACTGGCCATATGCCACTGTGGTATGTGAATCTCCATAAGGGGGAGATGTTATAACTAGGTCAACTGTATTTTCTCCTATCATGTCTTTAGGTATTTCATTTACAGTATTTGCAAAATAAACCTTAGATGTTGGCTTGTATGTCAGCTCCAACATCCTATTGTAAAATGTTTCATAACCTTTTAAATTCCTAGACAGTTTTTCCTTCATTATGCTGAATGGATCGGGATTGTGCTTTTTTAGATCTTCTTCACTATATCGGTATAATTTAAATTCGCCCTTCCTAGTGTTTGAGCTTTCCCTAATTGTTTCACTTGCGGCTACTTCGAAGAAGTTCTTGATCCTTGGGTCCTTAATTTTGCTTATGTATCTTATCATTAAGCCGATACTTTTTATTACATTAGGCTTAAACCAAAATTCCAAGTTCTCCTTGTCTATTATTTTCGGTGTTCCTTTTGGGTTCATTGTGAATTCAACAAATCTATGGATTTCATTGCTCAATTCGTTTGGATTTAGGGTGTATTCTGTCTTTGCTTCAGAAATCAATTTTGCTAAAGGATTTATATCAGTGCCAATAACATTTAGACCTGCTATTAGTCCTTCTACCAATGAAGTGCCTGAGCCACAATAGGGATCAAATAATACTCCCCCCTCCTTCTCTCCCAGTAACTTGATTATATTTCTTGGTATTTGAGGTATCATTCTTGCTGGATAATCATGATAGATGTGGGTGAATTCCCTTGTATTTTCTTTCAGAAATGTCCAGTCCATTTCTTTAGAGTTCTTTATCATAATTTATCCATCTTAGGTAATATCATATCTCTGTAGGCAAAGCAATCTTGAATATTTGCTTCAAGCACCCTGAATGCTGTCCCATGGTCATGTAACTTCCCTTCATTCTTCCCTCCCTTTGGATGCAATCCTAGTCTTAATTCAACTTTTACAATTCCCTTGTTAATAAGCGAAATAAACCTTTCGAATGAGAAACCCATTAAAACCCAAGCTTCTTTATAATTGAATTCTTCATTATCCTTGCTCCCTTTCCTATCAGCTTTCACAAGGAGCACCCTATACATTTTTCTCTCAAAAGATTCCTTTAATGATTTGTTATTCCATCCTCCATAGATATTTCCATTCACGCTTTCAATATTAATTCTATCCGGTAATACTTTCAGTTTTAATGACGGGACTCCTTTAATTACAGTTATTTTGTTGCCATATAAATCAACATGAAGGACTTTCCTATTTGGATCATTTCTACTTGGATAACCATAGTCTTCCAATAACATCCTTATTGAATCACTTGGTTTGGGGCTCTTTGTAAAAAGTGTAATCATAGACGATGATCTCATTCTTATGGATTTCAGTTCTACATTCTCACCATCCGGTCCTGGTATGTTGTTTTCTTCAATACCTAGTAAGTCTTCTAGTGTTTTGCCTATTCCAGTGTCGTGAGATCTGTTTGACTTAACCCACTGGTTGCTGATTTCATTCAGGCGATCAACTAGTTCATTAAAGCCCTTCATTTCATTGTGTAATGAAGATGCATATATATGAATTTACCAAAAATACTTATTCAATAAGGGTCTTGATCATTTACAATACTTTGCACTTTTTAGTATTGTAGATTATCTTCTCCATTTACTCCGAGTATCTCAACTTTGTCAAGGATTATTAGAACGCTATTTTGTGATTCGGATGTGGTAAGTAATGAGTTTTTTTGTACCCCGTGACTCTTTGAATGGAATTAGCAGTCTTAATGCCTTGGGTATTGTGCTGGCAAAGTAATAAATACTAAATTGCTTGTTTTATTATATCAATCCACTTAGATGGTTAAATTTATCTGTTAATAATGTTTGTTTTTTCATATCAAAAAATGTAATGAGCAAAGGGTTCGCTATGAAAAATCTCTTTTCAGTTTATTGTCATCTGCAGGAATGACTTTAAAAACGAATTTTCATAGTAAATTGAAAAAATATTCGGGGTAAAATTTTATCTTTCTGACAATCACTCTATAATGATAAGCGGAATTATCATTTCATCTGGATGTAAACCTCCATGCCTTCCCTTGAAATATGTAGTGTTTCCTTCATCGAGCGACCCAGGGTAAAAATAGGAATCTGTGTTAATGGGTACACCAATGTAATCGAAGCTGGATTTCTTATGCCCTTCATATGACCCCAGCAATTTCTTGAAGTTCTGCCTGCTGTTGTCAAATATCTGCAATCCCGGCATTTCTGCCTTGAGTGCATCAAGGAGTGCTCCATTCCCAGAAAAGAATATGGATCTTGTGGAACCAAAGGGTGGAATGGAAAATGAAGAACTTACCTGAAGATTTTCTCCCATCTGGTATACCTTTCCAGCCTCAACATGGCCGTGGTCTGCAGTTATGACTACTCTGAATTTGTTACTGTATTCTTTGGCTATGCTTTTGATGGAGCCAACAATATTTCTCAATGCCTCCAGGTTTGGCTCTGAGTATGGGCCATATAGGTGGGAAAGTTTGTCTGCAAAGGGAATATAAAGGTAAACAAAATCAGAATCACCCTCAAGAGCCTTCCTGTAATAATCAAGAGCATCCCACAGGTGGTAATAATTAAAATGTGTTCCTGAACTGCTGTTTGTTATGGTTGTAAGTTCAGAGTTTTTGATAAAATCCGGCGATATGATTGCGCATTTCTTCCCAGAATCATTGGCTTTTTCTATGATATTCTCAACCTGATAGGCTTCCTTCATGCTCATTATGCTCTTAAGAGAATCCTTGCCGCTTGAATATACGGGACTGTATCTAAAATTATCTATGACCGTTCCAAACCTTTTAACAAATGTAGTCCCTCCAAGCACACAATGCTCCCCGGGCATCTGACCAGACATCAGGGTAATTAGGGCCGTAGTGGTAATGGATGGAAATACACTTGTTATGAATGGGTCATCCTCCTTTATTATGCCCGCTCTCTTTCCTGCATTATATCCAAAGCCATCAATAAGTACAACGGATAGTCTTTTACCATCACCGGGAATGTCCTTTATTCCAGGGTGCCTTGTCTGTATTCCAAGGTTCTGCATTATACTCTGTGATAAATTATAGAGGCTTCTTCCTTCATAATCCGGATAAACTATATTTTCGGCTTCCATCATTAACCAATTCATAAATATGTTTCAAATTATCTTATTTAGAATATTGTGGCATAAATGGTATATAGATTCAATAAATACAAAATTTCACGGGAAAGAGAAAGCATCTAATCCTTTCGCTTTGATATTTCTTTTCCATAAAGTTCCATTCAGCACATTTTTTTACGGTAAGACCATATTTATTTTAATCTAATTCAGGAGAAACAAATTTTTCTTATATTTTTGTTCCCATCTCAAAAATCTTTTTGTGAATGGGTTATCATTATTTTCAGCACACTTACATGATGACTTTTCAAGATTTCCCGACTTCTCCATTGCCTCCCTTTCCCAGCACCTTTTAAGGTTGATTCTCTTAAATGCAACAATAATAAGTGCAAGGAATATTATTCCCATCATCGCGGAAATCTGGAAAGGAATAAACTTTGGCACAGCGTAGAAGAGGTAACCGGCAGTTAAGGGTCCAAATAATATTGGCCATGGTTTAGGCAGACTGGGTAAACCCAAGACTGGCCCATGTAGAATCCTCTTCCTGCCAAATCTGTCTGAAAGCCTTCCAATATAGGGGAGGTTATGAACTGGGCCAGAGAATATGACACCAGGAGTATGGAAAGGTCAATGGCATTCCCTCCAAAGGTTTCAATATAATATGATCCAATGGGTATGATTATGCCAAATTCAATAAAGTCAATCATTGCCGTTACGAATATGGTCGATATTTCCTTGAAATTCAAACTTTCCTCAGCCATTATCTGTCCATATTTTCAAAATTCATATGGGCATGTGGAACTTTTTTACAGCACGATCACGATCCAACAAATTGATCAAAAACTTTCTTCAATTCTAGTAGAGAATAAATATATCTGTTTGATTCCTTTAAATCCGAGCTTTTTGGGTTATTTAATATCCTTTTGATAATTCTATCATACCCAAAAAATAATATTTTTAATTCAGGTCAGGTAGGGTATGGCCCTCCCAAAGCCCATCATTATGGCCACTGCTGCCATTATGACAATGGCAAAGATAAACCCAAGGAAAAAGTAATCCTCTCTCTTGAATGGTGTAAGCATGAAGTAGGTTCTTGATGGATATGCCCTGAAGGCTCTTGTATCTGCAGATATGCCAATATCCTTTGCACCTCGAAGAAGATGTACAATGGTTGGTACAATTGAACCAATTGCTGCGCCAAGGATTATGAAAGGTCTAAGGAATTTGGGTTTATTGCCACCATAGCCTCTCATCATGGATATTTTTATGGATGTGTCAAAGGATTCAAACACTGCAGGTACAGTTTTCATTGCCACCACAAGGGAGAATATTATGGGATCGGGGATCTTGAACCTGCTCAGCGTCTTTATGATCTGAGCAGGCGTATTTGTCATGACAAGGAGAAGGCTTGCAACAATGGCAGCAGAAAATCTGAAGGATATCTGAAAGCTGTAATAGAGGGACTGCAGGGTAAGGGTATGTTCATAGCCCAGAATGCTGAAATAGGGTGGCCAGGTCCATATGGTTGTGAAATGGGAAACGGGAGTGTTAAGAGCCATGGAAACAATGCTGAGAGGTTCATATGGGGCATATCCCCAGACTGTACCTATAATGGTTGAAAGCACAAGAAGGCCAGCAAGATAAACCTTCCTCAGTCCATTCTTCAGCGTTATATAGGATGCAAGAAAGGCAAAGGTGATTATGGCTCCGATCCACCATATGGAAAAGGCTGCAATCATTACGATTACAAGGGAAAGCAGTATCTTTACTGAAGCATTAACATTATAATAGAATGAATCATATTTTTCATAGGAAGTTATCTCCCTGAACCCAGAAATACCTATGGCACCCAATATAAGGTAAAAGGGTATGCTCACTCCAAAGATAAAAAGGAGCCAGCTTATTATGGTATCAACAATTCCATACATTTAACTCAAAACCTCCTTCTGATCTATTCTTAAAACATAGTCTGATGGCTCAATAACACCATACTGTGATGAAAACCTGAATATTTCATCCGGTTCACCCTCATGGATAATCTTTCCCTTTTCCATGATGCCAATATAATCGCCATATCTGTAAGCAAATCTGGAATCATGGGTTACAATAAGGAATGAAAATCCCTTCTTGCAAAGATTGTGGATCTCTTCACCCAGTATTTTTTTGTTCATGAAATCCTGCCCTGAGGTTGGCTCATCCATGAGCATTATGTGGGCAGATGAGGCAAGGGCGGCAGCCATACACACCCTTCTCCTCTGGCCGGTGCTTAGCATGAGTGGATCTGTTTGCCTCTTTTCCTCAAGGGAGAACATCTCAATCAGTTCATCCCCTATTTTTTTGAATTCGGGCATTCTTCTGTGCTTTGCAGAATAGTATATCTCTGATTCCACTGTTTTGTTTACAAGCATCAGGTCGAAGCTCTGGGGAAGGTATGCTATCTTTCTTCCTCTTATAACATAATCTTTATCAGAAAGATCCTCTCCTTCGATGAAAAGTTCGCTATTGTTTTTGAATCTTTTCCGGTCAAGAAAATCCATCAACCCCTTTATAAGCGTGGTTTTTCCCGCACCATTTTTGCCCATTATGCAATAAACCTGTCCCTTTTTCAGGTTTATCTCTGTGTTGACAATTTGCCTGCCCTCAACCTCAATATTGATCTTCCCGGTGAGTATCCTTTCCCCGCCGTTGTTCCTTTCCCTTCTGGACAGATGTATTCCATATTCCCTTATCCTCTCCCTGACTGTGTCAGGGTCAACCGTTTCCAGATTGAGTCTCTTCGCGTAAATATACTCCTCAGGTATTTCAATGCCTGCGTTAAGGAGGACCTCAACATCCCTCATAAGATGTTCCTTTGAAACATCGAGAATGATTTTGCCATTATCTATGACAACAACCCTGTCCACAAAGGGAAGTGCCCTTTCAACCTTATGTTCAACAATTATCTGTGTCATGTGTTCCTTATTGCTCTGAATGAACTTGAAAATCTTCTCTGTGCCTTCGGGATCAATGTTCGATGTTGGTTCATCCAGTATCATTATGGCAGGTTCCATTGCAATTACTGATGCAAGGGCAACTCTCTGGAGTTCTCCACCGGAAAGCTTTGTAGTTTCCCTATCTACGAAAGCCTCAAGCCCCATGGTTTCAATAGCCTTTTTGACCCTTCTCTCTATCTCCTCCCTGGGCATTTTTAGATTCTCAGGCCCGAAGGCTATTTCATCCACTATTCCATAATTCATTACCTGCCTTTCAGGGTCCTGCAAAAGGGTTCCCACAATCTTTGCCACGTCAGGAAGCCTCATATCCCTGACCTCCTTTCCCATGAGCTTCACGCTGCCTGTGATATTCCCACTTATAACATTGGGTATTATTCCATTGATGCAATTTACAAGCGTGCTCTTTCCAGAACCTGATCTCCCAGTTAAAAGAATGCTTTCACCCTCATTCACATAAAAGTCATCCACTGTGAGGGCAGGTTTTTCATCACCAAAATATGTAAAAGATAGATTTTTTATCTCTATTGCCTTCATTGTCCCAGCACTCTTGTTACTCTCAAAGCAATGAGCCCTGCAATTATTCCAAATACAATATTTCCAGGTATTGCTTCTACAAATGAAACAAGAATTGTCTGCCAGTTCACAATGCTGCCATAGAGGAATGGTCCAAAGAATGCCTTATAGAAGAACGGGTCAGGGAAGGCCCAGGTGAAGGCGATGATTGCACCTGTTAACCCTGCAAAAACCTCCCTGTGCTTCTGGGCAAAGGATCCCAATCCTCTGCCTGAACTTCTTGTATTGAAATCTCCGAAAAGATTCCCCCTCTTGATTGTTATGGCTATATCTATGAACAACCCATATGTAAGAGCTTCGTAGAAAACGAATACCGGTTCTCCGCTGAATCCATAGTGGAATATATCACCAAGGATATCGAATATGGCCAGGCTCAGCATTCCAACACCGGGTTTTCTCACGAGCCCTGCAACTATGAACAGTATGATTATTCTGCCAAAGAAACCAAAACCAACAAAGGCAGAAAGTCCAGGAGGAACAATCTTGTCAAGGAGGGGTCCAATGAAAAATTCCCAGACAACAGTGAAGGCCGCACCAATTCCTATATATACAAAGTCAACGGTCTTAAATCCTTTCAGCCCCCCATTGCGCATACTATAATAAAACACAAAACCGAGGGCAATGGCAAAGTAAGCCACAATAATTTCCCAGGGAATCATACCTGGAACATTCAGATTTCCTTCTATTCCGTTCAAAACCATTTTATTTCTTTTATTTATGAACAGGTATTAATTATAAATTTACTACATACCATATTTTGAAACAGGTCCTTAATTTAGGTCAATATAAACATTATTTTCCAACGTATCATATATAGAAAAAACTTATTGTTAGAAATATTCTTGGGAAATCTGTTGCAATGTGGAATTTCCAGAAAAACTGAGGAAGGATATTAATATGTTGAAGGTTATTTTGCTTGATTTTGACAATACAATATATGATGATCTTGGTGCCATAAGGCGTGTTTTTATAAGGTTGAGATCTGAATACAGGTTTTTCAGGTCCATAGCTCTTGATGAACTTATTTCCAGGTTCTACTATTCCGATTACAGAATGCAGGATATGTTAAGGAATGAAAACAGGAGTGCATCTGAGGTGAACCTTGCAAGGACAGACATGTTCCTGCAAAATGTGGGACTGCCATTGAAAATGGAAATGGTAATGGAAATACACAGAAGAATAAGGGAATTGCACATGAACTTTGGAAAGCCCGTGCCAGGGGCATTGAAATTTTTGAAAAAGCTTAAGGAAAAATACCTCGTTGGAATAGTAACTAACCATATGGGTGAATACCAGATGGAGAAGATATCAAGATCAAATTTTGGAGAACACATAGATTTTGTAGTTCCGGCATACGATTACGGCGTCTTTAAGCCTGAACCCGAAATATTCAAAATTGCTCTGGATATGGCGGGTGCATCTCCCGATGAAGCCATAATGGTTGGGGACAACTGGAAGGCAGACGTGAAGGGAGCACTTCAGTCAGGTATAGTACCAGTTTGGGTTAATTTTAAAAATCAACCAGCCCCGGAGGCAGATTTTAAGAATATACTCAGATTTCTTTCCCCTGCAGAGGACGCTGTTCAGAAGATTGAAAACTACTACGCACAGGGCCTCCCATTAATCAATGTAGAATAAAATAAATATTTTACAATTTCATGTATAATTTTAAGTTCGGTTATTTCATTAGAAAAATATTTTTCCTCAGTGGCTGTTCTTTCCCACCCTTCTGTAAAGGATTTGATAAATCCCACCCAGGATGATCACAATACCGCCTACCGAACTCATCTCTGAAATGAGGTCCCTTGCCTTGTAATAGGCAATGTGAAAAGTTCCTGAATCTGTTATATTTATAATATAAAGATGCAGGGTTTTATCCCAGGATGTGTCATAAAAATGGGAATACAGGAATGTGGTTGCAACGCCGACAATTATCATTATTATGGGGAAATAAGAAGCAAGGATGTTCAATTTTCCCCGCAAATTGAGGAATTCCAAAATGCCCATGACTATGATAAAGATGCTGAAGACAGTATTCAGAATTAAAACATCATCATTGAATATACCTGCCTTAATCGTCATGGCATAGGGTACTGTTGCAAGCAGCAGGATTCCAATAAGAACATACAGATAGGATATGTATTTCTCATCAATCCATTTAACCTCTCCTGTCTGGTTTCTTTCAGTGCTGGAAATGTTCTTTTCCATAAAAAGTTAAATTGCATTCTGCCTTAAAATTAACTTATATACCTTCTATATGCCAATGGTTTATATTTAAACCCATATTTTTGATTAGGCATCAGTAACATACTCGAAATGAGGAATTAGATAATCTGGTAAGAAAACATGATTCATATGGGGAAATCAAACAATGGACAAATTTTTAAAACAATAGATATTAAGGGAAGGATCAGGTATGTCTTTTGAATTAATTCCACAGGGCAAGAAAATTAAGGATTTCGCAGATGAAATAGCAAAATACTGGGATGAGAATGATGTATTCCGTAAGGTCTCTGATTTACGGAAGGACGGGAAGGAATTCATATTCCTTGAAGGTCCCCCAACAGCAAATGGACGCCCCCATGTGGGCCATGCCCTCACAAGGACAATAAAAGACACTGCCCTGAGATACAGAACAATGCAGGGGTACAGAATACTCAGAAGGGATGCGGGCTGGGACTGCCATGGCCTGCCTGTGGAACTGGAGGCGGAAAAGCATTTCGGTTTTAAGCACAAATCGGAAATAGAAGAATTCGGCATAGACAAATTCAATGAATATTGTAAGGAAAGCGTTTTCCGTTACATAGATGAATGGCACGAAATGGACAGAAGGCTTGGTTTCTGGATAAACCAGGAGAGTGCCTATGTTACCCTGAGAGATGATTATATAGAAAGCGAATGGTGGGCCATGAAGACTCTTTTCCAGAAGGGAGACCTGTATAAGGATTACAGAATATCACCCTATTGCCCAAGGTGCGAAACAACCCTGAGTTCACACGAGCTTGCTCAGGGGTACAAAGATGTGAAGGATACATCCATATATGCTAAATTTAAGATTATAAATGAAAACAGATATGCTGTTGCATGGACAACAACGCCATGGACACTTCCATCAAATATGCTTCTTGCAGTAAATGAAAATGTTGCCTATGCAGATGTGCAGTATGAGGATGAAATCCTCATAATGGCAGAGGCTCTGGTAAAAAAGGTTCTCAGGGAAAATTACAAAATTATAAGGACTTACAGCGGGAAGGAGTTGCTCGGAAAGCGTTATGAGAGGCCCATAGATTTTATTCCGGTTCCAGAAAACGCATGTAAAATAGTGCATGGAGATCATGTCAATCTGGAAGAAGGTACTGGAATAGTTCATACAGCTCCGGCCTTTGGTTCAGACGACTTTGAACTGGGGAAGAGAGAGGGGCTTTCCATAATCAATCCCGTGGATTTCCAGGGAAAATTTAACAATAAGGCCCTTCCCTGGTATGGGAAATTCGTGAAAGATGCTGATATAGATATTGTGAAATTCCTTAAGGAGAGGAAACTTGCCCTGAGAAGTGAAAAATATGAGCATTCATATCCATTCTGTTACAGGTGCGACACTCCCCTTCTCTATTATCCCATAGACGCATGGTTTGTGAGGGCATCAGCATACAGGGAAAAACTTGTGGAAAATAATGGGAAAATAAACTGGATACCATCACACCTCAAGGAGGGGAGGTTTGGTAATTTCATAGAGGAGGCAAAGGACTGGAATCTATCAAGGAACAGGTACTGGGGAACTCCCTTACCGGTATGGACATGCAGGTGCGGCCATATGGAGGCCATGGGGTCGATCCAGGAATTAATGGAAAGATCAGGCATGGAAAGGCCAAAGGATCTCCACAGACCCTATGTTGATAATATAACAATGAAATGCCCCGACTGTGGAGGGAAGATGGAGAGGGAACCCTTTGTAATAGACACATGGTTTGATTCCGGCAGTTCAACCTATGCCGCAATACACTATCCGTTCAACGGAAACAAAAAGCCTGAGCTGCCTGTTTCCTTCATAACTGAAGCCATTGACCAGACCAGAGGATGGTTCTATGTCCTTCATGTTTTATCAACCATGCTTTTCCAGACAAACGCATATTCCAATGTATTCTGCGCAGAGTTCATTTTAGACGCTGAAGGGAAGAAGATGAGCAAGAGCAGGGGAAACGGTGTCCTTGCAATGAAAATGATGGATGATTTTGGCCCTGATGCATCCAGGCTTTTCTTCTATTCCTCGGCACCATGGAAGCCAAAACCACTCATAGAGAAGGTAGTGAGGGAAAACGAAATAAAGATACTGGGAACATTCCTGAACATATACAACTTCTTCGCATCCAATGGAAATCTTGACGGCTACAGTTTTAATGGATTGAAGAAAAGCAATAATCTCCTTGACATATGGCTTGTATCAAGGGTAAATTCAACGGTTCAAGAGTGTACAAAGTCCATGGATGCATACGAATTCCATGAAGCCCAGAGGCACATATCAGAACTCATAGACGATGTATCCAACTTCTATCTGAGATTATCAAGAAGAAGATTCTGGGATTCCTCTTCAAAGGATAAGGAGGAGGCATATTCCACCCTATTTTACGCAATGGACATAATTCTAAGGCTTCTTGCCCCCATAGCCCCATTTACATCGGAATATCTCTACAGAAAGATGCATCCAGATCAGCTCAGTGTACACGCATCATCTTACCCTGTGGCTGATAAGAGCCTTATGGATGAGAATACAGAGGCAAGGATAGGGATGGCAAGGAACGTGCTTGAACTTACCAGAAGGGCCAGGCAGAATGGAGGAATAAAGGGCAGGCAGCCGGTAAGGGAGATCCTTGTGCATTCTGAAAAAATTTCAGAATCTGACCTTGAGCCTGTAAGGGAGGAGATGAATGCCAGGAAGATAAAAATAATAGGAGAATCAGAGAAACCGGAAAGGACTGTCATAAAGGTTGTCAATTCAAAGGCGGCCCCAATACTCAAAGGAAAGATGCCTGAGTTCCTCAAATTCATAGAGGAGCTGAACAGTTCCAATCAGGTACAGAGAATGAAGAATGCGGGCATATCCTTTGAGGGCATGGAAATACCATCCGATGCCCTTCAGTTTGTAACTGAACCGGAAAAGGGATATGTGAGGGAAGAGGAGAATTCAGTTTCACTTTTCCTCAACACAGAAATAGACAGTGAATTGGAACTTGAGGGTTTGAGCAGGGAGATAATCAGAAGGATTCAGGTAATGAGGAAGGAGATGAATCTTGATTATGATGCAAGCATAAATCTTGCCATACATGGAAACGAGAAGATAAGGGATGCAGTGGAAAAATACAGGAACAAGATCATGGCAGAGACTCTTTGCTCAACACTTAACGTTTTTGTGGACAATAATACGCAGGGGAGAATGTGGGAGGTAGAGGACCAGAAGATATACCTTGAATTCCTCTGAAATTTTTATTTAAAATGCTCCCAGCCCTTTCCCTCTATTTTCAGCCAGTTTTCCCCATTGAATATCATGTTATCCCCTTTCCACACATCCCCTATATAGCTTACGCTGATTCCAAGTTCTCGCATTTTTTGTGAAAAGCTGCTGAAATTTTCATTTTCAATCGTAAACAGGAGTTCATAATCTCCCCCTATGTTGCATCCCACCTCTGTCTGGGAAATTCCATACCTTTCAGAGACATTCTTAACAGAGGCATCAAAGGGCAGTTCTGATTCCACTATTCTGAATCCAAGGCCATAATCGTTTTTCATCTGGCTTAGGCATCCGAAAAGGCCATCAGACATGTCCATCATGAACATTCCACCGTTTTCGCCTATGGACATGGCCTCCCTGATCCTTGGTTCTATATTGATTATATTAAATCCGCTTTCATCCATATTTACGCCATTTACATAGTCAAGGTAAGAGGCTCCAACCCTCCCAATTTCGTTTGTCACGCAAACAATCTGGCCTTCACCTATTCTTCTTCTGAACATTGTTCTCTCTTCCATTCCTGTCCCAAGGCAGAAGCCAGAGAATGATGTGGATTTGCCGGGTTTTGTGTCCCCTCCTATATATTCAGTTTCATATTTTTTCAAGACATCCCCAATACCCTTTGAGAAATCATCCACATAATCATCGTCAAGTTCCGGTCCAAGTACAAACGCGGCCATGAATGAAAGGGGCTTTGCACCCATTGCAGCAATATCCGACAGGTTTACAGATGCAAAGAATCTGCCCGCATCATAGGGTTTAACACCATCAGGTATGTGAGTTTCCGGTGTTATGGAATCGGTTGTAGTGAAAATGTACTTTTCATTAACAACTGTCCAGGAACAGTCATCTGGATATTCACTCACCTTTCCATTTTTCATAATATTTTTGATAATCTTTCTTTCGTCCTTCAGGCTCATCTAAATACTCACCGCTCCGCCTGATATTTTTCTGATGAAAGAATCCAGGTCGTAGGGTACAGGAAGTGAAGATTCCGCTGAGATGTAAGTTTCATATGATCTTCTGTCTGATATATCGTAATATTCCCGGAGTTTATTGAAATCTTGATTCAGTGAGGCATGGAAGATAAGTTTGAGAAGTTCAGGGTCCTTTTTATCATTGTGAGAACCTCTCTCGCTATTTCCACCGGTTGGATAACTTAAAACTTCGGTCGGGGCATCCACAGTATTCAGAAGCACTCTGGCAACGCTCCAGAGCCATGGAGGACGATAATGCCCCCTTTTCCAGAGCTTCTCCACAAGGGTGTTTTTCTGTATATTCATGGGATTTACGGATACATCGCTGGAGTATGGAGCACAGTCATATACAGATTTTATTGCGTCCTGCACAGCATTTTCCTCGTTTATAAAGGGCGGCTTTAGCAAAAGGTACGATCTCAATTCAAGGTCATTTTTTGAAACTACCTTCGCAGCATCCACGAATTTCTTGAAATTAGTCCCCTTGTTGACACTGTCCCTTATTATTTTATCATTTGTTGATTCCACTCCTATGGCAATCCTCACATCCATTGATGAATCCCGAAGCCTTTCCATATTTTCTTGCGTTATGAATTCAGTTCTTGATTCCACAAGAAGTTTATCTACCTTCGTGGATACTTTATCTACAAAATAGTTAAAGGCCCTTTCCGGAACCTCCCTTCTGTCAAGGAAGCTCCCGGAGGTAAATACCTTTAAAACTTTCTGTCCACTCAGAAAGTCCATAAGCCTGTCCACCTGATTCATAAGATTTTCATCGGAAACATTTGCATTTACGTCATTAAAATAACCGCACATTGAGCACGACGTAAAATCGTACCATGCACATCCTCTGGTCCTGAAAATAACAACAGCCGTGTCCTCAGGATATCCTCTTAACCTGTCCAGTTCCGTCCACATTGAAACCGGACTGTTCCTGTCTGTATCCCTCTCCCTGGATGGCATCAGTCTCTTTACCTGAACTGCAAGGTCCCTGTTTATCATTTAACTCCAGATGTCTGGCATTGTCTTAATACTTGTTAAAAATTATAGGGTGAATTTAAAGTTTTTTTAGAAATATTTATACTTCTACTTCTATGAACCCGTTGTTCTCCCTTACATTGAACTTCCTCAACCCAAGTTTGTCCATGGGACTGTTTGGTGCAACAGAGGGCGGGTTAACCATATGGCCATTTTCAAGATTGAATACTGCATTGTGGCAGGGGCATTTTACCTCATTTTTTGAGGAATCATACTCACCAAGGATGCATTTTGCATGGCTGCATACTCCGTCCATTGCCTCAAGCCCCTTCTGTGTCTTCACAAACAATACTACATTTTCACCAACTTTTGCAGTTATGTGGTTTCCTCCATTTTCGAGCGCCTTTAATCCAACAACTTTTTGCCACGCCATAGGTCAATATGATTTAAAAATATTAAAGCATTGGGAATCTTCAAAAGGAAAAGGTTAAGACTTTGCCAATGAATATGATAATCCAGTTTAAAATTAAGGTATTAGTTGTAAAAACAGGGAGAATTGAATATGTACAGGACATTTGGCTAAAACTTTTTATACCTCCATAATTTTTCTTATTGAGGTGAACTATGTTATTCACAGTCCGCATGAAGGATTACGACGACGATGATGATGACATGGATGACGACGACGATAACTGAATAAGTGGAAAAGATGAAAAAAAACAAATATTTTTCAGAATTTTTTACACCTGATTTTGTACGTTTTGTGGAACAGCAGGGTTTTGAGGAATTAACAGAAGCTCAGGAAAAATTTATTCCTGTGGTTCGATCGGGAAAAAATGCTGTTCTCATATCACCCACTGGAAGTGGCAAGACTGAAGCAGCAATGTTTCCCCTGCTTGACAGAATCAGATCAGAGGATTTGCCGCCCATAAGCTGCATTTTTATAACACCCTTAAGAGCCTTAAACAGAGATATGCTGGGCAGGTTGAAGGGATATGGAGAAATGCTTGGAATAAAGGTGCAGGTGAGGCACAGTGATATATCTGAAACAGAAAGACGGGAAATAAGGGACCGGCCTGCACCCATACTCATAACAACCCCTGAATCCTTACAGATTTTGATAAACTCCAGGAAGATTGGCAATTATTTAAAAAATGTAAAGTTCGTGATTGTCGATGAACTTCACGAAATGGCCCAGAATGAGAGGGGCACCCAGCTTTCCCTGGGACTGGAAAGGTTGAAGGAAATAGCTGGAAATTTTCAAAGGATTGGCCTTTCCGCCACAGTGGGAAATCCGGAAGAAATAGGGCAATTCCTTTCTCCCAAAGATCCCGTGGAAATTGTACACACAAGCCTGATCAAATCCATGGATTTCAAAATAAGAATACCTGAAAGGGCTCCTGAGGAGGTAGCAAATAAAATGGGTTGCGATCCCGATTATGCAGGCGCAATTAAACTTATTCACGATCTGATTATGGAGCACAGGGGAACACTTGTTTTTGTGAACACCAGAAGTGTGGCAGAGGATATTTCTTTCAGATTATCACTTTATTACGGTGAACTGCCCGTAATGGTCCATCATGGATCCCTCTCGAGGGATATCAGGGAAGAGGCTGAAAAAAAGTTCAAGGCGTCAGAAATCAGAGGGTTAATATGCACATCTTCCCTTGAACTTGGAATAGATATTGGATCCGCTGATCTTGTGATCCAATTCAATTCACCCAGGCAGATAAACAAGTTAATCCAGAGGATAGGAAGATCGGGGCACTGGATAGGGAGCGTATCAAAGGGAATAATATTGTGCAGTGATATAATTGAACTGGAAGAGGCAAATGCCATTGTAAACCAGATTCAGGAAGGTATACTGGAACCGGTGATCATAAGGGAAAAATCCATGGCAACACTGGCAAACCAGATAATTTTGAGAGTACACCAGATGAGGAAATTCAATGCAGATGAATTCTATCAAATAATAATAGGAGCATATCCCTTTAGGAATCTGTCGCTGGAAGAGTATATGGATGTACTTAACTTCCTAAACGATTCAAGGAAGATTCATGTTAATGATAACATTGTTACACCAGGATATGGAACACTGGACTATTTTATTGGAAATATTTCCATGATACCCAGTGAAAAAAATTACAGGGTTATTGATATAATAAACAAGAGATTTGTAGGCACTCTTGACGAAAGATATGTGCTCAGTGAAATTGAACCGGGTTCATATTTCGTCATAAGGGGTTCAACATGGAGAACAGTAAGAATGGATGAGGAAAAGATATTTGTTGAGCCTTTCAGGACGGCAGCACTTACCCCAAAATGGACAGGTGAGGATATACCTGTTCTCCCCGATGTTACCCAGAGAGTATCCATCAACCGATCCAGTGGAGTCATAGGGGATCATGTTGAATCTGAGTCAGCAAAAAAACTTAAGGAGTGGTATGAAAACGATCTTGGATTATCTGACAGGATAATTGTTGAGTCAAAGGGAAACGAGATCATAATACAGATTCTTTTGGGTACAAAGGCTAACTTTGCCCTGTCTGAAATTATTGCATCCATAATATCATCAGTAACTGGGGAAAGTGTGGAAACAGACTATTCACCCTATCATATATATTTAAGATCTTCAATGAGAATAGGCCCGGAGGAGATTGTAAAGACAATTAAAAGCTTGAAAGAGAGGGATGTTGAGGTCATAATTGAAAATACCGCAAGAAGATCCAGGTTCTTTAATGGCGTTTTTCTATATGAAGCCAGAAAATTTGGAATTATAAGAAAGGATGCAGATATGTCCAGAATAAGAATGGAGAAGATCATAGACTCCTATAGAAATACCATTCTCTATAAGGATTCAGTCAGAAAGATGATGTACGATTATATGGATATGGGCCAGTTAAAAGATTTTATCCAATCCATGGATAATATTAGATTCATCCCGAAAAAGGGTTTTTCAAACGGGACAGAATCTTTCCTTACCCATTATTCCGAGAGGATAAGCCCACTTAAGCCCACGATGGCTATTGTGGAATCCATCAGGGAAAGACTGCTGAATGAGGAAATTACCCTGATCTGTACAAAATGCTTCTGGACGCACACGGAAAAGGTCAAGGATATAAATGTTTTAAAATGCAGGGAATGTGGGGGAACTCTTCTGGCTGCTGTATCCCCTTACAGCAAGGATGAGATTATAAAGGCAATACAGAAGGACAAACTGACACAGAAGGAAAAAAATGCACTGTCAAAATCTGCCCACCTTGTGAGGGAGAGGGGAAAGGTTGCACTTATGGTTCTGGCGGGAAGGGGCATAGGTCCAGAAACTGCATCCAGGCTTCTCTCTGTGAGATACCTGAACGACTCTGACCTTATTCAGGAAATAATAAGATCGGAGAATGAATTTTCAAAGAACAGGAGGTACTGGAGCTGAAGGGATGGAAGCTTGCATCTATTATAGAGAACGAAATGGAGAAAAATCTGGAAAAACCCATAATAGTGGAGGGGAATCATGATGTTGCCGCCCTGAGGAGCATAGGCTTTAAGGGGGAAATAATAAAGTTGAATGACGGAAACAGGATTGATGACTTCTGCATGAAAATATCATCCATGTACAGGGAAGTTATACTTCTTACCGATTTTGACAGAAAGGGAAAGGATCTGAAGAAGAGACTGGAAACCACTCTTTTATATGATGGATGCCTTGTTGACACCTATCTATGGAGGAGCATAACAGGCTTTAGTCTGAAAAGTGTGGAGGATATACCATACTTTTACAGCACACTGAAAGAGAATCTTGAAGGTAAAAACCGAAAAATGATCTAAATCAAAAATGACTGGATGATGCATAAAATCTAAGGCCTTCAGGCGAATCGTACTTGTCGAAATAGGCATCATATGTCCTTTCAAGATTCTCAACAGTTATAGTTTCATCGGTATTCCCATAGGCAATAACCTTTCCGTTTTTCATAAGCATTATTTTATCCGAAATTTTTCTTGCATAATTGATGTCATGGTTGACAACTATGATTCCTCTCCCCATTTTCTTTAATTTAACAAGTATGGACGAAAGGGTTGAAATCTTATCTATATCAAGAAAGGAAGAGGGTTCATCAAGAAATATGTAACTTGAATCCTGGTATATACCGGCAGCAATCATAACCATTCTCTTCTCTCCTCCGCTCAGTGTTGAAAATTCTCTGTTTATTAGATGGGATATGCCGCACAGGTCCAGAGATTGGTTTATGGCATCTCTGTCATTTCCCCTAGTAAAGGCTGAAATCTCCATAATATCATTTACCGTAAAGCTCATGGGCGTTGGAATTTCCTGCTTTACAATTGCAATCTTCCTGGATATTTCCCTTGGATTCATGTATTCCATGTTTGCGCCGTCAATGATTACTTTGCCTGAATCGATCCTGTCAAGCCCAGCCATGGCATAAAGGCTGCTTGTTTTACCAGAACCGTTCTTTCCACAAATTGATATAATTTCCCCAGGATCAAGTGAAATTTCCACAGGCCCTATCTCCAGTTTTCCTCTTTTAAATCTCAGTCCCTGGACTTCAAGCGTCATAGTAACCTCTCCTGGAAATTCTTAACATAAGGAGCATAAAGAATGGAACCCCTATTATCCCGGTTATTATGCCAATGGGTATGACCTCCCCAACAACAATAAGATGGGCAATATCATTGCTTAAAACAAGAAATGTGCCGCCAAGAATGGCAGATGCGGGTATTACCCTTCTGTTTGATCCACCAAACATTATCCTTGAAACATGGGGGAAGATCAGACCAACGAATCCTATGAGGCCGCTTATGGAAACGACTGCTGATACCGCTATTGTAGACACAATTATGGCCTTTGCCTTTGCCCTCTCCACATTTACACCAACGGATTTGGCATGGTCTTCACCCATCTGCAGAGCATTTAACTCGCTGCTCATGGAAAACAGGAAAATTGAACTGATCAGGACAAGAGGAACAATTATGGAATCCTCTCTCCAGGATATTCCCTGAAGTGACCCGAGAAGCCAAAAGAAAACTTCGTTTTCCATATCAGGCCTGCTATAGAGAAGAAGGGCAACGATGGATGTGATGAAGAGTGAAATTGCTATTCCTGTAAGAAGCATAACAACGGGAGGAGTTCTTCCATCTCTCATTGAGAGCAAGTATACCAGTCCAACAGTTGCCAGAGAAAAAATAAATGCGAATATGGGCAGTGAAAAGATGCCAAATATGAAAACTCCTGAAACTATAACTATAACTGCACCAAGGGATGCTCCACTTGAAACGCCAGTAATATAAGGTTCAGATATGGGGTTCCTGAAAATACTCTGTATGACAGCACCACCTACCGCAAGAGAAGCACCCACGGCTGCTGCACCAATTATTTCAGGCTCTCTGAGGATAACAATGATTTCATAGTATTTCAAAGGAATGGAAAATCCATGGTAACCCAGTTGATAGAAAATAGATTCATATACGTATTTGAATGGAATTGACACAGGCCCCACAAGTATGGAAAGAATAATGGACATGAAAAAAATTAACAATATAATGCCGTAGGAAAAATCCTTCAGAATTTTTTTCCAGCTTATGTTCATGGACCTGTTTTTAAACATCTATTTCTCCTCATTCATCTGCAACGTGCAAGGGCACAGGGCTGTACTGCAGGTTAATGGGGAATGATGGAAGTGAAACTATGTCGCCATAAACTTTATAGATCAGCCACTGTATGCCATAAACTGATCTGAAGGTTGGTTCCTGAAATATGTTGTCATTGAATATGTTATAAACTCTGTGGGATGAATAGGCAGAAGTTTGAGTGTAGGGTGTTTCATTTACAAGAGAATCATTGAAATACTGATCAAGAATCAACACCTGTGGATTTCCGCTCACAATTATTTCATTTGAAATCTCATAGAAACCTGACTGGTTTACCGCGATATTCTTCATATGGGCAAATTCAAACATCTGATTCATGAAAGTGTTATTTCCAGAGGTCCATGTTCCGTGGGAACCTGGATAAAGGGCATAAAACATTGAATATTCCTCTGGGACGGAAACATTTTGCAGTTTCGCGAGAGATTCGTTTATCCACTGATTGATTTTTGAGGCATTGTTCTGGGTTCCGGTAAGTTCTCCAAGGAGTGTTGTCTGCCTTTCGATCAGATTGAAACTGGTGTTAGCCCCGGATGAAAGAAATACGTAATCAATCCCAAGGGAAAGGAGCTGGTTAACCTGGCTCTGGGAATAATTTGTGAATGATATTACTGCATCTGGAGAGAGATTTACAATCTGTTGTATGCTCATGGATGGATAATCTGTGACATTGGGCAGTTTCTCATTGGGAGGGTATGAATCATAGGCATTTCCCCCTACAAGGTATTTGTATGCGCCCAGCGCGTAGAGAGTAGTAGTTGCTGCCGGATCAAGTGAAACGATGCGATCAAGCCTTACACCCTGTATATTGTTGGAATCAACTCCAATAATAATGCCTTTATTTGTGCTGCCATGATTTACCACACCGACATCGTATATGATCAGGCCTGCTACAACAACTATTGCAACTGCAATTAAAGCCATCACTTTTCTATTCATGTCATTCATTGAAAACCACTTTATTAAAATGAAATTAACTTCAATTATTTAAAATTATTCAATCAAAAAACTCCCCTCGTGAAGAGGATTGAATTAAAAAATTTCCACCGTCCTAGTTATAAAATTTCTCAGGATTTCACTTACAAAAGTTTATCACTTAATTTTACATACATAGGCAGTGCCAGAAAGTTATTCTCAACAGATAAGGTTCTATGAACTTAAAAGGAGTCAGAAGGTGGATGTCAGCTTGAGCTTTATCTGCATTTTTACTGGAAAGGATTCAATTCTTGAGGAATCTATTGAAAGCATTATAGATATAGGCGAGGAGACTGGCCTTAAATTTGAAATACTCATAATGAACAACACGTACTATGGCATAAACCCTCAGGCAGTCCAGGACATAAAGAAATTTAATGGGGAATTAAAGATCATACAGTCTGCTGGAATGATTAGGGGAGCCGCTAAAAACGAGGCTTTCAAAAATAGCAATGGCAGCTATATTGTGCTCTTCAACCATGAGAAGGTTTACGAAATAGCCTATGCCGATTTGCTTTACTCCTTCGTAAGACAGAGAGAAAAGAGGATGCTGTTCTCTGAACTCATAGTGATACCGCGGGAAATAGTAGAGGAAAATATGGGGTGGAAAAACCTCAGGGTATCTGAAGATCTTGAATTTTTCACAAGGATTGCAAAAAACAATGGCATATTGTTTTATCCAACGGAGGGAAGAAGGACAATGGATATGTTCATACAGTATAAACCTTCACAACTGCAGGCAAAGAGGGAATACAAGAGGCTGAGCAGTGTAAAGAAAATATCCATGCTGAGAGATCTTACGGTTGGATGCAACTATAGTTTTAAGGATCTTTTCATACTTGGTGATATGAGGAAAAGAAGCAAATTATCGGAAAGACTGCTAATTATTTCCGCCTATTTTTCATCAAGAACAAGAGACCCTAAGGTTGTAAAGCAAGACAAGAACAACTATGTGCTTTTTATGGAAGCCATGTTCGAGTCAATCATTCTTGGTGAATATAAGAGATTTGACTTTTTCCAGAAACCTCTGAGGATAAGCATTACTGAGGATGAAAATAAGTATCTTGCGGCAAGAAGCGAAATCTGGGCAAAGGTAAGGCCCTCCATCAAGCCCTTTGTTGACAATAACCTCTGAATAAAAAAATTTTTAAATTAAAAATTTCAGTCCTAAAAATCTATTCTATCACCTCGAAGCTTTTTGGCCCGGATGTTCTTTTAAACATCCAGTTTGGATACATTTCCCTCTGGGATGAAATCTTGTCAATTCTCTCAACCTGTTCCCTTGTAAGTGAAACCTCTACTGCAGACATGTTTTCCTCAAACTGCTCAAGACTTCTCGCACCTATGATCACTATGGATTTTTTCTCAATGAGCCATGCAAGGGAAATCGCAGTCATTTTGCAACCCTGTTCCTTTGCAATATCCTCTATAACACTCAGTATGGAAGGTGCCTTCTCCTGGTCAAAATATGGAAATATCATTCCTCTGTCTCCAAACCTTGTGCCCGATTTGAGTTCAATATTCTTCCCATATTTTCCTGTGAGGACTCCTCCCTGCAGGGGACTCCATGCCATCAGGGCCATCCCCTCGTGCCTGATATAGGGTATCTCCTGATTTTCAATATCTCTGTTCAATATGGAGTAGTTTAACTGGGCAGAATGGTACATTTCATAATGCCTCTCCCTTGCTACAGTGTTAAATATTGCCATCTGCCAGGAACTAAAATTGGAGAATGCAGGATAGTGGATCTGGCCATTTTCAACAAGATTCTGGAATATTTCTATGGTTTCTTCCACTGGCGTATCGAAATCATAGGAATGTGCCTGGTATATGTCTACAAAATCTGTACCCAGGCGCTGGAGGCTTCCTTTTATAGACTTTTCAATATGGGACCGGCTCAGGCCCTGCTGGTTTATGCCCTTCCCCATTCTTCCCCTTACTTTTGTGGCAATGTGAATTTCGTCCCTTATGGACCTGACCGCCTTTCCAAGGGCAATTTCCGACTGTCCGTTGTCGTAAACATCTGCAGTATCATACAGATTGATCCCATAATCATATGCCCTCTTCACCATTTCATTTACCTGCTCCTGAGATAGCCCACCTATTTTCCAACTGTTTGTTTCACCAAAAGTCATTGCACCCAGGGCAAGCACCGACACAAACATCCCTGTTTTTCCAAACCTTGTGTACTTCATAATACCATAATTGATAGTGCAATTTAAACAATTACAGCATAGATTTTTATAGATAAGAAAATCAGCGTCGGGATCATTTGTATGGAAAGGTGCACTGTTATAATCACCGGCATTGCATTTTTATCAGTACTGTTGTTCATCCCTCATTTTCCAGTTGATAATCCATCTGAAGTGGATATGGGAAACACAATTATGGCATACCACCCAATGGTGCTTAAATCAAATTCAGGGTTACCCATATATATGGAGGGGAATCTAACAATTAACAACACAGACAGAGGCATAATGTGTGGATATAATCTTATATTTCAGGGAAATGGTTCACACAAAATATGCCTTGAAACAAATATTACCATATTGGATGAGAAAATTCAAAGTGAATCTGGTAAGGTGACAGTAAGAAATGAAAATGGCCTGACAATCCATATAATAAACAGTTCCTTTGATTTTAAGGGAGAGATGAACTTAAGCAATTCTAAAATATACATTTACAAAACAGACATTTTGGGAGGCCAGATAAAAACCATGTTTTACAGGGATAAAATCTACGTAAAAGATTCAATAATTGAGGGCAGTTCCCCTATCAATTATAACTATTCCAGATCTGTGCTTTATAATGTTGCAAGCATAAGTAAGAACGGACAGCCTGCAGGAGGATACATGCCTGTAAAATTTCTATTCCGATCAATGGATTACTGGAATTTTCCAGTGAATAAATATATGATCTGTTTGAACTATTCGGCCACAGCAAATGAAAAACTTTCCTTAAGTTTGAACCCATTATCATCCCTTAAGATTTCCGGAAACCTTTCACTTGAGGCTGGAAATAGAAGTATGGTTGAATGGTTCAATGAAAGCAATGCCTTTGAAATCAAATCTTTTCAAAACAATATCAGCTTCACCGGCTACCTCAATGCATCCATGCCTCATAACATAACCATTTGGGGTGCCAGCGTTATATTATATTCAACAAGCGTTTTGAACTATACGGGTCTCTGGCATAACTATGTTTTAATGTGGAATACCACTGCCATTATAAGGAACACCACAATCTCAGGTAGCAGCCAGAATTTTTGTTCATCAGGAATACCTGACGAAAACAAGACAGGAATATTTGAAGAAAACCATAGCAGATTGATCCTTATAGATTCCCATTTTACTTCCTGGAATGGAAATTTAAATGAACAAAATCTGCCTGTGATTGCTCATAATGGAAGCTATTTTTCCATTTACAAGAAACTTATGGTAAACGGTTTCATGCACTCTTCTGTCGTTATGATAAAAATAGGAAAAATATGTTCAGGTATAGATAACGGGACGGACCTTAGCATTCCAGTGAAATATGAAAATTATACCGGCCGTGAGAACAGCAGTATTTATCTTATGACCTTATCCAATTGTGGGGGCTTTAACTATTTCAATAATGCAAGGTTCGATTTTGAAGGTCATATTTATTATGTTTCATGGCCAGACATCGATATATTGAATTCTGAGGTTATATGGCATAATATTTCTTTGAATTATACATCACAGATTGAAGTAAATGCGAATTATAATTACAGCTGTACAGCCATAAATCTGTCTTTAAAAGAAAGAAGTATGTATAATTTCTCAACCAACGTTTCCACAAAGATATATGTAAACTATCAGAGTCAGAATTTTTCAAAAGCATATTACTATGATTTTATGAAATTAAATGGTACTGAGTTTGAAAATATTTCCCTTCCCAGAAGGCCCGGATTTAATAATCAATCAGTTTACCTTAAATATACAGTATGTTACCATAACGGGGCAATGAATATATCTTCCAATTATTCACTGATTGAAAGGGTGCCGCCTCTCTTTTACACATTCCAATTTACGGAATCAAATTTGACGGGCAATGAAACATGGAGTCTGAATATTTCAGGAAAAACCTATCATGTTGGGGATCACAGTTTCAATTACGAATCAATTGAACCTTCTATTAAGGTCCAAATTTACAACTCATCCTTCTTCCATCCTGAATTTTATTGCAAAATTTACACTCCAGGCCATTACTCTATACCTTTTGTAAGGGACAGGGGTAAAATACAGTTGATTGTGTCTGGGATAAACGGGCCTTATTCAGTCTCAGTTAACAATGAAAGCTATGAATTCAATATTTCCAATCCTTTTATAATTACCTACTATGGACAGGTAAGATTGATAGTGAATTCAAGCCTTGGGGAGAAAACTTATACGCTCTGTTTAAACAAAAGCTATGAGACTTTATATGTGCATTTTAAGGAGAAAAGAATCAGCCTGACAGGCATATTCTTAACAGCCACACTCTTAACTGGAACCTTTCTATTAATGGCTGTATCGATCAGAAGGAGTTTCTTTACATTCTGCCCTTACTGTATGGCCATTATAAGGCCATTTTCATTGAAAAGGCATAAATGTAAGCCTAAGGAAGGAATCAATTTAAAGTCAGGTAAAAGTTCCAGGCGCTAAAATATGTTGTTCCCGGAATATTGCTCCTTACAAAATATTGAAAATATACATTGTTGAGATTTTGATCAAGCATTTCGGACAGGTTGTATATTTGGGAAAAATTTACCTTTCCCTTACTCTGGAAGAGGAAAATGCTGTTGTTTATTTCCAGTGCCTGACCATTGTGGGAATCTGTAAATATTATGTATATACTGGATCTGTCCGGAAGTGATATTTCTATGCCGGAGATAGAACTTGTATTGTGATCGCTGATCTGGGAATAGGCTTCTTTTGATGAATTGGTTGAATAATTGAATACCAGATTATAGTGATTTTCGTTGAGATAGCTTAAATTTACATATGAATCAACAAGTGAAATGGAGTATACAAGTCTGGGGTTCTTAATTATGGTTTGTGTGGCATTGATGTTCCTTATACTGAGATTGAAGCCATTAGATAGAACATTTATTCCATTTTTCCCTATGTATGAGAAATATTCTGCCTTTGGATTTTCCATATTAAGGTTCCAGGAAAAATAGGGACTGGCCTTATCAAATGTTGGGAAACTCATATTATAATTGGAAAAACCTCCCGTGGAGTTTGAGTAGTTTGTCGCAATCACATAAAAGTTGCTTTCGAATTCATAATACGCCTGGATTCTTATTTCGCTTGCGTTATATATTATATCAATTGAACTCATAGGAGTTATGTTTATTATATTTATTCCTGGTTTGATAACCCTGTTGGTTTTCCATATAAGGCCGTTATAATCTCCATTTGTTGGCGTATTTGGAATTATTCTGAAAAACACAGGAGAACTGTAGGGCATTCCCTCAGCTGGATTGTAGCTTATGTTAACTCTCATGCTCGTGATTACGTCTGGAATCTGTTGGGGTGAGTCCATATGTGAAACGGAATTTATAACGAAAATATTGTTATCATTGTTTGTTGACTGTACATAAATGCTTGCCCCAATTGCTGCTGAAAATATAATCAGAATTAATAAGATGACCTTGATATTTTCCATAATCTTAAATGAGATTGTTTTTTCAATTTTAGCATCTGTATTTTTAATTTTTTTAACAATTTCCTTTGTTTCAGGAATCGTTAGTTTTGGATTATCAATAAAATTTGCATAGTCTGCATAGGAAAGTATTATGAGAATTCCCCAATCCACAACATAACCCATCAGCACCCTATAGTTAAACATAAAAATCAAAATGGGAAAGGCAAAAAAGGTAAACTTAAGCTTTTCGTAGAATTTTACGTACACTATAAGCATTACGGCAATGGCTGCAAGGAACATGATGGTGAAGACCTTTGAGGATATGTTCACAAAACCTGAAAAGGCCAGTTCAGAAAAACCAACTCCAATGCCAATAACGGGCTGGAATTCGGCCTCTATAATATTCCTCAGCCACTGATGATATCCCATAATTATGAATGGCAAATTTGACAGAATAAATGAAAATACTGTATAAAGGAAGAAAATTGCCATCCTTTTGAATGAATAGCCACCTTCCCTGAACATATAATACATCAAAAATGGGAGCATGATTATGGATATCTGCTTTGAAGAGAGCGAGAGGCCATAGAAAAATCCAGACATTCCTGGTGATTCCTTGAAATAATATGCCATTACAAGGAAAAAAACCCACAGAACATCTGTAGACCCACCAACTGAAAAACCAAAAAATCCTATGTCCAGTGCGAGAAGGAGAGAAAGAAAGGGCAGGGCGTTCTGAACATTCTTTTTTCTAGCGTATAGAAAGGTTATGACATATAGAAGGGCAGATATGAAAAAGAGGACTGTATAGTCTGGGAGATTAAAATATGCTGCAGGTACGAATGCAAGAACGGACATTCCCGGATAAAGAAGATAATTTACAATTCTTCCATTCAATCCCGGTGTAACAAATATGGGATTTGGCGAAATATAATGGAAAACACCTGACATGTTTGAATTAATATAAGGGTCCTTTCCCTCAAGAAAAATTTTTGCTGCATAATATTGAATTATGATTTCATCCGTATATGCATTAGGAAAAATTGATGAAACAACAAAAAAAACTTCAAACAGGGTTAGAATTAGACCAATATAGGATAATAAATTTACAAACCTTTCAATCTTTAGAAAGGATGAAAAATAGAGCAGAAGTATGAATCCGATAACTACGAGGGCCCAACCATTGACTATGGCAGCCACATCATCATAACTTATAAAATCGATAGTCAAGAAGGGAATCAGAATGAATGAGAGGCCAAATATTGCATACCTATACCTTATTGCATTCTCATTCGGATTCTCCATTATAACCTAAGAAAGGTAAGAATGGGAAATTAATAGTTTTTTCCCTTTTATGTTACAGTTTATAGGTGCCATACGACGCCCTGACTTCCACCGAAATTGGTCGAAAATGAACCCAATATGCCTATGGCGGTAGCCAGAAGATATCCTACACCGAATAAGGTCAGGACAAATATAAGGGCAAAGTATATTCCAGAACCCAGACTGGACATCATATTATATTTCAAATATTTCCTGAAAACAGTACCATTGGACTTCCTGTTTTTATATGTCCAATAGTTATTCAGCAGGAAGTTTGAAATGATGGATGCTTCAAGGGCCACAATAGCACCCAGATATATGGGTTCGTTGAATCCACCGACAATTATCCTCATCAGTAAAAGGTTCAATATTGCACCCGTAAGGCCAACAACCAAAAACTTAAGCATCAGGTAGTTGGAGAGTGATAAAACAAGTTTTATATATTTTATAAATTCCCCAATTCCAAGTTTGCTCTTTCCATTCTTTCTTCTATTAAATCTGTATGGGACTTCCGATACGTTCTTTGTTCCAGAGGCAACAAGGATCTCAAGCAGTATTTTATAACCGTTTGATACAATCTGTTCAGGTTTTATCAAATCTCTCCTGAATCCAAAGTATCCTGACATTGGGTCTTTAATTCCTTCAGTTTCCTGTAAATTTATATGTGCAATCAAAGTAGCCATCCTGGATATTGCCTTCCTTGGAAGACTAAAATCAGACTGGCCACCTCTTACATATCTTGATGCTATGACTATATCTCTACCTCTTCTAAGGTCTTTAAGGATTTTTGGTATAACTTCTGGAGGATGTTGAAGATCGCTGTCCATAACAATTACGTATTTGCTTTCTGAATTTAACATTCCATCTCTAATGGCTGTGGCTATGCCATTTTTAGCAGGCCTTCTTACGACAGTTATATTACCATATTTTTTTCCAAGTCTTTCTGCAACATCAGCAGTTTTATCAGGACTATTATCATCAACAACCACTATCTGAACGTCAAGGGCCATCGTCTCTATTCTGTGTATTAAGAGAGCGATATTCTCAGACTCATTGTATGTTGGAATGATTATACTCACTTCTTTGATTAAAACCACCTCATAACGTGCTGCTATCTCCATTCATTATAATAATCTTCCTTTCTTTTTTTTAAAAAATCTCAATTTTAGGTCATTTATCTGTTTTAGTATATAAACTTTGTTTTGCAATTGACGATACATCCTTAGGCAATATTTTTTACTTTTCATGACTGGCTATTCTGGTTCCACACTATATTGAGCCATCCTAAAAGATTTCCATCGTAAGCTTCAAGAATGTATGAATTTCCCATGTTAAGGTATTCTTCTGGTTGATTGGTAGAAAGCTCAAAGGTCTTTACCTGATCATGCGAAATAGAAGGATCTCCAGTGGTGTTCCATATGAATCCATTTGGTGAATATAATATTCCGCTTTCGAGGATCCTGAAGAATAGAGAAATATTATTCTCTGGCCCTGAATAATACACAGAAACATCAATTGCTGTAACAAAGGATTTATTAAAGGATACTGGCTTCACATCTTCAATAATGAGCTGCTGATGGTAGTTTGCGTCATCATTTAAGAGAACCATAAAGGGTGAAAGCAAAAGAAGGATTACCACAATGGTTATGGCAAGGTTCTTTCTATTTCTCAGAAATAATTTCAAGCGTCTGATTTCGCTGAGCTTTTCACTGACATTTATCTTTCTAACCGAAATATTCTTCTCCTTAAAGAGAGGAGGTATGAAAATTAACGAAATTACAGGCCAGTAAATTATATAATTTTCCAGCAGCCTGTAATTAAAAAGAAATATGATTATGGGGAAAACTGTAAGGGTGTATTTATTTCTTTCAAAGCTCATATAATAATATATTAGAGAAATCAGCCATGTACTTATCATCAGAGCCGCAAAGAAGTTGGATCTGGCATAGGGCAGAATTCCCATAAATGATATTTGGGAAATCCCGAAACCTATTCCCAAAAGGGGAGAAAATTCAGGTCCAACCACTGACGAAATGTACGCACCTGGATTCAATATTATAAATGGAAGGTTGAATATCAGGAAAACGGCTACTGAAATTACTGAATATTCAATGGCTCTCTTAAATCCAAATGTCTTCCATATGTATATTAGAAGAAAAGGAAAAATAATAAGAGGAACCTGCTTTGTTGAAAGTGCCAGACCATAGAATATTGGCGAAAGGGTCTTTCTGTCCACAAGAAGAATTGCCATGCCTACAAAGGTAGCCCAAATTACATCAGTGATGCCATTAAAAGAGAAGAGGATGAAGTTAATGTTGAATATGGCTATGGCAGTTGCCAGGGGTGCGGCATAGTCCATTTTATTCTTAATAAAGCTAAAAGGAACAATGCTGATTAGAAACACTGAAAATAGGAGGAGCAAAACCTCAGGTTTTATATGAAAAACAACAAAGGGTGCCATTAGGAGGAATGAAAGGGCCGGATATTGCAGGGAAGTTACATAATTGCCCAGGGATGTGGGAGTCAGGAAAGTATTTGGGACACCCATCATCTCCAGGGACTTGAGGGAGAATATCATGCCGTATGGATTGTGCCCTGTCATGGCGGCCTTTACTGAAAGCATATCTATGGCAAGTTCATCGGTTATTGGAAAGTTTGTAGCCATTCCCACAAAGAATGTTATAAACGAGATTATAAAAAGGCTTATGAATGCGAAAAAAAGGATTTTTTTCGGGTCCCTATTGCCGTATTCACCTCTTCTTGAGCCAACAAGGAGGAAGAGGAAACCGACAATTGAAAGCACAAACTCAATGGCGAGGAAAAATGGAGATGAGTATCCTGTAATATTGTAAATGGAATATGGCAAAAACAGAATCATAATTCCCATCGCATAAAGACCAAACCGCTCAATCAGAGTTTTGTAATGATTCTGGAGATTTTCCATTTCCTTTTGATCCATTTTCCTTAATCCTCCCATTGAAATATTTCCATATTAATTTTATCGATATGAGTTGTATTTATTTCGATATTAACATCAACTAAATAAGATGTACTGAAAAATGTTTCACTGAATTGGGCTGAGTTTTTAAATTTCCAGTTAAAATTGGTATTTTTAACACTGATGTTATTTCCCGTGACTGTATTGGATGAAATAATTCCTCTTATATTCAAATTTCCGGGAATTAAAAAGGGTATGTATGCATTACAGGTACCGTTTTCATTTACAAAGTTCATTGAACTGAGGTTGTAACTGAGATTTCCATAAATTTTGGGATTCCCAGAATAACTCATTTTGAAAAGAATATCTCCCTTATAATATGCAAAAACACCATAGTTGTAAGATTTTAAGAGATAATTCACCTCTTTATAGTATGATTGAACCACTCCGTTGTACGAAATGGGAAAGGCAAAGTGGTAGTTATATGGATCAGTAATGATATATTGGGGAGGATCTCCTGATAGATTGGTTCCGGGGCAAATGTATCTGTATCCTTGAGTAAATTCCGGAAAATTACCCTGAATTAATATGGTAGATCCCCGGGGAACAAGGTTGACAATCTGCATCAATTTAAGATCCTGTTCAGTTGGGGTTATTTTTTGCAATGTTGCATAATAGGTCATGGAACCTGTAAGCCATGGATTGATAGCCTTTTGATCATAGTTTGAAGTGTATAAATCTCCAACTGGCGTATAAAAGGAGAAAAGAATTACGTTCAAAATTAATACAGTAATGAGAATATAGTTCAATATTCTCTTTCCTTTTACATAATTTTCCAGCCTCTTCATTGCCACAATGAATGAAATAATTACAATGGGGGAATAAAGGGCAGGATACTGAAAAAACATCAGGTTTTCATAGGGAAGATAGTTGTTGAAAAAAACCATCAAAACATAGGGAAGAGCCAATACAAGATAATCAAGGCTAATAATGGGAACAAACAGGTAAGGAAGAATCATTCTGATGAAAAATTCACCCTTGAATGGAACATTGGAATATAATGGTATTGGCGTGACATTGCTCATATAATGGCTTACAAAGTTTTGTCTATAATAGATAAAAGGAAGCAAAAATACAATGGATGAAACTAAAAGTATCAGGATTTCTCCCATCATATTTTTATAATTAAATCCGAATTTCCTGAATTTTTTTATCATTTCTATTAGAACGAATAGAAAGATTATTACGGGAGCCATAAAGTCTGTTATAATGGCAAGGAAAGCAGATATCTTCCAACGTGCAGACTCCTTCCTATAGAGGTAGAAAGTTGCAAGGAAAAGGGTCGGGAAAAAAGCCATGAAGTGGAAATCAAACCAGAAGATGCCGGAAACAGGGTAATAAATGAAAAATAAGATTTCAGTCAACATTGACATAATCCTTGAAAATACATATTGTCTCGAAATGAGGAATATCAAGACACCTGAGAAGGCCAGAAAATAGTCCTGATAAAAAAGAATAATCCATTCCTTTGGGTATAAGGAATACACAATTCCAATTGGAATATAGATAAGCTTGTTCACTGCAATGGGATAAGGGTTATTCAAAGATGGAAGAAATTGCAATTCCTTAACCTCATAAAGAAGAGATGCATTAACGCCAAGATCTAGAACATTCTGGGAAAATGAAAGATACCTTAAATAGGAAATGATCGAAAAAAGTGTTCCAAATATAAAAAATATCAATATGGGGAGAGCCAAATCTCTGTACAGAGTTTTAGTTTTTTCCATAATGTTCCCCCTATCATGCTGACCCATTCCAGATTTATGAAACATCACTTATCTCCCAAGTTCAGAGTGGCATGTATGCACTGCATAAAAATTCATGTATAAAGTCCTATAACTATGAAAATCAATGAAATAGCGGCTGAAAATTATGTGATTCATCAATATGATCCATGATTAAGAACATGATGGGAATGAATTAAATGGCAAATTCATATACACCAATGAAAAAATGGAGAAGGAAGACTTACCCATATCTGTAATTATAACAAACCACGAGAGAAGGAAATATGTGAGAGATGCCATAACTTCAGTGAAAACTTCAGCAGATAAGGCCGGGATAAATGTAGAAATTATACTTGTAATGGATTATCATGATGAAGGTATTGAAGGTTTTGCCATTGAAAGGAATGTAATTGTCATATTCAGACCAGAGATCGAACTTGGCATTAAGCTTATGGCTGGAATTGAAAGGGCCAGAGGGAGGTATTTGTGCTTTCTGGATGACGATGATATGTTCCATCCTGAAAAGATTGGTGAAATATACAGGGTCATGAATGATTCTGGCATATCCTTTTATCATAATGCTATTAAAGAAATTGGTGAAGATGATACCTATTTTTCCATCGATTTCAAAAAATTTGAGGATGGATGCGAAAAAAAATATGACATAATGAAAATGAAAAATAGCATGGTTGGTGAGATCCTTAAAGAAAGATCTGACTGGTACCTTTCCTCAATGGCCATAAGTTCGGAAATTGCAAAAAAATATTCTTCCATTGTGGGAAAATGTGTAAAAAGCCTTGACAAGGTAATATTTCTCATAGGAGTTGCTGAAGGTAAATCCATAGCAATATCCACAAAAAAACTTACCTTTTATAGAAAGCATGTGAGTATTACGGGCATTAAGGCTGACACTAAAAGTTTCAGCAAATCAAGATTACAATTTACCAGTATATCAATTAAAACAATGGAAATAATGGAATCTATAAAAGTAGAAAATAATCCAATATACTATCAGATTATCAACCTGATGAGGACAAAAATGATGGCAAATGCAATCATCTATGGGGATTTTTCAATCGAACGAAGGGATGTGGAATATCAACTCAATCATTATTACAGAGAATTTGAATGTGAAGAGTGCAGGAAGTTAAGAATTCTTCTCAGGTTTCACAAGTATTTGCCGGGTACAGTCCAGTCAATTTATAGAAAAATTCAGACAAGGGGAATATAAAATTATTCTTGCTTTCTAGAATGATTTAGCAGGTTTCTGTCTATTTTATCCAGTGCAACGCGGAAAAACTGAGATTTGTCATATCTGTCCCTTGCCCAAATTCCAATAACTGTGAGAAACATTTGGGGAACAGTTTTTGTAATTTTGAGTTTTGAACCCTTGCTATCTTTCCATCTAATCCCTATTTCTCTTGGTGTAAGACCCAACCTCATTGCATGAAAGATCATTGATATATCAAAAGTCCAGTCAAATACCCTTACTCTCTTTGAAATCTCCCTTGCATCATTTTTGTAAAAGATTTTCAATCCGCACTGGGTATCCTGCACAGGGAGCCTCAAAATAGCAAAAACATAATAATGAAATATCCTGCTTAATATTATTCTACTGAGTGGCTGCTTGACTACCTGAACAGAATCCTTGACCCATCTTGAAGATACAATGAATTCTCCCTTTTTCAGTTCTTTCTTAAGCCTTTCAAGCTCTGAAGCTGGAATTGAACCATCTGCATCAATGTATGCAATAATCTCTCCCCTGGCTGAATTGATTCCTTCAATTATTGCTCCGCCCTTCCCAAGCCTTCTGTTATAGGTTATGATTTTGCAATCACTGCAGACCTTCCTCGCAACCTCCGGCGTCGAATCATTTCCATCAAAGACGATGATTATCTCATAAACTCCAGTAATATTATCCTTTAAATCCCTCAAAACAGATTCAATCCTATTTTCTTCATTGTATGCTGGAATTATAATGGAAAGTCCCTGAGATATCAATACTTCAGAATTGCTTCTTGCAATTAAACAGTTTCTATTTATAAGTTAGCAAAGAATATAAATAGTATAAGGAACACAATGATTTTATACATTTTCTAAAAACCACCGTTACATTTCATCATTATCTGAACCAATCTAAGGTAATTTGGTTCCCTGCTAATTTATTAGGTCGTACAGGTCGTACCCATGTGGGCAAAATTTTTCTTTACTACAAATGGTTTTAATTTTTAAAGATTTCTTTAGTGATGAATATCCTGAACAAAGAAATAATTTCCAATGCTATCATTCTCATTATAATTTCATATTATTGAATACGAGTCCATACCAGCTTTGCCACCACGCGATTACTACCTTGCATCAAGGTTCGGCTCTTAAGGTAAGATTATTATCTTCCAGTTCATAGTATCTCCACTGGGATGTTCCTACCCAATTCTGAAAATATAAAGTTTCCACACGGTGAATTATATCCGTTTCCCCTATGGTGTAACTACCTGCATAGCCTATATAATTAGCTGCTTCAGTTAACTCCTCTAAAGTCGCAACGGATGGATCGTTTGAGGAAAAATTCTTCCCTCCCGGCTTCATAACGTTAGCACTCATAAAGCCAGAACTGTCATAAATTAGTATTCCCTTAAGGGATGTACAAAATGGATTTAGAATATGGTCATTATCGCCTCAAAAACAAAGGACTTGATGTTCCACTATCCAATTAGCGTCTCTTTTCTGTGAATATAAAGTCACGGAACCAATCCTAAAAAGGTTTAGATATTTAATGACGGATATATATTTTGAGAGTTGAACTTACTAAACCTTGAGTGAGTATGGGAATAATGAAAGATCAAATATCGGGCAAGTAGAAATCAATATCACAGACCACCTCAAATCCCATTCTTTCGCAAATGGGTGCCGATGTCTGCTTTACAGCCTGCATGATGGCCGTGTGAGCACCCTCCTCATAGGCATCCTTCAATCTTTTTAAAACGAGACTCTGATAGATCCCTTTACCCCTGTACTCTGGAAGTGTTCCGGCACCCAGTAGACATACAATATGGTTACTAACATCCATAACTTTGGCTGCAAAAGCCACCGGTTTGCCGGTTTCAGGATCGTAGGCAAAATAAGCGCTGCTGTTTTCTCCTGATGCTATGTAGAGTTCAACAACCAATTTTGCAACTTCCTCATCCATCCCAAAACCGAAGGCACGCGTGATGAGGTCTAAATTCATTCCAAATTCATTCCAGTTCACTCTTCTGATGGGGAATCTGACATCGTTATCAGATTCAGGTTCTATATTCCTCATCACTAAGCCTGACATCGAGAGGTCGGAAACTTTTTTAAAGCCTTGGGCCCTCAGGTATTTGACCAGGCTACCAGGCTTTGATGTAGGACCCACCAACCAAGCAAATGATTTTTTTTCAAGACTGTATCTTTCCACAACAGTCCGGATTGTTTTCTCGCATGTCTCCTCAGAAAGCTTGGCAAGACCTACTACGTTAATGAGAGGATTATCCAAATCTGAAATTCTTCCCCTAACACCCTCGATGTTCAGAGGTCTAAGTCTTCCACTGGGTAAGTTATCTATTTCAAGATCGTCACATGTCTCATCTATCCTGCTCAAAATGTAATCATCATCAAACATGGGAAACTATCTACCCCAACTATTTAAAGACTTTTCCTATAGACCTCCCATGAGAATTCTTTTACAGCTGTTCCCGTCCCTTTTAACATTTCCAGTTAAATGTAATGCAGAATGCTTATTCCAGCCATGAATTGACTGTTATGTGAAAGGAAAGCTTTATTCATTGGATCTGCAAGTATAATCAATGAGTAACATAATAGATTACGGCCTCCGTGAAGCATAAAACTCCATGAAATCCATGGACAGACTTGCACAGATTGATCCCATGATAGACTGGGAATCATTGAGACCTACGGTCAAGGAACTTTACAGGAATGATACTTAAAAAGGTGGAAGACCCAACAATTATGAGATAGTGATGATAAAGGCATTGTTCCTGCAGAGCATGTATAGTTATCCTGATGAAGCAATGGAGAGGGAGATGTACAATCGTATTGACTTCGGGAACTTCCTTCACTATCCGGAAATCATAACAGATTCCAGAACCATATGGCTTTTCCGAGAACGCCTCTCATCAACGGGAAAGGACAAGATCATATGGAAACACATTTGGAAGCAGCTTGAAGATCATGGCATCTCTATAAAGAAAGGAATAGTTCAGGATGCCACATTCATTGAATCCGATCCCGGAAAACATGGAAAGAAGAAACCACTCGTTTTTGTGGATCCGGTACCTGAGGAAATGACAAAGGTTGGGGCTGCATCGACAACCACTGAGAAAAGAATAACAAGGGATGAGAGGAAAGACGCAAGAATAAAGGCAGCAGAGAAGAAAAGGTTGAGAAAGGAAGAACGCAGGAATGCGAAAACAAGAAGATCAAATGATGGTAATTGGACAAAGAAGAATTCAACATCGCACTTCGGCAACAAGCTTTATAGTGTACACGAAACAGTTCTTCCATTGATTAAGGAATTTGTTGTCACCACGGCGTCACTGCATGACTCACAGGTTGATATAAGCATACCTGGAATTCCCTATTACAATGATAAGGGATATGCAGGTGCTAATCGCAGGAATGTTAACAAAACAATGGATAAGACATCTACCTCCGAAACCGCTTTGCAGAGGAATTTCACAAAACATATCAACGTAACCATGGATAAGGCATAGAGAGAGCATCACCTTACCATTGAACAGACAGGGAGAAATCTCAGGATATCAAGTAAACGTTCTCCAGAAGAGAGGCCATAGAGTCAATTCAATGTTCCTCTGCCCAGGCTAAAATATGCTTACCATCATCACATTGAAAAAACAGGGTAAGATAGCTTAATCTATGGAAAAATAGGTAAAAGCAGAAAGAAATGGAATAAAAAAAGAGACAAACCAAGGATCATTCACGCATATTTTAACAAATTTTTGTAAAAAAGAAATGCATTCAGAGTTTGGACCTAGCAGTGTGGAATAATCATTTGTATATTGGGAAACGCCATTTAATAAATTTTGAAAAATAGGAAGAATTAAGTGATTGGGAAGGCAACAATTTATCAATATTAAGTGCTTAAAATGTGAGAATGGAAGAAGTTTACAGAATATGGTAAAAAAAGAAATCTTCCATGGTCATAAGTTAATTTTTTCTCCTATTATTTCCTGTAAAGAAGATAAAGTATTAAGCCGCCAGCAAGATAAAAGATGGAACTGGTTGAAAAGAGTATGTGGAAGGAAAGAATCTGGTGATTCCTGAAAAGGTAGAGGATAAATCCATATATGAGGGGAGAAATAGTCGAAGCTCCGGATAGAGAAAGATTGAAAATTGAAAGGTGCGTTCCTGCCTTTTTTGCATTTGCCAGATCACCTGCCAGTGCCATGGAAACACTGTAATAACTTCCATAGGATGCTCCTAATATTCCACCCAAAACAAGAAAAAGATCGTATGATCTGAAATATGGAATCATGAAGGTGGGAATGGCAGAAACAGTTGCAGATATGATTAAAATCCTCATTCTACCTATTCTGTCGGAGTATCTACCCACAACTATGGAAGATACCGATGATAATGCCAGAATTAAAATCCCTGCAATTCCTATTAGAATTTCAGGGTTACTAACATTCAGTATCACCTTAAAAAAGTAAAACTCAAAGTAAGTCAGCCCCATTATTCCCATAAAAACAAAGAGACTTCCGGCTGTAAGAATTTTTAACCTTTTCTCATTATTTTCAATTTGCTGAACTTTTTCCTCCTGTTCCTCAATTCTTACAGGAATTTTCTTCCTCCTGATTACTGATAAATAGGACAGGGAACCAGTTGCCATCATTGCAATGGCAATGAGTATGACTGAAATAGAAAAGGGAAAATTAGTCAGGGAAAAGGATGTGATTCCAAAGCCTGCAGCAGATCCTATCAATGTATATAATCCATTAATCCCTGAGGATATTCCTCTTTTTTCACTTTCAACCGTTTCCGTGAGTAAAGGCTGGGTTGAGCCTATGGCAACATTGGAGAAGAACTGCAGGAGTGCGAAAGAAATCACTATTCCCGCATATATTCTGTAAAATGGTATACTTAGCAGGATTCCCGTAATGGACATAAATGAGCCGAATAGAACTATAATACTTCTCTGCGCACCCTGCATGTGCAGGTGATCCCCAACAACCCCTGAGGCAATGTTCCCGGCAATGGCCGAAAGTCCTCCGATGAAAGCGACAATTCCCAGATAAAGGCCTGAATAGATGAATGGAACCGCATTCTCCACCTCAAGGGGAAGTATAAGTGTTTCAAAAGATATCCACAGGTAGTTTGTGCCAAGATATATGGAATTAAATCCGAAAAGTGATTTGATCCCATTATTATTTCCGCTTTTCATCTCTTCACCTTTTAACAATCAATCCACTGATGGGACAATGTAATCCTTTGTCTTTGGTCTTCTCAAGGGAATCAGAAGGAAGATTGACACTATATAAAAGAGAGCTGCTGTTTCAAACATTACCGTAAATCCCGTAATATAGTTATGGCCATAATAGTTAAGGATAAGGCCAAATAGAAAAGGGGAAGCCGCTGCTGAACCTCCAACAGATATATTGTATATTGCCATATATTTTCCTGCCCTGTCTATGGGAGACATATCGCTTGCAAGGGCCTTTGATACACTGAAAAAAATTCCATAGCCGAGGCCAATGATGGTTCCAAGAAATATAAAATAAATAAGGTTGAGGTACAGAGGGATCATCACCATGCCTATGCTTGATATGAGAGAGGAGAAAAACAATATTTTCAATCTTCCAATTTTATCGGAAAGGATCCCAAATATTGCTGTTCCTGCGGCTGAAAATAAAAGCACAAATATTCCGGAAATGGTAACAAGATAGGTTGGATTTTGGGCCAATAGCACAAACTTGAAATAGTACATTTCGAAGAAGCTCAATCCGCTCAGGCCGAGAAAAAAGGTGAAGGATGCAATGACAAGGGATGCAAATTTCCTATCTATCCTCAGGGATTCAATAATGGGCTGCCCTCTGCTTCTGGTGCCGTGTTTTATAAATATTTGAGGCAGATCATCATGCTTAATTGTCAGAGTTGTTACAACTGCAGTTACAGATAAAACGCCTGCCATCACAATGAAGCTTAAGTCATAAAATCTTATGGATATGAGATAACCTGATACGCCAAGGCCAAAGGCATTTCCAAGTAGGGTAAATACGCCATTGATGCCAGTTGCAAACCCACGCTGATCCTCCTTAATGAGATCCCTGAAGAGTGGCTGATATGCACCGGAGGAAACGTTGGTTCCAGTCTGGACCAGAATATACCCCATGAGTATTCCGATGAAAGAGTTTTGAATAAGCAAATCGAGAATAATTGAAATTGATGCAAAGGCGCTGCCAAAAAGAATGTATGGACCCCTCCGCCCCCAAAGAAAACTGAAATGGTCACTTACTGTTCCAGAAATAAGGCTTACCAGGACACCAATGCTGATTCCAATGGCGGCAATTATACCTACGGAGAGAGTGTTTGAGTTTGCGCTAATTTCTATCTGGGTAGGGATTATGAGAGTTTCAAATGCAATCCAGGCATAGTTGGTTCCCATATGCACAGTATTCATGAGAGTTATGAACTCCCCGCTTCTCTTTGTATATATCATGAAATTATTCTGGGGAAAATATGTTGGGGTAAGATATAATATTTGCTTAATATGAAAGCTGTTTTTACCTTATTTCTTCTTATTCTTTACAATATCCTTTGTTGCCCTGGCCTTTATGGAAGATATTACCTTTGGGATGTCTATGTTCATAGGGCACACCACCCCACATCCTCCAGAATGGACGCAGTACATGGATGGCCATGGATCTCTGTTAGTGATGTAATTCCACATTACACCTGTTGGCCCTCCATATGGCGATTCTCTGGATATCCATTCCGCTCCTATGGAATTGTATACAGGGCATGAGAAATAGCATCTTCCGCATTTAATGCAAAGCAGTGCCTCCTTTAATTCATTATCCCTGCTCGCCTCCAATCTCCCGTCGTCCAGAAGGACAAGGTAAAAGTTTTTTGGCCCCGTTGCCGGTGATACCCTTTTCATTTCTATGTCTGCAGTTGAGCTTGGCCTGATGTCACATTTATGTAAGTGGGTGGAAATAATCCTGCGTTTGCCGATTGTACCATTACTTCGTCCAGTGCATCCGGAAGGGTTGGCACAATTTTATCTATCCCTGTAATTACAATGTGGGAAGATGGCAGTACCGTATCCATCCTTATGTTTCCCTCATTTTCCACAAGAGTTACGGAACCAGTGTCAGCTGACACAGCATTTGCCCCTGTTATACCAAAGTCTGCATGTATATATTTATCCATCAGGAATTCCCTGACCGCTCTTACCATGTCTTCAACGCTTGATTCTTTCCCAATTTTTGGATTTATTTTATGGATAAGTTTACCTGCCTCTTCCCTCTTAAGATCTATGGATGGCGCAACTATGTGGGAAGGCCAGCCATCCTGAAGCTGAACAAGGAATTCTCCAAGATCTGTTTCCCAAACTTCATTTTTTTGTTTTTGTAAAAATTCCCTCAATCCAGTTTCATAGGCTACATTGGATTTTGAAATTACCACCTTTTTTTCGCTTCCCACAATTTCCCCTATTATTCTGTTTGCTTCTTCCTTTGTCTTTGCAAGGTACGCCTTTCCCCCAAGTTTTTCTACGCTTTTAATGGTCTGTTCCACATAGAACTCCAGGTTTTCTATTACTTTCATTTTTCTTTCCCTGAGTCTTTGGGCCAGATCTTTGACATAAGGGAACTTTTCAAAAATCTCATCCACCTTCCTTGCATTATCTATTATGACAGGGTCAATGGTCTCTTCCCAGTTCATGAAACCACCTCTGCCAGATCATAAACTTTGGCAAAAGGCGAGAGGTTTGCATAGCAGAGTGGGCACAGTACAAGAATATTTTCATTAACTTTTTTTAAATGTTCAGCCCTCAGTCTTCCGATTTCATCACTCAATTTACTGTCTATGGGGCCCATTGGTCCGCCGCAACACATGGACGTTCCATTGGAGGTATATACCGGATCTTCCACAAGAGAAAGACCCGCCTTTTTGATTATTTCCCTTGAAGAATGGTACATTCCTAAAAATCTTGAATAAAGGCAGGAATCATGAAGGACGAAATTGCCATCACCCCTTGAATTGCCCATATATTCCAGATAAGTATTGAACGGTATATCAAACCCGGCCAAAGTTTTCAATCTGTTCAGTGCATTCGTTGTATGAGGATCTGAGGTTATTATTCTTCTGACCCCAAGCTCCTTAAATCTCTCTTTTAATTTAATCCCATATTCTATGAACTCCTCCCTGAATCCAAGTTCATAGAGAAGTGCACCACTGTATGGTTCTTTCTCATAAAGATATGATGCCTCAATACCGTTTCTCTTCAAAATATTGTATATATTATTCAATATTTTTTCCGATCTCTGCATATCGCTCCTTTGTGGTTTAATTAACTTTGAACCAAGGCTGGCGATTGTTTTGGAACCACCTGTAAGTCCAAACAGACCAATATACTTTTCATAGTATTTAAATAGTGATGCCATTTGATACATGTGCGAGGTAAATATTATGGTTTCGCCGCCATTCTTTACTCCACCAGTCCTGGCCCATTCGGAAGAATATTTTAAATCGACCGGGAACGGAAGAAAGGTTTCCATTAAATTTCTGTAGAGAAAATCACCGACGATTTTTACATGTTTCTGGACCCTATCGTTCTCCATACATAATAAACAATATTTCATATTAAAATTGTGAGCCTGATTTATATGGTCAATTAAAGGAACTCTTATAATAGTTAGGAAATTTTTTTCAAGAACATCATTGCGATCGCACCTTTCAATAAGAGCCGCCGACGGGATTCGATCCTGCGACCTCGTGCTTACCAAGCCGTAATTCCAAAAGTTTCGGAACATATTGACGCTTTAAACAAATGGATGAATGGAAAGAAGTACACCGATGGGTATAAAAATCAAATAACAAAGTATCTAAGTGAAAGCCTCGACCTGAAACCCATAGAGAATAAGAAAGAATTGTCAGAAAAAATCCTATCTGGAAGAACGCAATACATAAGGACAGTGGCTAAGGTTTATATCAATATCCTGGAAGATAACGAGACACTACTCAGCGAAGATGCCGATTATTTCAGAAGGGCCATACCGTCAAGAAAAACATAGTCTGATGGCTTTATTCCTCCTGACGAAACAGTACAGGAACTATATGAGAATATTGAAAGTAAATCAATGAAGAGAACATACTCCATACTAGCAAAATCAGGCATACGCATAATGGAACTTGTGAAGATGCTAAAAGATTTTAAAAATAAGAAACTTGTAATTAGCGGTGAGCATACTAGATATCCTCCGAACTATTTTAGAGATCATAAGAAGGCTTTTTATGTATTTATGCAAAAAACGTTGGCCCTCTTTTCAAAGAACAGATATGAATGATGCTACAATATCGCATTACTTCAGTGAGTTAGGATTGGCAGCGAAATATTTAAGAAAATGGCATTACAGCTTCCTTATTTCTCAGGGGTTCCAGAAGGTGTTGCAGATTTTATTCAGGGTAGATCACCAGAATCTGTCGGTTCAATGCATTATCTGTCAAAGTTGAAACAGGCTGAGTTCTTGTACCAAAAGATTGTGTGGAAGCTGGCGACTTTGCAATAAGTTAGCAGTACTACCGGCGAGAATTAATATAATCAATTTCCCTATAGATTATAGAGAGACTGTGGGAGAGATACAGTTTTAACGGAATTAACTCCCATGGCAGGTATATGGAAAATGAATATTCCAATAATACAGTGATTCAAAGTATTTGATTGACACTTTAATCAAGTACCAACTGTCCTTACTTATCTCGCAAGGATTAGGCGCAACAAAGGAATTATTATAGATCCGAGCTTTTTCGCGTCGTTATTTTTGAACTTGCAATCTTATGAAGTTTCAAGTCGTCAGCTACAAGATCATAACCCGATTCAATGGCGGATACGAGATACGATGAATCATAGAATGTCAGTCCCTCCTCCAGCGATAAATTTAATACTGAACTCAAGGAAGGAATGATCTGTTTCATGGAATCAAGCAACTCAAAAATGACATCACCGGCTTCCATCGCTTCTTTCTTTGATATTCTATTTCTAACTTTATAATTTTTCCAAAGAATATTGCCAATTTCGTATTTAGCAAGTGGGATCGTTGCCCCTGAAATGAGAACATCATATTTGCCGCTTAGAAAGAGATTGAAAATTGATGAGGCATCCAGGAGGTTCATCTTTCCCTATCTTCCCTAATATCTGATATTATCTCATCTAGCTTTAATTTCGATATCATAGGTGCTACTCTCTTCATTTTCTCAATTAGTTTTTTATCCCTTGCTTTTTTGATTTCTTCCTGCACTGCTTTTCTAATAATTACTGTGGGATTTAATCCCAGTTTCTTTAATTCTTCTCTTTCTTCTTCTGTGATCTTTGCAGAAACTGTAGTATACATCTTCATACTATAATATGAATTACAGATATTTCAAAGTTACGTATATTACCTCATAATACAGCACATACCACAATTAGAGCCTATTGTTGCATCAATCACATTCGTAAGCCCATACTGGTGTCTTATATTTTATTTGTATTCACATAGAACATTAATCAAATCCCGACCGGTCCATAACTATCCTAACATCATTCGAATCTTAAGGGTTAACAATAATATTAAACAATAATACTAAATCCCGGAGACTAATTGATTTTTCATCCCAATAGATATGAGATATTTAATGAATTTTGCAATAATCCTTTGACAGACATAAATGTTATATATTCACTATAGATGATCTATCTCTCGTTATAGGTGATAAATAATGAAAAAACAAGATTTCACAACAATACAGCTAAAAAAAGATTTAGTATCAAAACTAAAAAAACTCAAGATGTACCCGAGAGAAACGTATGAGGAAACCATAGAAAGAATGATTGAGAATGAGACAAAAAATGCCACTATTGATCAATACGACAAGTTTCTACACGAAACACAGAAACAAAAAATGAAAGAGCTCTGGGACAACGAGGAAGATGAGGCGTGGAATGAAGTTTAATTCCGGGGACGTTGTAATAGCTAAAGTTCAATTCACCGACACTTTTGAAATTAAAACCAGACCCGCAGTGGTACTTTTTGAAGAACTTGGAAATATTGTAATAGCAGGAATAACAAGTAACAAACATATGGATGGAATCCCATTCCTGAAATCAGAAGGAGCAGTAAAAGATAGTGTAATCAAGTTGAATTACATCTTTACCGTTTCAGAAAATATGATCTCTAGGATTATCACGAGACTGAGTTCTGAGAAACAAAAAGAAATTTATAGCGGGATACTAAAAAAATTAAGGAATTTGAATGAATAATAGCAGTATTCCATTAAAACTTTAACCAAATACTGACAAGTCCACTCTGTATTTTTCTGACTCTGCATGCAAAGGAAAGGATGGGTTTTTTCGCCAGACTTTCAGGTAGGAGGGCATGAACACTTAAAGATTAAGCCCATAGGCTCTGGCACTATCCAGGATTTCACTGTCAATGAACAAGCTTACTCTTTTTTTTGTGTCATTATGCGTATAGATACATACTGGAATACATGAAATTCATGGTTTCATTCTGTTTGGTGAATTTTAACCTACATGAGCGGGAAGTCCCCCTTCGAAAGAGAGGGGATGAAAGCAATCGAATTGTCTATAGTATATGGAATCATTCAAGGATCTGAACATAAACAGTATGGTGAAGAATCACCATCTTGCAAAAAGCATAATCGATGCAGGATGAAGTCAGATTATACAGTGCACCATGTACAAGGGTGAAAGTGCCGGTGCTGTTGTTGTACTGGTATATCCCATGCACACATCACAGCAATGTTCAAAATGCGGAAACATCAGGCATGATCTGAACCGGCCATATGGCATATACCACTGCAAAGTGTGTGGTCTCACATTAGACCGTGATCTGAACGCCGCAATGAACATCTGCAATATGGTACTGATAAAGATAGGGAGGGGCACACCTGAATTCACGCCTGTGGAGATTGGAGCTCTGACAGCAATGGTAACTTCGATCAATGAAACGGGAACCCCCCTGCGTTAGCTGGGGAGGATGTTACGTTAGAATGAGGTAGAGCGATATGCCAAAAATTACTTTTAATTATTATAGTGGGAAAAATATAGGCTTATTGATATTTGGTATTTTAGCCATATCTGGCCCGGTTCTTTCATTCTTAATTCCTAAAATCATTTTTCCAGCAGAATCAAATTTTGCATACACTTCCCGTGTTCAGTTGCTTCTGCCAATACTTGAACCAATCTTTTTCGTTATATGAATCACATTATCTATTAAAGTAAGAAAAGGCTCCTATCCCAGGATAATGGAGAGAAAAAACAGGAATTATTTCAATGTAAATTTAAGGGGTATAGGCAGCAATCAAGATATGAACATGGATGATAAAGATAAAATACAATTTCTCGAAAGCAGAATAGAACACTACAGGGAACTATCTGAATCAGACCCCTCAGAACTGCCTGAACTTTCCAGGAGACTGGTTACCCTTTCATTTTTGTATAAAGAAATGGATGAAAACAAATCAAAGGCCTATCTTAAAGAGGTTAAAAGTTTTGTAAGTCAAGAGAATTACCCAAATAATGAGAAAGGAAAGGAAGTTTCAGATTTCGTAAATAAAACCACAAAGTAGATTGAAGGTAGTAAAATGTATAAGGAAACAAATCCAAAGCCCTTTCGGGCTATAATATCCTATGCCGTAGGTATTATTTTTCTTTACTTATCAGTATTTCTATCTTTCAGAATAAAATACACCGGTACTTTCATTTCAGCAATGTCACTAATATTTCCACTGGTATTTGCCATTGTCTGCTTTGCCATATCTGTTCTTTTTATTTTTACAAAGACCTATCCGTGGTTTTTCAGAACCGGAATTATGAGTCTTGTTTCAGGTTTAACCATGTTAATCTTTGGAATAATATCACTCAATCTGAAGGTCAGTTTAATCATCTGGGGCGGTTCGGTTGGTATAGGTGTACTGTTTATCCTCGCTGCAATAGTGAGGTTGCTTATCCAGGGTGGTTTGAGTGCATACAGAAAAGCAAAGAATTAGAGGAGTATTTCCTTTGGCCCTTGGAAGTATATTTCTCATCTCAGGTATTGTGGGTCTTTTATGGTTATCCACAGCTTATAACATTAAATCTTTTGGAACGGTAATTGCATCGTTATCCATTATTGCAGGAACGTATTTTCTCCTCTATGCCTATTTTGCTTGGAATAACAAAAGGACTGGAGGATTAGGATAAGACGCATGAATCGGTACAGATATCATATCATCCTTGTGACCATTGTATCTTTTGTTGTTCTGATTATCAATGTGATGGCTTCCACTCAAAGAATGTCACTGATTATCTGGATCTATTTGATCTTACCTATGCAATAGGGAACAGCGCTCATTTTGTTGCACTCTCTATATCGGATAGAGGAGTCTCTCTTAAGGACAAAGGATAGTATTCCTTTAGAACATTTATCAAATCAAAATGAATTCTATTTTTGATGCTATTCACTGCATTTGACAGTAGACAGGATAATAAGGTCTAATTATGAACTGGCAGATATTTCCAGATGCCCCTCAAACATTTCATGAAAAGTGATGCACCCTATAATATATAGGAGAAAACTTTATACTATCAGTAACTATAGATTACCGTTACCATTTCAACTATACAGGTAAAGGAAGAGACCAAGAAGAGATTGCAGTCCATGAAACTGCATACTAGAGAAACCTATGAAGAAGTAATTGAGAGGTTAATTGAGAATCTCAGCGAGCTTGATGAGAAGACAAGGGCAGAAATTGAAGAAGCCAGAAAAGCGATTGAGACCGGTAAATTTGTCACACATGAACAGCTGAAAAAAGTATCTTGGCCTCTAATGGAATACAAGGTTGTATGGTCCATTTCTGCGGCTAGAGAACTTAAGAACCTTGACAGATCTATTGCAAAGAGAATTTATGAGAAGGTGAATGCCTTATTTCATAACCCAGAACGGTATGTAGAGAAACTCATTCGATATCTCTATTACAGGCTAAGAATTGGAGATTATAGGGTTATCCTTGACATTGAGCATGAATCTGTTAGAATATTGATCTTGAAAGTGGGTCATGGAAGCACTGTCTATGAACGATAGATCTTTTATTTTGGCATTCGCTTAAAACATTAATCAAATCCCGACCTGTCCAATACCTATTTTGTCTTGATAATTCTCTCTGAAATCTCTTCTTCAGTTCAGGATTTCTCAACTATCTATTTCAGCACCGTTTCAAGTGTAAATCAGCACCAAAGTAAACTATTCGATTAATTTACTTGCAATAGGTTTCCAACCTAACGTATGTGACTTCGGAAAGTAGCACAAGAGCCGCCGACGGGATTCGATCCCGCGACCTCGTGCTTACCAAGCACGCGCTCTACCAGGCTGAGCTACGACGGCAGATAAAGCAGGAATGTATTAACATTAATAAATCTTACAAAATGTGTCCTTAATTTATTTGGCACTTTAATTCTAAAGCACCGATCTGTAGTATCTGATTCCACCAATGAGATGGGATTCTGCATATCCCTTGTTTTCCATATATCTCAGGTGGGCTATGGCCTCACCCACTGCAAAATTACGTTCCATCAAATTCATGCTATCCATGGTTCTACCTCTGCTCCAGTGCATTTTCGTTGCAACCTCATATGCTGTTTTCTTTCCATCTTCCAGTATGCTTCCAATTTCCCTTATTCTTTCATTGTGATGGGAAATGATCTGGTCAATCCTTTCATTAATTCCTTCGAAGGGTTCTCCATGGCCCGGAAATGCCTTTTCTTTTCCCATTGCCTTAGTTTTATTTAAACTCTCTATGTATTCCATGAGCATGTCCTCCTTTTCATCATAATAGCTTATATTTGGTGTAATTCTTTGCAATATGTGGTCTCCAGTAAATATTACTCCGGAGTTTTTTGGCAGAAAACATGTTGAACCTGGACTGTGGCCTGGGACATGGAAATATTCAATTTCGTTTAAAGTGGACGGCATTTTTTCAAATACTTCAAGATCCACATGCTCATAATTATTGAGTTCTGCCGCAATGGGATGATTTTCGCCCATGGCCTCTGTCATATTTCCAGGAACACCCATTTCTGCAAGAAATGTTTTAGAATACCTTAGAAACCCTGAAATATCATTCTGTATGGATAGCACTTTTTCTCTGTCTCTTGAATTTATGTAAACAGGAATTCCATATTTTTCCTGAACTGATTTTGCACCTCCTATATGGTCAATGTGCATGTGTGTGAGAATAATCGCATTAATAGATTTAAAATCAAGTCCGTTACTTTCAAGGAATTCCATGGCGGTCCTGTCCATGCCGGAATCTATCATATAACTGTGATTTCCTGTATTTAATCTGTATACGCTTGCAAATTTAAGGGCCCTTATCCTAATGGGAACATAGTAGGTCTCAATATTCATTGATGTGTATTGTTTCATTGATTATGCTGTTTTTTCTTTTTCATTTTGCTCAAATAGTAAATTTAATTTTCACAGGAATTCCTCAGGCCTCAGTTTCAGAAAATTTTTAGAAATAAAATATGATGGTACAGGAATTATACATGCAAATATGCCTGCGTAAAGAAGTATGGTTGTTACGGCGATGAATGGTGTGAGAAGTGTGAAAATTACAGCCATGAATGGAGCCGATGCGGTGAATACAAGGAACACAATTGCGTCAACCTCTCCTATTATTTCCCTTGGAATTACCTTTAAGATTACAGTAAAAGCAGGGACCTCGATGAATGATGTGAATAAGCCTATGAAAAACATTGCGGGTACATCAATCAAAAGGGTTCTGCTTATGGATATTAAAATGAGCAGAATTCCCATAATAAGGATAGAAAAAAACATTACATCAGCCCTTTCAAGTTTTCTTTCAATTTCTGCTGCTATTATGCCACCCACAAGCGTGCCCAGTGGAATTCCGATTTCAAACAGGGTAAAGGAATTTGATCCTTTTTTCAAAATTATGTATATTATGGTTGGACCAAATATCATCAGGGAAACAAAGAGGCCGTTTAAAAGAAGGGCCAGGAACATAATGGGTACAAGCATTTTGATGGCATGCCTCACCTCTCCCTTCCGTGGTCTTTTTTCCCTGTCCTTCCTTATTTCAAAAGGTTTCCCGGAAAGTAGACCTATAAGTGTCAGAGATATGAGGACATAAACAAGATATTCTCTTGCGGAAATAAGAATTATTCCTGCCATTATTATTCCAAGAACGTTTGAAAGCCCTGAACCGAGCTGGTTCAATGCAGATACTGTTGAATTTTTGGAATCGTCCATAATTTCCTTGCTGGATTTGATGAAAGCATCGAAAAGAATGGCAGTCAGGATTGATGATATAATATCAACAGTATAAATTGTTTCAAGAGTCCTGGAGAATAGAAGTGTCACATAGGCAAAAAGAAGGAGTATTGTGGATATAAACCCCACGTAGGAACTGTTAAATCTGTCAAGTATAAATCCCTCTGGTAGTGATATTATGACATATCCCAGAAGGGATATGGTGGGAACAAGGGTTGAGAGAAATATTGAATCATATTTAACTACAATGACCCACATAAAGTAGAGATTGAAAACGAAGCTGGAAGTTCGGCAAAGAGTTATACCAAGCCATACCAGATAGAGTCTTTTCTCAGTAACTCCCTTAAAATGCCTCAGAGAATGATCGCTGGTTTTCGGATGTCTCGTGGCCCTTATCATAAAATGGCACCTTCCACAGCAAAATTGATATAATTATGCAAAGACATCTCAAAACTCCACAAGGAATCACACTGAAGTGAAAGAAAAACGTTAATGCAAATAGCCATTATTTTCCAATACTCAATTAATTTATAAATTTTTCAATATGCATTCCCTCAGGACCATTCAACCCTGGATTGAAAATAATCCAGGACTCAAAATCCCGGCTTCCGGATTCGAACCAGAGACCTGCGGATTACGGCGGTAGTTAGACTATTCAGCCGTATCTCCCTCTACAGTCCGCCGCTCTACCAGCTGAGCTAAGCCGGGTATGGATGTGTATTGATAAACTCATAAAAATATTTCGCATGTATGCAATCCAATTCCATTATTAGGTATGATTCAATATTTTATGGATGAATTCCAGAATAAGCATTAAGGATATAGAAAAAAATGGGTATGTCAGTATAAAAAATCATGGACTGGTTTCAAACAACAGGACTGCTGCGCTAATAGCCATTAACGGAACCATTGACTGGCTCTGTTTGCCGGATTTTTCATCCGATCCTGTGTTTGACAGTATCCTGGATTCAAAGAAAGGAGGCAGGTTTAAATTTTCCATACTGAACTTCAATGATCTGGAGGTAGAGCAATATTATGAAAGCGACAATATGATTCTCATAACTGAATTCTTCAGCAATGGAAAGAAGATAATGAAAATAACCGATTTCATGCCAGCTACAGAGTATGAAAGCATAAATTTTCCGGAACTTCACAGAATAGTTGAGGCGTCAGAGGATCTGGAAATAGGCATAGAATTTAAGCCAACACTGGATTACAAAATATCCCCGCTGAAGAGGATAATGGATTCTAAAAAGATCGTTTTTTTAAAGAATGGCCGCAAGGTAGGTCTTTTCAGTTCTGCGAATATAAGGGAAGAGAACAATTCATTCAGAACACACTTGGATAAGGGAAGCAAAACATTCTTTATTCTGTCTTATGGAATGAGAAATGAGGATGAATACAGTAATTATAAAACAGAACAGAGGTTAATCGAAACAAGGGAATTCTGGAAAAATTTCATCTCATATTCAACATATAATGGTATAATGAGGGACGAAGCGGTGAGATCAGCGCTAACTCTACGAGCCCTATTCCATGATCCCTCAGGAATGATGGTTGCAGCCCCTACATCAAGCCTTCCTGAGTGCGTGGGCAGTGAGAGGAATTGGGATTACAGATATTCATGGGTGAGAGATACATCCTACGTGATTCAGGCCCTTTCCATGATGGGCCTGAGGCGGGTTTCAACAAAATACCTCTATGATATGATGGACATAATACTCAATGACGGAGAAGAAATAAGGGTCCTTTATGGAGTCAGCAGGGATAGTAAGTTTACGGAGATTGAGATTGATTATGAGGGATACCTGGGTTCCAGGCCGGTCAGGCTCGGAAATCTGGCATCAGAGCAGTTCCAGCTAGATGTATATGGCTCATTTATAAATGCCATATATAATGTTTCCATAGCAGGGGGAATTGTTAATTCATACATGTGGGACTTTGTAATAGATCTTCTGGACAGGATTGCACACATATGGAAGGTTCCAGATTCAAGCATATGGGAATTCAGGACAGAACCAAGGCATTACACATATTCCAAGATTATGTGCTGGCTCGGATACGACAGGGCAATTAGACTTGGCAAATCTCTTAACTATGCAGGAGATTATGAAAAATGGCAGAATATTGCAGATGAGATCAAAAGGGACGTACTGGAGAATGGAATAGATATGGAAAATGGCTATTTTGTCCAGTACTATGGCGCAAAGGACGTTGATGGGTCTCTCCTAAGGATTCCACTCACAGGGTTTATGGATGTAAATGACCCTCTGTTTCAGAAGACGCTGGAGAAAATTAAAAAAGATTTGATGTTCGATGACTGCCTTTTCAGAAGATATCTGAATGATGATGGTCTTAAGGGTAAGGACAATGCATTCATCCTCCTCTCTTTCTGGTACATTGAAGATATGATTCTTATGGGAAAAACCCAGGATGCAGAAAATTTGCTGAGAAAACTAATGAGAATGGGTAATCACCTTCACCTTTTCAGTGAAGAGATTGAAATAGGATCTGGTGACTTAATAGGAAATTTTCCACAGGCAATAACCCATCTGGGCATAATAAGATGCATTTACAGGCTAAATCAGGCCAAGAAAAAAATTAGTGAGTAACTGCAAAGTTACTCTTAAAGTTGTTAAGTTCCTTTATGTTTTCCTGTATCTCTTTGATTTTGTCTGTCTGTTCCTGAATAATCTCCTCGATTATTTCGTCAAAATCCTTGGATAGCCTGTATCCGTGAACTGGTCTGCCCTTTCCCTCTTTTTTCATGTTCCTTTTATTTATCCAGCCCTTTCTCCTGAGCCATTGCATTGCTATGGAGACTTCTGGCTGCCTTAAACCGGTCTCTCTCTCAATCTCTACGCTTGTGACCTCTTCCTTTCCTCTCGTGTAAACAAGTGTAAATGCCACACTTCTGGGTATGTTTGAGGTCACCAATATCTTTGCCAGTTTCTGTTCTTCTTCTGTCATTACCATTTCGATCGATTCATAATATAATTTAAACATATATATTCTTCTAAAAATATGTTTGATATCATGGATTATTCTCATTTACTTTTTGAAAGTGCCTCAAGTTTGCTTATGATTGTATAGAGCGCAGCTCTTCCGTGGGACGGCACATTGGGGTCATTGGATATCTCGTCCAGCATAGATATGGCGGTCGCACACCTGATATCGAGACTTACCTTTTGCTCTTCCATCTTTGTCTTTGCATCCTGCGCATTTTTTCTAATATTCTTGGGCACTGACGTGTCCTGTGCCATGTCATCTAGCAGGTAAATAACCTCATTATACAGTTTTGTATCCATACCAATCACTCCACAAAGACTCGGCTGTTTTCTTTCTTAATGCTCACAACCATCATTGTTTTTGAATCTTTGACTCCCTGAACCTTGCTTAATCTATTCAGGATATATTTCTGGAACTCGCCATAGTCCGGGAACCTTACCTTTATGATTATGTCAAAGTCTCCAGTCACAACAAACACGTCTTCCACGTGGGTATCAGAAACTATTTCAGCAGCGATATTTTCAACTCTGCTCACGTCAACTCTTACCCCCACGATAGCTGTCACAATCTTTTTGTCGTAATATTTGTCAAGTTCCACTTCGATATGGCTGTTCTGCATTAAGAAAACACCTCAAAAGTCTTTTCCGTATTATTTCAATGCATTTAACATTTACATATCCTTTCATTTATAAAGTTTCAATTGATGGATTTCATGCAACGGAATAATTTTTAAAATATTCGGATATTTAATTATGCGATTTAGAAAGGGATGGAAGTCCCAATAATTTTATTATTGAAATTTTTTGTTCAATTTTTCCCTATTTTTAGTTATTCCAAACCTCTTTATTGATTATGGCCTTCACCCTTTTTCTTTAAATATACGTGTTCTCTTACACTATTTCCATGGCCTTCAATGGACCTTGTTGCCATCTTTATAAATAAACCATGTTCCACAATCCCCGGTATATGGGAAAGCTGCTGTGAAACAATCTCAGGATCAGATATGTACCCAAAATCTGCTATGGCTATGAGGTTTCCATTATCTGTTTTGAATTCTCCATTATCTCTCAAGTTAACTTTGGCCCCAAGATTTTCTATATTGGAGATCGTCTGTTCTGCCAGAAAGGGTAATATCTCAATGGGAAGTTTGAATTTACCAAGCCTTTGAACGTATTTCCCTGAATCAGCTATAACCACAAATTCCTCACTGTTATGGGCAACAATCTTTTCCCTTGTTAATGCACCTCCACCACCCTTAATCAGATTGCCTTGCGGATCGACTTCATCTGCACCGTCTATATCTATCATGATTTTTCCTCTGAAGTTATAAGCGATATTTAAACCGAATTCCCTGAGCCGGTTCTCTGTTTCTTTGGATGTGGGAACAAAATTGGCTTCACCATAATATTCCCTATTCTCTCCAATAAGATCAATAAGAAATTTAACTGTAGAACCGGTCCCAATTCCCACCGTACCTTTACTGGGAACAAAACTGAGCGCATATTTAGCTGCGTTTCTCTTCTCTTCTACAACGTCCATGAAACCGTATGCTGATTTTAAATTAAAATAATGCATATGGGTTCATGGATTCAAAACAGAAGATTGAAAAAAGCTGGAAGGAAAGCTACACCATAATGGAAAGGCTTGTCCTGCCACCAGACACAAATGTATTTGATTCTCTTTATGGTGGCAGGCTTATGGAATGGATCGATAATGTTGCATCCATTGTGGCTTTTAAGCACTGCAGATTGAGAACTGTTACCGGAAGCATAGACAGTATATTTTTCCTCGCCCCGATCCATCTTGGATACATACTTAAGATGGTGGGAAGAATTAATTATGTTACAAGAACAACAATGGAAATAGAGGTTGATGTGCTTTCCCAGGAGCCATTCACAGGAAAGAGTAGATTCGCAACGAAAGCATATCTTACATACGTGGCTATTGACCAGGATGGAAGAGCTACTTCTGTGCCAGGATTGCTTCTTGACGATGAAGATACCAAAAAGAGATTTGAACAGGGTGAACAGAGGAGCCAAAGAAGACATGAGTTGTTGGAATCTGTCAAACTAGAAGCCTCAAAATTCGATGATCTACAGTGAGGTTTTTGAAAAAGTCTGTGATAACAGTTATTAATATATATTTCCTTAGGGGATCAGAATGAACGAACTGGAAAGCAAAAAGGAAGGTAAAAAAGTAATTTCATACATTACTTACCACAATTTAATCGAAGCGATCAGTTTCATATTTTTATTAATAGGCATATTGTTTTATGTTTCATGGTCAATCCTCTACAATACATGGGGAGATCCTGGCCTTTATTCCTTCTGTTTGCCAATGGCCATACTGGGTCTGATTGGCATACTTTACTCAAGGGTTAATTGATCTTTTCCGTCAGATATCATTATCTTTTTCATTTTTCCGTATGAATACAGGAGCATCTCAGACCAAAGTGAATTTTTCCCTCCTATAAGTGGAACTGTCTGATCATATCCATATTTTGAAGGATTTACTCCCGCTTCCTTTAAATTCTCCCATATTTTGTTTCTGAATATGCACAGATAGGCTGAATTATTGAAAATTGAGATGTAATTTCTGTCAAGAAAGGATGAAGAATCTTGAGTCACAAGTATTACCGATGTATTGTAATGTCTTGAAGTTCTGACAATGTCAATTATGATCTGGCCAGTATTCTCATTTGACAGGTATTTGTGTGCCTCATCAATTAAAATGACCTTTTTCATGTCGTTCTGAACCATGAAATTTTTAAGTATTTGCGAATCAAAATCTTTTGGGTCATCTCTGTTTATCACTATTTTTGAATTGGGATACAATCCATTCGGGATCACATAATCTTTCATGGGGTCGCAAAGCAGAACCCCCCATAGATCTTCATATATGAGTATCCTGGAAAGTAGAAGACTGGCAAAGTAACTTTTTCCAGAACCGGTTTCACCTAAAATAAGAATGTTGTACGAGTTACCATTGAACAGGTCAATTAATTGGGGTGCCCTGGTTACAGGATCAAATCCCACTGGAATTCCCGATTTCATCTCATTATTGCATAGAAAGGGTAATAAGGGAATGACATTGTTCTTTGGCACAATGTATGGTTTTGTGATGTCAAAGTCACCTAATAGAGATTTAATGGTGCGTTTTCTCTGCGCCAAATTAAAGGTAAGGCCGAGGAAGGAGGCCTTATTCAAAAATGATGATGTAAGTTCCCTGAGGTCCTGAGGATTATCGCTTCTTAAAATCACATAAATCTGGGCCTTGAAAAGATCCTTTCTGTCAAGAGATGAAAGAGTCAGGGCATTTTTATTAAGTTTGATCTCATCAGGGGATAGTCTCCTGCCACGGTTCCTTTTCAATCGTTCTGAAGCCAGGATATGGCTTAAGACGTTTTTCAGGTACCTAATATCCCTGAAGGTGCATAAATCCAGGTCAAGGGTTACGGAAATATCACCATTAATTGAATAAAGAAGATCAGATATTTGAAAGGGTTTGGAAGATTTGGAATTCGAAAGATACAAAATTGAGAAATATTTTTGCTTCTTAAGGTATCTTCCAAGAAAATAAGTTTTTCCTGATTTAAGATAAGGGGCGAACCCAATGTAATCAGGGGGCTCCATTCCATGATATTGATTAATTTTTAAGCCGAAATTTCTGGCTGCGTCGATAATTGTTTGAGTTTCTGAAGATTTCATCAATGCTAAATGCTCAAATTTCTTCGCATTAAAATAATGTATATCATCTTTGGATCCATATTTCCACAGATGTTCCTTTGAAATATGGGAATCTGTATCATCCGTTATGGTAGTCACAAACCTTATCTGACTGTTAAATTTTGAAAAGAACATGGAAAGATTGTTAAAATGCTCTTCTATTGTCTGAGATTTTTCATTCCAGGAAAAATCATATTCAAGACTGAACAGTTTCATTTTACCTCTTTCATTTCTTTTGAAGAAAATGATATGGCTGAATTTAAGCACGATCAAAAGGGATGCAAGTGCTATTAAGGATAAAAGGGAAAAATAAAAGAAATTGTATATGTAAAAAACAAAAGAAAGAAGCAAAAGGAACAAAGTGAAGTTATATATTGCACCAGATTCAGATTTTCCTGCCAGGAAATTATTCGGTAGAATTAAATTTTCAAGGTTTTTCACTTTTAACCACTTCTCAGATATCTTTCAAGGTTTGTTTCTGGAAAGGTTTCAATTCTATCCCTATTTTCCTTCTCATTCCTTTTTTCGATCTCCACTGGAATATTTTTTAATTTTCCAAAGGTATTTTCGGTTCCAAATAATGATATTAAAAATGGAATTGATGAAAAGTTAGATATGGCCGTTCTGTAAATTCCCATTGTAAATAAGGCAGGTATTACTGTGAGGAAAATCAGCATTCCAAGCTGTGCAAATGGATAAGCAGACAGGTTGATATATATGTAAAGAACGGGAATTGCAAGGACCGGGAATGATGAAGTTTCCAGATATAGAATCCACAGTTTAAAAAGAATCTCCCGTCCGTTATGGAAAACTATGAGAAAGGATGAAACTGGAAGGAAAAAGTAAAAAGAAATCAAAATGCCAATTCGAAGCATCAGAAAGAGAGAGGTCTCAAGTCCTGAAATCGTGTATATGGATGAGAAGAAGAGAAGTGCAATTCCATTATTTGAATTATTGAATTTTGCGATGGTATTGATTATGTACATATCCGAGAAATAGTAGGAAAGATCCGGATTATATTGTTTGAAGTCTTTTACGGGAATGTAGAGGGCTGAGTTGAATATTCTTATAATATAGCCGGCAAGCAGCATAATAACAATGCTTAAAGCCATCTCATAAAGTATCTGTCCGGCCCTGTTGTTTCGGTCCCTTATCAAAGCAATGCCTGATGCTGCCCCTATTAAGGAACCAATTATGGGAAAAGTATCAATCTCGTATTTGTTTATACTAAGAATTTTTCCGTTGAACATCATCCAGAAAAGATAGTCTCTGGATGAAAGCATCCCCTGGTTAATTGCCATATTCCAAAGGAACTGGGCACTTGCTAGTTCTATGGTGAGGATTATTTTTCCCAGCAAACCGATTATGAATGACTGGGTTATCATGGGCTGCCCTTAATGATAAAACTGAACACTCCGTAAATAACCCCGCTTACTGCCATAAGGTAGATCAATGTACCAATAGCGGCATTTTTCGCCTTGCTATAGGCATTATATCTCCGGGTCTCATCGCTGCTAAAGAAGCCCATGGCTATGGGAATCCATAAAATGGCAATTATTATGGCAGAAACAGAAATTATAACATCCATCCCCCTGGTGAGAATACCGTTAATCTCGTTAATGCCGCTTCCCCCTGTAAAAGGTTCCGTTAACGCTTCTATGTAACTCACATTTCCCGAGAATAAAAAATTTCTAAAGTTTTTAATTATGATGCTCTAATTTCATTGAATCAAAAAATATATATTTGAATCTCGAGGAAAAATTAACTGGAATTATTCTTCCTAAATTCGCCTATACTTCCTGAAATAGTTGCAAATGCATTATGGGGATGGATGCTCTCTTCACTTTCTGAACTCACCTCAATTTTGGAATTATCTGAAATGTCTTTGTTTTTTATTATATCTGCAACTATGAACCTCACTATATCTTCCACAAACATAGGATTGCTGTGGGCCCTCACAACCATTTCGCCCTCATCTATTCTCTTCAAAACCGGAAGTAAGGAACCGCCCAGAACTTTTTCCGCCGAATTTATCAGTTCAAAAGCCTCTATATTTTCATCATTTTCCACCGTTAGTTTAATCTTTACATGATTTCTCTGATTATGGGTGATCCCAGGAATTGAATCAAGCATTCCGTCTATTTTTGAGTTATTATTACCTATTATTGTCCTTGCGGTTTCCATTGCACATGGACATGCGTTGATCCCTGTTACTTCGACTTCTATGGACGTTTCTGTTTTTCCGGCCCTTTCTACAATTGCTTCAGCAGTCAAAGGGTAGTTGACAACTGAAATCTTTCCACTTTCCGACTTAACTCTGTGGAAAAGCTCAGTTTTCAATTTTACAAACGCATTTGTGGAATATTCAAATCTTCTTAGGGCCTCCTCTCCAATTTTGGAAGCTATCTCTTCTATGGAAAAGTGGTTTTCATCAGAAAGAGCAACAGTATTTATTGATTCAACAGCTCTTGACATATCTGCGCCCTTACGATCTTTTGGTATATCCACAAAGACGTCAAAGATTGCAACCAGATTATTTACTTCCGAACCTCTTTTGATCCTGATCGGGAGTTTAACACCCTTAACTCCAACCTTATTTATTGCGATTGATATTTTTGAGGCCTGACTCTGGACATCCTTAAATTCTCTCATTCCAAGACCTGTTTATTGGTTTTTCTGTGAATCCTGGTACGTTTTCTGTATGAGTTGTTCAATTTCCTTATACTTCTCTTCCAGGGACTTCTGTTGTTTCTCGATAGTTTTAATCCTTATCTCACTTAGTTCTTTTTGCTCTTTCAATTCTTCTACGAGTTTTGCTTTATCTTCAACTTTATAAAGAACAGGTCCAACACTTCTGTATATTGGGGTATTATCGCCTATTTTCTCAAGTTCCTCGAGAGTTTTTGTCAGTTCCTTAATCCTCAGATCCATCTGATACTTCTGGTTGTTCAACTGTTCAATCTGTCCCTCAATCTGCTGAGCCTGTTTGAGCTGGTTTTGCAAATAGTTACTAATTCCACCTTCCATCTTATCAAATCTCCCTGTTTATTACATCTGCCACGCCGATCCATTTTGCAATGGAACCTAAAGCAGCCCTTACTCCTACCGTATCTCTGGCTTCTATATAAATTATGAAAGAGTTTTCACCCTTATGTATTATCATTTTCGTTCGGCCTGTCTCCTCATCCACATTTTCCCTTATGGAAAGATAAACCATCTCCCAGTTAGGCCTGTCATATTCGACCGTAATCTTAATCTTTTTATTTTCAGATGGCACAAAGCAATATGCATTCAACTCAAAAATATTTATGTGAGTGTGAATTACCCCTTATGGGCTCGTGGCCTAGTCTGGATAAGGCACCGTCCTTCTAAGTCGGTGATCGTGGGTCCGAATCCCACCGAGCCCGTGATGAATGTGGTATAATGCCTCTTCATAATTTTTGAAGAATGCCATGGCGGGATCATTGATCAAATTTTCAATGGCATTTTTTACTATTCTGGCCTTACTATTTCAAATTGACTTGCTTATTGCTGACAGATTTGAGGATAAGAATTGTGAAAGTAACCTTTTCATATTTGAATTTGAGTTCATATAAAAGTTTGATATATGTCCGCCTCTATAGGGATTTGCATTTTCTTTGTTAATATACCATGACATAAATGCATTTGAAAACTGATCAGATGCATTTACAGGTTGTTGTATAAAGTATTCATTATAGACAATTTGTTGGTTCACTGATACTTTTATTGTCTTTTGATTACTTTGAGATGCAGCAGGTTGCATTGCTATTCCTACAATAAATATCAAAATAACTATCGCAATTGTTGCTATTAAAAGCTTTTTTAGTTCCGTTGTAATAGATGATTGAGAGAATATATATTATTTACGTTATAAATAATAGCAATTTTATTTTCTCAAACTAATAATTTTTCTTTACATGATTCCTTGCTGAAAATGAAAGGTCCCAAAAGATTTACTTTGTGTTTTGGAATTACCCCACATGACAGTAATACCGCATATGGTGAAGAGAGTGAGAGGAAAGAAAGAACATCTTCCATTCGCTTGGAAATATTTTTAAGGGTATGAAACATACAGGTGCGGTCGTATGGGAAGTATAAGATCACAATACGTTAAAAAAATTGCAATCGATCTTGTGAGTTCAAAGCCTGAAGTATTCTCCGATAATTTTCACAAGAATAAGGAGATTGTATCAAAGGTAGTAGAAGGCGCATCCAAGAGAGACCTCAATCTGATAACCGGATATTGCACAAGATATGTAATAAAGAAGAGAAACAGGGCAGCTAAGGAAGCTGAATTTACGGGTCAGACTGTAGAGTAGTTTCAAAGTAAGTCTAAAACTGGCTATGACGTTAGCCTTTAACCGCCTCCAAGGCTGATAACGTCTATTCATTTGAATATGGGGAAAGAATAGATGAATGATCTGGTTTGGGAGACGGCTATACAGATATTTGGTGTTTTATTATTAGCACCTTTAGTTGCGGGTATTTATGAAAATTTTAAGGCTAAAACTGAGTTTAGGAAGGGGCCCAGCATTTTTCAGCCCTATTATGATCTGGCTAAATACTTGAGAAAGGAGAATACAAGAATATATGGCTCAACGCTTACGTATTCGTGGGCTCCAGTACTTTACTTTTCTATCCTTTTTACCATAGCCTTTGTAATTCCTGTAATAATACCTTTCCCAACACTTTTTGCCCCTATGGTGGATTTTCTTGGGGGAGCAATGCTGTTTACCCTCTCCTCAGTATTGCTCATAATGGGTGCAAACGATTCGGGCAATAACCTTGCCATGATGGGTGCATCCAGATCAGCTTCCTTTTCTGCACTCGCAGAACCAACACTGATTCTGGTTTTTTTCGCTGTTGCCATTGAGACAGGCACAAACAACCCCTATGTAACTGCACAATATGTTGGTTCCAATCCATCCTTATTTCTGTCCTTAACCCATCTCTTATCCAGTATTGCATTTTTCATGATCTTTATTTTCGAGACAGGAAAACTTCCGGTTGAAAGCTCCGGACTTGCTGAAATGGGAATGATAGATGAGGGAAGAATATATGAATACGGTGGAAGAAATTTATTTTTCCTCAAATATGGGGCATATATCAAACAATTCCTGCTGGGTTCTGTTCTTTTAAATCTTTTCATTTTCCCATGGTTTATGCAAACGGGCCTTTTTGGTTCAATTGTTGACATCCCTATTATGCTGGGCAAATGGCTCATATTGATTTTTATAATTGTGATGATTGAGCAAGTTCTGGCCAAGGTAAGGCTCTTTAAGATTGCAGATTATCTCGCAATCTCATTTGTTATGTCAATTCTTGCCCTCATTTTATATAATCTTGGAGGTTTTTACATATGATTCCTACCAGTGAAGTTTTTGAACTTATAGCTGCATTAATGCTATTCGTTGCCATATGGGCCCAGGTAGGAAGTTTTGTCCTTTCTAAAATTCAGGTAATAATTATCCAGACAACTTTGCTGTCAATTTATACCGTTTTGCTTGGCATATACGAGTCCAGTATCGCGTTAATAGTTCTGGCAATATTAATAATTTTCCTTAGAGGTGTTGTCACCGCATATATATTACTTCGAAAATTCCCTGAGAGAAGCCAGTTAGTCAGGGAAAGTTCCACAACCGTTCCATCCATCATAATTCTGAGCATAGGTGTAATTATAGTAAGTCTGGTAGTTTATCAGATTGCACTTTTCCCAGTAATACAATCCCTACCGGATTCTGTCCAGAGAATTGCCAACCCACCGATCATTGCCTTAGGTTTTGTAATAGCAATTCAAGGTTTTCTTTTGATTGCAACAAGGAAAAATAAGGTTACTCAGTTCACGGGATACATAGAAATAGAAAATGCAATGGTTCTGCTCAGCCTGGGCATATTCCCATTGCCCCTCGTTATTGAAATAAGTGTGCTGCTTGATGTTCTTGCACTCGTAATAGTGGGTTCGGTGCTTCTATCTGGCAGCCTGAACTCTGAAAGACTGGAGGATCTGACAGGATGAATATCTCTTTATTAATAATGTATATGGTAATGCTTCTACCACTATTTTCCGCCTTATTTTACTTTTCGAATTTTATAGAGCAAGCTTCCAAGGTGGGTTCGATTATTACGGTTATACTTTCCATAGCCATTCTTACCCTGAGCCAGGGCACTTATTCATTTTTCGATATAAATCAAGTCAATAGGGTCCTCATAATTTCCGTTTCATCTGTTTATTCCCTAGCCATATTTTTTGCGTCAAAATACCACAGCAATTTAGAAAGGGTGGAGCATTTGAAGCTCCATTTCTCCCTGATGGGTGTCTTTACGTTCACGATGCTATTTACCCTTTTGATCAATAATTTCGGGTTGATGTGGATAGGAATTGAAGGTACAACTGCTTCCAGTGCACTTCTTCTTATAATCGAAAGGCAGAAAAACCAGATTGAGGCAGCATGGAGATATGTTTTGATTGTTTCGACTGGCCTTTCCATAGCCATTATTTCAATTATACTGGTTTATCTCTATTATAATACGCTTGATGCTTCCTTAATCATATCAAAGCATCATCCCGATTCACTTCTTCTCTCTGTGGCAGGAATTGCAGCACTTATAGGAATTGGAACAAAGGTGGGAATCTTTCCTATGCACACATGGCTGCCTGACGCCCACGGGGAAGCGCCATCGGAGATAAGCGCAATGTTCTCTGGAATATTGCTTCCTGTTGCAGCATATGTGCTTTATGAATTTTATGAAGCAACATATACACCAATCGTAACTGAATCTTTTTTCATATTCATATTTCTGACGCTCCTTTTTGTGGCTCTCATAATGGCATCTCAAAAGAACATCAAAAGAATGTTTGCCTACTCAACAATGGAAAATATGGCAATGATCACTCTTGGTCTTATCCTGGGAACATATGGGCTTATTGGAGCCCTCCTTATCATATTGGCTCATGCCTTTGGTAAGTCATCAGCATTCTTCTCCTCGGGAAATATACTTGGGACATACGGCACAAAGGATATGAATGCCATAAGAGGTGTAAGGGATAGGTTGCCATCAACTGCCATTTCCCTTTTGGGCTCTTCCTTAATTGTTACTGGGGCTCCTCCCTTTGGGGTTTTCATAGGTGAATTTTTCATAATATATCAGCTCTTTATTGGGAAGAATTATGGACTTGCTGCTTCTATCATTGTGTTTCTTTTTATAATTTCAGTATCAGTTATGTATAAGGTCTCAACGATGGTTTTTGATGGAAACGATCAATCCCATGAAAGGTTAAATTTAAATGTAACTCAAAAGGCCACCGCCCTCATTGCCTTTGCCCTTTCCTTCCTTGTAACATTTATATTTTTAGGGGGGTTATTATGAATTCGAATCAAATAATAAGTGGATTTTTCAAGAAAGGTCAGGATTACTTTTGCATCAGGGATAATAGTAGAAGTTTTGAACCATGCCCCATAGAGGAAATCAAAAATTTGGATTATTTCCACGCACTTGAAAAAGAATACAAACATAATGCTACTGGGGAGAATGTATTCAGATTCAATTATGGGCCAAGTACAGGTGGAATGGTTGAAACTGTTGATTTTAAAATATACACCTATGGGGAAAGGATTCTTTCGGTGGACATACTTCCCGAGTTCAAAAGAAGGGAGATAAAAATAACCCATGAGAAATTGGATAACGCTCTGCTTAAAATGGAGCGGTTAAATGGTTTCCACAGTTTCTCATACAGTACCCTTCTGTGCTCCTCTCTGGAAAGACTCGAGGGTATAGGGATTCCAGATGATGTAAGAGTTAAGAGAATATTATTGATGGAAACTGAGAGGATTATATCCCACATTTTCAAAACTGCAAGGCTGTGTGAGGCAGCATCTCAAAACATTGCCTCATACCAGCTGCTGGCCCTCCGGGAAAAAATGATGCGATCTGTGGCTGAAATCACCGGGCACCGTTATATGTTTGGTATCAATAAAATTGGAGGTCTATACAGGGATTTTGAACCCTCAAGGTTGATCCAAATGGTAAAAGAGGCAGTCAGGGAGTACTCCCAGATCAGGGATGGCCTTTATGTTTCAAGGATATTTATTGACAGGATTGAAAACACATGTAAAATATCGGTGCCGTTTTCAAGAGGCCCCACAATGAGAGCCTCTGGTTATGCATATGATTACAGGAAAATGGACCCTTATTATGCAGATCTGGACTTTTCAATTGTAACTGAAAATGGGAGTGATTCCCTTGCAAGATTTCAGGTATTTGCGGGGGAGATAAAAACATCTCTTGAAATTATGGAGAGAGCAATAGAACAAAAAAATGCGGATGATTTCATGCCTGAACCGTTAGAAAATGAAATATTTGGTGTTGAAACACCCTCAGGTGATGCTCGAATGTTTCTGGAAATGGAAGATAATAAGATCAGCAATATTTATTTGAGAACACCATCAATGTTAAATCTTGAGGCTTTTGCCAGAGGAATATGCGGAAATGTGAAAACTGACATACCCTTTGCCTACGAGAGCTTCGGCATATGGATAAGCGAGCTGGGGGAATTGCTATGAAGTTGTGGCCCATTAATTCATTAAGAAAAGGAATACTGACCACAAAGTTCCCAATGGGAAAAAATGAAACCATATCTCCATGGAGCACACTTCCTGTCAGAAGGAATGATTCAGAGCCATATTGTCCTGTAAACGCCATAAATATGGGAAAGGTGAGCCTTGAAAAGTGCATTTCATGCGGAAGATGCATGGAGTCCATGGAACCGTCCCTTCGTCTTGACAATTTTGAAAAGTTCAGGGAAAAACCGTTGTTAAAAAGATCCTTCAAGATATTTCCCATAGACAGCGGCACATGCGGTGCGTGCAACACTGAGCTCTTTTCCATAGGAAACCCCTATTACGACGCTACAAGGCTTGGTATTTTCTTTGTAAACACACCAAAACAGGCTGATGCCCTTGCCATAATGGGTGTATATGGTGAAGAAATGGAATCTGTAATTAAGAAGGCCGTGGAGGTCATGGCCCAACCTGCAGTCATAATATTGTTTGGTGCCTGCGCCCTGTCAGGAGGTATAATTGGCAGGGGTCTGAGGGATCTTGTGGATCCAGATTTAATAATTGGTGGCTGTCCGCCTGACCCCTTTGTTATCTTAAACGCTTTGGAGAAGGTGAGAGGTAGATGATTCTTATTTTCTTGATGTTTGTCCTTCCCTTTCTGTCTGTTCTAATTTCTCCTTTCCGGCCCAAGATATCCTATTATTCAGGCCTCATAATATCCGCCCTCGTTGTCCTTATAAGCGCTTTATTTGTTGCAGGCAAAATTACAGTTAATTCATATTCAGCTGGATATTTTAAGATTCATTTTGGGCAGCTCAATGCAACCTTTGAAATCATAATATCTGTAACCTTTTTCCTCGTTTACCTCTTTTCCCTTTATTATATGCCTGAGGATAGAAAACTTGCATTTTTCATAAATCTGACCGTGTTTTCCATATCTTCAGTTTTACTTTCAAAGAATGTAATCCTGTTTCTCCTCTTCTGGGAATCCATGTCCATAAGTGGCTATCTGCTCATCGGGTTCAAAAAGGATACAAAATCATACCCACCCTTTGTCTTTCTAGTCTTTGGGGAGTTAAGCACATTATTTCTAACAGCAGGTTTTGCTGCATACTTTGTTCAAACAGGTTCACTTAGTCTAACGCACAGTTTCAGTAATCCATACATACTCATTGTCATAATCCTCGGTTTTCTATTTAAGATGGGAATGGTACCATTGCAAATGGTTGAGTGGTTGCCCATAGCCCACGGAAATGCCCCCACTTCCGGTTCCATACTCTTCAGTGCTTCAATGACAACACTGGCACTTTATGGGATTCTCACATTTTCCATCCTTGCAAAACCAGATCTCATTATAGGTCTTCTTTTAATGATCTTTGGCTCATTCTCACTTCTTTTCGGTTCTTTATTTGCACTTTCATCTGAAAACTCCAAAATGCTCCCTGCTTACAGCACTGTGGAGAATTCTGGTGCCATGATTCTTCTTACTGGAATCTTGATTTCGTGGAGATATTATGGAAACTTCTATGTATATACATTTACTCTTCTTGGCATATTCATATACGCAACTGCTCACGCCTGGGCAAAATCGACCATATTTATTTTATCCGGTATCTCTGATCATCATGAAATAGGCTCAGTGAAAAAAAGTTATCTCTCCAGACACAGCCGGTTTTTGTCTGGCATCGGCCTCATATCCCTCATGGGTCTCATACCCATAGGAGGAGGTATAGGAGAATGGTTTCTTCTTGAATCCCTCTTCATTTCAGCCAGTGCAGTAAACTTAAAACTTTTTTCCACTGTGGCAATTATCAGCGGCAGCCTTGCAGCCCTTGGTGCAGGCGTTACCATACCCACATTTACAAAATATTATTATTTCATGGCAGGAAGAATGGAAAAAGATCGGAATTTAAGCAGGATCAATTTTCCGGTTGCTGCAGGAGGAGCTCTGGTTTTATCCATATCAATTCTCATTCCTGCTTTCATTTATCTGTACTCAGGTGTGGCTGGAAAGATTCTTGGTCTTCCCCAATCCATCATATATTTGTCAACTTTGAAAGACATACCCTATCCATTTCTCATATATTCCCCTGCTATTTCAGGTGGATTCTTCGGGTTTGTATCCCCCATATTCGATCTTCTCTTCATATCTATCACGGCTCTAATCGTTTCCATATTTGCTGGCAGGAATAGAAGGCCAATCCCGATGTGGAACGGGGGTATAGAACAGGGCGAAAATATGAACTCTTTCGCCTATTCCAATGTACTGAGGATTGTATTGAAGAAGGTTTATAACTCTAAGGAGGAGAGGCGCAACGGAAAATACAGCGAAAGGACCTTTGATATATTCTGGGTTTCCATAGTGGATATGACCATACTCTTTCAAAAGTTTTCAATAAAGTTTGGAAGGTTCTTCATGAATGGTAACATTAACAGATATATTGCATATATTATAATTGCATTCTTCGCTGTGCTTATATTTGTATCAATATTTTGAAAAATTATATAGCCTCATTCACTGCCCTGTATCTTCTGGAGGCACAACGAGGACAGGAATATTGGCCATCTTGATTATTTCCGAGCTTACAGATCCTAAAATGAATTTGCTGAACCCAGAAAGTTTTCGTGTTCCAGTTATTATAAAATCAACCTTCTTCTCAGCAGCAATATCAATGATTTTCTTTGCAACCTCATCACCTGTTGCATCTATCTTAACAAACTCATATTTCATTTCCGTATCATTCATGAGTTCCTTCAGGGATTCCTCAACCTTTTCCGCAAACTTTTCCTGATCTGTAAAAACGGCCTCAGGAACAATTGTATCTGCGCCTGTAGGAGTTCTGATAATTCCTGGGTTTATGTAAACTACAGTAAGCATGTCACATAGGGAAGCAAATTTCTTTGCATATTGTATTGCTCTAATAGAACTGGGCGAATTATCGAATGCTACCTCTAGGTTCATCAAACATTGTAATTGGTTTAACTATTAAAATATTGCCCAAGGCTGGCATATAAAATATGAGAGTTAATCGGAGATAGGCAACTACTTGCCAAACCATCCCTTTCTCTGTACTGGCTCGTCAAGAAGTTTCTCGATCAATTCACGCTGCTGAGGTGTAAGTTTTCTTGGTACCTCCATATTTATTCTGATCTGCAGATCTCCCCTTCCGGTTCCATGTATTTTTGGAAATCCCTTGCCCTTTATTCTTATAACATCGTTTGGCTGTGTCCCGGCGGGTATTTTGAATTCTATTTTCTGGTCAAAGAATTCAACCATATCATCAGAACCAAGCGCTGCTTGAGGAAAACTTATAGTTTTTGAGATGATGAGGTCGTTTTCAACTCTTCTGAAGCCCCTTTCAGGCTTCACCCTGATAAAAACGTAAAGGTCTCCTGTATTGTTTTTTTCGCTGTCTCCCAGTCCCCTCAAGACAATTCTTGCCCCATCCGTAACACCTGCAGGAATATCAACTGTCCTCGTTTCCACAATTGATTTCTTTCCTGAGCCGTGGCATTGGTGGCACTTTCTATCTCCTATGAAGCCCTTTCCCCCGCAGGTTCTGCATGTAATTGTATTGACAAACCTGAACATACCCTGTTGCTGGGCTATCCTTTCCTGCCCTGTGCCATTGCATGTGGGGCATTTCTTTACGTTTCCTTCATAACCTGTGCCATTGCATACGTCGCAGTCCACAGTCCTTCTATATTTTATCTCTCTTTTTACGCCATTGTAAGAGTCCGCCATGGTGATCTCAATTTCGACAGAAAGATCAAGCTGGGCAGCCCTCCTACTACCAAAGAAAGAGTCTCCGCCGAAACCTCCTCCAAAGTTTCTGAATATCTCATCAAAGATGTCTGAAAAGTCTGAATTATTTCTGAAATCCTGCCAGTTAAAGCCTTCCTGCCCATTTCCAAAGTCCGCCTTTCCGGTTTGATCATAAATTCTTCTTTTATTTTCGTCTGAAAGGACTTCATAGGCCTCTCCGATCTCTTTGAATTTTTCCTCGGCTAACTTTTTATTGTCTGGGTTGGCATCAGGATGCCACTTTTTAACCAGAGCCCTGAATGCCTTTTTAATATCTTCCTGGGAAGCATCCCTTGGGACACCCAGTATCTCGTAGTAATCCTTTGCCAACTCTTACCGACCCCTTATTCTGCCTGGCTTTCTGTATTGTCCTCATTTTCGTCAGTTTGCTGACCATCTTCATTGTTTTGCTGTGTTTCGGACTGTGATCCCTGTCCGCTCTGGTAAAGTTGTTCCCCAATTTTCTGTATCTTTTCGCTCAGGTCTTTGGAGAGTGCGTCCACCTGATTTGTGTCTTCGTTTTTAATTGCTTCCCTGAGCTTTGTTATTATTTCCCTGATTGGTTCCTCATCTTCTTTCTTTATTTTGTCCTTGTTTTCATTTAATGTCTTTTCAGCCGTGTATGCTATGTTCTCCGCAAGGTTAAGTTTCTCAATCTGTTCTCTCTTCTTTTTGTCTGTTTCGGCAAATTCTTCAGCCTGCTTTTTCATTTTTTCTATTTCTTCTTTGCTAAGTTTGTTCTTTGCCTCAATAGATATGGACTGCTGCTTATTTGTTGCCTTATCCTTGGCTGTGACATGGAGAATTCCATTGGCGTCAATATCAAAGGTAACCTCTATCTGTGGCACTCCTCTCGGTGCAGGCGGTATACCTTCCAAATTGAATTGACCAAGGGAAACATTATCCTTTGCCATTGCCCTTTCACCCTGAACAACATGGATTGTAACAACTGTCTGCATGTCTGAGGCCGTTGAGAAGATCTGTGATTTCTTTGTGGGTATGGTTGTGTTTGCAGGAATTATGGGTGTTGAAACTCCTCCCAGGGTCTCTATTCCAAGGGTCAGGGGTGTAACATCAAGTAGGACAATATCCTTGATCTCTCCGGCAAGAACTGCACCCTGTAAAGATGCCCCTATGGCAACGCATTCCATTGGGTCTACTCCTCCCTCTACCTTTTTGCCAAAGAAATCTTCCACATACTTTCTTACGTATGGTATCCTTGTAGGACCTCCCACAAGTATTATCTTATCTACGCCTGATTTATCAAGGCCAGCCTCCTTCAGGGCAGTTTCGAGAGGTGTTTTTGATCTTGCCACTATGGGGGCAATCAACTCCTCAAGTTTTGCTCTGGTTAACCTTACAAGCACGTGCTTTGGATCGCCATCAACCACTGTAATATAGGGTATGTTAATTTCTGTTTCAAGTGTGGATGACAGTTCTATTTTTGCCTTTTCAGCAGCATCCTTAAGCCTTATGTATGCCTTCTGGTCCTTCAGCAAATCATAATTTTCTTTCCTCTTGAAATCATCCGCTATATATTTTATAATGGCTTCATCCATATCTGTTCCGCCAAGCTTTGTATCACCTGAAGTAGACTTTACCTCAAAGACTCCATCACCAAACTCCATTATGGTAACATCCAGAGTTCCTCCCCCAAGGTCATACACAAGTATTTTCAATGACTGGTTCTGTTTATCTATGCCGTAAGCAAGGGATGCGGCAGTCGGTTCGTTAATAATTCTCTGAACATTCAGTCCAGCTATTGTCCCCGCATCCTTTGTAGCCTGCCTCTGGTTATCATCAAAGTAAGCAGGAACCGTTATAACTGCATCGGTCACAGTCTCCCCAAGGAAAGCCTCCGCATCCCTTTTTATCTTCTGCAGGATAAAGGCAGAAATCTGCTGAGGTGTGTACTCCTTCCCAAATATTTTGTATTTAAAGTCGGTCCCCATTTTCCTCTTGGCAGCATATACTGTGCCTTCAGGGTTAAGTAGGGCCTGTCTTCTTGCAGGCTCACCCACTAAGAGCTGGCCATCCTTTGTAAATGCAACGTAACTGGGGAATGATTTGCCACCAACGGATACACCCTCAGCACTTGGTATAATTGTTGGTTTTCCCGACAGTACAACTGCAGCCGCTGAATTACTTGTTCCAAGATCAATTCCTATAATTTTTCCCATATTTATTCACCTCTCTGCGCAATAACCTTCGATGTCCTGATTACTTCATTATTCAAAAGATATCCCTTCTGAATTTCATGGGCTATTACATTGTCTTCCCCATCAACGACACCGACAACCTCGTGAAGCCTCAGATCTACCTTTTTTCCCTCTGCCTCGATCTCCTTAAGACCATATTTTGATAAAATAGACATGATATTTTTTCTTATGCTTTCCAGGATCTGAACATCCTTATTTGATGCAATTCCAGCATCCAGACTGTCCAGCACAGGCAACATATCCCTTATTATGTCCATTGCCAATGTCTTTTTCTGGTTTTCAAAGTTTCGCTCCATTACTCTGGTATAGTTTTGAAGTTCTGCAAGTGTTCTTATTAGTTTTTCATTTGTCTGTTTCAATTCGTTCAGGTTATCGCCTTCAATTTCTATCTTTACCGGTCTCATGCTCTTTCTTCTCCTGGACATCTCAATGGAGTATCCCACTGGATCAAGCAGTATCTGTGCCCCATCTGGTACGTAGGTCATTGCAAGTAAATTTGTTCTTCATTATAAACATTTTGCTTTTATTCATAATTTCTCAAACTCTTTTTCAACCTTATTGAGTCTGGAATACCAGTATACAAGTATGGATGTTTTGGTAATTTTATGTTTTCTCGACCATTCCAGATCCTTGTTTATATAGGAAAGGTGAGAGTTGAGGTTTTTATTTGCATTGTATTCCTTTCCCTCAGCATAATTCCTTATATTCTCAATGATCCCCTCTCCCGAAGATTTTTCAATTAAGCCAGCTTCAATCCTTGCCTTCATCATCTCTATTTCCGCCATATAGGTGTTATTTTCAATATCTTTCCTTTTCATCCACATAGTTTCATAATTCAGGAAATCCACCCAGCTTTTACCACTGTCAAGAAGATCGTAATATCCATCAATGGTCTTTGTAAATATGGTAAAGCCGTAATCTTCGGGCTTTTCATATATTAGTGATCCGGGATCTATGAAAGGCGTCAGCGGCGAAATGAATGTGTACACTTTCATTGGCCTCTCTTTCTGCCTTATCATTAATTCTCTCCCATAAGAAATATCCTTGAGTAACTCATCTCTATCCTGGCCGCTAATACCAAGAGTAAAGTATACATCAAACTTCCTGCATCCCAAGGATTCGGCATTTGATATGCTCTTTTCAAGTTCTGAATTTGTATAGTTCCTCCCGTTCCTTTCTCTTATTTTTTGATTTGAAGATTCAGGTGATATTTCTGCAGTAAAATCAGGAAATGTTCTTGAAAGGCTCTGTAAATACTCCATTGAAGGGGGTTTGAAATATTCCGTCAGAAGAGGGACATCAATCCCCATCTCCTTTATTTCTTTAAACAATCCTTCGTAGAATTTTGGCCCGGCCTGATTAATGTCACCTACCACAAATACTGGGGCTCCCAGTACCTCATAGGCTGATTGGATTTCCCTTGCGACTTGCCTTGGTTCTCTAAATATTGGAGATCTAATAAAAAAATTGTTTTTGTAGGCAAAATTTGATCCGCCACAGAATGCACAGTTAAACTGGCAGCCGTGTTCTATGAGAGTCACCGCTTCTGGATTGTTGATCCAGTCGTTGTAGGGAATATGCCCCTTAACGTCCCCATATTTTATGGCGTTTTTCATTAAGATAGAATAATCAAGATTAACATTTTTCATCAGATCCTCTCCTATCTTCTGGGGATTCTTCTTTATTTGGGTTCCATTCCTGTAAGCAAGCGCAGGAACATTCGAGAGGTCACCATTTCCTTGCAACTTCTCAAGAAGACTCCTCATATTGTCTTCCTGAAAATCCCCAACCAGAATAAAATCAATTTCGGGATGATGCTGCATTATGTCCATCCAGAAATAGGAAGCTGAAAAGCCCCCCAGCAAGACCCTGGCATCTGGCCTTATTCTTTTAATAATTCTGGCAATGCTGATTGCACCCTGGGTATGTGGAAGCCAGTGAAGATCTATGCCGAACACTCCCGTATCAATAGATCTGATGTATTTCTCCACATCAAATTTATCTGAGTCAACCATCCTGGATGCAATGTTACATATCCTTGCACTTAGGCCATGGCTTCGAAGGTATGCAAGCATGCTGATAAATCCCACAGGATACATTTCAAAAACTGGTGTAGAAGGTATGACATCACTTATGGGCCCAGATTTAATGGTTCTTTTCCTGAAGTCATATATACTTGGAGGATGGATAAATGCAACATCTGCGTGCATATTGTTGAGATGCTACAGAGACCATTAATTTTTGCTTTTCAAATTATATGGCTTGAGGATTTAAAAATGGAACTAGATTCCTTAAATTATTAAAGAAAAATATTGTTATTCATAAGTTTTTTTCTTCTCCTTACATTCCTTTTGTCAATTGTTTTAGAAAGAAAGATTGGATTTTTATTCCAGTTTCAATTAGCAAGTTCTTGTCTCTCTAAGTAATAATCCATAACATTTCCTTTTGGCTTTTATACTGGCAAGTACACTTTTTTTATACTTTCAAACCGTCATGGGAATATATTTGTCATATACTTTTGCCATGCTTTTCATTGTAGGTGCAAGTCTTGCAGGGCATCTTTATTAGATAATTCTCTATGTAATTCTGGAGATCTAAGGTATTGTTATATCTGGTTTCACCCTTCTTCAATTGGTTTCCAAAATTCATGAAATGATAAGGGAAGAAAAAATTTCAAAAATACTCTTTTGGGAAGATCGAATTATATATCCATAATTAAGGCAGGCATAATTCTATCATTCATTCCCTTAATCCTTGATTTGGCCCTGTATGAATAGTAGTTGTTTCCAGCGTTCCGATATAAACACTCCTGGTCTTGTATTTCAGGGCCCATTCAGGAATATTATTCATTCCATGTGCACATACACACCATGCGTATAAATATTATTGGGGGTACAATCATAATCTCAATTAGTAAAACTAAAGATTTCCATGAGATAATCAAAAATTGCGGTTTGACATGCTATGTAAAAAAGACGGAGTTAAGGTTTAATTTCTTGAAACCCTGTATCAAAAGGTAGCAGATTCAAAAATCTTTCCCAAGGTGACAGTGAATGATTTTCTATAAATATTACAGGAGGAAGAGGCTTTTGGTCCATTTTTCATTCGGGCAGCATATTAATTTTTCAACAGAGTTTTTCAAAATATATAGGTTGAAGACATTATCAATTACAAAAAGGATTGATAGATTTTACCTTCAATACTGGAGGAACCATAACCCACAGGTTTGTTTCCATTGAAAATGAGATTTACTTAATAACAGTGGATATTGTTGGATACCAAGACTCTCCAGTACAGAAAGATCAGATACTTGTAAGGATTGCGACCAGAATATCTGTGTTCCATAATTTAGAAACGTAATTAGAATTAATTGATGATATTCGCAAAGGTGAAATTAAGTAGGTTTGAATAACCCTATGAATAACATACACTACAGGATGATATTATCTAAAAAAAATTAAAAAACAGGGCATTTCATATTTAATACACCTATCAATCTCCACCGCATTATTTGTGCTTATTATATATGTTTAGAAAATTTTTATGCCTTTTAAAGATTGAAATGATCCAAAATCATGTTCATTCAAATTACTGACTATTCAATCCAATATTGATAAATATCTGAAAATATATATTGGCATTTGAGAATTAGAAAGTCCCAACCACTTTACCTTACCTCGAGTCTCAAGCAACGCCATAACCAACTTTGTATTTCTTTTCAGTTAGAAAGGATTTTAATATGTGCCAAACCAAATATAATTGACTCATTTGGATATTTAATTTGCAAATACTAATTGGAAGGCATAAATTTGAATAATGGGACAATAAAAATCCAAGCAGCTCAGCAATTTATATATCTAAATTTTAAAAATAAATCTACAATTAATTATAATCTCTCCTTTACCTATCCTGCTCAAAGAATTTATGTAAATCCTTCATATTACAATCGTAATGGATTATTATACCCTGCTGGGTATTCCGATGGATGCGACCCAGGATCAGATAAAGGCAGCTTACAGGAAAGCCATAAAAATCTGGCATCCAGACCTCAACAGGAATAACATTTCCACAGCGTCTCTAATGGCTGCACAGTTAAACGAGGCATACCGGGTCCTTATGGATCCCAATGAGCGTGCAATATACAATAGCAAGCTTATGGAATCGAAAAAAAAAGTTGTATTCGAAGATCGTAAGGTATATAGAAACGTCAGGACAGAATATTCTGATGGTGATTTCAATAATATTTCAAGGATTAAGGAGGTCGAAAGGATTGAAGCCTGGAAAGAGCGTTTTTTCATATATATATCAAAGCATCAATGGGCAGCTCGGGTATATTCAAATACGGGTGACAGGGTTAAGAACAAAATTATTTCCGGGAGCTCAAACCTGCAAGACATATTTGGAGTTTACTTAAGACTTGAAGAGGCAAAAATAAGGATGGGCCTTTCATCTGCATATTTCAATCTTGAGGTAATGAAGGGATATGCAAATATGGAGAAGGAAAAAATAGATGTTGCATTTAAAACAATCTCAAGCCTGGAGATAATCCTTCAGACATATATTCGATTCAGAAGCGGGTTAATTAAGGAAAGTCAGATTTCAACAGAAGAACAATATACATGGAAAAAGTTCAATATGGTACATAAATATCTGTTAAAAAGGCCAAAGGATCTGTTTGGAGCCATACAAAAATTTAAGATAGAAGATCGGGACTGGGAAATAGCCCTGAATTTAATAAGGTGATTATTTGAAGTTATATTTTATTCCGCTGGTTTTCTCCCTTCTTACGATCATATGGGAAATAAAATATATACCGGCCTACCTTCCAGAAATTTCACCTTTTGTTTTATCTTTAAGCGCTTTTCTGATGATTGCCTGGATAATTGGAAGTTATAAAAGCAACAGGGGAACCATTGCATCTCTGTCCCTATCCCCTTTCCTATTCTTTCTTGAATATGAGCTGACCTTCAATACTCTATCCCCATCTTTTACCTTTGGTACTTCCCTGTTCATAATGATCCTCTATTTTTTCACCCTTTTAACATGGATATTTGCCATAATTGAAGGGATAAACGGACCAGATCCTTCCCTGAGCAGAGGAGAAATTAGGGAAAGGATTTCAAAAATACTGGAAGATCTTGAGTATATACCGCCACCATAATTTTTTTAGACAATCCCCCTTCCACGAAGTTCGTTCATTCCTCCTTCCACGTTGGCTACCTTAAATCCCTTGTCCGCAAGGAACATGGCGGCATAAATGCTCCTGTTTCCGTGTTCACAAATTACTGCGTATTTTTTATCGGTGGAAAGCTTTTTGTAACTGCTGAAAAGCTCCTGAATTGGAATCAGTTCTGCTCCATCGATATATCCGCCCTGCCACTCATAGGGCTCTCTCACATCTATTACTGTGAATTCTTCTATCCTGTCAGCAAACTGTTCAGGCGTAAGATTTTCCATTCCTACCTCCTTAAAATTGCCATCTCTCAGAAATTTATCATATTCTACAATTTGTGGATTGAGGCCTCTTTCTTTCAATAGTTTAAACATTTTTTCCATTTTTTCCTGACTATCAGAAAGGAAGAGTACCTCGCCCTTCTTTCCCTTAAGGTATTCAGCAATCTCGTCTGGCCATCTTCTCTCGTAGAATGGTGCCAGAACGGTTTCAGGAATATGCCTCAATGAATAGGAATCGAAATCTCTTGTATCTATTACCTCAACCTCACCTTTTTTAAACCCTTCAATCAATATGCTCAGTTCAGTCATCGTTGAAAGATATTTCATAAAATAAAAATTATATGTAGTTTTGAAAGTGAAATTTTAGTTCATTCTAATGTTTTTAGCGAAAAAATTTAGAGTACTCTTCCGCAATAAATTAATCTAAGTTATGAGTTTTTACTGCTATGTTTAATGGCCATCTAAATACTCAAATAGGACGGGAAAATTAACCCTCATTATGCCATTTTCATTTCAGGAAAGAAGAGATATATTAAAAAACATCATAGAAAGAAGCCTAAGAACCTTAAATCCCTCCATTCTTGTAAAAAACAGCTCTGAAAAAATCAGGTCATTTATAGGCAATTCAAGTTTTTCCATTCTTGCCACAGGAAAAGCTTCAGTAAATATGTGCAGAGGCATAGAACAGGATATATTGAAAAAAACCTCCAAGGCAATATGCCTGTCCCCTGTTGGGGAAGATGATCCAGAAGGCTATGTCAGCCTGCACGGAAACCATCCCTATCCTGATGAGGACACCCTAAAATCATCACTAAAAATATATAACGAACTAATGGAAGACAAAGCTGAAAAATTGATTTACCTCCTTTCTGGCGGGTCTTCTTCCTTATTCGAAATACCCGCAGATGGAATTTCACTTGAAAAATACAATTTTATAATGAAGAGATTAATAACAGAAAACTTCTCCATTGACATTACAAATTCGGTAAGATGCAGAGTCTCAAAGATTAAATGTGGTAAACTGTTATATAAAACAAAGTATAGGGAAGTTTTAATCCTGGCCATATCGGATGTTCCGGATGATAAAATATACACGATCGGTTCAAATCCATTTTATAAGCCTGAAGTGATTGGCGACATACCGGATTCAATTCAAAAAGAATTTGGAATTAGCGACGAAATGGAAATCGGAAAGGAAAGCAGGATCATGCCGGAATACTCCATAATTCTTTCAGGTTCAAAGTACGCCGAGGAAGTTTTTAATAATTTCCCTGTCCAGCAGGACAGATTCAATTTTGGGCAGATAATTAAGGGCGATGTGGAATTACTTGCGCCTGAAATTATGCATTTACTTAGAGCCAAATTTAATGAAACAGGAAAACCATTCTGGTTTGTGGCCCACGGTGAGAGCACGGCAAGGGTAAGGGGAAAGGGGAAGGGTGGAAGAAACAGCTATCTATCCTCTCTCATATTGAAGAATTCAGATTCAAACGAAATTTTTTCATTTATTTCATTCGCCACAGATGGGGCAGACGGAAACAGTGGCCTGGCAGGGTTTATCGTGGACGAAGAACTGAGAAAAACACTGGATATGAAGGAAATCCAGAGTTATATTGACTCTAGCAATACGGCTGAACTTGCAATGAAATCAGGTACCTTCATTATGACTGGCCCCACGGGAAACAACGTATCCGATGTGATTTTTGGTTATTATGGAGGAAAGGTCGTTGAAAATTCTGTACAGTAGAAATGGGGATAATGCCATTTATGATGAAAACAGGCATGCAATAATCAAGGGCAAAAGGGTTATTGATATTTCTCCAGGTATCATTCTTAAGGAAGGCTCTACAATAAAATTAGATGGTTTGAAGTATGTTGTTCTTGATCAGTCTCCATTGATGTTCAGACACTATGCAAAAAGGGGGCCCCAGATTGTTGACCCCAAGGACGCAGCTGTAATGACAATGTATGCCAATATTAAGGACAATTCAAGGATAATTGAGAGTGGAACAGGTTCAGGCTTTCTTACATACATGATTTTGAATATGGTGTCAGAAAATGGAAAGTATCTGGGTATAGATCAGAGCAGAGAATCCATAAATATTACAAAGGAAAATGTAAGGGCCGCCCTGAACAGGGATATTGAGATTTTAGAAATCAATTTTCATGACTTTGACGGAAGGGGGGAAATATTTGATGCTGCCATACTTGATCTTCCCGATCCCTGGCTGAGCGCAAACAATCAGAAAAAATATATAAAACCAGGGGGAAGAATCGTAACATATCTACCCAACTATGATCAGGTTGAAAAAGCCGTCTCCGCTTATGAAAATAATGGCTTCATGCACATTGAAACATTTGAAATTATTAAGAGGGAGATAATTGTGAGGGAAGGTGCAACAAGGCCATCATCCACAGGAATTATGCATACGGCATTCCTTAGCTGTTTTGTGAGGCTCGAAGGATCGGAAACTCTCATGAGAGGATAAGGCTAAAAATCATAGTTTTGCTGGAAAATTAGATTTGGGATTATCATTTCCATGATGAAATATGCTGGTTTCCATATATTTAAATAATGATGAAACATCATAATTTTTAATGCTTAAGGGTAAAAGTTTAGTAAATATTGACGACGTTGCCACCGATGATATTTTTGAAATTTTCAAACTTGCATCGGAATATAAGAAGAAAGTGTCAAAGGGGGAGGTCTTAAGCGAACTTAATGGGAAGATTATGGCCACACTTTTCTTTGAGCCAAGCACCAGGACAAGGCTATCCTTCGAAAGTGCCATGCATCGGCTGGGAGGAAGCGTAATTACCGTTTCAGAGGCAAAATCAAGTTCAGCTTCCAAGGGGGAAACCATTGCCGATACAATTAGAATGGCTTCATCATATTCGGACATTGTTGTAATGAGACATCCAATGGAAGGGGCCGCCAGGCTGGCATCGGAATTTTCCTCTGTGCCAGTGCTTAATGGTGGAGACGGCTCCGGTCAGCACCCCACACAGACAATTCTTGACCTTTTCACAATCTGGGAAAAGTTTGGAAGGATAGAGGGCCTTAACGTCAGTCTTGTTGGAGACCTCAAATATGGCAGAACTGTGCATTCTCTGATTAAGGCCCTGTCAAGATTTGAAAACGCCATCAACTTAATATCTCCAGAGATATTACAAATGCCGGAACATGTATTATCAGGAATAAAAAATCAGCAAAATATCAGAAAGATTAGCAATCTTGAAGATGTCCTGAACAGGAGCGATGTTTTCTATGTCACAAGAATACAGAAAGAGCGTTTTGTGGATATGAATGATTATGCCAAAGTTATAGGATCCTATTCCTTTGATCTGGCAACTGTCAGCAGGATGAAGGAAAGTGCCATAATTATGCATCCATTGCCCAGGGTTGATGAGATAAATCCGGAGGTTGACAGCGATAAGAGGGCCCTCTATTTTACACAGGCTTCGAACGGCGTGTTTGTGAGAATGGCCATAATTAGCATGATATTGGGGGTGAGATAAATGGGTGATGAGAAGGTTCTAAGAATAAATAAAATTGGGGACGGGATTGTAATAGATCATATAGAGCCAGGAAGTGCCCTTGAGGTTCTTGAAGTTCTTAAGATAAGCGGTAAGGATGGAATGACCGTGAGTTTATTGATGAATGTTCCCAGTGGAAAGGTTGGAACAAAAGACATCGTAAAAATTGAAAAAAAGAAACTTGCAAAGAATGAACTTGATAAAATAAGCCTGGTTTCGCCAAAGGCAACCATAAATGTAATATCAGATTATGAGATAAAACAGAAATTCACGGTGGATATTCCTGAAACAGTTGTGGGTGTTATAAAGTGCTCCAATCAGAATTGCGTGACAAACAGCAAGGAACCTGTAACAACTACATTTACACGAGAATCCTCGCAGGATGGGTTGAAATTTAGGTGCCATTATTGCGATCGCACAATGTCCCTGAATGAGGTAAAAAAATCGATTATAAGATAAGTTCAGGAAACAACTTTTTTGCTTCCTGACAGTACACTCTTAAATTCCTTAAATATCTTGTTATCAATATCATTTCTGTTCGTTTTTAGAAGAGGGCTTTCCAATGTAATAATATCATTTGTCCTGACATTGATATATTTTCTTGAACCATTCTGAATATTTCTAAGTTCAGAAATTTCCATATGATTCAAATGCCTGCTATTGTTTGAGTTAAACACTATGGAGGTAGATTTTCCAAAAGCCTCGGGAATCCTGGAAATAAGCGTGGAATGTAAATCCAGAGAAAATTTGTCAGAATAATCACTTATAATTATGACATTCCATGAAGAATCGATATAGCTGGCCGCTATCTCTGCTGCCCTCTTGAAGTCCTGGTCCGAGATCAGCTGCCTGAATCTGAGATGCTTCAGATCAGGTTCCTTTATTTTTTCCGCCTCATCATCCAGGCACATTAATCCGTTTTCATCCAGAACTTCAACAAAGTCCTTGCCATACAAATTTTTCTCTTCTGTGTTGTATTTGAAATAATCCATTCCGGCATAATCGTTCAGTACAGTACTTCTATCTGATTTTTTTTCTGAAATCGTATATACTCCTATCCTTGAGTTTTTTTCCATTCCATTTATTAAATCTACAATTTTTTCAAATATGCCTTCCATGTTTGAACCTATTACTACAACCGTTGTGCTGTTATATATTTCAAAATAGGACTCGCTTCTGCTCCTTACAATATTTGTAACTACCTCATCCATCTTAGTACTATTCATCAAACCTCACCCTCTCCCTGCTTGTCCTCTCTTCCTCATCTCTCAAATTCCTGAAAAGTGATTTTTCAATCTGCCCATATTTATTTATTCTATCTTCAAAAATTGTTTTAATCATACCATTATCAAAAACATATTCGATTATGGACTTGATAGCCTCTTCTTCGCTAGAATAATATCCTAAATCGACCATTTTTTCAATTAACTCTCTCTGCTTTCTTGAAATTGCTACTGAATCTGAATTACTTCCCTTATTCCTCCCTGATTTGTTGCTAATATAATTTAGAGCGCAGTTTCGAAGAAACTCCGATCTGCTTCCATATCTTGGATTACTTTCCAAAAATGAGTCTATTTCATCAAGATCGTCCTCAGAAATTCTCAAGGTGATCTTTATGTCCTTTGAATCTGAAATCATATCTCATCCATACTCTATATTCTAAGTTGTATTTAAATATTATTGACATAATGTATTGACATATGCCATACGTTCATGATCGAATACTATTTAATCATTGGTGATCCAAGTTTCATTGAATTCCTGATTCTGGTATCTTTTGCCATAATATGATGAATTAGGAAGTCCCTCTAAGTTCATTTAGAATCTGAATAATGGTTTTACCCTTCAAGAATAGGCGTCTGTCAAATATTCCTATTTTCATTCCATTTTTTGTTTCAATAACATAAAGGTTCGATTTTATCTCTTCGACCCTTTCAATCTTATCAATATTTTTAATCAGTATGGAGTTCGTCTTCCCGGCAGAATTGATTACAATTCTGTCTTTGAAAATTTCAATCCTTGCATATCTTCTATATCTTGAGATATCATAGGCGATTACAATTGCAGTTATTACGGGATAGGGTAGCAGGTTAAGGAAGGAACTAAGAAAGAAATGGGGATATACATATATTGGTACTATTATGGCAACTGAAAGAAAAATTATGGAAATTATGACGTATGTCATGGATCCACTTTTGAATGAAACTATTAATTTATCTCTTGGAAGGGGCATTGAGTTTTCCCTTCATTATATATTTTTTACATTTAATCCTTTTTAGGCCTTCCATGGTCAGTTCTTGTATTCTTCTGGATTAGAACTTTGTAAGTTTAAAAGGGGCGTTTTAAATTTGATCTAAAAAATTCCTTTTTTTGTGCGTGGAAATTTAAACAGTCTACTTTAAAAGCCTGTTAATCCTTAGATGGGGATCGTAATTTTCTTCAGCAGGGTCGATCTGCCTAAATTTAATATCAAAATAAATATACACGGACATATGGAAGTGGATATAATTTATGCTGAAAGTAAGATTATGCACGGTATTTACAGGTATTCCACAAATCTTATTAATGACCTTCAGAAAGAGGGAATTAAGATAAACAGGCATCCAGTAAGGAAGATCGAGGTAAACATAAGGGGAAAACCAGTTGGAGGGTGGGTCAGCCAGGAGTTTTTCATGAAATTCGAGCGATTTAGTTCGGACATTGTACACTCAACATCCCATTGGCTATTGAGCAAGAAAACAAACGTGGTTACTGTCCATGATATAATGCCTTTGATATATCCGGATATTTACAATTTGAGGCCGGGGCTAAAGATGTTCTATGAAAGTGCCCTTCGCAGAATTAAGGATAAGACCGTCATTGTCCAGACAAAAACTGTAAAGGAAAGCCTGTTAAATTTCATAAATGAAGATCAAATACATATTATAACAAGTGCAGTAAGGAAACCAGAGACGAGTGGAAAAAATCCCTATCCAGACGATGGAAAAATTCACCTTTTTACTCTGGGTGAGTTTGGAGTGAGGAAAAGATTCGATATTTTATACGATTACATGAGGGGTCAGGAAGATGTGTCACTTTACCATATAGGAAACATCGTTTACAAAGATTATTATGAGAAATGTATGAGGGATAAGCCGGAAAATGTTTATTACCTGGGGTATCAGGACAAGGTTACCGTCGGCGATTACATGAAAAATGCAGATTACTTTGTTTACAACAGTCTGGACGAGGGGCAGGGGCTGCCTCCTCTTGAGGCAATGCTCTTGAATACTCAGCCCGTTGTAAATGACATCCCTGTATTCAGGGAGATGATGAATGACAGGGCATATTACTATACTGACAGGGAATCTTTTTACAATTCCATACACAGCCCCAGGAAGGATGGATTGGAGGAATGGGTCAGAAGATATGACAATTGGGCAAAAGAGACAATAAAGGTTTATGAATCTGTAAAGGGAAGTTTAAAGAAATAAAAAGATAAATGGATTCCACGAAGACTGAAATAATTGTAAATCTGCAGCCGGAGTTCGATTTTCCTTTAAATATTTTTCCATAGTACAGTGGATAAAGGCTTGGCTTAAATATGAGGTTAAGGTTATTTATTAATAAATTATATTCAAACTCAATATGAAGATAACAAAGGATTTCGAGGATGACCATATAATCGAGCAAATGAAAATGAGAGAAATTATTGATGGTGCTGAAAAAGGCGAACTCGATTTAGATCTGATGGATGAGCTCGAAAACCATCTTAAGAATCACATGTTTCAGGAAGAGGAATATATTTTTCCAGCCATGAACAAAGTACAGAACCTGAGATTAGAAATTGCCGGATTTCAGACTGAACATGCTGCCCTATGGAGGCTATTTTCCATGATACATTCTGACATTGAAAAGGGAAAGCTTGATAAAATACAAAAGTATCTAACAGAGATATACAAAATACTGGTTGAGCATAACAGCAGGGAGGAGATTTTTGTATACAAAATGATGAATGACGACTCCATGCCTGTCATGGAAATGGTAAGGCCAGAGGGCTGGGTTTGTAAAAAAATCAGGGAAACTCAGGCAATTCATTAAACTTATGCAAAAATTTAGAGTTCCCTATAACTAACTATGGCTGAATATCCTGTACACCTTTCGTTGCCATAGCTGTTGTAACATTTTATGGATTGCTGAATTATCATGATGCTTCCCCTTGCAACCCTTGTGGCTTCCATAAGTGCACCCATACCCCCAAGATTACAACCTGTATGGTTAATCTCTTTTGCAACCACATGGAACCTTTCCACGTCGAGAGAGGTAAAAGCGTCCAGCAATATTTTATCCTTTTCTTCTGTATTTTTCTTATTTTCATACTGATTCAGGTTAGCTGATACTATCATAATACTTTCATTTTTTATTGCATTAAATGTTCTGGCAATGTTAAGCGAATCATCAATATTGTGTCTCCCCAAAAGTATGGGAAGTATTCCAATATCGTCCCTTCTCACCCGGGAGAGGTACGGTAGGATGGAATCTATGGAATATTCTTTTTCGTGGCTTAAGTTGTCTCTTTGAATCCATGGGTTGTTTTTTATAATCTCTATTCCCCTGGAATATATAGGAAATGGCCTTCCATGGGCCTGGAAAGGTGAACCATCATAGTAGGAGTTTATGGGGAATGAACTGTTATGTTTCGTTCCTAAAATAAGAAAATTAGACTTATGGGAAAACTCCAAACTCTTAAGGCCAGACATAACCAATTCTCCGCAATTCTGAATCTTTCCATGGGGCACCAAAACCCCTATTATTTCCTTATTCTCAAATTTCTCAGTAAATCTGTAATTGTAATTGTCCATTATTTTGTCCATTTCTTCTTTATTAGAAGGGTAAAGATATCCTTCAGAAACTGATATCCGGTATGTGCTCATTCAAATCATAATGTTGTAAAAAGTTAATAAATCATTCTAAATCCTTAAAATTCAAATTTAAATGAACTTGATACGTTTTATTTTAGGGGAATACAAATAAGTATTTCCTTTCCATATACACACAATGAATAGAAGTATTCTCATATTTGGAGGAAATGGTTTCCTTGGTTCACATCTTGCTGAGAAAGCTATTAAAAATGGAATGGATGTTACGGTTGTTGATGATCTCTCCACAATGGAAAAAATCAATGTTCCGGAAAAGGTGCACTTAATTAAAGAAAAAATAGAGGATTTCTTAAGCAATGAAAAATATGACATTGTGGTGCATCTTGCAGCAAGGCCATCCCCTGAAGATTACATAGATCATCCCATAGACACAATCTCATCAAATTCTTTTGGTACAAGGAATGCACTGGAAATCGCAAGAAAAAATAGTTCCGTATTCATGTATACATCGTCCTCCGAAGTTTATGGGGACGCTCAGATCATACCAACCCCAGAAAGCTATTATGGTTATGTAAACCCAAATGGAATAAGAAGCTGTTATGATGAGGGCAAAAGATTTTCTGAAGCTCTCATAATGGCATACCACAGGCAGTACAAAATGGATACAAGGATACAGAGGCCATTCAATGTGTATGGTCCAAGGATAAGGGAGGATGGGCAGTATGGCAGGGTAATACCAAGATTTATAAAATGGGCATTGAACGATGAAGACATTATTATCTTTGGCAATGGAAAACAGACAAGATCGTTCCTCTACATTGAGGACTGGCTTGAAGCAACCTGGAACTTTATAACTAAAGAAGGACTTGAAGGTTCCATAATAAATATTGGGGCATCACAGGAGATTACTGTGGAAAATCTTGCAAGAAAAGTAATAGAATTGACAGGTTCAAAATCAAAAATCATCCACAAGGATCCGAGGCCAGATGATCCTTTCAGAAGATCAGCCGACACGTCAATGGCAAGAAAATTGATTGGATTTAACCCAAAGGTAGGCCTCGAGGACGGCTTACTGAAGACAATAAAATGGTTTGAGGGTGGAAATTAATGAAAATATCTGTTATAGGCCTTGGTTATGTAGGCCTGGTAACCGCGGCAGTTCTGGCAGACAGGGGAAACAGGATTGTGGGCATCGACGTGAATCAGGAAAAGATAGATATGCTCAATGAGGGTAGAATGCCCATATTTGAGCCAGGCCTGGAAGATATCATAGGAAGAAACGTAAAAAATATTACTTTTACATCCCAATATGACAGTGTAAAAGGTTCCGAATTTGCATTCATTGCAGTGCCAACTCCTACCATAAATGGAAAGATGGTATCACAGTATGTGATGGATGCGGGCAGGAGAATCCATGAAATTGATCCAGATATAACTGTTGTGATAAAGAGCACTGTGCTTCCAGGAACTGCAAAAAAACTGAGTGAATCAATAAATTCAAATGTGATATCCAATCCTGAATTCCTTAGAGAGGGAACAGCAATCCATGACACGATCCACCCTGACAGGGTTGTAATCGGTGGCAGAGAAAATATCAAAAGGCTTGGTGAACTTTGGGAATTCACCAATGCGCCAACGCTGTATACAACCAATGAAAATGCGGAACTGATCAAATATGCAAGCAACGCCTTTCTTGCAACAAAAATATCCTTCATTAACCAGATGGCCGATCTTTGTGAAAAGATCCCTGGTGCTGATGTTAATATTGTTGCACGAGGAATGGGCCTGGACAAAAGGATCGGATCGGAATTCCTGAAGGCGGGATTGGGCTATGGTGGATCATGTTTTCCCAAGGATACAAAGGCCCTTCTTAGCTTTGGGAATGACAATGGACTGGATCTGAGTATTGTTAGATCTACCATAGAATATAATGATAACAGGGTGAAAAACATCGCAAAAAACATTGAAAACATATGGAATAATCATGAGGCAAAGATAGGCATTCTTGGCCTCTCCTTCAAGGATAATACGGATGATCTGAGAGAAAGCAAATCCCTTGAACTAATAAATGAGCTGAAGAAAAGGGGATACAAAAATCTAATGGCATATGATCCAGCTGTAAAATCAAATGACCTCATAAAAGTGGAGCATGATATAAATAACGTAATCAGAGATTCAGATGTTCTTATTGTTGCAACTGAATGGCCAGTTTTTTCACAGGTTCTCAGCGGTATTCATGATAAAACCATAATCGATTTAAGGAGAATTATGGACGTGGAAAAGTACCATATTGCATATGGGGTTGGTCTCGGTGGGCAGAATTAGGAAATGCGTGATTCCAGCTGCGGGAATGGGAAAGCGATTTTATCCATTGACCAGGGCACAGCCAAAGGAAATGCTTCCAATTGTGGACAGGCCCGTAATACATTATGTGGTAGAAGAGGCAATAAAATCAGGTCTTGACGAAATCCTCATAGTCGTTGGATATGGGAAGGATTCCATAATCAACTATTTTGACAGGCATAAACTGGATAAAGAAATGGATATTTATGGCATCTATGATCTTCCGGATATATATTTTGTGAGGCAGAAGGAGCAGCTTGGCCTTGCCAATGCCCTATCATACGGAGAACATTTCACAGATGATGAGGATTTTGCAGTCCTTCTGGGAGATACAATTTACAGATCAGGATCTGATGGTACAGTTACATCCCAGATGATTGATTCTTTCAACAAAATAAGGGAATCGATTATCGCACTGGAAAATGTTCCCTTAAAAGATGTGGTAAACTATGGGATTGTAGACGGGGAGGAAATATCAGAAAATCTGTATAAGATTAAGCGAGTGGTTGAAAAGCCATCTGTTGAAGAAACTCCAAGCAATATGGGAATCACAGGAATTTACATCTTTAGAAAGGAGATATACAGATATTTAAGGGATGTAAGGCCAGGAAAGAATGGGGAGATGCAGCTGGCAGATGCCATCAATGCCATGGCTAAGGAATACGAAATATATGGCCAGATAATCAACGGGGAAAGGTTTGATATAGGAAATATGGAACTTTGGATCAAAACATTCCTTAAGTTTGCCAGAGAGAGGGGATACCAAGACCATTAAGCGTAAGATTTTAAATAAGGATGACAGCATTTATTTAATAAGCAATTAACCTAAGATTGTGGGACTTTTAATTTAGTCGAAAGAGACTTCATTTTACCTTAATGGAGTTAAAATTTGCTCAGTTATTTTAACAGGTCAGTTATTACAGGGTTATGATAGGGGCATATGCCTTTGCAACCTCAGACTGGAAAGAACTAAACTATCCACTGGATTTATGGCTTAAATGGAATTCCAAATTCTTTGATAAGATTGCCCTTGTCAAGTACGGGAATTTTGAATTAAATGTGCCGGAAAATGTAATTGTGAGTGAGATAGACGAAGTATCCAGAAAGGATTTCAATTTTTATATAAGGGGAAAAACAGAGGCCCAGCATCTTCTGGATACAGACTGGAAACTTGCACTTGATATAGATGAATTTGTGAATGGGAGGATATCTACTGAAAAGTTGAAAAGGGAAAGGGCCTATGCGATTAAGATGAGGAATCTATATGGAAATCCCCTAACTGAAATAATAAACGACATGTTTCCATCCTATTATTTCCGTCTTTCTTATGGAAATCGTGATTTTAAGGGAGACGGTGGAGATCTAATCCACAATGAATGGAAACTGAGGAAAAATATGGAAAAATACGTGAGATTTGGGTTGAGAAAAGTTGGAATAAGTGAGAAGCCCCATTACATGGTGAGCAAGCCTTATGAATGCTGTGAGGTATGGCATACTGGAACGCTTAGAAGACAGGATGCAATGAGCCAAAAGTGGAGAGAACAGACAGAGAGAGAAGTCAACATGGGCGTAAAAACAAACGCAGAAAGGCTCAAGATTCTCAATAAACCATTTGATTACCATTCTTTCAGAAATCTTGGAAATAGGGTATACTTGAGAAGGTTAGATGAGAATGAGGTGCCTTCAATAATCATGGAAAATAGAGATAGATTCTGGCAAACAGATTTTTCTGAGGATGAATATGAAAATGGCAATTAAGATATTTAAGTTTGAAATAGATCAAAATAAACTTACTTAAAAAATATAAGCCTTAATTGCTTTATCCATAGTATGAATGACGAAACAAATTATTATCACGAGAAATTAAAGGAGATTGAAAGGAGGTATAGCAAAGAGGAGAATGAAAGGCTTAAAAAGTGGAGGGAAACTACCCTTAAAAGCTGGGAGAAATTGACAAATCCTGTATACAGGGATTACGAAAACTCCTCGGGAATAAAGATCAGGGATCTTTACACGGAAACAGATCTCCCTCAAAACATGGAGGATATAACAGGGTTGCCGGGAGAGTACCCCTTTACCAGAGGAGTTTATCCCAATATGTACCGGGGAAAGCTGTGGACAATGAGAATGTTCTCAGGATTTGGGTCACCTGAGGATACCAATAAAAGGTTGAAGTATCTCATATCTCACGGTGAAACCGGCCTTAGTGTGGCCTTTGACATGCCCACATTATATGCCTATGATTGTGACAATCCAAAGTCAGAAGGGGAAATTGGAAAATGTGGTGTCAATGTTACAACCCTGAAGGATATGGAAACTATTTTTGATGGCATCGATCTTTCAAAGGTCACCACATCCATGACCATAAATGCCCCTGCTCACGTTCTGACCGCAATGTATTTTGCCATAGCACAGAAGCAGGGGCTGGATCTAAACAACGTTGGAGGTACGGTGCAGGCAGACATACTCAAAGAATATATCGCACAGAAGGAATGGATATATCCCCCTGAGGCCCATTTAAGGATAATAAGAGACATGATGACTTACTGCACAGAAAATGCGAAAAAATGGAACTATATTTCAATTTCCGGTTATCATATAAGGGAGGCGGGGGCAAGTGCTGTCCAGGAGCTTGCATTTACTCTCGCTGATGGTTTCTATTACGTTGAAATGGGTAAAAAAGCCGGGCTGGATGTGGATAAGTTTGCTCCCAGGCTATCGTTTTTCTTCAATTCGTCCATAAACTTTTTTGAAGAAATCGCAAAAATGAGGGCTGCAAGAAGAATATGGGCAACAGTTCTTAAGGAAAAGTTTGGTGCAAAGAACCCACGGACAATGATGTTAAGGTTCCATACGCAAACATCTGGATACAGCCTTACATGGCAGCAACCCCTTAACAATATAATAAGGACTACAGTGGAGGCCATGGCTGCCATACTCGGGGGCACCCAGAGCCTGCATACAAACTCGTATGATGAAGCCATGGCCCTTCCAACTGAGGATGCTGTAAAGGTTGCTCTCCGAACACAGCAGATATTGGCAGAGGAAACTGGAATAGCAGACACAGTTGATCCCCTTGGTGGGTCCTATTATATTGAGTGGTTGACAGGCAAAATGGAAGAGGAGGCAATGAGGTATTTCGATAAAATAGAATCCATGGGGGGAATTCTTGAGGCCGTCAAAAATGGTTATATACAGAGGGAAATAGCCGCAACCTCATACAAGAGGCAGAAAAGGCTTGAGGATGGGAAAGAGATAATGGTTGGTGTCAATAAATACGTGGATGAAGATGAGAAACCTCTCAATATTCTAAGAATTGGCAAGGAAGCAGAAAAGAGGCAGCTGGAAAGATTGAGAGAGGTAAAGAGCAAAAGGGATGAGAAACTTGTTAAGAAAACGCTGGATGATCTCAAGAACGCTTTTCTCGATGAAAATAAGAACATAATGCCCTATGTTATCGAAGCTGTAAAGTCATATGCAACAATAGAGGAGATATCAAATGTCGGAAGGGAAATATATGGTGGATGGAAAGAACCGGTCATTGTTTAAGGATAAACCAATTAAAATTCTTTTGGCCAAGCCAGGTATAGACGGACACGACAGGGGAGTATTTGTACTTGCAAAGGCCTTTCGTGATGCGGGAATGGAGGTGCTTTATGCAGGTCTACTTCCAACCCCGGAAGAGGTGGTTGATACTGCAGTTAATGAAGATGTGGATGTGGTGGCCCTTAGTTTATTGAATGGTGCCCACATGACAGTATTCAAAAAGGTCGCAGATCTGATGAAACAGAGGGGAATTGATGATATTGCCCTTGTTGGAGGGGGAACAATTCCGGATGAAGACAAACCATCACTTGAAGCCATGGGAATCTCGGGAAATTACGGTCCAGGCACACCTCTTTCAGTCATAATAGAACACGTTACCAGGAGAGCTGAAGAGGCAAGGCTCAAAAAACTAAGGTGATTTAAGCGGATATCGAAAGTCTTGTCGAGGGCGTTCTTAAATCGGATAGCAGGAGCATTGCAAGGGCAATTTCCTATGCTGAGGGCGCAAATAGCAATGTAAAAAAGGAGATGCTTTCAAAACTATACAATCACACTGGAAAGGCACAGGTCATAGGGATAACTGGTCCGCCGGGAATAGGGAAAAGCACATTGATAGGGAATGTTTCATCAAAAATGGCAGATATGGGCCACAGGGTTGCCATTCTGGCCATAGATGCATCAAGTCCATTCACGGGCGGCTCACTTCTCGGAAACAGGATAAGGATGCAAGAATCATTGAGTGGCAAAAACATTTATATGCGGAGCCTTGCAAACAGGGGTGCAAGAGGAGGATTGTCAGAATCTTCCATAGGCTCCACGGCCATACTTGACGCTGCAGGTTTTGACACAATTTTTGTTGAAACGGTTGGGGCCGGGCAGGCAGATCTGGATGTTATGGATCTGGCAGATACAACCGTACTGGTGCTTGGACCAGGGTTGGGAGACCAGGTTCAGGCAATAAAGGCTGGAATAATGGAAATTGCAGATCTCTTTGTTATTAACAAAATGGACAGGGCAGATTCATATTTTGCAATGAAGGATATTGAAGATACCCTTGCCATGGACGATGCCAGACCTTTTAAGAGGGAAGTTGTTGGAACCACCATAAAGGACCCAACAACATACCAGTCTCTCATTGCACTTATGGCAAAGCACGGAAATTTCATGAGGGAAAGTGGCAGGATTGGAGAAAAAAGGTTTAAAATGGGCTTGAGATGGATGCTTGAAGATGAATTGAGGGCAAGAGTCATAGATCCCTTAATGAAACGCATACCGCCAAACAGTGAAAAGAAAAATTATTATGACCTCATGGCAACTGTTGGCCAGCTTTTTTCAGAAAATCTCAATAAAGTACTGGAAAAAGAAATTGTTTGATCTCTCCGGAACTAAAAAACCTTTAAATAACCTTTAATGATAATCACTTATGGCAACGATGTATGGACCTTTGAAATTTATGGCAGATGAATTCATGAAAAATGTGAACGACAGAGCTAAGGAAGTATTGACATTTTTGTATCCTCCAGTGAAGATGTATGAATCCGGTGGGGAACTTGTAATTGAGGCAGATATGCCAGGGTTTGAAAAGAAGGATATTAAGGTCACGGCAAATAGATATTCTATTGAAATATCCGCATCCAGAAAGGAAGAGGAGGAAAATAATGTGTTCCTCGATCAGAGACCTACCAGGGTATTTAAATCAATAAAACTGCCTGTGGATATAGATATGGATTCCCCTGTAGCTGCAAAGTATGCAAATGGAGTCCTGACGGTAAAGTTACCAATCAAGGGCTTAAAAACATTGAAGATCGAATAAATCAGCACGCTTATTAAGAATTTTCTATTTCTGTATTTAAACATATATTTTTTTTCTGTATCAAAAAATATATATGCTTAAGGTACATAAACACATATGGACTTGGGAACAATCCTGGCCAATCCTATAGTTGAGGTTGCCCTGATATTTGTAGATGGGATTCTATTCGGTCTTGGAATTAAGAAAGGTGTATGGTCAGTGCTTTTAATTATTATTGCGGTTGCGCTTGGTGAATATATCAATTATTCGGTGGTACCGAAGACTTCACTCTCAACCTTTGAGGCAGATGTTAAGGACCATATTATGTATGTAATTTCAAACATAGAAAAGGTGATTCCAGCTCACAGCATTGGTTCAATTGGTGCTATAGGTGTAAGTTTTATTGTATTTGGGGTAGGATTTGTCATAGGATATCTTAAGGGATAAATTCCATATTCTGTAACATTTATATGGTTTGTTAATGTTATTGTAGTGATTAAAATGAAGATTATTAACAGAAACAAGGGTAAGGATGTAAAATCAATGACCCCTGAACAGGCTGAAAAATTAATTATAGAGGCCGAATCCAATCTTACATTGCTTGAAAAGGAAAGGGATCGTAAAAAGGCAAAATATGACGAACTTTTTAAACAGGGTGTGGAAGCTTCGGATTCAAGAAGGATGAATATAGCCCATGAGCTTGAGTTCATCGAAAAGGATATATCGGGTATCGACAAAAAAATGAAATCCTATAGGGAAACAATAAGGATTCTTCAGGAGATCAAAAGTGCTAAATCACGGAAGACTGAACTTCCCGATCAGCTTATTGAAATGATGGACCCTGCAGAGGTTAAAACTCTCCTGGTTCAGAGTAAATCCGCTGAAAAACTGAGCCAGAAAAAGAGAGAATCCGTACTTTCAAGCATTGATGACGTTTCTGCACTGGATGAAGAGGAGAAGGGTGAGGAAAATAAGTACATGCAGATATTCAGAGAGATGGACAGGAGCAGGGAGGACCTTTCACCCAACAGAGAGAAAACATCGTCAAAGGAAAAGGAAAGTGATACGGATAAAGAAGAAGAGTGATTCCCATGGATTCAGACTACCTCACGATTGAGAACATTAAAAAAATATTGACTTCTGACATAAAAGGTGAGGAGGAAGAGGAAAACAAGGGGAATTATGAAAAGGCAAGGGCATATATTCAGTCCATAATTGGTAACTTAAATCTTCTTAAAAAGATAGATAAATACGATTCAGGGAGATATGAAGAACTCATAAAAAAATGGGAGGAAAAGAAAAAATCCATTGGTTCACCATCCCATAGGGACATGCCAAAAAAAGATAAGGGTGGAAAAAGTTCAGGCCTGATAGGAAAGATGGAGGGAGAATTCAGGTCACGCATAGAATCGCTCATTTCTAAATCAGATGTGCGCTGGGATCAGATAGGCGGCCTTGAGGAGGAGAAAAACGTCATTAAGGAGGCTGTATTTTTTGCAATGGCAACGCCCAGCAGGGACGTCAAGGTTCCAAAGTTAAGGAACATACTTTTATTTGGTCCACCAGGTACGGGAAAAACCACAATCGCAAAGGCCATAAGCACAAACATAGGCGCCACGTTTTTCAATGTAACCATATCTGAACTTCTTTCAAGATATGTGGGTGACTCGGAAAGAATAGTGAGCACACTTTACAGCGTTGCAAGAGAAAGATCGCCCTCTGTAGTTTTCCTTGACGAAATAGAATCCCTTGTTAAAAAGAGAGATGATGGAAATAAAAGTTCTGGTTCTGTTCTTCAACAATTCCTGGGTCAGCTGGATGGTTTTGGAACGGGTGAAGAATTTGTTATGACTGTTGCTGCAACCAATGTACCATGGGATCTTGATCAGGCCATATTATCCAGATTTGAAAAGAAAATATTTATTGGTCTTCCAGACAGGGAAACCAGAGAAACTATACTGAAAATAAATACGGTTAAAAAGGGATATTCTGTAAAGGCAGATCTTGAAAGGATTTCTGAAATGACCCAAAATTACTCTGGGAGAGATTTGTACTATTTATGTTCAGAAGCGATCAGAAATATGTTGAGAAGAGCCAACAGGGATGCAATGGAGAGGATTGATGAACTCGTTTCAGAATCTGGAAATTCCATAAAATACAAGATTACTGATATTCTTCAGGAAGATTTTGAATATGCCCTTGGAAAGGTAAAACCTGTTTCTGACAGAACAATGCTTGAAAAATATCGCGAATGGAAGGATAAATATGCAAGCAACTGAGGTGCATTATGGATAGGGATGCCAGTGAAATTATTGGAAAGATGTTAAGGAATAAGCCAACCTCTGATTTTAAGAAAGAATGGACTCTGAATCTTGCAAGTTTATGGTCAAAATATGGAAGCAAAAAATTTTTGGGAAGAAAGGGAATGAAAGAGGTCAGGAAAAACATGCAGGACACATATGTCATGATTAGCATGGAATCAGACGAAGTAAAAAGGCTTAAGTTGGAAATTGCAAAAATTAAGGACAGCAAGGAAGATACAGATATTATAAAATTCAACAGGGCAAGCGATGAGTTAAGTGTGAGGGAAAACAGGCTTTCCGAACTTCATTTAAGATATAAGTTTCTGTCATCCATATATTCCATTCAGGATCTTGCAAAGGGAACGAAATTTATTAAAAAAATAGATTCGACGCTTAAGAAAAAGAGCAATCTCGAAATTCTTGAAAAGGCCACAAAGGATTCCCTTATGAACAGAAAGGAGATTGAAAGAAACCTTGAATCTATGGAAGTTTATCTGGACGTAATGAAAGATGGAAAGACTGAGGGAATAAGGGACCCGGAGGAGAATGATCTTATGAATCTGGAAGAAAAGGAGGAGAAGGACAGGGAAGAGGATGAAGATGGAGATGTGATGACATCATGAGCATTCTAAATCGGAAATCAAGGGAAGAGCTGGAGATTGAAACCCAGATGAACATTCAGATGCTCAAAAAGAAGTCTGAGGCTCATGCAAAGCAGTGTGATACCATGGCAGAAAAGTATGAGAAAAAGGCTACAGAGGCAAAGAATATTGGGAACCTGACTCTGAGCAAAACATTCCAGGAAAAGTCAAGGGCACTCCGGGATCAGGCATCAAAAATAAGATCATTTATCCTTGTAGTTGAAGATATGGAAATGATGAAGGATCAGTCTTCAGTTATGGGAAGTTTCTCTGAGGCAATGAAGAGTTTTGTAAAAACAATGTCAAAGGGACAGGTAACTCCCGCATGGATGAGTCAGATGGAGAATGAGCTTGATAAGGCAATCCAGGAAAGCGAGAGAGTGGGAGACCTCTTTGGAGGTCTTTTAAATGATATAGGAACTGGCATACCTGAAAGCCTCAAGGATGATAAGGAAAGGGATCCTGAGGTTGTTTCCAGGGACATTGATGACGTTGAAAAACGCCTGAGGGAGAGAATGAAGGATATAGAGAAAGGAGATCAGGAATCCTGATACTCTTTTGAGGACACGTATCAACATGGGAGAACAGGAAGAGAGGGAGCTTATAATTGAAATTCAATCCATGCTAGAGAAAGCAAAGTCTCTGGAGGAATCAGATGCTAATGAGGCAATGAAAATATATTTGAATATATCGAAGCTCATTCTGGGAAAATCCTCAAATATGGGTGTGGAAAGTAAGAAAAGATTTATGGAAATTGCAGAAAGGGCACTGGATAGAAGGGACTTCCTTTCAAAGAAGGAGGAATCCATAAAAAAAGGAACTGGCAATAAGGAAACTGAAAAGGCCGATTATTCCAAATACCTTAAGGCGGGGAAAAATAGTGAATCCAATGGCTTTATTGTTGATCTTCATCCAACCATTTATGAAACTACTTTTCAAGATATAGCAGGCCTGGAGGAAGTCAAACAAATCATTGTGAGGCAAGTCATAAAGGCAAGGGAAAACCCCGAAATGGCAAGAAGGTATGGAATTACGGGGAGAAATATCTTGCTATTTGGTCCACCGGGGACAGGAAAAACCAGCATTGCTCAGGCAATATCCCACGAAATATCCTATCCAATGGTCACAGTAACCCCATCATACATTCTCGATAGCAGATTTGGTGAATTTGAGAAAAACATAAGGAGCCTTTTCGAGGAGGCCCTAAAACATGCTCCCATAATCATATTTTTCGATGAGTTCGAGGCCCTTGCTCCGAGGAGAACATCCATAAATTCATCCTATATGAAAAGAGGGGTTCCGGAGATGCTCAGACAGATGACAGATCTCAGGAAGAAGAATGATGGGCGTGTCATAATTATTGCTGCAACAAACAATCCTTGGGATGTGGATGAGGCAATGCTCAATCCTGAAAGATTTGACACCAGGATATTTATTCCACCTCCAGACAGTAAGTCAAGGGCGGAAATATTTCATATTTTCCTGAAAGATCTTGAGATCGAGGAGAATATGGACTTTGAGCAGCTGGGCCAGATTTCGGAAGGATTTTCTGCAGCAGATATTAAATATGTTTGTAGAACAGCTGCAGAGTATGCTTTTTCAAGGGCCGTGGAAATGAACGAGGTTAGCCCTGTAACAGCTGAGGATGTTATAAGAGCTTTGCAGGCATCCACACCTTCCATAACAGATTCACAGATGAAAAAATACCATGATTTTATGGAAAGATATATCCAGAAGGTTTAGAGTTCAGTATCTGAACTTCTTTTTCATAATTTATATTCAGAAATAATATATGTTTATGATTGAAATTAAGAATATGACAGCAGGTTTCTTTGGTTCATCCCATGTGAACGTGTTTAGAGGGATTAATTTTACATTGAATGGAGAGAAGGCGGTTATTGTTGGGCCAAACGGATCTGGCAAGACTGCAATGATAAGGACAATTCTCGGAATGCTTCATATCATTTCCGGGGAGATCAGAATAAATCAAAGGGATCTCACCCATATGAAAAATATGGTTGAAATCTCAGCCAACCTTCCGGAGATTTACAGAATGATGAATATACCCGCAGGAGACATCATTTCACTTTATGCAGAGTTGTTCCATTCAGAAAAACATGTTTTTCTAGAGTTAATTGATGAGTTTGATCTTTCACATATAATACATAAGAAGATGCATGAAATGAGCACAGGAGAACAGAAGATGTTCTGTAATATAATGGCAATGGGGTCAGGCACGAAAACAATTCTTCTCGATGAGCCCTTTGAAAGTATCGATCAGCCCAGAAAAATGAAACTTTTAGACAGGCTGCAGTACTTCCAGGGCGAAATATTGTTGAATACCCACGAATTCATGTCTGTTAACAGGTTAAGAGGCTGGTCTCTTTATTTCATCCTGAATGGAAATCTCTATGGAAAGTTTTCTACAGAGGATTTGCAAAGGCTTTATTTCTCCTCAGGTAAAAGGGAAAATGCCATCAAAGTTATAAACACAGGTTCGGTGGATATCTCGATTACACTTGATTCCGGGGATCTCAAAATGTCAGATGTTTCGGGCTTTGATATGGTCATGGAGATGATCCTATGATTGGAAAATACTATGCCAGGGCCATAATTACAAACAGAAATCTTCTATTCTGGGGCTTCCTGTTTATGCTCTTCTGGCTAATTATGGGGGCATTCGCCTTCGGCTTCAAGCCGGCTACAAAGATATTCAATCTTGAGTACACATCCACATGGTTCGCCCTGATTGCCCTTTATTCCCTTTCAACCATTGGCACAACGGTTGCATTTTCCCTTTATTATGGAAATTCCGCCATAAGATATGCCTTCCGGTACACCTATCTTACTCGATGGAACTTTACACTTTCCCTTATGTTTGCAGTTTCCATAGGAGGAATACTTCTAGGTTCTGCAATGCTTGCTCTTTCTGTATTATTTTTTAGCCTTAAGGCCGGGTATTTGATTCTTCCAGAATTGCCCTACTATTCCATACTTGTAGAGATTGCAGGAGGCATCATTATGTTTCTCATTTCAGGATGTTTGCTCCTTATTGTGAACAATCATTTCTCTCTTAAAAATATAAGTTTCATAAGTTTTGTGCCAACAATCCTCTCATATATATTCGGTTTCATCATTCTGGGCTCAGGACTTCCAACATGGCTGGCCATTTCAAATCCTTTCACCGAACTGATAGGGCTCTTCTATTATTCCTATTCAGGAACTTACCCATCATCAGTTCTATCCACAGGCTCAGGTCCAAATTTAAATCCCATATATCTTGGCATTGGCTTAATATTATGGATAGGCATTCTATTTATCCTGTTCGCATGGATGGTTTTCGGAATAAGGCCGGTTTCATCTGAGGAGGCAAGGCAGATTTGAACAACGGGGATGGCATAAGGGAATACTTCAGAAAAATAGAATATAGTTCAATTCTATATTCACAATATGCTACAAGGAGAAGCTGGGGAACATATTATGCAGTCTGGTCAGTGGCGTTTTTAACATTCATTGTGGTTGTTCCCAAAATTAGTGCAGACAAATCATTAGGGATATACGCAGAATACATCTCAGTCATTTTAGATTTAGCTGCCATAATAGTTGGAACATTCATATCCGTAAGAATTTTCACAAAAGCTGCCAAGATGTTGATGGTAACTGGAACAGTAAAAAATTTCTATGACTGGAAGGGTACTACGCTAACAAAGAAAGTTTTCATCCTGTCCATGCTTTCAGGTTTTATTTTTCTCCTCATATCCATTTTTTACACCACGGAAATTACCCATAACTTTCAGGGTGGGATAGACGAATTTCTGTATTTTCTTCTTTTCCTGCTCTCTCTTTATCTGGTCTATTCCGCCAGGGTTATGTTTATAAAGATTCCATTTGAGGCATGGGTAGCAATCCTCTCCTATATGGCAGCATCCCTGGGTTCAATTGCAAGCATAGGTTTCGTTTTGAATCCATCCATTTCTGTATTTATTATAAAATCATTATGGAGTATTGTAACGGCTCTGTGGATATTTTCAGCAATGTATGCCTTTTACATGGCACCTGAGGAGATTGTTGAAAATGAATGATAAGGGCCATGAAAGGAGTCTTGATGATATCATAAAAATGCTATCCCAGAAATTGGGGGAACCTGTGATGAAATCCTCCCAGCGCCTCCTCATAATAATTACCATATGGTACAGTGGAAGGATGAGATTCCATGAGCTTCAGAGAACCCTGAATATGGGTAAGGGAAGTCTTAGCAATCATCTGGAAACTCTTTCAAGGAATGGATTGATAAAAACCAGGGATATAATAACCCTGAGTGGCCCCGGAAAGATGGTTGAACTTACAGATGCCGGAAAGGATGCGGTGAAGGAATACATTGATCTTATGAAGATTCTGTTCAATGGAAAATAAAGATTGAATAAATGTCATAAGCAACACTATTTCCTCAAAAATGTGGGAAAAAATTTTCAATAGGTAAAGAAAAGTTTATTAATACTTGTATACATTTATAAATGATATCATGGCAATAAAATTAAGAAAAAGTGAAGAGGACAAAAGATTCGAGACCAGGAGCAAAATAAGAAATTATAAATCACAGGTTGACAGGGATATAAAAAAACAGCAGCAATTGCTTGCACAGGCGATCAATAATGTAAAGAAGGCTGCGGCCATAAAGGACAGGAAGGGCATGCTCAATGCCGCACAAAATGCAACAAGAATAAAAAGTGCCATAGATTATCTCAAGAGCTTTTCCCTTTATCTTGATAATCTGGAGATAACCTTTGAATTTGTATATAATGAACGGGAAATGAACAGAACCTTATCTGATGCCCACAACGAATTGGGAAAGAGAATGCTTACGGATGAACAGGCAAGAGAGATTGAGTCAAATATAATGGCCATAAACCAGAAAACAGAGGATCTGGAAAGAAGGCTTGAAGACCAGTTCTCCACACTTGGAGAATCCCTGAATGAATTTGCAACAAGAGGTGGGGAAGGTGCAGAGGATATAATTAAGAGCGTGACAGGGGAGAGCTCATCCTCAGCCTCGGAGGGCACAGACCCCGGACAAAAAGAGATTGATGATCTTATAAGGAAAATTACGGGAGAAGGAGAAAAAGGAACCTGATTATTCATCCATCCTTCTCTTTACATTTCTCACAAGTTCTACAGCACTGTCCACGTCTGCTTTGCTAACCTTTTCGATCCCCTTCAGGGATAAAGTTATGGCGAGGGCAGATATTTTATCGTTGAGGGTTTTGTCGTTGGGCACATATCTTTTAAGTTCCTCGAGTGCGTTAACTACCTTTGAAGTTTTTCCCGATTCGATTTCAGAAATGAGTGTGTCCAGTGCCGTTGATCCAGTGCTTTCCCTTTTTCCTGAATTTTCTTTTTTCTCTTTCTTTATTTCCTCCCTGATTGGTTTCTGAGGCTCATCGTTCTCCACTATGACCTCCACATCTATGGATGCATTCCATCCGTTCTGTGTTGTACAGTTAATTGTGCCCTTCAGATGTCCGGATCTCTCAGGAATAAGGTTTGTGTCGATAAGCTTCATCTCGCCTGCCTTAAGTATATCGAAGTTAAGGGATGTTTCACCCACCACATCAAAGGCGCCCTTAAGGCCGGTAAAATCAAGATTAAGGCCAGGAAGATCAACCACCGGGACAATTTCTATGTTCAATGTCAGCCCCCTTCCAGCCTTTGGGTCGCCCTTTATGCTTTTTCTTATGCTTTTTGTAATATATAGGGTGCTATCATTCTTCGAATTAACAATCTCATACACGCAATCTGTCACAATATCATTAATTCTTGCCTTTCTGTCATTATGGGGAAATTTAATCATATAGTCTGGAATTGAAAGTATTCCAATGTCTGCAATGGAATGGTCTGTCTGAAGATTCACAAGGTAATCGATGGATTCAACATCCTTTGCTCTGGCACAGGAAAGTGCAATTATTCCTCTCACGTCAGGATCACTGCTCTTAAGGCCCTCAAGGATCTCTGGTCTATTCTCAATAAATATGTTTTCTCTGTAAGATGCCGCATAATAGAGGAATTTCGCAGCATTTCTCCTTAAATCTTCATTTTCTGAAGAAAGGGATTTTATGGCCGAAAATATAATGGGCATCATGGATTCCTTAAAGCCATCCATGGCGTAGTCTGCAAGATCCTTCATGCCTGCTCCCATCTTTTCCGGATCCTGACTTTCAAGCATTTTTATTATATTTTCCATTCTCATGTCTTTCTTTATATCTCTTACTTCGGTTTCGAATTTAGACTTAATTTCATTTAGACTTTGCCTGGATTTATCTGAAATTGACCCCATAGATATGAGACCTCTGAGAACAATCAGGGTATTTTCCAGGCGCACCTCTCTTGAGCTATTCGAATCAATGGTATTTTCGCATATGGGTATTAGAAACTTTATGGAGTTTTTCGTAAGCATTGGCACATCTTTTCTCTTTAACATCCTGTTTAATTCCTTTTTAGCCAGAAGGCAAGCTTCTGTTATATCCTGATTCTCCTTATTTTTTACCAAATATATCACTCCTTTCTCCTGCCGAACAGGCCTCTTTTCTCTTTCTTTTCTTCCTTTCTGGCATAGTTAGAAAATTCGCTTGAGGACATTATTTTCTCAAGTCTGAATATGTATTCATCACTTTCATCAATCTTTGATTTTGAAAGATCGGATATGAGTATTTTACAAATGGAATTGACATCCTCTTCCTTCATAAATTTATGGTATTTTTCAAGTATGCCTATGAAGTTCTCAAGTTCTTCAGGCTTTCTCTTCAAGGTTTCCTCTATAACCCTGTAATATAAGGAATACATCTGCTTTGAAGCATTTTTGATTCCGCTCATGAGTTCAAGAGTTTTGTCAAGCTGCCCTGTGGTCATCTTCTCCTTCATTTTAGTCTTATACCATTCCTCAAATACCTCTGGAATGAGTGAAAGAACAATGGAGACGTTCTTCTGGATATTTTTTTCATTTAATGCCTCATTGGCGATTACTCCAGAAATAATGTCGTTTTTATAAAGTTTTGAATCGGCCATAAACAGGGAAGCAAACTTTTCAGAATCAGAACTATCTCTGGAATTCTGAAAAATGATTGATACTATCTCTCTTATTCTCGTAGCTATCTCCGATATTTCTCCATATTTCTTGATATTTTCAAAATAGACTGAGATTAAAAGATTGATCTTATTGGGATTTTCCTTCATGATTTCTCTTATTCTTTCCAGATATTCGTTTCTTGAAAGGATCATTTTGCTTTCCATTCCATTTACCACTGCGTTAATTCCAGCATCCATGTCCATTTCCCCCGATACAAGGAAATCAAAGTATGTGCTTGCAAGCATTTTTAAATAATGTTCGAACATGGTCTCCATGGTATTGAACTGGTTTATTTCTACAATGTTGGAATTCATAGACTCAAGTATTTCCTTTCCATATTTTTCAAGGAGAATGGAAAACTGCCATAGAATACTGTTATCATTTTTTACAGTTTCAAGTTTTTCCCAATAACCGTTCCTTGAAAAGAACAATGTGGAAGGGGATCTGTCCAGATTTATTATATAAGTTTCGGGACCGATCCTTGCATCAAAATTTGTAACCGCTATATCAACAAAATGGTCACTCACGATGTCATAGGTATAGGTTGAAAAGGTAAACCATATTGCCCCCGGGAACAGGTTCTCAAGGCCTGTCACAGTTTCTGTAGCATCAGATATATCGTTCTTTCTCAAGACAAGTTTCTTTTTTCCAGAGAACATTGAAAGCAAAAGAGGAAAAATCATCTCCTTTGTGGTTCCTTCAGGGAATTTTTTCAACCCATCCTCTTCCACTTCCATATTAATCTCAGGAAGAGCAAGAAAATCATTGCCTATCTTAAATTTTAACAAATCGTTCACTGAATTTATTCCCTTAAGGTAAAGAGTGTCAATCAGATCGAAATTTTTTCCAATATACTTGAGATTTTCGAAGTCAAATATGATGAAATGTGAGAGAAGTGCACCCTCTCTTCCGTAGGTATCCTTTCCTATATTTTTAATGTAGTTAAAGGCAAATTTCCCATCGGGAAGCATAAAAAACCTGCGGCATTCCCTGAAGCTGGTGTTGTCAAGAGAAGCTGGGAGGCTGTGGGTATCAAGAAAACTAATATCTATGTCTTCCACGTTCGGGCTCTTTGTGACAAGCTGATGACCTTTCTTTGAACCCTTTTCAACCCAACCATATATGATCTGTGATCCCCTTACAATGGAACTCAAATCCCACCCACCTCCGCAATCCACTGGGCAATATAAAGAAAACCGTCATTGAATTGGGGGTCAAATTTAATATCAAGCCTTCCACCAACATCAACGTCAAGTTTAGGCACGATTGTACCGTCTGTATCCCTCTCTGTTTTAATATATATTTTGAATGCTGAGGGATTTTTGATATATTTTCTAACATAGGCATTGGTATTTTTCAATATCTCAAGAAGCTGAAGAGGAGAATATTCTATTACTGCGCTTGGAAGAGTATCTGTTTTTGTAAACACAAAGGCTATCCTTGGGGTGCTTCTTTCCACTCTTGCTGTCATAATGGAATGCAGTATCCTCATATATTCCAGATCCTTTGTTGCCCAGTCCCTGAAGGTTGAGCAGTCAATCATTATAAGATATCCTCTTGATCTGAGGAGATATTCAAAACGGGTATTCATCAACTGTTGCCTTACTCTCTCCTTACCGCCCTGCAGGGTATTGAATCGCTCGCCCGCTATGTCGTTTACCCTCAGATAGGTTGAATTTACTCCAAACCTCTTCTTTCTCGAAAAGTTGAAAACGACCTCCCCGATCTTATCCATTGCCGTCAGTTCAGGGAATTTATGTTCGGATATTATTCTCCTTAAATATTCCTCCATCAGTTCAATACCGGGGTTCACCTCTATGGAAAGATTGGTTTTGGATTCAATATCCGGCAAGAAGTGGAAAAAATACGCAAGGAATGTTGTTTTTCCTGATGCAGGGGGCCCAACCATTGCGATCAGTTCTCTCGGATCAATTCTTCTATCAACATTAGTTTTTACACGTTCTTCGTTTTCCATATTAACATCTCCAGCATTTTGAGCAGCACTGGGCTGTTCAGGTCTTGGTTCTTTCTTCTCTACCTTTATCTCCTGGGTATGGGATGTAACCTTTCCTCCACTTTTGATGAATTCCTTTCTCCTGCTTTTAATGGAGGATCCAGAAGCCACATAGAGTATTCCAATAAAGAATGGAATTGCAAGCAATGATTGGAATCCTGTAAGATTTGCCTGTACCAGTTCCATTATTATGCCCACCAGCAGGGAAAATATGCCAAGACCCCTCGGAGAAAGTGTGATAAGTGCCATTATGGCAGCAGCTATGTAAATGGGAAACCATACATGAATGATACTGGAATTAAAGAGGAAATATGCATTATCGCTGAGGGCCAGATTGGGAGTCAACCCAAACAGAGGAATTTCAAGAAACATCCCTATACCCGTAAGGAATGCAATAAATGAATAGATTCTGGGTGCACCTGAAAGCGTCCTGTGCATGGCCCTTCCAGCCTGTGCTATCCTTCGGGAAGAGCTTGCTGAGGCAAACATGAAAAGAAAGCCCAAATAGGGAATGAGAGATAATATTATCCATATACCGGTTCTTGTGTATCCAGATTTTGCTCTTCTATAATACACGTCAGAGGATGAAATGATTGCCTGATTTGATTTTGAAAGAACTGAGGCTCTTGATGCATACCACAGGATCATTACCAGAATGGCAAGATAGGTGATAGTTTGATCAGATCCAGAAAGAAAGAGCATTAGATCCACCTGAAAAATTACATGTTCTTGGTTGCAACCCTGAACACATTTTCACCATTCACGGAATCAGACTTTCCAAGGCCCTCCTTTTCCATTCTCTTCCATGCAATGATCACATCATCCTCCGGGAGCGACGTAACCATGCAAATTGTTTTTGATCTCGTTATTCCAGTTATGGAGCATTCGGCCATTGTGGCTTCCTTGACAGCCTTATAATTTTTCTCGCTCTTATCCTCAGAACCCGTCAATATTTTCACAACTTCCGCTGAAGTTGGATCATTTTTGTCATAGTAAATGTTGCCGTCCCTTGTATCCTTCAGGATCAGGGATACAGTTCTCCCAGAAAGCCCTGAATTGCTCTCATTCTGCACATATTTAATCACATCGGGCGAGAACCCATTGGGTGAACCTATAATGGAAATGATGTACATATTAAGATCTGATGCGGAGAGTAGCAATTTTGAGTAGTGTTCCGAAACATCCCTGATATTTACCGGGGTCTGGTCAATACCAATTCCCGCCCTGGATGTTGACTGAAATGTTTCGTCATGGCCAAGAAACGCAAGGTCAAGGGCAAATCTGATATCCGGTCTGAATATTCTTGGAATGTTGAAATAGGCCATCATTTCTTTTCCAACAGACTGTACTTTTCCGGATGAACTCTGTTCCATCTCCCTGAGCTTTCTCGCCATGTCCTTTTTCCTTATATTCACATTCGCTGAAAATAAAGGTACGAAGAAAGATATATTTTCCTGCCTTGAAAGTGATATGAGAACGGATTCAAAAAAGGAATCTCTTCTGAGTCTCGCCTGGTCTTCAGATACGGAATAGGATGTATCAAATGATTTTGATGCACCTCCGCTGAGGGCAATGGTCAGCTCCTTTATGGTCTGTAGGGAATTTAAAGGTGTGAGGACGCTGTTTGGATAGGAACTGTTTGCTTCCTCGACCAGTGCCTCCAGCCTTTTTTTCTCTATGTCCTTAAGGAAGGGATTTGCCTTCATTTCAAAATCGGTTTCCATTTTTCCTATTTCCGATTCAACTTCAGAGATTTTTCCTTTTATTTTAATGTTAAAATCGTTGAAACCTTTGATCATGGAATCAATATCTTTTTTTCTGAGTTCATCCACATTCCCGGACTGGGCAAGGGCAAGTACAGACTTAAATTCATCATTCAATCTTAGAAGTTCCTGGGATGAAAGCAGCTCCCTTAGTTCCCTCTCTACCTCAACCCTTCTGTTTTCAATGTTCATTGCCCTCTTTATGGCGTTTTCATAGTTCACAAACATCTTTCTGATCTGCCCTGGATCTTTCTGAATATAACCTATGATCCCTTCGGACAACTTGTCAAATCTTGTTCTGTATTTCTCCTCCATACCCTTTGATATTTCTCCTCTCACATTTTTGCCTGAAAGAAGATCGATGGAAGCCAGGAAATCTTCCATGTTGTCTTCATACCACTCCTTTATGAGTCTATAAATCTGATCATCCTTATTCATGAGCAGTGTGGTTATGGATTCGCTGTTTAGAGAATCTATCTTGGAAAACCTGTCAAGCTTCTCCATGGAATCAAATTCGTCATCGGTGAACTTTGAAATAATCCTTGAAATATCTGAATCATTTATGGTCTTGCCCTGTATATCTTTCTTCAATGCAAGGGCAACCTTGAGCTGGGCAAGTTTAATATTTGCAAGCCCACTCTGTAAAACCTGTGATGAAAGGCTCTCGCCACAGTTACTTTGCATGGAATTATATAGGCCCTCCATTTCAGCAAAAAGCCTTTTCTTAGATATAAGATCCATTCTTAAAAGTTCATTAAAATCCCTTGAAGATTCATTATAAGCTCTTCTCAATCCCGATAAACAATCGCCCTGCATGATTCTCCTCTTTAACCTAATGGGAATACCTTTATATAAATTGCTTTTCAAAAGTTTAGATAAGTTTTAATAAGGAAAAGTGTATGAAATCTATCATGATCCACTCTGACAGTATGGGCATCAGGAGCATTATTTCTGAAGTAGAAAGTTTAACAGGAATGAGGGTTTTTTTAATTTCAGCTCCACTATTTGGCAGGAGTTCAGAAAAATCAGTAATTAAAATTCTTAATGAACTGGAAGCTCTTACATTGGGGGATTATGAAGGGGATGGATATAAAGAAAAGTACCTTATCCTATTGAGTGGAGGGGCAAGATTTTCGTTGAATGCATTGTGGAAATTGAGAATTATCTTGAAAGGTATTGATGCAAGATTATTTCCTGTCGGACCAACAAGCTCCTTATTTTCTGCTATGCTTCATATATCCAATATTTATGGCACTGCGGAAACGATCAGAAATATGGAAAATGAAATTCTTGGCATACCTCTTGAAGATATGGTTGAGGATTTTGCCATAAGAACATCAGGAATGCATTTATTCCCAGTTATGGAAGAGAAGAGTTTAACTGAAGATCCTTTAATTGAGAAAGTCTTGATGGGAAATGGGATACATTTCGATGAAATATCTCTGTCCGTGTTGATGCAAAGCATGGCCTTTAATTCCTATAAGGAATCTATCATGAAGAGTTTCAATATAAAGAATGTGATTGAGGAGAGCAAAGTGGGTTATTCACCCTTACCTGTGGAAGCTTTACTGTTCAGCGGTGAATATTCAGATGAGGTTTATCACTCCCTGTCAAAATTGAAAAAAAACATTCAGAGATATGGTAGCATTGCGGAAGAAGAATATATTTCCATAATGGGCCAATCCTTTTCAAAATCCATAATAAATGATTCAGGTGAATGGGTTTGAGCGGGAAAAAAAATCTAAGTGCGCTCCTCAGGGAAGGACTGGAATATGAATCATCGGGTCAGAAGGAAAGGGCAGCTGCATGCTATGAAGAATCCATTAAAATCCTGAGGGATGAAATGAAGCGTGTGGACCTGATTCAGCAGGAGGTCCTGAAAAGGCAAATATCCTCTCTGGAGAATGCCATAAAAAAAATGAATATAAGGACAGATAAAAAGATGGAGGAAAAGGGCCCTATAGATGAGGCCACGGCGATCCTTAATGAATTGGGTCTAACAGTATCGCAGGGTGAAGGGCCATCCTTGAAGGAGGTTGTGGGAATGGAGGATCTGAAGAAGGAGCTTTTTACAAAGATAATATATCCGCTGAAGTTCCCGGATCTCGCGAAGGAGTTCAATATTAATCCGGGGGGAGGCCTTCTTCTTTTCGGTCCACCCGGAAATGGGAAAACGTTCATAGTACGGGCCCTTGCGAAGGAAGTCAGCATGAATTTCATTTACGTAAATCCATCTTCTCTGTTCAGCCAGTGGTTTGGAAATTTTGAAAAGAACATATCAGCACTGTTCAGGGCTGCAAAATTGTTATCGCCATCCATTCTTTTCTTCGATGAGATCGACAGCCTGTTCCCTTCAAGAGACCAGAGTACGAGCGATGCTTCCAGAAGAGGGGTTTCTCAATTTCTAAATGAGATGGGCGGGTTCAGGGATGATCCATCCAGGCCTGTCCTTATCCTGGGTGCCACAAATGTGCCATGGCAGCTTGATCCTGCTGTTACAAGGCCAGGAAGGTTCGACAGACTCATATATATTCCTCCTCCAGACAAAGAATCCAGGACTGAAATTGTGAGGCAATACATGTCCAGAGTTGCAAGAAAGGGTAAGATTGACTATGAAAAACTGGGTGAGCTGACCGAGGGATACAGCGCTGCCGATATGGAATATTTATGTAAATACTCGTCCCAGAAAGCCTTTATGAAATCTGTGGAGGGAAGGGAAGATGAAATGGTTACAATGGAAACGTTCATGGAATCATTAAGTGTAATAAAACCCTCAATCAATAAAAATGTAATTGAAAGATACATTAAATTCGAAGAAGAGAGAAAAAAATGATTACACTAATCTGTCAAAAAACCAGTACGCATCCCAGGGGTTTGTTATTAAGATGTCCCCATCCCTGAATTTTCTATCTATGATTTTACCGTAAAGGCACATTCTTCTTTCCTCAAACATGTTTTCATAATCATCGGGCATTGCGGTGGAATAAAAAATGAAGAACGCCCTGAAAAGAGTCAGGGTGATCTCAGTATTGACATCCTTCAAACTCTTATTGTTTGCCTGCACATACTGGGCAATGGTCTGCAGGCCAAGGTTAAGAATCTTTTTCTTGACATCCATATCTGGAGATCGCAAAGAATCCATTCCGGCAAGACTCTTGCAATCAATTATTTCAATTGGGACTGATCTATATATGGAATCCAGATAATTATAAAGATCATCGTTGAGCTCTCCCCATGAAATAAATATACGCTGTGGATCAAACTCTTCCAGATAGGATTTCAGGGATTGGAGGCTGCTCTCCCTTCCAAGCTCATCCAGAACTTCATATATAACTACCTTGCCTGTCATTTTATCACCTAATACAGCCTTATGGTTTCAAGATTTTTCAAGGCATGGGCCTCTATTCCGAACTTCTGCCTCACCTGCCTTGCAAAATCCTGTGCCTTTTCATTTTCTCCATGATTTACCAATATCCTGGATGGCTTTGGCATCATAGTGGCAATGTAACCGAAAAGCTGCTTCTTATCAGAATGGCCTGAAAATCCTTCTGCAGTTTCCACGTCCATCTTAACTTCATAGGTGGCCTGTTTTCCTCCTTCACTGAGGGTGATCTCCCTTGCGCCTCTCTGCACTCTCCTTCCCAGTGTCCCCTCAGCCTGGTACCCAACGAATACAAGTGAATGTTTTGGCGAATCAACCCATGCTCTGAAATATTCCATTACAGGACCACCATTCATCATTCCCGATGTTGCCAGAACTACCTTGCTTTCCGTTGAATCGCATATGGAAAGCCTCTGTTCCCTTGTTTCAACCTTCCTGAATATGGGATTCATGAAGGGATTCTCCCTCTGGATCATTATCCTTTCCCTCAGTTCACGGTTCAGATATTCAGGGTAGGCGGCGTGAATTGCCGTTGCCTCCATTATCATTCCATCCAGATATACGGGAAACTCAGGAAGAGCACCGGTCCTAACAGCTTCTTCAAGAACCATCATGACCTCCTGGCTTCTTCCCACGGCAAAAACTGGAATCAGAACAGAACCACCTTTTTCAAAGGTTCTTTTAATTATTTCTATAAGAGTTTCAGAGGCATCCTTCCTGGTCTTGTGATAATCATCCCTTCCTGCATATGTACTTTCTGTCATGAAGGTTTCAACCCTCGGAAAATGGTTGTTGGCCATGTTGAAGAGCCATGTCTTTTCAAACTTTACATCTCCGCTCAGAACCACATTATAGAGGCCTTCTCCAATATGGAGATGTACACTTCCAGATCCCAGGATATGTCCTGCGTTGTAAAATGTCAATCTTATATCTGAGGTAATATCTGTGGTTTCATTATATTTTAAAACGACCGTTCTCTTCAATTCTTCCCTTATGTGCTTTGTATCATAGGGCGACTTGTAGCCTTCTGCGTGGGCAACCTTTATGAAATCGTTTTGAAGAAGTATGGCCAGATCCCTTGTGGGCTGAGTCATGTATATGGGGCCCTCATAGCCGTATTTATACAGCATTGGTGCCATGCCTGAATGATCAAGGTGAGCATGGGTAAGTATCACCGCATCGATTGAACTCAGTGGCTGTACTTCGGGTAGATATAGATAGGGTGCACCTTCCCATGGCCTGTCACCTGCACTGTTTGTATTCATCATCCCACAGTCGATCAAAACTCTTGAATTGTTTGTAGAAACCAATGTTGCACTCCTCCCCACCTCTCTGTGCCCTCCCAGAGCGGTGAGTCTCACCCATGTCTCTCCAACCATGGTTGGAGAATTTAGTTTCATCCCAAGATTGTTAAGGAATTTTTTTCTCTCATCCTTAACTTCCCTGAGATATTCCCTGACCTCCTTCACCGTATGGGAATGCATTGGTGGCGCCCTTACAATCCTTGGAGCCCATTTTGTCTCATTTTTTATGCTCTTTATGTATTCCATATCCCTCTGATTTATGAGGGATGGCTCATCAAGTTCAATTACAACTTCACCTGTGTCAGGTTCAAAATATACTTCCCGAAGACCGGCAGATTCAGGTATTATTTCCCTGACCTTTTTCTCCGCAATTTCTTCACTTTCAAGAATTGAGGGGTCAGGCCTGATGGCTATTCTCCTCCTTATCTCCTGTGCTACCTGCTTTGCAATATCATCTCTGTTTGCGAAAAGGTCTTCGTTCTTTGTATATACAACAATATTTGGGCCCTCATATATAACATCCGTTATCTGATTGTCCGGAAACAGCCTGTTGAATATGGTCTTCGCATCATCAATATAATCTCTGAACGCCATTTAAAAATACACCTGAAAAATTTAGCTTATTAAAATATGATATTAAAGAGTTAATTTTAATTTTTTGATTCTGTCGAGGACTTCACTTTCCTCAAGTTTTCTGAAGCCTTCATTGGTTATGACAGCAACGTCGATCATTCCACCGGACGCAGAATCTCTTGACTTTGCTGCGCTGATACCTCTTATTACAAGGTCAATGCCCTCATCCACCTTCATATCTGGTGAATACATGGACTCAAGGACACCATAAACGTATGGAGAGCCAGATCCAGTGCTCACATATATGTCTTCAACGGAACCGCCTGCTGCATCCACTGAAAATACGTGGGGCTTTGTATCTATGCCTGCAATGAGTATCTGAACCATGTATGGGTAGTATTTTGTCTGGTTCAGGATGTTTGAAAGCAGAGTTGCGGCTGCAGATATGGGCATGTTGATCTTTCTCTGAAGCCTGTAAAGTTCCAGTTCAGCCTTCATGTACCTTACCAGAACCTGAGCATCTCCCACAAGGCCTGCAATTGTCATTCCTGCCTTTGTATCAATCTGAAATAGTTTTTGGCCATTCTTGTGGGCAATGAAATGATCCATTGTGACCCTTCTTTCTGTGGCCATTATTACGGAATCTTTCAGGGTAATTGCAACCGTAGTTGTACCTGTTTCCATTACTTTCTCCATTATTTTCACTCCTGTACTCACAATTCACAATATGTATTAAATACTTTTTAATTTTTTTTGGCGTTTTGCCATTGAAATAAGAACCAACAACTCATTTAAATATTCCTTAATTATGCCTGTGCATGGTATTAACTGCTGAAGACATCATGAGTCCACTTCCACAAATATTGCCTCGTGATCTTTCTGTTGAGGCAGCAACAAAGATCATGGTTTCAGAAAGAAGAGGTTTCGTACTGATTGGAAGTAACGATAAAATTGAGGGTATTGCAACAGAATGGGATTTTGTAAGCAAAGTTTTATCACCCGGTAGGGATCCAAGAAACATAACTATCGGGGAAATTATGAGCAATGAAATACGGAGTGTTGAACCTGATACTCCCACAAGGAAGGTTACCGTAATAATGAGCAAGAACGGCATTAGAAGGATTCTCGTTGGCAAGGATGGAAAATATAAGGGAATCATAACCTCCAGAGATATATTGAGAATATTCGAAGATTATGTGGAAAACGTAGAGAACATAGCAGGAAAATATGGTCTGCTATGATAACATATTTTCTAATTTAAGACCGGGTAGAATGGAACGGGAATTACGTAAAAATCCCATTTATCTGTGAAAAATGGTAAATTCATTATGGCAGTATTATATGAACTATTTTTTAAATATGTGTCTATAAAGGGTTATAAGATCCACAACATCACCCTTGCAGTATAATTTAAACTTTTCGAGATCATTTTTCCACAGCCATTCAATAGCCTGTGCCTTTCCCATACCTTCTATCTCAGTGATCTCCTTGGCCCTGATCAGGTCCAGGGAACTGTACTCTGGGGCATTTACTACGTTCTTCAAACTCCTGATTCTGTATTCCCCATTAAGGAACATTCCATGCAGTGCACATACATACATCATGTCAAGTACATATGATGTGCCAAGGTAATATCTCAAACTCCAGAGCTGTTTATTGAATGGAATATTTAGCATTTTTGTATTCATCAGAGGAATGTCATAGGATGAGTGGTTATATCCAATAATGATTTCAGGGGAGTATTGGTCTATAATTGAATTGAACCACTGAAGTAGATCGTTTTCATCATTTTCCTCATCTGGATTTCCTACCCTTACATCCCACTTTCCATCTATGGTTGCATAGGAAATGGCAATAATTCTCTCATCTTTCAGAAAATGATCCTTAACCAGTGTTTCCAGATCGAGGGATATTACCCTTGTTGCATTTCCCAGCCTGGACCCTATTCTACTCAATCCTTCTGAATAATCCATTGGCCATTATTACATCAAATATTATATGTTAATTAGTATCTACCTGTGTATGAAGTATACTTTAAGAAAATATATTGGCAAGAATGTTGATGTGGAGAAGTTGAAAGATCTTGTGGTTCTTTTCTTTGAGGATGAAGGTTTCGTTGTTCAGGAGACAAAGGTAGATGGAAGCAGAATAGTGGAAGCCAGGAAGGGCGGAATATTAAGAACCTTATTGTCTTCAGATAAATGCATCAAGGTAATTATAAAAGGTGAACCAAACGACGTGGAGGTTTTCATGGGCGTTGGAAAATGGGTTCCAGAAGAGGAGAGGGAAGCAAAGAAAGAGTTGAGTGTCAATCCTTCAAAAGTTTTCATTGATATACCCGAATCACTGTGGGCGTATGAAATTGAGCACCATCTCTGGGTAAACATCGAAAAGAATGTTGAAATGGGTTTCTGATCATTCAGAGTTTTTCCCTCATTTGATTCATAAAAAGTGTAAATGTCGGAATAACACCTATTCCTTATTTAAGTGGTCATTTTTACCATTTTTCTCCAGTTATTCTTGTGTACAGGTCTCTGTATAATTGGGAAGTTTCCACGATGAGGTTTTCTGGAAGTGGATCTATATCAGGTTCCTTCTCACCCTTTGCTCTGGCATCATAAAGCCTCTTATGGTATCCATTGTTCCTGTAATACTGCCTGACCTTTTCCTTGGAAATCTCAACTATTTTACCATTTTTATATTCAAATTCTTCCCAGAATCTGTCCTCATCCGCAGTTCCGAATGTATCAACAACTGTGATTTCTCTTTCTTCACCAAGGGCAAATTCTTTCTTTCCATCAGCATGGATCAAACCACCTCTGGAAACCTGCCTCTGAATTATTGTGTCTATTTTGAGAATCCTTTCCTTTATTTCAAGAATTTCATATCTGTAAAGACCTCCAATTTCCGCAGCTTCTTCAAAGGTGAGAGGTCTGTCTGTTTTCTCAAACTTGGTTGTCATCTCAAAAAAGGGGTCATCAAGTGGGTCGCCATTCTGTGGCATGTTTTTGAATCCCAGATCATGATAATCTATCTTTCCAGATTTTATTCTGTCAAGGAGACTTCCTGCAACATAATACCTCATTACAAACTCAAGAGGTATGAGGAAATTAATCCAGAATTTTGAACCTCCATTTTCATTAATTCTGTATTTTTTTACGACCATCTCATTTGAGGATTTCATTTCCATCATGTGGTTTTTGATCCCAACATCGTTGAGCCTTTTAAACCAGTATGCAGATGTTCTGCAAATTGATGAGCCCTTGTCAGGAACCTTAACGGGTATAATCTTGTCAAATACAGATATCCTGTCAGAAAATTTGAATAATAAACTGTTGCCAAGATCGTATACATCCTTAACTTTGCCGGTTCTGATTAATTCCATAGCCGTGTATGTCGAACACAATCATTTAGATTTTGCTAAATTTTAATTCTTTCTAAATTTTCTAAATTCTGAAGATTAATTTTATTAACGTTTAAATTGGAATGTGCTCTCTATAGTAATTGATTACCATGGAAAAGGAATTGAATGGAAAGATTGCCTTAATTACGGGCGCGGCTGGTAATATAGGAAAGGCTCTTGGAAAGGCAATGCACGAGCATGGTGCAAGGATAGTACTGATAGATATTGATGAAAAAAGGGGCAGAGATGCTCAATCAGAGATTGATCCCTCTGGCAGAGACTCCTTCTTTTTCAAAGCTGACATAACCAGTGAAGGGGATTGCGTGAATGCTGTTAAGGCCGCAACTGAGAAATTTGATACACCTGACATTTTAGTGAATAATGCAGGTATTCTTGGAAAGGTACCCGTGAATATTGTGGATATATCAGTTGAAGATTTCACAAGAGTCATGGATATAAATCTCAAGGGTGCCTTTTTAATGAGCAAACATGTAATTAAGAATATGCTTTCAGTGGGAAAATCAGGAAATATACTTAACATCTCAACTCTGGCAGGCATAAACCCAATGAATTATGGAATGCCATATTCAGTGAGCAAGGCTGGACTCATTATGCTGAGTAAGAGCATTGCCCTTGAATATGGGAAGTATAACATAAGATCAAATACCATATGCCCCGGATGGGTCATGTCAGATCTTGCAGTGACTTTTTCAAAAACAATGGGCAAAGATGTTAATGTCTTTATGGATTCTGTAGGAAAGAAGAGTGTATTTTCGAGACCCTGTTCCATCAATGATATAACTTCGCTTTCACTTTTCCTTCTCTCAGATAAATCGTCATTTATTACAGGCCAGACATATACACTTGATGGTGGATCAATGCTACAATGATCTTTCTGAATATCTAAAAATAATATTTGAGCAAATCTCCATAACCAAATCATAATTTCTCGAATAAAAATCAGGGGTGATTTCCTAAAGTTCGCATGGGTCATTCCATAACTAATTTCATCATTAGATAGCTTCCATTCTTCAGGTAAAGGATGCCAATCATAAATAAGTTCATCTTAAATTATTATAAATTAACATGACAAAATATTAAAATATAGCCATAAACATGGGAATTAAATGTATAAAAAATTACTTGTGATTTTAATTCTGTTGCTGTTCTTTTTTAGTTTTACTCAATATTATGAATATGGTTCTGTGAATAGTCAAAATTATTCTGTTTTGTCTAACAAATTCACCCCTCAGTTGTCTGGGTCCGCAGCAGGAATCAATTCATCCCAATATATTTTCATTTCCAATGGAAACAGCACAATCTCTGCAATCAATGCCCAAAATTCAATGAATATTCAATATATCAGCGTCGGTGTAAATGCCAAAACATCAGGGGTCACAGTCACCCCCAATGGTTCCCTTATTCTGGTAGGCACATCCAATGATCAGGGAATGAAAGTGATAAATACTGTATCAATGAGAATAATTGCAAATGTCAGTACCGCTTCAACACCAAACCAGACAAACATAACCGTATCTCCTGATGGAAAGTTTGCTTATGTAAATGGAAAAAACTCTTTCAATGTATCTGTTGTATCTCTTATTTATTTTAAGGTTGTGAAAGTGCTCAACGTCTCATACGATCCTGGCAAGATGATCTTGAGCCAGAATGGTACCATGGGAATAACCTTAAGCCAGCATGCCTGGGGAGGAGAAACATCACATAACCTCACCGAAATAAATTTGCTAACTAATAGCATAATACAGAACCTATCCATAAACCAATTGAACGATCCATTCAGTGGAGCCATATCGCCAAATGGTTCAATCCTTGCTGTGGCAAATAGCCTTAATGAAGAAATTATAATGTTGAAATTCGCTCCCACAGGTTTTTCTTATATCTATTCAGCGCCTGTAATGGTTATTTATCCCTATGTCCAGTTCGATTTAAATTACAACCTTCTGTTTATCTCCGGAGATGAAAGTGGAGTGTTACCCGGAGCATACTTGGGAGCATGGGCAGAGATTTACAATTCCAATTTTATTTATTGTTATTCCATCAATCTTACCAGATCAAACATCTCCACTGTAAATGGTGTTTCATTAAGTGCATCAGGACAAAGTGCAGTTGTAGGAATCAGCAACCCAGATGGCATTATTAATGTAGATATCAAAAAAAACCTTGCAAGTTACTTCCTGGAACTGGGAACAAAATCATCTGTAATTTTTAATGCTGACCAGCTTGCCTATTTCCCAACCCTTTACTCCAGAACAGTTGAAATTGAAGAAAAAGGCTTTAGTTCAGGAACGGAGTGGAAAGTGAGTTTAGACGGTCTTTCAAAAGATCTCTTGACGCAGGATACAAATTTCACAACCTATTATGGTTCAATAAGTTATCAGTTAACTCCTCCAATTTTTTATATATTCCATAATCCATACGGTTCCATCCATGTAAATTACACAACAGGTGTTTTTTCCTTTAATGCCTACTATTCTCTTAATCAGTCTCAGAGTTCAAATTATCTCATTTCCTCATGCAATTTAACAGATAAAGGATCTACGGTTGTCAGCACCGTAAACAACACATTTCTAACTTCTCTTCCCACGGGGGAATGCGGAAAAGATAATGCCATCACTCCTAATGGAACTCTTTTGCTGACACTGAATGTAACAGGTAAAAATTCAACTGTTAATTTCTTCAGTTTCCAATCAATGAAATCTATTCAAAATATTACACTGAAGGAAAACACTGGTGGAAGCAACTTCGTAGCTGTAAATCCTGATGGATTGTTTGCCTATGTAGGTAGTTGCACATATAACATTTCAGTCATTTCCTTGAAAACCTTAAGTTTTGTTGGAGTAATTAATGTAAGTTATGATCCCAGCTCAATGGCGTTCACTCCAAATGGCACTATGGCTTACGTCACATCCGGTCAGAACATAAACGGAGGGCCTTCCCAAAATATAAGCGTGCTGAACACCCTCAGCAATAAGTTAATTGCAACGATTGTTGATAAAAATCTAAGTTACACATATAGCGATGCTGTATCTCCAAACGGAAGCATTTTGGCGGTGTCCAGTTGCGGAAATTTAAGTCTTTTCAATACAAGGACTCTGGCACAGGAAAAGAATTTCCAGGAGACCAGTTACTGTTTTGAAAAGGTAGTATTCAACGAGAATGGTTCGGACATTATTGTGCTTACTTCATCAAATGTACAGCCCAATGATCATTCATTAAAGGAAATATCCCTCGCAAATTATTCCGTCAGAAACATAACATCATTCCAGATCTCAGGGTCTACATTTGCCATCACCGAAAATGACACAAGCGTTTACTGTCCTGTAGAGAATGGATTATTGAGAGGCTTTGAGGAATTCAATTTGTCTAATGGAAAACCTCAGGCAACAATAAATGGAATACTGCAATTCGGTGGAGGCAATCTGCTCATTCCTTCATCAAGTTATACCGGGCAGGTGTTATTCTCAGAAAATGGTCTCCCTTCAGGCTCATTATGGTCTGTTATATTGAACGGTATGAAATACAGTTCACACAATTCATCAATAACTGCATATTCTTACACAGGTCTAAAAAACTATTCAGTTCTTCTACCCGAAGGCTATATTGCTCTTAATAACCTCAGCGGAATTGTATCTGTCTCAAGCTCAGAATCCACCGTAAATATTCAGGCTGGCACAGGTGTAACTTTTAATGAGACAGGTCTCGGACTGAGTCCATTGTGGTATCTCAACATAACAGGTGTCGGAATCTCAGGCCCAATTCATAATTCCACATATTCCACAGATCTATCATCCGGATCATATCAGGCTGTAGCCACATCTCCCTTTGGTCTAAATTATTATCTTAATTTCACCGTATCATCTACAGGCAATCATTTTGCAATTAGATTTACCGAAGCGTTTAATTTTACGGTTAACGAAACAGGTATTTCAGGGACCTTGTGGTATCTTAACGTAACCAATTCAAGTGGGCACTATTACAGAATATCTGGAAATGCCATGAATTTAATTTTAAAACTGGCCAATGGTTCATACAACTTTAGTATTTCCATTTCCAATAAAACGTTCAGACCTTCCATATACTCAGGAGCATTTGTTATACATGGCACAGCTATTACAAGATATATCAAATTTAACCCGGTGAATTTTACAATAACCTTTGAAGAAACAGGTCTGCCAGCCGGAACTTCATGGGCCATTAATTTGCAGTTGAGTTATGTATCAGGTGGATTAATTCATTTCCAACTTTTTGAGAATTCCAGCACTGGAAACAAAATCATCTTTAACGAAACAAATAACTCCTATCGTTATTATATTGGCGAAATACCCGGATATCATTCGAATCAAAGCAGTGGGAATATCACTGTAAATGGAAATAACGTCACTGTTAACATAGTATTCTTAAAAACAATTCAGGTTGCCCATAAATATAATGTCACATTCATTGAAACAGGCCTCCCAGAGGGCACGGAATGGTCAGTAACATTTAATGGAGAAACTCAAACCAGTTCAAATTCCACCATAATATTCAATGCGGTTAACGGTATCTACAGTTACAAAATTACTTCCATAAAGGGGTTCAAAATCAGCAGTAATGAAAGTGGAAATATATCGATAACAAACCATAACCTATCGATTGAAATAGCATTTACAAAGGAGCCTGGTAATTTCAATATTGGTGGTTTTGAAATCTACATTATCATCGCTGTTGTGTTAATGGCTGTTGTTGCAGGAACTTACATATTTATAAGGAGAAAATAATTCTATACTTTTCAAAAGCCATCACCGGAATCTCTTTCATGACCTCATGATCAAAGATCATAAAACAACTGCAATGAAATTTTCCTGAATTGCACAGGGAGATAGGGAACCCTGATGTTCCCTTAACCTGTAGCATATCTGATTGGATTGACTTTGGAAGAACCAAACCAATTCGCTCTGGTCTGTATGAAAAAATACAGAGAAAGGAGGAAGACCAAATTATGATTCATTCCTCTTAATAAAGATACTTTTACTATGGCAGTGGCACAATCTCCTTGACCTGTATGCGGAGAAGGAGATCAGAGACAGGATATCATTCACTAAATTATCGAAATATCTTGAGAAACTAACATATGGGAATACCATATGGAATTTTCGTGAGCGTTTACACCCAGACCCATGGATCGTGGCTTCACTATACCATCATGTGTTACAACACCCAGATACTTCCCTATGATCTTATCTGCCCTCTTCTTCTCTTTATTCCAACTGCTGCTCATCTCATAAGCATAGTAATTCTGGCCGGAAACCCGAATCTCAGCACCCTTTGTCTTGTATTTTTTAACCCAGTCAGGAAGAACATTCAAATTACATAGTATACGCAATATGTATAAAGATCCTTCGCAATAAAGAAGATACACCGTTAAATGGGCAATCAGCAGAGATTAAAAGGCGAGAATATATGCTCCCTATTACACAAAAACGTGGAGTTAAGGATTAACATATATGCTGGCATAACTTTGATTTGTATAACAAGAACTTCCAAAACTTACATTAATTACGACACATGCATTTTGGCGGTTATCATTAGTACTAAGAAGGAACAAATTATAAAAAACAAAAGAAGCAAGGATAATAACAACCATCAATATCGATATGGATATTTTTGTTGAATTATTCAGTTCAATCACCCTCACTTTAATTTTGGTATTGTGTAGCTTAAATTACTCTCGAAAGAACATGTATGCAGCCATGGCATCAAATACCAAGTTGTTCCTTGATAGTAAGTATTATTTGTAATTGCACTAAATGATACAGTGTGCTGATACTCGCTGGCATTTAATAGTTGGATACCGAATGCTGTTACAATTTCTGCAAACGTCATTCCAGTTTTTCCAGTGTTCATTATCCAGGAGGCACTGTCTGTTGGATTGCACATGATATGATGAGCTTCTATACAGTAAAGATAATTAGAACTAGTTGCACTTGAAGATTGACTCCATCCAAAAGATACACCTCCATTATTAATACCAAGATCTATAGTTGAGCTTTTTGTCGTAGAACCTAGATAGTACCTGGTGCAAAATTCTGGGCTAAAGAGAACGATATTAGCATCTGTTTTGTGAATTGTTAGTTGCGAATGATATATAGGGGTTTTTTCACAACAAACTTCCTGAACCCACATATGCATTCTTCGATTATACCGCCATACTATTTTTGGTTGTTTTTGGCATGTGGTGTAATTATCCCACCTCAGACTGTTAATACCATTAAACGATTGATATTCTGTATTCCCTGCATGGTTACCGTTATTTAAATTTGACCCATTGCAAGCGTTATCTAATACAACAATAACGAAGACCAGGTCTTTTGTTGTAGAATTCCAGAATATACCCACATTTAAGGCCAAGTGATTGTGCAGCCATTTAGAGATAGAAGTATTACGAAAACAGGCTATTTGTTGAAATCCATTAGAACAAACATTTACACCCCCATTTATTGTATACATATATTGTTCGTGACTTTGAGTGTTTACATCAGTTGTTTTCAAAGTGGCACCTTCAGGATAAACACATAACCCCGCCAAAGATATGAACACGCAAAAAAAACTCCAATCAATGTCCAAAGTTTCTTCTTCTTAGCGATATTCACTTTCCAACCTCTAATGTTAATTATTGATATAGTATATTAATTTTTTTAATCTTAAATATGTCTGATAGATAAAAGTCAAATGTTGATTTGCAATAACAGGCATCCTTTAATTTATTAAGTTGTATAGCTCCACCATTATAGAACCTGGATGTCATGCTAATAATATTATAAAGAAGAAAAAATCCATGAAGAACAGGGGAAAAAAGGTTATACAGTTCACGGATGCATCTTAATAATTTCTAACATTGTCGGGAAGAGATTTTCCAGATCGGAATGGAATTCTTCTCGGGCAATTTGATTTAGTTTAAAATCTGCCTGAAGCACGGCATAATTTATGTAAGGTTGAGCAAGCGAGGAGATGAGTTCATCCATGTTGGGAAATCTAACCCGGATCAGATAAGGAATTCAGCTAGGAGAGACTGTGAGATCGAGGATTTCAATATCCTAATATAATTACAAACTGTAAAAGGGAAATATTCAGGGGCATGATCCTTACACCATGTCAGAAAAGATGGGCATTACAATGGGAAGAGCGATAGATGAAAAGACTGACATATGGATATACAAGATATGGCCAATACTGAGGAATTTTGATATACATATGAAACAGAAGACCGCTAGGAAGGTTCTGAATTATAATGATCTGAATCTTCTAACATAGAAAACAGAGTAAGAATAAAGTCCAGTAATCTCTTTAAATCATTTTCACCTGATCAGCTCTGGGAAACTGATATAACTTAGATTCTCACTGAATGGGAAATGATTTATCTGATGTCCATCAAGAACTGTTTCACAAAAAAAGGGCAGGGATACCATACAGTCAGTGGAGAATGCTGTTCTAAAAGCATTCAGCGGATCTGTTCCCAAAAGATCGGTACTGAGGACAGACAATGACCCAGTACATTTCTCAAGGATTCAAGAATGCCATAATTTTATTGAGTATCTTGACTTGATAATTTATCGTGTTGATATTTTTCTTAAGTTTATTACTCAATCGTTAAAATTATAGAATTTTGATATATTAATTCGATTAGAAAACTGGAAATAGTATCTATTGAACCCCCCGATTTTACTCTAAAATTATATTGCGAGCCCGCACTGAATGAGGAGGAACTGCTTTCTACGTTTAGACTGTAATTTTCCCCATTTATTGAAGTAATAATTTCTTTATCACTTAGATTACCAACAAAGATAAGATCTGTACCACTCTGTAGGGAAATATTTAATGTGAAATTTATAACATTATTGGTAAATTTTTTGGAAGAATCTGAAATTGTTAGGTTCAATTCAGTGTGGTTGTTATTTAGGTTTGCTGATCCGCCTACAGCCAAAACTGTATTTACTGGGGAACCTGAGACACCATTCATTTCCCCAGAGGCGTAAATCAAAAATCCTTCGTAAAAGAGATTTAAAGAATATTTGGAAATTTGCATATAACTTTTAGAGACTCCCCCTCCATTATCTAACGTAAAAGTATATATTGAACATCCAATAAAATATTGAGACGACTGTTTAATGACCAATAACCCATTATCACCCTTCACATGGGAATTATTAAGTGAGCCGGAGAATGTACAGCTGTGCTTACTCCCATTCCAAACAAGTTGTAACGCAAATGAAACTTCAGTATTTAATAAGCGTGTTGTGGAATTTAAAATTTCAATTGTAATAATTGTACCGTTAGGACTGAGGTTTATTGTAGCACTTATCTTCTCATGAATCCTGTTTACATTTTCAGTACTGTGAATCTCCTGATGAGTTCTGTTTTATCAACTCTCCTTTTACCTTATATTATAAGTAATGATTCATCATTTTATTTAGTTAATTTACAAGATCTTCATTTCTTCGATTCTATATACAAATTTATGTTGAGAAATAAGTATTATATTATCAAAGAGTATTTGAGAAATACCGGCAGGATCCTCCCTTAATATTATATCTTTAACTCTAAATGCGAAATAAGCCATTACTCTTAGACACCTTTTCTCTTCCCACGATTACGCTTTCGGAACTCAGCCTTTAATGTATGGAACCCATTTAGGATTGGGTCTTTCGAGGGTAAATAGTCCCAATCGTTGAATATAAGAATAAGATTCCGTCAACGGTGCATATATATTTTATCAATATGTCATAAATACTCTAACGTGATTCTAAGTATAACATATGAAATTTCCTTTGCAAAGAAGAAGGATTTTTGTGTCCCTTTCTTTCTAACCAACTATTTCATTATTTTATCACTAATAACACGCTATTATACTTATTCTAACAATAGTTATTAAATTAAAAAGTATCTACCGAATCAAATAATAAGATTCAGATTTTTTGATAATTAATATATCGTTCTAATAGGTATATTATAACTGGAATCACATTACTGATTATGAAATGATATGTGAAATCCAGATCCGGGTTTTCTTTTGTAGTTTAAGGGTTAGATTGACTTATAAATCCGTATTCTTAATAATAATAACCTAACTGAAATAATTGAGAGTAACTAAATTCCTCGAGATAATTCCGTAAAGCATATCATAGGGCCTCATGCATTTACTGGGTAATTCTAAGATCAGATAACTCAATTCCTTCAAGTAGGGAATTGATTTTAATTTAGCACTCGTTTACAAATCTATTGATAACCTGAACTTGAATGAGGACACTGATTATACTTCTTACCACATCTCTATATATTTCAATACACATGTTTGTAAATCAGTAATTTGCTCATCCCCTCTGGATCATACCACCAGGGTCAATGACGCTGTATAACAAACGTTATACAGCATTTATAATTTGATAACCTTAACGTCGAAGGGAAATGAATGCTAAAAGTAATTTCTGATTATAGTGCGCCAATTGTGTTTCCCGGCGTTTATTGATGCATATATGGCTGTCAGACAATGAGTGGGAATCGGAAATCGCATATATATTAAGTTACTACATATAATGAATTTCAACGTTTGCGATTGTTACGTAGATACGACCCTGATTGTGCTTATAACTTAGTTAATGGAGATTTAGTCATCTTAATTATTAAAATATCGACCTTGCAGTAGTTACATGGTCTTGAAATTAGTCATGAATTATAGGACTAATTAAACCCATGAATAGATACAGCAGATTTATTAGGAATAATATTTTATATGTTTGATTTCATCATGTATTCGACGACCATTTACAATGAGAATGAGGGAAGATATAAGGCAATCAAGTTCCTTGCAATTATTACCATTACTGTAATGATTGCAATGCCCTTAATTCAGAATATCCATTCTGGATTTGCATCTACGCAGTTGGAAACATATTCCTATGGCAATGAAATGGTTAGGTTTGTTGGACCCAATGCGTTCATTGGATTCGCCGGTAATATGTTTCCCGTATCATGGCAAGTGTTAGAGGCAAATCCGAACTATTCTCCTGGACCAAATGTTAATAACTTTCCAGTATCTACAAATAATAACAATAAATCTGCGCCATTAATAGAAGAAACATTCAACAACTATACAACAAGGAGGATAGAATCGGTGTGGCAGAATTCAGCTGTTATGATAAAATGGAATCACTATGTGAAGATAGCAGAGATATTTTCATTCACCGAAAATGGAATCGATGCATCCATTGTTGTAAAGAACCTAAACATAACAAACACATATATCTCCGCATTCTACATTGGTATGGGAGTTAACAGCACAATGGCAGTTAACGGATTCAATTCCTCATGTCAGAATATATCTTCAGGCATGGGCATCATTCCATCCAGCGACTGGGGGGTGTCAGTGGGTAATATATCCGTAAACTGGCAGTCTGAAGATTCCATATTCCATGCAGGTGTGGTGAGTGAAAACTCAATGGGCGATCAAATCATACTTCCATTTGAAACAGGTGTCATTTACCATAATCAATCCTATACAATCGATCCACTAATATGCTATCATCCAGACGTCAAAACCATAATTCACACTGGAGGAGGTGGGTGTCCTGGACCAACACTGCCGCAACATAGTGTAGTATTCACTGAATCCGGATTGCCTTTGGGGACAAAATGGTATGTGACTCTCGAGGGTGTCACGAAGGCGTCAACATTAAGCAGCATATCATTCAGTGAGTATAGAGGGGCATATTCTTATAGCATAGGTTCTGTAAGTAGATATAACGTTTCACCATCAAGAGGATCCGTTTATGTTAACGACCGTAACAGACATGTTTCAGTTTCATTTGCAACTCAGTCTTATTCACTTAAATTCACTGAATCAGGACTGCCTTCTGGGACATTGTGGTTGCTTCAACTCAATGGAAATACAGTTTCAACAACATCATCATCCATGACATTCACCGAGCCTGATGGGTCGTATTCATATTCCGTAGGATCAAAATCAGGATATGTAATATCTCCATCCTCAGGAAATGTAAACATCAATGGTTGTTCAAAAACAGTATCGGTAACATTTACTGATATGATAGGCCATGTGTCTGTGAATTTTTCTGAGTCGTACTTAAATGGTTCCCTTAATTTGCGATCAGAAATATATAATTACACCCATCTTGGAGGCAGAAGAATAGAAAATACGAGTTTTATGTTACCGGGTGAAATGAGTAGTATAGATTTCAATATCCCATATTTTGACGCAAATAGGGGAAATGGTCAGGTAAATGCATACATATCATCCAGCAACCCAACAGTTTCACCAGATGAGATTTCCGGGCCACCACCGGGAAATGGTGGTTCACCTTTCGAAGGGATGCTCATATACACACTTACATCGACAGGAAGTTTAGGTTTCCCAATTTATTGTAATCAAAATCTAAACGGTAACGGTGTTGTTTCCTTTTCATGGACAACACAGCCTGGTGCATATGGTGGATTCATGATCGAATTGGTCAATAACTACAGTGTTGCACGTTACTATTATAGGCATTCGTTTGATGTGTATTCAAGGCTTGTACAGGACTCAAATACAACATGTATAGGAGATAGCGCTGCATATACCTCCATATACTCTTCAAGTGGTGTCTACATAGGAAAACTCGTAATAACAGCATCAGGAGGTCCGACCTCATCTGCCATTCCATATAACCTTAATATCCCATTCGGTTTAACAACAATATTTACCTCTCCCTATAACAATGTTGGTTCAAATAGATACACATACGGGGTTTTCAATTACAGTCAATGTCTGAAATACACAGGATCTCAATTAGGGAGTGCAACTTCCAATGCTACCTATGAACCAATTTGCTCATTGATTCAGAGTTATTCAACAAGTGTTAATACAGTTGGCTCAACTGAAATGGGCGCTAAGGAATCAATCTATGATCTTACCAACACTAGGCTATTGCTTACAGCAGATCCATATCTTGCGGCAATTGGACTGACGACGGAGGCCTTAGGCCCTTTAGTATTTTCACGGGCTGTTGATTATTCAGGATCATACGGGTATTATCATTTTATGGAAGATGGAATAAGGTACCTTAATTGGGACCCACAAAATAGTAAGGGGCAAAATCAACCTTCTCAATCATACATACAAGTTGGATGGGCTGAACGAATTGCTCGTTATGGTGTTGCCCACGTTCCAGTCTATGTACCAGTATTCACCATAGTAAATAATGGTAGAGGCAATTCTTCATACATTCAGTTTCTCAATATAAATCTAAATGATCAGCCTGAGAATTCAGTAGTAAACCAAGGGTTTCAAAGAACACTTAATTACTATACATATTCAGCCCGTGAGACTATAGTACCTATAATGCATTCTTACACCTGCTTCGGAAATACATACCCTATTACACAAAATGACTATGTTTTGGCATCACTCAATTCAAACTGCGATTGGACATATAACGGGCCATCCTATACTGGAGCAGTTTCATTACAGCTATATATTCCTATGGAGGGATGAGGAGGGATAGAGATGAACAACAAATTCAAAAAGTTAGGTGCAATAATTATGGTTTCAATTATTGTTTTCATATCATTTTCATACTATTATTATGAAACCGTAAAGGAACCGAGTGGAATTAACGAAGAAACTGGGTATTATACATTCTGGAATTTAATAGGGCCAGGGTTTAACATAACTATTCTAAAAAATTCTTCATATCTGGGAAATAATATAGTGGTTGGATACGAAATGCAACTAGGTACTATTTATCGTGATGTTGATCTGTTCAATATTGCAGATTTGAATTCAACTCGTGCTCTAGTGGTATGCAGTGAATTTAGCATGACAAGCCTAACATCGGTTAAGTGGCCGTATTACAATCCTGTCGTCACAGTTCTGAACACATCATTATCTATAAATGGTACGATGTTCAAGAATGGAACAGACAAAAATGACAATTTTGGACCGTACTGGACTTATTCAATATGCAACACTAATTTCGTTTCACGCTTCTATCTTTATGAAAAGGGAGATTTTAAGTATGCGCAAAATCCCAATTTTAATGCACCTCCTATATCGTCCATATTGAATCCTGGAAATTACACATTCTATGAAAATATAACATATACAATATCTCTATCCCTGGGATATATGCATTTCACATCACAGCCATATCATCTTGACGTGTCATGGTGGGCATTGTATGAATAGAATTTAAGACATAACAATGTTTGCCAACCGCCATCTGATTGATTACGTGAGTTTACATCTATCTAACTCAATATTCTTTAAACTCATTTTAATGTGAATTCTTTTTATTCTTATCATGTGGGTGCACATTAATTAAATAATTAACCCTTAACTCTTCAGAAATTAACACATGCCTTTTCATCACCTGAATACTGGAAATACAGCAGTACACTATATCTCGAAATTCTTCACTCCAATATGTTCACATCTTTGAAGGTCTCTATATAAGCCATTTCCAGTACAAACATGTATATTTTATTAACACTTAATCTAACCCATATCACTATGATCCCTGCCTTTTCCCCTATTTGCTTATTGATGAATCATTTTACAAGCTCTTTCTTTCCTCCATTTCTGTCCTTCAGACAAATACATAATATCTCTCTTTCACTAGATTTAACAGGCTCTGCATATTTTCACTTTCTTAAATCTTAATTGTGAAGGATATTTTTAATTTTCCAGCATATCTGATACACTATCTTCCTTTGTTTGAATATAGGTTTTTACAAAATGAATAAGGTAGAAATTTCAAAAAACAGATTGTCCACCAGTCCATCTGTAGGGTTAATGCCTTATGTAATAAATATAATAACGTGAAATACAGAATTTAATAACTACTAGTCTAAACTATTTAAAAAATTGAGGGTATAATGGATATTAAATAAGTAAATCGAAAAGCCCCCAGTCAAACGCACTCCCGTGGTTAATTTTGGAAACGGGTCATCTAGCTACTGGCATAATAATTATTTAATATTGTGAGTAGGGTTTTAATAAGCATAAAATAATGGTATATTACGTAGTTGTTTAGCCTCATTCAGATTCTGACTGTACCTAAATAATATATTATGACAATCCCTATTAAAAGGTTGAAACATAATTAGCTGGCTCATCTTCGATCTCAACGGATCAATTAATCAGAATACATAATAATAACAAGATCTCTCCTGACCTCAGAAAAATATGCCCGGAATATCTTAACTTCAAAGGGCCTAATAAAAGTTTGAACCGATTTGAAAGTCGTTTAAATTTAATCTATTATTGACTTTTTACATGTCAGATTCCTTCGAATTTTTAGAAATATGGATTTATAATTATTTAATCAGCGTAATCACGGTATTATATATATTAAATAATGTCACCGCCTTTTTTTCTTTAATTTAATGCAAAACTAAGTAACAAATTCTCATTATCATAAAATGGATATTAAAGCAAACCACGGGTAAAGTTTATTTTGGATTAATACCTGAGAAAACGAAAGGAATGAATTTCGAGTTGAATTATAAGTCCAGATCTGATCTTATTGATAAAATTGAAAAGACGGGTTTAACGAGGTTTCAGAAGGATGTTCTAATTTACACACTTTCAATACCTGAAGGTGAGACACGAACCTATTCTGATGTTGCAAGAGCCATTGGCCATCCTAATGCCTTCAGAGCAGTTGGCAGTGCACTTGCAAAAAATCCTTTTGCACCCGATGTTCCCTGCCATAGAGTAATAAGAAAGGATGGGGGAGTAGGAAATTACTCAGGCGCAGGAGGCGTGGAGAGGAAAATAAGCCTTTTAAAAAAGGAGGGGGCCATTTAAATTCTTCAAACTTTTTTAGGGAATCATTCAATATACACAATTCTGGATCCCAGATTTTCCACTCTAAACCTGTATCGCCTCAGGTTATTCAGGGCCATTTCAATATTGCGATGTTTTTCAAGTGGAGCCATAAATATAAGGAAACCGCCTCCCCCAGCCCCCATAAGTTTTCCTCCAGTTGCACCTGCTCTGATTGCCCTTTCGTATAAATTATCAATTAATGGATCGGTAATGGCCTTGCTTAGTTTTTTCTTTAGAGACCAGTTTTTGTCCATCAACTCACCTACTTTCTGAAAGTCCTTTGATTTCAATGCATCATAGGTTTCATACGCCATGTTTCTCATCATGTCATATTCTTCCTTCATGTCTGTAATCCGGGAAGATTGATCCCTATGTATATCTGTAGATCTCCTTTCAATACCTGTATAAAAGATCAATAGTCTCTCATTAAGTTCCTCCAGATCATTCACGCTCATTTCTATTCTTTTCATATTTACAGTATCATCGCTGTTAAACTGCATCAGTTGAATTCCACCATGAGCTGCAATATATTGATCCTGCCGTCCTCCCGCTTCCCTCAAAATGTCTCTTTCAATCCTGACTGCTTCTGAGGCGATTTGCAGTGGTGATACGGTTTCCCCCTTCCATGTGTGCAGTGCATTTAACAATCCTACAAGAAATGAACTGCTGGATCCGAGACCCGTGCCCCCGGACGGAATTTCAGTAATACTTACTATCTGTATGCCTGGTTCTATATTCAATAATTTAAGGGATTCCCTCACTGTGGGATGCTGAATTTGATCTACTTCCTTTATTGCATTTTCTGTTTTGGAATAGGAAACCCTGATTTCATCCTCCCGAAAGTTTCTTGCTATGGTAACGTAGATAAATCTATCAATTGTCGCAGACACCACTGCCCCCGGGCCAAAATTTCTAAAATATTCTGGAAGATCCGTGCCTCCGCCTGTAAAGGTAATTCTCAGGGGAGTTTTGGAAGTCACTATTCTGAATCCCGCATTTGTCATTATCATCCATCCTAAATATCGTCTTCAACCATTTTGGATACTATATGACCTATGGCTATGGTTGATTCCTGTATAAATGAGGTTCTTTCACTTGGTATTTTGATCAGGTTACTCTCCTCTATTAGTTCATTGAATTTTCCACCTTTCTTGCCCGTAATCCCGAATATGTTGCATCCGATCTCCTGTGCAGCCTTTATTCCACGTACAACATTTTCTGAATTCCCGCTTGTGCTCAATGCTATTATAAGATCATTCTCTCTGGCAAATGCCCTTATCTGCCTTGCATATACATCGTCAAAACCATAATCGTTTCCTATTGCAGTTAGGGATGAGCTGTTTCCGTGCAGGATCATGGCTGGAAGTGGTTTCCTCTCCTTCTCAAATCTGCCCACAAACTCTGCCGCAATGTGCTGGGCATCAGCAGCACTCCCACCGTTTCCAAACAGAATTATTTTGTTCCCGTCTTTAAATGTCCCGGATATGGATTCACCCAGATGATGTATCTTTTCAATTTCCAGTGAATTCCTTATTTTTGAACCCTCCAATAGATAATTCAGTATTTCTTCCCTCTCCATATCCACTGTATGAAGTATAATATTATTATATTTACCTGCAAAACGAGATTGAAATCACTGGACATTTTAGCTCCAGATCATAAAGTTATAAGGATCCAATTTAAACACAGGAAGATTTCAGGTCTAATTGATAAACTATTTTATAACATATGTAATTGAATATTGTGAAAAATAAGGCTCTATTCGTTGACAGGGACGGGACCATTAATAGAGATTGCCCCTATTGCAAGGACCCTTCCCAGATACAGATTTATGAAGATGTAGTAGGATTAATGAAAGAATACCAGGAAAAGGGCTATATAATAATAATAGTCACAAACCAGTCCGGTATAAACAGAGGATATTTCACGCTGAAGCAATTCAACGACTTTCAAGATGAATTGATCAGGACACTGATGGATAGGGGAGTAGTAGTTAAGGATACCTTTTTCTGCCCCCACAGGCCCGATGAAAACTGCAATTGCAGGAAACCAAATACAGGGTTAATAGAAGAGGCCGCTAAGAAATATGACATTGATATATCGCAATCCATAATAATTGGTGACAGAGATGATATGGAAGGAGAAATTGGAAGAAAGCTCGGGATAAAGTATATAATAGTAAATCATTAGAATAAAATGAGAAACTAATTATCTTTTTAATTTAAATTATTGTTAAAGAATAAGATTATAAGCAACCCCTCATACGGTACATATGGCCGAAATAGGAGTAATAAGATACTTTCTCGCAGTTCTAGGTGGGGCAATTTCACTTCTAAGTGGAATAATATTAATTGTAATAGGGGTGTTTGGCGGTGCGATTTCAACTGTACTTGTCTTTTCACCAGCTGTAGCCGCAGGCGTGTTTGCAGGTGCGGGATTCTTAATTGTTATAGTTTTTGGAGCAATTATATCTTTTCTGTCCTTTGCCATTATAAATTATGCAAAGGAACTCAGGTCAAGCAGCAAAGGTAAGCTTACTTATGGTTTCCTCATAATCTTGTTCAGCATTGTTCTCTTCCTTATGGGTGCGGGATTTGGAATTGGTCCAATTATTTCTGGCATAGCAGGAATTCTAATCCTTCTTTAATTTTTTAAATTCTTTATTCATTCTGAAAAAACTTTCTTCTTGAGCTCAGTTCTGATATAAGATCGTTCAGCAGTTTTTCCATACCACTCCTTAAAGATTCTATTCTCGCCCTTACCATATCTGCCATTTTGTCTATGGGCAGAAGACTGTAAACATAATAATAACCGCCTTCCTGGATTATTCTTGTATCCCTGACCACAAGGCCGCAATTAATCAATTTCTGAAGCGACCTGTATACTGTGCTGCTTTCTTTCCCCGTAAGCTGGGATATTTCATTTACGGATTTCCACTGACCTTCATCAAGTGAATAAAATACTATTACCTCGGTAGGTCCCAGGGAGAATAATGTCTCCAAAAGATCAGAACAGCAGGCTATATCAGAACTGATTTTTGAAGATAGATTATCTCTTGCCACGCATACTCATTATAAGGAAATATATAATGGTTTTGTATGATATTGCCAAAACCATAAATTACTTAAATCAGTAAATAATACCAGAGTGAATCTTGGAGGGATTTAAATGGATGATGATTCAGAACTTGAAAACATTAGAAAGCAGATGATTGCCAGGATTCAGAGTGAAAGTATTAAGAAGGAGGTAAAAAATATGAAACCAATAGAATTGACGGACAGCACCTTTGCAGATGCAGTAAAGAAAGAAAAGATATTAGTAGTGGATTTCTGGGCATCATGGTGTGCACCATGCAGATTCCTTTCTCCCATAATTGAGGAACTTGCAAAGGATTATGCAGGTAAAATCACCTTTGGAAAAGTCGATGTGGATGCGAATCCAAGAGTGAGCGCTTCATTTAACATAAGCAGCATTCCAACCGTGATGATGTTCAAGGATGGAAAGGTTGCCGATATCAGCATTGGAGCGGTTCCAAAGCAGATGCTTGAGACGAAACTTAAAAGGCTGATGAACTGAAATGAAATATGATGTGATCGTAATTGGAGGAGCTTTCGCAGGTCTTACTGCGGCCATATATTCATCAAGACAGGGTATGAAAACTCTGGTCCTGACAAAGGATATAGGAGGACAGGGCCTTCTGACTAACGACATTCAAAACTATCCTGGATTCGCATCAATTTCTGGTTTTGAACTGGCCACTAAGTTTCAGGAACAGGCATCCATGTATGGCACTGAATTCATATATGATGAAGTAACGGGCCTGGAAGAAAAGGACGGCGAGTTTCAGGTAAAAACAAGAGAAGAAACATACACATGTGATTCCCTTGTCCTTGCCTTTGGAAAAACACCAAGAGACCTTGGCGTTCCTGGTGAGGAAAAGTACAAGGGTAGAGGGGTGTCCTATTGCTCCATATGCGACGGGCCTCTTTACAGGAAGAAGGATGTGATGGTTGCAGGTGCCGGAGACCACGCACTGCAGGCGGCCCTTTATCTTGCAACAGTTGCGTCAAAAGTATATGTGCCCCAGAGAGGAAACAGGATCTCTGGTTCTGAAGATATGATACAGGATGCAAAGTCCCTTGACAACATCGAATTCCTATATGAATCCGAGGTTGCTGAGATTAAGGGCGACAAAACTGTGCAGTCGGTTACACTCAAGACTAAATCTGGGTCAATATCCGATGTTCCTGTTAAGGCAGTGTTTGTGGAAATGGGATACGTTGCAAAAACGTCCATGCTGAAAGGCTTTGTAGACATGAATAAGGATGGAGAAGTCCTGATTGACATGAACGGTGCTACCAGCCATGCAGGAGTATTTGCCGCAGGTGATGTTACAAATATACCATACAAGCAGGCCATTATTTCAGCAGGCCAGGGTTCTGTAGCTGCCCTTTCAGCCATTAACTTCATACACAGAAAGCGGGGCAAGGGCGCAATGAAATCAGACTGGAAATATATTGATACATCGAAGTCTGAGAAGGTAAAACTATGAATATAGAATTCGATCCCAATGCCTTCGATCAGAAGGGCAGGCTCAGGATAGAGAAGGCGGGGATCGACATAACCATTTTTAAAAGGAATGGAAAATTTTTCGCAGCTAATTCTAAGTGCCCCCATAAGGGTGGTCCAATGTTTCTGGCAAAAAATGTAGGGGAAATGGGAATAATGTGCCCATCACACCATATTATTTTCAACGTTGAAAGTGGAGAAGTTATGGAAAATCCCATACCGAAAACAATGGGTGATTATGCCCTTTGTAACTCCCTTAAGACTTACAAAATAGATTCAAATGATGGAAAATATTATGTGATTGTGGATTAAAGCTTGAATTTCTTCTTATTTTTTCTCCACCATATTCTGTCCAGATAATTATTTACGATCTCTTCCTGAAACTCCTTTTCATGGAGTTTGTCGAAGATAATCTGGGCCTCGTCTATTTTGTTTAATTTATACAGGCATATTCCCTCGTGGAGCGATGCTTCCTCGTCTTCCTCAATTTCCTGGGCAGTTCTAAAAGAGTTTGCGGCCTTTTCGAATTCATCCAATGATTCCAGTATTTTTCCCTTTATGATATATGCCTCTTTGTTGTCTTCATCCAGTGCGATTGCACCATCTATAACTTCCATTGCCCTGTCGTAATATTCCCTATCCAGATAGAATTCAGCCAGATCAAGCATTGGTTCAACATCCTCTGGGGATATTTCAACTGCCTTTTCGTAGTATTTCTCAGCAAGTTTCTCATCGTCCATTTCATCAAGGAGAGATGCAAGATCTGAAAAAAATGCAGGCTGCTGATCATCTATGGCAATGCACTCCATAATGTAGTTAAGAGCATCGCCTATTCTGTTCATAGCAAGAGAATCTCTGAACAACATGTAAAGCGCTTCCAGATTCTGCGGATCTGCCCTTACCATCTCCTTCAGTATTTTCATGCTTTCATCTATTTTGCCCGCTTCCTCCATAATTCTGCAGAAATTCAGTGCATATTCCGGATTCTTATCCATTTTGTAAGCTGCCTCAGCCTCAATGAGTGCCTTCTTTTCATCACCCATGTTTTCATAAATATTGCTCTTTATGTAATGGGCCTCCACCATATCATGATTCTTCAGGACGTCATTTACCATATTCAGGCTCTGCTTCATGTCCCCAAGGGCCATTATTAAGGAGGCATATTGCAATGCAAATTCAGGTCTCTCCCTGTCAAGACTATAAGCTTTTTCCGCATGTTTCTTTGCCTTTTCAACATCACCCATCTCCACAAGTGCCTCAGAGGCAAGTGAATAGGCGTCAGGTCTTGCAGGATCTATCTCAATAGCTTTGAGAAAGTACTCAAGACTCTTTTCATACTCGCCATTTGAAAGGAGTTCAAACCCTTTCCTGATTTCTTCATCATAATTTGTCAATTTATATCCTGTGGAAATGAAGGGATTGTTATTATACCTTTTCTGTTAAATCTTGCTTTGTATTGATGCACGTAAGGGAGCAGTTAACCTTAATTTATATGAATCTTAAATCCCAGGGTGTCAAGAACATAACTGAACAAACTTCACACATTAAATTTTATCTTAAAAACTGTTTTAACCCAAAAACAAATCTCCCCATATGATTGCACAGCGCACAGAAAGGATGTGCGAAGAGATCCAGAGAAAATTCTATGCTATGGGCTATGGTAATACCCCGCTGGTTTCCATAGGCCTTGAAAATGGATCACAAATATTGGCAAAATTGGAATGGTTCAATCCGTCCGGATCCATAAAATCAAGAGCCGCATTCTTCATGATTTATGAAAAACTGCTGAAAGATGATAAAAATAAAGAGAGGACATTCGTGGAAGGCACTTCAGGAAATACGGGCATTGCAATTGCGGAGGTTTGCAGAACACTGGGAATAAAGTCTCAAATAATTATTCCTCCAGGCACAATGAAGGAAACTATTGAAAAGTTGAGGGAGACCGGAACGGATCTTATCATTACACAGGAAGAAAATAATGTTACAAGTACAGAGAAGGCCATTAATATGGCTGTGGAAAAATCCATAAATGAAAGTGAAAGATACGTGAATTTACACCAACATGGAAATGAGATGAACTGGAAATCACATTATTATACAACCGGGCCTGAGATACTTAAAAGATATGATGGCAATATGGATTTCCTCATAATTGCCATGGGTACAGGGGGCTCAATTATAGGCCTTAGCAGATTCTTTAAGGAGAGAAAGAATACAGTGAATGTTATGATTCAGGCCGATTCAAATTCATACATTCAGGGGATAAGGAACTTCAGGAAAGCGAAAGACAAGAAGCTCATTATTGACAATCTTGATGTTATAGATGAAATGTACAGTGTAAGCGACAGAGATGCCGCTGGGGGTGTCAGAGAACTCATTCAAGTTTATGGCATATATGCAGGATTCTCCTCGGGTGCAAATTATATTGTAGCAAAAAGGTTTGCAAAGAATTATCCAGGTTCTAAGATCCTCACTGTTTTCCCTGACAGCGCTGAGAAGTACATTTCACTCTATTCTAAATTGAACATATGGTCCTTGGATAAGGCTGGAACCACTGACTTTCGTGATCTGAATTTACTTTCAAACAATGTAAAGGTCCTTTAATTTATAATGGAATTGCGTATAATTGATCATGGTTTAATCTCACTTTAAAACTTGCATCCTCTTATTAAAAATTACCTTTTAAACTCCCTTCTGGATCTTTCAATCAGCCTCATATAGGGCAGACAGAGGTCCCCGGATATCAGGACCCCAACACAGGGCGATTCTCTTTTCCCCCTCTGGGGCACCAGCCTTGAAAGGACCATCAGTATGGAATACAATAGGCAACTGGCAACGGGCTGCATCGGATAATCCAATCTAAATGAGCCTCCCGGTCTTCCTATGGGGTTCTTACAGCTTTTCAACGGCCTCCATTAATTACCTTAACTTTCCACTTTTTCCGGGCATTTTTTTCTCTGCGAACCAATCAGCTTACAAAACCGTTCAGGGGGTTCCTTCATATTATTTTCTTAATATGCCTCAATTATTTAAACACATTATTTATGATAAATATGCAGACATATCTTCAAGCAAAATAGAGGTTAAGCATTTAAATAAGAAAATTATATATTTTTATTAAAGTTCGCCTTTCTCTTTTCAAGAAAAGCCATGGCACCTTCCTTCTGGTTTTCCGTTCTGAAAAGATCTCCAAAATATTCCTTTTCCATCTCAAATCCAGAATCTACTGGTTTTCTAATTAACTCCTTAATATTTGCCAGGGCCTCATATGGTAAAGATTCGTATTCAGAAGCAATCTCTCTGGCTCTTCCAAGATAATCTTCCTGTATTTCATTTATTATATTCATTGACAGAGCTTTTTCAGCATTAAATTTCAATCCTCTTGACACGAGTTCGAAGGCCTTTGTCTCACCCACGGTTCTGAGCAACCTCTGGGTACCGCCAAATCCCGGAAGGATTCCAAGGGTAATTTCAGGGAGGCCGAATACAGTTGAAGGATGGGCTATTCTGTAATCGCAGGATAGGGCAAGTTCAAAACCACCACCCAGTGCGAAACCATGTATTGCTGCAATAACTGGCATTTTTCTAGACTGGATGAAGTCCATTACATCGTGGCCTCTCCTTGCAAAGTCATAGGCCTTCTGGGGGTCCATCTGTGTAAAGAGGTTTATGTCTGCGCCTGCACTGAATGCCCTGTTATTCCCATATATGATTCCGATCTTTCTTTCATCCTTCAGTGCTTCCTCAATTTCTTCAAGGGTTTCAATGTTCAGGGGATTGGTTGATTTTTCCCTGTTTATCATCACTGTAATTACTCTCCCTTTTTGCTCCACCTTTACATTGTTCATTTTTTCACCTCATAATCATAGAAGCCCTTTCCACTCTTCCTGCCGAAATATCCGCCATCCACCATGTTTTTAAGTGTTATGGGGGGCTTGAATGAAGGTTCTCCAAAATCCCTGTATAAAACCTCCATTATGTCATAGCACACATCCAGGCCAATGAAGTCTGCAAGTTCCAGAGGGCCCATTGGATGGTTCATGCCAAGCCTGAATGTTTTATCAATATCTGCAGGGGATGCAATGCCCTGCTCATAGGTCAGGATTGCTTCCCTTATGAGAGGCATCAGAATCCTGTTGGAAATAAATCCTGGAAAATTCTTTGAAAATACTGGATCCTTACCGATGGATACAAGTATATCTCTGGATTTTTCAAGAACATCCCTTGAGGTTGACTGGGATGGAACAATTTCAACAAGAGACATTACCGGAACAGGATTGAAGAAATGTATGCCCAGAAACCTTTCCCTGTTCTTTACACTTCCTGAAAGTACATCTATGGATATGGACGATGTGTTTGAACCTATGATTGTATCATCTCTAACCACCGATGAGATTGATTTGAGCGTTTCCTGTTTAATGTTTAGCCTTTCAAAAACAGCCTCTATAACCATATCCATCTCTTCAAGGGATTCTACGGAATTCAAAAGCTCTATTCTTTTCATTATTTCTTCTGGCGTTTCCTTAATTTTTCCCTTCTTTTCAAGTCTTTCCAGTGAATTTGCTATGTCTTTCCTTGCAAAATTGAGAGCATCCGGACTCACATCTATTATTCTCACATTATGCCCGGCCTGTGCAAACACCTGGCCTATACCCCTTCCCATTGTTCCTGCTCCGACAACACCAACCTTCATGATACCACCTCCACTGTCATGGTATGACCACCACCGCCTCCGTGGCAAAGTGTAGCAATGCCTTTCTCCATCTTATTGTTCCTGAGTTCGTTCAGAAGTGTCACAACAATCCTCGAACCGCTGTTTCCCAGGGGATGGCCGAGAGCAATTGCACCGCCATATATATTAAAGTGGTCTTCAGGGACTTCAAGTTCATCCCTTACAATAATAGAAGCTGCGGAAAAGGCTTCATTGTGCTCCACGAGATCGAAATCTGAAATCTTCCATCCTCTCTTTTCGAGGAGCCTCCTTGTGGAAGGAATGGGTGCCTCAACAAAATCCCTTGGATCAAGGGAAGCAGACTCAAATCCAGTGATCTTTCCAATGGGCCTCAATCCATACTCTTCCACCGCCTTTGAAGATGCCAGAACAAGTGCGGATGCGCCATCAGATATCTGTGAGGAATTCCCTGCCGTATGTATTCCATCTTGATTAAACGCTGGTTTCAATTTTCCCAAAGTTTCCATGTCAGTTACTCTAATCCCTTCATCCTCCTTCATATCGCCGACAGGAACAATTTCCTTTGCAAACAATCCCTTCTCGGTTGCCTTCTTTGCCCTTATATTGCTTTCAAGGGCAAACTGGTCAATCTTTTCCCTGGTGAGATTGTATTTTAATGCAGTTTTGTCAGCATAATATCCCATGGAATATCCGTAAAAAGCATCCATCAGGCCATCGTTATAGAGAGAATCTGTAAGCCTTTCACTGTCATTGAACATGTTTTTTACGCCCCATCTGAAGGCGCTTGAAAGAAGATAGGGGGCCCTGCTCATGCTTTCTGTTCCCCCTGCAACAATAATGCCCTTTTCGCCGAGCATTATTTCCCTTGAGGCGTTCTCCATTGCGAGCATACCAGATGCACACACAACATTCACTGTATTCTTTGTCACAGTGTCAGGCAGGCCACCGAGCCTGGCACATTGCCCTGCAAGATTCTGACCGTTTCCCGCCTGTATGACGTTTCCATAAAGAACCTCTTCAACATTTGACGGTTCGAGGTTTGCCCTTGAAACTGCGTCCCTTATGGCCATACCTCCAAGCTCGGCTGCACTGTAATTCTTAAGGGTTTTTCCAAACTTCCCTATGGGTGTTCTGGAAGCAGAAATTATGTAGACTTCACTCTGAGACATAATCCATGATTATCTTCTCACTTATATTCTTTCAATCCTTTATTACGTCATTAATCCCTTTCAACAGGATTCTCTTCATAGGATATCCAGTCGCTATAACTTCCCGCATAGAGCAGTGGGTGCATTCCAAGCATATCCAGTGTGAAATAGTTTATGCATGATGTTACACCAGAACCACAGTAGAGTACTGGTGTTTTATCTATTCCCATGAATGATTTCTTAATTTCATCCACAGTTTTGAAATATGGGCCTTCAACAAGATTCATATATGGGACATTTATAGAACCAGGTATTCTTCCCGCAATTTTATCAATGGGCTCACTTTCCCCCCTGTATCGGTATTCCTCCCTTGCATCCACAATCTCCACTTTTTCCCTGTTTTCATGTATAAATTCATGATCAACAACAAGGTGCTCCCTTAGATTTATGTGCAACTTTCCATTCAGATTTCTCTCCCGGATCCCATATTCAATTTTTCCACCCATTTGGATCCATCCTTGAATTCCCCCATTCAGGATAAGAGCATTGTCAAAGCCTATGTATTTTAAAAGAAACCACATTCTTGCGGCACCGGAAAGATTATCATCATAGCATATTACCTCTCCACCGTCTTCTAAGCCTGTTGATTCAAGTTTGCTGGCAAACTCATCAATTTCTGGAAGGGGATGCCTTCCGCCGTGAACACCAACATCAGAGGCCATATCCTTATTAAGGTCAAAGAAGAAGGCCCCCGGGATGTGGCCCTTCTCATACTGTTGCCTCCCCCACTCTGGTTCAGTGAGCCTGTACCTGCAATCATAAATTATGAAATCGTCCTTATGATCCAGCATTTCCATTGCAGAAATAAGAAAACCCATTGGCAATCCATGATATAAAAATATATAAGTTTATGATAGTTTTAAAAATTATCTTGTCATGGAGAAAAACTTTTGGGCGTCCTCAGTGACTCTGACCACATTATATCCATCCCTTCCCGTTGCTATTCTGCTTTCAAGGCCCATAACAAGTTTTTTGAATTCCTTAACCTCTTCAAGATACATATTTCCTGATGAAAACCTCTCCCTTTCTTCACCGTCAACAAACAGAACTGAATTTACTTCTGTAGAAAAGAAGTTTCTTACTTCATATCTGTGTTCCTCTGTTATCACAGTAAGATCGTTTGGAGAGTTTCCAATCTCTCTTGAGCTCAATGCATAGGCCATTGCTCTGTCAAACTGCATGTTTATCATCATGGTGCTGTCTATTATGTTTGTTTCCGGAAATCTAAACCCTGTAACTTTTCTCGGAAACTTTCCATAAAGGTTCAGTATTGTGTCTATAACATGGACACCTGTTCCCATAACCGAGCCTCCTCCAACCTTTTCGGGTTCATTCCACCATTTAGAATCTTCAGAATTATCATATCTCTGAGCCTTGTATGCCCATTTTCCCCCAACGAATTTTATGTTCTCCCTGTCATTTCCCATTATTTTTTCCAGGCTCATAAGGGCAGGATTAAATCGAAGATGGAAGCCAACTGCAAGCTTTAACCTCATCTCTCTTGCCATGTCTATGAGCTCCCTTGCCTCTGAGGATCTCAATGTCATCTGTTTTTCGACAAGCACATGTTTACCATGATTCAGAGATTTCATTGCGTGGGTGTAGTGAAGAAAATTGGGAGAAGATATGTACACTGAATCAATATCCTCATGGAGCATATCATCGAACGTTCTGTAATATGTTGTGGAAAACCTTTCCGAGATCAATTTTCCCTTTTCCTCATTTTTTGTTGTTATTCCTCCAATCTCTATACCAGCTTCGGCCAGAGCGGGCATAACACGATTTACGGCGTGGTTACCCAGCCCAATAATTCCTATTTTCATATGGCTCATATGTTTACAGATATTAAATACTTCACTGATTATGAAATAAACCCCTAATTATAAGATTTAAAATACATATTTCTGAGATAAGGCATCAGGAATTGTTTTTTGTTGCGAACTTTATTCTCCTTATTTCCCTGTTATACGCCTCAGCAATCTCGGATAAGGTCAGGGTACCGGCAACCTTTTCTGAATTATCATCCTCCATAACCACAAGCTTTCCAGTTGGTTCGGTAATTAAAAGATTCAATGCGCTGTGAAGGGAAACATTCTTTGAGATCTTGGGGATATCCCTGATCATTACAGATTCAACAGGAATTTCGTAATCCACATTATCGGGTATATTTTCAATGGAAAGGTAGCCCTCTAAAGAGCCGTTATCTTCTACAACAATTCCCTTTGTTCTGCTCTCCCTAAGTTTCTGGATTCCTTCTCTCACCTTTGCATTTTTACTTATGGAAATGTAGTCCTTTCTCATTGCCGTATAAACTGGAATCTCGTCAAGTATGGGTTTTTTGTACTCATCTGCGTGGGCAGGGGAGTGTGCCCTGTCGGTAACCTGTGAACGGTATATGCTGCTGTTTCCACTCACAAAATAACTTATGGTAGTTGCAAGCATTAAGGGTATGAAGAGCGCATATGACCCTGTCATTTCAGTGCCCATAATTATAATAGCAATAGGTGCCTTTGAAGCACCCCCAAACAGGGATATCATTGAAACAATAACAACCTCATCAACACTTATAAATGGAACGAGTGAGTGAATTGGCACACCAAGTGCCGCCCCAAGAAAAGCACCTGATACCATTCCGGGGGCAAACACTCCTCCTGATCCCTCGGAACCTATGGAAAATGCCGTTGCAACAACTTTTAACAAAAACAGGACAAAAAACATGATTACCATATCGAAATATGAACTGGCAAACAGGGTGAGATTTCCATCAAGTATTTGCTGGACCCAACCGTATCCAAGACCCAATATTTCAGGGAAGAATATGGCAATAATACCAACCACAAGGCCACCCACGGCTGGCTTAAGGTATGGGTTCATTTTTTTGGCCTTTTCAAAAAGTGTGGTTATACCGTAAAAAAACTTGATATAAAAGAGTGCGGCAAGTCCTGTTAGAAGACCAACCGCCATATATATCAATAGAGATTGGGGATGGAAGAAACCTATGGTTGTTCCATCAGGTATAACAAAAATTGTCTTATACCCGGTGAAAAAGCCAAATATGGAATAACCCACGACCGATGCAATGGTTGAAGGGATCAGAGCCTCAACCTCGAAATCTCTTTTATATAGTATTTCAGTGCTCAGTATGGCTCCACCCAAAGGGGCAAGAAATATGCTTCCAATACCGGCTCCTATACCGGATGCTACAGCTATTCTTCTATCATGGTCATCAAGATGAAATAGATCAGCAATAAAAGATCCAAAACCTGCAGCAATCTGGGCTGTTGGGCCCTCTCTTCCGGCACTCCCACCCGAACCTATGGTAAGTGCGGAAGCAATTGTTTTAACCACCGGGATTCTTCTTCTTATTTTTCCATTCTTATTGTGAAAAGCATCTATTGCTGCATCTGTACCGTGACCCTTTGCCTCGGGGGCTGTTTTATTAAGAATGACTGCAACAAGCAAACCTCCAATTACGAGGGAAAGGGGAATCAGAAATCGAGAATATGGAGAGAAATGGTACAACGATGTGCCTGATATAATTCCAGAGCGTGGAGGTGAAAATCCCGTAAGCCTCGTAAGGAGATTGTAGGTTACAAAATTGATCATTAAGTACAGAATTATGGCCCCTATTCCTGCTATCACACCTATAAGTGAGCCAACCAGACTCCATTTACCAGTGTTAGTTGACATTAAACGATTATAGGCTCTACGAAGCAAAATCAACCTCTCCATCCAAATTCAATCCCTAATTGTTAAGATATATTATATTTTACCGAAAAGTTCACTGGGCAAAAGAAGAAATTAAAAATATGCTAAAGAATTGAATGTAGATTTAATGTAAAACTGAATATCAGACTCAGGTATAAAATTCCGGTTTCAGGGAATAAAAATTAATCCTCACGGAAGGAAATCCTAAATTATTTATCTGTACCCAGTAGAATTGTTTAATTTGCTGACCCTCCAATTACCAGAGTACCTTCACTGAGCATAAAAGCGAATCCACCAAGTATAATGAGGGATGGACCTATGTAGTCTCCAACTCCAAAAGAAAATAAAAGAATGCCTATTAACATTATGACCTTACCGTATCTCTTGCTCCTTGAATTTTTTCTCATAATATCTTTGGAAAGTTTGAAGGATAAGGCAGTAAGCAAAACAGTTACAATTACAAGAACAGTATATTGAGACGTGATCCTGTTAACTAAATAAAGTTCATGAGTTACAAAATTTGTAATAAAGGAAAGAACAAAACCAATGTAATTCACAATAGTAATAATTATGCTGAAATAAGAGCCTACTATTATGGCATAATATTTTAATTCATTTGATATTTTCATATAAAGCGATCAAACCATTATATTTATTTTTTATGTAAATTAATTTTGGCAAAAAACTAAAATTTGCTCATGCATAGTTTCATAAAATTAACGAAACAAAAGACGGGGATGAAGGTTTTAGCATGGATGGACAGATATAGTTTAAGAGCTAAAGATATAGGAATGCACAAAAAGTATTCTAGTTTCTCTTTATACGTTTAATACTTATTTCCGGTCATCCCGGGGAAGTATGGGAGTAATTGAATCTAAATTTTTTCATTCCATTTCTGCCATGTTTTATCCTTCAAGTTTTGGATTAAGATCTATACTGTTTATAGAAATCGGAAACCATATGAAAGAAACAGTAAAATATCATCCTTAGTTACTGTTTCTATGGATAAGAGCATTGCAAGGAAGGCAATAACCATAGTATCCCTTGAAAAAAAGGATCGATCCTACATATCAAAGAGTGACATAATTAACATCCTTGTATTTAAAAGGAAGATGATTAGTGAAGAAAATGGAGATAAATTTATAAATGAATGTATTAAGGAAGGCTTGATATCTCCAGCTGGCTCAAAATATCAGATAAATTTTAATGTAGCGGGTGTTCAAATTCCAATCGATTTTTCATTCACTGATCAGGACCTTTTTCAGGAGGTTGTGGAGGAACCATCTCTCCTTGACAGGCTTCTTGAGATCGCTGTTTTATCTGGCAAAATGACAAAGAAGGAAGCGTTAAACATGATGAAAGAATATCTTCCAGGTATGATCTACGTTGATAATAATGTCAGGCTACTGACAATTCTAAATGATAATTTCATTAATACCAGAACCATCAGAAAGGAAATAGAAAAAAATATACTTGACTTTATTCCTCGCCCTTGAATTTTTTAGCAAGTTCCATAGCCCTTGGAATATCTTCACTTTCCATTGCAAGGTCAATAGATACGTCGTAAAGATATGAAACTATATCCCTGAACGTTTCCTTATCCTTCTTCGTCTTTATCTGGGACATTATTTCGTCGGCCTTCTTTAAATTCATTTCAGCCTCACTGTTTGCCTGAAAAACATTCTCGTTATCTCTGAATATTTTAATTCTTGCAACACAGGCTTCAAAATAATTTTCCCAGTCTCCAGATTTCTCAGCATCCTTCATTATGGATGCATACAGATCAAGCGCTTCCTTTTCCCTTTCCTTATCTTCTGAGAGCATATCAGCCTTTGCGCACTTAAGGGACAGGATTAAATTTTCATCCTTGAGATCTGAAGCAACCTCAAGCGCCTCATCTATCGTGCTTGACGCATTCTTGCTATCGCCTGCTTCATCCTGCAAATAGGCAAGATTCATCATTTCCAACGCAAGAATTTCGGGTTGCCCGAGTTCTTTCCGGATATTTAAGGAATCAATAAGGAAGCTTATGGCATTGTTTGTCTTAACGCCTTCCAGTCCGTAATAAGCCTGTGATATTTTACCCAGTATCTCTGCCCTTTCCTCAGTAGGTTCCTTATACTGTTCTGCCATGGCCTTAAGCATATTTATGGCATCTGCATATTTGTTCTTTGAAATCAGTTTATCAACATTTTTTAACTGAACCTCTAAATTTTTGTCATTCATTTAAACCACTCTCTTTTTTCAATAATTCTCTTGCGTAACTCATGGAAATATTATTGTCCCTGATCATTTGCTCCGATATAATATCGATCTGTTCCCCCTTTGCCCCGGCACTTGCAGCTATATTTCTGGAATGCAGCTTCATGTGGCCTTTCTGGATTCCCTCATCACTCAGTGCCCTTACGGCTGCAAAATTTTGAGCCAACCCAACACAGGCTACAACCTCCTGGAATTCCCTTGAAGAGGATACATTAAGAATTTTCATTGCTATTTTTGCCTTATTGACGATGGAAGTTGACCCTCCAACAGTACCCAGTGCCAGAGGTATTTCTATGCTGCCAGAAATATTACCATCCTGATCAACAGAATATCTTGTCATTGATGTATAGGGATGGCCAAAAGACGCAAAGGCATGGGCATCAGCCTCAGCCTGCCTCCAGTCATTCAATGTTGCAAGCAGTACGGCATCTATTCCATTCATTATACCCTTGTTATGGGTTGTGGCCCTGAATATATCTGTCCTGGCGAGTTCATAGGCTTCTATGAACCTCCTGACAACCCTTTCACCACCCATCAGGTCCCTGTCAAAGGTTGCATATGCCCTTGTTACTCTGTAAGGGGTTAAATTGCTTAATATTCTCAGAACAACCTCTCCACCTGTCAGCTCCTCAAGGAAAGGTGCTATTCTTTCACACATCCCATTGATAACGTTGGCACCCATGGCATCCATAACATCAACCTTTAAATGAAGCACCAGGCCATTCCCATAGGGCATGTCTCTTATATCAATGTCTATTGCACCCTTCCCCCTTTCACTTAATGTTTTGCTTACAGTATTGGCTATCTGGATTATCTTTGCCTTCTCCTTAAGAATATTGATTCTTGCAAGATCTTTGTTCCATATGTTTATAATCTGGACCTGCCCTATCATGATATTTTCAGTGCTGATTGCTATGAAACCACCCTTGGTTCTTGCAATCCTCGCAGCATTGGAGCACGCTGCCACAACAGAGGGCTCTTCAATTGCCATGGGAATCAGATAATCCCTACCGTTAATTAGAAAATTTGTCGCTATACCGACAGGAATCTCAACAGTTGTAAACGAATTTTCAATCATTCTGTTTATGTCTGAATCGTTCAGGGAACCTGTGGCTTTCAAGGTTTCTCTTTCAGCCTCTGACAATCCAAGCATATTAGAAAGTAATTCCCTTCTCTGTTCAGGGCTCAGTTTTCTGAACTCAGGCAACCTTGAACTTATTTTTTCCATCTGACCCAACCTTAATGGCATAATGCGATTATATTTTTTATCCTTATTCTAAATGAACTTCTTAAAATTTAAAATAAAATTAGTTTGAAGTTATCTGGGATTGAAGCTTAGCTGAAAAGGGGTATACCATTATGTTTAGAATTATGGATAGGGCAAGGAAGGGAATCATTAATTCAAATGAATAGGCAAGAGACAGTTTGAAATAGTTGTGGAGCAATGCAAATATCAATATTCCTATGGCACCTCCGGCCGTATTTCCGACTCCCCATGTCCAGGTATTCGCCCTTGTGGCAAGTTCCCTGGGAATTTTCTGGCCCACAAAACCAAGAATGGAAGGAAAACCTGTGAACGCAGCGAAGGCATAGATTGAAAAAAGAATCAGGGCAACTGAATAGGGGAAGCGAATGAAAATGAATGGTATGAATGCCAGGATGGATATTATCCCTGCCAACAGAAGTGTGGAATTTCCACCAAACCTTTTTGTTATGACTCCAAATATGGGCTGACCTATAATTGGCGTTATGAGTGCAATTGATAGGAAATAGGCTGATAGGGCTGTACTGAGATATATGGAATTTAGATAGGAGAAAATGTAAAGAGCCACAGCCATCTGAAAGATTGACCTCAATGAAAGTGTTAATGTGAGAATGAGAAGGAATGAAAGTACACCTGGGAAATCCCTTATTTTCTTAATTTTAGATCCCTTATTCTCCTTTTCCCTCTCATTCTCCAGAACTTTCTCGGACTTTCTGATGTTTCTTGAAGATAGATACACAAGCAGGGAAATCACAAAGTATGCCACAGAGAGGAATAAGAGACCCTGAAATGCTCCATAATACCCAATTAAGATTACTGCCACAGATATGATAAGAGCCCTACCAACGCTTCCCATTGCGCCATTTATTCCCAAAAATACTGATGAATCCTTTCCCTTCAGGGAGTACCTCAAAATGTCCGCACCCAGAGGATGGTAAAATGCCTGCCCTGATCCGAGTGTTACAGCCCCTGCAATAACCAGCACATACTTCAGGTTAAGGGAAGAATTGAATGGGCTCACAAAGGGAAGAGAGAATAGTAATATGGAGAATGCAAGTAGCAATATACCAAGACCCATTAATTCCGGATCCCTGTCGCTCCCATCGGATATTTTACCTATGGGTATACTCAAAACCCCTGCTATGAAAGTGTAAATCACTGCAAAGTATCCCAGATATAGGGCATTCAGACCTACGTCCTTTGCTGAAAAATACACTATAAGGGATGAAAAAAGAAAAAACACACCATCGTTAGAAAAGTGTGCAAATGAAGTGCTAAACAATGCTTGAATATCGCGGCGCATTCCCGTATATTAAAAAGGTGAATAAATACACTTTGTGTAATGCCATAAAGTAAACTGGAAAGGAAAATAAAAACAATCAGGCCATCATAAAAAATATATTATATGCCGAGTCATTACAGGTTCTATGGCGACGCAACTTGCTGAAGTCGAGATAACAAAGGACGGAGATGTTTATCTTGCAAGGATAATTCTTCCGAGCGGAGAGGTTGTAAATCTTGAGAATGAGGATTTTGAAGAGGTCCTTGAACAGGTTGCAAACGATTTACAGGAGCGCTTCTCTGATTGAATGGAATGCGAGGATGGCCCAGTGGTACGGCGGCAGCCTGCTAAGCTGTTTCTTGTTTAGAGAGCGTGGGTTCGAATCCCACTCCTCGCGCTAAATAAAACAAATCGCTTTTAGACTCATTTAATAGTTAGATATCTGGAAAAAGTTATGTTTCCAATTATTTGAAGTTCCTTTCTCAATATTAGAGCATTCAGGATCAGTTAAAATTGTTTTTGTTAAATGTGTGGCATTTTCAATATAATCTAATATTAAATCATGAAAATTTTAAAATTGTGGGAAGTTAAATGTATTATTATAAGTATTTTTTTCATAAAAAATATTGATTATATTATTTTAGAAATTACCCCTTTACCAATGCCATATTATGTTTTAGAAATTTTTTAACCTTGGGAGAGATTACAATTCTGCAGTACGGGTTATTCTGGTTTCTTTCGAAGTATTTCATGTGATAGGATTCTGCCGGATAGAAGTTTTTAAACATCTCCACCTGTGTGACAACAGGCTGCCTGAACCTTCCAGATTCCCTTAGTTCTTTCATATAATTTTCAACAGATTCCCTCTGGGCAGGACTCATCGCAATAATAATGGATCTGTATTGAGTTCCAACATCTGCCCCCTGCCTGTTAAGTGTAGTTGGATCATGGATTTCGAAGAATATATCCAGTATTTGATCAAGAGATATGGCATTCTCATTAAATTTCAATTTTACCACTTCCGCGTGCCCTGTTTTATCCGTACATACATCCTCATAGGAAGGATTGGGGAAGTCTCCACCGGAATATCCGGGGATCACTTCATCCACGCCCTTAACCATTCTAAATATGGCCTCCGTGCACCAGAAGCAGCCTCCGCCAAGAATGATTTCACTGCTCATTTTGATCCTCCGGCACAAAAATTAACGAAATAGAATTTACACAATGTCTCGTATTCTTTGGTGTAAATCCTTCGCCAAGAAATACATGTCCAAGATGAGCCCCACAGTTTGCACACTGTATCTCGGTTCTGTATCCGTCCCTGTCAGGAAGTCTCTTCACCGCCCCGGGTATTTCCTGGTCAAAGCTAGGCCATCCGCAGTGTGCGTCAAATTTGGAATCTGATGCGTAAAGTGGGGTTCCACATCTTTTGCATACATATTTGCCCTTTCTAAAGTTCTTTTCATATTCTCCGGAAAAAGGTCTCTCTGTACCTTTGTACAATATTACCCTTTCCTCTTCCTTTGTAAGTTTTCTATACTCCATAATTTTACCTATTTAAACAAAGTAGATTAACACTTATAAAATAATTTTTAAAAATTGCCCAGTTCAAATTTCCCAGAAATGAATTATATTTTTTCGACAATCTGATTCTTCATCTCTTCAAGTTTTGGATCATCTTCCTGAAGATTGTGTTCATGCTGGGCATGAAGTCTAATGTGATGGAAGAGATCTTCCTTGCTGTCAGCCTCTACGTGAAATCCGCACTTAAAACCTGTGTCCTCACATTTATACCTGAATTTTCCCATTTCTATCAATATATGATACTAAAAGGAGATAAAAAGCTTTATGGATTTTAAAATAAAAATAAAATTAATTTACCATTTCCAGATATTTTCTTTCGATCAGATTTGTTGGCTCTGCCCATTTTAACCTTATCCCATTTCTTTGGATAAGGGAAATAACACCATCATTATCCATATCATCGGGTAGAGTTAAATTTACATACTCTTTTCCCTCATATTCAACCCTGACACCTGATCTTTCCAGAAATGAAAAGTCTGACATTACGTAGGGTGTGACCCTCATCATTTTTGCATCCGTTTCATTCTTCATTTCCAGCTTTTTTTCCCCTCCATTGATTATGACCACTCGGTTTGCTATTTCTCTTGCTTCTGAAATTAGATGTGTGCTGAAAAGTATGGTCTTTCCATGCTTCCTGTTGAGGTTTCTTATGATCTCCACAAATTCCCTCATTCCTCTGGGATCAAGTCCAAAGGTTGGTTCATCTAGAATCAGAATCTTTGGATCCATTGCCATGGAACAGGCAAGAGCAAGCCTCTGTTTCATTCCCCTGGAATACTGCCCTGTTTTTCTATCCATGAAATTATTCATTCTAAGAAGGTCGGTGAGCCTGTTTACCTCACTCTTTATCATTTCCCTGTCTGCTCCCTTAACTTTGCAGACATAAGAGAGAACTTCCTTTCCATTTAAATAAGGATAAAATTCCGGCAGTTCTATCAGGGGCCCTACTGAAGATAGTGCGCCCATTGGATCCTCGTCAACCCTCTTTCCATTGATCTCAACAAAGCCAGACGAAGGGTGTACAACGTTGGTCGAAATCTTCAAAAATGTGCTTTTTCCTGCCCCATTTGGTCCTAAAAGGACGACACAATCTCCTGAATTGATCTCAATCTCAAAGTTTTTGAGTGCTTCGAGCCTTCCATACCTTTTGGAAAGACCTTTGGCTTTCATTTCTATCATTTATTTCACCTCTTTTCGTTCAAACAGAATAGCTGTTATTCCCAAAGATATAAGGAAATAAAGGAACATTATGAGCGCATTGCTGACCATGGAAGAATAGCCTGCAGGCGCAGGATTAACCGCGACCGTTGTTATACCAAATGTAAGGTTTATAAATACCCTGTATGTTATGGATGCAGCCTGATTCAGAAGATAGTAAGGTACAGTCTTGTAAAGCAACTCTATGACAATGGTTGCAGCGTTCAATACGAGAAGGTAGATGATTAAAACTGATATGTACGCATATGTATTCTTATTAAAGATGCTGCTTATCAAAAAGGTGACTGCGGATATGGCAAATACAAAGACAAAAGTCAGCAATATACTATAAAATATCTGCGGTATTATCCCCCCAAACAGGTAGTAAAAAACCGATAATTGAATAACGGAATAGGTTATTACAATAAGGATTGTTACTGAAACTGAGGCGAAAAACTTTCCTAATAGCAGTACTATTCTGGGAATGGGAAGAGTGAAAATATGGAATGCCGTTTTACTCTCAATCTCACTTGATATGGCAGGTGATCCAAAAAATACTGAAGCGAAGACAGGGAGGTTGGAAAGAATGAACCCCCATAAATACGCAAGTGCCAGCTCATTTACGTGGGAGCCTGTAAGATTCAAATGAGCCCTACTTATAAATGTTGATAAGTCGTTAATATATCTGAATGAAAGGTATGTAAGGAGGATTGCCACAACGACTGAAATAAAGAACATAAGGTAGAAACTCTTTGACCTATAGTAATTTCTTAAATAGTATAGATATGTGTCTTTCATTAAAACTGCTCTATTTACCATTACCACTTTATGGGAAAAAACTATTTAAAAATAAAACAAAATATTTTTAATTTAATGAACCTGAGAAATAAAGAAATCATCACAAATTATGAGGATTGACTGGAAATCAGAAGATGGTTCAAAGCCATTTTCAGGTTGCCATTCTTCAAGCCTATATTGAAATAGAAGGCAACTTCATGGCCACCGTTATATGTGCCTCCAGATATTATGTAATTTTTAAATTCATGGGTAACCAGATCAAGTACATCAGTTAGGAATGTCGTGTTGCTCGATTTTATTGTAAGATTAGATGTTTGATATGTAATATTTCCGTACATGGAGAAATTTAGATTCCTGAAGAAATGTGTAAAGTTAGAATTTAGATTATTAATTTCCAAAGCCTTTTTATATAGGGTCTGATTGGATGAGAAATTAAGGTAAAAACTATCATAAACACCTGCACTGGACATAATTAAACTGTCATTTTTCAAATACGTATTATCGTGGAATGCATTAATGGAATAGAGCACTGAGTTTAAATTTCCAACTGTAACGTACGATGATGCTATTGAGGCCATGAATATTTTTGTGGTGTTTAAGGAATTGCCATTTAAGATTGTCTTCCCGGCGGATGTATTACCATGGAGCAATGATATGTTTGAAAGATTATCAGAAATTGAGTAAATACTGTAGCCCAGATAGTTCTCATAGAATTGTATAGATACATTTGAAGAAACTTCACCGTGGTTCCTGGAGGTGGTTGAAACATTTGAACTATTCGAAGCATTTGAGATGGTATTTAACCTTCCTGTAAATGTATTCATGCTATAGTTGAAAATTCCACCAATAAAATTGGACCCACCAAATAAATATATATTACTTGTATTATTTTGAATGTGTATAATACCAGTTACATTATCGGGTATAAAGTGTGTTATTTCCACAGGAGGTGCATTCAAATAATTATAAGCAAAATAAGCTGTTGGGGCGGCAACGCCTATAACAATAACTGCCACAATTATAGTCTTTACAGCTGAAATCATATTGATCTAATTAAAGAGTGTAAAACCGTATAAAAACTTAAGTACAAAAAATTTTATTGTCCATTGAAATTCGAGAAAGTTTAGGTTTACTTTTAACCATTTTATGGCAGGATTTTTTGATCGCCAAAGTTAAATCTTTAGTAAAAGAGACACTGACAAATTAAATATACTCAAGACCATTATGCTCCCATCTCGAATTGCCCGAATGGGGTAAGCTGGATATCCTGAAGGCCTGCGGAGCCTTAGATCCGGGTTCAAATCCCGGTTCGGGCGCTTTAATAAAAGCCAGGCAAATATTAACTCTTCTCAGCATATTTAAAAATTATGATATTTTTTTCGCTTTCATAACTGAAAGGCAATAACTCCATTTAAATTTGTATATCCATACCTTATATCTAAAAAGTATGCACCCACGCCACTTAACAGAAAACTCTTCAGGTAGAAACTGCCATTATTATCACTGATATGAGAAATATCTTCTGTCTCAGTATGATTTTGTATCATTATGGAGGTGCTCTCTGTTGAGAGTATGGTAAGGTTTAGATTCTGTCCTCTGCTGATAAATATGGGAATCTGAATTTCCATAGATAAATTGCTGTTAATATCTGCATTACTGTTTAATAAACTGAAGGGGAATGAGTCATTCTTTGACGTTAAATTGTTATAGAATTTAGACTCGTTACTGTTCATTCCCGCCTCTGAAAAGTTGGTAACATTGAATTCCTTGTTTCCTCCAATTCCTGTAACTACAAGAGTGTTTTTTAATGGAGTGTCGTTTTTCAGACACAACAGATAAACAGGGAAATTAAGGGAATTATGGGAAGAAGAAATGGATTTTACGGGAGTCTGAGCGATAACCGAATTGATATTCTTGTCAATGACCGAAACATAGGCAAGAGATATATTTTCTGGCGTATAAACCTGAAACCCTGTGGAAGTATTGGCCAGGGTGATTGTCGACTGGTCATATATTCCTGTATTTATAACTTTGAGCATTATGGGATATTGAGAATAGTTAGTGGCACCATTAAAGCCAACGATTACCGGAAGGGAGTAATTGTGGAGGACCATATCTATCTCAATCTGATCAAGTTTAATCCTTTCTGTAACCTCATCAATCAAAATCAGATATTCGTTTAAACCCCCATCAGAAACTTCCTTTGAGGATATTTCCATCTGAGCCCTAACAGGATTCCCACTTGGCAGATTGGTAATTAAAAACAGGCCAAGAGTGGCCATTAGAACGACGGTTATGGCAATTAGCAATATTGTGCCAACTAATTCTGAAACTCCATCATCTGCTGTTCTTACAGGCTTCAATGTTTCTATAATATTTTCCATCTAATTAACTTGATCTTGATTACTTTAAAATTAAAGACGATTGAGTTAGCAGGAACAATAAATTTGAAAAATTTTCCACCTGTTAACCTCATTATAATTTATTTATATAAACAAAATTCAGTATAAAAACCTAATTAGATCGAGATGAAAAAATTGTTTTTGAGATTCACTTTGTGAGGTGTGATCAAAAAATATTAAATAGGTAATTTTGATCGAAGACTGTTATGGGGAATAATAATTCTAATAATAAAAAGGAAACACCAAAAAATACAAAGAATCCAGTAGCGGGAATTATGGTTGTAATTGTCGGTGCTGTTCTTGTAGTTGCTGTTTTATTTTCAAGCGGTATAATCTCATTTCCCTCAAGCAGTTCAACACCCCAAAATAACTTTTCCGCCCCAAATTATGACCCGTGGGGGAGTTTTGCTAAGGTAAGCACTTCAGATTATGCACCCTCAGGTTCAACAAACGTGTATTTTATTTCCTGGACTGGTTGCCCCATAGGAGCTGCTGATTCATGGGTTATATATGGAGCGCTTTCTCAGTATGCAAACATAAATTCCCATATTTATACACACCATTCGGATCCGAATGAGGGTTCCTATGCCTGCATTCCTGGGCTAATCTTTAAGAATAGTTTTAGCGTGGACAAATATGGTACAACGATAAACTTCGATCCTGTTTATATGTATAACTGGACACTCTTTGGTGAAGAGGGCAACAACTATTTAAACCCCAATGGAACGGGCGTTCTGATTGAAAAGCCAGGTTCCCTGAGGGATATGACCATGGTAAATTATGGTCTGAGTGTGGCACAGAGCAACCTCCCTGCACCCATATTCAACATTCTAAAGAATTATGAGACAGTATACCCTGCAACAGGTGCTGGAGGAGCCCCTGGAGCAGTTTCTGCAGAACTCACAAGCGTATACCACCTTACAACAATTATGATAATAACGGGTCAAAATGGCACTTACATTTTTAATGGACCATTTTTCAACCCCCCAAGTCTGGATCAGTATGAACCCATATATATCGCCAACAACTTCCCACAGATTACGGAAATTCACAATTCTATAGAGGAACTAATACCCTATCTATAAATAATTTATCAATAAAATTTTAAAGATATTCTATATTTTGATTCTTTCGACTTCGATGGCATCCCACGTTGGATACTCTTCAATCTCATACATTTCATATTTAACATATTGCTTAAGGTCTTCAAGTATCCATGGTGGAACCTCTACCCTCTTCTTTCCATAGTTAATATGCATCTGCTCTTTTGGTACGCCTACTGAAATTAATTCCGAATATATTCTGTCTGGGTCATCCCCTTCCACAGCACCTCTTATTATGGTGCCATCTTTCGTTACCGAGTCAAAGGGCCTTGCAATGCTTTTTGCTCTCCTCTTGAGCCTGTTTTTTAATTGAACTGAGTCCTTGAATGATGCGGAACAGTAATGCACAGTGAAATCTGGGTTTTCTCGGACCATTTTTATGGCCAGTTCCTGACTCCCCTTTGCCCCGGATTCAACATCATTCTTTACCTCGTAATTCCTTCCAAGAAGATTTTTAAAATTAGTCTCCGAAAATTCCAGTTCATTAAGATTGATAAAATCCAGATCCATTCTTCTGGAGAAATCAATTAATGACCTCATGTCATCCTCCCTGCCAGGCAAGCTTGGAACCTCAATTCCAACGCTCATCCCTGCATCTCTGGCCCATTTTATCCTCTGTTTAAATATGGATTTATCCATAACGCTCCATATCTCTTCCGGAGGGTGGAACCTTATTTCATCAAGTCCAGCCCTGGCAACAGATTCTATGGCCTCTTTAGACCCACTGATTGTATACAAATGTATATGATGCCCGGGACCAAACTCCTCTTTCAATATTTTAATGTACTCAGATGTTCGTTCATAAAATTTTAATGGGTCTCCACCCGTAATTCCGGTCCCTGTGGCCTGAATCATGTTAGCCTCAAATATGGCGTCTCTCATATTCCTCAGAGGCATTTCATCTGCGAACATCACATCCTTCATCTTTTTTGGCTCTGATATGGGGCAGTAAAAACATTTAGCATCGCAAATGCCGGAGACAAAGAGAACCATCTTTGCCCCCTTTGCACACATTTTGCAGCCAAGGGGAAGTTCCCCTGTATAATAGGATTTGCCCGGTAATGATTTCATTATAAGCATATTAATGGGTAATATATAAGAATTTTAACCAGTTCAAATTTAGTGTTCCCCTTTAATTTAAGGACACTGATGATAAATTATAGATTATGTCCCAAAATCAAGTGTTTTTTGATCTCCATCCACCATTTCTTCAATAAATTCAATACCGTTAGATATGAGAATCAAATCTTTCATCATATTCATTGTGGCACCCACATCTGTGAAAGAAGGCTCGATCAGCCTTTCTGATTCCGTGATTCTGATGCCCAAAATCCCAAGCTTCTTGATATAAAGGTCCTTTCTGGCACTGGACGACTGCCTGTAGGCCCTTGGTAAGTCTGAATTGCAAAGATCTATTTCCCTTAGAAAAACTGGCCTGTTAAAAAGATTGAACAGAAGCAAAAGGGACATATCCCCAGTTCTGTCAGGATATCTTTTTTTAACCACATCTCCAATGAGATAATATATGGACCTTGCCCGGTTATCGTCTATGGAATATACCTTTGCCGGCTTTATATCCTTAAATTTAAGCAGACCCATATCCACCATTGAACTTAAATAACCCGAAAGAGTAAGTCTGTGAACTGGAATATTCCTTGAATCAAGTTTTTCCTTTATTCCTGAAATCGAAAGTTCCTCATCCTTAAGGACTTCCATTATCTGTTTGGAAATTCCGTCAATCATTCAGTTTACCTCTCATTTCAAGTGTATTTTTAACCACATTCTGGCACATATACTCTGCCGAACCTGTGAAATTTTCAGGATTGAGAATCTCTTCCAGTTCATTTTCCTTGAAGATTTTTCCAAATTCTGTCTTTTTAATAATATCCATAAGAGTTCCGCCCTTTTCATAATATTCCATCGAGATCTTTCTTACTATTTCATGGGAAGATTGTCTGTCCACACCCTTAAGCGTAAGTTCACTTGTAAGCCTTTCTGAAATACACAGGGGTGATGACTGGAGATTTCTTTTCATAACATCCACATTGACACGCAAATTTTTCAATATCCTGTTCATCTTTACGAGAATATAATCAATCAGGATGCAAGAATAGGGGATGGTAAACCTCTCAAGGGCACTGTTTGTCAGATCCCTCTCATGCCAGGTCACAGCTGATTCCGTTTCTGGGACAACCATTGCTCTTATTAATCTGGAAAGGCTGCAAACATTCTCAGACTCTATGGGATTCCTTTTTGATGGCATTGCTGACGATCCCACCTGTTTTTCGGAATCAAAATATTCCATTACTTCGTTGATTTCCGGCCTCTGCAAATTCCTTATCTCTGTCCCTATTTTGTCCAGTGTCACAGATATTCCCGCAATGATTTGCAGAAGCTCCACATATCTGTCCCTTGCCACAAGCTGGCCCGTGGCAAGTTCGCTCTGGAGACCGAGCCGTTCCATGCATTTCCTCGATACATCATAACCTTTCTTTCCCATGGATGCAGCCGTTCCAACCGGCCCCAAAACCTTACCTACCAGAACTCTTGGTTTTGCCTCTCTTAACCTTTGAAGATGCCTGTTGAACTCTTCCAGCCATGATGCCAACTTAAGGCCGAAGGTAATGGGACTTGCGTGTTGACCATGAGTTCTGCCCAGCATAGGAGTCCTTGCATACATCTGAACCTTCTCTATTAAGGTCTCCTGAATTTCATAAATGTCCTTTAGTAGAATATCATAAAAATCCTTTAATTGGAGGGCCATTGATGTATCAATGAGATCGTTGGAGGTTAACCCAAAATGGAGAAAGGGCGTATTGTTGCCGGATTGCTCAGAAACAGTTCTGATGAAGGCCATAATATCGTGGTGGGTTTCCTTTTCAATCTCACCTATTCTTTTTATATTGACGCCCTCCTCAAGAATTCTTTCCATATCATCTATTTTGATATTTGGTATTATTTTTTCCTCCATCTGTGCCTTCATAGTCTCAATTTCCACCTTGAGCATCAGATTGAACCTGTTTTGAATATCAAAAATTCTTTTGACCTCCTCCCTTCCATACCTGGAATCGATCGGTGAAACTATCATAACAGTTTATATGGAATTATTTAAAAATCTTTATGATAATATTTGGCTGAAAACAGATTTAAAATGAATAAATCCCCTAATCATGGAATCTCAAATATCCGGAAGTACCATTCCAGATCTTTTCGAACCTTTCAACCGGGATAGAATTTCTAAACCATCCCATGACAAGACTTTCATATTCACCACCTTCACCCGATATGTTAATTTTGTATCTCTGCCACAGTCCTGTGAGTTTTTCAAGCAATACCTCATCAATCACCTTGCCGAGCATATCCTCACCCAGTCCTTCTGCTGATACCGAAACTAAGGCGGCCTTAATTCTTGAAGAAATCACTTCCCTGACTTCTCTTATCTGATCAACCATCCACAGGGGTGTGTATGAAATGAGCCTGTTTTCAGTGCACATCCTTTCAATTCTCGTCTTCTGGAAATTAGATGCGATTGCACCACTTACCAAAACTTTTGCATCATATTCCCTTGCTATTTCAGGAACCTGTGTGTAAAATTTATCTTCTTCTATCTGTATATTTTTAATTCCAAGAAGAGAAGATACATAACTGCTTATATCAACATTTGGAAAATGAAACATTTCAGAATACTCCTCAGGTTTTACTGTGATCGAGAGAACCACATCCATACCTTGATCCATTGCAAATAGGGCTGAAAGGAAAGAATCCTTTCCACCTGATAATAGAGAAATAGCACGCATGTTAATCTTAAATAGTCTCCTTTTATATCAAATTGGTGTTAATATGGTATTAAAAGAAGGAGATAAGGCCCCAGATTTTGAGCTTGCAGATACGTCAAATAAGATTGTTAAGTTGAGCGATTTTAAGGGACAGAAAGTGGTTCTCGCTTTCTTTCCAGGTGCATTTACAGGCGTTTGTACAAAGGAGATGTGCACATTCAGAGACTCAATGACTGCTTTCAATGACATGAAGGCTAAGGTCATAGGAATAAGCGTTGACACACCCTTCTCCCTGAAAAAGTTCCAGGATGAAAACAAGCTCACTTTTACACTTCTAAGCGACCATTCCAAGGAAACAATTAAAAAATATGGAATTGTCCACTCAAAGTTCATAGGCATACCCGGACTGGATGTGTCCAAGAGGTCAGTTTTCATAGTTGATAAGGATGGAAAGATTGCCTATGCATGGGTTTCCGAGGACCCGGGAAAGGAGCCCAATTACGAGGAAATAAAAGAGAAACTAAAAACAGTAAAGTAAACCTTTTAAATCCCTTATCTTTTTTTAACTTTATATTTAAAACTACGAAAATTAAGAGATATTTAATATTTCTTATTATTCTACTGTATTATGACCTACGTAAAGTATGAACTTACCATAGGCAATTTATTGAGAAGCGCTGTGAAAAGAAATCCCAATCAGGTAATTGTTGACCCTGAGAAGGGTGCATATACATATGCTGATTTTGAGTTAAGAGTCAATGCACTTGCGAGATCGCTTGTGAAAATTGGGGTAAGTCCCCATGACAATGTAGCAGTCCTGGACTGGGATACCAGGCAATATCTGGAGAGTTTCTATGCCATTCCAATGGCTGGTGCTGCTATTCATACTGTAAATATCAGATATCCCGTTGAATTGATCTATTATACCATACAGCACGCGGAGGATTCTTTCATAATAATAAGGGATGAAATAGCAAAGATGTTCATAAATTACAAAGAATTGTTTGGTTTTGTAAAGGGATGGATAATTTACTCCTCTACCGATGAGAAAATTGAATTTCCCTTTGATAATGTCTATTATTATGAGGATCTCATTCAAGAAAATAACAATTCTCCCCTACCTGCAGTTATAGAAGACGATATTGCAACGATTTTCTACACATCTGGGTCCACAGGCATGCCCAAAGGAGTTACATTTACCCACAGAGACCTTGTGATTCATGCCTACGGTTTGATAAGTACACTTTCAGATGAACCCGTTTCACTTACTTCCAGGGATGTAATTATGCCACTGGTTCCAATGTTTCACGTCCACGCATGGGGACTTCCCCAGAGTTTTCTATTAAAGGGATGCAAATATGTACTGGCAGGCAGATACAACCCTGCGCAGGAATTGAAGCTCATTAAGGAAAATCAGGTTACCACAAGTGCGATGGTTCCTTCAATTCTGTATATGCTTCTAAATGAGCCTGGAGCATCGGAGATATTGCAAGACAGAAACCTAAAGGTAGTTGTTGGAGGAGGTGCACTTTCCCAGGGCCTTGCTGAAGCTGCGTCAAAAATGAATGTCAGGACAATAGGAGCTTATGGAATGTCAGAAACAGCACCTCTACTTACAGCCGCAATATTCAATTCAGACGTAAGAAATCTTGAGGAATCAGAAAGAAAAAAATACCAGATTAAGGCGGGACTTCCTGCAAGCATGGTGGAAATACGCATAGTAGATAAGAGTGGAAAGGAGATTCCAAGGGGTGTGGAGAAGATAGGAGAAATAACCGTCAGGGCACCCTGGCTAACAAAGGAATATTACAAGGATCCTGAGTCCTCAAAGAAACTCTGGCAGGAAGGATGGTTGCATACAGGCGATCTGGGATATCTTGACTCAATGGGATATTTGACCATAGTTGACAGAGAAAAGGATTCTGTAAAATCAGGTGGGGAATTTATCCCAACACTCATACTGGAGGACGTCATAAGCCTTTACGGCAAAATAGGAGAAGTTGCAGTTATAGGAAAACCTGATGAAAAATGGGGGGAGAGGCCTGTGGCCTTTTACACTGCAAAGGAAAATATTAATGAAGAGGATGTGAGGAATTTTCTCATGAAATTCGTTGAGCAGAGAAGAATAGAAAAGTTCTGGATACCCGATGAGTTCATAAGGGTTGAAAATTTTGTAAAGGGATCAACAGGAAAAATCGACAAAAAAGCTTTGAGACAAAGATACGAAAAACAGTGAATCACTTTTTTTCTTTTCACGTATTTCTCAGGCACTGCAAATATATTAAATATCCATTCTCCATATTCTTGTATGCCTTCTGAAAATAACGATCTTTCTGAACTGTCAGGTATAGGGTTTAGCGAAGAAGAACTTGAAAATATAATTAATCAGAATAAACTCAAAATAAAAATCGTTGGAGTCGGAGGAGCAGGAAGCAACACAGTTAACAAAATGATGGAAAAGAACCTTGAAAATGAGGTTTCAGATGTGGAATTAATAGCTGTGAATACTGATGCCGTTCACCTCAGTGGTATTAATGTTCAAAAAAGGTATGTTATAGGGAAAGCCCTCAGTAAGGGAAGAGGTGCAGGGGCAGATCCACTTAAAGGAGAACAGGCAGCAAGGGAATCCGTAAATGTAATAGACAAATTTCTAGAGAACTCAAAAATTACAGTGATTGTGGCAGGAATGGGTGGTGGCACTGGTTCTGGCGCAGCACCATTCATAGCATCCAGGGCCAAAAAATTAGGTTCCATGACCATAGGCATATGTTCCTGGCCACTTAGAGGAGAGGGTAAAATCAGGGAGGAAAATGCGAAACTTGGATTGAGGAATTTTATGCGAGCTGCCGATTCTGTTATTCTATTCCATAATAACAAGATAGTGGAACTTGTTCCTGAGGAAAGAATAGACGCTGCCCTTGCCTTTGCAGATTCCATAATGATGCAGGCCATAGTCGGACTCATAGAAACAGTTACGAAGACAACTCAGGTAAACACAGAAATGTCCGACCTTGAAAAGGTGATGTCAAAGAAGGGGCTTGGAACTTTTGGTGTTGGAGTCTCCGATTCTCCTCCGGGACAGAGAGTTGAAGAGGCTTTCGAACAAGCAATCAATTCCCCTTTCAGCAGCATAAGTATGCAAGATGCAAAGGCTATGTTGATAAGCATTACAGGAGGAGAGGACCTTAGGATGACAGAACAGACAGATGCCATGGAACTGGCCAGGAGAAAGATAGGAAGGGATGCCATAATTATTCCAAGGCTTGGAATAGATAAACAGTTAAACGGTAAGATTAAGATACTTCTATTTGCCACTGGCATACCCAGTGAATTTGATGATGCAAGCAAGGATGATTCAACCTTTTCAGAAAACACCATTGAATAAATTGTAGAAGTATTCACAAAAACTTTTAATTCAAATTCAAATAAAGGTATATAGGGGAATATAATTAATGGAAAAATCGATGCCTGATAAAGATTTTAAAGGAATGGACAGGGAAACGCTTGAAAAGATTGCAAAAAAGGCCAGGTCTCTTATCATCAAGATGGTTTACAGTGCCAAAAGCGGACATCCGGGAGGTTCTCTAAGCATCATCGACGTTTTGACATACCTGTATTTCAATGAAATGAATGTTGACCCCTCAGATCAAAATCTTTCTTCCAGGGATAGGCTTATTATGAGCAAGGGCCACGCCTCTCCAGCATTATATTCAATTCTTGCTCTCAGGGGATATTTTCCCTCAGAGCTTTTAATGGATTTCCGTAAGATCAATTCCAAGCTTGAGGGCCACGTTCACAGAGGTGTACCTGGAGTGGAGACATCCACAGGATCCCTTGGTCAAGGGCTCGGCATAGGTGTTGGGATGGCACTTGCAGCAAAAATAGATAAAAATCCTTACAGAGTTTACGTTGTTCTTGGAGATGGCGAGATAGAGGAGGGAAATGTTTGGGAAAGCCTGATGGCAGGTTCCAAATATGGACTCAGCAATCTAGTTGCTATCCTTGACAAAAATGGTGTTCAGCTTGACGGCTTTACACGGGATATAATGCCCATGGGAAACGTGGCAGAGAAGGTAAAATCCTTTGGATGGGAGGTCAGAGAATTTAACGGCCACGATTTTGATGATATAAAATCAGCCTTTGACTTCGCCAGGTCAGTTACGAACAGACCTGTATTTTTGATCGCAAACACAGTTAAAGGAAAGGGTGTAAGTTATATGGAAAATAATTATAAATATCATGGATCACCGCCTGCAAACGATGAGGAATATGAAAATGCATTAAGGGAGATTGAGGGCATATGAGACCTGCGGAAAGTTTAAGAGAAACATACGGAAAAAAGCTTGTTGAAATAGGTCAAAGAAAGAAAGATGTGGTTGTTCTTGATGCTGATCTTTCATCATCCACAAAGACCTCCGAATTCGGAAAGGTCTTTCCTGATAGATTCTTCAATATGGGAATATCGGAGCAGTCAATGGTTACGGCTGCCGCAGGTCTCGCCCTGGCAGGAAAGCAGGCCTTTGTTTCAACCTTTGCGGTCTTCCTGATGAGGACCTATGAGCAGATAAGGCAATCGGTTTGCTATAACAATATTGACGTGAAATTTGTCGTAACCCACGCAGGCATTACAGTGGGCGAGGATGGCGCTACCCATCAGATTGTTGAGGATGTTGGCATTATGAGCGGCCTTCCCAATATGAAGGTAATAGTACCGGCTGACAGCATAGAAACTGCTTCGGTAATAGATTATCTTGTAGAGAAGACAAAGACTCCTTATTATGTAAGGCTTACAAGAGAAAAATTTCCTGTTGTAAATGATGATTCATATAAATTTAAGGAGGGTCAGAATACCGTCCTCAGGGATGGTTCTGACCTGGCCATATTCTGCAACGGTTCCATGGTGGGTTTTTCCCTTCAAGCTGCGGAAGAACTGAAAAAGCAGGCCATAGACGCGGCGGTTGTAAATGTTTCATCCATAAAACCCCTTGACAGAAACGGTATAATTTCGTATGCTAAAAAAACAGGTCACGTAGTGACTGCGGAGGAGCATTCCATTTACAATGGCCTTGGGAGCAGAGTGAGTGAAGTTCTATCAGAAGAATATCCTGTTCCAGTTGTCAGAGTGGGAATGAGAGATACTTTTGGTAAATCTGGAAAGTCATGGGAACTCTTCGATTACTTTCATATGGGGATTAAGGATATAGTATCCGCAGGAATCAAAAGCTTTAGAGAGGTGAACAAGTATGAAACTATTTCTTGATACGGCAAACATAGATGAGATAAGGCAGGCTAGAGACTGGGGTTTACTTGATGGCGTAACAACTAACCCGAGTCTTGTGGCCAGGGAAATGGCCAGGGGAAAGGATTTCAAGGAGGTAATTTCAGAAATCATTAAAGAAACTCCAGGCCCTGTAAGCGTTGAGGTAATCGCTACTGATTATGATAATATGCTTGCTCAGGCCATTAAAATAAGTTCTCTTGGGAACAATGCTGTGGTAAAAATACCGTTCACCCTTGATGGCCTGAGAGTGACCAGGGTGCTTAAGGAAAAGAGAATACCGGTAAATTCAACCTTAATATTTAATGGAATCCAGGCACTCTTTGCAGCCAAGGCTGGAGCTGAATATGTTTCTCCATTCGTTGGAAGGCTTGATGATATTGGAGACGATGGAATGGCTGTAATTGAACAGATAAAGACAGTGTTCAACAATTATGATATAAAGACCAAAATATTGGTAGCATCCATAAGGAACCCGCTTCATGTAGTAAGATCAATGATTATAGGTGCCGATGTTGTAACTCTGCCCTTTGACGTGCTCAAAAAATTGCCTGAACATCCAAAGACATCAGAAGGCCTTGAAAAATTCCTGAGCGATTGGGAAAAGACATTTGGCAGCAAGGAGTTTCCTCTTTAAATAAGCTTTTATATATTTATCCTATAACTTTTTGTGGAATTATTTTTTTACATCATATCCAATATTTCTATTCTGTTTGCATCAATGATTATTTATGCTATCAGGGGAAGGAATTTTAACTATGTGTCCATAATCGTTTCCCTCTTCTTCTCCATACCCTTTCTCATATTTTTTCCCTATTCCTTTTCCATGGCACTGGAACTCCTGACAACCATGGCTGCCAATCTACTCTACAGCCTGAGGTCTTTCCTCTTTATTGTTTTGACAATTTTCCTTATCCTAACCACATTTGCTTTACATGCTTCCCTCAATATTTCAACGGGGACATCCCTTGCAGTTGGAGTCGGATTATCTATATCACTTATTGTGAGCAATGATATGAGAAAAAAGGAATTGGAAAATAACTCAAAAAGGGGGCAAATAACATCCATTGAGGTTAAGAGGGATGTATTGCAGATTGCCTCCGGAGTTGCATTAATCCTTTCCTTTTACATATTGAGAGAGATGTATATCAAATTTATTCTGGTCTTTCTCATAATAATTGCCCTGTTCATACTCAGCTTTGCAGGCATATGGAGTTCCAACAAATTTTCAGCCTTTATCCTTTCCTTTGAAAGAAAAAATGTGCAGCCCGGCATAGGCTCTTTATGGTACATGGCAGGTATTCTTCTTTTAATGGGCCTTACAGGAGGTTCAGGGGCACTCCTTGTAGGCGTTTTTGCCATGGCCATTGGGGACAGCCTTGCAACCATAGTTGGAATGAACATAAAATCCTTTAAACTCCCATACAACAGGAAGAAGAGCCTTGCAGGTTTCCTTGGAATGCTAATAAGTACTTCCCTTTTTGCAGTCATAGTTTTTGGGCCACTTTACATTATTTATGCCATTGTAGCAACATTTGCCGAATCTCTCTCAGGATATCCGGTGGATGATAATTTCTCAATTCCTGTAAGCATAATAATCGTCAGAGCTTTAAATTCCCTGATTTGATTCACGGAAATCTTTCATATATGTGATGTTTTCATCCTTTTCCCTCTGAAAACCCTTTTTCGTGTAAAAATTATATGCAGGTGAGTTTTCATTGACCCATAACTGGGCTTTTTTAAATCCAAGAAGAAAAAGATTTCTTAAGGAGTTGTAAAGGATGAAGGAACCCGTTCCTGAATTTCTGTAAGAGGGATGGGTGAAAAAATCCACAATAAGAGGGATGTTTTTCATTGTTACCTCTTCGGAGCCATCACTTACAAGAATGGAACCCAATATACCTTCACTGGAAACAAGCACAAAGGATGGTGAAGAAAGGATTTTTCCATAGTATCCGCTCAAAAGGATATTATAGGTTATATTTTTAATACCGTCCCTGAACAGCAGAATTCTGTCTGGGTTGGACGCATAGGCTTCTTCCTGTATCCTGGAAATGAGATCTGGGTTTATATTTACCGAATTTACCATTTCTGTACTTTCCTCTATCTTCCCAATGTTTTGCTCATCCAGAATAGTTTTGTATTGGTCTGTGGGAAAGGACATCTTTACTCTTTTGATTTTAATATAATTTTTTTTAAGAAGATCATACTCAAGAAATGAAGCGTTGTATATGCCATCCAAAATGAGGAGTTTCTTTTCCGCTCTTGCCTTGCCTTCAAGCCATTCCATCATATTCTCAGCCCTGCTAACATTGCCATCTTCATCCTTCAAAAATCCAATGGAACTGACCATTCTGTCCCTTATCCCCACAGGTGGCAATATATAGGAATAGGCGGCAATTTCACCCTTATTCAATATTACCTTTGATGGAACCCTGTTTGAATTTAACATTTCTATTAAGGGCCAGAATAACCTCCTCACATCTGTACCCTCATAATCCTTCTGAATGGAACTTATTTGTGGTTCTAGTATTATCTCCCAGTTTAATTTCACATTATCAATCTTATCCATATGGCAGTTAATTTTCGAAGTATATTTAAACGATCTTATCCTACCCTGTTGATGGATGATGCGGATCGAACTTCCAGATTCAACAGGCTTGCTGTTGAATATTCAAGATTTTATAAGGGTAAGATAAAGACCTTTCCCAATGTGCCCATAAGATCCCTGAAGGATTTTTCCTATTGGTATACGCCAGGAGTTGCCGAAGTTTCAAAAGTTATAAATAAGAATCCGGATGAATCCTTTGATCTTACTGGGAGGTGGAACTCTATCGGCATTGTCACAGATGGAACGAGGGTTCTAGGTATTGGAAATGTGGGACCCGAGGCTGCAATGCCAGTGATGGAGGGAAAGGCCATGCTATTCAACCTACTGGGAGGAGTAAATGCCATCCCTCTTCCCCTTAGGACCTCAACAGGAGAGGAATTTATAAATGTGGTAAAGGCTCTGGAACCATCCTTTGGCGGCTTTAATCTTGAGGATATTGAAAGTCCAAAATGCTTTTTTGTTTTGCGTGATTTGCAGAAGGAACTCAAAGTACCTGCATGGCATGACGACCAGCTGGGAACCGCATGCATTATCCTTTCAGGTTTGATAAATTCTCTCAGGATAACCGGCAGAAAAATGGCCGATACAAGAGTTACCCTGGTGGGTTCAGGAGCTGCAAATATTGCTGCGGCCAATCTTATGATTGAGGCAGGATTTAAGCCCGGCAACATTATCATGGTTGATTCCAGAGGTATTCTTCATCCTGAGAGGGAAGATCTGGATAAGTTAATGATCTCAAACCCATGGAAATATGAACTGGCATTGAAAACAAATGAGGAAAGGAAACAGGGTGGAATATGCGAGGCCCTTAAGGGTTCTGATGCGGTTGTTTCAGCGTCAAAATCCGAACCGGGCGTTATTAGAAATGAATGGATAAGCTCAATGAATAAGGATGCCATTGTTTTTGCCCTCGCCAATCCCTTGCCTGAAATATGGCCTGAAGATGCAATCGCCAGTGGGGCAAAGGTTGTTGCAACAGGAAGGAGTGATTTTCCAAACCAAATCAATAATAGCCTTGTTTTTCCGGGCATATTCAGAGGAGTACTGGATGCCAGGTCCAGAGGGGTTAATTTCAGAATAATGGTTAAGGCCGCATATGAGATTGCCAACTATATTAACAATCCTGAACCGGAAAGGATTGTACCAACTATGGATGACTGGGAACTATTTCCCCAGGTCGCCTCAGCTGTGGCCAGGGCGACCGTGGATGAGGGCCTTGCAAGAAAGAATGACAGCAGGGAAGGGTTCCTGAAAACTGCAAGGGAAATAATAAGCTCAAACAGGGAGGCAATAGAAAAAAATATGGAGATAGGACTCATAAAGAGATTGCCGGAGGTAAAGTTATGAAAGGGGATGAGATTATAATAAGAAAGGCAGAGGAGAAGGACATTGATCAGTTTATATCACTCATAATGAGAATGAAAAGGCTGAACGGGGAATTTGATCCAATTTTTAAGGCAAATGAGGAAAATATTGAAGGAATAAAGCAATATTATCTAAGCTGCATCAAGGACAGGGAGAACTACCTTACCCTTGTGGCAGGCTCAGGTGACAAAATTGCAGGCCTGGTAAAGGCCGAAATTAGAAACAGGGTATCTTATTATCCGGTCAAGGAGATGAGAATAGTGGATCTATACATAATGCCGGAATTCAGGAGAAAGAACCTTGGAAATCTTTTCCTGAACTTCATATATGAAGAGATGAGAAAAAGAAATATAACAATTATTACAGCCGAATTCCCGTCTCTGAATATGATAGCCCTGAACTTCTATAAGAAAATCGGTTTCAGGAATGTTACAAGCGTATATGGAAAGGTCATAGAAGAAACTAAGGAATGAAATTATTGGAAAAGTGGGGTATTTTTCCACTTTCTGATGACTGGAAGGGATTCTATTCTCATTTCATCTATTTTTGTATTTACATCTTCCATATTTTTTCCTTCAACAAGTATCAGTGTGTTTTCAGTTGCTTCGAACAAACCGGTTTTTTTAGCGAACTCAATCTCCTTTCTTGTCCATAGTGAAAGGCTCACCGGTTTTCCCTTTTTTGCCACGTATTTATTTCTTATATTTTTGAGCATTCTGTAATCTAAATATTCCTGAAATTCTTCTGTGCCTGAGAAACTATCAAATGCCTTTGCGATGGCATCAAATAATCCCTTAAATGTAATGGACGCATCCATTTTTATCCTGGCAGGATAGGCCGAATAAGGAAGGATTACGTCTCCATTAATGTAATAATAAATATAGTAAACCCTCAAGCCCTGAACCCTCCCATAATTGACCAGACTGCTCTGACTGTTTTTTGTGGGCGTTGAAATAGGGACCGTTGGAAATTCATTAAAGAATTCGTCAGGAAACTTTAAGGAATTTTTAAGTTCATAAGAGAGCGCTATTATATTTTGTGGAAGATTATGCTCTGATATTCTTTCATGCATCATCATATTGTATGCAATATCCATACCCTCAATGACATTAAGTTGTTTCAGTTTTATTTCTGGACTTTCATATTCTTTGTCGAAATTATCCTTTATAATTCTGTAAACCTGATCCTCATAAATAAGATCACAGCCATTTGATCTCAGAAATTCTACCAGATTTTCGTCGTTCTTAAGGTTAAAATTAAGTGTAATCTGATTAACATCTCTGGGTGTGATCTTTCTCTCATTCTTTCCACTTTGAGTGAAATAGGATTCAGCTTCAACAACGAACTCCGAATTCCATATGGGTGAAACATCCCATACATACCTTAAAAGAAGCTCTTTCTCTGTTACCATAAAGGATAATATGAAACAACATATTATAACTGTAGTGATTTAATGTTCAGATCCGTTCTAATTTGCATAACTAAATTTATCTGATTGCAATTTACAATCCATGTATAGAGTTTTTACCTATAAGGGTTCAGATGAGGCAAAGGTTGATAAACTTATAAGCGACGACAGAGTCCAGACTCTGAGCGTAAGCAGAATTGATGGAAAGAGCATTGATATTGATGGAAAAATAATCCTCTTTGAGGGAAACCCAGAAAATCTTGAAAAAGTGCTGAAACAGGTTGATATAGGATTCCTGGATGAAGTTAAGGGAGATAGGGCAGGTGCTGCTTATAAGAAAATTAAGGATGATGAAAATGAGGCCGCCGGAGGCCTTGGATTTGTTTTTCAATAAATTTTATAAGAAACTAAAAAATTTTTATATTTTAGCTTTTGTCCATGAGTTTTGAGGGCCACCAGTTGTATTTCTTAATCAACAGCATGACTGCTGGAATAAAGAATGGCCAGCTTATGAAAGTATCAATAAGAACTCCGAGACCGACTCCTATTCCTATTTCCTGTATTAAGGGTATGGCGCTGAGATAAAGGGCTGCAAAGGTGACAAACAGAAGAAGACCAAGAAGCATTATGACTGAACCATTTTCTGAAACGCTAGTTATGAGGGCATCTCTCAGGCCCCTTCCCTTCATAACCTCTTCCCTTACCCTTGTAATCATGAATATATCATAGTCAAGGCCCACAGCCAGCAACGTTATGAATACAAATACGGGCATGAAAATTACAACGGGGAATCCCTGGATGTAATGGAATATTACATAAGATACGGAAAGTGAAACAAGAACAGCAGCTATAACCATAAGGATTAATCTAAGAGGAGTAAGAATTGAACTGAGCTGTATCAGGAGAATTATGAATATGGTAATGGTAAGTATGGGTATAAGTTCTGAAAATGAACTCTGGGTGCTGGAAAGGGCATCGGAAAGAGATTGAGTCAAACCACCTATCTCAACGGTATAGGATGATGTGCCTGCTGGTTTGATATGAGAGTAAAGTGTATTCACGGTATCTATAGCCTTTGTACCCCATCCAAGGTAATATGTCTGGAATACAATCTCCACATATCTCGAATTAGATTTGCTTACGAATGTAAGTGACTGGTTTACATAAGTAGATGACATTTTCGAAGGTACTGAACTTGGATATAAACCTGTATAATATCCATAGGGCCTTCCAGGGCCTAAAACCATGGATATGCCCTTTGTGTTCAAAGTTTCATTTTCAATATTGGTAACAACAGCCAGTTCGCTCATGTTAAAAGTTCCGTTGTTTACGAGAGGTGATTGCAAGCCAACTACTATGAAATTCCTGTCAAAGAAGTCACCATTGAAACTATTATTTACTGCCTCTATGGCAGATATGGCCTGGCTCTTTGGAAGCAATTTAAGCATATCAATTCCTGTTGGTGTTACCTCGTATACTGTAAGACCAACAAGTGCGAAGACGATGAAAATTGCAATCATTGCATTTTTGTGAGTGGTGGAGAACTTTCCAACACGGTTCATCACCCTGTGATCTGTCTCACTATATGGTCCGTTTGCAGATCTCTTAAATATTTTCTTTCCGAACCGGTGAAGTATGGAAAGCAGGAAGGTTGTTGCGAGGGCAAGGGTTACTGCAACACCTATTGTATTGGCAAGACCAGCATCGCTGAAGAATGGTATATTTGCAAGCCAGAGAACAAACTCAGATATGATCACAGTTAGACCTGAGGTGAAAACTGCATGACCAGCCCACCTTGATGAGGATATGGTCGGGTGTTCCTCTCCATGCCTCAGTTCTCTTCTGTATCTGGCCATTAAATATACAGAATAGTCGCTGCTCAGTCCAAGAATAAATATGAAAAGTAGTGTTGGAGTTATGAAAGAAACCCCTGTGTGGAATACATATGTGTATAAATATCCCACAATTCCCAGTGAAACTATGGCAGATATAATGAATAACATGATTGGAATGAATGCAGCGCGGACAGATCTGAAAAAGACTCCCACAACAATTATGGACAGAATTATTCCTGTCCCCAAAGCACTTACAAGTCCCGTAGTGATCTCGCCTTCCAGCTGGCTTGCAAACTCCTCTGTTCCGGCTATGAGGAATGATCCGTTTACGAACTTCTTCTCGTAATTCCTTGATGTGTGAGTGATATTATTTGCAACACTTGTGGTATAATTTCCATTAAAGGTATATATGAATATGGTAGTTGAATTGTTTACGCCAACGAAATTGTGAAGAAGGTAAGGTGTGGGCTGGACTGGCATATTGAACAGGGACATTGAATTCATGTAGGAATCTGTTATGGCCACAGGCGTTGAGTTATTTAATTCAGTAACGAAGTTTGGAAGAGCTGATTTGTCCACGAAAACCAGAGGATTTCCATTGAACTGGGAAATCATGGCATTGATTGTGAGATTCTTTGATATGGAATCTATCTGCAATGGATTTAGAACAATTCCTTTACCGAACTGTCCATATATGCTTGTTAAAACTGACGTAAAATTTGAATCGTCAATCTTATATATGAGATAATAGAACTTTTCGTAAAGTGAATGATTTTGATTATTTATTACGTTGAGCCACTGAGAAGTCAGATTAATTGTTGAATTTTTTTCGGATAAAATGAAGGCTGAGAGATTCTGCCTGCCTATGGTAAACTTTAGAAGAGGGTAAAGGTTTTTGAAAACAGGATTAACTAAAAGGGTTGAATTGAATTTCGAATTTAATGATGCTATTATTCCTCCAGTCTGGATTACCGGGATAGTGTTATTAATATTCACAAGAGAATAGTTGACATAATCAGCAGTTAAATTGAGGAATAATGCAAATGCATTTGTGTGGAATTCACTGTCCAGATAAATGGCTTTAATCATTGCACCCCGATATGCAATCATCTTGGATTGAGTAATATTGTGGTTATTATTAAATGAGTTGTGGATCATTGAGTTATAGCAGGCTTCCACCCCTACAAAGTACCTGTTGCCCACAAGAACTCCTGATTCAAAACAGGAAAGCCCCGAAACTATTCCATAATTCCCATTTAGTATTTTCTTGGTCCCATTTGCGAATGCATTCAGAGACTGGTTTTCTGTAGTTACAATACTTTCAACACCTTTGAAATTCTTATCATTTGACAGGGATCTGAGGGTAGAATCCTGATATTTTACAAGATTTTCAAAGTCAGGGGTTGAATTTACATAAGTGTTCTGAGTAACAACAATTAATTCTGAAAATGACCCTGTGCTTCCTGTACCTGCAGAGGAATTGAAATATCGTGACAGTTCATTGGATGCCTTTTCTGACATTGAGTTGGATGAACCAAATCCGCTCTGGATATTGAAGTTTGTATTGGAAAATACAAGGAGGGCACCATAACCCATCAAAACTACAAGGACGATCCAGATCACTATTATCTTTCCACTGTGTCTTGTGACCTTTCTGCCCAGTTTTTCGAAAAACGATTCAAACATTAAACCCTGATTTAGTTAATGTATTAATCTTTTATTAGGTAAAATATCCATAGCAATTTATTGTATTCAAGTGAATTTAATTATATATGATATATAAAGAAGATTTCAGACATACATTATGTTTTAACGTTTATACAGTTATTAAATGATATTCATGGTTTGATTCCTGTAAACTCTGAATATTTACAGCACCCTTTTCCTTTCCATTTCATTAAGAATGCTCATGCAATAAGCCCGATTGAAAGGAAAATCCCATAAATCAGATAAATTACTGATGATATTTCCACACCATATTTCCATCCTCTTTTGAAAAGTATGCTCAGTAACCATATGGTAAAGGGTAGAGTGATAAATACAATAAATACATGGATTCTTGTGGTGTAACGAAATACTATGAATACCCAAAAATAACAGAAAGCAATTATGGAAATTGAAAGGGCTTTGGCCCATTTCGAGCCTATCAGAACTGCGATGGTCTTCCTGCCGGCTTCTCTGTCCTTTATGATATCACGGATATTATTTCCGTTAAGTACATTGGCAACAAGAAGTGATATGGGAACAGAAATCAGATAGACACCATTTGTTAAATGGCCACAGGCAGCAATTTCACTTCCCGAAACTTCAATCAGACCCATGGTAAGCCCGACCATAACCTCCCCAAGAGGTGTCATTGAAATTGGGTAAGGACCCTCAGAGTATATTATACCCACAATAGCGGCGATCAAACCCAGTATCAGTATGATAAAACCCCTGTACAGTATTAGAGGAATAGCAAGAATTCCTGCCATCGCATAAAATACCACAGCAATTGCCAGAACTTCCCCCGGGGTGGCTTCCCCTTTAACAATGATGCCTGCAAATCCGTGAGAAGCTTTCCTGTCCGTGTTATTTACAAAATCACCATGCTCATTGAATACATTAGTACCAATTTGCAGGAACAGGGCTGCAACAAACATCACTGACCAAAGGATAGTGTTGAAATGACCTGTTTCAATTGCAAGTGATGCCCCTGCAAGGAGTGGAACTACCGTTGCCGCCAGGGAGGGCACTCTGATAAGTTCTAAAAATTGCCTGATATTCATATTTCCCTGGTCAATTAAGACCGCAATTTAATATTTAGTGATTCTTTTTTTGCCATTCCTCAGTTCACCCTGATGTGATGTATTAATCCCAAAATTATTAAATTATCAAATAATGACCTTGCGGAGTCCATGAGCGGAGGTTGTCGAGTATGGTCAAAGGCGATGGATTCAGGGTCCATTCCCGCAGGGGTTCGCCGGTTCGAATCCGGCCCTCCGCATATTTTCTAATTTATTAGGTAAAAGGTTGAGAGTTAGGAAAAACAGCCATAAGATTAAATTATCAATGAGTTAGCATTCAAAAAATTTGGAATTACAATGATAATGTTTATTTGATAAAACCCGATGTTTTCGAATTAAATTTATTCTGATATGCCTGTCAGGAGGCTTCAAACCTTAATGCGTTCCCTTACATTTCAGATAGTTTCTTATTGATGATTCCCACAATTTCAGAAATGAATATTGAAAAAGCATGCGATTTTTTAAAATATCCAGATATAAATAGGGGATTGCATGCAATGAAAGAAAAATTACGACAGAACAGAAAATATTTACTAATTTTATCCCTGCTCTATTCAGATTATAATTAAGTGTGTTATTAAAATCACGTTACCTTCATTTTTGTTATTTCATACATAACTAACATTATTTGGATAAATCTTAGATATTAGAATTCACGTTGCACGGGGTTTTACAATGACACCAAAAAGTAAACCCAGAGAAAATATAACAGAAATAAGATAAAGACTCCCTGAAATAGCTGACGGGGAGCCCTTAGCAAATTTTGCAAAATGGATAGAATGAAAACTGATACATTAAATACCCCCATTAAAGTGGAGAACCGCTGTACATTAAGGAATTAATTTTTTATTATTTTCAATTAAAAAAATGATTTTAAGAAGCAACCACAAAATTGGATGGGCCATAAAAGGAGTATGTGTTTCCATTACCTGTAAATGTTATGGGATTCATTGACTGATAGTCTGCAAGACTGTATGAGTAGCCCATATAGGAATCCCCGCTAGTTATGGAATATAAGAATGCTCCAAAGTTAGAATCCGTTGAAAAGGATATGGACGAAAAATCTGTAAGTAATGTGTCTGAAAGTGCAAGAACAGAATTCAGTGTTTCAAGTGATGTATCTACGATTAAGGGTTCCGATGCATCCGCATTGGCACCATTCAATGCAGCCTGAAGCGAAATAAATGCCAGTGCAACTCCAAGTCCTACGGCGAATGTCTTCAAGGCTGAATTTATAAATGTCATTTCGGTGGCCGCACTGGAATATCCAGTCGTCTTTCCCCAAATTGTACCTCCTTGAATTGCAGATCCAGGGGATAAATAACCCAGTGATGTCTTTTTTTCATTTTCTGTGACATTTTGCATAATATAATAATACTCTATTGGAACATATCCATATCCCATTCTAAAACTATTTCCGTCTAAGTATATTGATGTTAAGGCCACTGAGGTTGAATTACCAAGATATTTATCCTGACATTGCCCCCATCTATTTTTCCACGAATAATATATATTGTAGTGTGTCACAGTAAAGGTTGCATTTGAAATATACAAAACGGCTGTTGTTTCATTTACTCCTCTGCGCATTATGGTTCCATTTGGTGCAATAAATCCATAATTTAAGGGATAAGCGTGCCACTCAGCAATGCCACCAGCCGCTTGAAATGAACCACTCCCTGCCCAGGACGGGCTGGTAGACATCTGATCAGTTATCTCTCCTCCTGCGGTAACACCTGTCTGATCTGAATCCATGCACAGGGTGACATCAGAAGTGGCCAGACTTGCTGAAATTAGCAGGGAATTGGATGTCAAATTGATTGTTGCGTTGTCGTGAATACTGATCATCGGGAATGGACCATGAAGAACAGTTGTTTGGGTTGCTATATATTTCGTTCCAATGTAGCATGGAGGAGGTGCAATGCCATAGGATGATTCTTTTACATTTTCATTGTAATTCTGCCCTGAGGCATTTTTTTTGCCACATACATTGGCTTTCCAAGATTAAATGATGGCGTCAAATTAAAGTAATAGGGTATATATGACAGCACTGAGTTAGATGGAGGATTAATTCCTGTATTATTCAGCCATTGATATGGAGATGAAATTTGTTTGAAGGAACTGATGGCAGTGTTTTCAACTTTAAATGAACACGAAAGAGGATTGAATGGAATATTGTTGTAATAAGGGTATACAGAAAGATTCCCATTACGGACCAATGATAGAGTTGCTTCAATCTCCAGTGAGACCTCCTGACCTTTATCTCCCAGAGAATAGCCCTCTTTCTCATAATATGTCTGCCAGCCCTTTAAAATTGTTGAGAATCCTTTAAAACTCATAAACCCTGAGAACGACTTCTGTACATTTTTCGGAAAGATTGTTGCATTGAAAAGATCAATATACCCCTGTTTTTGACTGGAATGAAGTGCGATCATAGATGTGCTTTGAGATTTTACACAGGATGGATTAACACTAAATATCTGAATGCTCTCTGTCACATTGGAGCTTCCAGCTGAACTAATATTCTGTGGCAGGGCCACGTTAACCTTTGGTCCCAAACTTATAACCTTAGCATATTGATTACTGGAATACATTTCAAGGCCTGCGAAGGAAAGTAAAATCATAGATGTGGCCAGGACAATTGAAAGAATGATTTTTTCATTTCGCTTCAATTGTATTTTACTCATAATAAGATAATCAGTATATATTTATAAACATTTCCTGGCAAGATCGATGAAACGATCCTATTTAAGTGGTAAAGGAAGGTTTCTGCAATAACTTACCATTTCCAATTCTTTTGATTAGCATCAGATTCTTCATCTCTGTTCATTTCTTAGATCATCAATAACATTACCCTGTTCTTCTTGGTTTTGCCCTTATAATCTTTTCATCATTGATCGCTCCAATTCTGGTATAAGCATTATGGGATATTTTTGCCATCATTCCTAAAAAACACTTAACCGAAATTTTCCCTGAACCATCAAATTCAGAACGGATTGAGATGGGAAGCGTAATATTTTTTCAAATTAAATTATAATTATGTAAAGGCAGTTTAATTTTACGTGAGTTCTATGCTTATTTTAATAAAATTTCGTATCTTACCATAGCCCGTCTGGAGATCCTAACCTTGCCCTAAAAAAAATTATAGAAAATGTCAATAAAATATTACTTCAATCTCACCCTCTATACGGAAATCACCATTACATGAAAGAAGTGGGGCAACCTCTTCACGAATAATATTAAAGATCTCAACATTTTTCTGATTCTGAACATTCTGGACCGTTGGAGACTGTAGAGAAAATATTTTCTAACTTAAATAAATGAAATGCCCAACTTGCCTTGTTTGGCCAATTTCTCTAAAACGTCAGAATCAAATTTGATGAACTTTTTATTCAAGTTTTTCTGTGCTGATTATTATTTCATGGATAGTGAGATGAGATTTTCCTGAAAACATCCCCTCTGGGATCTTCTTTGAATGGGCATTATGAAAATCCTGGGAGTTTGTCCATGCCCTGAAATCTTCCATTGATTTCCAGAACGTCATTACAATATATTCATTTCCTTCAACTGGCTTCAAAATATCATTTCTTATGAACCCGGGGAATTTATCCACGTCCCCATTCCTTTCCCTGAATCTCCTTTCAAATTCATCCCTGAATTCAGGATTAACAGGTATATGATTCTGCACAACAATCATGTTTTGTTTATTGAGTTATGCGTAATAAATCTTTCATTTTTATTATACCTGCATTCAATATTATAAATTTTTTTTAAAATTATTGAATTGGAAGAAGGAAACAGTTTATAATTTTGATCACATAGGGAGAATTGATTGTTATGAAAACAGCAATATTTGAGACTACCATGGGAACATTTAAGGTTCAGCTCGATGAGGAGAATATGCCCATAACAGCCGGTAATTTTATCAAACTGGCTCAAAAGGGATTTTATGATGGCACAATTTTCCATAGAGTCATAGACAATTTCATGATTCAGGGTGGCGACCCCACTGGAACAGGAATGGGTGGACCAGGGTATTCCATAAAGGATGAGTTTTCAATGGATAACCACAATAAAAAGGGCACAATTTCAATGGCAAATGCCGGACCTAATACGGGCGGTAGCCAGTTCTTCATAAATCTTGTAGACAATCTATACCTGGATGGAAAGCACCCGGTTTTTGGAAAGGTTGTCGAGGGAATGGAGGTTGTCCAGAAGATCGGAAAGGCAAAAACAAATAAAAATGACAGACCCCTTATTGATATAAAGATATTGAAATGCTCAATCCAGTGACATCATTTTCTGGGCAGATTTTATGCTTCTGCCTCTGATTTCATCTATTTTTTCTCTTTTCAAAACCGTTCCATTTTCAATATATTTTACCAAAATGCTTTCCATATTCCTCTCGTGGCATTTTCTGGTTTCCCCGTACCTCACAATGGTAGTTGTGCCGCATACTTCACATTTCAGCACATCCTTCTTACCTGAATATTTGCCCTTCTTGGCTAAGGGAATTTCCCCAACCTGAACAATATCCATCGCGAAGTCCTGTGTTTTTCCGGAAGCGATTGATGTTCCTATCCCAAAGGATTCCGCTCCTGCGTCTTTCAATTCCTTAATCTGTTCTCTCCTTATGCCTCCGGAAACCATTATTTTTATATTTTGGTGACCCCTTATGTCCAGTTCCCATCTTACTTCCCTTATTATAGCCGCAAAGTTCCCCCTTCTGGATGAATGGGTGTCCAGTCTTATAAAATCAATATCCGGGAACATTTCAGCAGCCTCTATGGCCTTTATTTTCTCATCCCCAAAGGTATCTATGAGAAGTGTTCTTGACCCTGCTGTAAAATGATCATGAATATATTTCCAGGCCTTTTCCTCACCCATTAATATGGCCACAGAATGGGGCATAGTTCCCACGGCATCCTTTCCGATTGCCTCACCACCAAGAATGCCTGAAACTCCTGCTGCACCCCCTATGTAGGCAGCCCTGTCAATCATGGGTGAAATTCCAGGATGCATTCTTCTTATTCCGAAAGACATGAATGTTTTTGGATAACATTCCATGTAAACCTTTGTTGCCTCTGTGCTGATGCCTGTTGACTGGCATATAAAACCCAATATGGAAGTTTCGTAAACCATTATATCGGAATAGTTTCCCTCAAGTACAATGAAGGGTATGGGCCTTCCCTGTGAATCCCTTGGTGAAACTATGGATCCCTCCGGGATTGCCCACATATGAATATCTTTTCCCTCCAGGAGATTTATGATCTCTTCAAGGCCTGTGAAATTAACCCATCCTTCACTGGATGATAGGGTTATTTCAGCAACCATCCTTTCTCCCTTATCATTTCTAACAAGATCCATATTTCTGCTGAAATATACATCACTTGCCCTGCCCTCCAGAATGTCCGCTTCCGTAGCAATAAAAAACCTATTTTTCCACATAAATATCCTCTAATTCCTTATAACTTAATTCTCTGGCCCCATACAGCACCTTCATCCTTTTAACTGCATCTTCATGAGCTCTTATATCCAGGCTTGCACAAAGATCTGATATGATATTTACCTCATATCCCCTGAAGAAGGCACCGCATAGTGTATGCTCTACACATATATCAGTGCTGATTCCACATATATACACCCTGCTTATCTTTCTTGCTCTGAGGTAGCCGTCAAGATCTGAATCGAAAAAGGCGTCATAATGTCTTTTTGAAATTATCCTGTCGGAAAATTTTGCAAGATTTCCGTATAATTCTGCACCGGGAGTCCCATCAATACAGTGTGGTCCCCAGATTTTAAACTCCGGATCATCTTCAATGTGGGCATCTCTCGTAAGAATCACATTAAGCTTTTTGGAAACCTTTTCCAGAAACTTTTCGGTGTTTCTGGCTACCTCCAGGGATCTTTCTGTTTTGAAAATACCATCAACAAAATCGTGGACAAGATCCACGACAATTATGGCACCTCTATCTTCTGTGCCAGACAACCTTTCCACCCTTATCCTCAATTACTACATGGGACTGGAAAAGTGCGTCCCTGATGGCATCTGATTGCTCATACATCTTTCTTTCCCTCAAGTCTTTCCGGAGGTCTAGCAGCTTCTCCACCGTTGCACTGCTCAAGGAGGAATCCTCATCCTCAGGCAAAATCCCAAAAACATCTCTTGCAGCTGAGAACAGGTTGGCTGCATTATCAATGTCTTCCTGTGAAAGATTGGATGATTTGAATATCTCTGAGGCAAGTTCATTAAGTGTTATAAGGGCCATCCTTGAGTTGAAATCCTCTTCAAGATAGTTGTAAAAGGTCTTTTTGTATTGTTCCACGTGGATTCTTTGCTTCCCCGGTTCCATATTCCTCAATGAGGCTTCTGCCCTCTTAAGATAGGACACTGCTTCTCTGGAATCATCCAACATCTTCCATGTAAAATCCAGTTCAGAACGGTAATTCACACTTAGAAATGCATATCTTATCTCCTCTGTGGAATATTTTTCAAGAAGTTCTCTTGCCGAAATCCCGTTGTTAAGAGATTTTGACATCTTCTCACCATTTATTTTTATGATTCCCGAATAGGTCCAGGCTCTGCATGCATTTGAATTTCCCTTCACTGAACGTATGAGTGAAAATTCAGATTCATTATGTGGAAATTTCAAATCTGCCCCGGCACCATGAATGTGAAAACTCCTGCCCAGATATCTCATAATTATGGAAGTATCTTCAATATGCCATCCAGGCCTGCCCGGTCCCCATGGAGAATTCCACGAAGGCTCGCCTTCCTTCTGGAATTTCCACAGGACAAAGTCCCTTGGATCCTCCTTTAAGTCTGAAACCTGGGCCCTCTTTCCTGCCACCTGCTTTTCAGATATCTGATGGGAAAGAGCTCCATACTCCTTGTCCATCCACACCCTGAAATATATCCCATCTGGCAATCTGTACGTGAAACCCTTTTTCTCAAGTGACCTTATTCCCCTTATAATATCATTGATTGAAAGTGTGGCCCGGGCATAGAAACTTACTGAATCTATTCCCACACTTTTCATCACGTCCATATACTCCTTGGTAAATTTTCTGGAAAGAACCATGGGGTCTTCTCCCGTTTCCAGAGCCCGGTTTATGATCTTATCGTCTATATCAGTTATATTCTGAATATAAAATACAGAGAAACCTCTATGCCTGAGATACTTTACAATGGAATCATATACGATGTATGTTTTCAGATGACCCAGGTGTGGAGTGTCATAAACAGTAGGACCGCAAACATAGATCCTTAATGTCTCATTCATATTGTTGAACTCAACATATTTCCCTTTCAGTTCATCCCAGATTTTCATGCATGGGAATTAACAAATAAGTTAAAGACTGTTTCCATTTTATATTAATTTATGAAAACAATGAACAGGTGAATTGACTCTTTATCAGAAAAAGTTTAATATTGACAATTGCATGAAAATATGCATGGATGGAAATCAGGGCAATGATATCAGAAGCAGGGTTGAGGATGACAGGTCAATCCTGAAGAAGATTGAACTTGCCATACCCGGCTTCGCAGGTTACAGAGAAAAGGAAGATATCAGGACCTCCGATGAACTGCTCAGGTCCCAGATATCCGGGAAGATAGACAGATACCTTCATAATCTTAAGGAGGCAAGACAGAATCTGGCGACATGCTTCAAATTAAATAATTTAAATCAACTTGCGATGGCAATTTCCAATATGGAGTCTCTAAAAAACAAAATATATGACGCAGAGCAGGGATATTCAGGCATAGCCTTTCCAGTAAATGTGGATGATTCTGTTCTTGACAGGATATATGAGTTTGATTATTCCTTTATAAATTCTGTGGAGAGCGCAGGAAAGGAATGCGACAAATTAAATGACCCCTGTTCCATGGATGATAATACTGTTATGCAGATAATTGTCAATATCAACAACGCAATAAAAAAAAGTGAATCTGCGTGGCAGGAAAGAATTGAAACTGTTGAAAATATAAAGGTGAAATAATGTTTGGGAAGAAATCCAAGGATATACCCTATTCAGGAGGAAGTGTTGCAGGCTCAATTACAATAGCGTGGGAAACACAGTTTAAGGAAGGAAACTCCATGTGGAAGGTTCCCAGGCTTATCAGGCTCAATGATAACATAGTTGTGAGGGAGGATGAAACTGCGGTTTTTTTCAGAGACGGAAAGGTTTTGACATATTTTGACAAGCCTGGAAGATATGCCCTTACTGATTTCAATGCCCCCGTAGTGGGTGAACTTCTGAAGTTCTTCACGGGTGTACAGCAACAGGCAGAAGTTTATTATATCCAGAGAAGGGTTATGGATGGGAAGTATGGAAGCACGTCACCATACCAGTTTATGGATCCAACCTTTGGCATTGTCAATCTAAGAGTATTCGGGGAATACAGGTGGAAAATTTCTGATCCGGGACAGTTCATAAACCAATTCGTGGGAACATTCAATGCCGTGACATCAGCCGACGTTGAATCGCGCCTGAGAGATCAGATCGTTCTTTTAATATACACAACCATTGGAAAAATTAAGGAGAATGGAATCAAGGTAACCGACCTTCCTGCAAACTTGACAAACATTGAGCAGGCAGTTTTGGGCCTGGCCCCGGCAAACTTCCAGCAATATGGAATCGAAATAGAAAAACTTCAGGGCATTAACATTTCCCTTCCTGACGACGTACAGAAAGCCATAGATACAAGATCGGAAATGTCCGTTCTTGGAGTGAACTACCTGCAATACCAGGCGGGGCAGGCAATGGTCGATGCTTCCAAGAATCCTAACGGTTTTGCAGGGCTTGGAGCAGGAATGGGTGTGGGATTGGGTGCAGGTGCAGGCATGGGATATGCCATGTCTGGTCCAATGATGCAGGGATCCCAGATGCAGACCAAAACATGCCCAAAATGCGGTTCTGCAGTTCCCGCTAATTCCTCTTTCTGTCCCAATTGCGGAAACGACATTCGTACACAGGGAAATCAAATGATTAAATGCCCAAAATGTGGTGCAGAAGTTCCTTCAGGTTCCAAATTTTGCCCTGAGTGTGGAAATTCCTTGATGGCCCCATCTGTGGTAAAATGCCAAAAGTGTGGAAAGGAATGGCCAGCCGGAACAAAGTTCTGCCCGGAATGTGGAGAAAAATTGTGAGGTGAAAATATGTATTGTATAAAATGTGGAAATCAACTTCCAGATGATGCAAAGTTTTGTTCTAAATGCGGCGCGCCTGTTACAGGAACGAACCAGAACCAGCAGGTTCAGGGAAATGGCCAGACACAGGGCGATAACAGATCTGTAATCGCCTCCTCCACTGTAACTGAACTGAAATGTCCCGGATGTGGAGCACCCATAAAACCTGTTCAGGGAGAGACTGTGGTCACATGTGAATATTGTGGCACAAGCGTGAGCCTTAATGTTCAGGGATGGCAGAATGTTCAAAAGCATTCCATGCTGCCACTTACTGTGGAGGATACATCTGCACTGAAGCAGATAATTAAAAAACATTTGGACCACGGGCTCCTTTCAAGGCACATATTTGAGGAATCAAAGGAGGAAGAACTGACCCTTTCCTATGTTCCCTACTGGATTGTTCCTGTGTCTGCAACAACAAACTTCAGATATCTCAGTGTGGCCTCAGAGATTGGTACCCTTGCAATGGACGCCGCCATAATGGGTGCCATGGATGAAGGCATGAACAGAGGTGGAATGGGTGGTGGACTTGTGGATGGTATGATGATTGGTGGAATCATGGGTGGCGGAATGATGGGAAATAACAATTCCGTGAGAGGTGGAAGCCTTGGGCACAACTATAATTATCCCGTGGTTGCAATCAAAGGAGAGGGAAAACTTCAGCCGTCCAACTATAAATTCGATCTTGAAAAAAGAGTATCCTATGATCCTAATAGGATAATGAAAAGCATCAAGGTACTTAACGGAGATATAGATGAAGAGACTGCAAAGCAAATGAGTAAAAGCTATGTGACAAATGCTCAGGAAAGCTTTGTAAGGCAAAAATATCATCATATTGAATCCATAAATACCCAATGCATTGCATCAACCCCAGAGCTTTTACACGCTCCGGTATGGATTGGAAAGTATTCCTATAAAAAGAAAGAGTTTTTCGTTGCTGTGGATGCTTCCAGTGGAGAAGTGATGAATACGGACATTGAGAAGAATAGTGGGGTTATGAAAGAATAAAATCTGATACAATTTTAAAAAATTCTTCAGTTTTTTCAAGATAAACCGGATGGCCTGATCCCTGAACCATCACAAGTTTATTTTCTCCATCCTGAGGGACCATATCCTTTACGGCATCATAGGGCACAACCTTATCCTCTGTTCCCCAGATAAACAATTTTGGTATTCGTATATTTTTAATATTTATCTGACCAAACCATGCAGGGGCCACAAGAATAAGCTTTGAGAAATATTCAGGATATTCAGATGAACTAAGAAGAGACATACCGCCACCCATTGAAGGCCCAACTAGAATTACTTTCTTAAGTTTTAATTCGTCTAACACTACTCTCACAAAGTACCTGGAATTTTTGAGATCTCCCCTTTTAATGCTAAATTCTGCAATATCTTCAGATTGCCCAAACCCAGGATAATCTACAGCATATGCATTATATCCCATCTTGTTGAATCTTTCAAAAGCATTTATATCCTCCCAGTTCTTTGACGAGAACGAATATCCATGAAGAAGAAATATGTTCCCCTTGCTCCTTTCTATCTCTGAAAATCTTATGAATACCTTCTTTCCCTTTATTTCAATAAATTTTTCCTTTGCCATCTTTTACACCCTTCCATGTTATGGCTAATTATTTCATTATCTTTTCCTGATTCTGTATCCATTTAAATAAATCATTTTCAGAATTGATCTTCTAACTATTTCAGGAGCCTTTATCGCTGACCTTATGAGGAAATTCATTCTTTTCCCAAAGGGTACCCAGGAATAACTTTCAGGCAAATCCACATATTTAACATTCTTAAGATCCATACTGAAAAGAGAAACCGAGTTTTCGAGAAATATTGACCATGCCCTGGAATACTGTTCAGTGGAAGTCCCTTTCGAAAGCCTTAGTGAAACAAGGGAATCTTCATATGCTATCTTAAAGAAATTCTTTGCCTTTGATATAAAATCGTCAAAGTCTTTTCCAGATATATTTGATGCGCTTTCATGAACCGTATAATTTGTAAATGGAGTTGCGTCGTTGAAAAAACTCCCTCCTGCAAGAAGGGAGATCTGAAAGAGAAATGTATCCATTACAAGTTTCACATCCCTGAAATGATCCATATAGCCCATTATTGGTTCCTTTCGAAAAGCCATAGAACTTGTATTATAGTACATCTTGAATTTGTGCATCATCTCCAGTTCTTCTGAACTTGCAGGCATCTCATAAATTCCCTCTTTAATTTTGATCCTGTTTTTCATTATACCCAGGCTTATTCCCATTTCATTCACATTTAAGGCCCTGTTATGATAAAAGTTAATGGCTGAATTCTCGAATATTTCCTTTACTCTATCAATCTTCCCCTCGGCAAAGGTATCATCATCTTCGAGGATACATATCACATCTCCCGCTGATTCAATGAATCCTCTTCTTATTTTTTCCCCAAGAGGGTTGCTGTTCTCCACTATATTTATTGCACCCTCCCTTTCGATTGATTGATCGATATTGTTATCAGAGTAGTTTTTTACAACAATTATCTCTGCCTCAGAGGATGATTTCTTCACTGATCTTATTGCCCTCAAAACGTATTCCTTTCTATTATGCACAGGAATTATGACCGAAACCTTCACTGCCGGACAATAAACTTAGACCTTATAATTTTGTTTAATTTATTGCTCTTTATTTTTGTCATAACATAACGTGTACACATATGTTTAAAAGATCTCTGGGCACCTTAAAACAATAAAATTCCAGCGAACTTTATTTTAAATCTTAAAGAAAAAACCTCAAAATAAGAAATGTTATGGCAATGAATATGAATTTAAGCACATAAAAGGTTTTATTTCATTTTCAAATGATTGAATTATGAAACTTTTGGTCATAGGGGGAGGTGCTTCTGGAATGTCTGCTGCCTCAAAGGCGAAAAGGCTTAAACCGGAACTTGAAGTAACTGTTATTGAAATGGGAAATTTTGTCTCCTATGCGGAATGTGGCATTCCATTTTACCTTGCGGGCTATTTTGATGATTTTTCAAAACTTCTCCATTATCCAGTAAAGGAATTTACAGAAAAAAGGGGAATTGACATTGAGGCAAATAGAAGAGTCAAATCTGTAGATACTGGAAATAAAAGGGTGCTGCTTGAAACCGGAGAGGTATTGGATTATGATTATCTGGTGGTTGCAACCGGTGCGTCTCCCAATAAAACAAAGTATGATTCTCTCAAAGGAGTTTACTCAATCCGAAGCCTGGAAAGTGCCATATCATTGAAGGAAAAGATGAATGGAAATAGGGTTTGCATAGTGGGTGATGGTGTTCTTGGGATGGAACTTGCCTCGGAAATGGCCATTTCTGGAAAGGAAGTTACCCTGATTTCAAAGCATAATAGACTATTCCCAAAGATGGATGAAAAGATTATTTCCAAACTCTTGGAGGATTTTTCGGCCAAGATTAATGTAAGATTAAACGAGGAAATACGGGATGTCCAGAGTTCGGATAAGGGATTGGATATAATATTGAAAAATGAAACTATCAATTCAGATATACTGATTTTTGCAATTGGAATCGTTCCAAACACAGCATTTCTTAGAGATTCAGGGATAAAAATGGACAATAGAGGCCTTATTATGGTTGATCGCTTTATGAAAACAAATGTGGATAATGTTTATGCTGTTGGTGACTGCGCAAACAGCTTTGACAGAATAAGCGGAAAAAAGGAGTGGCATCCCCTTGCCCAGGTAGCAAACAAAATGGGCAGGGTGGCAGGTTCAAATATTGGCGGGTCACCAATGGAGTTTAAGGGGGCCCTGGGAACTACACTGGTGAAAATATTTGATTACGAAGTTGGCTTTACTGGATATTCTGAAGAAAATGCCAGAAAGGAAGGGTACGCTGCAAAAAGCGTCATGGTTAAGGCTAAAAGCAGGGCAGCCTATTATCCCGGAGGTCAGGATGTTATGCTCAAGATTGTTTACGATGAAAAAACCCTTAGAATCCTGGGTGCAGAAATTTCAGGAAAGGATGGAGCTGCGTGGAGGCTCAATAGCGTTGAAACAGCCATATATGGAGGTATGACCATGGAGGACCTCTTCTTTAACGATCTTGGATATACGCCCCCCTTTGGTCCCGTATGGGACCCAATTGTCATAGCTGGAAGCCTTTCCATGAGGGATTGAAATCTGAAAACCAGTCCTCCCTCATATTCACAGAAATTGTCGGGGTAAAATTTTCCCCATCCCTTTTCATTCCCAGTAAGGCACAATTTTGAAATGTTTTACTCTTTATCCGATCCATATGCAGATAAATTTGTAAAAAGGCCCACATTACTCCGCCATGGGTAACAACCAGAACCCTTTTGCCCTGTGATTCTTCAAGAATAAAATCAAAGACCCTTTTAACCCTTGCCCTGAACTGCTCCGAGGTTTCAGCCTCAGGAAGATGATCTATTCTTCCTGTTATGGGATTGTCCATTTCTATTCCATACTTTTCCATAATTCCTTTGCTATCAAGGCCTTTAAGAGGCTTGAGATTCCTTTCAGCCAGTTCTGGCATTACCACATAATCCCTTGGATTTACACGTTCAAGAACCAACTCTGATGTCTGGATGCACCTTCTTAAGGGGCTCACATAAAAGATTTCCGGTTGTATTTTTTCGATTACTCCCGATATCTCCCTGGCCTGAGATATTCCGGTTTCATTTAAGGGCTCTTCGTCATCGTTATACCAGTAACCAAGAGAATTTGGGGTGGTCTGGCCGTGCCTTAAGATAAAAATACTTCCATAGTCAGTCAATAAAGTCCCTAAGGTTTCATACATTTAATATTTGCGATCACACACTGATTAGAAATTTAGATCAGATATAGTTCCACAGTTTATCCTGCCAGAGATCATATTCCTCCTTGATTTCCTTAATCTTTTCTGCCTTAAAGGAATCGGCTGCCGATTCCTTTCTGTAGTAGTCCATAATAGTTGAATAATCCATATGTGCCAGTTCGTCAAATTTTCTCTTGATTTCGTTCTCATATTTCGGATGCAATTTATTCAATCTTTTGCCCGTGAATAATACCTTATAAAATTTCTTGTCTTCCAGTGTTACGTGAAATATCTGCCATTGGAGATCTATTTCTTTAGCAAAATAATTTCCTGTCAGATTGCCGAGAGCCTCGACAAGAGCCTGATCTTCCCGGGAACTGTTTAACTGGAATGAGATTTCAACGCCCCTATCCATTTATATCAATTGGAAATGGAAATCAAAGTAATTAAATATGGTTAATCCTGATGCTTTGACTCATATTTGGAACTTAAATATTCATAGGCTTCATTTATTTCCTGCATTTTTCTCATATAGTATTCTCTTTCATTTTCAGGGTACGCATCGGGATGATTCTTTTTTACAAGAAACCTATACCTCTCCTTTATCTTATTGAAATTGTCCGCATCCGGAATTCCGAGCAGTTCCAGATATTTCTCTTCGATCCTGCTCCTCCCGGATTCCCCGTAATTTTTCAATTCCTTCCAGTAATCTGGATCGGTTCCGTCATACATAAAAGATAAGGAATCTGCATCAAGGGGCATACCAATGTTTTCCATTATCTCCCTTAGAACTGTTTTTTTCATCCTCCTTTCCTTTCTGCCATCATTTTTGTCTGCAAATACGAAATATTTTCCTCTCTTCATTGTCTTTCCCTGCGCGTAGGCACATATGAGGAAACTTTTCATAAATTCCTGTCTTTTAAAGGTAAACTCCAGTGTTCCAAAACTGTTGAAAACCCCACCACGATAGAAGGTTTTCTTAAAAATCATGGAACCCCCAATCATGCATTTATTTACTTTTTTCTTTCCAAATGAAATAGATTGATCTTCAATCCAATAGATAAAAATAGTTTCAATTACCTTACTGTCACGAAAATCGTTTAGATTTTCCAGAATGGCTATCCTTTCATCGGAAACCTTTACCTCTCTTAACTCTGAAAATTCAACGATTGAAACCCAATCCATGCAGATTTAGTATGATTTCATTGGTTATAACCATATTTTTATCATCAGGCATTTTCAAGTTGAGAGTAAGAAAAGGCATAGTTTTTTTAGTTTTACCCACATATCTAAAATGCAATGATTGTAAGAGATCTGGACAGAGCACAGGAGTATGGCACAACAACCGTAGCTATGGTAACATCTGCATTTGAAGGGGTTGTAAACGTAATGGCGGCGGAATGGACAATCAGATCATCCATAGATCCCTTTCTCATATCCCTTTATGTGAGCTACCAGAGAAGGACCTATGAAATAATAAGAAATAGCGGTGAATTTGGCCTGAGTTATGCCTCAGATGAACAGGCCGAACTTGTAAATATTTCAGGAAACTATTCCAGAAGGGATATGGATAAGATAGGAAGTGGGATATTCCCAACCTTTAAGTCCAGCCAAATCAAGGCCCCACTTATAAGTGGAAGCATATGCAACTTTGAGTGTAAGGTCATAAATGAATATGAATGTGGTGACCATGCTATTTTTATAGGCCAGGTTCTTGAAGGCTACTACGATTCTTCAAAGAAGCCCTTAGTCTATCACGGCGGGAAGTTTTTCAGGATTGGGGAGAGAATACCTAAGACGAAAAGCAATGGAAATTGAATAATGGTTATGAAGATTAAAATTAAAATCGAATCATATTTTGGAATCTTCCGGAAAAAATTCAATCCTTTATAAGGAATACATAAAGTTCAGAGGAAATTGATGAAACTTTTTAGAATCTCATAAATACCCATAAGAAATAATGGCGCTGTGAAGCATATCCAGCTGACTCCCATACAGATATTCCCTGCCATAATAGGCACTCTATCCCTGGGCCTGTCTTTTTTCGTGATCTCACAGGTTTTCAACATAAACATATTTTACAGACTTGGAGAGATCATTTTTTTCCTGGTCCTCATAATTTACCTGTTTAACATAATTTTAAGCTTACTTTTTTACTCGAAAAAAAGGAACAGGAATTTAAGATTATTTTCCAATCCCGGAAGTTTAAGCCTGATGTCCTTTGCTGGCGTAATTTATTATGCACTTGTTTTTTTCTATTATACGTATATTGGCCTTAACCAGTTTTCCATTAATATTATTTCATGGCTTTTTTTTGCAGTGTGGACATTTGTTTTTATTATTAACGTAAGACTCAACTATTTGATCTACAATGGAAAAATTAAGATTGACGATGTCACATATCTTTTGAATATCCCATCCATAGTTATGGGTGGAGGTATTATCATGACATCTGTATTGATACCATCAGGCCTTTTTCCAGACGGCAGCCAGATATTATTTTACCTTTATTTTGCCACAGTTGTGGGATTTGGTATTTCACTGATCCAGTTCTTTCTGGTATCCAGTGCCTCACTTACATCTCACTTCATAAATAACCAGAAGGAGGGAAAGAAAGGTACCACAATGATTCCACTGGGTGCAGCAAGCATTATCGTCTTTAATCTCCTTTTGCTTCCATCTTTTAACAAACTGGGAATTTTTATTTTTCCTAATCGCATATTTTTTGATCTTGCAATGCTTTTCTGGAGCTTTGAAGTTCTAATATTAATAACAGGAGCATTTACAGTCATAAATTCCCGTTATGAAGAACATGACATTACAGTATGGGCATATGTTTTTCCTGTAGGTATATCCATATTTAGCGATTTTCTTCTTTACCTTGAAACAAACGATATAATTTTTAAAATAGATATTGTTTTATCGTCCATACTTCTTTTCTTCTTATACTGCTTCTCTCTATATCAGTCCTTTTTAAAAAATAATTCAGTCAGAGGATAATTTTCATAATTATTTATTTAATAACATATTTCTTAAGTTATTACTACAAATTTAAATAATACCTGTTAATTTGTCCATATGGGAAAATTATCAGCTTATATTTTAGGTCTGGGCTTTGCCCTTGCCATTTCATTTTATTATCTAATTTCACTCTTTGATCCAATCCTGAACTGGTTGATGCCTGTGTTTGGCACACCATTGATCTTCCTGATCACATTGCTTTACCTTTTAATGGGGGACCCTTTAAGGAATCCAGTACTATTTTTGATACTTGTCTTGCTGGGACTTTTGATAGGTGTTTCGGCAAGAAAGGGTACAAGGGCAATTGGAGCAGGCATACTTGTATATGGTTCCCTCTGGTCATTTGCCGGCACTTCCATCTTTTCCATTATCCTTAACAAGGGATCTTTAAGTGGAGTTTCCAATTTAACATCTGCCTCTTCTCTACCCCCTGTGCCGCAGGGTTCCAACCTCTCTCAGATAGTTGGTGAACCCTTTGTGGGGAGAATTGCTTCAGCGCTGGAAACCATTGTTTCCCAAAGCGCCAAATCAGGTGCAACAGGTACCGGAATCCCGCCCGGAATTAATATAAGGGGATTGCTTTTTCAGTTTTTGCCTTACATAGTAATGGATTTGGCCATAATTCTTGTTGTTGCTGGCCTTACAGGATATTTTATCCATAAGAAATTCAGGACCAGGCCTAAGAGCAGGCCAACTCCAGTTGAAAATCCAGGTACAGAGATTGATGGAAAGGTCGTTATAACATCCTTACTTATTATTGCTCTCCTTGTATTTTCATTTTTAATGGTCCCCATTTATCAGAATCCCACCGGGCAGATGGAAAGCGGAAACCACGCAGAGCCTTTAATGATTGACTTTCCATCGATTTCAAAATTTGTGGCCAATTCAAATTCAACCAATTTTTCAATCAATAATGCTTCCATTGGTGGTGCCATTGTCAATAAGCAGGGAGATCTTTACAATATTTATGGGATGTACAGTTCAACCGGGAATTTTGGTAAACCATGGAACTCTGGTCGATCTAATATATTTACACTTGTATTTATAGGTGATAATCTCACAACGCTCCTGAGTTCCCTTGGTGTGCCCAATGGAATCATCCATAATCCCATCACTGGAAATGGAACGGATAACTATGGTAATATAATTCCTGATGGACTGGTATTGATGGCCTATAATGGCAGTCTGAACAATACTTCGGCAGTTGCAACAAGCCAGATTTTAGCTTTCTCCTCACTTGGTGTAACCAATCCAGTCAAAATTATAGGAATTGCGCTTTCTGATGTTTCTATAGGGGGTATTTCCCTGTCTGGCAGATATATGTCATTATATGTTTACGGCTTTACCCCGAACGTTTACAATTCAGAAAGTTTAATGGTTAATTCAACACAGCCATACTTTGAAAACCTGTGGGTTCAGAAAGCCCTTTCCAGTGGTATAAGAAATGGCTATCTCGTTCCCGGTTATTCACCCAACAGCATGAATTCATCCCTTATGATCACCGGATATGTCAATGAACCCCAGCTATTGAAAAAGGTAAGCCAGAGTTTTGCCATTGATTCTTACCATTCTGGACCGATAATGTTTGAGGGTGGTCTTTTTGAAAGACAGAACTTCGCTCACTCTTCCTCAACCTTGCACATTTTCAACATATCCTCCCTCATGGATCTGAAGAATAGTATTCAGATTATGCCCGGGGTCGGTTTTAACGGTATTTTTATTGGAGCTCCAGAGAGAAACAGCACATCATCCTATTATGATTTTTCTCTTTACGCGAATAAAAATATGCTTAAAACTTCATCAGGGGCACAGGTTTCTTTCCACAATATATCCAGTCTGGATAGTCTGAATCCATATGATATCGCCGTGAATTCAAACTACCAGTTCCCGGCCAATATTTCAATGACCTATGGCATAAGGGAAATTTCTTCAGGGGAATTCATGATTAATACTACCCTGACCAATCACGATTCAGAAAACATCAGCAATATAATCATAAATGAAAACAATATTTTCAGTCCTTACAGCAAGTCAATCAGATTGGTTTCTGGCAAACCATACTTACAATCTCCAGCTCCCCTCGGATCAAATAAGTCTATTACCTTTAGCTATGTCATAAGTGTTGTCAATCCGGGAATTTATACAACAGAGCCTCCAGTTTTAAACTACACCATGAATGGAACCAATTACAATTTTAATGCACAGCCCATAGAGATTAAAAACAAGGTAGGATCATTCACAGGTGCATTAAATCAGGTATGGTATTCCGAATTTTCATTTTTTGGAAATCAAACCGGATTTAAGGAAATTTACACCGAAATATCCCCCGGTTTCTATGTTTTTGACCTCATCCCCTTGCTTTTGATCCTTCTGGATATATTCATAGAATACAGGGCATATAAAAGATGGAAAAATAACCGGCAATAACCGACAGCAGAACTAATTTTCATAAATAATTCCATACTTTCTCTTTTTATGAATATATTAAATATTTGTTCATAATCATGGCATATGAGCAAAGTCAAGGATGTTGTCAAAAATATTGTCAGAGATAATCCACTTTATGCCATCCTTATTTCATCTGGTCTGGTTAATTACACAAGTTTGGCCAGACAGATTCAGGAGCAGGTTGTAAAATCTGTGTCGAAGGATGTTAAAATAAATACCATTGTAAAGGCTCTTACGGAGGAAAAGATTAACACAGATTCATGGAACAGGCAAATGGAGGTGCTGTCAAGATGCGACCTTTCACTGGAATACAGATATGAGGAAAGGGAGGTTTCAGAGCTCCCTACAAATTGCAAGGAATTTGCCTTCGCCTACAACTATGATGGAAAGATAAGAATTGTTGGCCATAATTCTGAGACCGGAAATCTGGCCTGCATTAAAGTTAAACTTCCAAATGATGGCTCAGACGTTCCAGGTTTGACCTTTTTCATCGTCCAGCATTTGTCCATTAACGGTACCAAGGTTGAAAGAATTTACAGGCTCGACAGGGAAATACTCCTTATAACAAACCAAAACAGCGCCGCCAGGGTTATGACCCTTCTGAGTGACCTGATTTTAAAATCACATATGTGAGTTAAAACTCATGAATGTGATTATATATCCTTAAGTAATGGGGTATCGATAAATGTGTCAATAGAATTAATCCAATATCTATTATCTGTGATTTCAGGTGTACTTGTAGGTTTTTCTCTGGGTCTAATAGGGGGAGGAGGTTCAATTCTTGCCATACCTCTCCTTCTTTATTTTGTGGGATATGATCACCCACATATAGCCATAGGGACAACAGCACTTGCTGTCGGAATAAATTCATATCTTAACCTCATACCTCATGCCCTGAGGCATAATGTTATCCTGAAAAATGGCCTCTTCTTTACGATTCCAGGAATATTCGGTGTTCTTCTTGGTACAGAGCTTGGCCTGCTTACTCCTGGAAAGAGCCTTCTGTTCCTCTTTGGGATATTGATGATAGGCGTGGCCATCTTGATGATTGTCCGGCTCAATGGAAAAACAAGAAATAAAAATGCTCTGGAAGATAGAAAAGATAACCAAAAAATGGAAATAAATGTCCCAAAAATAATTTCCATTGGTGCAGTGGTGGGCTTTGCTTCCGGTTATTTCGGCATAGGAGGAGGTTTTTTAATCGTTCCAGGGCTTCTGTTTTCAAGCAATCTGCCCTTAATCCAGGCCATAGGCACCTCACTTATGTCAGTAGGGACCTTTGGAGTTGTTACAGCCATAAGGTATGGAATTGCTGGGAAATTAAATATCCTTATATCCGTACTTTTTGTGCTTGGTGGGATCAGTGGAGGTTGGATTGGAGCTAAAATATCAAGCCAGATGCCAAGAAGAACACTGACATATGTGTTTTCCGGGATAATAATCGCAGTCGCCATATATGTGATGATCCTGAATGCAAATTACTTTTTCAGTTCCCTTTAAGCACAATAAATTTTTCAAATATTTTTTTCTCATTCCCGGGAATCCAGATATGTAATGATAAACCTTATTATATGTAATAACAATCAAAACAAATGAAATATGCAATAGACGGTGAATTTATAATAGTAAAGATGGAGGCAGAGGATGACCTTCTAGCCTCCATAGAGAAGGTCGCAAAGGAGACAGAAATTAAGGCTGGCTTTGTCATGTCAGGGATTGGAGGTGTGAAGAACCTGGAGATTGGTTCGCTGAAAGGAAAGACCCATGTGAGGGAGAGAATAGATGAGGTTCAGGAAATAGTTTCCCTTTCCGGTTCCATATCTGAGGATGACCCCGTATTGCACATTCATATTTCAGTGGCCGGAATTTCCCATCATGCCTTTGGCGGTCATCTCTTTATGGGAACTGTTTACCCCTTCGCAGAAATAGTGATTAAAAAGTTCCCCAATATCAAAATGAAGAGGAAGTTGAATGAGAACAGCTCCTTTAAGGAGCTGGAATTTTCATAAAATTACTCATCATTTATAATTGACAGGATAAGTTCCCTGTGCCATTCTTTCTTTTCCCTTAATTTCGAAAGTATATAATCCACATCCTTCTGTCCCACATTATAATCCTTCAGGCTCCTCTTCAGACCCAGGGAATTGATGAACGACCTTACAAGAAAGGCTGCATTTTCAGGGTCCTCCTTTTGAGGATTATTTCCGGTGATTGTTGCAGCAATCATGCTCATCTCCTCTGGGTACATCTTCGCATAATATTCCATAACCTTTGGAAGTGTTATGCACGATGTTATGCCATGGGGAATCTCAAATTTTGCCCCAAGAACCTTTCCAAGATTATGGCTCACACCCATAGGTGAATCATAAACCTGGAAGTAGGAATACCAGGAAGCAATTTGACACCTGAGCCTTGATTCAAGATCGCTGGATGAAAGGTTGTTGAAAAGAATCCTTATGGCCTCAAGTGCAGCAGTCCTTGAAATATCCAATATGTTTGGCTGTATGATTGTTTCCACTGCGTGATCAAGCGATCTTATACCGGTGGATCGCCACAGAACGTCGGGAGTTTCTCTTGTAAATTCAGGATCGAGAATGACCATATTTGGAGTTATTCTCTTATCTCTTATGCCCTCCTTCTCTCCCCCTATGGTGTATCCTGCAATATGGGAAAATTCTGAGGCCGATAGGGTGGTAGGAATGGCTATGTGCAATATATTCAGATCATAATAGTATTTTATAACCTTGGCCGCGTCGGTAACGCTTCCTCCCCCAATAGATATGATGCCGTTGCATCCCCTGTTCCTGTAAAGTTCAGTTGCGTGTTCAATTTCTTCCATTGGGGAATGCTGTGTAATCTGGTTCATTATGGCATATTCAACCCCCAGTGTATTAATGAATGCATTGAACGATTTTGTTTCGGAAACTGATTTGCTTGTTAATATGAGCACATTCCTTATCTTATGCTGGCTCAATATGGAGTTGATCTTTGATGACGCATTCTGTCCGTACAGGATTTTATCTATGGGAAGATAGTTAAATTCTTCAATCAAGAGTACCACGACTTCATATAGTTTTTATCATCAATAATCTTTCCCACATCTGTAAGAAGCAATGGGTCATAGGTTTCAATCATCACTGCAACCTCATCTGTGCTGTCCTTTCCGATGGAAGATTCCACAGCTCCGGGCTGGGGTCCATGGGTTAAGCCCCTCACATGCAATGTCACCGATCCTGGTTCAATACCTTTCCTGCTCATGAAATTTCCTGAAGAATAAAATAGGAACTCATCCACGTCTATATTGTTGTGGTAATAGGATATGGGTATGCTCCTTGGATGGAAATCAAAAAGCCTTGGGAGAAAGGTTGCAACCATCATGGATTTGGATGAAAATGTTTCATGGACAGGTGGTGGCTGGTGAAGCTTTCCCACAATTGGAGCCATTGATTTTACATTTATGGCAAATGGGAAAAGGTAGCCATCCCACCCAACCACATCCATTGGACTTCTATCAAACTCCTCAACCACATACCTGTCTGAATATTCCACATAAAGATTGAACTTCCCTTCCGATATATGGGGCTTTCCAAGAATTGGGTGGCGGATGTCCCTTGTATAATAGGGCGTGCCCTCTTTGAGCTGGCCATATCTGTTTATGTACCTGTCTGGTATTTTGAGATCATCCATTGTATTTAAAATCAGGAAATATGAATCCTTTGTGTATTCCATTTTGAACATCAGGCCTTTTGGAACATAGACATAGTCGCCCTGTCTGAATTCCAGTTCCCCTATTGGGCATATCAATTTGCCTTCCCCTACATGGACAAAAAACAGCATTTCGTAAAGAGCGTTTCTGTAAAAATCTTGATTTGTCTTTTCTGGCCTGAAAATCTGTATCTGCACTCTACTGTTTGCAAGTATGGTTTTTCTACCATCGATCAGATCGCCATATGGTTCCAGATTTTGAGTTTTCAAATGGCGATGTATTGACGGTTCGTCCAACAATCTGTATCCCTGCTTCTGTTCTGTCCTGTAACCCCTTATCCTGGTGGGTTCATTGAGATGATATATTAACGAATATACCCCCTCAAAGCTGTCCTCCCCAAAAAGCTCCTCCCTTCTTAAATTTTCCTTACTGTCATAGGTATGCCTGCTCTCAGGCACCTCTCCCTGCTTAACATAAAACACCATATCATATCACCCTGTTTTCCAATACACCAATGGACTCTGATTCTATTCTCACCAGATCTCCTTTTTTAATCCAGTCCTGATCACCATTATTCCTTTCGAACTTGCACCCACCAGGAAATGTTCCCGTCATGATTACATCTCCCCTTCTTAAATTTGATTCCATAGATGCATGGGAGATCAGTTCTGCAATTGACCAGTATATCTGGTTAAGGTTAGAATCTGAAAAGGGCTGACCATTAATGTATGATCTGACCCTTATGTTAAAAGATTTCCCATCATAAAAATTCATTATCTCTTCAATGGGTGTAATATAAGGACCCATGCTCGTTGCAAAATCCTTTGATTTCGATGGCCCAAGATTCAGCTTTGATTCAGTGATCCATATATCCCTGGCACTCCAGTCATTCATTATGGTGACACCTGCAATGAACTCCAGTGCATCTTCCTTTCTTATATTCCTCCCGTTCTTACCAATTATGAAACCAAGTTCAACCTCCAGATCCATTCTTCTGGTAAAGGATGGATAGGGTACATCCATCTTTGAACCGTAAAGGCTGGAATTGCTGGTATAGTAGTATACCGGAATTTCATACCATTCCTTAAGCATCTCCAGGCCCCTGGTTTTTCTGGAATTTTTTGCATGCTCCTCAAAGGCATAGAAGTCACGTATCTGTCCCGGTGAGTCGAGAGGTGGCATGAAAAATTCCGGATCTCCCAGCCGATCCATGCCTCCATTATCCTTTAGATTGAGGAGTTCTATGGTATCCTCCTTTCTGTCAGATGCGTCGAAGAAATTATTTCCATCGTAAATGAATTTTTTAACTTTTCCCTCGAATGAAGCTATGCCTGCCTTCATTTACAGATTTCCCCTTCTTGCCTGATCTCTCTCTATGGACTCAAAAAGTGCCTTAAAGTTCCCCTTTCCAAAGGATGTTGCCCCCTTTCTCTGAATTATCTCATAGAAGAAGGTTGGCCTGTCACCTGTTGGTTTTGTAAATATTTGCAGCAAATAACCGTCGTCATCCCTGTCCACAAGAATGTTATATTTTTTCAATTCGTTGAAATCCTCATCGATTTTTCCTACCCTCTCTGCAAGATTGACATAGTAGCTTTCCGGTGTTGACTGAAACTCGATCCCCATTGCCTTCATCTGCTTTACAGTGCTTATAATATCATCTGTGTGAAGGGCAATGTGCTGTACCCCAGGCATATGATAATAATCAAGATATTCCTGAATCTGTGATTTCTTCTTTCCCTTTGCCGGTTCATTTATGGGAAAAACGATCTTTCTGTTGTTATATTGCACCACCTTTGACCTCAATGCTGTATATTCTGTACTGATATCCTTATCGTCAAAGCTTATCAAAGGTTCAAAACCCATTCCGTCCACATAATAGTTTACCCAGCTATCCATCTTATTCTCTTCCACGTTTCCCACAATGTGGTCAAATCTCCTGATGCCCGCATCCTTCTGGGTTTCATCATCAACCTTTACAAACCCTGGCAGATATTCTCCATCATATTCCCCAGTGTCAATTAAAGAATGTATGGTTTCCCCATATGTATATGCGGTTGATCTATATATTGATCCATTGTCGGTCTTAATCCTTTGAGGTTCGTCAACCCTCACAATCTTTCTTTCCCTAAATTCTGATATGGTTTCGTTCAGGTCATTAACCTTTATGGATATGTCCTTCACGCCGTCGCCGTGAAGTTTAACGTGTTCTGCAATGAGTGAATCAGGCATTAAGGAGTTTGTAACCATCACTCTAACCTTCCCCTGTTCAAGCAGGTAGGATACCCTGTCCCTCACACCAGTCTCAGGCCCTGCGTAAGCCAGAACCTTAAAACCCAATCCGAATTTATGGTAATAGGCCCATTGCCTGGCTGATCCGACATAAAATTCCACATAGTCTACCTTTTCCAAAGCCTTGGCACTCATAATTAATAATGACTAAAACAGTATATTATCATTTCCATACCTCATATGGGAATAAATCAGTATGTTACTGAATGGCAGAGTGGGTTATTAAAAAAAATTTTTTTTCGAATATAATTAATCTTTTTTTATGATGTTTAAGGGATGTCCACAATGAAAATCTTCTCCTTAATGCATTCATTATACTGAAGAGTTGTAATTTTACCAACGTGGATCAAAGCTTCTTAAACCGAAAGAGATTTTAGTTAGATGGCATTATAAGTCCGTTATGAAAGATGTATATAAACAGGATAGGGGTGTTACTCCCATAATTGCAACTATCCTCCTGATTGGAATTACTGTAATCCTTGCAGCAACACTCATAGCCATCCTTTCAACATTCAACAATTCATCACACATACACAACCTTGATTCCCAGGAATATCTTTCAGGGCCTTACAATAGTACGGGTGCCAATACATATTATCTCAATGTTACAAGTACCAGCCAGCTTGTTCCCCTTGGGCAGGTAAATGTAGAAATATTTAACGGATCGACCCTGGTTTATTCAGGGAATCTTCTTAACAAATCTTCAAAAGGCATAACCATAACTGATACAGTTTCAGATCAACTGTCTGCAGGTAATTCCATAATTATAGAAATGAGTGGAAAACAAAATAAAATTACAAGCATGACCCTTATCTATGCATCTACCGTTTTTGCAACAGTAACCCCAACATAAAAAATTAATTTTTTGTTTCTTTCAATAACCTCTCTGCAAGTTCTTCAAATTGGACATTCTCCATGAGACAGGATTTGCTGTTGCACAATGAATATTTACCCTTTTCTGAGCCTTCTTTTATAAATATTATGCTGCCCCTGTATCCCATTTTTCTTAAAGCATTCCTGAATACTCTGGCCTTTTCTCCATCCATATCCTCTCCCTTTATGGAAAAGGTATTTTCCTCCATAAGGTAATTCTCTGTCCTGAATGTGAAATATGCAGGATATTCCCTCATGTTTTTCTGGCCCTCCTCTGTAGCCGGGACATTGAATGGAAGAAATATGCCATAAAATTTCAATATGGACAGAACTCTTTCGTAGGCTGAAAATTGAGATGGGAAGGCAGAATCTTCCTGTGACTGTATATTTCCTGTGAACTTTGCAAAACCCTCCCTCTTCAATTGTTCCATTTCCCTGATTATGTTCTCATTAGCCTCATTCATAATTTGCTCAACTATTTTGGCATTTGAATTCTCAGGAAATACCATGGAATAGGCAAGAAGTCCCAGGGATATGAATACGTAGTCTGAGAGAAATCCATCGATCTTCCTGCCATTTTCGTATTTTAGGTGAAGAATTTTATTGGAATCCATGAGGTTTTCGGTAATATATTTGTAAAGAGATTTTATCTCGTCTCTGTAATCTTCCCGTCCTGTGGCCATATATGCTCGGGAAAGGGCATAAAGAAGGAAACCGTTAATATCAGCGCATATCTTCATGTCTGTTTGTGGATGTTTCCTTGCCATCCTTCTTTCCCTCAGTGTTTCAAGGGAATCCTTTATATCACGGCTCAGCCAGAATAATCCATGTTCAATAAACTTGTCTGTGCTCTTTCTTCCATTGTCAAGATAGAGTATATTTCTTCCATTTGACAATCCCCTTGGCTCTTCGATATAGTTCCCATCCTCAGATATGTTAAATCTTATGGCAAAGTTTTCATAATCTTCTCTCAGGATGTTCTTAAGTTCAACAGAACTCCATGTATAGAATTTTCCCTCAATGCCTTCGCTATCTGCATCTATTGCGGTATAAAAGGCACCATCCCCGGACTTCATATTTTCTCTCAAAAATGAGACAATTTCCATTATCATTTCATCATATACTTTCTTCCCTGTGACCTCAAAGAGAGAAGAAAGGCCATTTATGAAGGATGCCTGATCATAGAGCATTTTTTCAAAATGGGGAATCTTCCATCCTGTATCTGTTGCATATCTGTGAATTCCTTTCCCGACATGGTCGTAAATTCCACCCATTCTTATGGCAGCCACAGTCCTCTCACTCATTTCAAGAGCATCTTTATTCCCATATTTTTTGTAATAGCTTGCGAGGAATGATAGATTGTGAGGGGTTGGGAACTTTATACCTCTTCCAAAGCCCCCATATTCGGGATCATACATTCTTGATAACTGCCTGAATGCTGTTTCAACCGATTCCATACTGGCTCCCTGAATGGTCAGGAGTTTTTTTGAACTTCCACCCTTCTCGTTCTGCCTTGCTGTGGAAATTATATTTTGAGGATCATTCTTCCAGATATCCCCGATGCTCGTGATAAGCTCCACAAGGCCCATGTTTCCATTCCTGCTCTCCCTTGGGAGATAGGTAAATGCAAAGGCAGGCTTCAGTTCCGGTGTCAGGATTATATTGAGAGGCCATCCTGCTGACCCTGTTGTCCTCTGTGCAAAATCTATGAAATAAGAATCCACGTCAGGCCTCTCCTCCCTGTCTACCTTAATGCATACAAATATGGAATTCATCAGTTCTCCAACCTCAGGCACACTGAAGCTTTCCCTCTCCATAACGTGGCACCAGTGGCATGTGGAATATCCCACACTTACAAATAACAGTTTATTTTCTTTCTTAGCTTTCTGAAAAGCCTCCTCACCCCATGGATACCAGTCAACTGGATTTGTAGAATGTTGCTGTAAATAGGGGCTCATTTCACCCTGAAGATGATTCAGTTTTGCACTCAAAATATCACAGTCTTAGATATACTCAATATTTATATTATTTTATTATCTCCAGTCGTGACAAAAACAGGTATATTTATAAGGCACGGAGAAAGCACCGCTAATTCAACAGGAGTTGTTTCCCATGATCTTGAGGGATATCCCCTGACAGAAAAGGGGCGAAAGCAGGCAAACCATACAGGCCAGGTACTTTCAGATATCAGGGATAAAATAGATAATATTGTGGTGAGTCCCCTGCAGAGAACAATACAGACAGCTGAAGAGGTTATGCGGGGAATGGAGTATTCAGGAAAATACATCATAGACAATGACCTTAGGGAGACTTTCCTTGGGCCATACAACAATGGACCGGTTTCGGCCCTTCCTAAAATCCATTCTTCCAAATATGGAATTGAACCTTTTGAGGAGAATGGGGAAAGGCTCTTCCGGTGCGCAATGAAATATGAGGGGCTTTCCATATTTGTTTCCCACAACCTTCCCATTAAGGCTCTGATCTGCAAATTAATTAACTTGCATGAAGAGGATGCAGGAGGCATAGATATTAAAAATGCAAGCATGACAGTTATTGACTTTGATAATTTAAGGATCCTTTCCATCGGTTCTCTCAGAATCTCTGAGGATTTATTGAAGAGGCTTTCCTCCTATTGATGCATATATAAATATCAAGGTTCCCGCCAGGCTTACCAAAAATCCACACATTCCAAGAATTATGGCGGAATTTTGAGTTATGTCAGAGCCCCCTATTAAACCGCCTATTAATGAACCTGAGGCATTTCCCATGAACTGAAGGGCATAAAAAAATCCTATGTTTGAACCATAGGATTGCTTCCTTATTGCCCTGGTCAGTTCTGGAACCGTAGATATTTCATACAGTGAGAAACCGACAAAGAAAGGTATTAAGAATAGGGAAATAACCGGAAAGGGTAACTTTAGTGCGATTCCTGCAAATGTAATAACCATGCCTGCAGTTATGCTCAGAGACGATGATTTTAAAAAGTTTATTTTTCTCTTTCTGCCGTAAACTTCCGAAACATAGATGGCTATTATCCCCGATAATAACACAGGGATTATGAGTATTATTCCATAATCCAGAATCCCAAAGTTCACGCCTGCGTAGATCTGTATTGTATAAATTACCAGAAAACTTGCAATGCTGAATAAAAATGAGCCTAAAGATATGACTAAAGTGTTTCTTGAAATGTTTATCTTTTCAAGAAACGATGCTCTCCTTTCTTCCTTAAATCTGCTTATCATTGCAATGGCCAGGATTGCCATTATGGAAGATAAGAGGAATATATTCCTGATATGGATTGCATATCCAAGAAGGGGAGAAAAGGCTGTACCAGAAAGAAAGGCGATCCCGATTCCACTTCCCACTATGGCCATGGCTGTATTTTTTCTTTCCGGGGGTACGATTTCCTGAGAAAGGGCTGTAACAGGTGAACTTACGGCCCCAAGACCAGCTATAAACCTGCTGAATATGAGTTCGTAAATATTTGTTGAAAAAAAACTCATAAGATTTCCAATAAAGAATATGGATAATCCGATTCTGATAGTGTTTATTCTTCCTATCCTGTCAGACAACCTTCCAGAAGGAATTTGCATTATGGCCATGGATATTTCATAGGCCGCAATTGCCATTCCTATCAGGAACCCTGAGGATGTAAATTTGGAGGCGTATATGGCCAGCACCGGAATCACAAAGAAAACGCCGCTCAGCCTCAGAAACTGTATGGCTGATAAAATAGTTAATTTTGTGAATATATCCCTATCTAAGGTTCTTCTCATGCTGATCGTATATTAATTTCACAAGTGGAGATATTTTTTCCGCAATCTCTTCCACGAATTTTTCGTCATCCTGATCAAATGCACCCTTTTCATCTGAATCAATATCGATTTCGCCTATGGGTTTATCTCCATATCTTACAGGTACAACTAATTCCGCCTTTGTGTTTAAAAAACATGCAAGGTATTCCCTATTTGACTTTACATCCTTCTCGTTTACCGTCTCATTCCTGCTAATGGCCAGGCTGCAAAGACCCTCCCCGAGAGGTATAAGAACATGTTCTGTTGCAGCCCCCTGGAATGAGACAAGCTTCAGGTGATCTCCAACAACCACATAAACTCCTGTCCAGTTGTACCTATGATTTCTTTCACTCAAAACATGGCATATATTACTCAAAGACTTCTTTGCTGATTCTAAAATTATGCCGTCAATCTCAGATTTCTGAAATTCAGCTGCTGTGACCATATTTACCCGTAAGTTAATTTCACTAATTATCCTTTTTTAGTTTTGAAATATAATTTTACTTAAAACTGTCTCTTCCCCAACTTTTACTTGCTTTCAATCACCATTCTATTAAAATATGGGAATATCAATTTTTACGGTAAATATATATAATAGAAATATTATCACGCCCCCCATTTTTAAGGGCTTCCTGTAGCAAATTGCTACATACAACCTCTGGATCTCTCTGATTCGCCTTAACTATATTTTTAATTACTGCATCCTCAAGCATATCTGTTAATCCATCCGAACATATGAGAATGGACTGCCCTTTTTCAATTGGAGAATAACCGGAGTCCATCTCAAACTCCCTTTCAATGCCAAGGCACGAATATATCTGGTTTCCCTTGGGAACCCTGTGGGATTTATTAATAAAATCCATTTTTTGACCGAATTTTATTATCCTGCAATCACCAGAATGGGAATAATAAAGCGTGTCCTTAAAAACAAGCCCTATTGTAAGGGTTGAAGCCATCATATCATTTTTGTCTTTCTTACAGTTAATTTCATCGATAGCGCTGGAGGCTCTCCTCATTGCCTTTTCAAGAACTCTGTGAGGTTCGACCCCGTCACCCAGAAAAGATATATTTTCCACAAAATATGCAAAGGCTCTGGTTGTGGCGAGATAACTTGCCTTTTCTCCATTTTTTAGCCCTCCCAGACCATCGGCAACTGATGCGTAAATATATTTAATATCCTTCCCTGAATAAAAGATTGAGGATTGACTGGCAAGAATGCTGTCCTCATTTTTTTCTCTCACATTTCCAGTATGGCTTATGGAACAGAAAACATAGTCAGAAGAAATATCCGGATGGCCATCGTTTGAAATTGCACTTTCACCCCTTTTACTCCTTCCAATAAGTTTATTAAAAGAATCAATACCGTTTTTCAATATTTAGTAATAAAGATAATGGTTAATTATTTTTTCTCTCTATCTTACTTTTTTTGAAGTTTGCTTGTAGATGGTTTTAGTTTTTCAAAGAGTGTTAGCATTGATGGGAAGTAAAATGTTCTGATTACAAAGGTATCTATGATTAGTGATATTATGAAGGATATTCCAAGCTCCTCAAGGAACGCTACGGGAATAAGAGAAAGTGCACCCAGTGAGAAGGCAAGAATTAGACCTAGAGCCGTTATTGTTTTACCACCATTTACCATTCCTCTTCTGATTCCTATTTCGAACCCATCTTTTTTCACCTCTTCCCTTATGTTTGATGAAATGAATACAGTATAATCATTGCCCAGGCTGAACAGTATTATGAATAGAATTATGGGTATGAGGTATATAAGGGCTATGTGAAGCACATAATTTGAAATTAGATAGAGAATAAAGGTGCTCCATGAAATACTGAAGAATGTTCCGGATATGGCGATTAGGGGATATCTCAGCTGTCTGAACGCAATCAGGAGAATTGCAAATATGGCCACTATGATAAACGCTTCCAGACTTCCATATATCCTGTCGTTTTGTGCCCTTTCATCTATTATTTGGGATGTTAATCCTCCTACAACAAAGGAATTGTTCGCCCTTAAATTATTCACTGCATTTATGGCCTGGTTTGTGTATGGTCCATACTTCAGTGTAACAATATAGAGAAAATACTTTCCATGATCTATAGAAAAACTGCTGGGTGAAATGGCAGTGGATATATTCTTGCCCGATATGAATGGCCCCTGTATGCCGGAAACATAACCTAAACTTTTAAGGCCTGATGCAACTTTCATGAGGGTATTGTTCTGGCCATGGGTAAGATTGGAACTGCTGAAATTTGCCCGGTATATAAGAAATACGGGGAAAAGATGACCCTCGCCGAAGTTATTGTATATGGAATTCAAACCTTTCACCGAAGATATGGTCTGAGGAAGGCCTGTGTTGAAGTTATAGGTTGTTGGCACTGTATAGAAGAAATAAACGCCTGCAGAACCCAATACAATTAGGAGTATTGCAACCACGGAAGCCTTTCTCACAGAAAGGTCTGTTGTTCTGTAAAATATTGATCCCTTGTAGGAATTCTCGTTTGTAGCTGAAAGACCCCTCATCATGATGAGCCTTTTTCTGAGGAAGTACATTGTTATGGGCAGGAGTGTGACCTGAATCAAAACAGTATATATTACAGCCTGAAACAGGACCAGCCCCCAATCAAGGAAGGATGGCACAAGAGAAAATGTCAGGAGTGTTACAGCAACAGTTACACCGCTTATGATTACTGCCTTTCCTGCGGTATCTATGGCCCTGTAGACGGCCTCATCGGGAGATGTACCCATCCTGACTTCCCTTCTGAATCTTGAAATGATAAAGACGAGATAATCTGTAGATATACCAAGTATTACTGCTGTTAAAGTATAATTTACAATAAAAGACACATTTCCTATTATCAACCCTGTTATGAAAATGGAAACGTATCCTACCAGAAGGGAAAGACCAACCAGAAACAGAGCAATTATGGAAGACCAGTATGAAACAAGGGTTATGAATATGGCGATGAGCAAGACTATGAAAATGAGCCCAAAGGCAAAGCCTGACTTTGCGGTTACCTGAGATGTCTGGACTGTTATGGCTCCTGTTCCGGTTACGATGGAACTGTTCCCTAATATGTCAGTTGAAGCTTTTAAAACCTTGGGATAGGCTATCTGGGATGGAGAGGAACCATTATTATATGAAAAACCTGATGGAACATTGAAATTTACTGTAACAATAGATATTTTGTGATTTGGGCTGACCGAGTTTGTTATGAGGAAACCGGGAACACCTGCCAGGCCATAATGATTGATGTAATATATTCCAGGGTTCTGGGATTGTTCCACAGATTGCACAAACTGGGCACTCAAATTAAAACCTACTGTTGCACTTATATATATGGACGTTGCCTTGCTGATCGAAGAATTAGATGAGAAGTTGAAAAGGCCCAAATAATCCATAACAGGTCCGACATAAGAAAAATTACTTATCAAAACGGAGTTAACTGATTGATCTATGGAAATGTTCACTGCCTCGAGACCTGTAATGGTCGAATTTTTAATATCGTTTATGAATGCCCTTTCATAATCAGTTCCATTATATCCGCTTTCCTTTGCAACGCTCATTATATTAGACTTACTAAAATTGGAACTTTTCCAGTTATCATAGAAAGCAAGTGGAAATCCATATATCATTTTGGATGTGTTTTTGAACATTTCATAGCACGCTTTGACAAGATTCCCAGTACCATTGCTCTCTTGATTTATAAATTTGGCATACTGGCTTGCAGGAGATATAACATTTTTTAAATCAATAATTTTATCATTTTCCAGAAAATTGCTGAAATTTAACATATTTCTGGCAATGGATAGATTTGAAATTACATTTCCATCCACGACTATCTGCAGACTTTGATTCCTTGCACTGGTATTTGCAAGAATTTGGGAAGCCATGTAAGACTCAGTTCCATGGGGTGCGGTTGTAGAATTTGAATAATTTATATAGGAACCGTAACCCATTACTGCGGGTACAGCCAAGATTATGGCAACGACCCATACTGCAAGAACCAGCCATTTCCTCCGTATTAGAGATTTTCCACTTAACATTAATTTTTAAATAAACTGAAACTAATTAAACAATGTATGAAAAATTTTGATTTCTTTATTGGAATTTCAAAACGTAAATATTTTAAACAGTAAGCCTTAACTGTATTGTATGGATGAAGTTGACAAAAAAATACTTTTCTATCTGCTAAAAGACGGAAGAATGCCTCAAAGACAGATAGCAAAATCACTGGGAATATCCGCGCAGACTTTGAACTACAGGATGTCCAAAATGATTGATGATCAGATCATAGAGGATTTTAAGGTTCATGTCAGCCCTAAAATCTATGGGAAGGTAGAGGGTTTTGCAGCCTTTGTCTCCGATAAGGAAGTAAAGAAGAATTTTACCTCCAGGCTCAGATGTCTGGAAAAAATAACGCTATATGGTGTGGAGGGAAACAACGAAGAAGAGGTAAACAGGCTGATTGATGAATTTTCAGCTGAACTCGGCGATCCCGTTATGAGATATATCCCTCCAGCCGATAATTATTCTGGGAATTCCAAGGATATTGACATGGTAATAATTGAGCAGCTGAGAAAGATGCCAAGAGCCAAAATTTCTGAAATTGCAAAGGCCATAAATGAACCTGTCATACGTGTAAAGAGGCGATATAACTATCTTGCAAAGAACCATTTGCTTGGGGTTTTCGCAAAGATCGATCTTTCAAAAACTGATGTGGTTCTATTCAGCATTTTCTCCGAAAAGCAGGAATTGCTACAGCCCATTCTCTCTGAAATTTCCATTTTCCAGATAAAGGATGAAAAATCAGGTGTTTTTGTATGCTTTGCTGAAAATATGGTCAGTGCAAGGAACATCATCAACACAGTCAGGGAAAGGGAGAAAGATTCAGACGTTATGGTAATTTATGATTATGAATTTCTCAGATAGTTAATAATAGAAAATTTTTCATAATTTGAGATTACATATTTTTAATTGATCTAATTTCCACATACATTATTGAAAAATGTTAATAACGGATTTACAATAAAACATTGTGCTTTCGAAGAGAGTTTCAGAAGTATCAGAATCGGCAACTGTTTCTATGTCTAATTTAGCGGCAAAAATGAAGTCAGAGGGTAAGGAGATTATCAACTTTGGAATAGGTGAGCCCGATTTTCAAACGCCTCCGGGAATTATTGATTATGCATTTCAGAAGGCCAAAGAGGGCTTTACCCATTATACACCATCAAAGGGTTACGCCGAATTAAGGAAGGGAATCATAGGTTCCCTTAATATTGATCAGAATAGCAAAATTACGCATGAAAATGTAATTGTAACACCTACAAAGTTTGCGATTAATCTTTCCTATCTTTCCATAGCTGATGCGGGAGATGAGATAATTATACCTGAACCGTATTTTCTTTCATACCCGGAAATAGGGAACCTTTATGGGATCAAACCGGTGGGTGTGAGGAGTAATGATGATTTTTCACTCAATATGGAAAATATTCAGGATGCCATAACTCCAAAAACAAAGGGCATAATTATTTCAAACCCTGCAAATCCTACAGGAAAAGTATATTCAAGGGAACAGATAAAGCAATTGCAAAAACTTTGCATCGATGAAGATATTTACCTTATCACTGACCAGATATATGAAAAACTGGTTTACGAAGGTACAATTCAGAATCCTTTTGAAATTGATCCAGAAATGGAGCACACCATACTGATAAGCGGTTTTTCCAAAAGCTATGCCATGACAGGTTGGAGAATAGGTTATATGATATCTAACCAGGAACTGATCAAGGCTGCTGATAAGTTCCAGCAACAGACCGTTACCTGCGCCCCATCGATTTCACAGATGGCTGCAATCCAGGCCCTGAAGGACAGAGAAAGTCCTGAAAAAATGAGGGAAGTATTCCAGAAAAGATTGGAAAAGGTTGTGTCTATGATAGAAGAAATAGATGGACTCAAACTGAATAGGCCGGAGGGTGCATTCTATGTATTCCCTGAATATGATCTCAATCTATCATCAGTGGAATTTTGCCAGAAGGCACTGGAAAAGAAGGGGCTTATCCTCACGCCCGGTTCAGTCTTTGGCAGTCAGGGCGAAAAGCATTTCAGAATATCCTATGCAACTGACGAACACACCATTGAGAAAGGCATGGTAAAGCTCAATGAATTTGTAGGGGAGATGAGCAAAATCTAATGTCAATCACGACTCTTGTCATTTTAATTCCAGTATTTGCCATTCTTGTGTTTGTATCGGACTATTTAATATTCAGGAAGATAAATTATAGCAACATGATGATTATGGATAAAATAAAGGAAAGCCAGCAAATCGAAATAATAGGGGAACCGGAAATTGAAGAAGAATATAAACAGGACGATGAAGGGGAAGAGGATGAGGATGAATCGGCCGATTTCAGGGAAGAGCTGAATGTGGAGATAAATAGGGAAGTTGAAAAAATTACAGAGGAAATGAGGCACCATGAACAGATGAGAGAAAAACTTGAGAAGCATTACGTGACTTTGAGAAAAGTGGCAAGAGACATGCTTGAGAGCCTCGTTATGCCTGAACCATTTGTATCAATATCCGAAAGCCATGTTGCCATACCAGTTATGGATGAAAGGCCCCTCTGGATAGATCTGGCCAAGAATCATATTCCCCCCAGCAGAGGTGAGATGTATTCAAAATGGTCATCCTATATTGAGAAGATGAACAGGATCACGGAAATGAAAGTTAAGGTTCTGAGGGCTGCGGAAAATTACCTTTTTGCTGGTTTAGGATATGAAAGAGTGAATGGTCAGGATTCTGAACCTGGGGATAAGTACTATTCGGTTGAAGGTTCTTTTGAAATTCTGAATTCTATCTTCTATGGTAGGCCGCTCTTAATGGATACGATTGACGGCAGGAAACAAAAAAAATCATCAAAATATCTGTCATTGATTGCCAATGGAAAGAAGTTCGCTGAAGGAAGGAGTGAGGAAATTCTGGCTATAAAATCAAAGGTTGAATCTCTTATAAATGCAAAGGACTTTGAAATTGCTGAAATGAAAGAAATGAGAGAGTTGATTTCAGGGGTGAAAGAGATAAAGGGTGAAATGGAAGCCACGCTTAACTGGTTTATTTTCGACAACGCCGAAATGAAGATGTGTGAGATGGTCAGAAATGATTGATGGTTCAAGGGCATTTATTGTGGGAAGATTTCAGCCATTCCATCTGGGCCATCTTGAAGTGATCAAGGAGATCCTGAAGGAACATAAATCTGTCATCATAGGCATAGGCAGTGCCCAATATTCTCATACTCTGGAAAACCCTTTTACAGCAGGGGAAAGGCACATCATGATCTCAAACACCCTTGAAAGCGAAGGCATATTCAATTTCTATATTATCCCCATAGAGGACGTAAATTCCAATCCACTGTGGGTAGCCCATGTCGAATCACTCACCCCAAAATTCAATGTTGTATACAGCAATAATCCAATGGTAAAAAGGCTATTTTATGAGAAAAACTATTCCGTAAGATCCATGGAACTCATAAACAGGGTTGAGTGGTCCGGCACAAAGATCAGAAGAAAGATGATTTCCGGTGAAAACTGGGAAAAAGATGTTCCTGAAAAAGTTATAGAAATTATAAACGAAATAGATGGAGTCCAGAGAATAAGGGACCTTTCAAAAAGTGATGAAAATTAATTATAATTAATATATCATTAATTCAATGGTTTCCCTGTCCGAAAGAATGTGATCTATTATGCAGTACTCATCTGCCTGATGGGCAACGTCCGGCATGGTTGTACACCAAACCACTGCATTCATGCCCTTTCTCCTGAAAAATGCTGCACATGTTCCACCACCAATACCCACAACTCTGGGCGTTCCACCTCTCTTTGCCAGTGCATCCATCAGCAATTTCACAGCTTCAGACTGGGGAGATGTGGGATGGGGCGCCTGTTCTCTCTGTACGAACTCCATTATGACCTTTGACTTATGAGACTGCTCGAACTCTGCTATTTCCATGTTTATGTCATCAATGATATTGTCCAGATCATATTGCGGAAGCACACGGCAATCCATGTAAAATACCTCCCTCCCCGGAATTGTGTTTATGTTGTCCACGTTTTTAAGATGCTTTGTGGGCTCAAATGTGGAATATGGATAGTTGAAAATTTCATCCTTTGCAATGTATTTTCTGTGTAGCATCCTGTCGATCCTCAGCATAAACTCCATTCCATCCCTGTTTGCATTTATTGCATTCTGGGGCATGCTTGCATGGTATTGCTTTCCATTTATTGTAAACTGAAGCCAAAGTATGCTTTTCTCTGCAACTTCAATATCCATACCATCCTCGGTTCCAGAATCTGGTACATAAATAAGATCATCATTTTTGAATATATTTTGCTCAAGAAGATATTGAATTCCATACTTGCTTCCAACCTCTTCGTCTGCAACAAAGGCAAGGCCCAGATTATATTTCAGTTCTTCCGGCTTCAGATGCTTTAAAAGAAGAAGTGAAAGAAATATGGCCTGCCCGTCATCTGAAGTCCCTCTTCCATAAATCTTGTTCCCTTCAACCGTTATCTCGAAGGGATTTTTTGTCCAGAGCTTCAGATCACCCTCAGGAACTGTGTCTGTATGGGAAACGAGCCAGAGTGTTTTTTCGAGGTTTCCAACCTTCAAGATTAAGCTCACCCTTTCTATACCCTTTTCATCCTCAGTAGAGTATACACTGGCGTTTTGATATCCAAGTTCGCCCAATATATCCTTAATTACCCTTGCCCTCTCGGATTCACCTGTACCACCAGAGGCGGGGCTTATTGACCTAACTGGAATAATGCGTCTTGCTACCTCCACGATAAAATCTCTGTCGTCCATTTCCTTGAGTTCCATAAAAGTTGTAGGGAAAATCATTATATTTTACTTTCGCAGATTCCATTGAAAATGAACTCAACTTTAACCCTGATGGACCAAATGGATAGTATCCCGAAATTTGTGTAAGAGTGACAGGACCCGTTCCAGTCAACGGGATAAATTTCATGAAAAATGAAAGGATGCCTCCAGGAGCAACCCAGGATGCAATGAACAATGAAAGAACTGGATAGAAGAATATCGGAAATTGTCAGATCCAAAGTGAAGGGAGAGATTCAGGCATTCCCTGAAGATCACAGGGGGTCCAGAAATGGATATTATGAAAGAGATCCTGGAACCAGGTACGGCAGGATCAATGATCTCATGCTTCCAGGAAACAGGGACAGTGAATTTCAGACATCCTTATTTTACTGATATCAGAGGAACATCGGCATGGATGATCCTGCCGTATCCATGTATTCCATGGTGGAATATCAATAAGGAAGATAGCTGAAATCCTTGAGGAAATATTCCACAATAGATAGAGCAAATCCACCATATCAAGGATCACAGACATTACAATACCGGAAATCAATAAGTGGAGAACAAGGCCACTTGACAGGAGGTACATTGCCATATTCCTGGATGCGATGTTTTTCTCCCTCCGCCGGGATAATGTGCAGAAGGAATGCGTAATATTTACAATGGGCATCATGGAAACATGGAAGTATGAAATCCTGGGATTCTACATGAACCCCATAGAGAATCAAATAGCAAACAGGAATGTCCTCATGGATATCCACGCAGGGTGAGTGTAGGAACCATTACTGTTCATAGCAGACGGATTGACGGAAATAGAGGAGAAGATAAAGCAACTGTATCCAAGGGCTGATTTCCAGTTATGCACCGTACATGCATCAAGGAACTTTGAATCACATGTGAGGGAGCAGGATCGCAATGAGATTGACTCCGATCTCAGGGGAATATACCTTTCCATATCAAGGGAGGATACCATTGATCAATTCACTGGGTTCAAGAATAAATTATCCCCAAAATATCCCGGGCCATTGTACAACATGGAGAAGAACCTGAGTACATTGCTCAGGTACTGTGATTATCCTGAATCCATTAGGAGATCAATACATTCAACAAATCTCATAGAACGCATGAAAAGGGAAATAGGGTGAAGGATCAGGATCATTGATTCCCTGCCATCAGAGGAGAGCGCAATGAAGATAATTTATCTTCGGGCAGTTGAGATAAATGAGATGTTGTCTTTAAGAAAATCGGGAGGATATTATAAATGCAGGGATGAGATCAGTGAAATGTTCAAGAAAAGGCATCCTTAAATTTACAAAACTTTAGGGAGGCTATGTAAAACTGTAACATAAAATTTAATCCCCCATTATTTTTAATATATTCAGGATCTCAAGGGAGATATGATTTTTAAATTTTTTTATGGTGTTTAAAATAATCTTTCCCCATCTTCTATATAGAATATATACTCTATATTCAAGTTAATAGGCATATATTGGATTTGAATATCTGATGGCAACAGGTAAAAAAAAGGAAGACGATGAAAATAGCATTTTGAATACCTTTGACAAAGCCAGAGATTCCAGTTTCCATAAAAAAACATTGATTATTTCAGGCATGGGATTTTTTACCGATGCCTATGACATTTTCATTATTGGCGTGGTAACCAATCTGCTTCCCTTAAGTGGTTGGGGAGATATCAGCAAATTCCAGATTTCCATACTGGATTCTTCTTCACTGCTAGCGGCTGCAATTGGCGCAATTGTATTTGGAAGAGTCATAGACAGAATTGGAAGGGGCAAAATATATGGTCTGGAAATGTTTTTGCTCATACTTGGAGCAATTGGAAGTGCGTTCTTAACACCAGTTGGTTCAATATATGTTCTTACAGCGTGGAGGTTTATTCTTGGAATTGGCATTGGTGGCGATTATGCCTCGAGCTCAGTGATTATGACCGAATATTCAAACACAAAAAGCCGGGGCAAATGGGTAGGGATGGTATTCTCAATGCAGAGTGTCGGATTTCTGGCAGGTCCTGCGATAACACTTTTAATGCTCCACTTCTCCGTCCCAGTTGGGATTCTCTGGAGACTTCTTCTATTTTTTGGAGCCATTCCCGCACTCATTGTGATATATTATAGAGTAAAGATGCCGGAGACACCAAGATACATGCTCTCTGTATCCAGTGCAAGCCAGGAGTCCATGGAAAAATTGAGAGAATATACGGGGCTTGATTTAAAAAATGATAATGATACTAAGAAGATGAGAAGAATGTCTCTTAGGGAAATACTTAATGACAGAAGGCTTGTTCTTTTAATTTTAGGCACTTCAATCTCATGGTTTCTAATGGACTGGGCCCTTTACGGAAATACAATCATGTCAAAGTACATGCTTTCCTCCGCGGTACCCCTGAGTCTTAAGGGTCTTGCCAGAGTTTATTATTCAACTGAAGTAAGCGCAATTATATTTGGCCTCTTTGCCTTTCCGGGATACTGGCTCGCAACCTTTACCATAGACAGGATAGGAAGGAAATTAATACAGAGCCTCGGCTTCATGATGATGGCTCTTTCCTTTGGACTTCTCTTCATATTTCCCTTTCTGGAGACACCTCTTCACATAATAGAGTTTGTAGTGATTTATGGCCTCAGTTACTTCTTCATTGAATTCGGACCAAACCTGACCACCTTTGTGTATCCTCCCGAAATATTTCCTGCCCAGGCTAGAGGAACGGGAACAGGAATAGCTGCCTCTGCAGGTAAGATTGGTGCCTTTATGGGTACATTCCTCAATCTGCTGATTCAGGGTGCCATTGGAACTTCAGGCCTGTTTTTTGTTCTGTCCATATTCTCCATTGGTGGTTTGATTGCAACACTCCTGTTACTTCCAGAGCCAAAAAGAGTGGATCTTGGTGAATCCTCAGAGGAAAAACTATATCTTACCAGTTAGATCAATTTTTATTTTTATTTCAAAAATTTCCTAAAAAGAATTGAATTTTCACAATCAATAATTTATCCAATTAGTCAATTTAAATAAGCTAATTGAAATTATCTGAATGCATGGAGAATTCCAGGAAAAATTTCAGTGAATGGTACAATGAGATAGTGGAACTTGCAGGGCTTACAGATAAAAGATATCCTGTGAAGGGGATGAATGTGTGGATGCCTTACGGATTCCACCTTATGAAAAATATTGATGAAACCATCAGAAAAAGGTTCTTAGAAGATAACTTTGAAGAGGTTATGTTTCCAGCCCTCATATCCCGGGCGATGTTTGAGGAGGAGTTTGAACACATAAGGGGGTTTGAAAAGGAGCTCTTCTGGATCACAAAGGGTGGAAAGGAATCCCTTGAGGATGATCTTGCAATGAGGCCAACAAGCGAGGCCGCCATATATCCTATGTTCAGGTTATGGATAAGGGACCACGCAGATCTCCCAATGAGGATGTTCCAGATCGTCCAGGTTTGGAGGTATGAGACTAAGCACACAAGGCCTTTTATGAGATCGAGAGATATTCATTTTATTGAATGCCATACAGCACACGAGAACTATGAGGATGCAGAGGCCCAGCTGCAAATTTACAGAAGCGAATGGTCATATTTCACGGAATTAATGTGCCTTCCATACATGGAGGTCGAGAGGCCTGACTGGGATAAATTTCCGGGGGCAGTATACACCAGGGCCTTTGATACCATAATGCCTTCTGGTAGAACCCTTCAAATAGGCACAATACACCAATATGGACAGAATTTTGCCAAAAATTATGATGTGAAGTTTGCCAAAGAAAATGGGGAATCGGAATATGTATACCAGACGACCTTTGGAATGAGCGAAAGGCTTGTAGCTGCCATCATATCCATACACGGAGACGATAAGGGTTTAATATTGCCTCCTCAGGTTGCACCCATACAGATTGTGATCGTACCCATTCCTGGTAAAAGCCAGAATGGTGAAAAGTACATTAACGAATTATACAGATCTTTGAAGGATATGGGATTAAGAGTACATCTGGATAGCAGAGATTCCTATACACCTGGATTTAAATTCAATTACTGGGAAATGAAGGGTGTACCCGTAAGGATAGAGATTGGAGACAGGGAGATAGAAGAGAATACGCTCACGGTCAATCTCAGAACCCAGAGAGGGAGAATTAAGATTAAGAGGGATGAACTGGGCAGATTTAGGGATATAATGAAAACGGTTTCAAATGACCTCAGGGAAAGGGCCAGTAAGATGCTTCTGGACAATATGGAAGGAAAGGCTATGGAAGGGCAGGAATCCAATGTTGAAACACATATAATGTGCAGAAGCAAATCATGTTCAGAAGAAATGGAAAGGAGGACAAATTTAACAATGATGGGCCACATTATGAATACAGGTAAGAATGGAAAGTGTGAGGTATGCGGCAATGAAGGCAGGACTGCCCTATTCTCAAAACCTTACTGATCCAAGGCCAGTCATATTCTTCGATATGGATGGTGTCCTCACATCTGAAAAGAGCAGCTGGAATTATGTAAACAGAACACTGGGCATAGATAACTCAAAAAACTTTGAGAATTTCAAAAACAACAAGATCTCCTATGAGCAGTTCCTCAAGCTTGATCTTGCCCTGTGGATACAGTCAGGAAAGGCAAGGAATGCCAGTACGGTTATGGAGATTTTAAACAGGATTCCCCTATTTCCTGGAGTTGAAGAGGGATGCAGGAAACTGCTGAAACACAGTTACAATATTGTCATCGTTTCTGGAGGTATATACTGGCTGGCCCAGAGAGTTGGCGAGATTATTGGGGCATCCGAAATATATGCAAATATGATATTTGCAAGGGACGGAATTATTCAGCCTGAAGGTAGGGCTGTTGTTGACCCAAAAAACAAAGGTGAAATAGTAAAATCCTATGTTTCAAGAAAAAAACCAGAGTTCACCATTTCAGTTGGGGATTCTCCGGATGACGAAAGCATGTTCACGAATACGGATTATTCCATCAGCTTCAACAACGATCCTGATTATGAGAATATACATGGGTTTAACATGAGAAGTTCAGACTTTTCAGATCTAGCCGAATTCATAATATCCATTAAAGAGGAAAGAGATGAAATTAAGAGAAATAAAGGGTGACGAAAAGATAGCTCTTGGAATAGGATGCATTGATAATCTCCTGGATGGTGGAATTGACAGGGGCGTTATAACACAGGTTTACGGAAAGGGTGGATCTGGTAAGACCAATATTGCCATGCAGTTCGCTGTCAGTGCAGCCCTTTCAGGTGAAAAGGTTATTTACATCGACACTGAAGGCTTCTCTGAAAACAGATTCATGCAGATTGGAGGCTCTAGCCAGGATGTGACGGGTAACTTTTACCTTTACAGGGTTGGCGATTTCTCAGATCAGGAAGTTTCTGTTATTAAGGCAGAAAAGATGATCGAAAAGGACAGTTCCATTAAGGTCCTTATAATGGATTCATTCACTGCCCTCCTCAGGCTTGAAAAGGATGAGAGAAGCAAAAGCAACAGCATGCAGAGGCAGCTTTCCATAATGTCGAAGATGTGCAACGATTTTAATATAACTGTACTCCTGGCAAACCAGATCTATTATGATCCTGATATTCAAGATATTACACCCTATGGAGGATATTTCCTTGACCATTATTCCAAGGCCATATTAAGGGTTGAAAGGATTGCATCAGGTGCGAGGAGACTGGAAATAGTAAAGCATAGATCCATCAGAGACGGAAAATTCTGTGATTTCTATATTACAGACTCGGGCATTTCATGCACGCCGCCCTGATGTATCAAAAGGATTTTCTTTTAATACGTACTTGCATTTATCATTTTATGGGTGTAAATTTAGAACCAATTCTCATCAAGCATAAAACTGCCCTGAAAGATTTTTCAGGAAACACAGTTTCTGTTGATGCCTACAATATGCTGTACCAGTTTCTCAGCGGAATAAGACAGCCCGATGGCACACCCCTTATGGATTCCAGCGGAAACATCACATCGCACCTGAGTGGGATATTTTACAGGACGATTGCCTTAATGGAGGATGGGCTTAAACCGGTTTATGTGTTCGACGGCAAACCATCCCCCATGAAGTTAAAAACCCTTGAAGAGAGAAGGATGCTTAAGGAAAAAAACGAAATGGAACTGGAAAAGGCCATTGCCAGTCAGGATGTTGAAAGAATAGCGAGATTAAAAAGGACAATAAACAGGATCACAGGGGATATGATTGAGGAAAGCAAGCAGCTCTTAAAATACATGGGCCTTCCCTATGTTCAGGCTCCATCTGAGGGCGAGGCCCAAGCATCGGTGATGAACAGGGATGGCCTTGTACAGGGTGTGATATCACAGGATTATGATTGCCTTCTATTTGGCGCAAGAAGAGTCCTGAGGAACTTTACCATTTACGGAAGGAGAAGGATATCAAGCAGAAACATCTATATATCTGTGGACCCGGAATATATTGATCTTCAGGAAAATCTCCAAACCCTTGGAATCAATAGGGATCAATTGATTGACATAGGCATACTAATTGGAACGGATTTTAACGACGGAGTGAGAAATGTCGGTCCCAAGACAGCGCTCAACTTGATAAAAAAACATGGAAATATTGAAAATGCCATGAAGGAGAAGAATATGGAAATACCTGAACTTGAGAAGATTCGTGAAATTTTTAAGAATCCAGATGTAAGCCAGGAGAATGAGATCAAGTTTGGGAAGCCAGACAGAGAAAAAATTCTTGATTTTCTATGCGGGAAGCACAGTTTTTCACCCACAAGAGTTGAGCCCTATATTGAAAAACTGCAGGCATCCCTGGAAAAAGGAAACCAGTTCAGCCTCGACTCATTCTTCTAATAAATTTTTATATGGTTCCATAATTTCTATGAGATAGTCTGTGGCACACTGCTTCAGATCCATGGGATGGATTTCACCCCTATCATAACTTGTTCTCAGGGCCTGTGCATCTTTGAATGTTATTGGCCCGCCTTTCTTTTCCGGCCTCTTTACTGTTATTTCCTTCCTGGCCGGCAGTACTATCATTGAAAGAATATCCATTACGGGATTTCCTTCTGATACACCCTGAGGGCAGAATGCACCCCTTATCTTCCTTACAATATCCTCAGAAGTGTCAGTTATCAATATGGCTCCATCTGGATCGCTTTTGGACATCTTCTGGAAGGAATCCATTCTTCCTGAGCCCTTCAGGCTGCTCATCAATGGTGTGTGGAGGGCAATAACCTTCCTTATTCCCATTTTTTCCGCAACATCCCTCTGAAGCATGTGGGCATGCCTCTGGTCCATACCCCCAAGAGCAATATCCACACCCAGCATTTTGATGTCATTTACCTGCATAACGGGATAGATATACTTGCTGAAATCTGATTCCGCATCGTCCTCTGTCCTTCCCATTATGGGAAGGGCCCTTTTAAGCCTGGAAAGGGTTGTGCTCTTTGCAGTTCCCAATAAACCTTCAAGGTAGCCCTTCATGTCTATGAGGTCGCTGGCCCACATAAAATCGATCTTTTCGTCCCTTAAGGATATTTTAAAGGCCTTCTTCATTAATTCCCCACTTTTCCTTATCTCCTCCAGATTACCCCCAAGCTTATCGTTTATTTTCGCATGCCAGTCCGCCAGAAGTATGGTCATTTTTACCCCGGCCCTGCTCAGGGCTCTGATTCTCTCCCCAATAAGAATAATCTGGGCAATGTGAGGGACTCCTGAGGGCTCAAATCCAATATATCCGGTGCAACCCGGTGAAAGATCATCAAACTCCCTCTCCGTGACAATTTCCTGAAAGAGATCTTTTTTGATATCAAGCATGGAGCACTTAAATTCACCTTTCATATTAATCTTTGCCTGCAAATATTCCTGTACGGGCAGTTGGCGCACCTTGCAGGCCTGTTATGGTTCCTTATGGGTATTCCCTGTGTCTTCCTTAAAATATCGGCCTTTGCCAGAACTTCGTCCCTTAACTCCTGTGTATTCTGGACTTCAAACTTTGTGTTGCTGTATTGCAATATACCGTATTCGATGGAATAATCCTCATACAGATCAGCAAGTATGATGAAATATACACCCATCTGAAGCACATGGGTATGCTTTGGTGTATCGTAAGAAACACCACTTTTATATTCAAATGGGATTATCCTGTTCCCATTCTTTACAACCTTGTCAGGTTTACCAGAAAGATAATGCTTCCTGGACACAAGTACCTTTCCTTCAGAAACCAGATCCCCGTATATTATGGTCCCCCGGGGTATTTCCGTTATTGGTCCAGATGATCGGTTTTTTAAGAACAGATATAGAAGGATAATAAAAACCCCAAGAAGTGGAAATATGTAAATGTAATTCAATATCATTTTATCACAGGAAAATTATGAGCATCAAAAAGAGAACAACAACAATGGCAATAATGAGAGATAACGATCTCTTCCTTTCCTTTTCGTAATTAACCTGATATTGCCTGTGCATCTCCGTGCCTTTCTCCAGCCTTTGAACCCCTGATGGAGATCTTTCATACCCGTTTCTGGTAAAATACCAGGAAACGTTACAAAAATCATATTCAGATAATTCGCTTGCACTCACAATTTTCCTTTCATTTCCCGGTTCTCTTGATCCATATTCTGTCATAGGGCACTTCCTGCTTCATATCTATAAATCCGCTTCTCTGAATGAACATACAGTAAATAAAAAATTTCATTCTTGCTTCCCTGTCATCTCCCCACACGCTTTCCATAAAGAACTCAGGTGAGGACTTTGAAAAAATATTATTCATGACCTTTTCCAGCTCTTTCTCCGGTTCATCCATATTCAGGGCTGAAAGGATCTGCTGCACATCCCTGGGGTTATGCACCTCGGGCGTTCTCTTTATTTTTTCCCTCATCCTCTCTGTCTGCTTCATGACCTCAATGAGTTCCACGAGCATGACCTTTCTTGGTTCGTGGTGATGCACAGGTATGGATATCCTTATTGCCTCCATTTCTGGATTCTCCGACAGGCCAAAATCCTCATTGCTTTCTGACAGCTGGTCCGATGCCCCCTCATCTATCTGATCCCTTACCTTTTGAAAATTTCTTATAAGCTCTTCTGACTGAAGGTAAACTATGCCCCATGATCTATATATTATATATCCCGCCTCCGGGAGAGATACAAGATTCTTAGTAACAAGCCCTCCTATGATTCTGGCAAAATCGACCACATTTACCTTCCATGGATCTATATTTTGTGTGACGCAACTTTCCATAATCTCTATAATTTTTATGCTCTCTTCCCTTTCTCCAGCCAGATCTATGTTTTCATAATATTCATAGTTCAGACCAAGAACTGTTGCCTGTGTTATAAGGGTCTTCTTCAATTCAGCAATTTCAAGATCTATCATGCCGGATAACCCTCCTCAAAGCTCTTGGTAAATACCTCAGTGCATCCTGTCTGCCTGTTCAGGGTAACACCAAAAAGTGAATTTGCGTACTTGGTCATGGCGTTCTTCAACGATATCATTATGATCTGTGACGTATTTGAATTTTCCCTTAGAAGTTCTCCCATCCTTTCAGCATTTGCACCATCAAGGAACATATCTATTTCATCCAGGAAATATATGGGAGACGGCTTAATCCTCTGCACAGCAGTTATGAAAGAAAGGGCAACCAAACTCTTTTCGCCTCCACTCAGGGCATTGAGCTTTGTGTATGTTGTACCCTTTGGCCTCGCCTTTACTAATAATTCTGAATTGAGCGGATCCTTTTCATCGGAAAGGTAAAGGATAACATCACCGCCGTTGGTAAGCCTTGAGAATATCTTCCTCATCTCTTCCCTTACCCTTGTATAGAGATCCATCAGGCTTGTTCTCTTGACCTCTTCCAGATTTGCCATGAGCTCGATCAAACTTTCAATTTCCTTTCTAAGCTTATTTATCTTTTCTGTAAGATCTTCAAGCCTCCTGGTTTCCCTCTCAAGGTCAGATTCAGCCAGCTGGTTCACCCCGCCAATTTCATCGAGTTTCTTTTCCCTGATCGTAATCTCTGATTTAACTCTCTGCACACTTGAATATTCCGGAAGAATTATTCCACCGTTTGATTCTATCTGCCCTTTAAGATCATTTATTTTTTCTGTAAACTCAGAAATCTTGATCGTTGCAGTTAGAATGGCATTTTCTATGGAATTCTTTTCTGAATTGATTCTTTCCATCTTAAGGGATATGTTGTTTATTTCAATCTCTATGCCCTTCAGTTCACCCACAACCCTGGAATTTTTCTCATTGAGTTCCCTTTCCATCGCACTCAATTTTTTAGATTCCTGGTCAAGGGATTCAATATCCCTGATCAATCTCTTCTTTTCCTCTTCGCTTTCCCCTATCTCGATGGCGAGCCCCGAAATTTCCCTTGAGATCTCCATTTTTCTCTCCGCGAGCCTCTTCTGGTTGGTCTCGTTCTCTGCAATTTTGCTCCTCATTTTTGTCAGATTATTGCTTATTAAATTCATCTCCGCCTGCATTTCACTGAGATCGTTTTCGCCCTCAGGGTTCTCCCCAATCACGTCATATACACTTTTCTTTTCCAGTTCAAGAGATTCAATCTCTTTTCCGTAATTCTCCATTTTTTCACGGATTTCCTGCAATATATTCCTTCTATTATCCCTTTCATTCTTTAATTTGATCAGTTCCTCTTCCATTTTAGCGAGATTGGCACTGTAGCTTTCAAGCTGTTTTTCCAGAGTATCTATTTTTCCCCTTCCCTCGCTTCCAGTCCTGGATTCTTCCATGAGTTCCTTCTGCACCTGATCGAGCCTCGTCCTCATGCCTCTTATTTCTGATTCAAGCGAGCTTTTATCTGCTCTCAAGGATTGCAGTTCCTCTTCCATCCTTATGAGTTCCTGTGGATTTCCCCTTTTCTGCTTTCTCTCCTGGTAACCTCCAGTTATGGCACCGCTGGCTTCAAAAATATCCCCGGCAAGGGTGACTATACGCACACCGGTCATGTACTTCTTTGCAGTTTCAATATCCTTCACAAGAACGGTGTCCTGGAATGTGTACCATATGACATTCTCGTATATCTTGTCAAAACTTATATTCTGGCTGAGAAGGCCCATGGTCGCTCCCTCGTTAAGCATAACTATGGCCTTTCCCCTTGCCCTTCCTGATACCAGTTTGTTCAATGGGAGAAAGGTGACTCTGCCGGCCTGTTTTGACCTTAAATATTCTATGCATTTCTGTGCAACGTTTTCGTCATCCACTACCAGTGAATTCAGTCTTCCTCCTGCTGCGGATTCAACCGCAAGCTGGACATCATCGGAATACATTATTATATCACTTACGGGCCTGTGAATGCCCTCAATGAGACCCTTTGCCTTGGCATCCATGAGAAGGGAAATGGACCTGTTTGCCTGCCCCTGTGATCCAAGCTGGGCCCTCATTTTTTCAGTTTCCCTTATGAGCTGCTCCAGGCGCCCGGAAATGGTAGAAAGATTCTTTTCCCTATCAGAAATTGTATTTTTCAATTCAAAGTATTCCCTGTTCAATTTTTCATAGTTTCCCTTCTTTGCGCCATCATTTTTCTTAATTTCGTTGAGATTCCACCTTACCTCTGAAATCTTGTATTTTTCAGAAGTGATTCCCTCCTCCCTTGCTCCAACAAGTGCTTCCAGTGAAGAATATTTCTGGTCGTTTTCCTTTTCTTCCTTTCTCAAACCTGCAAGTATGCGATTAAGTTCAGAAACCCTCTCTTCTATCTGCTTCAATGCCCTTGATGCTTCTGAATATTTCTCTGACTTTTGCTTCTGTACCTCTATTCTCTGGGCAATCTGTGCACGGAGAGCCTCAAAGTTTCCTGCGGCAGATGATTCGTTCTGCTTCAGCTGGATATATTCATTCCCAATCCTTTCAAGTTCTCTCTCAATCTCACCAATACGCTCTTCTCCAGTTTCAATCTTTTCTCTCTTTTCGCTTATGGAATTGTTTTCGTTTTGAAGCCTCACATCTTTTTTTGCCTTTTCCAGTTTAACGCTGTTGACCTTTTCCCTCAAAGAGAATATCTGGGCCTGGAGCTCCTTGCTTATGCCGCTTTCCATCTCCTCTCTTTTCTTTATCAGCTCTCTTTCCCTCTCCTTAATTTCTTCTATGCTTCTCTCCAGTTCTAACTTTTTCTCATTGTTCTTTTGTAAGGTTTGCTCATAGGAACTTAATTCCAGTTCATGGGACCTAATCTGTATGGAGAGAGATGTTGCCCTCAAATTTTTAATTTCTTCGTTTAACTTTCTGTATTCCCTCAGTTTTTCTGCCTCTTCCCTTATAAATTCCACGTTTTTCTGGATTTCAGCCTGCAATGTTTCGGATGCTGCGACATTTTTTTCTATTTCGTTTATCTGTTCCTTTGCAGCGTCTATTTTCATATTATAGGATTCAATCCCTGCAATTGTTTCAAGAAGTTTTCTCCTTTCTGTTCCTGTTCTCTTGATAAAATCGTTTATGTCACCCTGTAAGACAAAACTGTATGAATCAAGCTGCAAACCCATATCTTCCATTACCTTGTCAATGTCTGTATGCCTTGCCTTTTTGCCATTCAAATAGTAGGTGCTCCTTATCTCGCCATTTATATCCTCTATGACTCTTGATATTTCAAGCTTTTCAAAACTTTCTGAATCGCTTTCATTTACAAAAACTGCAGTAACATAGGCTTCATTTTTTCTTTTCTGGCCCTCCTTTGGAATGTGGATGAGATCATCCATTTTATCTGCCCTTACCGTCTTTGATGATCTTGTTCCAAGTACAAAAAGGAGCGAATCTCCAATATTGCTCTTCCCACTGCCATTTGGACCGCCTATCATTGTCATTCCTGGTCTGAAGTCCAGCTTTATTCCCTCAGGGCAGAAGGATTTGAAATTCTTTATTTCAAGGCTGTAAAGTCTCAATTTTCATCACGTCTGACATTTGTACGATTGGTAGATGTTTTAGAATGTATTAAAATGTTTCGTTCATGAAATTAATGAGGCGCCTTCCCCTGACATTGTCTTATTTTCCATAAATTCTCTATACTTCTCCAGAAGATGGTAGGCTTCCCCGATCAAAACACCAAGAGACATTGCAAGAAGGGCATCGATTAAAAAGTTCACAAACAAACCGGGCTTCAGGAAAAACTCGTAATATACCCTTATTAAGAAGAGAGCTGCCCAGATTAGAATTATAATGGGAGATCTCCTGTACATGATTTTCCCATTCTCCTCATAAATTGTCGAAAGAGACCCAAATTTGGCACCCACAATCAATCCGGGAATCACCATCATTATGGCTATCAATGCGTAGGATAGGTTTGAAAGAAGCTCAATAAGGAAAAATGAGGTGAATATTCCATAAATTATAGGGATTCTCAAAACTCTTGCCTTTGAATATGTCCTTCCGTTAAGACCCCTTGAAATCCTTCTGAACAGTATGAAAAAGATGAAAAGAAGGACTATGATGTCAGAATAATACTGGGACGAATCTCCAGAGGTGGATGTAACTAAACTTTGATAAATTATCATCTTGTAAAACCATATTATCAATCCACAATATAATGTTTTTAAATGTTCCAAAATTGAACCTATCCACCATATTGAAAAACTGTCTGCCCGATATAAAATGATTAAATCGAATTAGAACCCATCAGTAAAAAATTTTAAAGAAATGCTTGCAATCTTTAAGATCACCCTCTTCATATTAATATCCTAATTCAGGGGTTTTCATTCTTAAATTTATTAGGCTTGTGGGAATCAACATCCATGGCGTCGCTTTTCAGGATAACATTCATCGGAACAGGCGGTTCCTGGCCTCAGCCAGGAAGGGCTATGCCTTCCGTGATGATTCAAATAGATGACAATGTGTGCCTCTTCGACTGTGGGGAAGGGACACAGAAGCAGATTATGGCAAGCCCCACATCCTTTATGAAAATAGACCATATTTTCATTTCACACTTCCATGGAGACCACTTTTTGGGACTTCCTGGATTAATTCAGAGCATGTCTTTCAACGGAAGGGAAAGGGATCTTAATGTTTATGGCCCACACGGAGCCATTGGAATATTAAGCAGGGCATTCAATGTTGGATATTATTCACTGAATTACAATATAAGAATTCACGAGCTTGATTACAATTCAGCTGTGAAAATGGATGGTTTTACTGTAAAAACGATGAAGGCAGATCATCCTGTCCCGGCCATATCTTATAAAATAGAGGAGGATGATCTTATTAAGATAGATAAAGAAAAAGCCGATGCAGCCGGACTTGATTCAAGGCTCATTGAAAAATTGAGGGAAAAAGGTTCCATTGATGTAAATGGGAAAACCTTTACGCTTAATGATATTCGGGCAGGGGTAAGGAAAGGCAGATCAGTTGTTTATTCCGGAGATACCAGGCCCAACCCTGAAATGGTAAATTTCGCAAAGAACGCTTCAGTTCTCATACATGATACCACAACAGATTCAAGCCTGGAGCCCAAGGTTAATGAGTTCGGCCATACATCCTCGAAACAGGCCGCAGAGATTGCGAAGCAGGCAGGTGTGGGGAGATTATATCTTTACCATTTCTCTCCAAGGATAGATTCTGTTGATTCCTTATTGAGTGAATCAAAGAAAATATTCGAGGAAAGCTACTTGAGTGAGGACCTTAAGGTATATGAAATACCGAAGGGTGAAGTGGTAAAGGATTGAGATTCTATTTTAATTGAATTTATTAAATATTATTTTTTAAAGTTCTATTTTGAATTAAAATATCTGTACTATTCCATCCTGCCTTGAGTCATGCCTTTATTATGGAGGGTTCGGATCTTCCCTGCGATTCCCTTACATATCTCTCAAGTACAATTGCGAATATGAAAGCCGCCACAAAGGATACAATATAGGATATGTCAGATCCACCTGTTATGTTGTAGAATGGGATCGGGATGCCAAAATAGAACTGGATTGTATCCATGAATGGAATGGAAACAATTATGCCAAGGGCATAAGCAACAACGGGACTCCAGTTAATTTTTCCAGAAAGAAATTCCCTCCTTCCCACAAAGAAGTACTCGGCGATCATCACACCAAGCCATGGTGTAATCCAGTAATCAAGCACATATAGAAAACCTTCAAAGTACTGGGAAAAGGTGTTGAAAAATATAACACCCAGTATGATGGATGCTGAGGCAATGGCAGGAATTATGGTCTTTCTTCCATTCTTAAATCCCAGGGATCTTACAGACATTAAATTTGAATATAGATTTATTGAGTTAGCGGCTATGCCTCCAAGGAATATGGCAAGTGAACCAACGATCCAGTAAATGCCCAGGGATGAAATGAACATTGAATTGGAAAAGTTGCCGGAAAGATTTAAGGAAATGGCAAAGAGATATCCGATCATTTCAACACCAAAGGACGCTATGGATGAACCTGCCATAGTCCAGAGTGCAGACCTTGTCTGGTTTTCTCGTCCACTACCCACATACCTGGAATAGTCCGATGCGTATGGACCCCATGACATTATGTATGAGAAAGCAAGCATGAATATGGCTGTGAAATTAATTATGGAAAATGAAGAAGATTCATAGGGTGTAAGATCTATTCCCGACCTTAAAACAAACAGAATGATGATTATAAAGAGTATTCCCAGAACGACAGACATGGCTTTTTCAAATATCTTGATTGATTTATGTCCATAAACGACCGTCAGTATAATGGCAATCATTGTTATGGCAAGGACCGCACCCTCAAGAAAATAGGAATCAGCAGGACTTACACCTGCTCCACCGGTTAACATGAATCTAAGCGCCCTGGCAGAGATGATTAAATTTACTGTTAGCCATCCTATGGTGTTCAGGAACTGTAAACCTGAGAAGCCCTTTCCTCCTGAAGTTCCGAATATACCCTTGGATATATCCATCTGACCTCTTCCGCTTTCCGGGCCTATAAATGCCATTATCCCAACAAGTGAGCCACCAAAGAGATTTGCAATCACAAGTGCAAGCAGGGTATAATAAAAGGAAAGCCCAAAGGATTCTACCAATACTCCCAGAACAAAGTCCGCGACTGTGAGGTTTGACCCGAACCACAGGTAAAATAAAGAACGTGGGCTTGCATTCCTCATCCTTTGATCCACTTCCGAAGCTAGTGTTTCATCGTTCCTATCCACGGTAACTTTCATGGCCTTATCTGATTGCCGATAAATATCGAGAATATAATCCATTCTTGATTTATATACTCTTATTAATTATTTAGATTTACAATGCAATCCATGTTTTATTTTTGAGAGATCCATTTTTGATGAAATATTTAATTGCCTTTTCCCATAGAAGATTTTCACAGGGCATTAATTGAATATATCTCTGTGATTTCTTGTTAAACTGTGAAATTAAGAACATAAGATAATTTTTATTGAACCTACAAATCAAAATGCAAGGATTATATTCCAGAGGCTCCGAACTTGTGAAGATTTTCCCTCATTACCCTTTTAACTATCAATTGAAACAATCGCAAATAAATAATAGTAAAAGTTTATAATGGTTTGATGGAACTTCGAAGCAAGATTGAGGCCATTCTTTTTGCGACTGAAGAGCCCATCAGCATAATTGAGCTTGCATCCATACTTATGTCTGATCAGGGGGAAGTTAAAAAAGAACTGAACCACATTATCAGAGATTACAAAAAGAGCGAGCATCCCATGGAAATATTGATAACCGGGAAGAAGTACAGAATGGGATTGAAGGAGCCATACAGGGAAATTGCCATGCCCGTAGCCAAAAAAGAGATTGGAAATGAAGAAATGGAAGCAATGACACTTATTCTGAACAGTAACAGAGTAATGAGGGGAAAAATCAGGGAAAAATTTGGAGATAAGAGCACGGAGATTCTAAGGAACCTTAAAAGAATGGGTTTTGTGAAGGCAGATAAATACAGGAACACTGAAATTTACAGCCTCACAAATAAGTTCTACAAATATTTTGGGGTCAAAAAGAGAGAGATTGCGAATAGGACAAACTTAGAAGAGGAAATTGAAGGGGAAGATCAATGAAAATCAAAGTTGTACTGGTTGGAAGTGGTGGAAGAGAGGATGCGCTTGCAAGAAGAATTAAGGAATCTGGGGGAACAATTGTGACCATTATGACAAACGACAATCCATCCATCAGGTCTCTGAGTGAAAAGACATATTTTTTCACAGAGAATGATGTTGAAAGCATTTTAAATACCATAAAGGAGGAAAATCCAGATCTTGTTTATGTGAGCCCTGACAGCTTTCTGGAAACAAACCTTGTTGACAAGCTGGAGTATGCCAAAATAAGGGTAGCATCACCCACATCAAGGGCTTTTAAGATAGAATCCTCTAAGATTTATATGAGGCAGCTGATGAAAAGATATGGAATTCAGGGAAACATAAAATTTGAGATCTTTGACAGCGATTATGAGGTGAGTAAGTTTCTGGAGGATACATCAAAAGAGTTCGCAATAAAGCCTGCTGGCCTTACGGGGGGAAAGGGCGTAAAACTGACCGATTCCCATTTCAGGAACAGGGAAGAGGCAAAGGAATATGCCTCAGAGATTATCAGAAAAGACAGGAAGGTGCTGATTGAGGAAAAGGTTGAGGGTGAGGAGTTTTCCCTGCAGGCATTCACCGATGGAGCAACACTTTTCTTCTCACCTATCGCACAGGACTACAAAAGGCTTGGAGAAGGCGATACTGGCCCAAATACAGGGGGAATGGGTTCCATAACTGACAGAAATGGATCTCTCCCATTCCTCAGGCAGGAAAGCATTGATAAGGCAAAGGAAATTTTGAGAAAATTTGTTGCAAGCCTGTACGATGATGGGGCCCTTTTCAGAGGGATAATTTATGGCCAGTTCATGCAAACAAAAAAAGACATTAAAGTAATAGAGGTTAATGGAAGGCTGGCTGATCCAGAAGGGATTAACATATTGAACCTTCTTGAAGGAGATGTTTGTGAACTCCTCATGGCCATAGCCAATGCAGAGCTTTCTGAAAAGAAATTCAGGTTCAAAATGAAGGCAAGCGTTGTAAAATATATTGTTCCAAAGGGATATGGAACATCACCCCTGCCATCAACCTTAAGAATCAATACGGATAATCTTCCCGAGGACGTAAAGATTTTCTATGGTTCTGTCTCCGGAGATTTGAATGAGGTTAAGATGACCCATTCGAGGGCACTGGCCATATATGCTGAAGCGGAAACCATATGGGAGGCCTCGGAAAAGATAGAGGCAAACCTCTGGAGAATTGAGGGTGAATATGAAATGAGGCATGATATAGGAACAAAAAAGTCCCTGGCAAAAAAGGTTGAATATTTCACTCTGGCCTAATCGGACAGTATGATTTTTCCTACTATTCTTGGCCTTGAATTTGGCTTGACAAGAAGGTAACTTTCATTTTTTACCGCTGGCCTGTCCATTTCGAGGATTCCATCCTTTAAAAACCCTCTCTGATATCTCAGGTTTCCAGCTATAAAGTACTCTCCATCGCCCTTCAGATCCTCCCCTATGGCAGAGTGGTAAACAATTTTGCCAGAAATATCCTTTACTGGCTCGATCTTATCCTCCTGAAGCTTGAATCCTCTTTCCATATCATCTATTTCAACATTCTTCAGTGCAAGGCCGACCCTTGAACCTGCCCACGCCTCCTCAAAGTCAATATCGTTCATCTGGATTGATCTTACCTGGCCAATCTTACCTGTGGGATTGAGATATAGATTTTGATGCTTTTTAAGCACGCCTGATTCAACAAATCCCAGAACTACAGTACCAACACTTTTTACCTTGAAGAAATGATCGATAATTACACTGACCTTTCCTTCTTCTTTTCTCTTCAAATCCTTTGCCATTGATTCAATTTTTCCCATCATCTCCATTGGAGAACCATTAAAGTGTTCGTACTTTGAGAGCACGCTTCCTCTTGTTATTCTTTGAATGGAAGAAATATCAATATCATCTTTAACAGGAATGAATCCCCTTCCCTTACCAAGAAGGTCAAGGGCAATTATGACCTCCCCCAAAAACCTGTCAACGTGGGACATGCCCACAATATTGAAATCGCTCAATGAAACCGAATCTGTAAGTGAGGATATTTTATCGGGAAACTTCAAAGGACTGAAAATCGTTGTTGTCAGATCCTGATCCTTTCTGCCATATATGGTCACATCACTTTCCGTATGTTTCTTTGCGATCGCCTTCAGGATTTCCTCACTGTCATAACTGAAACCTGTAATATTATTCATTTTTCATCACCTCAATCTTCTCCTTCACCATTTTAACTGTACTATCCGTATCATTTAATAAAGGTACTCTTTGGTATAATATGCCCTTTTCCCTTGCCTTTCCTCCAAAAACAGTATCGAGATCATAGAGGACCTCAAGATGATCGTATATAAAACCGATGGGAACTGTGATAAGCCTTTTAAAATTCCTGAAATCTATTTCATCCAGTCTCTTATACACAGAAGGTTCAAGCCAGACCTTTCCATAGGAACCTCTGCTTTGAAAGGCATATGTCCAGTGTTCAATCCCTGCCTTCTCACTTATTATTCCAGCCAGGCTCACAAATTTACTGTAATATTCAATCTCTGTCCTTACATCGTGGGGAAGGCTGTGGGCAGTAAATATCACAATGTCTTCATCTTCCCCGATGGCCTTACACTTTTCTATCCAGTGATACAACAGATTTTCGCAATCCTGAAAACCGTTGGTAAATTTCATATTCCCTTCAAATCCTGATTCCTGAAGATAGGACGAAAAGGGCTTTACATAACTTTCAATCACAGATCTATTCTCAATGGGAAAAAGAGGCAGGGCATATACAGTTTCATAACCCTTATCTGACAACTCCTTAGCGATTGATTGCAGGGATGGCTTCCAGTGCTTGAATGCGAGAAACACGTCCATGTTCTGATCCCTCAGATCATCAGCAATTTTTTCCTTCAGGTTGTTTAATATTCCTGTGGATGGAGATCTATAGGAAAAATTTGAATATTTTTCCTCAGTTTCCCTTATGGCGTAATCTGGAGGTGTCCTGCCGCCATAAACGTCCACAAGATATTCATAGATCTCATCCTTTGAATCGGGGCTTCCATAACCCATAAGCACAGCTGCTTCCTTCATATTTTCACACTCTTAACTGTCTTTGTAATATTAATAACGCTCTGGGGATCTGTTCCAGGAAGGATTCCATGTCCCAGATTAAATATGTAATTGTTCCTTTCCTTCATAGAATCGACTATTTCCATTGCTCTCTTTCTTGCGACTTCCGGGGAATAAAGGAGAAGATAAGGGTCAAGATTTCCCTGAATTCCCACGTCCCTTTCCTTCAGGGTTTTAAGATCAATCCTCCAGTCAAGGGATATGAAATCTGCATATGATTTTAATAGAATATCAACCATCCCTGAGGTCATGGTTGAGAAGTATATTCCCCTGCTACCTCTGGACTTTATCTTCCTGAAAAGAGGTTTCACCATCATATCAACTATTTTTCCTGCAAATTCAGGCTCCAGGTATCCAAGCCAGCTGTCAAATACCTGAATTGCGTCTGCACCTGCCTCTATTTGCAAAGAAATTTCATTTTCCAGCATATTCCTTATGGAAATTAGCATACCCACAGTTTCTGAATCCCATGAATATATTCTCTTCCTTGTATTTGGTATATCCCTTGCAGGGGAATCATTTAGATAGGAGAATATTGTCAGAGGACCGCCAACAAAACCCAATATGGGCATGTCACCATGGCTCAATTTAAAATGCTTTATGGCATTCCCCGCCTTGGAAATTGCGGGATGAATTTCATCGGAAGTTTTTTCCATAACCGGCCCCATGCCTTCTCTGTAGGATATTGAATATCCCAGATTTTCCATTGGAATGGCAATATCTGAAAATATTATAGCAGCGTCCGTTTGGAGTATTCTTGCGGCGTCATAGGATATGCTGGCTGCAAGCTCGGGAGAGGAGCACAGATCGTATATGCCTACCCTTTCCCTGACCATTCTGTATTCCGGCAGGAATCTTCCGGCCTGCCTCATATACCATACAGGAGTATGATCATGTTCCTCATTTTGCAGGGCCTTCAGGAAACTGCTTCTCATTTAAGGTTTCAGCCTTCTTATGGTTCTCGGGTATGGAATTGCCTTCTTGATATTATCAAGATGCATTATCCACATTGCAAGCCTGTCCAGTCCCAATCCAAACCCGGAATGGGGTATGCTTCCATACCTTCTCAGGTCAAGGTACCAGTAATAATCCTCCTCTTTCAGACCGTTATCCCTTATCCTCTGCTGAAGTTCTTCTAAATTCCAGATCCTTTCCCCACCACCTATTATTTCCCCGTATCCTTCTGGAGCAAGAAGGTCGTGGCATAGAATGAGATTGGGGTTTTCAGGATCAGGCCTGTGGTAAAACGTTTTCAGTTCTGATGGAAAGTGTGTTATAAACAGGGGCCTTGTAAAGTTGGACATTATCTTCCTTTCCTCGTCAGCACCAAGGTCATCTCCATATTTCAGAGGCATTCCCAGTGATTCTGATTGGGAAATCAGCTCATCATAGGTCATTCTCTTGAATGGCTTCAAGGAATCTTTGAGTGGTTCCAGATCCCTGTTAAGAATCTTGAGATCGTCCATATTTTGATCCAGTACCGCCTTGATTATATACTGTATCATTTTCTCCTCGATGTCCATCATTTCCTCATTTCCGATCCATGCAACCTCTCCCTCTGCATGCCAATATTCTGTGAGGTGCCTCCACGTCCTGCTCTTTTCAGCCCTGAAGCTTGGTGAAATCGTGAATACCTTTTCCAGCGAAAAGATGAAAGTTTCCAGATAGAACTGGGAACTCTGGGTCAGGTATGCCTCCTCGCCAAAAAAGGGAACCTTGAAAAGGGTGGAACCACCCTCAGTGGCTGTTGAAACCATCATTGGCGGCTGTACCTGGTAATAACCATTTTCATAAAAAAAGTCGGAAAAGGCCTTGAATATGGTTGATCTTATTTTCAGGACAGCTGTGAACTCCCTGCTTCTTATCCAGAGATGCCTGTTGTCAAGTTCAAAATCCTCAGAAATATCTTTAGAAACAGGGAAATTAACATTTCTGCAAAATATATAATAGTCAGAAATATTCAGTTCATATCCTGTAACGGCCCTTTCATCCTTTCTTATTATTCCCTTCAGGGAAAGGCTGCTCTCAATTGTTAGAGAAGATAAAATCTTGAATTTTTCTTCTCCAAGCTCATCTATTTTCCCAACACATTGAATTATATTGCTTGAATCTCTTAAAACAACAAAACAAAGCTTTGCAGTTGATCTTATCCTGTAAACCCAGCCTCTCAACTCCACTTCCTTCCCTATCAGGCTGTCATTAAGTGCCGATGAAATACTCTGCATGGAACCCACATTGCCTCTATAATTAAATATTTGCTTGAATCAGATCTTCTATTTTCTGTCGAACTTGAAGGGATGGGATGAATGGATAGTTCAGGCCTGGCTCTTCCAGAAACCTATCCTTAAACTCTTTCCCTATTTTATAAAGAATTTCTTTGTGGATCCTATACTGGCCCATCTGGAATTTCACCTGCGCAACAACTACCCTTATTATTAACCAGAGGGCTCTTTTTGCATCCCCCTGAAAATTCTTCCATGCAGATTCAAGCATCTCATGAACCTGCCAGAACGCTTCTCCTTCCCACATTATCCATAGAATCCTGATATTGAAATTTCCCTGATTATATATGGGCAGGTTTTCCGGTATGGAAAAACTGAATGAACGATTTAAAATAACTGGGAAATCCTCTTTTTCAATTCCATTGAAAAAATCCAGCTCGTGGCAATAGGAACGCTTTCTTAAAATAAATTTCGATTTAATATTTAATTCATCTGGTTCCAGTAAGTTGGGGAAAAGTGCAATTATTCTCACTAAAAAATACTCCCCAGATCCTTTGCCCTGAGATCGTCGATCATCAATCTTGGTATGCCTATATCTACCAGATATTCCCATCCGGTTATTACTCCTCTTGCTATGGCAACATTGATCAACTCTTCAAGTGATACATAATAGGTATCTGGCGCATACTTTGATCCCAGTATCCATGGGGGGTAATCAAAATATTCACTGAAATATCCTGGAACCACCCTTATGAGGGTGTTCTTCAGTATCTCTGATATGTGTGGATTATAGTTCCATTTCCTTATTTTTGCGCTTGAAAATTCTGAAGATGGGGTGTAGACCTTCCACCTGACACCATAAAGGTCTATTTCACCCTCATACCTTGCAGTGCCCCCAAAATCATTTTCCATTGTCTGCTTCAGTTCTTCAGCCTTCCCTGTAAATTTGTTTATTAGACTGAATGAGGAAACGTTTTTTTCCTCTATCATATCCTCTATGATACCCGCCAGAATCTCTACCTCCTCTTCAGACAGATCCTGATCGTTTTCTATCTCGTCAAGCATCTTGAGATTCTCCTCAATGGAAGACTCCCATATTTTATCCATATACCTTTCTGACTTTTTAGATGTCATTTTAAGGACAGAGTAACAAATGAATGGATGTATTTAAAAATAGCTATGATTTTTTCTACTTTTATTCCTGTTTAAAGCGACTTACTAATGGGCATGTAATAATGAAAATGTTAATTACATGACGGGAAGGAGATCAATAACTGGCATACTGCATGCCCATGTATGATAATAAAATAAAAATTCCAGTTCCAGGTTGTTTTGAACTTAATTAAATATCTTTAAATTAGCCTGTGTCTGCAAAAATTCAGACACATATTTTAACTTCTAAAACATGGGAGCATATTGATCGTTTCCGTACTTGTAAAAAAGGGAAAAAAGGCCGTTGTTGAGGAGGATGGGGTTCTCATTGTGCATACGGATCAGCCCATGGAGATGAACAGGGCAAACAGGGATATAATAAAACAGGTTGCAGAATATTATCACGTGGGCCAGGACAGGGTCAAAATATTGAGGGGTTTTAAATCGAGAAAAAAGACACTGAAGGTTTTGTAAATATTTACGCATAAAATGGTTTCCTGTCATCCTTCCCTTTCACTGGGTTCCCTTTTTTTTTAAATTTGGCCCTATGGCATGTGATTAAAAAATCAATAACTCTAAATTCATCTGCAATATGAGAAATTTTATTATTTAAGACGCCTTTATTTAAGAATGGCAGAAGATCCCTTTGAAACTCTGAAAAAATTTGGATTGACAAATTATGAGATAAAGGTGTACAAGGCAATTGCGTTGAAGGGACCCCTGACATCAACAGAAGCTGTACAGTATTCCGGAATTCCCCAGCCAAGAGTTTATGATGTTATTTCAAAATTGATGGCAAGAAATCTCATAGAGTTCAGTCCTGGAAAGAAGAGGATATACAAAGCCAGGGACATAGTGGATAGCCTGAAGAACGATATGGATGCAATGGAAAAGAGTGTTACGGAAATCTCCAGGCAAATCGAACTTTCAAGGAAAAAATCAGATGCCATAGACCCATATCTTTGGGTAATTCAATCTGAAAGGAAGCTCAGAAGTGAGATTAAGAGAAACATAGATGGGGCAGATGCGGAAATTATGATATCCCTATCCTACGATGAATTGAAACATCTTTCAGAAAACCTTGCGGGGGCAATAAAAAGAGGAATAACAGTGGTTGCAGTTACCTTCCCTGATTCAGATGGCCAGGATCTTGATTTTCTTTCAGGTGCAATACTTTTGAGGAGGGCTGGCCCGGCAACAGAATCCGTAATAATAGACAGAAGAGCTGTGATTTTGAGGATTGACAGGGGAAGAAAGGAATTAAACTATGCCATATACGCTGATGAAAATGAAATTGTCCATATGTCCAGCTACTATTTTTATCACACCATATGGAAGCCTGCCGTTCCCTTGAATATGCCTCCATGGGCAAACAGATCCTTCAACACAGGATGGCTTGTATGCTGGTATATTAACGAGGCTAGAAAGGAGGGCTATTCCGTATTCGCAGAAATAGAAGGTAAAATGAAAGGTAACATCACAAGGATAAGCGGTGCAGTTCTTGATGTCAAAATTGAGGACGGATTCAGGCACAGTTTCCTCATAAGGAACAGAAACAAGAAACTTTGGGTCGGAGGTAGATCAGCAAGGATTGAAGACGTGGCCATGTATTCGTGCAAGATTAAACTTAAAAATTGATACTACCCTGAGTTGCTAATTAATTAAATTATCTTATTTCATTTATTATTATCTCATTGGTTTTTTACTAAGATTCTTATTTCTATGAAAATTTGAAATATATGACCAATTCTTTAATTAAAATATAATATCCTTATATAACTCTCCAATTCACATGAAAAAATGTATATTCCTTATTCCAATCAACGATGGTGAAAATAGAATCCTTAAGAGGAAAATTTTATACGATTCTCAATGTGAACCAGCCAGAGACAGTTATTAATTACTCCACGGGAGACGAAACCCATGTGAGTAATGGAGTCCCATCCTATTTGCATTTAGAGCAGATGGGAGATCACCTGCTGATTTCAATGCCCATGACCATAGATTCCCATATCCTGGGCCTTGGAGAAAGAGCCTTCAGAATAGACAGGAAAAGGTTAAAACTCTCCTCGTTGAACTCAGACCCGGGAGGATATGAAAGGGGAAGAGACCCCATTTATTTCCCCATACCCTTTATGATTAAGAAGGATTCGTCCACCGCCGTGGGGATATTTATCAATTATCCCGGGGAGATCAAGATAGACACTGGTGTGGATAATTATGACAAAATCAGTATGGAAATATTTTCAGATTCTGTGCAGGTTTTTATCATAGATGGAAAAAGTGTGAAAGAGATTGCGGATAACTTTATCAGACTGACAGGCAGGCCATTTTTGCCTCCAAAATGGGCTGCGGGACACACCATATCAAGATATTCATACTATCCTGAAAGTGAAGCCCTGAACATAGCTAAAAGATACCGGGAAATAACCAAAGTTGATGCGATGTACATGGACATCCACCATATGGATGGATACAGGCTTTTTAAATGGGATAGCAAAAGATTTGGAGATGGTTCCCAGTTCCTTAAAAAAATGCATGAACTTGGGATCAGAGTAATAACCATTGTAGATCCCAGCATTAAGGCGGATCAGAATTATGATGTTTTTTTGAGAGGTATGGGTTCCTATGTATCAAAATCCAATGATGACATTTATGTTGCAAATATGTGGCCGGGCAATTCAGTATTTCCTGACTTTTTAAACGAGAAAGGAAGGGAATTCTGGAAACAGGAGATTCAAAAATGGGTTAAACAGGGTATTGATGGCATATGGCTTGATATGAATGAACCAACCATACTTACTGAGGATCATATGTTTGACCTTGATGCCGAACATTTACTGGACAGTGGAAAAAAATATAAACATAGGGAAGTGAGGAATGCCTACCCTTACTTTGAAGCAAAGGCCACCTATGATGCCCTTCTTGAAAGCCACATGGAGCCATTCATACTCACTAGATCTGGATTTGCAGGAATTCAAAAATACGCTGCTGTTTGGACAGGAGATACGAAATCCTCATGGGATGATCTTTTACTTCAGATTTCCATGGTTACAAGCCTTTCCCTAAGTGGAGTTACTGTGGTTGGTTGTGATCTTGGAGGATTCTTTGGTGAGAGTTCCCCATCTCTCATTTCTGCCTATTACAGAATGGCTCTTTTCTTCCCCCTTTACAGAAACCATAAAACCATTGACGGAAATGACCAGGAGATATTCCTTCTTCCTGCAAAGGATAGGGATGGCATTCTGAGGAGCATTGACATAAGATACAAATTCCTGGACCAGATATACAATGCACTGTATTTCTCCTCCAGGGAGATGAGACTTGCCGTTGCACCCATGGCTTATCTTTATGACATGAATGAATCCTACTATTCCGATGACCAGTATATGCTTGGCGATAACCTCCTGTATGCACCTCAAATTTATGAAAACAGGCAGGAAAGGGAACTGTTTTTGCCAGAGGGTGCCTGGTTCAACTTCTGGTCCAAGGAAAAAATATCAGGGCCTGGATACGTAAGAACCAATGATGAATATCCTGTATATGTAAGAAATAACTCTGCCATAATCTATGACGGAGAGGTTTACCTGTTCGGAAATGGGCAATTCAACCTTTATCTGGATGGCGATGAAAGAACCATAAAGGTCCACGATTCCAGGATTTTAGAGAATACTTTGCCGGATAAATATAAAATAAAAATCTTCAATTAATTCTATTATTTAAGCAATTCCGAAAAATGCTTTATATGAATTGCCCCATAACATGTTATAATGGCAACTGTGGAGAGATTGGATGACTTTAAGGTGAAGGTTACATTCGCAGTTCCTGCAGAGGAATATGATAAATCTTGCTTCATTTCAGGAAATTTTAACTGCTCTGGAGATGGATCTGTAGCCCTTGAAAGAGATGGAAATTTTTGGACCGGTTCAGTTGTTTTGCAACCTGGAGATTATGAATATTTTGTTGAAATTGACCAGTATTATAAATGCGACGAGAAGAGAAAGGTAAGAAAGAAACCGGTATCCTTAAGAATCAAGCAGGAAAGATTTTACCATGATCCTGCAAACCCACTGTTTTATTGGAAGAATGGTGGGAAATATTTGGTAAAATGCATATCTCCGGTGGAAAACAAAAATGTCTCCTTAATATTGGGAGGGGGAAAGAACCTTAAACCATTCAGGGTTGAAAGATATACCTGTATGAATCTGTTCCAATTTGTACTTGATCGCCCAGAATCCTATTCCTTTGAAGTGGATGGTAGAAAACATGAAGAAATTTTCGAGGGAAAGGAAATTGATGATGAATATGTTGATTCTTCCATCATATATCAGATATTTCCTGACAGGTTTAACATAAAGGGTGAGCCAAAGAATATCAATGCACAGTGGAATGAAAGACCAAAATCCCATAGCGTATTTGGGGGAAACCTTCAGGGAATCATTGAGAAAATAGATTATATAAGGGATCTTGGCGCAGGCCACATATACCTGAATCCTGTATATAAATCCACAAGCAATCACAGATATAATGTGGATGATTACTACCAGATAGATCCCGTTCTGGGAAATATGTCTGATCTACTTTCACTTTCAGATGCCATGAAGGAAAGAGGGATGTTTTTAATATTTGATATTGTTTTCAATCATACATCCACGAATTTCCAACCCTTCGTGGAAGCCATAAATAATGGGGATTCGCCCTTCAGGGAATGGTACTATTTTTTGACGGGCAAAAATAATACTGATCTGCCCTATGAATGCTTTAAAAACCATCTGCCCATGCCCAAACTCAGAATATCCAATCCCGAAGTCTCCGATATGATAATGGATGTCCTTCAATATTATGGGAGATCATTGAACATATCATTTTTCAGGTATGATGTTGCAGATTCCATGGACATAAATGCCATGGCAAAAATTATTGATGAAATGAGAAAGAAACTTCCAAACATAAGGCATATGGCTGAAGTGTGGTGCAATCCCTTTTTCTTTACAGACAGTAGCGTTTATGATAGCGCAATGAACTATGAAATAAGGGATAACATTATTTCAATGCTCAGGGGAAAGATTTCCATGGATGAGTTTGTCAGAAATATGGATATTCTTTATTTTAGAACGGGGGAAAAGAGGCAAAAAGAGATGATGAATCTTGTTGGGTCTCACGATACCCCCAGGATAAGGACTGTACTGGGATCGAAGGATGGGGCAATGCTTTCCTACGCTATTCTGTATATGCTTAATGGAATACCCTCTCTCTATTATGGGGACGAAACTGGACTGGAAGGGGGTGAGGATCCTGATTGCAGAAGGACATTTCCCTGGGAAAGCGTGGATGAGGGAATGGTGGACTTTTTCAAAACCCTGAAGGATATAAGATCTAAAAATCGTGCGGCATTCGACGGAATCCTTCACGGTGGTAAGGAAGGAGATATAATGTTCATTAGAAAGATTTCAAGGGACAATGAAATAGAAATAAGATTTTCATTAAAGGACATGGAAATTAATATGGACGGAGATACGGTTCTTTCAAATGGTATCTATAAAGAAGGCAAAAAGATAAAAATAAAGAAATTTGGATTTTTTATTACTGCCCATTAATCATTGTTGCTCCGAACGCCTTCGGTAAGAAGAACCTTTTTGAGTCTGTTCATTCCATAGTAATAAATGGCCCTGCCCTCATTGTCCTCGAAGAGGATCAGTTTTTCAATATTTGGCATTATGTTTATGAAATCCCCTTCCTGAAGATTTTCGTCCGAATATATCTGCCTTATGAAACTTGTACCGTCATTCAGTTCAAAGTACTGGTATTCGGCCCTTCCAATGTTCTGCTTAACAACCAGTTTTGATTTTAATCCATTATCTTCAACCCTTACATCCTCCGGCCTTATGCCGGCGATCACATCAAGATTAAATCCTGCATCTAACTGCAGTCCAGGTATATCCATCTCCATATTTTCAATCTTAAGCTTTGCCTTTCCACCAGATTCATAAAGATGGGCCGGTATCATGTTCATTGGAGGATCACCCACAAAGGTTGCCACAAACCTGTTCTCGGGCCTGTTATATATTTCCATTGGAGGACCCATCTGTTCTATTCTCCCATTCCTCATAACCATTGCCCTGTCGGCAAGGGTTGTAGCTTCAACCTGATCATGGGTAACATAGAGAGTTGTTGTACCAAACTGTTTCTGTATCCTCTTAAGCTCAACCCTCATCTGCGTCCTGAGCTTTGCATCAAGATTAGAAAGAGGCTCATCCATTAGAAACATCTTCGGCTCCCTTACAAGAGCTCGGGCCAGTGCAACCCTCTGCCTCTGGCCTCCCGATATTTCCCCCGGCTTCTGTTCAAGAAGGTCCTGGATTCCAAGAATCTTTGCTATTTCCTCTGTTTTATCATCCATATCTTTCCTGGACATCTTTAATATTTTCAGGGGAAACTGTATATTTTTCCTTACAGTCAAAAATGGGTAGAGTGCATAGTTCTGAAATACCATTGCAATATTCCTCATCCTGGGAGGAAAATCGGTGATCTCCTGATCATCAAGAAAGATCTTCCCTGAATCTACCTTTTCAAGCCCTGCAACCATCCTCAGAGTGGTTGTCTTCCCACAACCAGAAGGCCCCAAAATAACGAAGAATTCGTGATCCTCAATCTTAAGGTCAATACCAAAAACCCCCCGTTTGTCATCAAATTTTCTCACAACATTCTGTAATTCCAGTTGACTCATATGATCACTTATCTAAATGAAACCTTACTTAATTTATTTTCCCTAATCATGCTATTAGGAGTAGTATTTGGAGTTAGAATTAATATCAAATCCATAAAATAAAAATATATTCATTCCCAGTAACATCAAAAATCAAAAAAATAATGGGAAATAGTATAGATTCTGGTTACCCTGACCACCTACATAGGCCAGAGAAGGTAAGGGAATGTTGAAGCATTCCAGAGGTATGGAAACATATCTTATATCCTTTGATGGCAATCCTATGCCAAAATACAGGAATGGCTGTAAAAACATTATGCGGGCGTAACTGTTGTTTCCGTACTCCACAGTATAGGCAACCTCTGCAAAGTAAAAACTACCGGATGCATCTATGGATGTGACCTTTCCATGAATATTTCCGGTAACTTCCTGCTCTAAGTATGGGGCAAAAGGCCCATATCTGCCGTAAGTTCTGTAATAGGTTCTTTCCATCAATATTCCTTCTTTTGCATAATATATGCTGAGGAATCCGTATGAATAGGTTGCAGAAATTCCACCTGAAATATTGGCACGGAAAAGATATTCCCATCCGTTCCCCGATCCAATGTATACCCCGGTTTTATTAAGAATTAATGTCCAGTAATTGGATTGGGATGATACCATGGATGTTGATATTATGTTCCCACCCGGAACAGTTATGTTTTGTGTGCTGCCATTTAAGGGGAAATATATGTGTATATGACTGGCAGTTCCGATCTGCAAAATTGGAATGCTTCCCTCGAAGGTTCCCCTTAAGGAATTTGCAATGGAATTGAAATGCAGCAGAACTCTGGAATTGGTCCACTGAATACCATTTTCGGATTGTGCTGTGTAAAGATATTTGCCCCTGACATAGAATGCGTGGATCAGATTACCGTAGGAAAGGAAAGTGTTGAAAGATGGTACCCTTGATCTTTCAATCTCCTGAGTATAATTGAGCTTCCTGGGATATATGGGGTAAAGAACGGCAAGATGGGTGGAATTGTAATTAGATAATATTTCCTGTTGTGTAAGATCAGGAGATTCCCCAAGTATTGCCGGTGCAATGTAACTGTATATGTTTGGAGAATTTGGACCTCCCGATCCTCCGCCCTGGTAGGATGAAGCTTTTATTCCAACGGGATTCCACCCATTTGGCTCATAACCATTCTGAAAACCTGAAACTACCGTATATCCATCGTTTAAAGGATTGATTCCGGTTATGAAAATTGGTACAGTGACATAAACTGTGCTTATGGAAAGATTGGAACTGATCTTTAGATCATTTCCAAAGTTAACGTTTGTGCTGTTGATAATATATGCATTGCCTGGAAAGCCTGCTACCTGAATCATGTATTGCCAGGCACCGGATTTTGATATGGCTGCGTTGACTCCTGGCTGGGTGGTGGTTGAACCCCTGGCGAATTCTGGATTATGTATGTATATGTCAACCACTGGCTGGGTGAATCCATAAGGACCTCCAAACACATTGGAAAGATTGCCAAATCTTAAGGAAAACCTCACTGCTGTAGATGAAAGGGAAATATTGAACCATTTAATTGCCACAGATCCTCTGGGATAATCAGAAATCAGAGTGGGATAGGTATAATTTCCAGGGCCATTTCCCCTTGCAGTATTGTGAGTTGAGGAAATCAGATGAAATCCGTTCTGGGATATATGTACAGAGAGAGGTAGAGGACCTGTAACTCCTTTTTCCTTAGAATGACCATTCTGTATGGTGAATTCGTAGAAATTCCCGGAAATAAAATTGATGGAATTCAAAGGTATCATGAATTCCCCGTATTGACCCTGTATGGCCATCCCAGATATTCCCTGAAACTTCCATTCTGTACCATTCACAGACCTGTATATTTCTAGTGGGAAATTTTCTGATGTAGAGTTGTATGGTCCAACCTTGACCATATATACGGCGGAGTAATGCAATAGATTGCCATATTTCGTATCAAATTGCGCACCTGGATAGGAGAGGCCTACCAGGTTTCCGGTTCCAGTTATGGGAGATGAAAAATACAATCTTATATTTCTTATATTGGTCCCAAACCAGGGATTTTCCCAGGCATATTTCATTGCAATGAACAGGTCTGAAGCATTGTATCCGTAATGCACAGATAGACCATTATTTCCGGTGCTTCTGTACACGTAGGATCCATTCCATGGGTTATTATTATTGACTGAAAACCCTTTCAGATTGAAAAGTTCCGTTGTATTATAGAGTGAACCATCTATTTGAGGATCAATCAATATTTTTCCTCCAGAAACCTGTGGCCTCAATGAGGGGGTCCAGTTTCCCTTAAGGTATGGAGTTTCCTTAATATGCAACAGGTTTAAGGCATTTCTCATATCTTCCCTTATCTCGTGCATGAAGACTATATCGTTCTGTGCATATAGATTCTGGTCTCCGGGATCAAAGGAAAAATATATGTCTGAGCCTTCGGCTGCAAGAATTGAAAACCATGCTTCGTCATACCTGTCCTGAAGTGTCTTTGTATTCCATTCCCCTATGAAAGGGTAATTGAAGGAATTCTCATAATCGCTAAGGTTAATTGGCTCATAAAGATGGTGTGAAATTCCGAAATTAAACACAAGCCTTCTCACTATGGAAAGTTGCTGCCATGATTCATCCTGTGTTGGATGCCCGGCCCACTGTGTCAGATAGGGTGATACTGATCCTGCATATCCCTGGTAGTTCCATGAACCCGTTGGAAGATAGGTTAGATTTCCTTCTGTTCTGTTCTCCTTCATATATTCATTCATGTTCACTGTCCTTATCCATGACGAATTCTTGCTCAATGCAGAATAAAGATCCTGCAAAAATGGAACTGCATCCTCGGGAAAGGGGGACATGAACATCCAGTTTTCCCCATCTATGGCCACCGTTACCAGTGTATTTTTATGATCCTCAGATGGAACGGTATTGTATATATTTTTGAGGTATGAGATAAAATCATGCACAGGCGCCTCGCTCCCCTGAGATGAGGCAATGTCTCCATAGTCAAAAGCCCAGTTGTTAGAAAGCGTTGAATCCCTGAAGACAAAGGTTTCTGTTCCATTCCATGTTTCTATCCTGTATGGTTTATAGAGCTCTTCGTAATATAATGCCGTTCCCGGTGTAGCATTTAATTTTCCTGAAAGAGAAAGTACTGCCTGATCTGTTGATGTCCATTTTACACCATTCCCAGCAAGGAATGGAACTATGGCATTGGAAACCGCCTGCTCAGGTGTCCACTGGCCTGATGGATAATATCCGAAGTTTTTGTAGAAGATGTCTCTGCCCACATTCAACTGGGCATTAACGTCGTTGCCCCAGACACCTTTAGTTATATTTGCACCATTTTGATCTGTCCAGTTATTCTTTAAGAGAAGGGGAAGGATGGGATGATCAAAGGGCGTAGTCATCAGTTCCACATTCCCATTTTCATGATCCTTCAGAAATGTGCTTATTACTAAATTTGCCTCATAGGGATAGTATGATATAATTTTGCCTATCTCAGAAATGGAAAAGGATGTCTGGTTGTATAAATTTAACAGACTGTGATCCATGTATCTGTATCCAAGCTGGCCTGAGATTATGGGATAACTCACAGACCACAGGAAGAATTCAACAAGGGCATCTTTCAATTGGTTAAAAGTTAAGTTTTTCCCGCTTTCATATATTCCCAAAAGATTGGAATATTCCTTTCCGGCTGGAGTTCCTGAACTGTATACCCATGATGGGGAATTGAAAGCTAGATCGTTTTGAAGTACAGACCTTACTGTTGTATTATTATAATAATACCTCCCAACAAAGGTTTTCAAAAATGTATCACCAAAATGGTTCATTTCATAATATACAGAGTTGTTCCACTGGCTCTCTGGTATGAATGCAGCCTTTATGTAACTGTTATTGTAGTTTCCATCCCTGATGGCATCGATTTGCAATAAGAGAGAACCGGATAGGGAATAGGTTACATTCACATCATGATACTTCTTTATGATCAGTGCCTGTTCAGCATATTCCTCAAGATGGACGTCTGTCCAGGGAAGAAGCCAGTAACTGTACGATATGGGTGAATACAGGGGCTGATGGTCGTTATATATTATATCGAGGTTTATGGGTGGGGGAGGAAGAGGCTTCTCCCTGTTCAAACTCAATGTCAATGTGTTATTGATATTGAAATTGCTGTATAGATTTCCACTGTTGTAATGGCCGTCCTGATCAAAGGGTATGCCTGTGCCAACCCATGATCCACTTCCTCCTATGATAAATGCGGAAAGTTGAAAATTCAAAATGCCATAGGAATTCCCAAATATGGATTTTAATGGCATTGAAATTTCTATGGAACTCGAAGTGAAATATGTACTTACGGGCTCGGATATTCCATATGAGGAGACATTATCGGAAGAAAGTTTGCTCTGAATTGAGTATGACTGTGAGGGCTGACCTGCAAAATCGGCAAAGAAATAGTTGACCGGTGAATCAAATGTTATGCTCCTTTGCCATACGTTCATGGTTCCGAAATTATATGTACCAAGGTCTGAATGGGTGCCGTTCCCAATGAAAACTATAAAACCGTTACCCTGGAATGTGGCATTGAAACCCAGGAACATGCACGTTGAATTATATGCTGCAAAGGCAGATTGAATATTGTTATAGGGGCCCCATGGTGAGGGTTGATTATTAACATACAAGGGTGAAATATGATTGAAATTTTGTGGAATTGAACCGTTGAAAATAATTGTGGGTTCATAAGTTAATGGATATGCACCGGAGGTTGTTGAGGGAGATGCACTTGAATCTATTGCTGAAAATGCAGTTACAACAAAAAGCAGGCATATGGCCAGAACAATCGTTTTTGAAAAACTTTTCATAAAAAAATAAAAGATTAATGGTTATATAAATTTTTACTACTGCCCATGGTATATCACTTATATGTGGAAAGGCTGAACCCTGAAACCAGATATTTCTGGAAAACAAAGAATACGATGAATATGGGTATTCCCATCAGGACTGCAAAGGCTGAGTAAACACCATAATTCACAGTAATGGTTCCCTGTGAAATGTAGTACATTCCTATGGCCATTGTATACTTTCCCGGACTTGTAAGAAACTGGCCTGCAAGGGCATAATCTGTGTAAGGCCCCATGAACGCAATGATAAGTGAGAAGATAATTACTGGCTTGGCCATGGGTACAAGAATTCTGAAAAGTGCCCCTCTTCTGCTGAGGCCGTCCATCTGAGCAGCCTCCTCGTAATCCTTCGGGATATTATCCACATATGTCTTAATAAGATAGGTGGCATAAATCAGAGAAAATGCTGAATAGGGGATAATCAACCCAATAAATGTATTCAGAAGATGCAATTCTGCAAACATGAAATAAAAGGGAATGACAAGCATCGTGAATGGGAACAGGGTCAGGATAAGGAGTGTGTAAAGAAGGGCATGCTTTGCCGGTATTCTGAATCTTGAGAATGCAAGACCTGAAATTATTGCCAGTGCAAGGCCAATAAGCGTTGAAGTGGTTGTAAGGAACAGTGTATTTCTTAACCATAGCAAAAAGGGATGTCTGAATATGATGCTATAATAATTGTACAGAGATGCTTTTGCTGTTGGAAGAAGATCTTTCAGTGTTGCATCTCCCAGTGATCCTATGGGATTTAAAGATGTAATGAACACATAATATATTGGGAAGATTGCAAATATGGAAAATATGATCAAAACAATGTGAGAAACTATCCTCTTTACAAGTCTTACCCTCTTGTAATAGTTGTTCCTTTTGAACATCTCGTAGTTTTCCTGTTTGTATCCGATCTCATTTTTATTTATTTCTACTGACTGCATGTTCTCACCTCAATACACCACCTGCATCATCTTGGAATAATGGTTTGCAATTATGACAAATACCAGCAATATGAGAATTGAAAAGACTGAATATGCTGCCGCAAGAGAGAAGTTGTCATAGCTGAAGGCCTCCAGATAGGAATAGGTGATTAAAATCTGTGTTGATATGCCTGGACCCCCACTTGTGAGAAGAAAAGGAACATAAAAGTTGTTCCATGTAAATATGAAGCCGAATATGGTCACAAAGGCTATCTGCCTTCTCAATAAGGGAAGGGTTACACCCGTAAGTGTCTTGAAAGACCCGTATCCATCCATTTCTGCTGCCTCATACAGTTCTGAGGGTATACTTTGAACCGCTGATGTGTAAACAAACGTGTAATATGGAAAAGAGAGCCAAAAGTTGACAAGTATGAGAGATATCATTGCATACTTTGGAGAGGTGAGCCATGCTATGGATCTGAACCCAAAGACATTTATAATTTCATTTATCACACCGCCGTTATACGCAAGCATATTTGACCATACTAAAATTGTAATGAAAGCTGGAAATGCCCATGGAAATAGAAACATCGACCTGTAAAGGTACTTTCCCCTTAATCCTCTCTGGTTCATTATCAACGCAAGCATAAACCCTGCCGGTACCATAACAGCTGTACTTCCAAAACTCCATACAAGGGTATTTTCTATAATTGTATACAGATTGGATGTACTCAAAACATAGGCATAGTTTGAAAATCCTACCAAAACAAAGCGATAGAAATGAACTTCGTTGAAGTTTGTGAAGGATATATATATAGTATACGCAATCGGATAAAAATTCAAGACAGCCAGAACTATGAGAACTGGCAGTATATATATTATGGCTTTCCACTCATATTTTTTGTAAAACCTGCTATTAGTGATTTTTCTTACTATTGGATTGCCTTTGATTTTATCCATTAAATTAAACGATTTAATACCTTGCTCCATAATTTTCACCTGAATAAAAAATTAAAAAAATAAAAAATTTTATTGCTTCGGCTTATTCTTTTTGCTACTGATATAAGCGAAGGTGGCCACAGCGGCTACAAGTATTACAACTATGGCACCTATGATTTCATAGTCCTCTATTGTAAAGCCTGTAGGTTTAGCGTTAAGCTGGTTGATCTCGCTAAGAACAGCATGCTGGAATGCATTCATGGTTGCAGAAACGTTGTCTGTTCCGTTATCATAGAGGTTACCAACATATGTATGGAAGTTTGGCCAGTAATAGTTCATATTCAGGAAACTTGGCTGTATCTGGGTGTGTGCTTCCTGTGCAATCCATCCCTCTGCAAGAGGATCCACTGCTGTATCGTTCTTAGCAAAATTTCCTACGCTGATCAAAGATGGAAAGTCCCCTGCCTTTATGAACAGATTCTTCTGAGCTGTATAGTTTGTCATATATTCAATGAATTTCAAAGAAGCCCATATCTGGTGGCTGTTAATTCCACTCGCCTGAGGAGATGATATGAAATATCCTACAGAACCCCAGATTGGTCTTACCCAGTGTCCAGTTGCTGTGTCGTATGGGAGTGATGTAACATTCAGGTCTTTTCCCAAGTATTGCGTATAAAGAGCCTGATCCCATGGCCCATCGATCATGAATGCTGACTGGTTATCCTCAAACATTTGCTGCTGCTGTTCCATTGTTGTGAGACCCTGTGGGCTTACTTTGTAGGTATATGTCAGGTTGTAGAGGAATGATATGGCATTTATATCTGCAGTTGAATTTAGAACTGGCATTTCATTTGCGTTAAATATGGCACCACCAAATGCAGGGAACCATGCAGCTGCTCTGTAGCCGTAATTTGTTCCGAGTCCATATGGCAAACCATATACGGGTTTTCCATTGGATGTAAGGTGCTCATTAGTTATGTTTTCAGCACAGCTCAATAACTGGTTAACGGTAGTGGGCACCTTATGAACATACTTCGTATTATAATAAAGTCCAACACCATTTGTGTTCACAGGTATTCCATAGATAGAACCATTCAATGTCCAGTCTGCAATTGTTCCCTTCGTGAAGGAGTTTATGTACGTTTTATTTAGATATGGATTGAGATTGAGGACTGACCCGGATGCGAAAAGTGCACCTGCATTATCGCTGGTGTCCCTGTAAACATCAGGGGCTGTACCTGAATGGGCTGCACTTGTAAAAGTGGTTGATGCTACATTTATGGCGGGGCTATCCTGAACAGTGATATTTGGATATGCTTTTTCAAATGAAGCAAGAGTCTGGTTAAAAACTTCTTGCTCACCGCCTGGAGAGCCTGAACCCCATACAGTTATGGTTACACTGCTTGATGTCGATGGCCTTGCTACCGATATCGCATGATGTTGCGATACAGGATTCTCAAACATAACAAGCAACCCTCCAAAAATGAATAGCGTTGCTACAGTTATGGCGAGAAAGATCTTCAAATTGTTTCTTCCTGAAGAACCGGCCAAAACCGATTCCTCCCTGCCAATCTTTCTAGAAGACATATATACCTGAATACGTATTCTAAATTCTATTCATAAACTTTATGCTAATATACTATTGCAAGTAGTGAGTTTAAATAATGGAAATATGGATTATAACTAAATCAAAATTTTGACCGAATAAATTAAGAAAACTTCATATATGATAACGATAAAACCTCTTAAGAGTATGCTTAGAAGAGATAAAGATTATTAAAAGAGTAAAAATACGCTCACAGTAAGGGGATGAATTTTTTCAAAATTCAGTTAAAGTCCTATTTTATTCCTGAGCCTGATATAGTAAGTGCCACAAAAAAGCTTTCAATTACAGATGGCCTCTTCTGGGCAGCATACAGCACAATGACGACCCCTTTTCTGGTACCACTGTCGATTTTATTATTTGGTGTAAATGCCCCTGTTGGGTACATAACTGGAATACCAGTATTTCTTGTTCCACTGGCGCAACTTTATTCTGTTAAGGTTAGTCAGAAGACTCAAAACTTAAAAAGAATGACGGTTTTCATTACTTTTCTTGACAGACTTCTGTGGATACCCGTCGTTTTTCTGATTTTCATCCCAGGATATTATGAGAAGTTCGTGCTGATGATTGCTTTGCTTTCCCTCAGAACTTTCTTTGCTTCAGCTTCAGGAACAACATGGACACTTTGGGTTCCCACAATTATTCCATCTGAGGACAGAAATACATATTTCGCTAAAAGAAATTTTATCATGAAAATTTTTTCCCTCTTTGGCTATTTCATAGCCTTACTAATTTTTGCGGGAATTAAGGACTATGAAATTGCCCTTGCCACAGTTTTTCTTTCAGGCGTGGCAATCTTTTCATCAATCTCTCTGTACATAATGACAAGAATGCCAAATTTCTCCCTTTCAAACGAAGATAAGGTAAAAAAAGGGAAGATGGAAGTCGATTTTAAATCATTTCTATTTTTTGTTATACTATTTTATCTTGGCTCTTCAATGTTGATGCCGTATTTTCAGCTGTACATAATATCCAGAGATTTTCTATCCCTTAGCCCATCCTATTATACATTGATATTCGTTATTATATCCATATCATCAATTATGTCTCAATTGAAATGGGGAAAATTATCGGAAAGATGGGGGGTGAAGAAGACAATCTTTGTAAACCTTGTAATATTATTAATTGCAATTATTCTAATTATATGTTCGAAAAATGCTATCGAAATTATCATTCCTTCCATTCTCTACGGTATTTCGCAGTCTGGCCTTGGATTGACCCTGTTCACTGAAATGATAGGCAGGGCTAAAAATACAAAAATCAGATCTGTATCCTTTTACAACTTATTCCAGTCTTTGGCTTCGGCGGCTGGGCCAATAATTGCTAACTTCATATTTGTTTTTTCAAATTCAAACATATTAAACGTCTTCCTTTTATCTCTTTTCCTACTTATGGTTGCAAGTATTTATTTCCTTTCTGAAAAGATTCTACTGAAACATGATAGGCATAAAAATAAGTTTAGGAGCTCAATTTGAAAAATCCGATTATAATTTTTCATTAATAGTTTGAAAATTAAATAAACCTTATAAAAATCCATTCTCTGATTGAAAGTTATGCATAAATTTTAAAGAAAATGACAAAAATAATTAGATAAATTCCTGCCACAAAAAACTTAGACTGATTCTTATCAAGACGCCCTGGCCGGGATTTGAACCCGAGTCACAGGCTCGACAGGCCTGTATGATAGGCCGCTACACTACCAGGGCAGTATTAGGGTAATTAACAAATGGTTATAAAATTTATTCATAATGCAATCTTGATATAGAGGGAATAAACTCATTTTATAAATATTATCTTTAATATATAAACCTCATTCTCGAAAAAGATTATTTACAGGACATATATCTTGTCTGAAAAGGATGGAATTTTGGCAATCAAAGAATTGGTCTCTTAGTTCAATTAAATACATCATAATTGATCATTACAAAGTATTACTTTTATTTGCAGTCATCACATACATAATCGCTTGGAGCACCATTGACATTCTTAGAATGCTTAATATGATGGATGGCGTATTTGATTCTGGCATTATTTCTTTGACCCTGAACTCAATTCTATTCGATCATACCCCTCAATACATGGAGTATATGATTGGTTTTTCTTTATTGAGAATATTGTTCAGCCCCCTAATCTTGATAGATGGAATCCCAGGAATGTTAGTTTTTCAGGAAATATTTCTAGGTATACCTGCTTTTGTAATATACGGCATTGCTAAAATAAAGACCAAAGACAACCTGACGAGTTTTTTGATTAGCACTTCCTACCTTCTTTACTTTCCCCTTGCAGGCATAAATTATTTTGATTATCACTTTCAATCTTTCTTTATCTTCTTCTTTCTATTGGCTTATTATCTCTTTCTGAAGGAAAGATATGCACTGTCTTCAATTTCGTTCTTTCTTTCTGGAAGTGTAAGATTTCCATATTTTGGATTTCCCTATCTATTTTTCTTGATGCTCATCATCTATGAAATAATTAAAAATAGAAATAAGATTAATATCAATAGCAAAAAAATTAGATTTCTTGAAGTCAACTTTATCATTTTTCTTTTAATGATCATTATATCAGCTATTTTATTGTTTAAATCACCATATTATTTAGACCAGAAAAAATACTTTTTTGGATATTTCCATTTATCTTCTTCTTCCTTAATGAAAACCTTACTTAGCAATATTAATAATAAAGTCATAAATCTTCTATTATTATTGACACCTTTATTATTTATACCCCTAAGGTCACCAAAGTGGCTAATATTTCTTTCTCCCTTTATTATATTCTCACTCTTCAATAACTATGGAGTTTATACCTATCCATCTCTGTACCATGATCAATATACAGCCGCTGTTGTCCCATTTCTCTATTTAGGACTCATAGAGGGTATTAGAATTTATCCCAATGATAGCAGTGGAAAAGAAAGAAATAAAAAAAAGCAATGTAAATTAGATATTGCAGTTGCCCTTAAAAAAACTACACCATATCTAAAAGAGAGGAAAGAACCTATTTCCTTGTTTCTAGTAGTTGTTTTGTTTGCTGTCCTCTTCCAACCATACAGCCCGGTTAACCCCTACACCACCGAACCTTTTGATATGGATATAATGCATCCCAATATGAACGTTTACAACGCCTATATAGAAACAACTAACCTGATACCTGAAAATAATCCATATGTAATTTATCAGAATAACCTCCCATATGTTGATGTGCACGATAGGGCATTATCGTGCCTTGAGGCCTTTGATACCGTTTACGGTTATCCCACTAATTTAACCTATTTACTTCAAAATCTTACAATGACAAATAAAATTGATTATGCCTTAGCCTATTACGGGACAACTGCAATTCCACTCAACATGCTAAATGCTATGAACACGCTTTACTCAAAAGGAAAATATGGAATAGAATCATCTGAATATGGATTTGTACTGCTTGCAAGAAATTACAAAAATGCTCCCATATATTTCAAGGCAATAGAGGATAATTACAATCTTAAAGTCATAAATTACCAAAACTCCAGTATTCTTGAAATTCCTTTCAATTTACTTGTGCCATCCTCCTATAATCTGAATATAAATTTGAATACAAGTACAGTTCAACTTGAAACATATAAAGTGGAGATCATATCTTCAGGGCAAAAATCCTATGATTACAATCTAAGCCCAGCCACTCATAATGGAGGTGGGTTAAATCTTCTTTTTAATATAAATAGGTTTTATGAGAATGGATATCTGCAAGTGTATATGACTAAAAACCTAACCAATGAAATGGCAAATGTAACTCTGAGTGAGCAAAAATTATGAATAAATAATTTGAATTAACCTTGCAAGAAATGTATACAATTTTTTAATAACAGAAAAAGAACAGGCAATCTAAAAATACCCAACTGCAATATAGAAAAAATGCCCTCAAAATTTTACATAGGTGTGATTGGCGGTGCAAATCCAGTGGAAAAATATCTTGATATGGCCTATAAAGTGGGCAAACTTCTCGCAAAAAATAATTGCATCGTTATTTGTGGAGGCCTTAATGGAGTAATGAAAGAAGTTGCCAGGGGAGCCTCTGAGGAGGGGGGTATTTGCATAGGCCTTTTGCCTGGATTTACGAGAAAGATGCAGAATGAATTTCTTACATTTTCATTACCCACAGGAATGGGATATGCCAGAAATTTTCTCATTACAAGAGCTTCTGAAGCTCTCATAGCAATAGACGGTTCCAATGGAACTATTTCAGAGGAATCCTTCGGCCTGAGTGAAGGTAAGGATGTTGTAAGCCTTGGAAGTTTGCCTCTTAAGAAAACGAGAAATAAGGAGGGAAATTTTTATCAGGTCGATACCCCGGAAGAAGCTGTTAAAAAAGCAATCGAATGCGCAACAGAATATAGGGTGAAAGCCAGGGAATATTTCACTGAGTTTGATTCCTGATTCGATCTAAATTAATAAAATAAGCCTCATATCCTATTGAGTTTAATCTTGCTGCCACATGGGCGCTCTGAAGCCCTTTCTGACAATACAGTATTATTTTTTTGTTATCTTCCATTGTAGATATTTTTTCGTACACCTTTGAAAGGCTTAGATTTATTGCTCCCGGATAGTGCCACTGCTTGAATGTCAGTGGATCCCTGAGATCTATTACAATGGCGTCCTGTCCAATCTTATCAATTTCATACTTTTCATTTATTGAATCAAGAAATTCATATATTTTTGAACCCTTTATCCTGTGTATTTCTTCCTTTGAAGGGAAGTAGCCGTAGAGATTTTGCATATCTTCATCCAGTTCCTCCCTCTTAATTCTTGTGACCGGGGTTTCACCAAAAATTGCGCAGAACTCTCCAAATGGATCGGGGTTATATGTTCCAATCTTCTTTGCCAGATCTATTATTTCATCCTTGTCGAAGCCTAAAAGTGGCCTGTGAATGGGTATATCCATAAATCTGCTCAGTTCTCTCAAATTTTCTGGAGTCTGGGATGATACCTGCCCTGAAGATTCTCCAGTGATAATTCCATTGCTCTTAGTATCATTGGCGATCTTTTCCGTTACTGTGTACATTATTTTTTTAAAACTCACGTTGGCGAATTTCATCTTTCCTTTTGCAAGATAATCATCCACCAGCCTTGCCGCATCAATAATAAATATATCCGGATCATATCCGAAATACCAGTTTTCATATAATGCCTGTGCATTTTTTAAAAACTGGGTGACATCGATTGGATATGCAAGGGAGAAAAAAACCATATCAACTGGTGAACCTCTTCTAAGCATATACCACGCCGCCACGGGAGAATCCATGCCTCCAGATACCATTGCAGTCATTCTTCCCTCACTTCCAACCGGAAGTCCTCCAGGTCCATTGATTCTCTCAGATATGACATAGGCAACATTGCCCCTTACCTCCACCTCTATTTTTACCTCGGGATTCTTCAGGTCCACGCCTGACGAGTTCGAGTAGAGTGAATCCGCAATTTTAATTTCGAGATCCATTGAGCTAAAATCATGTTCGCCTGCTCTCTTGACGCTAACAGCAAATTTTTTCCCCCTTACTCTTTCCCAATATATGTTCTTTACAAAATTAACAATTTCCAGAATCCCACTGAACTCCAATGGGAATACTTCCGAGAAAGACTTTATTCCCATTATTCTCGACAGACAATTTATGGAAGTTTCACGGTTTTCACTCTCTACAAATATTCTCCCCCTTTCAGTTCTTATCCTCACTTCATAACCCTTTAAACCATGGGCTATTTTGATATTCTTTACCAGTCTTTTTTCCATATCGTTTCTTGTCCTTGGGCCCTTCAGACCAATCTCAGAATATCTAACGAGGAATGTATTCATTGATCATCTATCCTTATTCCTGTCAGTATTGGTGTTTCTTTCACGATCCATTTTCTCGCCTCAACTTCTCTGAGCTTTTCCGTAACTTTCATCCATGAATAGAGACTGTCAGTTTCATAAATTACAACAAATTCCTGGTCTCCTATTCCGAACGAATAGGTTGTGTATGAAAGAATATCTTTGTTATTTGGATCTGTCATTGCAGTCCTGATGTGTTCGTCCATAATTCTCTTTCTCTCTTCATATGGTAGCAAGTACCAGTCATTGGATTTTGACATTGGATATGCAACTAAATACTTCTTCTTGCTTTTCAATATCTGATCCTCTATTTTCATTGAATTTTTTAGATATGGTGACCTTTGATATATTGAAAGATAGGAATGCACAAACTCAGCCTTATCAAGAAAGTTTGCTTTTATTTCGTCCATTAAATTTCCAATATTTGAAGGATCATCAGCTGAAGCCCAGCCAATTATATCACAGTCACCTCGCAATGAATTATAGAGATTCAAATGCTTAATATTGCATTTATTAATTAATTTACCTCTAATAGATTTTAGCTCTTCTCTTGTTTTAGTTAATTCATTTGATCTTATAGAAAAAACTAACATGTAAAGTTGATTTGAATTTACAATCATAGGATGTCATTACAAACAACGATTAAAAAGTTAGTTAATCGCCATTGATGCCTCCTCAAAAAATTTAAAATGAAATAATTGAAGTTATTTGAAATCGTACCTCTTTTGCTGCCAATGCAAGAATAATATGTGCCTGAGGGCATATACATTTTGATTATGGTAACTATTAAAACTTTTTATTGTGAATTGCACCAGATTTTTCAAAAAAAACATAAATATTAAAAATTCAGTAAAATGATTGAAGAAAAATTAAAATTTGTTAAAAATTCATGAAATAATGCTTATTGCTCCACTCTGATAAATAGTATTACCTTTGTAAACGAGATCCAGTGAGGTGACTTTGTGATTACTTGTGATCGTAAAATGAGCTCCACCATTAAGTGAATCAGGACCAGAAATAGTAAAACCCGTTGATGATGCAAGAGTTCCAACATTATTTCCATTTATTTCAAGAGTTACTGCGCTTGCAGAGAGGTTAGTTGAGGAAGAAGATATGTTCAAGTAAACAACATACGATGATGACTCATTAACCTCTGTTGTTGTAGCACCTACAGTAACAACAGTATTGCTAACACCGTGCGTGAACCCTCCCAATATGGTCACAAGGGTTGCTGCAAGAACCACCGTTATTGCTATCAGAAGTATGGTAGCAATTATTGGAGATACCGCCTTATCTTCATTATTTATTACCG
>JAKADM010000022.1 GCA_021820525.1 Thermoplasmata archaeon
AGTATATTTCTCTCCGAGTATCTTTATATGGCCACTGTATTTGAAGAGATCATCAAAATGGCCGGCCTTCTTTTTTCTTATATTCCGGTAGAATTCAAGATAATTTCCAGATGGAAAGTATTCATCCATCTTTATGGATTTAAGTGCCCTTTTTTCAAGAGAAACAGTCCATTCATTACCGACAGCAAAGTATGGATGAAACCCTGGAGATAATGGAGCAGGTTGATCACCATAATTGTGGAAGCGAGCGACCTCACAGAATCTTGAACCTGATATGCATATATGAATGGTGCATCTTACCCTGAAAGGATACTGCCCATCTCTGTACAGATCCGTTTGCATTGTGACTGAACTCTCATCATTTTCAACGATGTCCCACTGCATATCCTTTGCATACCCATGGATCGAATTGCCATCCTTTTCCTTATCAAAGGAATATTCTTTTCCTTCGAAAAAATATGATCCATCCTTGATTCGGTTGGCATATGGGAATAAAGGGGCGATTCCACCATGAGTTTTGTGGCCATCCCCTGATGTTTTGATTATTTCATTGTTCCTGAATTTCACCCATTCAACATAAGCTCCTCGAGGATTGACTTCACAGGAGATATCTTCCGATTCTAATTTCATTCTTCTTCCCAGTCCTGAATAAACCTGATTACCTTAACCTGTGGTTCTTTCCTCTTGACTATTTCATGGAATTCCTTTCCTGTTTCCAATGATTCGTTGCATATTTCAACTGTCTCTTCTAGGGAGAGCAACTTTCGTGAGCCATCCCTCATTATCAGCAGGGCCCTTCCGAGATCTGAACAATCAATTCCCACCCTGGTTCTCCTCCAATATCAGATATAACCCACTTACGTCCTTTATTTTAAGGACATTGCCAACCTCAGGCCTATTAGAACCGTTGTATTTTGCATTCCAGTTGACACCGTCCACCCTAACAACAAGGACGGTACCATTATCCCTGACGACTGTGGCATCTTTTCCAACAAGGCTTTTGGCTCCGGTAACTGATTTTCGCCCTCTTGGATACCAGAGGACAAACCTGTAGAACCACGCCCCAATAAAGAAGAAGACTATTGCAATAAGCACAAATAGAAGATAGGCCGTTATGTTGTTCATGCCATGAGAATTGTTAATTGTTATTAAATCCTATCAGGTAAATTTCCTTTAAATTACACACATAATATTGGATGAAATGCGTATTTGAACATTAACGTAAATATTGATACCAATATATGGCGAATATGTCCCATTGTTACCGAGTTCCAGGATTATTTTTAAAACTGTAAGGTTTTCATCTTTTTAATAATTTAATCCTGCGTTGAAAATCTGCCATTCTGGGAATGATACATCAAACTCATTAAGCCACCAAAGATTGAAAGAAAGAATCCGATGGCCAGCCCCCCCTCGGTGTCCAGCAAAGAAAGCAATGAACCAAGTATAACTATGGCCCCTGCAATTCTGTTCAACCTCTCCCTGAACCACATGGCAAGTCCACCTGCGATTTCCATAATGGCTGGAATTATCCCGCCAATCATTATCAAAATAATATTACTTTCCGAGATTTGCTTTCCTATTATTATCAAATCCAGTATAATAACTGCAACAATCATAGTGATTATGCCGCCGATTATGCTAATAACTGCGGCATCCCTATTCCTGTTGAATACAGAAAAGTACGATAAGAATTTCTTTACCTTTTCCTTGTTTACCATTTCCTATCACTTAGTCAGCTTATTCATTCTATTTATAAGAGCGAAAAAATCTATGGTTGTGTTTATGTTTCTCACCTGTTTGCCCTTCACGTCCATGGTGAAGAACAGTTCTTCGCCAATCCTTTCCGGATCAGAGAAGAAATAACTCAACCCGCAGAAAAGGCCATCCGATAACAATGTTACTATTCCCTTCCCCTTTGTTCTGGCAAATTCAATAAATTTCCTAATTACGTCTGGTTTTTCTATAAAAAGATCAGCTGCCACGGTTAAAATTGGATACCTGTCTATTCTTTTAAGAGAATAATTCAAATCCTCAGAATATCCATTGCCTTCTGTTTCAATTATCTTATAAGTATTTTCAAACACCTTTTTGGTTATAGTTGTTTTTGGAGAGACTGCAATGTATATTTCGTCAGAATAGGACGAAAGCATTGAAAGATTTCTGCCTATGAGTGTCTGCCCCTGAACAAGCAGGATACCCTTATCAGGAAAATCCATCCTTGAACCCGTTCCACCTGCCATTACCAGAATACGGAATGGTGGCTCACTTTTTTCCATAGGGGAATATCCATGTTACCTTTTTAACCATTCTCATTTCACACAGTTTTCTTAGGGATTCCCTGTCCTTTCTGTCCTCCTCAGTAAGTGGAGAAACGAGTGCATACAGGGTGAATACATAATTATGAACCTGGCTTCCAGGTGGACAGGGACCACCATAACCGAACTTTCCAAAATCATTCTTCAACTGTATCCAACCCTCAGGAGTCTTTTCAGATTTTTCCACGTTCTCATGAAGGGATGTCAGCGATGGTGATATGCCGGTGATCACCCAGTGAACGAAATTTCCCCTTGGGGCGTCTGGATCATCCAGAAACAGAACAAGTTCCTTTGACGATGATGGGGAATCCTTCCATTTTATTTCTGGAGAGATGTTCTCTCCCTTGCATGTATATCTGTCAGGAATCCTGTCTCCATATTTTATTGAATCGACCTGAAGCTCAAATGTCATGGAAGTGAATTATATCAAGGGTTAATATTCTTTAGGATTGGGAAGATGCTATTACTCTTTTTGAACTTTTCAGGAATGAAGGGCTCATGGAAAAGAACCATAGGGCAGTTACAAAGGTGAGTACAGATATAATCAGCCAGAATATGGAAGCATCCTTATAAAAAAACTGCAGCAGGCCAAGGCCTACAATGGTACCTGCAATTCTTCCTGAACTCGTGATGAATGAATACTTTCCCACATA
>JAKADM010000023.1 GCA_021820525.1 Thermoplasmata archaeon
CACGAGGCTGTTTTTCCTTAGCCCTTTCATGTTGGATATTCCGGAAAGCAGTATGTCTTCACCACCATAATTGATTACAATGCTCTGCAATTCCTCAGTTCCAAGGAGCTTTACTCCCAGAAAATCAAATATTCTGGAAGCTACCTCATCTGTTCTTTTGGGTCGGTCGTGGTCCCCCATTATCAGGTACATTGTTTTATTTTTTTTATAAAGCTTTATCATTGCTTTCTTAAATTCATTCATTGCCCTGTTTGAAGGGGACCATGTATCGAATAAATCTCCTGTATGGACAAAAAAATCCACATTTTCCTCAAGGCCGAAATCTATTGCCTCATTGAATGATTCATAAAAATCCTCTTCCCGCAAATCCATCATATACTGGCGGTATCCCAGATGTGTATCTGATAAATGGAGAAATCGTGCCATTAAAATTCACCCAGGAGGTCCTTTGTCTTTTTCCGTATCTCTGAAGGGTCATTCTTTTTCCTTACCTCTTCCCGGGCTTCCCTGAGCAGTGTTATTACATCAATATCTGAACCACCTGCCATGGTTTCCCTGTTTCTGATTTTGACAATAGCTGGCATTTTGACAATCTCCCCAACTATTATGGCTTCTCCAGTGTCAAGGGATGGGAGATCTTCCATCAGATAGCCTGTGATGTTCTCACTGCTTTCCAGTATGGCATTCTGGTCAGAGGGGTTGGTAACCCTGAGTATTATCTGGGAATTGCACTGGCTCAGCACATCTGCATCTATTTTTCCCGGGCGCTGGGTAATGACCACAAGAAATATTCCGAATTTTCTGCCCTCGCCTGCAATCTTCTTTATCATTTTTGCTATGTTGCTGTTGCTTCTGGGCGGAACAAAATTATGTGCCTCTTCAATGAAAATGAATACAGGATATTTGAATTCAGATGATAATTTAACATCGTAAATGGAAGAGAGCACCCTGTAAGAGAAGTAATTGGCCAGGAACTGGTCCATGCCGGATAAATCCATTACAGACATCTTTCCAGGGCCAAGGTAATCATTTATCCCGGTTGTATAATCCTGGAATATGTCCTTAATTTTTTTCAGGAATGTTAGCCTTCCGCGGATTTTCTTATAGTCTTCCGCCGGGAGTGATTCAGCAGTTTCAAGGAAATCGTTCAGGTCCTTCTTTCCCTTCATTTTCTTGTATATGTCATCCACTATGGAAATAAGGTTTGTATAGCCCTCCTTTATATCCATTATCCCCTTTACGTCATCAGGGGTAAGGTCGCTGAACCTTATCGTGAAATTATTGATTATGCCCACATCGTTGTTTGTATACCGGCCTGTGCTCAGTGGCGTCCTGAATACACTGATGCCCTCAGAGTAAAATTTCCCATCCGTGCCTTTTTTCATGAATACATAATCTGCATGTGGGTCAAGCACTATTATAGATGCGCCTTTTTTAAGTAACTCTTCCATTATTACAGACGCCGTATGGCTTTTCCCGGCTCCTGTCTGTGCCAGTATGGCAAGATGCCTGCGCAATCCATTCACGTTAAGTGAAACATTCACATTGTTGTCCGGCAACGATCCTATATTCAATGATTCTTCCATGTTAAAGGAGAATACTTTCTGGAGTATTTCATCACTTGCCGGGTATACAGGCATACCGGGCTTTACTATTTCCCTTGATTGTGCGAGATAACCATCCTTTAGTTTTCCAAGTATTGTGGATATGCATATATTGACAAAGTCATTCATCCCGGTCTTTGCATATTTATCAATGCTCTGGTAATCCATGTCCTCATTCATTAATTCACTTTTAGACTTTATTTCCTCAATTCTTCCTATTACTGTTTCATTTTTAATTTTCAGGTAAACGTATTCCCACTTTTTTATATTGCTATCATCCGATATGACAAATTGGAACCTTCCTGAAGTATTTTCACCGATTGTGTAACCTATCTTAAGCTCTGATTCTTGCACGCCTTTCACCTCTTGTTTCATAAAATGGTATTCCCAGTTTTCTTTCCAGTGCCCTCATATATATCTTCTCCATTTCAACGGACCTGAATTTGACCTTCTTGTCCACGTCAACCAGCCAGAGGTTGTAAACCTTGTATCCGGTATAACCGTAAAATAATATATTTATTATTTTCTCGTCCAGGTTGTATGGCTTGCGATCCAGATCCTCTTTTATAAAACCCTTTGACAATACCTGCACCTTTATGGGCAAATCTACAGGGTCTGGCAGGATATCAAAGGAAACATAATTTATATCTGTACCTTCCAGATTCTTCCTGTACATCACGGGAGTTGTATACCCACTTTCTCCAATATCCTCTACAATTGATTTTATCAAGTAATGGTCATTTCTGTAAATCCCAGATTCCTTTTCTTTTATTTTCACGGTTTCGGGATCATTGCGTGCAGTTTCCAGAAGGTACTTTTTAAGGCATTCAGTGTAGCTGCTTTTTGCCATAAATATGAGTGTTGTGCCTTTCTCGTAGGATTTTCTTATAAGTTCCTTCAATGTTTTCATGTATTCATACATAAAATTTTCATATTTTTCTATTGAAAGCGTTTCTATCCTGTGCGACAATCTCCCCTTTAAAGATCCATCAACAAAGAGATATTCAGGAGAATGTTCATCAAGAAACTTTAACATTGACTTATGTTCTGAATGCTCCATAAGAAGTATGGTA
>JAKADM010000008.1 GCA_021820525.1 Thermoplasmata archaeon
GTGGTAATTTTATAGCATACCAGATCACTTCATTCGCGCTGGCAACTTTGGGCGCCTATTTCCTGTATAAGCGACTAAGCAGAGCAATGGTAAACGACATACAGATAAACAGCAAAATTTGAAAGGTGTGAAAAGTGAATGAAAACGTTTTCAAATCTGTCATTTTCTACATAATCGGTGTAACATTCCTTTACGTCTCTGTGTTCTTGTCTCATTATTTCAGTTACAATGGAAACTTTGTCTCAGCGTTGCCTTTAATTTTACCCATTGTTTTTGTGCTTGTTTTCTTTAGTATATCGATTCTCTTCATCTTGGACAGGAGTTACCCATGGTTTTTCAGAACTGGGATTATGAGTCTAGTTGGCGGCATAACGCTCTTTGTTTTCGGTATTATAATGTTCCAGTTCAGAGTAAGCTCGGTAATATGGGCTTGTTCCCCTGGAATTGGTGTTCTGTTCATTTTAGCAGGCATAATCAGACTGATCATTCAGGGCGGTTTAAGCGCATACAAGAGGACAAAAAATTAGTGGTTCCCTGGAAGCATGTACTTTGCCACAAATCCTATCAGTGGCGATCGATAGATATTGAATAAGATCGTCCTTTTGTAAGATAATATAAGTAAGACAGCTGTTATTCGCTTAAAACTTCAATCAGATCCTGATATCCCTGCACTAGAGCAGATAAATGATGAAAATGCGGATACGATGGGAACTATGATGACGCCATTGAAATGAAGATCCTTGTATGCAATATCAGGGCCGGATAAAACCCATAAAAGGAGAAAATGCTGGAGAAGGAATGAAAACCGCCATAAACTGAAAAATGCGGCACAACATGTTATAATTTCAGAAAAAACTTTTATTTTTTACACACATATATGTGTGTGGATTAGATGGGAAGCAAAAACATATCTATCTCTGATGAGGCATACCTGAGGTTATCGGAACTGAAGTCCAGAAATGAAAGCTTTACAGACGTTATTTATAGACTTACAAACAGGACAAATGTACTTGATTTAAAGGGTATTATAAAGGAAGCAGAGGGAAAGGCTTTAGAGAAAAATATTAGGAATTCGAGGAAACTGAGTAAGGAGAGGATAGATAGAATTGCAGCGGAGTTAAATGGATTATGATAGCAGACACTTCATTCCTCATAGACATAATGAAATCTAATGAAGAGGCGATTAAGAAAGCAGAGGAAATTGAAAAAAACGGAAATACCATCGCAGTTACCTCCATCTCAATTTTTGAATTCTTTGTGGGAGTGGCCCTTAGCATAAAACAGGAACAGGAAAGAAACAAGATAACTCGAATACTTAAGGGTCTCTCAATAATAAGTTTTGATGATGATTCTGCAAGAGAAGCGGGAAGGATATTTGCCCAAAAGAGAATGAATGGATTGCCAATCGATCCAGAAGACTCCATGATTGCAGGTATCTGCGCAAGAAAAAATGAGGTTCTGATTACACGTAACATAAAGCATTTCAATGGTATAGATGGTGTGAGAATAGACAGTTATTGAAGATGTAAATGTCGATCTCTATTCGCTTAAAATCTTAAGCAAATCTCACCCCCATGAGAATAAATTTACACTTCGATTGAAGAAATGATTAATTCGGCTAACCTTTTGTACCTCCATATGTACAAGCCCAGAATATCGGTATCAGTGGAATAACATGTGGTGAATAATGCAAAGTTGGAGCCATCTAGAAGAGGCAGAACACTGAGCGGTTATATGGAGGGATCCTTTCGTTCTTTGTTTCCGGCAGAGATTATTGAAAGTCTGTGCCTTGAGCTGAGTTTTGGATTCGAATATCTAAGCAGGGAGGAAGTAGAGATGGACAGGCCTGACCTTGCAGGAAAGGTATCTTCCGAGACAGAAATAAGGGAAATGAGAAATGAAGGGGCTTTGCGCATATCTTGATGCCAGCATTCTGACCAAACGGTACTTCAAGGAAGAGAACAGCGACACAGCATACAGCTACTTCCATCCTGTCCAGCGTGAAGATGGGGTTATCGGCCCTCATGAAGTGGGATTTCCGGTCCGGAATTTTCCACAGCCAGTTTGTAAATGGATAGAGGAGTTCACTGTTGTGTGGATATTTTCCTTCACCGCCCGGGAAAAAAGATCCCTTGCGAGACGATACGAACCTGATCGCTTCAGCTTCTGCTGCCCTCACACTGTAGCCGTGAACAACCCGTATCTTCGTCCCGAGTCCTGCAGAACGGACACACTGCTGAAGCCGGCTTTCCTGAGAATATCCTCAAATTCTCCGATTGAGAATTTGTACGAATTCTCGGTGTGGTGAAGTCTCTTCTCTCTAACTGCTCTCGATCCTCCTGACACTTTCCTGTACGCCACAATTGGCCTTACCGATCTCTCTGTCCTGTTGTTTGTTGATTCAAAAGACCGATCAATTACAAACCTGAAGAGATCATCCCACTTTTTCTTGGGAATGTTTCTCACAAAACCTTTGCATTTCATCGATTCATAGGGCACATCAATCTGCATGAATTCGTCATGAAATGTTTGCATCTCTGTTTCTGTTACTGATGCTGAATCTCTGTAAAGCGTGTTCTTTTCCCTGTCCTCCATATCCATACCATCATGTTTACCCCGCACTTACTCCATAATATAATTTGATCCTGTTCTTATTAACTAAAGGGATTCAGCATCTCCTAAGAATACTCACATTTACCAGTTCTCTCCATTCAACAGCATGATGTTTTGTCAGTGTAACTGGATTCTGATATCCTTATCCTTCTTACAATGGATAGGTATGCCGGTCCCAGATGTTTTGAAGGCAGATGGATTATATTCATAATCTCATCTTCCTTTACCGTCATTTCAAATATGTCATTCACTATGCCTGATACTCTAGTTGCAGGAAGCCTCTCTGCAGTTTTCCTTTCAGCGATGAAAGGCATAGACCTCAGGGAAAGTGATGCATTGGGCTGTGCATCCTGTATCTCCGGTTTAACCATTTTTCTGCACTCAGGCCATTGGAGTGTATTCCTATCAGTGTTTTCCTGTCAATTCTATCGGATTTAGGGGGCGTTTTCATTGCCTATAGTTTTTGGTATAAAGGTAGAAAATCTTATGCCAATATACCATTTAATTTTGTATGAAAATGAAAACCAGCATATCCATAGATAAGCAGATCTGGATGGAACTCAAGGATCTCGCATTACATCTGGCCATGACATAGGCTTTATCCTAGAGGACGCTATTGAAAACTAACCGTGTTTAAACTCAGGCAAATTACTGATGAAATTTGCAAAATATGATAAATCTGAACTTGATTTTGAGCCGATTAAACCAGAGGGCAATGTGTCTGACCTGATAAGGGCATGAGGGGTAACAGAGAAAGTAGCATATCAGGACAGCAGGGTCCTTGTAAAAAGGTATATCTATGAAACTGGCTCTGAATTTATTCGCGCACAATACAATGAAGCTTATCTGGGAAATGTTATGCTTTATTTCAATATCTGTAAGATGGGAGAGGTTACTGGAGTGTTTGGCAGGGCACATCGGCAGAAAAGAATTACAGGAGAAGGGCTGGATGAAGTTACAGGCAAATTTTCTAATGAGACTTCAAGGATCAAGAAGATAGGAAGAATAAAGATAATCACCTTATCAGAAGGCATAATGGAAAAAAGCTGGGATGTTGTGATAAAAACCATATCTATATTGCCAGTGCCTTACATATTACAATGGCTATTGAAGCTGGATGCAACGAATTTTACGCTGGAGATTAAGAACTTCATAAATTGGCATTCTCTTCAGGCTTAAATTCTATCTATTTGTAATGATCATCAGAGCCTGAAAATAAACAATCTTACTTTAATCCCGGTTTACTTTACACTATTCTTTGAGGATTTTGATCAAACCATGACTGGCATATTCTACGTACTATGATTCCATATCTAGGCTCATCTGATGACCTGACCATTAGCATTAATCTTGATACCATGTATACATATTCAATCCATAAGAATAAGATTTTAAAAGTTAAGAATCTTATATATCAAAAGCAGGGCAGATATTCCGAACAGATTTATTATGAGAAGGGGGATAGCAAGAACTGAACCATATTGGAGCGAAAAATAGTAGTAAAAAAATATTGAAACCAAATCTTGAACGATAAAAATTGAACCAAGCATAATAATGTACGAGAATGCTTTTCTCCTTATCTTCAAATTTTCAGATATGAATATGGATGTTATGGCCATTGAAAAAACCAGTTCAATCAATAAAATTGAAATATTTACCCACCAGTAAAAACCACTCATTTAACAACACCTTTCCTTTTTAAAAACTCCTCTATAAGATCAAATTCATCCTCTATTCTTGGTGATAGAAAATATACCTTTCCATAGCCGTTCCCCTGCTGTACAATTAATTCATTTTCAAGCAACACCTTGACGTGATGTTCAACTGTTCTGTAGTTGACTGAAAGAACCTCAGAAATTCTGTGGGCATTTGATGGATTTTCCTTTAAAATTTTCAATATGGAGAGCCTCATGGGGCCACCTCTCGTTGCACCAAGTACGTACCATAGAAGCCTCTCCATATTTCTGTCCAATTTTCTATCCGTTTATGGATATTAAAAAAAATATTAATTAATTCTTCTATGGTTCACACCTTGTTTAGATTTCCAATCGCAGTGTTGTCAAAGTTCTCATACACAATCTCGTACTGGAACATTCCGGTCTTTTCATTGAATCCGAAGTTGTAATATTTCAGTGTGTATGTTACATTTATGTACTGGAACTTGGAGAGATTGGATGAACTCTGTACTACAAATTGAACGGTTGCGCTGACTGTTGCAACATTACCGCTGACATTTACCACAGGAGGAGATTCTGTATAGAACCATACTGCATTCCACAGGCCGAAGAATTTTGTCCAGGTCATGTTTATTGCTGCAGTTCCATTATACACTCCCTTGAGTGGTCCGGCTGCCCAGTTAAGGGTTGCATTGGATGCATACTGATTCATTACAGTGGATATGTTTTCAATTGCAATGTTGTTCCAGTGGCTGAATGCAAGCTGCAGAGCATCATTGTATAAGGCATTGTTCTGATTCACACTGACAAAGCCGGCTGCTGTTATCTTCCATACCTCATTCTGTATCAGGTATCCTCCATTCTGGTTCGAAGATGTTTTTGTATACGTAAGTTCGTAGGAGATGTTCAGGAACTGGGCCTGTAATGGATCGGAGGTTGGTGTGAGGACAAACTGGTTCTGTGAAGTAACCATTGCACCTGAACTGTTTACACTGACAGTGGGTGGGGATATGGTATAAAACCATACAGCTCCCCACAGGTTGAAGAATTTATTCCATGTTGCCGTTATGTTTGAAACTCCACTGTATGTGCCTGAAAGTGGACCGCCTATCCAGTGCAGTTCAGCATTGGGTGCATACTGTGTCTGCAGGAGGGATGCATTCTCTATGGATATGTCGTTCCAGTGGGAAAAGGCATCTCCCAGAACAACAGAATCCTGCTGGTTGTTTATCTTTGTGCTGGCACTTCCATATATGGAATAGGTATAGGCAAAGGCTCCCGCGAAAATAATCATCAGGATCCCTGCCACTGCTGCAATAATTTTGATCTTATCCATTTTGATCAATAGAAGGATTAAATTAAAAATAAATAGGAATTTTCATACTTAATTGAAAAATATATGCAAATCTATTGCAAAAAAATTAGTTGGTAAACATCTGGTAGTTTGGTGGTTCTGATACAACCCTGATGTCATGAGGATGGCTTTCCCTCAGACCGCTGTTTGTTATCTTTATGAACTGGGTCTTTGTTCTCAATTCCTTAATATTTCTGCAGCCTGCATAGCCCATACCTGCCCTTATTCCTCCGCTGAGCTGATATATGACCTCATCAACCTTTCCTCTGTAGGGCACTGCACCTTCCACACCCTCAGCAACAAATTTGCTTCCGCTGAACTTCCCATATCTGTCAGAACCCTTTGAGAGTGCACCTATGGAACCCATGCCTCTGTATGTTTTGTATTTCCTTCCATTAATGATCATCTCTGATCCCGGGCTTTCATCGGTTCCGGCGAGGAGTGAACCAAGCATGACAGACTCAGCTCCTGCTGCAATTGCCTTCACAATATCTCCTGAGAATCTTATTCCACCATCCGCGATTATGGGTACATCATGTTCCATTGCGTAATCTGCTGCGTCAGATATGGCAGTTATCTGGGGAACTCCAATTCCTGCCACAACCCTTGTTGTACATATGGACCCAGGGCCGATTCCAACCTTAAGGCCGTCAATATCGCAAGCAATCAGGTCTTCAGCGGCCTGTCTTGTGGCAATGTTTCCCACAACAATATCCACATCTATCTCCTTTCTCATTTTTTTGAGGGCAGAAATAATATTGTCGTTGTGGGCATGGGCTGTATCAATAACAATAACATCCGCACCTTCCTTTACCATTAAATGGGCTCTGTCAATATCAAATGGCCCAACTGCTGCACCAACCATAAGCTGTCCATCCTCATCCCTTGTGGCATGGGGAAACCTTTGTCTTGTTACAATGTCCTTTGAGGTTATGAGACCGACAACTTTTCCATTTTCATCTACCAGTGGCAGTTTCTCAATCCTGTTCTCATAAAGTATCCTTCTGGCCTCATCCGGGCTTATGTTATCCCTGGCAAATACAACATCCTTTGTCATTATGTCATATATCTTTTCCTTCTTTTCATCTGCAAACTCTATGTCCCTTTTTGTGACGATACCCACAAGTTTTTCTCCCCTGACAACAGGAAAACCAGCAATATTCTTTTCTTCCATTATGCTTCTTGCCACATTCACAGGCGTATCAGGATCAATGGTATGCACATTTCTAATTATGAGGGATTCCTCTCTCTTGACCTTCCTCACCATGGCAGCTTCTTCGTTTCTGGACATATTCCTGTGGATTATCCCTATTCCCCCTGTTCTGGACATTCCAACGGCCATCTGCCATTCAGTTACCGTATCCATTGGAGAACTGGAAATGGGAACATTCAGATTTATGTGTCTTGAAAATCTGCTTTTTATATCAGTTTCTCTGGGCTCAATCGGGGATCTGCTCGGCAAAACAAGAACATCATCGAAGGTAAGCCCCTCCTTAACCCTGCTTAACTTATCTGCAAACATGAATTGTAAGAGTATATAAGTACATAAATTTTTCATATGTCTTGAATTGCAGACTTTTTTCATACTCTAACTAATCTACTTCATCCGTTAATTTTATGGAAAACTGAGTCGGTCCAGCAAGGGAAAATTTAAATCGAAATATTGCCCCAGTGAAGGATGCATTTCCGCAGATCATCCTTAACTAAACTGGTTATGCATTTCTACTATCCGGTTTAGAATACATAATAATCTGGCCACAGCATCTTTCCTCCTTCCTGTAGAATTCTGAAATTTCTTAAATCCCTTTAGTTACAATTTTCTGTAAAGGAAGATCAGGTAAATTTTCACTGTAAACACATCCAGCCTTACTATCTCAAATTTCATCATGACGATTCAGGAGCCTTTCTAACGTGTTCCATTTCAATTCCCACTTTACTGCACTCCATGATTAGGGCGAATTCCAGACTTCCTGTATAAAGCAGATCAGAGTTTGGCATTTCCTGTGTGATTTTGCAAGCTCTTGTATCCCATTCGCCTCTTTCATTAAAACTGCCAGTGCGTTGCAAAATATCATTTCTTCATAAAGACTGGCAAACAACCATATGTTATTCCCGATCTCATATCTTATTCTGTATAGTTTACATTCATTATCACGATCATCTTGAAGTTTGCTGTAATATTCAAAGTAATTGAGGATGGAATCAACCATATGTGATTTCCAGCCAGAAACAGTATTTTAAAAAAACTGATTTCCTATTTTTTCACTCATTTTGTGAAAATATTCTCCTTCTTTTCATCATACATTTCCTTTATTATTTTAATCTGCTTTTCTATCACTGTGTCAAAGTCATAACTTATGGCAGCAAAATAATTGGCCAGTATGTTCCCGCTTATTCCATATTTCGAGCTTATTTGGTCCACCAGTTCTTTCTTTTCCCATTCTTCAACCTCAAATTTACCCTCAATTGATCTTTCCAGGCCACTGTCTTTTTTCATTGCCGTGACTGCGTAAATACTGTACAGGTCAAATATTTTGGAAAACATTTTGGTAACATCGAAAACAACTCTGAAATCTGTTTCATATATTTTTAATGCATTATTCCCTATTACAAGTGCAAAATCCTCTTCTGAAAGAAGTTCTTCCGCGGCGCTCCTCTTGCTTCTTATTAATTTCGTCCCTGGATACATTTCGTCCACAATTTCCCTTAAATAGAAAGCTGTTGTTTCAGTTTCCGATGTAACTGCTATGTTCATTCCAGGATAGGGGTCAAGGCCCCTTGATATTAAAAGATTGGACATTGAATGTATTTTTCCTGTAATGGTCGGTCCATAAACGAGATCCAGTTCATTAATATGTTTAAAATAGTCCACTATGGAAATCATGGAGTAATCTGTCTGCCCGGAAAGAAGGAGTTTAAGATTTTCCCTGGTTGTACCCCTTCTGATTATGAAATCCCTCTCCAAATGCTTTGCAAGAGGGTCACTATGTATAAGATTTATCAGGGCAAAGGAATTCAAAAGTATCCCCTGATATTGTAAAATGTGTCCCTCTTGGCAGGAACCTTGCCGATCTCATTGATCATTGCGCTGAGTTCTTCCACTGTTGTCTGTTCCCTTCTGTTTGTTGCTCCAAATATTTTTTCGCTTGCAGCCGTACCCACAAGGTCGTTTCCTCCACCTGTGAGTGCCATCTGGGCGATGCCCTTTCCCATAGCTACCCAGTAAACGCTGATATTTTTAATATGATGTCCCATTAGGATTCTGGCAAGGGCAATGACTTTCAGATCCTTCTCACCGGAAGATGGACCATTAACTTTCCCCATTTTTAAGAGAGGTGTATTCTCAGGGCTATATTTTAAAGGAATAAAGGAAAGAAAACCGGGAACCTCCGCCTCAAGATCTCTCAATCTGAGCATGTGATCTATAATATGTTCCCATTTTTCAACGTGACCATATGTCATGGTGGAATTTCCCTTTATACCCATAGAATGAATTATCTTTGCATCTTCGAGCCATTTTTCACCACTTATCTTCTCAGGTGTTGTAATGATTTTTCTTACCTCAGCATCAAATATTTCCGCACCACCACCGGTGTGCGCTTCCATTCCAGCATCATGGAATCTCTGCACCGTTTCCCTTAAGGAGTTGCCTGTGGTTCTCGCAATAAAATCTATCTCAGGTATGGTCAAAGCCTTCAGTGTGCTTTCAGGCATATATTTTTTAACCGTTGAGAAAAGGTTTTCATAATATTCTATGGGCAGATAGGGGTTGAATCCACCCACAATGTGAATCTCTGTTGGATTATACATTTTAGCCTTTTCAAGTTCCTTTTTCACATCCTCTATGCTCAGTTCGTAGCCTCTGTCAGTCTTCCCTCTTATCTTTGCCGGAACATAAAAGGCGCATATGGGGCAGCTTGCAGCACAATAGTTGCTGTAATTAATATTATATGAAACTGCAAAGGTCACTCTGTTTCCTATCTCATAATCCGTGAGCGAATCTGCAAGGGCCATTAATTCGTGAACATTCATGGTCTCGAGCATTTCCTTTGCCTCTTCCACAGTAAACCTGTGGCTAGATATGCTGAGATCTTTCCAGTAATCTGTTGAATATGAGTTAAACATGATTAAGACATGTCCCCTTCAATTATAACGTTTTTTTAAAATTTTTTTTGCATTATTTTTAGGTTTCAACATAAGTATAAAAAATACTGAATTTTATTATTAATTTTTAATTCCTCCAACTTCGGTGCGGGTAGCTTTGGTTAGAATATATACCACAAACGCTCAAATATGTTATTGGGTTGTGTAGAAAAAGATTGTTAGCACAGGAATTTCAAACATTTTATTCCAAATCCCCTGTTATCTCAGATGTTTTGATTGTCGTTGCTATTTGAACCTTCGTGAAAATGTGATGATCCTAATTTTTCTTTTTTTCCCATATCTATTCCCGGATAAATGTCATAATATAAAGAAAATAATAACAATTCTTTATCTATTAACATAGAATCGGTATATTATGATGCTAAACGTGAGTGACCCCATGATTGATATTCTTGAAAAAGCCAGAACCGGTGGGGAAATAAGCAGGGATGAAATTGCATTCATGTATAATGAGGTCGATATAAAGAAACTTGGTTATGCAGCCAGAATATTGACCGATAAGATCACGGGAAGGCAGGTAAGCTTTGTATCTAATATGATCTTAAATTACACAAATATATGCAATGTGAGATGCAATTTCTGTGCCTTTTACAGGACAGGGAATGAGGAAGATTCATATACCATGACTGCTGAGCAGGTTGTTGAAAGGCTCAGGCAGTTTCATTCCGCCTATGGCATAAGGCAGCTGCTGATTCAGGGCGGAGTAAATCCAGATCTCCCTCTGGAATACTATACAGATCTATTCAGAAAGATTAAAAGAGAATTTCCAGAAATCGGGATAAATGGGCTTTCCACATCAGAAATATCCTTTATTGCCAGAAAGGAAAAGACCAGCCTCAGGGACGTATTGGAATCCCTCAGGGAAAGCGGCCTTGAAACAATTCCCGGTGCAGGGGCAGAAATATTTTCAGCAGATGTTAGAAAGGTTCTTGGAAGACCCGTAAATAGCGGCGAGCAGTGGTTAAATGTGATGGAAACTGCCCACAGCATGGGCATAAAGACAAGCGCCACAATGATGTTTGGCCATGTTGAAAATGCCTATCACAGGGCAGATCATCTTCTTTCTATTCTTGAGCTACAGAAGAAATATCATGGATTTCTATCCTTCACACCCTGGAACTTTGAGCCAGGAAACACAAAGCTTGAAAGGGATGGCCTTGTTAACAGAAGGGTTGGGGGTGAAGAGGTTCTTAGAAATATAGCCATATCAAGAATTGTTTTCAACAGGGAATTGCCCATAATACAGTCATCATGGCTGACCAACGGTGTTGAAATGGGTCAGATGTCCATATATTTTGGTGCAAACGATTGGGGTGGAACAATATATGATGAGAAGGTTATTCCTGCCACAGGAAAGATGGTGGGGAACCTGAGAAAGGAAACCATCATAAGGGCACTTAAGGGGATCGGAATGGTTCCTGTGGAAAGGGACAATGCATATAAAATAATCAAAACCTATGTGTGAAAATGGAAGCATATAAAATAAAGATGGAACCCGGTGATTTCCAGGTTTTCGAAATATCTGAAAGAATTTCGGAAAATCCATCGGGACCTTACACCGTTTTAAAAATAAGGTTAAATAACTGGGAAACAAATCATTTCGTTTCCTATCTTGCCAGATATCTTGGAATCAGCAGAAAGAGAATAACATATGCGGGAACAAAGGATAAGAGGGCTCTAACTGAGCAATATTTCTGCATAAATGCCGAAAGAATACCGGAAAGAATCAATATAAGGGACTGCGAGGTTGTTGAAAGGTTTAAAACTGACAGGCTTCTCAATCTTGGCGATCTTACAGGAAACAGGTTCAGCATAAAGGTTGAAACTGGAATAGAAGTTGAAAAAATAAGAGAATCATTTATGTCAATATTAAATTCCGGAGGATTCTGGAACTATTTTGGGATTCAAAGGTTTGGGAGCATCCGGTATAATACCCATATTGTAGGGGAAAAACTTGTGAAGGAGGGCTTTGAATCTGCCGTAAAGGAATATTTAGCAGATCCTTCCATTGACACAGATGATTACCGCATGAATCTTTACAGGGACTGGAACTTTTCTAGGGGTGTGAAAGAATTCCCGGAGCATCTTCAGTTTGAAAGGGCAATGATGTATGAACTCCTGGCGGGAAAAGGTTATGGCGAAGCCCTTGAGGCAATTCCAAGAAGCCTCAGGATCATGTTTGTGCATGCATATCAGTCCATACTCTTTAACAGAATTTTGGATGAAAGAAAGAAGATTTTGGGCAATCCCTTATCCGTGGAAATTGGGGATTTCGTATCGCCTGTGGACACATACTGGAATATGGATGAAAATAGAATAATAGAAGTGGATTCTTTCAACATTCAGAGGATCAGGAAAATGTCAGAGGATGGAAAGGTGGTTGCTTTGGCACCGCTAATTGGAACAAATACCTCTCAGCAAAAGGGTATTTCAGGAGAGATTTTAAATTCCATAATGGAAAGGGAGGGCATAGAATTCAAATCTTTCAATATTCAGGGCAAACCAGATCTGAGCTCAACTGGAAATTATCGGGGTATAAGATTTATTCCGATTGATTTTCAAATCTCTGACAAAAAAGTTGTAAAATTCTCACTCGGAAGGGGAATTTACGCCACAGTCGTTCTTGATCAAATTTTTGAAAAATTAAAGTCAGGTTTAAATTAACCCCACTTTCTGAAGTTCCTTTTTAACCTTGATTACCGCCTGCTCTATTTCGCTCTCTTCCTTGGCTCCTGTGCACACAACCTTTCCTGAACCGAAAAGAAGAAGGACTACCTTTGGCTCTTCCACTCTGTATACAAGTCCAGGGAACTGCTCCGGCTCATATTCAACATTTTCAAGACCAAGAGACATTGCAATCTGGGTGAGGTTGAGGTCAGATTCAAGATCATACACAGCAACTATGTTCTGTACAACAATGTCCGGATTGTCATAGACTTCAATCCCTGCCTTCTTAAGTTTTCCTATGATTGTCTGAATGGTAAGCCTTACATTTGCGAGGTTTTTGGCACCTGTACAGTTAACTTTTCCGCTTCTGAAAATAAGTACAGCTGTCTTGGGTTCATGCAACCTGTAAATCAACCCTGGAAACTGCTCAGGCTCATATTCAGATCCTTCCAGGGCAAGGGCAATCTTGCTCAGATCGAGGTGCTCAGCCAGTGATGTTGATGCGACTATGTTTTCTATGTTGATTTTTTCTCTCTCACTCATAAAAACCAATATGGCTATATTTAAACTATATATAAAGGCTACAGTTTTAAGAACTCATGGCTCTGTGGATCTCATATGTAATTCCAATGGGATATGAGGAAAAAATTACGCTATAAAAAATTTTAATTTTGACATAATCACATGTTCAGTGCTTCCCTTGCCTCATCTGACATCATATCAGGTTTCCAGGGTGGCTCCCATACAAGTTCCACATCGGCCATTTCCACTCCCGGCATATTTTCGACTATTTTCTGAACCTCTGAAAGTATCCAGGGTGTTACCGGGCAGGTTGGGGCTGTCATGGTCATCTTAATGTAAACCTTATCTCCATCTATCTGAACATCGTAAATTAGTCCGAGGTTGACAACATCCATTCCTATTTCGGGATCCTCTACAATCTTGAGCTCTTCCAGAATCTCCTCTTTTGTTACCATGATTATCGTTTTAACATTTCAAACAGGTTTATATGTCTATTGTTTCTGACCATACACATCCTGAACATATCCCTTACTAATTTTATATTCACCCTTAATGGGCATAAAAAATTTACCGAAAAAATCATACAGATAAAATTTTTATTTCCCATTAACATGTTCTCATGCAATGTTTTATAAATTCAGATCCTTCTCTTCAGGGCATATATTCCATCCTCTGATCCATGGTTTTCAAATATTTTCATTGCATACGCACAGATATACAATACCTGGAAAAATGGTGTGGACAATGCCTTTGAATCAAGTTGGTGCCACCACATTCCAGGGTATGCCAGGAAGATTTTTTATCCCCACAGGACCGGGAATATTGAATTTATCCTTTGCATTCATGTACGTAATTGCCTATTTCCTGTGTGTATCTTTTCTCGTATTGTGGCTCCTGGCCTCAATCATAGAAATGTTCAGGCAGAAGTAGTCTTTCACGGCTTTTCCTTGAAGTAATCCATATTTTCATATTTCCACGGCACCTTCCTGGGAAACATTGCAGAATCCAGTGATTGGAATGCCATCTCCATGATTCTTTCATTTCCAATGAAAGAACCCATCTCCTGGTTTACCCTAAAATTCCTGATGAGGGCATCGTGAACCGATTCAGGAATCATTATGGAAGAACTTTCGCCAATTGTAAATGTCCCGTACCTGTCAAGGGAGAGGCACCTCAGGAGAGACATATTTGTTCCTGTAATCCTGTGGTAAAAGACTGTCAACTCAAATTTGAAAGAATAGTCCCTGTCCATGAGGCAATCTTCCACTCTGGAAGAATCATCAATATTTTCAATAAACTCTGTCTGAATCATATTTGTTTGGAAAAAAGATTGGAAAATGTTATTTAATTTAAGGTCCGTGGGATATAAATTGGTGCAGACACCAATCCTGATGGGTTTTTTTCTCACACCCTCCTCATCAATCTCTCCATTTTCGATTCTCCTTGAACTTATGGGAAAATAATCCTGTGCAATCTCAAGGTCAACAGTTATGATTTCCATATTATCGAGGCCATTTTTTCTCCTTTTTTCATTTATGATCTTTCCATTTTTTTCCGTCTCCCTGGAAACAACTATTGCCCTGTACTGTGGATTTGTTGTGGAATCGCCTGTATTATCTCTCAATTCCTTAATTTCATATCTGCAATTGATCCTGTCCAAAAAATCCATGATAGGCTTTTTTCTTCTTTCGAAATCTGGAAAGTTATAATTTTTTGTCCTTTTGCCATAATCGTCCGATGTAAGGCCTATGATAAGGTAATTCCCAGTATCTGCGGCAGCCTGCAGAAGTTTTCTGTGCCCTTTATGGAAATGGCCGAAGGAACCGGCGACTATGGTTATGTTTCTATCTTCCAAGGTGTTCATTCACCGTTTTCTTAATTCTCTTAATGCCTTCTTCAAGCTGATCCGGTGTCCCAAAGGTAAAATTCAGCCTCATACTTTTCTTCTGGCCATTTCTTGTGGTGAATGCCTGCCCACTCACATAGGCAACACCATTTTTAATTGCCTGGGGTATCATCGCCCTGGTATCAATATCCTCTTTCATTGTGGCCCATACAAACATGCCACCTTCGGGTTCTGACCATTCCGCCATGCCATTCATATGATCGTGCAATGCCTGGATCATCCTGTCTCTTTTTACCCTGTATATTCTTTTATTTTCCTCTATTTGCCTGTAAATAATCCCTCTCCTTACATATTCAAGGGCAACATACTGGGAAAAGGAGTTCGTGGCAAGATCCAGTGCCTGCTTTATCAGGTTGAATTTTTCCATCACCTCGTCAGGCGCTACTGTATATCCCAGTCTCAGACCAGGAGTCATCACCTTGGAAAACGTTCCAAGATATATGGTATTCTCCCCGCCCTTCATGGCTCTTATGGATTTTATCGGGTTTCCATAATATCTGAGCTGTCCATATGGGTTATCCTCAACAAGTGGTATTTCATACTTTTCTGAAATCTCAATAAGGTTTTTTCTTCTGTTTTCATCCATTGAATATCCCGTGGGATTCTGGAACGTTGGAATCACATAGATAAATCTGGGTTTCCTTCCCTCTGACATAAGATACTTGATCTTTTCTTCCAGCTTTTCCACAATCATTCCATGTCTGTCTATATCAACACCTTCCATTCTAAGCATATTGGCTGAAAAAGCAGACACTGCACCAACATAGGTTGGTTCCTCCGTAATTATGGTGTCACCAGGATTGGCAAGAACAACGGCAAGTTCATAAAGCCCCTGCTGGGAACCGGAATTCACAATAATGTTCTTCGACGTTGTCTGAAAACCTTCTGTCTTGAAAAGCATTTCTGCAATGATCTTTCTTGAATCTTCGTTGCCCAGAGTATTTCCATACTGCAGGGCAAGATCGGCATAATTGTCCATTACGTAATCCATGATCTCTTCAAGATCCTTTTTAGGAAAAGTCTCAGGGCTTGGCATCCCTCCCCCAAGGGATATCAGTCCAGGGGTTGAGGCCATCTTATTCAGCTCCCTAATCTCAGAGGGCTTCATGCCCATAAGATTATTTGAAAATGTGAATTTCATATAAGGGAAATCCAAGTTAAAAAATAAACATATGCCTTATTAAATATTCGTACATGGAGGGTATGATCTTATGAACAATCTATTATATGATCACAATTGCTATTTTTTGCCAGAAGGAAAACTGTTATAATCAAGTAAAAAATCTTGACGCATGATTTCAAGCCGGTTTATATGGAAGGTAAGCGTAGTTGGTACCTCTGGATCCGGCAAAAGTTCCTTGATTTCAAGAATAGTATATGACAGTGACAGTGGTAGTTTAGAAAATAGAGGGCTTTTACGAAAGAAGATATCTGTGAACTATAAGGGAAAGACGGTGGAGAACGAATTCATTTTCCAGGAAATAGACGGTTTTATGGAAAATGAAAAGATAATGTCAGGTTCCAGTGCCATAATTATGGTAACAGATGTTACAAAAACTCTTAACGAAGGCGAGATCAGGAAGTTTGTAAGATTCGTTTCCATACTTGAGAGAAAACCCTATCTTATTCTGGCAGCAACCAAGATAGACAGAAAATATGAGGCCGTAACATGGCAGGAAGATCTTGAACCTCTTTCTAACTCATATAAAATACCTGTCTATATGGTTTCTGCGAAAATGCCTGAAACGGTCAGGAAAATGTTGGAAGATATAGCGCAGACGCTTCTGGAAAGGAAAAATGGAAAATTCTAATGGAAAGCATCTGGCCATATGTGGCAATATGGTATTTCAAATATCCGGGGATAGAAGCGCCATATATATCCACAATAAATATTCTGTTGGAAATGTAGAGGGAAAGACAATATTTCTAAAACCCTATGAAGCCATATATCTCTATTTAAGAAATCGAATTGAACCGCTCAATGGTGTTTTTAAATCTCAAATATCCCTCATGGGTTCAATCCTTGAGGAGGATGATATGCATAGGCTAAAGGCATACCTTGAACTGAAGGAGGAGGGAACAAGAATAAATATAGAAAAGGATTTTTTCTATGTCGTCAGGAAAAGCGAGAAACAGTCCCAGAGGCGAAAGGTTGTGCCCGTAAGGGAAAATGAAAAAATATCATTTCAATGGCTCATGGATATCTCCGGTGGAAACGTAGCTTCAGTTGACGATGATGGGGATGTTACATATTATAAGTTAAATTTTGTTAATATTAGCGGGAAGAACAGGATTGAGATTCTACATGGAGTTGATCCAGTGAGAATAGGCAACAGGGCCATAGCAAGACAGGAGGATGTACCAGAATGGATGGGCGACAGAATCGGTTCCCTCTCCTTTTTATCTGAACAGGAAACCCATATAATAACGGGCGAAGGCAAAAAAACGGAAGCAGCACTTATTTATGAAGATCTTGTAAAGAGGGGAATGATTGTGAAAACTGGTTTCAAATATGGATGCACCTTCAGGGCATATGAAGAGAGCCTGGAGAACCATTCTGAATTCCTTCTTCACGTTACAGGCCAGAATATGGAATGGTATGAAATAAGCAGAGCTGTGAGAGTGGCAGGCGCAGTTAAAAAAAGGATGGTACTGGCAAGCATCTTTAAGGATGAGCCAAAATATATTGAAATTAAAAGAATCAAAAGCGTTGGGGAATTCAATATCTCAGATTAAATCTGAGACTCAAAGTCCTCAATGGTATACTTGAATTCATCGTAGTTGTTTATTTTGCCTCTGTTTTTAAGTATTTCCCTTGCAAGTATCCAGTAAACAAGGGCAAGAGACCTTCTTCCCTTATTGTTGCTGGGTATTATGAGATCAACAAAGTCAGTTTTATTATTGGCATCGCACAGTGCTATAATGGGAACACCAACATTCTTTGCCTCTTTCATAACCTGTGTATCAGCAAGGGGATCGGTTACCACAATGGCCTTTGTCTCTGTGTATGTTGGAAGCTGATGGTTTGTAAGAGTTCCAGGTATAAATCTTCCCACAATGGCCTTTGATCCAATTACTTCTGAGAACTTTGTCACTGGCCTGAAGGCATACTGTCTCTGTGCCACCACAAGTACCTGTTCTGGAGGTATCCTTGCAAGCATTTTTCCAGCGGTTCTCAGCATTGAATCTGTTGCGTTAATATCCAGAAGGTAAAGACCATCATTTCTGATCTTGAATATGTACTTGACCATATCATGTGTCTTAACCTGTGTGCCTATATGCACACCGGATTTCTGGTATTCTTCCTCAGCGATAAGCAGTTCATTTTCCATTTTAATTCATCTCTCTTTTTCTCTTAAGGTCTATGCTCATTCTTTTTAAATATATATTAATTTCACTCCTTACTCCCATTCGATCGTTCCGGGTGGTTTATGTGTAACATCATAAACAACCCTGTTGATGCCCTCAATCTCGTTGCTTATTCTGACCGAAATGTCTTCAAGAATATTCCAGTCGATCATGGAGAATGTTGCCGTCATTGCATCCAGCGAGTTTACTGCCCTTATGGCAATGGTATCACCATAGCTTCTTTTATCCCCATGCACACCTGTTGTTTTTACGGGCAGGTAAATGGCAAAATATTGCCATGGTCTATCCTCAGGATTATATCTCTCTTCAATTGTTTCCTCCACAATCCGGGTGGCCCTTCTCAACCTGTCAAGCCTCTCCCTTGTAACCTCCCCCAGAATACGGACTGCAAGCCCCGGACCCGGGAAGGGTTGGAGATATTCGTTCAGGCCCAGCTCCTTGCTTAACTGCCTGACCTCATCCTTATATAGATCTCTGAGTGGTTCTATGAGTTTAAGATTCATCTTTTCGGGCAAACCGCCCACATTGTGGTGGCTCTTTATGGCATCCCTGTTCTTTCCTCCGCTCTCGATCCAGTCTGGGGCTATGGTTCCCTGAAGAAGATACTGTACATCACTTCTTGAGGCTGCTTCCTCAAAAACCCTTATGAATGTTTCTCCAATTATCTTTCTTTTCTTTTCTGGATCGGTTATGCCACTCAGATTTTTGATAAATGTTTCAGACGCATCTATAACCTCACCCTGAATATTAAAATCCCGGAAGAGTTTTTCAACCCTCTCTCTTTCTCCAATTCTTAACAAACCGGTATCAATAAAAATTGTTTTAACATTTTGGGGGGCGGCCATGGCAGCGGCTACGGCAAGAACCGAACTGTCCGTACCGCCAGAGCACGCAAGTATTCCCTTACCCTTCAGATTTTGTCTTATATTTCCTGTAACTTCATCAAGCAGTTGTGAAACCATGAAACCTCAGGTTTTCATGATTGCACCCAGGAATATAAGCAATCCTATTACCAGGCCTATAATGGCAGCTATAAGGTAGAAAAGCACTCCAAGAATGACATCATCCACAAGGCTGACTTTAAACACAAAGTCAGATAGATAGTAGGTGATAAAACCGATTATGATGGCACCGACGATCATTCCACCTCCAACAGCCCTGGTTTTGGATTTGCCGAAATAGGCTGTAAGTATTCCAAATATTAGCAGTGCAAGTCCTATTATCCCTATAATTGTAAGGAAGAATACATCAAGATTCCATGTAGGATACCAAGGTAAGGCTGAACTCATTTAAATCACAACTTAATACCGGCAAGTGTTTTCGTATCTATAACTCCATCGATCTTTCTTATCTGTTCTATGACAACCTTCCCAAGCTCACTGAAGTCCTGGGCATCTATCTTCACTATGAGATCATACTCTCCAAAGAGGGGATGTATCTCAACCACATAATTTATCTTTGATATCTTATTGTAAACTTCCTGCTCCTTTCCCGGAACAGTGCTCACCAGTACAAATGCAATCGACATATTTTCACCACCTTACCTAATTGTTATTGATTAATAAATTTTTCAACCCTTAATGAACAGTTTAGATCCTTTATTACCCAATCTGATCCATTTCCATGCTTTTTTGGTCTCCTGAAGCAAGATCCCTTACTGTATATTTACCATTATCCATCTCATTTTTTCCAATGAGTATGGTATGGGTAAAGTTGAGCTTGGTGGCATTTTTCAGGGCATTGGACAGATTCTTCCCGCCAGAATGGGCAACGCACTGCACATCCCTTTGTCTCAGCCTGAATGCAACCCTGACTGATTCCTCCCTTCCCTTTTCATCCAGGCCTATGATATAATATCTTCTTTCATTTTCCGTATTTTTCCAGAGACCCTTTTCTCGCATGAGATTTTCCAGAACTGCATCACCCATGCCAAAACCTACGGCAGGAATTTCCATGCCTGAGAATAGGGCACTTAAATTGTTATATCTGCCTCCACCGAATATGGACCTGAACTTTCCTTCCCTGTCAAAGCCTTCAAAGACAATACCTGTATAATATGCAAGGCCACGGACTGTTGATGGATTATAAACAATATTCTCGAATCCATTTTCCTTAAGAATGCGGAAAGTTTCCTTAATTCTTCCCATTAGATCTGTTATATTTCCGGGATTAAATTTCTGAACAATTATCTGCTCTGCCTCCTCGATGGTATAGCTTTTTTCAACAAACTCACACAGCAAAATGGCTTTTTGCTCCTCGATTCCACTGGAGACCAATCTCTCGACTATATCCTCCCTCTTCATCTTGTGGAATCTGTCTATGGTGGCAAGATCGTTTTTGATATCCTTCGATCCAATGGATTTTAAAATGTGCTCCATTATGCCTCTTTCATTAACCCTGACCTCGTAACTCCCTCTCAGGCCTAAAGAGTCAAGGATTGAACATGCCAGACCAATAGTATCTGCATCAGCTTCCAGGGAATCATCTCCAAAAATATCGGCATTCATTTGCATGTGTTCCCTTGTCCTTCCCGATTGGGGCTCCTCATATCTCCAGAGTTTTGGAATATTGTACCATCTTACTGGTCTTGGAAGATCCTTTCTTGTCACAAGCATCCTCACAGTGGAGGGGGTTGCTTCCGGTATCAGGGTTATTTCCCTGTCGCCCCTGTCCTTAAAGCTGTAGGTTTGGGAAAGTATTTCATCGCCTGATTTTATTCTAAACATCTCAAGAAGTTCAAGGCTTGGGTAATCTATGGGTCTGAACCCGAAAACCTTGGCTTTTTTCCTCATTTTGCTGAAGATCTCCTCTCTGATCTCCATGTCCTCAGGGTAAAAATCCCGGAATCCTTTGAGTTTTTCGATCATACCTTATCCTTAAGGTGATAGTTAAAAATACTTAATAAGGATTAAATGATTTGATTAGAATGGGAATGATAGAAGAACAAATCAAAAATCACGGGTTAAAGATAACCCCCCAGAGAGTAAAAATATTGGAATACATAGAGGGGAGGCAGGGAGATCATTTTTCTGCCGAAGATATCCACAATTACATAAAAACAGAAAATCCCAATATACCCGCTGCAACAGTATACAATATATTGAAAGTCTTCACAGAAAGGGGGCTGATAAACTCCTTTGAGGTTAATGGCAGGGCAATGTATGAGGGAAGAACCCAGCCACACATAAACTTTTATTGTCAGTCATGCGGTAAAATAGAGGATTCAGATATCCACGGCGATCTCAATGTGATAGAATCCAATGTAAAGGGAAAGGTTCTATCATCAATTATACTGGTCAGAGGAATATGTGAAGAATGCCTCAGGCTTGAGAAAGAAAGCGAAATTGTTTCAGAAATCTGATATTTTCGTCAGGATCATGAACCCTTAAAATCTCAATCCCTTTTTGTTTAAGGAAGAGGCTGGTAGCCAGTGTTTCTGGCAATCTTCTTTCTGCCTCTACACCTGTCACATATCCAAGGAATCTCTTTCTGGAATGTCCTACCAGTCTGGGGAATCCAAGGGAATATACATTGGGATTTTTTACCAGAAAATAATCATGATCATGGGTTTTTGAAAATCCCAGTCCTGGATCTATAATTATCCTGTTGCATGGCATTCCCATATCCATCATTTTTTTTAGCCTTGAAAAGAAGAATTTTGCCATTTCACCGGGAAGATCGTCATATTTTGCATTTTGAAGCATCTTATTCACCTCACCCTTGATGTGCATCAATACATATTGCAATTTTTCTTCAGCGGCAATTTTTATCATTTCCCCATTATAAAGGCCTGAAACATCATTTATTATATCTATACGATCTTTAAAGTGATCCGCAACTTCAGGGTGCCTTGTGTCCAGCGAAACGATCCCATCATAGTTGTTTTTGAGAGTTTCCATTACATTTTCAAGCCTTGATATCTCTGTTTTACTGTCTATTTCAACTGAATGGGGCCTGGTACTCTCACCACCCACATCTATTATATCCGGTTTAAATTCAATAATTCTTGAAATTGTTGAAGATGATATCCTGGAACCTTCAAAGAATGAGTCAGGGGTTGCATTGGCTATTGCCATTATTTTTGGAATCCTTTCTATGTTATTTGGAATCTGAGTCATTATATTTTTTCCCATATAATCAGCATATTTCTCAAGGCCTGTCAATTTTATGAGTTCAATCAATTCCTTCTGGTTCAAAACTCTGATTTCCGTTAAAAAATTTTTATTCGATGATATATTTGAACCACTTCTATTTTCACCCCTATGGTTTTCCTGATATAATAAAATTTTCAATTCACCTCTGGATTCCATGCCAAGAGGATAGAAAAAATCGGGTTGATCAATCATGGTCCAGAATTAAAATGGTATATAAATCAATAATGTTAATAGGTCAATTGTAATAACTTATATCTGCCGATCATAGAGTGTTAATATGTCAACTAATAGCGATGATAATAAACGGGTCAAAATAAGGAATTACACCAAAATGGATGAACTTTCCCAGGCAATCAGCAGAGGTTTGAGCCTTCAAAACAGGAGGATGGGGTATGAGGAATCCATGGCTGCTGCAGAGCATTTAATAAATTTCTTCGGTTACAGTGACAGGGTTATCGACAATATGCTTGAACCAGAAGACAGGGATGCCTTCTATACCATGGAAGATATTGGAGTTTTGAGAACAGAAAGGGAGGAAACAACTCTTTTTGATGGAAGGGAGTGGCGAATACATTACTGGATTTTAAACATCTCCAAGATCATATCTCTGGCAAGTATGCAGTCAAATTATGTTGATTCTGAGAGAGATCAGGATTTTTCTGTTTATGAAGAAATTCCTGATGAGTACTGGTCGCTGAACTGAGTGGAAATATGCATATTGCCGTTCTGGATAAGGAAAAATGCCATCCCAAAAAGTGCAACCATGAATGCCAGGCATACTGCCCTCCTGTAAGATCAGGAACACCCACCATTGAATTCAACCAGGGCGAGGATATATATCCCATAATTACGGAAAATCTTTGCATAGGTTGTGGTATATGCATTAACCGATGTCCCTTTGGGGCAATTAAAATTGTAACTGTTCCCGATGAACTGAATAAGGATATTGTACACCAATATAGCGAAAATGGTTTCAGGTTATATTCCATACCGGTTCCGGCAAAGGGGATAACAGCCATTCTGGGACCAAACGGAATGGGAAAGACAACCACAATGAATATACTGAGTGGCATAACTGTGCCAAACTTTGGGGATTATAAAAATTCAGGTAACAGGGAATCTGTCATAGAAAAATATTCAAACAGTATTTTAGGAGATTATTTCAGATCTGTTTATTCCGGAGAAAAGAAAGTTGTTCTTAAGAGTCAGTTTGTGGATCAGATACCAAAGGTGGCGAAGGGAACCATAGGGGAAATTCTCAGTCGCTCTGACGGCCAGGGTAATCTGGATAGGATAACCGAACAGCTTGGGCTTGGAAACTCCATAGACAAGGATGTAAAGAGTGCGTCAGGCGGGGAGCTTCAGAAACTTGCAATGGGCGTTGCCCTTCTTAAAGACGGAGATATACTTCTTGTGGATGAAGTATCTTCCTACCTTGATATATCAGAAAGGCTCCGGGTTGCCAAAATTCTGACGGATCTTGCTGCAAGGGGAAAGACCATATTTGTGGTGGAACACGATCTTGCCATACTGGACTGGATATCTGACCAGATACATCTTGTGTATGGAAGCCCTGGAGTTTATGGTGTGATTGTACAGCAAAAATCGCCAAATAAGGCCATAAACCAGTTTCTTGAAGGTTATTTGAAAGAGGAGAATGTCAGGATAAGGAAGGAGAAGATTAAGTTCGAGCAAAAGGGTGCAAGCAGGAGGACGGTCACACCCAATCTTGTTGAATGGTCTGGAATAAGGAAAAAGCTTGGCGATTTCAATTTGAGTGCGCCTAAGGGAAACCTTGAAATCGGATCTGTGACCGGAGTTCTTGGAAGAAATGCATTGGGAAAATCATCATTCACCAAAATATTGGCTGGCGTACTTGAGCCGGACGAGGGAAGGGTTGAACCCAAACTGAAAATTGCCTATAAGCCGCAATATATATCCACAGATTTTGATGGCACCTGTGAGGATCTACTGTTCAGATCAATCAAAGAAAACATGAGCGATATATATGTGAAGAATGAAATATTCAGACCCCTTGAAATCGACCCCCTGATGGAAAAGGATGTACAGAGCCTTTCAGGAGGCGAACTTCAGAGGCTATCCATTGCCATAACCCTTGCAACAGATGCAGATCTTTATCTTCTTGATGAGCCTTCAGCAAACCTGGACAGCTCCACAAGAATGGAAGTGGGAAAAATTATTAGAAGAACCATGGAAAATAGGAAAAAAACGGCAATGGTGGTGGACCACGATATATATTTCATCGATATAATTTCAGATTTTCTTATGGTATTTCTTGGTACTCCAGGAAGAGAGGGAACTGCCCATGGACCAATGACAATGAGGGACGGCATGAATCTTTTCCTGAAGGAGGCACAGGTAACATTCAGAAGGGATCACAATACGGGAAGGCCGAGGATAAACAAGCCAGGGAGTAGCCTGGACAGGGAACAGATCAACTCAGGGGAATACTATTATTCTGATTAGGTGAAGGATCTGGCTGAAGAAAAGATAACAATGGAACTTTTGCACAGGGAAGGGCTTGCAAGAATAGGAAGATTTCAAACTCCCCATGGATATGTGGATACGCCCAATATAATGCCTGTGATCAATCCAAATATACGCACCCTTTCTATTGAAAAGATGAAGAGAATGGGCATGCAGTGCCTGATCACAAACAGTTACATTATAAGGAGAAGCCCGGAGCTGAAGGAGAAGGCTTTGAAAGAAGGGCTCCATTCCCTTGTGGGGTTTGACGGTCCCATAATGACAGATTCAGGCACATTTCAGAGCTACGTTTACGGTGATGTGGAATTTAAGAACAGGGATACGGTACAGTTTCAGATAGATATTAAGAGTGATATTTCAACAATTCTGGACATTTTCTCAACACCGGAAAACACCTATGAAGAGGCAGAAAATGCTGTAAATGAAACAAAAAATCGCTTAATGGAGGTCCAGGACATTGCAGAGCATGCAAATATATCCGGCCCAATTCAGGGTTCAATTTACATGGATCTGAGAGGAAAGAGCGCAAGGATCATGTCGGATTCACCCGCATCCTATCTTCCCATAGGAGGTGTTGTTCCACTCCTGGAGCAATACAGATACGGGGAACTTGTGGATATAATAATAAATTCAAAGTTGAATTCTGATTTTTCAAAGCCCATACACCTATTTGGTGGAGGCCATCCCATGTTTATGTCCATGGCGGTTCTCCTTGGCGTGGATATGTTTGATTCTGCATCCTATGTAAAATATGCCAGGGATGACAGGATGCTTTTCCCTGAGGGTACAAGGGATTTGAGTGAGATTGTGGAACTTCCCATATGGTCCCCACTCTATGATAAATACAATGCAAGAGAAATTAAGTCTCTTGGAAAGGAGGAAAGGAAGGAGGCCCTTGCTGAGCACAATCTGTTCGCCATCTATATGGAACTTGGCGAAATCAGGGAAAGAATCAGAGAACAGACACTGTGGCAATATGTGGAAAGCAAGGCACGAAGCCACCCATCCCTGATGGTTGCTTTCAAGAAGATACTGACTTACTCTGGAAAGATTGAGAGATACACAGAACTTTATAGAAAATCTCCCTTTTTCTATTTTGACGAACTTTCTTCCTCAACACCCTATGGTGAAAGGTTGAAGAAAATGGGACGGGACAATTGCAGGAAAGTACCAAAAAGATATTGCCTCCCCGCAGGCATAGATGGAAAGTTCACAGGGCAGATCTATGAGCATTCCCGTGAAAACTTCTGTTTTCCCTTTGGTCAAATCATGGTTCCTGTGGAAATGGAGGAATCCTATCCTGTGCAGCAGTCAATTGCAACAGATAGAATTCCAGACGGTTATGAGGGCGATAGCACATATAATCTCGAACAGGGAAAAACAAGGGATTTTAATCTTGAAAAACTGAGATTCCTATCAGATTTCCAGTTTGGAGAAGGTTCCGGAAGGATTCTATTTCCTGACAATGTTCGAATTGATGTATCCAAAAAAACAGGCAGAATAAGGACGGTAAGGAATGGAGAAAAGATCATGGCAACAATGAGGGCTCATGATGGATATCTTGCCCTGACCATTGATGGTGCCATGATTCTAAATGATGCATTCCCGGGAATGAAGAACAGGGTCAAGGTAAGCGAAGAAAGCGCTGCCTTCAATTCCCAGGGGAAATCGGTATTCTTCCAGTTCATCCTTGATGCCGATCCCGATATAATACCATACAATGATGTGATTGTTATTGATCCTGAAAACAGAGTTGTTGCAGTTGGCAAGGCACTAGCTTCAGGAATTGAAATGTTGCAGTATAAGAAAGGCATGGCTGTTACCATAAACCATCATATTACGGTATCATAGCATTATCCGTTTTTCTGATTCTATGCTGATCGTAAACTGTCAGGAACATTGCAGCGACCATAAGTGAACCACCAATAATAGTGTATATGCTTAATGGGATGCCCGTTATAATTACAGAAAATATGGCTGCAAACACTGGCTCGGAGACCATTATTATTCCCGCCTTTTCAGGCTTTACATAAATAAGTGCCTTATTCACCAGGAAATAGGCTAGAACGCCTGCAAAGGCCGCGGTGAAGAGAACGCTGAAGATCACAATGGGCAGGGTCAGATCTGAATATATTTTGAACGAGGGTATCAAAAGGGTTGAAAAAGCAAATACGGCAAGCATCTGGAAAAAGGTGAATTTCACAGTATCTATATGGCTGTGCCTTGCCACATATATCATCTGGAGAGCATAGCCCACAGCACATATGAGTGTGAGGATATCACCAAACTGAACGGAGGAGTTTGAAAGCTGGCCACCTGAAATAATGATGAGACCCGTGAGTGCAATCATAACAGAGATCCAATCCATGGAAGAAACCTTCAATCGTAGAAAGGCAAAGGATATGACGGGAACCAAAACCACGTAGAGGCCTGTGATCAGGCCTGAAATTGCAGGCGTTGTATAGTAAAGGCCCACAGTCTGGAAGTAATAGCCTGTGAAAAGGAAAAATCCTGCAATGAATCCTTCACGAATGCCCGAAAGGTTCCAGGGTCTCTTAAGGAAGGGAAGCATGAGTAGAGATGATATCCCAAAACGCACGGAAAGGAAAATGACTGGAGACATGTATTCAAGGGAGATCTTGATCAGAGGAAAGGTGACTCCCCATGAAAGTGTTGAGACTATGATGAGCATGGAATATTTTATTTCATTTTCCAATCCTGTCCCTCTTGGGAAAAATAACATGCCTCATAATGGACGGACTCCTGATCAGAACCTGCATTACAACCTTTGACGGATAGTCTATATCCCCAAGTTCATTGATTATTCTTCTTATGTTCTCCTTCTGCAGTTTCCTGCCCATGGCCGTGAGCGATTCATCTCCTATTCTTGCAAAAAATTTCTGCACAATCAGATCCCTTGAAAGTTCCTTTCCTATGGAACTGCGCCATGATCTATGGTAGGTTTCCAGGAATTTTTCAGAGAAATCTTCATTTTCATAGGCCTTAATTAGAGTTTCGGCAGCTTTTTCACCTGAAACCATTCCAGTATATATTCCGCCTCCGCTCAATGGCTTCACAATTCCACCTGCATCCCCTACAAGTATGGATCTGTTTCCTGATGTTTTATGCAGTGAACTTATGGGGATGGGGCCACCTGTTATGGTGATCTTGGATGGGTTTGAGAATTTCCCATAAATATTTTTGAAGTTTTCTCTTGACATGCCAAAGCCTGCAGTACCAATCCTTGAGAGGTCCCCTGCAGGCGCAGCCCATCCAAAAAATCCTCTTGAATATTTTGAACCTAAGTATACATTAACTGAATCCTGGTCCTGCATATTTGTGGCACCATCAATCTGGTATGCAGACACCATCCTTTCAATCCTCTGGCCCGGGAAGAGGATCTTCCTGGTAAGGCTGTTTGCCCCATCTGCACCTATGATGGCATAGGCCAGATCTTCCCTCATATTTCCATTTTCCCTGTAGGTGACAGTAACCTTTTCTCCTGAAACTTTAATATCATTTACTTTTGAGTTAAGTTTCAGGAATGTTCCTGCACCTGTGGCCATGGCGGAAACATCCTGATCAAATCTGTCCCTTTCAAGGACATAGGTTTCCTCCTCCTTTCCTATGTGTATGCTGCTGTCATCGGGAAAATATATGTGTGCTCCGTGCACCTTATTCACAATGGATCCTGTTCCAGTCATCTCAATTACTCTTTTTGAAACAAGCCCTGTGCACTCCACAGGTTTTCCCACTGAACTGTGCTCTTCAAGTTGCAATACCCTAAAGCCACTTCTGCTCAGTATATATGCAGCATAGGAACCAGAAGGGCCTGCGCCACTTATTATAAAATCATACACGTTCCCACCTCAGAAAAAGTTATCCAGAGTGCTTCCATTATTCCTTTGCGGCATTTTTTTCCTTTCACCCTTTTTGCCTGAAGTCAGATTGAGGGGTTTCCCAAGGCTTTCCAGAACCCTGTTTACGGTTTCCTCCACCCTTCTGGCATAATACTGCCAGTCAGGCTCACCCGTAAAATCTTCTCCATCAACATAGGGCTCCACCTCCTGCGGCGTAACATTACTGTCAGTTACAATCCAGGAAACCTTCATGCCCGGGATAAATCTTTCACCCCTTTCCTGGAGTTTTCTTGCAGCCCTTACGTTTGCCATTGAATCCGCATTGGCATAGGAGTTTTCATCCTTTACTGATCTTGATATGACAAGTTTTTCAATTCCGAGAGTTCTGTCACCTTCCAGCAGCCTTCTCACAATATTCTCTGCATATGTTCTTGCCCCTTCCATATCCCTTTTCATAAGATAATCAAAAACGGTCTGCAAGGCCTCACTCTGTAAATCAAAGGAATCAGTCCTCCTGACCTCATATCCTCTGACCAGCATCTGTCCCCTATCCTGTTCTGGATAAACAATTGTCCCCACATATCTTTTCTTGGCACCATGGGAAAAGAACGGGTCCATAATCTTTTCAAATTCAATAATGACATTCAGTTTTTTTGATATATCTGAAGACAGCTGTTTTCCAAGGGCAACAGCTTCGGCCACATTCCCCTTTTTGGATTCAATGAAAACGCTATCTGTATCTCCATATATGACCCTGAAGCCCTCTTTCTTCAGATCACCTATAAGGTTCAGTATGGTCTCTCTTGCGAAGGCAGTTACAGATGCACCAAGTTCAGGATTTGTGAACCTGTAGAAGGCTGAGGCAAGCACACCGTAGAATGTATTCATCAATATTTTGAGGGCATTCTGAACCCCATCCAGATAGACCTTCTGGTCACCGGAGGCATTTCTCATCATGCTCTTTACCTCATCCCTTCTTTCCATGAGACTCCTGAGCAATTCAGGTATTATTCCCTTCCTCACGGAGGGATCAAGAAATCTTGCACCTGTGGGTGATATTATGGTCCCATCATTGCTCAGAGTTGAAAAGCATATGTTGTATTTCATAATCATTGAGGGATACATACTTTTAAAGTCAAGAACAACCACCATATCGTAAAGGCCTGCGCCAATTGATTCAACATGACCTCCTTCTATTGCCCTATCCTTTAAATTTGTAGATGCAGTCATGGGGACCGCTATGCCTCTCCTGTCTGCAAGCCTTATGAGAAGGGAATCCACATAGTTGCTTGTTCCTCCGTTTGTGGTATCCTCCAGAGGAAGTTTTGTCACTGTGGACATAAACATATTTCTTTCAACAACTCTCATCTTTTCCATAATCTGTCTGGTAAGATCGGCATCCTTAATGCAATAGTTAATAACATCCGCAGGCCTGTTTTGATATTCCTCAACAATTCTGAGCCTGTCCACATCATCCTTTCCCTCATTGAGAAGTTCCTGGGCAACATAGTTCAAAGTTTCATGCTTTGGATGCAGATACTTTTTTACATTCCACCATACATCGCTGATTATTCTTCCCTTTGCCCTCCAGAACTGGTTATTGATTCTCCTGCCCTTGCTTTTATCCCTTCCAATGTCAAGGCTCAGATTGTACTTCTTCATTCTATATTCTATAACTGGAAGATCATAACCGTCAATATTGTACCCTATGAGAATATCCGGATCCTTTTCATATACAAGCCTGTTGAAGTTTGTTAAAACCTCCTCTTCAGTTCCTGTAAGGCAGCCCTTCTCAATTTTTCCAGCCCCGTCATCAATGGAATAACCTATTATGAGAATTCTTCCATATTCTTCACCATTTTCTGGAGGAAAGGCATTTTCAATATCAAAACTTAAAATTCTGATGGGTGGATTAAAGTCATCAGTATTTTTAATTCCATCCCATTCAGTTTCCATAACAATATCGGTGGAATACTGCTGCATATTCACCTCTTTACCTTCCACAACAACACAGGATCCCAGATCATGATCATAAATGAATCTGTGGTGGAAGGGGATATCTGCAGCAGCTATCCTTGAAACAAACAGTTTCCTTATTTCAGGCACCTTGTAAGGATGGATTATGTATATCCTTTTAACATCCCTTACAGATCCGTCATACCACAATTTCCTGTCTTCCATTCTCTTAAATTCAGGATTGGCCCTTATTCCCCTTATCTCAGATTCACTGGGTTCAATAACATCAAAGTAAGGGTCAAATCCACCACAGAGAACAGTTGCTGATCTCCCGTCTTCCAGTCTTCCGAAGAGTTCGATTCTTATATCGTCAAGACGGTAAGATGCCGCAATGATTCTCATCCTTATTTGCATTGATTTCCCATGCTATCCGGGATTAAAATATATTGCTTCAATCAACCTTCAGTATTATTCCATTTAATACATAATGGCAGAACAGGGTTGTAAGAGATGACATATTGAGAAAAGATTATCTTTTAAGAATGAATACCTCCTCAGTTCAGGGGAGCTGAAAGGCTGAGAGGATCCGTTGGGTCGACCCTATGAACCTGATCCGGGTAATGCCGGCGGAGGGATGAAATGATAGATTGGTTCATTTATATACGGAAGGATTTGCCTGCTATTTTGTATAAATTTGAAGTAGGTGGTTTTGTTGAGTATTGACAGGAAGAGTCTGTTCACTTCCACCTCACTTTCCTTTGCCTTCTGGGGTGTAATTGCCACATTGGGTCCATTGGTTGCATCAGGATCCATTATAAGCGGATTGAGCCACAATCAGAAGGTATTTTTCCTTTTAATTGGGCCCATAACTGTTCCGGCGGGCAATGTGATTATGGGTTTTCTTGCAGATAAGATAGGCAGAAGATCTGTTTTTACCATTACCATGCTCTTATATTCTATTGGAATAGTTATAATAAGTTTAAGTTACGCTCTCATACCACTGGCTGCAGGGCTGATCCTTGCAGAATTTGGGGTTGGAGGTGAAGAGCCATCATCCCTATCTCTTATTGCAGAGGAGACGAAAATTAAGGAAAGGCCAATGTGGCTCACAATAATAACAAATTTCAACAACATTGGCAGTGCACTGACGGCTGCCCTGTTCTTTGTTGTTGTGAATGACTTTTATGACAGAATTATTCTACTGGTATCCTCGCTTACTATAATTTTGAGCATATTCATACTCAGGCACTGGCTTAATGAATCATCCATATGGAAAAAACATGCAGGAACTGATTATGATGGAGAGAAGGCAGAGGTATATGAAGAGAGTGGAGTATCCCATTCCTGGCCTGATATAAAAACCAATCAAAACGAAGAAAATGAAGGAGATATAAACCAGGCTTATGAAGAGGGGAGAAAAATCAGCCCATCCTTCCTTTCATCCTATATTTTCCTTGGAATCATAGGAATTTCTCAGTATCTCACATTCGGCCTGATGGCCTATGTAATCGCTCCGGTTGAATTTCCCAGTTCATCCCAGGATAATGAAATAATATTCGTTGCCCTTCTTGGGGCATCAGTGGCAGGGTTTTTTGCGGCACCTCTTGTTTCAGGACGGAGAAAGAATTACACTCTTTACTCATTCATGTTCGGTTTCATAACCATGCTTCTCATTATCTTACTTCTTCCATACCTCTCCAACATGGTAATATTTCTGCCCCTTCTCTTCGCAAATATGTTTATGAGCGAATTTGCATGGGCATCAAGGTCAGTACTTGAACCTGAACTTTTCAGCACAAAATACAGATCAACATCCATAGGTTTTGTGAGGCTCTGGCCCATGATTGCCTATCCAGTCTTTACATATCTCACAAGTTCCATGAATCTTGAGGATTTTCTAATAACCAATGCATTTCTATGGGGCATGGGCTTTGCAGCAGCCCTGTTCTGGTATGGTTTCGGTGTGGAAACTTACAATGCAACCATGGATTACTGATTTTTTCAAAAATCCACCTGTGTGGATATCTAAATTTTTAAAAGTTTTCATTAAATATTTAAGTGCCTTTCATTTAAAGCGATCAAACTGAAAAATACATTTTAACTTTCTGGAATTATTAAATGGCATAAAGTTTTATGAACCGGCAAATTATTATAATACCGTGAATGTGATTACATGAAGAGGATCAGAAATGGCACCTATGGTTGATATTGTTGACAGATATGAAAGGTTTAGAAGAAACGTTTTAAATTTACAGGCTTCGGAGAACTTTATCTGTTCCCATGTCAGAATGGCACTGGGATCTGATCTGGCGGCAAGATATTCCCACATTATGCCCGATGGAAGGAACGCCTATGGGGGCACGGAAAAAATCGAGGAGATCTATGATGAGGCAGAAAGCTCCATAAAAACACTGTTCAAATCAAAGTTTGCAGAAATCAGACCAACAGGTGGCCATATAGCGGCAGAAATATGTATTCTTTCCTCAGTTAATAAGGGTGGAACATTCATGGCAATTCCTGAGGAATTTGGAGGATACACAGGATATATGCAATCCTATTTGCCTGATATGTTCTCAATGAAGTATGAGCCAATTCCATACAACGATATAACGCAGGAAATCAAATACGATGAACTGGAAAAAAGGGCAAAGGAGGTAAAGCCTGAAGCCATGATTCTTGGGCAATCTTTCTTTGTGAGGCATTACGATCTCAAGAGAATAAGGGAGATTGCGGATTCTGTAAATTCAAAGATTCTCTATGATGGATCCCACCCCATGGGCCTCATAGCTGGAAAAAAGTTTCAACCGGATGCCCTCACATACTCTGATGTGCTTTATGGATCAACACACAAAACATTCTTTGGCCCACAGGGTGGAATAATACTTACCAACAATGAGGAACTTTTCAATAAAATTGAAACAAATACTGTGTGGAAAACTTTCGACAATTACCATCCAAACCATGTGGCAGCCCTTGGAATTGCAGCTCAGGATCTGATACAGTTCGGTGAAAGCTATGCTTCATGGGTTGTATCAAACTCCCAGAATCTGGCAAGAACCCTTGAGGACTCAGGCATAGGTGTAAAATACTCTCCATGGTATACAGAATCCCACCAGGTGATCCTTTCAAAGGAGAACAGCGAAAAGTTTGGGAGTTTCAAGGAAATAAGCAGGAAACTCGCAAACAATAACATAATCGTGGATACAGAAGGGAGAATAGGGACATCAGAAATAACAAGGCTTGGCCTGACAGATATGATGAAGGTAGGTCAGGTTGTATCTGATGGCATAAAGGGAAAGGATGTAAGAAAGGATGTCACAGAGATATTGAGAAATACCGGTGTAAAATACTGCAGGTGAAATATATGAAGACAGTTGAAGATATAATGACGGCAAATCCACTTGCCATAGACGATGAGGAAAACGTATCCCTGGCAATGAAGAGGATGAGGGAAAATTCCATAGCCCAGCTTCCCATACTTTCAAAGGGAAAATATGGAGGAATGATAAGTTACAGGGAACTTCTGAGAAGAAAGAGCCTGCACATGAATTCCAAGGTGAGAAATTTCGCAATGAACCCTCCTGTGTTAAGCAAGAGCAACACCATAAGGGAAGCCATAGTTCTTTTGAAGGATACATCCCTTGGGGCATTGCCGGTGCTTGAAAAGGGGAAGCTCATAGGCCTGGTTTCAAGAACAGATATAGTGAAAAACATAAACGAATTTGATGAAGTGAACCAGTTTCAGGCACAGGACGTGATGAATGAACCCTTCAGCGTTAATCTGGATGAGGATGTGGAAAGCGCCCTGGAGAAGATAAGGGAACACGATGTGGATATGATACCCGTGGTTGACCAAAATGAGGTAGTGCAGGGAATTGTCAGGCTTGAAAGCGTTGCGGATTATGACATAATAAGCAAGGAAAAGATGGGAAGCGGAGATTTCAGCCAGAAGGAAAAGATGGAAATAATCGTAAAATCCGTGATGGAATCTTCCATATTCGCCTTTGAAGAAGATAAGCTTACCACAGCATGCGATCTCATGGTTAAAAACCATCTCCATCATCTGCCCGTTTGCAACAGGGGCTCAAAGTTGACTGGAATTCTTGGCATTGATGATGTCATAAACATACTTTCATCAGAGGGCGAATCAGAGGGATTGCTCATAAATATATCCGGCCTTTCTTCAGGAGACACTGACCTTTATGAAACCATATACGCAATGGCCGACAAATTTGTACCCAGGTTTTCCAGAGTTTTGAATTTGAAGGGTGCATCCCTGAACATTCATGTGATCAAATATCACGGAGAGGAAGGGAGAATCAAATACTCCATAAGGACAAGGCTTCTTGCAAGAAAGACAAACCTCACAGTGAGCAGTTCAGGATGGAACCTTGGGAAGGTCATGTCGGATATATTCGAGACCTATGAGAAGAGGGTAAAGAAGGAAATGGGAAAGGAATAAGGCCTGATTTCCCTTATTTTCCATTATACTATCCGTAAAGGTCTTTCAAAAATGTTTGAATTTTACAGTTTCTTTTTACCCGTTCAAAAATGAACTTCACATAAATATGAAATTGTAAAATATATTATTTTATTCTATTCAAAAAATATTGTATTTTAAAGTTCAGTTATTTATCTTCTTGTATATGTTTAGATATTCCAGGCCTTTCTTCACGCCCTTGTCCCAGTCCTCTCTTGAATGGCTGCTTATGAACTGGTTCACAGTCTTTTCCTCAGACAATCCAACATAGGGGATTAACATTTCCAAAAACCTTGAGGTATATCCAGTTCCTGCAAAGAACCTGTCAATGGATGTAATGATCTTATCCATGTTTTCTGCCAGATATTTTCTGTTTGCCCTGTTAAGTGAACAGCTGCTTACAAACCTGAATGAATCCTGCTTCTTGATTTTCCCATCCTCTATCATTTTCCAGACTCTGTCGAGTTTATCCTTTCCATTCAGGTATCCTGTTGCTCCTATGATTTTTATCTTATCCTCATCGGCCTGTACTTCATTGAGTTTATTCATAAGCCCCTCAAGATCATTTTCCGCCAATGCATAGGCATAGGCAGCAGCCTGCCTGGAATCGGGTGGGATATTCTGGAAGTTCTTGAAGTTTGATGAGAACTCCTTTGCGTAGGATGGGTCTATGAGAGTTCTTATGGACTGGAGCCTTCCCCTTATAACAGAATCATTTATGGCTTCTCCCTTCTTCTGCTCACCAAGCATCTTGAGATGGTTTGAAATGTACTTGATTCCAAAATCATCAATCTCAGTGCTTCTGTTCAGTATATTGTGGAGATTCAGTACAATTCCGGCAATCTCATCCCTGAGCATGTATTCAGAATCTTCAAAGAAGAGGTTCATGGTTGCAATCAGTTCCTTGAGGTTTGCCTTTCCTGAAAGGTAGGATGCATAGTAATCAGATACAAGCCCCCATCTTGAGTATTTATCCATTTTTGAAATGTTCTTTTTTATATTCTCGAAGAGTGCCCCGTCATATTTTACCCTGTAGAAACCTGTTCTTTCAAAGTTAATGTACAGGAACTTATCCTTTTTGATATCAAGTTCCCTGCCTTCCATAAGAACGGGTTCAACTCTGTCTTCATAAACAATTGTAAGGGGCACCGGCCATACACTCTCATCCGGGGAACCATCAAGGAAGAATCTTTCCTGCTTAAGGTGAAGTGATTCCTTTCCCGTTTCAACATGGATTATTGGATATCCTGGCTTTGTTATCCATGCATTCATTATTTTTGAAACTGGCATATTGGATACCTTCTCAATGGATGTCCACAAATTCTCACCAATGGCATTGGAGAAGCTGTGCTCCTTCAGATAATTCCTTACACCGTTCCTGAAATGTTCCCTGCCCACATAGGCCTCTATCATCCTCAGGATGCTTCCGCCCTTTGAGTAGGATATTTCGTCGAATATCTGGGATATCTCATCGGGATTTTTCACATCAACATGTATGGGGTGGGTATTTCTCAGACTGTCTCCGGTCATTCCCCTTCCAAGTTCATCTGTAACAAATTCTGACATTATTTCCCATTCCGGGTGCTTATGCTCAAGGGCCTTGTAACTCATAAATGTTGCAAAACTCTCATTCAGCCACAGATCATCCCACCACTTCATGGTTACAAGGTCTCCAAACCACTGATGGGCAAGTTCGTGGGATATTACCTCATCAACCCTCTTTAATATGGCTGAACTGGTGCTTTCCCCAACCATCAGTTCAATTTCCCTGAATGTAATTGCACCCCAGTTTTCCATAGCTCCAAAGGCAAATTCTGGAACTGCAATCAGATGGAGTTTGGGCAGCTGGTACTTTATATCAAAATATTCCTCGAAAAATTCCAGTGTTTTATCTGCCATATCTATGGGCAATTCTGACATCTTGAACTTTCCTCTGGCCCCAACTAGATAAACAGGCTTTCCATCGTGGGTTTTGTGTATCATGTCATATTTTGATGCACCCAGATAGAGAAGATAGGTGGACATCCTTGGCGTTTCCTGGAATGAAACAATCTTTCTATCCTTTTCATCCTTCACGGCCTCTGCGGGCATGTTGGATATGGCATCATAATCTGAAGGTATATCCATGGAAACTTTGAAAACGGATTTATATGCGGGGTGATCAACACAGGGGAAGGCATATCTGGCCCCTGTGGATTCAAACTGTGTTGATATGAATTTAAAGCCATTTTCATTTGAATAGTATATGCCGTTCATACCATCAGATATATTCCCTGAGAATTCAATCTCCATCAGGAAATCTCCCTTAAAGTCCCCTTCAATTCTTACAGTTTCCTCCTTTCTGTCAGTTTCAAACTTGCATTCCTTTCCATTTACTGTGATTTTCTTAATTTCAATATCCACTGAATTGAGCCATAATTTCCCCTCTGATCTCCCTTCTATTTTCTCCACACCTGAGAATTTAAGATTTTCAGTGTCAATCCTATATTTTAAATCGTATCTTTTAATCTCTTCCATATTAACTGTAATTGGATTAATTATAAAAGATTAGGGGAAGAGTCACAGTGACCGGCAAAATAGTGGATGTAAACTGTAAGGAAGAGGACAGGGCAAAGGCAGAAAAAGGGGCAGATATAATCAGAAAGGGAGGAACGGTTGTTTTCCCAACGGAGACCGTGTATGGATTGGGGGCAGATGCGGGAAATGACGGGGCATGCTCAAAAATATACAAAATAAAATCAAGGCAGCAGGATAATCCATTGATTGTACATCTTGCCGATAAGGAAAGCGTTGGAAAATATGCCCACATAGAAAATGTAAGGAAATATAAGGAGCTTGAAAAATTATGGCCCGGCCCATTAACCATAGTGATGCCAAAAAGGGAAACGGTTGGCAATGTTGCAAGCGCAGGCCTGGACACAGTTGGCATAAGAATACCTGACTGCAATTTTACAAGGGCATTTATAAGAATGAGCGGCACGGGAATTGCGGCACCAAGTGCGAACCGCTCAGGAAAGCCAAGTGCAACAATGGCAGAGCACATAATGGATGAACTTGATGGGGTTGATCTCATATATAGGGCAGAAAGATCAAGGATCGGAATTGAATCCACTGTGATTTTTCCTGAGGGTGACAGCTGCAAGATATTGAGGCCAGGAGCCTATACGGAAGAGGATCTGCTGAAAATATTCCATCAGGTAACGTATTCCGGGAAGGATGATCCCGTGAGGTCTCCTGGGATGAAATACAGGCACTACTCCCCAGATAAAACTGTTTTGAGGGCAGATGCCCAGTCCCTTCTTGATTACTTAAAAGAACACAGGGACGTTTTGCCAATTGTCACAACGGAAACTGCAAAGTTTATTGAGGGTGACAAAATTGTTCTGGGAAGTCTGTCCAATCCATACGAGATTTCCTCATCCCTTTACGATTCCCTTAGAAAACTTGACGCATCAAACTATAGCAAAGGGATCATAGAATCCCTTCCAGAAAGAGGGTTTTTCATATCTGTGATGAACAGAATCAAAAAGGCATCCGTAGAATTATAAAACATACTGGTATATACATATATGCCGAAAGTAGGAGTTATTATGGGTAGCCAGTCAGACTTTGACGTTATGAAAGAGGCCTGTGATACATTGCGAAGTTTTCAGGTGGACTGTGAGGTAAGGGTTGTTTCTGCCCATCGTACACCAAAAATGATGTATGAGTATGCTGAAAAGGCAAGTTCCAGGGGCATAGAGGTTATTATAGCAGGGGCTGGAGGTGCAGCCCATCTTCCCGGTATGGTGGCCGCAATCACCAACCTTCCAGTAATTGGCGTACCTGTACAGACAAAAACCCTTAATGGCCTTGATTCCCTTCTTTCAATTGTCCAGATGCCTGGAGGAATACCCGTGGCAACTGTGGCAATTAACAATTCAAAAAATGCAGCCCTTCTTGCTGTAAGAATGCTCTCTCTAAAATATCCGGAGCTGGCCTTCAAGATGAGAAACTTCATGGAGAGGGAAAAGGAAAATGTGGAAAACATCAAACTTCCCCAGTAGAATAGGAATTGGTGGGGGAGGCCAGCTTGGCACAATGATGATTCTTGAAAGCAGGGGCCTTCCCCTTTCATTCAATATTTATGTGGAAAGCAGGGATGAGCCTGCTGTCCAGATTGCAACAGATGTATACGATAGAGATGATTTCCATAGTTTTGTTGACAGTTCAGATTATGTGACCTTTGAATTTGAGCATGTAAGGAGAGAGATGCTTGAATATGCCCAAAAAAACGGAAAACTGCGGCCAGGTTTCAGATCGGTAGAGCTTAAAATGGAGAGGCATCTGGAAAAGGAGTTCCTCAGGGATAATTCCTTTCCTGTGGGTGAATTCATTATTGCAAGGAATGGTGAAGAGGCACTGGAAAAATCAAGGCATTATGAAAAATTTGTCATAAAGAGGTCAACAGGGGGATATGATGGTAAGGGCCAGTATTATTACAATAATATGAACGATTTTCCCCAGAACGAGGATGGTTATTTTGTCATAGAAAAATATGTTGATTATGAATCTGAGGCATCCATAATCTGCGGAAGGGACAGCCAGGGGAGGGAAATTTTCTATGAACCATCATATAATGAAAACAAAAATGGAATATTAATCAGGAACGCAACAGGGATTAAAGAAGTTGAGACCATAGAGAGGATGAAGGAAATAGCATCCTCACTCATGAAGAAACTGGACTATATAGGAATAATGGGCATAGAGTTCTTCATCACAGAGGATGGGCCCCTTATAAATGAATATGCACCCAGAGTCCATAATACGGGCCACCACACCCTTATGGGCACATCAGTTTCACAATTCGAAAATCATGTCAGGGCAGTGATGGGCATTCCCATGGAGGACCCTGTAACATATGTTCCCTCTGGCATAGTGAACGTTATTGGCACAGATCTTTCAGGGGAAAAAATGTCAAAAATACTGGGCATTGGGGGAACAAGAATATTTATGTACAGGAAAAAGGAGATAAGGAGAAAGAGGAAGATGGGCCATGTGTGTGTCACGGCAAGGGACGCAGAGGAATTAAATAAAAAGGAAAAAATCGTTGAGGAAATCCTTTATCCTGAAGGTGTTGAAAATTATATATAAACAATAATGGGGAAAGCAATAATAACCCGTAAGAGAATATACTTCCATGGAAAACGAGGCACCGGGAAGACCGGGCATTCCGCCAAGATGGACATCCAGCGCCAAGGATGGAACAGGATCGGCACTTTCCCCCGCAAGCCGTGTGTGGTATACCATATCCCACGGCATTATAAATGAAATTTTTTATCCAAGGATTGACATAGCAAACACAAGGGATCATGAATATCTGATTGCCGGCAATGGTTTTTTTTCTGAGGAAAAGAGGGATTGTATTACGGAGACAGACTGCATAGAGGATGGAATTCCTGCATTTACCATTCATAACAGACAGAAGGCCGGCAAATATGAGATCGACAAAATAATATTCTCCGATCCAGAAAGAGATGTTGTTATTGAACATGTAAAGTTCAGAAATCTGAGCGGCGAGGATCTGAAGATATATTCCATGACTGCACCCCATATAAAGAATTCAGGTTATGGAAACAGTGGATGGGTAATGAATTATAAGGGACAGAATTTTCTCATAGCCTCCAGAAACGGCACATCCATGGCCATATATTCTCCATCGGCCCAGAGCAGGATGAGCATTGGATATTCTGGATTTTCAGACGGATGGCAGATCATCTCAAAGGAGTATGATCTGAAATATACCTATGAAAGGGCAGATGACGGCAATATCGCCCTAACTGCAGAGATAAACCAGTCAAGGGAATTTACTGTTTTTATTGGATTTGGAGACACTCCCGAAGAGGCTGCCCTGAAAACCCTTCTGACCTGTTCAGAGGGATGGGAAAGGAAGCTCAACGCCTTTAAGGATAACTGGAAAAATTTCTATTCAAGAATTGAAAATGAGATACCACCAGTTGAGAAGTTTAAACTTTCAAGGAGGAGTGCCAGTGTTATAAAGACTCATCAGGCGGGTTCTCAGTTCAAGGGCGCCATTATTGCAAGCCTTTCCATACCATGGGGATTTTCAAAGGGCGACAACGATATTGGTGGCTACCATCTCATATGGCCAAGGGACATGGTGGAGGCTGCCGAGGCACTCATAAGCATTGGGGACGATGAGGATGCTGAGGCGGCCCTATCCTATTTGAGATCAACACAGGAAAATGATGGCCACTGGCCCCAAAATATGTGGCTTGATGGAAATCCATACTGGCACGGAATACAGATGGATGAGACCGCCTTTCCAGTGATTCTTGCCTATATGCTGTGGAAGAGGGACAGAATTCACCTGGATGATTACATAAGAATGGTAAGGAAAGCTGCCGATTATATCTGCCTTAACGGCCCGGCTACGGACCAGGACAGGTGGGAAGAAGATGGCGGATATTCTCCATTCACAATCGCAATTGAAATAAATGCACTTATTGCAGCATCAGAAATGGAATCGGCCATGGGCGGGAGAAGATCAAGATTTTACGAGGAGATTGCAGACGCTTATAATTCAAACATAGAAAGATGGGTATATGTCAGGGATACAGAATTTTCAAGAAAGGCAGGGGTTGATGGGCATTACATTAGAATTTCACCTGCCGACGTCCAGGACTCAAGTATAAGGGGAATAATACCTATTAAAAACAGAGGAGACGGAAAAAGCAGTTTTTCCAAAGAGGATGTCATAAGTACAGGATCGCTTGCACTTGTCAGGTTTGGATTGAGGGCATGGGATGATCCCAGGATTCTAAATACTGTAAAGGTAATCGATATGGTCCTGAAGACTGAAACAAAATCTGGGCCTGTGTGGCACAGATATAACCATGACGGCTATGGGGAGCACGATGATGGCTCACCCTTTGATGGAACGGGAAGGGGCAGGGGATGGCCCCTCCTTGTGGGAGAGAGGGCAATATATGAAATTGCCTCTCAAAATTTCAGCGAGGCAGAGAAACTGTTAAAAACCATGGAAAGGGAGACGGGAAACAATGGGATGATTCCTGAACAGATATGGGATTCAGAAGATATTCCATCAAAGGGTCTTTTCAACGGGAAACCTTCAGGTTCAGCCATGCCTCTTGTTTGGGCCCATGCGGAGTACCTGAAATTATCCAAATCCATGGAGCAGGGAAGAGTTTTCGACATGATCGATTCAGTTTATGACAGATATGTTATTAAAAAGAAGCAGAGCAAACTTTCCATTTGGAGTTTCAAGAACAGGTTCAGATGGATTGAAAGGGGAAGAATTATTAGATTCATATCAGATTCCCAGTTCACCCTTCATCATTCGTGGGACAGCTGGCATTCCGTGAGGGATAAAATGTCAATGATGGCCGATAATGGCCTATTCTATCTGGATATTTCAACCGACAATAAAACAGAAGAGTCTGAACTTCTATTCACATTCTACTGGCCAGAATCAGGAAAATGGGAGGGTACGGATTTTTCAATTACTGTGAAATAGCCTGATCATTCTTTACAATGTTTCCACGATCAAGATCACGAATCCTCGAACCCATTCTTATAATTGCAATGAATCCAATTAAAACTATGGCAGAAGAAATTAAAAAATCAAGTGCAAATCCCTCAAGCGAAACCAGGAATCCGGAAAAAAGTGCGCCCAGAATCTGCCCTATACCAAGGATGCTGTTGTAATATCCCACAGCTCTTCCTCTGAGTTTCTGCGATGCCATTCTTGTAACTGTGGTTATCTGAGATATGCTTATGAAACTCCACAGAAAGCCCATGAAACCGTAAACACCTATTACAACAACCATGAATGAATCTGTGTAAAGGCCAAAAAATGGAATTGAGGCCATTGCACTGAATATTGCAACCCTGAGAGAAAGGGGAAGATACATGGCCCTTTCAAGGCTTCTTTTTTTTATGTAGGATGAAGCCATTCTGAAAGAGATCACTGAAAAGGCACTGTTAAGTAGATACATGAAATAAACTTCAGGCTCGCTTGCCCTGAAATTCTCTATAAGCAGGATTGGATATGGTGTGAAAAATAACTGGAAACCAAGCATCAGGAGGGCACATATGAAAAGGTATAACCTTAATTGTCTGGACATTTTTTCGGCCGATTTTCTACCAAACAGTTTCACTATGTGAATAACATAGGTTGGTGCGTATCTTGTCCTTTCGAATGCCCTGAGTGAAAATATGTCAGGTATGGCACTTCTCCTGATCTTTTTCTCCGATTCTTTAAGAAGGAAAAGAGCCAGAAAGAAGGATAGGAGGTAAACGATTGACGCTATTATGTATATGTTCTTAAGCATTCCAACGGAGTTTGGATTTTCGACGACTATCAAGAGTCCAGAGGCAAGGCCAAAAACTGTTCCTATTGTGGATATGGCACTGAAACTTGAAACTACCCTTGCCCACTGGCTCTCCTGTTCATTTTCAATTACAAGGAGAGTTGACACGGGCACAGAGGCCATGGCAAAGAACTGGTAGAGGACAAGTATGCCCAGATATTCATATATTGTTGAAATAAAGGCAATCAAAAATAGGGACGCAAAGCTGCCGGCGAATCCTATAAGAACAAATATCTTCCTCCTTTTTACGTTATCTGAGATGTTTCCCCACAAAATCAATGCAATTACGGAAGAAATCGATGAAAGGGAAGATGCTATACCCACAAAAATAACAGATTTGTCAAAATAGATTGAAATGAATAGGGGTATCATTGGATTTAGAAGCCCTGCTGAAAGATTGGATGTTATGTAGGATGAATACCATAGTCTCCATCTTTTGCTGTAACTGAGAGGGACCTGTTCACTGTTTTCCATCAGTATCCTTAACCTTACGGGAACCAATTACAGCATGGATATTCTATTTTTCTGAAAGTCTTCTTCCTGCAATGAAGGAGATCATTTCCATGATGTTTTTTGCCGCTGGAGATATGGATGTAAAGCTCACAAAACCATGTACCATTCCAAGGGCCCTTATGCATGTAACGTTGACACCATCCTTTGTCATTCTATCCGACAGGCTCTCACCCATATCTCTGAGAGGATCATATTCACCCGTAACGATTAACGTATCTTCTATGCCCTTAAAAGAATCCGTTGTAAATAGGGAAAAATAGGGGGATATGAAATCTTCTCTTGAAGACAAATAAAGTTCTGCGATCCATAGAAGTGTCTCCCTGTCAAGTCTGTATCCTTTAGAATATTCTCTCATGGAAAAGGATGACTGGTCAAGGCCAACGAAGGGATAAACAAGAATCTGCATTGCGGGAAGAGGTTTCCCCCTATCCCTTAGCATGAGGCTTGCGGCTCCACAAAGATTTCCGCCAGAACTGTCCCCCATTATGGCGATTCTGTTCCTGTTGATATTTAGTTTTTCAGCATTTTCATTTACCCAGAGGAATGAGTTATATGCATCCATCACTGCAGTTGGGAATCTGAATTCGGGTGCAAGCCTGTAACCAACAGAGAGAACCCTGCATTTCGACACATCTGATATGAGCCTGCACACGTCGTCATGGGAATCGACGGAATCAAAAATGAATCCTCCGCCGTGAAAATAAATTATAATGCCATCTGTGGAATTAAATGGTGTATAAAGCCTTGCCTTTAGATTTGTATCTTCAAGATTTATATGGATTTCATCAGTTTTTTCCATCTTCACAGTGCTTTCACTCTTATATGTTGTTTCAAGTATCTCTCTGAGATCGGGTATCTGTGAAGCTTTAAATCGCCATGGTTCAATCTTCTTTGACATTTCAACTGCGTTTTGAAGAGTTGGATCAACACCCATAAACAGTGAGAATGAGAGAATACTTAAATATTGATCCAGTTTTTTTTAAGTGGTAAATACCCTATTTATTTCTATATATTCTAAATGATCTATTGAAAATCAAAATATCTGACATTCCCTGTTCCTTGAATTTTGGGATATTTATTAATGTCTTATGGATACGGTCCAGTTATGAACTATTTAAGAATAATGAAGTATCCAGGCTCAAAAAAGGTACTCATTCCTGATATAGAGAATTATTACAAAAAATCTCATAAGCATCTATTTGTGGATGTCTTTGGAGGTTCAGGTTCAGTTTCCTTAAACATTGATAGCAAGAGTACAGTGTATAACGATTTAAATCAGGATCTTGTGAATGTTTTTCTATCAATACAAAAAAGGCCTCAAAACGTCTATTATTTATTGAAAGAGGGTGTAAAATTCAGAAGGTCATATGTGGAAGAAAGGGGGCAATCCAGATCCTCTATTGAGAAAGAAACAGAAACAATCGTCAGGGAACAGGCGAGGGAAAGGGGCATTCCTGAGAAAGATGTCCAATCAGTTTTGCTCATAATGAAAATGAGCCTGAGCTTTGGTGGCATGGGCAACACGTATGCAACAAGAAAGGAGAAGGCATCAATGTCATATATCTCCAAAACACTTGATCAGATGGACGAAATTAAGGAAAAAGTTAAAAAATGGAAGATAGAGAACATGGATTTCAGAGAATTGGTTGAAAGATATGATGGAAACGATGTTTTCTTCTATTTTGATCCACCCTATTCCGGCCAGGACTGGTATGATATCAACTTTGAAATGGAAGATTTCAGGGATCTGGCGGAAATTATGAAGGAAATGGAGGGTACATTCCTGCTGACCATCGATCCAAATTTTTCTGGCATGGAGGAGGTTTTTGGCCCGCCATATGAAATAAAGGAATATCCCAACGAGAACGGGCCCAGGGATGGAATATTAAACGAACCCAGACGAAGAGCTTTTTACACCAATATATTCTGATGAGAATAAATTATAATTTTCTTTGCAAAATTTTTGACATAGTGTTTCATGAGGCCTTGAAATATTTTAAAAAATCTACAGCGTGGATATTTCAGGATTTTCAGAGGGATATTACGATCACGGTACTAAAGGGTGAAATGTAAACACTGGAAAGCCTAAAATTACAAAATGTATCTTTACCGTGGTGAAAACCTGCCCCTTATTATCATTTTTTGCATGAAATCTGAGCAACTATTTATTTATCGCAGTAATGTGATATCCTTGGTCATTCAATGGAGAACATTAAGATGATTAGATCATCCCATCCTCGCATTTTAGCAATACTATCACTTACTGTAAAACTTCGTATATCTGGAAAATTAGCATTAAACCAAATTTTGGGATTATCTGTTAATTCTCCAGATCACGTATATCAACATTACAGTTTAAATATTTCAGTCACAGTTACTTAATTCCCGGGCTTTTTAGCAACCAAAACCATTCTGTGTTTGTTAAGGATCATTTTTTTCCTGTCGAAATCCATTCTCCTCAATTCATCATTGCCAAGACTTTCAAGAAATTTCTTAACTTCCAGTCCAGCCTCGCTGTTTTCTTCAACAGGATAAAGCCACCTGAGGAAATGAGCAGGCTCAACTAATTCCTCCGTTACTATATTAACGAATCCTGCTTTCTGTACAAGTGATTTCCATTGAGAGATTTTCTCTGCCCTGACATGGGACTGATCCCTTAGAATTTCCATTCTGTTGTAATTCCCTCTATTATCGGTTTCAGGCTCAACAAGGTCGGCAATTCCAAGTTTGCCACCCTTCTTCATTACCCTAAACGCCTCCATTAAGAATTTTTCCTTATTCTGGAAATGGTGAGCTGCTCTCCTTGTTGTTACAATATCGAATTCTGAATCCATGAATGGAAGGTCTTCAACCATACCGACCCTGAATGTTATATTGAAAACCCCTTCCTGTTCAGACAATCTTTTTGCCTGTTCAAGCATCTGTTCCGTCCCATCATATGCGACAACATTATGTACAATCTTAGCCATTGCAATTGCCGTAAAACCCGTTCCTGTAGCAAGGTCAATGCAAGAATCCGAGGCTTTTAGATCAAGAAGATTTATAAGTATTTCAAGATCCTTCCCGTTTCTGTGGCTTTCACTGGCTGCATATTTCTCAGCATTTTTTCCAAAAAATTCTCTATAGTCTCCCATCAATGCGTATATTTAATCTCCATTAATTGATTTCTCTATGAGGTAAAACTCTATATATTTCCCGGTGTAAAAAGTAAAAAATTAGGAAACATTATTTTTCCATATGAACATGAATGTCGAGAAGTTGCGCATTTTCAACTAAGTCTCTCTTTCCGTTTATGTCACACGGATGAATTCACCTAGACCTGACCATGACAAGATACAGCCTGTAGTGAATATAATGGCAAATGTAACCATGGGAGAATGTAAATTGAATAGGACAGACAATCATTTTCTGAATACGTAGGTACTTCGATTTATATTCCTTTCAACACTTCACAATTAAATTAAAGAAGAATGAGGATGGGAGAAACAAACGCCATATAAAAGCTGAGATTGTTAAAAACCTTTCGAAGTTACGACAGGAAAACAATCTCTGGTTCTAATGATTAATCTTTTCTTCAGATAAATTTTTAGCACTATAATTTTTCATACGTATGCGCACAAAGAGTTAGATGGGAGCACTAGGATTTGATTTCAAGGAAGACTCAGCAGCATATATCAAGGGATGGCTGGACAGTGCGAAATCCCAGGGCAGGGATCTGGGAAAGGAGAACCTTGACAGAGTGATGAATAATGCAAGGTGGCTGATTAATGAGATATCGTCCAAGATCTGAGGCCTGAACATGCCTGAGAAGAGAAAAGGCCATAGCACTCGGCAAGCCAAGGTACATACTGTGTCTGCAGGAGAGAGAAGGGTAGCTTATGTAAAGGGGAATCTAAGCAGGGCAAACAGATCCTTTCACCTCAAACTCAAGCACGTCCTTGGAGGCGTTTCTCTACTGTCCCTGCTTGCTGCTTTCGAAGTATTCTCAATACCTGCTGCAAGCGGAATAATCGATATCCTTGGATTGGCAAAACTAACTGCAGGCGGGGTATGGGTCACAACTGCTATTTTAAGCGGCGGATTGGCAGTGATTCTCGATGCTGAGGAAAGAGATAAATAGTCTAAGTCCATTATAATTATCATGCATGCCAGCAAGAAAGGAATTAACATACAGCTTATCGTGGGGTATACAATGGTCGTGGCTGGTGCCCTTGGCCTCCTCTACTTTATAGGCTTCCTTTAATGTGATTCGTCAATAACCGAATTCTTAGCCCTGACCTCAGCTGAGATCTCACACTCGAGGGCCTGAGATCTCGGGTATCAATTATCAAAATGGTTCCCCACAGAAGCCGTTTTCCGTTTGATTCGGCATTTGACGGTTAGATGTCATAGTTGATCCCTTTCCTGCCACAGAGTTCCTTCATTCTGTAGGTCCAGGACATGCCACACCCTTCACAGTACAGGCCGATCTTAACCCATTTACTCTTTGTTCCGTTCCTGTCGAGAACATACATGCCCCTCAGATAATATTCTCCACAATTCGGGCATTCCTGGTACGTTTTCCCGGTGTATCCACGTCCCTGTTGCCTTCGTTTCCCGATTTTGAGTTGTGGTCCAGGTTGCATATCATAGCATACGTGTATGCGTTATAACCCTTGTGCAGTTTTGAATTGTGGCCATAATCTGGATCCATCTTCACGTGAATCTCAAGACGGTTTTCAATTCCGTCTTCATAGCCGGTCGTTCCTGATATATAAAGATGGTTGGAATAATCTTCCAAGGTGCTATACTTTTGTTCCATCAGTCTTTATATATTGGATGTGTCCATGGCTTGTCCTGTTAACCTATGCAATGCATGTGGATTACCGGGATTCGGCTGACGATAATCAATCCCTGCTGATCGGAAAGCTCGCCCTACGAATTCTAAATTGGTCGGAGATAATATTCCATTGCAGGAAAGCATTTGCGGATAGTCTAACATGTCAAAACGTACATTTTGTCATGTCATGATTTTAGACTTTGATTTTTCTTTATATACTCTTGAGGCTCTTTGAAAGAGATCTCTAAACTCGCCCATCAGAAATCTATTTAAAGACATACATATTGTCATGTCATGCCCTTGCCGGTTCCAAAAAACATGATGCTGCAGTCAGGAGGAAGATCTCTTTCAATAGATTTTTTCACCGATGAAGAGGTGCAGAAGATCTTTCAAGAGATCTCTGAAAAGATCAACACAGATAAAAGGAGATCAGACAGGCATAAGAGGTACTTTCTCCTGGTTGAATTCTTATATCGGACAGGAGGAAGGATTGATGAGGTTCTTCTCATAAGGCCTTCTGATATAAATCTGGCCACAAATTCAGTACGGATGAAGACTCTGAAGCAGGGGAAAGACAGGAAGACTGGAATGCAAAAGGAGAAGTACAGAATAATACCTCTCCATCCTGCA
>JAKADM010000004.1 GCA_021820525.1 Thermoplasmata archaeon
CATTCAGGATTCCCACCACCTGGCTCTGCATTCCCGTGTGCAGGTTAGAGAGATTTGGGCTCCTGGAGTAATACATCACTATGGGCTTTCCTTCCCTGAGGTACTTGACCCTGCCAACCTCGTTGTTGTTCTTCATCTCTTCAAGAACGGACTTTATCCTGAGCTTGGCATGATCCTTTTCTATGCCATATTTGGCGGATATCTCCTTTCCCATTTCAGTTGCATAGGACATCCTGTCGCTGAGAATGCGAAGAACCTCTGCCCTGTAGTCTATATCCTTCCCTCTCCCTCCGGCTTCCTCTTCCATCTTTTCTTCCTTCACCGTTGCAAGAATCTTTGGCGTTTCCCTGTACTCACTACCATCCGGCATGTATGTCAGCACCGGCGCAAATGAGTTGCTCTCAGGGAATTCTATGTCAACGAACTGCCTGGGCTGCAGCACTGAGACGGAGAATCTCACCAGGGAGTTGTAGGACAATAGCTGAAGATCGGCATCACCCAGCTTGAACGTGAACTTCGTTCCGAAGTTAGCTCTCATCTCCGGAAGGATGTCGATAAGATTCTGCGTAATGATCCAGAGCATTCCCTTGTCCCTTATCTCCCTGCTCATCACATCCAGAATGGTGTGATAAGATTTCGTAAGCCTATGAGCTTCATCTATGAGTATAAGAACGTCGTTCCTCTTGCACTCCTCCATTTCCCTGTAGATCTGCCTGAGCATCAATTCCGCATAAAAATTCTGAGCCTGTTTTGTCGGCAATGTTGAAAAGTCAAATACGGTACTCTCATTGGCAAGCTCAACATTTCCCATATCCTCTATGATCAGGGATTTGACGTTCTGCTCTATTGCGTTCAGGGTCTCGATCTGGTTCTTTGAAGCGGATTTCCGCTTCTCGCTGATGGTTTTCATGAAGCTCTTCCAATCGGAGCTTTGTGAAGCTATTTCCTGCAGGAATGCAGGAGTCTGCTGCAATTGAATGCCTGAGCTCACCTTTTCTCCGAAGAATGCTGTCATATAAGCTTCGGAGAATGCATTGACGTCCCTGAATGGATTCGGCAGGCATTCCTTGGCATCTATGACCGGTATGCCCAAGTGAACCTCATGATCATCGGACTTGAATGAGAATATGATCCTCTGCCTGTCCTCAAATTTCCTCAGAAGGTGCATTGTGAGGTAGCTCTTTCCCTGTCCCGATACGCCAGTTATTGACACATTCCTGTTCCCTTTGTGTTCGATGTAGTCCCTGAGGTTCGCCGCCTTGGGAGAGCATTCTTCTCTCCGGAATTTGCCTCTTTCTATATCTGGTATGATATTGTAGGCAAGAGCCGTATGTCCGGAGAAGCGCCTCAGCCTCCTTGAGACGTCATAGAACAGCCTCTGCTCATTCCTCAGAGGCAGCTCTAAAAGTGGCTTTGACAACACGCGCCTTGCATTTATGAGCTCTGAAAAGCCATATTCTCTCATATGCGTATTCTGGCTTTCCAAATATTTATTCATATCCCGCTACCTTTTTACAATGTATCGCCTGTGAAGGTTCAGCGTTACCGTGTAGTGTTCCACCTTTACTGTGCGGGTTTCTATCAGGTAAATGAGGATAATAACGCCGATAATTACGGCGAGAATTATGCTGTATTCGAGGCCCAGAGCAAGGTATACCAGGTACGCAGGTATGCCGAATATTACGCAAAAAAGGAAAAGGTAGGCCAGACAAATAAGAGCGCAATACAATACGACAAGAGCTCCAACGAAAGTCAGCACGAAGCCCATCACTCCTATTGTCTCGTAGAATACGTTCCCGGATATCGTCATGGCAAAGAGGAATGGCCAGAGTCCCTGCCATACCAGGCCGGCTATGAACATTGCAACCGAAGCGATTAGGAATCCGAATCTCAGGGCATCCTCGTCCATGGTTCACCTCTGTGCCCTGAATCTCCTGTTTGGCGTAAGTGTTGCCGATATTGAGGCCTCCTCCCGCTTGAAGATCAATCCGCGCCTCGTTATTACGAGATCCATTCTCAGTACTGGATTCGATTCATACTCCACGTAGCTGATGTCCGGATTCCGCTCCATAAACTCCCTTATTGCTGAGATCTGCCTGCGGTCTTCAAGCTCGTACTGGTTAACCGTTTTCTCGATAACGGTTTCCTGCAATCTCTCTATAGTGCCTTTCTTCTGTGGATTTGCGATTTCATATCTTACTATTTCTGGCTGGGAGCCTTCAAAATATTCGGGTTCACCATGCTCATTCATCCCGCTTACTCTTACCCTGGTTCTCTTCATTTCTCATCTCTCCCTTCAGCCTGCAAGAAGACAAGCCAGGTGCCGGTTTTTCCGATCAGTTCATCGACACTCATCGAGTCCGGTTCACGAAGAAGCACTGCAGCCAGTCGGCTATTTGGGAATTTCTTCACAAAACTCCGTTTCAGATTGGATATTGACACTTCTCCGGCTACTTTACCTTCCTGCATGAATAAATGATGCAACTCAGGGTATTGTATCGTTTTAGATACTTCCAGAAATCAGAAGGCGATGTAGCTCTTCATTGAGCTTTTGTGCTTAAAGTCACAGTTGGGGCAGCTCCACTTTATTGTCTCCACCATGGTAAAGGGATGCCCTTTTGTGTAGTGATGAAATGTCCTTTCATAAGTTGGCTCTATATCTTTATTCCCGCATTCTGGGCAGTCAATTGCCAAAGCACTGCCAAAATCCCTCTTCTCTGCTGCAAGAACAAATGGAAAAAATGGATTTTCCTGGATGAGTTTCCACTTCAACTGCGGATTCCTTTCTACCATTGACACATAGATTCTGTTGCTGTCTATCTCCAGATGTTCGTGGTCAGCCTTATTTCTGATAAATTTGTACAGATATCCATTTCCGATCAGTTCATCAACATGCTTGTCAATGGTTTTGTGGGACATCCTGTTCTTCAGGATTATGTAGAGATCAGAAACACGGGTGTCTTTGGCATCATCGCGTATTATGTTCACTATGGCTTCACATCGCTTGCAATCCAGGGTGAATTCAGACGGACATCTTCTGCATGGCAAGAGCATTCACGCACGGCTAGAAAGGCATTTTCATTATAGCCTTTCCGTTTGGCAAAACTGCCTGGAACTCATATCCTTCGCCGAGAAGCTTCTCAATCTCGCTCATGGGAACGAGCTTTTGCTTCGATCCGTTGCTTGCCATTGCTCCTGCAACCTTGTCTCTCAGCAGCTTCTGGAAATCCTCTGTGTTAAGGTCTGCAAGGTTCATCTTATCTATCTCTTCCTGCCTGTATCCCACTGCGGAAAGGAGCTGCTGCTGCAAGTAGAGCCTTGCATTATCCTCTGATACCTCGCTCACTCTCGTTTCCATGTATTTCAGGCATTTCTTGTATGATTCACGCATCTCCTCTATCATGTCAGGTGGCAGTCGCTTGTTCGTGCTGTATCTCGCCTCAATATCTCCCTTGTGGCCCATTATGAACTGCCTCCACGGGTGCGATATGAGGCCCTTGGATTCTGCTATGTCGAGAGCGGTTGAGAAATATGCTCGCAAAACGTATGGGCGCATTTTCAGGCCTGCTAGCTCTATGGCTTCCCTTATGTCCCTGGTTACCAGTGTTGTTCTCAGGAAAGCGTTCTTCTTGACGCCTCTTACGTCAAACTGCAATAGCGGAGATTCATAGGTAAGCTCTTCTCCCTGCTTTCTCCGCTCTTCCAGATACTCCTTGATGTAGGTTGCCCCTTCCTCTCCTATGAAAGAGAAATACTGGTGCCTCGCCTTGCTCAATTTGCTCTTGACCATCACAGTCGCTGGAACCTTCTCAAACTGAATTTCCTTCGACAGCTTCAGTTCTTTGAGATCGCCAAGCCTGAGACCGTCCGTGCCTTCATAATCGCCAAGAGATTCCGGCCTAAGACCGGAGAATGCCATGATCGCTATGGCAACCCTGCCTCTTGAGGTTGCTTTTCTCATTATCCTTGCCAGTTCCTCCTTGCTGGGAACTCTCTCGTTAGCTATCGTGGGAGTTTCGTTCTCGCCGGATATGTTAACGGTTAACTGCAAACGGATATCGTTAAACTTCAGCCATGACAGGATGACCTTCTTGAACCTCGCTATGTAAGAACCGGCTTTACCATCCTTCTCCATCTTCCTGACAAAGTCCGTAAATTCGTAACGGAAATCCTTTTCATTTGATCTTGCTCTGTTCAGGATTTCCTTCGGGGTTATTTCTGTAAGCTCGCAATAATGCCCCAGATTCCTCAGGGCTACCGTTGCCGTCAATACTGACTTTGCCTTGAGGTTCTCAAACCACCTTCGCACGTCCTCGTCAAGAAGCAGTTCCTGGTACTTTGGGTGCATGGTCATGAGAACATAACGAGTGCCGGGATAAAAAGTATTCGATTAATAGATTAAATGGACCGGTCGGGATTTGAACCCGAGGCCTCCTGCTTGCAAAGCAGGCGATCTACCGCTGATCTACCGGCCCGTTTTTACGTGGATTCCTTTGTTTTATTTAACTTTATGTGGTTCATGCATCTTTTTGTAGATCTTTATTGTTGCTGAATGAAGGGTAGCCATTAAAATATATTATGTGCAGATATGAATATAAGATCGTTTGAGAGTAAAATTTCAAGACAAAATCCAGGAATAAAGTATGAGAGTGAAATTCATGTAGATTGTGGTATATTTAAAAAAGTTGTTAAATTCTACTCAGTTTCAAACCATTTTCTCAACGTCTGTTTATAATTAAAGGAAATCTGAAAAATTAAATATGCCATTTAAACATTGTGACACTGGAATGAAGATCGTAAAGATTGGGGGTAGCCTCATCACAGACAAGGCTGAATACAAAAAATTCAATAGAATTCTGGCGGAAAAGATCCTCAGTGAGATATCAGGAGAAAAGCTGATCCTGGTTCATGGCGGTGGATCTTTTGGCCACATTGCAAGCAAGAAATACGGTCTTCCTGGCAAAATAAATGAAACAACCATCAGGGGATGTTCCATCGTGAAGAACGACATGGCCCTTCTTAATAACCATATAATATCAATTATGGTTGAAAATGGCATGAATGGAATAGGTTTTTCTCCATACCATTTGTGGAACGGTTCAGAATTTGATTATAAACCTGTTGTGAAGTCCTTTGAATTGGGCCAGATTCCTGTAATATATGGGGATGCATATATTGATAGGGATGAGATAAAGATAAGATCAGGAGACGATATTATGGTCGATCTTGCAAGAATATTCAAGCCAGAATCCGCAATATTTTTTTCAGATGTGGATGGCGTTTTTGATAAGGACCCGAAAAAATATAAGGATGCAAAACTCATAAGGAGATTCAAAAATGAGAGTATATCCTTTGCAGGGATCGAAAATGATGTAACTGGTGGAATGATGAAGAAGTTCCATTCCATGATAGAATGCAGGGAAATGGGTGTTAAAACATATTTGATAAATGGTCAATATCCGGAAAGGATTGGGGATCTGGAAGGAGAAAAATTCGTGGGGACTGAATTTGTATGATATCTAATAGAAAGGAAGAACACATAAGGATTGCAGAAAAGAATGAGGTAAATGCATCGCACAACTTCTGGGATGATATTGTAATGGTGCACAGATCAATCCCAGAGGTGGATTACAATTCCATAAAAACTGAAACAGATTTTATTGGTGTGAAGATCAATTATCCCATACTCATATCCTCCATGACTGGAGGTACAGAACTGGCAAAGAGGATTAACAGAAACCTGGCCATGGCTGCAGAGAAGTTCAACATACCCATGGGCCTTGGAAGCATGAGGGCAGCTGCAGAAAATAAGGATCTTGCAGATACATACTCGGTGATAAACGATTTCAAAATACCTGCTAAACTGGCCAATATAGGGGCACCACAGCTAATAGATCAGGATAAGAAGGCATTGAAAGAAAGAGATCTTGATTATCTCATTGATCTCATAGATGCCAAATTTCTCATAATACATTTCAACTTCCTTCAGGAGATGATACAGCCTGAAGGTGACAGAAATTCTGCAGGTGTTCTCAAAAGGGTAAGGGAGATTGCATCAAGTTACCCTGTAATCGCAAAGGAGACTGGTGCTGGGTTCTCAAGGGAAGATATTGAGGATCTTGTGGATGCAGGGGTGAAGGCAATTGATGTTGGCGGCCTTGGTGGGACAAGCTTTGCCGCAATTGAATATTACAGGGCAGAGAAGTCAGCGGACATGGAGAAGACCAGAGCGGGGAAAACATACTGGAGCTGGGGTGTACCTTCTCCAGTGAGCATAATGCTTGCATCTGGAAAGGTCCCTGTAATTGGTAGCGGCGGATTAAGGAATGGCCTGGATCTATTCAAGGCCATATCCCTTGGTGCCATGGCAGGGGGATTTGCAAGAACCCTGCTTGAGGGCGCTGACGAATCATTTGAAACTGTGGAAATGAACATAAGAACCATAATAAGGGAGTTCAAAATAGGAATGATGCTAACAGGATCAGGGTCAATGGAAGAGGCAAGAAAAAAGAGGAGAATAATAAGAGGGGAATTGCGCCAGTGGGTTGATGATTATGTCGGATGATTATGAAATACCTGTGGAAGAGGAGACAAATGTTAAGTGCCCTGTATGCGGCTCCAATCTTTTCTTCATCCAGATGCTGACGGATATAGCATTTGAGAGGAGAATATTATTGCAATCCTATTTCTGCAAAAAGTGTCTGTTCAAAAAAAATGATGTTGTTCAGATGGACAGGGACAAACCAATTAGAATAAGCCTTGCAGTGAGGAACAGGGACGATATAAGAATTACACTGTACAGATCGCCGGATGCAAGGGTTGTCATACCAGAAATCGGGGCCGAAATAGAACCCGGAGATATATCCAGTGGAGAAATAACAACAGTTGAAGGGATACTCACAAGGATATGGGAAAGAATGGACACAGTGCTCAGGGATTTTGAAGGAACAGATCTGGAGAGAAGGGAGGCAGAGGAAACACTGAACAGAATCAGGGATATGAAAATACTGCCATTTACCTTAATTCTGGAGGATGAATCAGGCATGAGCAGAATCCAGAGCAGCAGGGCAATAATTGAAAATATTGAGGAAAACCTCAAATAATTATTATAAGCAATATCTTCCTGAACAATTCATATAGCCTTATTTATTTGTTGGGAATAACCCGCCATGATAAAAAATAAGACCATTCTAATTACGGGTGGAGCAGGATTCATAGGCTCTATCATGGCTGAAACTCTTTTCAAGGAAAATAAGATCACGGTTCTTGACAACTTTTCCGGCGGAAATCTAAAAAACCTTTCGCCATTCAAAGATCATGTGAAGATTATTGAGGGGGATATAAGAAGGGAGGAAACCTTTGAAAAATTGAAGGATGATTTTGATCTTGTAATTCATTTTGCCGCAAATTCTGATGTTAGATCAGGCAGTACAGATACAAAATCAGATATGGAAATCAATGTTATTGGAACGCACAATCTTCTGGAATACATGAGAAAGAGGGATGTTAAGGATCTGATCTTCTCATCCACATCCACAGTATACGGTGAAGCGTCAATCATACCAACACCTGAAAATTATGGCCCGGAGCTTCCCATATCACTCTATGGCGCATCCAAGCTGGCAAATGAAGGCTTCATATGGTCATATTTCCACTATTATGGCATTAAACCAACCATATTCAGATTCGCCAACATTGTGGGCAGAAATTCCACTCATGGCGTTATTCATGATTTCATAATCAAACTGAAGAAAGATCCACAGAATCTGGAAATTCTGGGCGACGGAAGGCAGGAAAAATCCTACATGCATGTGGACGACTGCGTCGATGCAATGATCCATATATATGAAAGGAATAAATCTGGAGATGTTGTTAATCTGGGCAATGACCAGAGGACAAGCGTCACAAGGATCGCCAATGTAGTGGTTGAAAAGATGGGACTTAAAAATGTCAAATTCCATTATACAGGAGGAATTGATGGAAGGGGATGGGCTGGAGACATCAAAATTGCCCAGCTTTCCATTGAAAAGATGAAGGCCTATGGATGGAATAACAGATATGATAGTGATCAGTCGGTGGTAAGGGCAACCGAAGAAATAGTCGGTCAGATGAAATAATTACAATCAACTGGTAATTCCTATATTTTACAGGCCTTTCGGCAGGATTTTCCTGACATATAAGGTATTCCAGTCTTATATGTAGAATTGATTGTTAATTTAGTGATAAAAAATGAAATCAATGGAAAATCTGTTTTATGTAGGTCTCATCTCCATAATAATCGTGTTTGGAATGGGAATGTACTTTACAGGTGCTGTTTCACATGAAAGCCCTTCAACTGCAAGTGCAACGGGAGAACACTCCTATAATCTGACACTTGTTATAACCAATCAGAACTATATGCAATCCCAGAACCACATGCAGCCTGCATATTATGTCCTTCAGGATGGGAAACTTCTGTCCTCAGCCCAGATATATATACCTGCCAACAGCATAATCAACCTGACCATAATCAACTATGATTACGGACCGGGAACCGTTCCTGCCCAGTATTCAAAGGTAATGGGAACACTCAACGGAACGGAATATGTGGTAAATGATACAAACGTAAACATGTCTGCAAGCCAGAGAGGGCAGTATGTAAAATCTGTACCATCTGCCGATCTTGCTCACACATTTACAATCCCAAAGCTTGGCCTGAACATAATGGTTCCTTCTGACTCCATAGTATCAGCCCAGTTCCAGACAGGTGGTCCGGGAGTTTACGGATGGCAGTGTCAGGTAGACTGTGGAACAGGCCCCAGTGGATGGAACGGTGCAATGGCAACGCCCGGATGGATGATGGGTCAGGTTATTATCCAGTAAATAACCTGAACAAATTTTTTTAACCTTCGCAGTATTTTCATTTATGGACAATATTTTTGACAACATTTTTAACTGGATAGACAACAATGAAGCAAAGAGCAAATTCAACCTCACAGCCAGTGGAATGGAAAGAAATATTTTTATAAATTCCGGCATTGATTTTTCAAAGGAAGAGTTCGCTAAAAAGGGCCCGTCGGCGGAAACCGATCTTTATCAAATGATCTCAGAAATATATGGTGTGGAAAGCAATGAAATTATGAGCACAAATGGGGGCTCAGAGGCAATCCAGATAGCCTCTCTTTTCCTCGCAAGGGAATCGGAGAGGATAAATGTGCCTGTGCCTGAATATGAACCCATGTATCTTGTTCCTGAAAGATATATGTTTAAGGTAAGGAGAATAGGAGAAAAGGAAAATTTTTCCCTGAAAAAGAATGAATCCTTAAGTTTTACAGATCCAAACAATCCCACAGGAGATCTGGCTTCAAAGAAAGATCCTTACAGAGAGGCAATGGAGAACAATCTCACATACTGCGATGAAACATTCTTAGAATTCAGGTTTCCGCAAAAACCTGAAACAAGCTTTGTAAAATATGAAAATTCCATCACATCAACCACCTTTACTAAATTTTACGGTACAGGATTCTTAAGAATAGGCTATATGTTTGCATCAAGGGAAAGGATTGCCAAATTAAAGGAATACAGGAGATTATCTTCAGGTTCTGTAAACTATTTCTCTCTGTACATGGCTGCAAAAATACTTGAAAGGAGATCATACTTCGTGAGAGAAGTAAAAAATATAATTGAAAGGAACAGGAATATTGTTAAGAGTAAGCTGTCAAAGGCAGGTTTTGATTTCTCATCACCGGATAATTCATCCACAACCTTTGTGAGAGGGGAATACTCCTATGAGTGGTGTCAGAGATTGAGGGATGAGAGGGGCGTTCTTGTCATTCCAGGAAGATACTTTGGTGTGGAAAAGGGATTCAGAATATGTTTCACCACATCCCCGGAGATTATTTCAGAAGCTCTGGATATAATAGGTGAATTCAAGGGTGAGTAGATGTACAGATGGTACAGGCTGGTATTCACTGATCTGTATCCGACAACAGACATATGGAAATACAGGTCAATGGCCGATCTTCTAGTTCCATGGAAAAATGAAGTAAACAGGTTCAGAATTGTGAGCAATCCTGAGGTGACCGATTTTTACATTGGAAGTTCTGGAATGGAATCCATGGGAATGATGAAGTCATTTTTCAGGAGATTATATGATCTCAAACTTGAGCTCATGGAGGATGATATGGATGAACCCAGGCCTGAAAAGATCTATATACTTTATCCAAAAAGGTCCATGAGACCATCCTTTTCATCCTCCCTTATACAGAATCTTTCCAATATGCATACAATCTCAGGAAGAGAAGTGGTTACAGACATTGGGATGTTCAGATCAGGAAAGGATCGTATCCTGGCAGGGTTGAGAATAGGAACATTCTCGGATGAGCATCTTTCAGGAGCAGAGAAAGCCTTTGCCGACAGGTTGATGAAGAGATTTTCCCAGCAGACAGGAATAAGGGTGAAGGAAATAAGGAGGCCTGGAGTTTTCCATCTTTCCAGAGGTTTTGAGCCATACAGGCTGATAAATCTGGTCAGGGTGCCTGAGGATGAGGACGAACCATAGTTTCATAAAAGATCAAAATGGGACTCCAGGCAAAATTTAAAAAATGGATAATTAGAGTTGGGGGTGATTCCCTTTCATCCATATTACCAAAGGTAATTTTTTAGTAAGCAACCTTTATTTTAAATGAAGGTATGATAAGATGCCATGATTTCCCAAAGCATAAACTCACTGAATTTCGTCAGATCTGTAGAGATAATAATTTCAAGGGAATCAGGCATAGAAGATCTCACAAAGGCCGGCGATATGCTTGATGGAAAGGTAAATGTCCTTACCAGCCCGGAAAATCCCAGGGGAAGCCCGGGCGTAGATCCAGTAATGGGCCTGTACATCCTTTCGAGGGATAGAAATATCATTCCCTTACCCCACATAACTCCAAGAGATAAGAACAAACTGTATGTGCTTTCCCAGATCGAGACGGCATCCAAAATAGGGTTCAAAAATTTCTTTGCAATTGGCGGTGATCCCATAAATCCTAAATACGAGTCAAGAGAGGTCCGGGAAGTGGATGTGATGGATATAATAAAAATAATTAAAGACAGGGCCGGTGCAACTGCAGGTGCTGCATTCAATCCATACAGGGATATGGAGGAAGAGGTGGTAAATGCAAAGATCAAATCAGGTGCGGAATTCTTCATAACACAGGCACTTTACTCTCCTGAATATCTCAGGAGGGAATGGATAAGGAAGAGAAATTTTAAACTTATTGCAGGTTTTCTTCCCCTGACTAAGAAAAGCCAGATTAAATTTTCTGAAAATCTTGGGATTAGGATTCCAGAAGAGATGAAGGAGAGGCTTCTCAACAGTGATGATATTAAGAATGCAAGTGTGAGGATTGTGGCAGAGATATTTGATGAAATAAAGGAGTATGTGGATGGCATACATATTATGCCTTTGGGGCATAATGAGATTGCCACACAGATACTTGATACAATATGAGGTGTTAAATTGGTAAAAACGTTGGTTTATGGAATATATCCGAGAAGTGCGAGATTGAGAAGAAGTTATAACAGATGGGAAAGGGGGCTCATAAATATTGAGGAGCTTTCAGATATTATAAGAGAGGAGAAGGAAATATATTACAATCATATGGAGGAGTCTGGAATTCATCAATATACAGACCCGCTGTTTAATTGGTACGATATATTGAGGCCGGTCATACTTTCAATGAAAAACGTGAGACTTGGCCCATTAACAAGATACCTTGAAACAAACACATTCTACAGGATGCCCGAATTTGAAGGCATCCCTGAGATTGTGAAAAATATTGGTGAATTCCAGGAGCTGGAGGAGAATCCCCCTCTGCCCCTGTATCAGCTGGATAGGAGAAGTTCCATATTCCTGCCGTCCCCATATACTGTGATAAAAATGTCCAGTTTTACAGATTCCATCAATCAGAAGGATATATTGAACGCCCTTATCAGGGAATATATTAAAATTGCCAAGGCTTATGAAAGGAAAGAGATTGTGCTTTTTGATTCATTCCCTTATAATGATAATAACATTTCCTATCTTGATCCTCTTCTGGAAAATAATGATGTCACACTTGTTACGGCAGGAAACCCAGGGGAGAAAAATTTCAAAGGGTTGAAAAACAAATTTGCCACGGTTGTACTGGGAAAGGAGGATAAAAACATCCTGAAATTCTCAAGGAACCTTGGGGCAAAGGCTGTGGATTCCCACAGGACGAAAATTGAGGGAATATCATCAAAGGATTATGAATGGGCAGGTGTTTTGACCCATGGAGATTATATGGATTTCCTTCCCAGGGAGATCGCAGACATAAAGGTCAATGTACTGGGAAAGGCAGGTGAAAGGCAATGAAAAAATTAATCACTCAGGAAATAGGAAGTTTCAGGAAACCGGAGTATCTGGCAAAGGATTTCCATAAAATAGAAGGCACAGAGGAATTCAGGAAACTGGCTGAGAGGGCAACCATTGAAACACTCAAGGTGTTTGACAGATCAGGCCTTGATAACCTGGGCGTAGGGGGAGAAATGTACCGCTGGGAAATGTACGAGCATTCCGCAGAGAGGATGGATGGGATAACATTCTATGGCATGGTAAGATCCTTCGATAACAGATATTACAGGAAAGGTTCAGTAATTGACAAATTAAGGAGAAGAGTACCATTCCATCTGGATGAAGTTGATTTTGTGGCGAAAAACAGCCATAAGGCATTGAAAATACCCATAACCGGGCCATACACAATGATGGAATGGTCATTTAATGATTATTATGAAAGCAGAGAAGATCTTGCAATGGAGTTTGCAAGGATAATCAATGAGGAACTGAAGGATATGGAAAAATTGTGGGGAAAGGTTTCAGGGGGAAGAAAATTAGAAATACAGATTGATGAGCCTGCAACCACAACCCACCCCCATGAGATGGATATTGTTGTGGATTCCATAAACAAATCTGTGCAGGGCATAGATGGGGAAATATCCATACATGTATGCTACAGCAGTGATTATCGCCTCCTGTATGATAGAATACCTGACCTGAAGATCGATGGATACAATCTTGAATATTCCAACAGGGATACCCTTGAAAGAGGTGTTTCAGACCAGAAGAGGACAGGTTTCCAGGACTTGAAATATTTCAAACAGATAAACGATTCTCTTCAAAAGAAGAAGTTTGTCGGAATTGGTGTCACAGATGTTCATATCGATTTTATCGAACCTGTGGAACTTATAGAGGACAGGATCAATTACACCCTTGGCATTCTCTCTGATCCAGAACTTGTAAGAATAAATCCGGATTGTGGATTGAGGACAAGAAGCAGGGAGATAGGAGAGGAGAAGCTTAAAAATATGGTCATTGCAAGGGATAATATTTTGAAGAAATTATAGGGCAAAAATCAATCAAAGAAATTTTTTATACAAAATAATTAATAAATAGAAATTTCCAAATAAATTTTATTACTGCATGCAAGAATGCAGGCTAAAATTTATAAATCAATTTATTTGCAGAAGGCTAAATAGGGGATCTATCATTCAATTTAATCAGGCATCAGAATGGTATTTATCACTAATTTACAGGGCATGAATCTAAATATGGCATGAAAAGTGTAAGAAGCAATGACATGGGATAGGAATTGGTGGGATGGATGTCAGAAATGAGTATGAGAAAGGCTTGCAATTAACCTGTTCACAGATCCAAGTATGAAAATGAAACATCAAACACATTTGCGGGTATTGAGAACACATTCATGTTTGTGTAAAATATTTGCTCGGAGGGGAAATAATCTTGCTTGCTTTATTTTCCCGTTCTGTCGAAAATACTTTTTCAGTTTAGTTTTTATTACTTTATAATCAGATATTATTAAATAATTTTCAAGAATCACGTCAGCTACAATGAAATGCATCTTTTGTAAAAAATTGTCTGTTCTAAGTTTATCTAATCTTTATAATAAGGAAAATGGATGGTAAGAATGGTTGAGAAAAAAAATCTTGTCTTGATTTCAGTTTTAATTGGAATGTTGATGTCTGCCATAGACACAACAATTGTTATTATTGCACTTCCAACAATATCATCATCCCTGAATGCGCCCTTTCTGGATACCATATGGGTAATACTCATTTACCTGCTTGTTCTTGCATCGTTCACCACACTCTTTGGAAGATTTGGTGATATAATAGGAAGAGGAAGAATATTCAATGCAGGTTTTCTGATCTTCATTCTTGGATCAGGACTGGCCGGGGCCTCACCCAATGTATTCTTTCTAATAGGTTCCAGGGTATTGCAGGGTTTCGGTGCAGTAATGATTCAGGCAAACAGCAGTGCCATTGTTGCAGACTTTTTTGAACCACACGAAAGGGGCAGGGCCTTTGGAATTACCACCATGGGTTGGAACATAGGGGGTGTTCTGGGCATACTTCTTGGAGGTCTAATTACAACCTATATAGGATGGAGATATATATTTTACATAAATGTGCCTGTGGGCCTCATTGGATTTTACTTCTCAATGAAATATATAAAGGATAAGAAGACAAAGAAGGTTGGGATTGATTACATTGGAAATACCCTGATGGTTTCAATTCTTCTACTCATATCTTATGGCGGGGTGGAGATAGCAGGAAGTGGCCTTACACTCCTCAATATAATGCTCATTGTTGCAGGCCTCCTACTCATAATACCCTTCATCTATGTGGAGAACCATGTGAAGGACCCACTGATTGTTATGAAAGCATTCAGGGTAAGAGTGCTTTCATTTTCACTGATCGCATCATTGCTCCAGGCCATAGGGTATCTTTCTGTTCTTTTCATCCTGATAATGTATCTTCAGGGTGTGAGGGGCTTTTCACCCCTTGATTCATCTCTTCTTCTTGTTCCAGGCTACATTGTTTCAAGTTTAATTGCACCAAGAATGGGCAGGGTTGCAGACCGCAGAGGGGCAGGTCTCATAGCAACACTGGGGATCGCCATAATGGATATGGGAATCCTCGTATATCTTCTCCTTGGGGTAACAACGCCCCTTTATTTCGTGGTCATGGGATCATTGATAAGCGGATTTGGGGCGGCAATGTTCTGGCCCTCCAATAACAGTGCGGTTATGTCCGGTGCACCCAGGGACATATACGGTTCCATATCTGGGCTGCTCAGAATGCTTTCAAACATAGGAACACTGATGAGTTATGTCATAGCCATTTCCATCGCATCCCTTTCAGTGAGCAGGTATGTGGCATTTCAGGTTTTCCTTGGCAGTTACCATCTTTCAGGCAATATATCATCTAAATTTGTTGTGGGAATCCATGCAGCACTTATTTCAAGCTTTGTAATCCTCATACTGGCCGCAGTATTCTCCTTTGTTAGGGGAAAGAACAGGCACGAGATTGAACAGGCTCAAAAAAATTAAATTTTTTTATCCTTATTATGTGGAGATATTATATATTCAGGGATTGCCAGCAGGAGCACAAGATTTTTCTCTTCCTCACCCTTTTCCTTATTATTCCTGAAATTTTCAGGGTTGTCAACAAATTCAAGGTATGGCTTCAACTTTTCCAGGGCATTTTCATAGGTCCTTCTCGTAAAGCTTCCGAAAGAAATGGCCGCCGAATCCCTGTTATTCTCACTCAATGCCCTCATAATATCCTCATCTGAAGCGTTTGCCACCTCCTGGGCTATTACCCTGAGATTCATTGACTGTGTAAGAAGGAATGTTGCAAGCAGTTCTCTTATCCTTTCTGGAGGCATAGATTTTAACTCCTGTTCCATTCCCTCTGAGGAAATTTCATTTATGGCCTCATCATTTAAGGTGTAATATTTTTCAACATAATTTTTTTTAACAACAACCTCCGGTGGATTGATCAGCCCCATTCTTTGCAGGTCAGATACTGACTGGTAGAGATTGGATCTGCTTGTCTTGATGTATTTTGAAAGCTGTGTAACAGTCATCTTTCCCTTCATTGCGAGGAGTGAAATTATGTGGGTTTTTGTCTGGCTTGAAAACACTTCAAGCAAATTTTTGATGTTTTCCTGCGTCACATGCATGGATTTATATATAAAATATAAATCTACGTATAAGTTGAATTAATATGAATATGAATGAAATACATGAATATAACAACTGGACAATGTTTAAAAAATATGCTACAGGAAGGAATATGATCAGAATTGCATATTTCATTTTCAACGTATTTTTTGTATGGAAAATTATAGTTGCATACAACTCAGTATTCCTTGCAGGAATGGTTCCAGTCCTTTCCCTTCTTGGATATCTTCTCATTCTTATCCCGGAGGGACACATACTTGACAGGTTCAACAGAGGTTCAGTTTTCAGAATTTCAGCTGCCCTTCTTGCCCTTACCTACATTATTCTATTCTTTTATCAGTCACTCATAGCCATATATACGGTTGCTCTCATATCGTCTGTTCTTTCTTCCATAAATTCAGATGCTTTCAATACCATAATGAAGGAAATCGTCAGCAATGAAAAATTGCAGAGCGCAATTTCCCTGAGCCAGGGGACAAATGCCCTGTCTGAACTGGCAGGAATCATTCTGGGAGGGATTCTTCTTTATTTTCCCTTAAGTTATCTTTCCATCATACTCTTTGCGCTGCCAGTGATATGTATCATAACAGGCACAGGGAAAACAATGAACAGGGCGGGAACAGCTGATCCCTATGGCTTTAAGGGTGCCATGAAAATTGTGGTTTCAATTATGCCATTCCTTCTCCTCACATTGCTTTTAAATGGCCTTTTCATATCCCTTGATGTTTTTGGGTCAGGCCTGATACACATAATTTTGCACGGATCACCAATGGATTATTCTCTCTTTGTGGGTGCTTTCCCTGCAGGTGTCATAATAGGTTCCATTTTTTCAGAAAAAATTTCAGGGCACCTTTCAAAGACCAGATTCATATCTTCCCTGCTGGCACCACTGGGTCTCATTCTTCTCGTCATATCCCTTTCAAAATATCTTTACGTTGATATAATTATGGCAGTTCTTCTTGGCGTAACAGTAATATTTGTAAATATAGGTTTTCAGACCATATTTATGAAGGCAATCCCTGACAGTGTTATGGGGCGGGTGAATTCCATAGGAACCATATTTTCCCTTGGTGGATCTCCCCTGATGGCTGCCATTTTCAGCATTCTGTCAAATTATTTCTATTTCCCTTACATAATGTCAGTTGCTGCTCTCATATCCATTGCCGTGGCCATTCCATCCAACAGCATAATCAAATCAATGCCAGATAGGATTTCAAAAATAGTGGGGGATATGGAATCGAACCAAAATATTCCTCAGATGGAAATGGCATAGGGGAATTAAGGAAAGTCTCTATTTCATTTTCTGTGAAAAAAATCTGATGGGAAATAGCATGAAAAGAAAGGGTAAATAATGGGCATAAAATGGACTGGCAGTAAATGAAAGAGCTTAAATTTCTTCTTGCCTATGTAGTTATGACCTCCTCATCATATTTTTTTGCAAAAAACGGCCTCTTATATTCATCTCCCATATTTTTCATGGCTTTGCGTTATGCCATATCTGCGGCAATTTTGATCCCATTTGTAAGGAAAATTCAGATAAACAGGGATATTCTCATTTTATCCTTGCTGACAACAACCAGTACCATATTCTGGTCTGTTGGCCTGTTATACGTTTCCCCTGCTCAGTCATCTGTGCTAAGTTATTCCATGCCACTCTTTTCCCTTCCCCTCGCCTTTCTTATTGTAAGGGAAAAGCCAACAAAATATGAACTTACAGGAATTGGAGTTGGTTTTGCAGGTGTTGTAGTATACGGAATTCCCCTGATGGGCGGATTTACAATGCTTGGAATGATACTGACAATCATCAACGCATTCTTCTGGGCATCCTTTACAGTATATTACAGAAAGATGAGGGATGCCGATCCAATTTCCATAAACGCTTCTCAATTTCTTATTGGATCTGGAATAATGCTGCTCCTTTCCTTCCCCGGATTTTATTTTACAATCAGCACAGATTTCCTCATAGATCTCCTGTGGATGGCAACATTCGGTGGAGCCTTCTCATTCCTGGCATGGAACTATCTCATAAAGGTTTCATCTGTAAACAGAGTAACCGTACTGGCATTTTCAGTGCCCATATTTACTACAGTTCTTGAAGCCATCATAAGCATGGCCATACCTGAAACATTCTTCATAATCGGCATTGCAATGATGTTTGTTGGAATATACATTTCAAGGCTGACCAAAGGGATTAATGTTGTCGACAGGGGCGGAGAAGCAAATTGAAAATCTTTTACCCCAATCTGGAAGATTTGGATCTTGAGGATTCACCCTCAAGCCATGTGGCCATATGGCATTTATGAAAATAGTGGGGTGCCAGGATTTTGGATAATCATGGTTTTTGGGTTTTTATTATCCTCTCAAAATCATTAACCATATTTTCCTGGCTATATTCCAGTGCTGTATTAAGGCCATTTTTGGAAATTCTCTCCATAAGTTCTGGATCCTTAATGAGGGAAAGAACTGCTTCCGACATTCCCTGAGTGTCTTCGGTTTCCACAAGCAATGAATTCTCCCTGTCAACGAGATAGGTATCATATCCAAAAAATTTTGTTGAAATAACTGCGCATTCATTGGCCATGGCTTCAAGATTGGTCAGGCCAAAACCTTCTGCCCTTGAAGGCAAAACGAAGATCCTGCTCTTCCCATACAATTCTCTGAGATCTTCATCAGGAATATCCCTGTGGAATTCAATCCAGTCTGGAACATTTTCCTTAGAAAGATTCCCGAAGCCTATAAGTTTGAATCCCTTCAGTTCATTTCTGATTTTATCAAGTGCTTCAATTATAATGTCTGCTCCCTTGTATTTTTCCCTTCTCAGTGGGAACAGTATAACATTCTCCTTACGTGTATTTTTTGATCTCCACCTGTCCATATCTATGCCTATCCTGATCATCTCAGGGTTATCCTTTTCGAATCGTTTGTAAAGGCCCCTGTTAATGACTATTTTTTGCAGATTCAGATTATAGGCCTCAGTTGCGTAGGGTGCGATTTTACCAGAAAGGGACGGATCATCCTCCCTATTTTGAATTAAATAGAGCTTCCTGTTGCATTTAATTTTCAACCTATCTACAATAAACGCGGTTCTGAAATATGTGGCAATTATATTTTTAACATACAGGTTCCTCTTATTATCATTTACCATAACTATAGTGGGTATATGGTCTGTTATGGAAAAGTCATATTTTCCTCCAAGAATTTTTCTCTGAAGTCTGATTGCAAGTCCGGTTAATTTTTCTGGCAAAAATTTATAGAACTCACCCATTATTATCTTATACAAAAAATCATTATTTTGAATTGCAAGTTTTTTATCACCTCTTTCAGTTAAATATTTTCTAAAACCATCCGGGCTGAACAAAAAGCAGACTTTGTATCCTCTTTTCATAAGTTCTCCTGAAATTCTAAATATTACCTGATCACCCCCTGCAGGCAATCGATATGTTATTGAATCAAGAAAAAAGCCCACATCAAAAGTTCTCTCCCTCATAAGGCACCTTAATTATAAGGAATTTTAAACACTTTTTATCCATTATCCCTACATAAATTCAATGGCAAACAATTTCATTTCTATTCCTTGCAAAAAGAAAGCCTCTGAATTCTCACGAGTTATCATGAACACCCTGATGCATAATTGACTTAATTTTTGTATAATCGCTCCTTTACAATCATATTTCCTGTGGATCTAGATCACTGAATCGGGTAAGGATGAAGAGTCAGTATATTTTTTTTATTTTTTAGTTTAATTATTTAATATTTTTCTCCGCCTTTATGTTCTCCATTGCAAAACTGTAAGCCATATTGAAAACTTCCCTGTTAATAGCTGCCACTTTTTCTGAAAAGTTTTCATCAATTGCCTTCAACACATTGTCCTTTTCAGGAAAATCCTCAAGGGCGCAAAGTATTCCAAGGATAAATATGTTATAACTTCTCTTATTCACATTTTCATGAATCAGTTCAGGGTTGATTTCAATGCATTTAATTCCGTTTATTGAGCTTTCACCCAACTCTTCCTTAACATCTGAAACTGTAATGCATAATCCATTCTTTTTCAATATTTTTAAATTCCACATGGCCTCATTTCTGTCCATGGATATTATGAAATCTGCGGTTCCTTCCCTTATGGTAGGAGAATGGGCCTCGCCAGATTTGACATCGGTAACAACGCCCCCACCCCTCTGGGCAAGTCCGTGAATTTCAGACATGATGGATTTCTCCCCTGAAAGCAGGATCGACTGGGACAGAATCTTCCCCGCAGTTATGACACCCTGGCCACCCCTGCCAACAATCCTGTATGCCTTCATAATTTCACCTCCCTTATTGCACCCACAGGGCATACATAAACCTCGGCACATGCACCGCAGCCATCACATTCATATGGGTTGATCTTTGCAATGTTTCCATCCTCAGATATGGCCGGACAGTGGAAGTTAACTGTGCAATTCATGCATCCCCTGCATTCCTGCGCATTCACCGTAAAGTACCTTTCCTTTTTGTGGGGGAGGAGAGCACATTCTCCCCTCACAATTATTGCCTTAAATCCATCTTCCTTTAAGGAGGAAATGGTTTCCCTTATGATTTTTCCCTCATCAAAGGCATCCACTACCGAGAAGGGAATCTGGATGCCCGAGAGGATCGATTCAATTGATATTCCGGAGAAATCTTCCTGTCCTATGGTAAGCGGGAATTCAGGGGTAGGCTCCTGGCCGGTCATTGCTGTTGTAGAATTGTCCAGAATGAATAGAAGCATGTTTGCCCCTGATCTCTTTGCATTAATGGCAGCAGTTATGCCAGAATGGAAAAATGTGGAATCTCCAATGAATGCAACGGTTTTCTTTCCTGAGGCAAGGCTTATGCCTGCGCCCACAGATATGGATGCCCCCATGTCAAGGATTATATCTGCCATACTGTAAGGCTCATAATAGGAAAGGGAATAGCAGCCAATATCTGATGATAAGACTAGATCATTTTTTCCCGCCATTTTAAGTGCTCTCCTTATGGAAAAGAAGGCAGACCTGTGGGGACAGCCCGGGCAGAAGTCTGGAGGGGCTGATTTTATGGGTTCATCCTTAATCTCTCTGTCCTGGCCATCCATTTTCAAAAGGGCATTCATGACAACCGTTTCCGAATACTCATGGGACCAGGGAAGCATTTGATCTATCTTTCCATGTATTTCCGTTATTTTACCAAGATGATCGTTGAACACCCTGATCTTCGTTTCCAGATATGGATCCAGTTCCTCGATTACGATTATTTTGCCATTCTCCCTCATGAACTCTTCAGTTATTCCCGTGGGTATGGGGTTGGTCAGGCCAAGTTTGAGTATATTTGCACCTATTCCTGCTGAATCAAGGGAATCCCTTACATAATTGTATGATGCACCGGAGGTTATGATTCCAAACTTACTCCCGGGAAAGTTCTCAATTTTATTCAATGAATTGAACTCCCTGTCATCAGAAATGAGGGCCATTTTATGAGTCAGTTCTGGCTTCAGTTTCCTTGCATTGGATGGTACTGAGCTGAACCTGCTTCTTTCATCCTTTATTCTCACATCCATCTGTTCCGGTTTGATCCTTTCTCCGAAAACAACAGGGGCCCTCATATGGCTCACCCTGGTTGTTGTCCTGAACAATACAGGCAAGGAATATTTTTCACTTAAGGTATAGGCGATTTTGAGAAAATCCTTGGCCTCCTGGGGATCGGATGGCTCAATCATGGGTGCGTGGGCCAGATCTGCATATCTTCTGTTATCCTGTTCATTCTGGGATGAAAACATGGATGGATCATCGGCGGTCATGACAACCATGCCACCATTTATTCCAGTATACAGGGATGTTACAAAGGGATCGGCAGCAACATTCAATCCCACATGCTTCATAAATACAAAGCTCCTTTTTCCCGCAAGGGAAGCACCATATGCCATTTCATAGGCAACTTTTTCATTGATGGAATACTGGAAATACATTCCATACTGTGGGGCTACTTTCATCAAAACCTCCCCAACTTCGCTTGAGGGTGTTCCCGGATAGGTTGCTGCAAAACCAACGCCCGATTCCATGGCTCCCCTGGCAATGGCCTCATTTCCAAGGAGAAGCATCACATTGCCTGAATCTGAAAGAATATTCTTTAAGAATGACATGAATTAATCATGCAGCTTTCATACTTTTAATCCATGCCTTACATATCTGGTATTATTTTCTCACAACAGTACTCTCTCTGATCTGGCCTATGGAAATTACCTTCACGGGCTTTCCGGTGAGCTTTTCAACCATTGAAACGTAATCCTTCATTTCCTGAGGAACTGAATCATATCCAGTTTCCACAATATGCCCTATTTCGCTTTCGCTCATTTTGCCCCAGCTGTCCATTTCAATGTATTCCGGTTCAGCCACAGCCTTCCCAAGAAGGGCATCCACAGGAACCTTCACCTTATTCCCATAGGATTTGCATATCCTTATGGTTTTAAATTCCCCAAGCACATCAAGCTTTGTTATGGATATTTCATCCACATCATTGAGATTGGCTGCATAGTTGACAAGAGGAATGTCAAGCCACCCCACTCTTCTGGGCCTTCCCGTGGTTGTTCCATATTCTCCTCCAGCCTCTCTCAGCCTGTCTGCCTCCTGGCCGTGAAGTTCCGTTGGGAATGGCCCCTCTCCAACCCTGGACGTGTAAGCCTTTACAACCCCAATGATCCTTTGGATCTTCCTGAGGGATATACCGCTTCCCGTATGGAGTGCACCTGAAATGGTATTTGATGACGTCACGTAAGGATAGGTCCCGAAATCTATGTCTAAAAGTGTTCCATGGCCACCCTCAAAGACCATGTGTCTGTTATTATTAACAGAATCCATAAGAAAATATTCTGTCCTTGTCACATATTTGCTGAAATAGTTCCATTTTTCATGTAATTCCCGGGCTATTTTTTCCAGCTCCCTGTCATCAAAGGGCGAATCCTGAAGTTCAGAACTCCTCAATTCTCTTATGAATTTGAGTTTTCTCAGAATCCTGTTTTCATCCTCAAGATCCTCAATTCTTATGCCATTTCTTGAATATTTTTCCTCATAGGTTGGGCCAATGCCATGGGACGTCGTTCCAATTTTCATGTCCCCTCTCATCCTTTCCTGCGCCCCATCCATGAACCTGTGCATTCTTGTTACGACGTGTGCAGCTGAACTTATGTATATATGGAGTTTGGGATTTTCCACAAGCACATCCCCAATCTCCTTAACCAGGGCTTCCGGGTCAATGACCATGCCATTGCCAAGAACGATGCTTTCAGCCTTAAGTGAACCTGCCGGAAGAAGGTGGAATTTGAACTTTCCCTTGCTGGTTACAACCGTGTGCCCGGCGTTTGTTCCACCATTATACCTTACAAGGACAGAATCCTCCTGGGATATGAAATCCGTTATCTTTCCCTTCCCCTCGTCTCCAAACTGCAGACCTAAAACAAGATTTCTCATGTAAATACAGTGGTATTTCTTTCATGTATTAATTAGGTTTGCTATGAAAAGATTACTTAACTGCTTTCATTAATTCAGTCCATGCCTCCACATATTATGGATACTGTAATTTGTAAGCCCATGCCATATATTTGAACAGTTATTTCGAAATATACCTTATCTGTAAAGTATATATTTTATGTGTATCATTCAATGTTCCATTGTGATTTAAATTGATCGAGCACAGAACTAAGAAAAAGGTTGAAATGGACACAAAATCATGCAGGGAATTGCTCAGGAATCCCCTAAGATTTATGGAACATGGAAATGTAACATTCATTGACCACGAAAAGGATGATCAATACAGAATAACATTTACATGGAAGAAGTTCGGGATTTCAAGGGAGAACAGTTTTCTATTCACAGTATCAGAAAATGAGGATGCCATAATATATCAGAGCGACAGGTCTTCACCCGGTTATTTCATGATGAATTTTGCAATTTATAATGATAAGGGATCAAATTCCCTCATATCATTAACGGCAAGGATGGATACTGCCTATTTGATGGGGGATAAAATCGTGAGGGATGAGTTTGTGGAAACCGTGGATGAAATCTTAAATGAGGGCATCAAAAAAATAGAGGATTTCGATTTCACGACCCTTGGAAAGAATGGCAGAAAATAGTTGAGCCATTTTTTTAAAATTTTTTAAAATATTTCATTTATGGAATCATTATTAAAGGATAAAATTTCTGAAATGTACTGATTCAGGTATATATTATCTAAAAGGTTTTCATTGAAATAGTCATTATGGAAATATGTCATATATCACAATTGATAATGGAAAACTGAAAATTCCAGATAAGCCAACAATAGGATACATAGAGGGGGATGGAATAGGTCCTGATATAACCTCAGCAATGATTGACACGGTGAATGCATCATTGGAAATTGCCTATGGTGGCTCAAAATCCATAGAATGGGAGAAGATACAGGCAGGAGAGGAGGCCTATGAGAAGACAGGGAAGCATCTTCCCCAGCAATCCCTTGATCAGCTTTCAAAATGTGTCATATCTATTAAGGGGCCATTAACAACTCCTGTTGGCCAGGGATTCAGAAGCCTTAATGTGACATTGAGGCAGCATTTTGATCTATACGCAAACGTCAGACCGGTAAAATATTTCCCCGGTGTGCCTTCCCCCGTTACCCATCCAGAAAATATGAACATGGTCGTTTTCAGGGAAAACACAGAGGATCTTTATGCAGGGATTGAATGGAAATATGATTCAGAGGAGGCAAAGAAGATAAGGCAGTTCCTGAACTCACAGTTCAACGTTGATCTCTCTGATGATACGGGAATAGGAATAAAGCCCATAAGCAGGTTTAAGAGTCAGAGGCTCGTAAGGAAGGCCATAGAGTTCGCCATCGCAAACAGGAGAAGGAGTGTTACCCTTGTGCATAAGGGAAACATTATGAAATACACGGAGGGTGCATTCAAGGACTGGGGATATGAGGTTGCAAAAAATGAGTTTGGCAATATGACCGTCAGGGAGGAGGAATATCTGCAGAATCCCGATGCATTTTCTGGAAAGATCGTTATGAAGGATCGTATTGCAGACAATATGTTCCAGCAGGTTCTTACAAGAACTGCAGAGTATGATGTTATAGCAACGCCCAATCTTATTGGCGATTTCCTTTCTGATGCCCTTGCCGCACAGGTTGGTGGTATAGGCATTGCTCCTGGAGCAAATATCGGTGACATTTATGCCATATTTGAAGCTGTGCATGGAACAGCACCAAAATATGCAGGCATGGATGTGGCAAACCCAACATCCCTGATTCTGTCTGGTGTAATGATGCTTGACCACATGGGATGGCATGAGGCTGCTGAAATTTTGGACAGAGCGGTTACAGAATGCTACAAAGATCAGAAGGTCACTCAGGATATTGCCAGGGTAATAAACATTAAGGCACTGAAATGCTCAGAATTCGCAGACGAAATCATAAAGAGAATGAAAAAAGTCAAAGAATGAAATCATAAACAATTTCATTCAGCGTTTTTCCCCTTATAATTTTTTTACCGCTTCCAAAATATTCTGTAAGATATTCAAAGTCGTTTGAAGAATCTCCTGTAAAGTCTATTCTGTCTGAGAATTGAAGTTTCTCCAGTCTTTTTGCGCAGTCCGCAAGGGATCCATAATGCATTATCTCAATTACAGGGCCATCCACCTCCTTCAATGAAGTTCCTTCTTCACTGTACTGATCTGTTATTATATGGACGGTTTGGGGAAGTTCATCCATATAATCCCAGCCCGAATTGAGAAGTTTTTCAACCTCACTCTTTGTATCTTCAGTATCTTCCCTATTCAGGAAATAGTTGTGGGAGGATTCCGGACCGAAGGAATTTTCTATCCTTCTCTTAACCATTTCACCAACCCTGTTTTTGAAAAAGACAAACTCCCTATCCGGTATCATATAAATCTGCCCTCTCAGGCCAGAATTGGATATGGAATTCAGAGAAATGTCCATGATTCTCTCCACGGCCGGAGCTATTTCTGAATATGCCCTTATTACGACCGGAAAGTTATCCGTTCTGATCCTGGAAAATTTGAATGGGTATTTTTCTTCAAGAAAACCCATCCTTTTATTATTTCCCCACGCTGTGAATTCCCTATCCTTCATTTGAATGTTCTTTTCCAGGCATCCATCATTTTCAACCATATCCGTAATAATGCTTTCAAAAACCGGATATTTTTCCGAGATCTCCTGAGAAAGATACATGGATGTGAGGGGTGCATTTTCAGGATGAACAATACCCGATCTGTATCCATCCATCAGATTGGAAATAATTTCATGTATCATGGAAAAAATTGGCATGGATGGATCAATGAATGAAAATTTCTCCTTTCTGTATGATCCTGAATGCACAGATCTATCACCAAATTTTCTGTATATGGATCCGAGGCCTGTCACCTCCATATAAAGGATCGCCATGTCTATTTCACTCTGGCAGGATTTTATGGTCTTTCCCGTTTCATGGCTGTAAATATTGATCATATCCCTGTTTTTCCTTAAATTTTCCAGGGACTCCTTTAATATTTTTCCACATTTCATTGGGCTTACGGGCTTTTTATTATTGTGGTCCATTTTTTCTTCACATGTTCCTTCTGCCTCTCCCAGAATGCTCCCGTCAAACCTACTGTAAACCTTCATCTACTTCACATCCTTCCAGAAATGGCACAGTGATCCATATCCCCTGCCCATGGGGAAAGAATTTTCTATGGCACCCTGAAGGTAATCCCTGGCAAGGTTAACCGAATCTTCCAGATTTTTTCCTTTGGCAAGATATGCAGCTATGGCTGATGAATATGTGTCTCCTGTCCCGTGGGTGTTATCCGTATGAATCCTCTTTCTCGTAATTTCCATTTCACCCTTATGGGTATAAAGAATATCTGTGGAGTAATCGCCTGATGAATGGCCACCCTTTAGAAGAACAGACGAACCCGTTATTTCATAAATTTTTTTTGCAGCTCGAATCCTGTCTTCCATATTTTTAATGGAAATTCCACTCATCTTTTCCCCTTCCGGTATATTGGGCGTTATGAGCGTTGCAATTTTACCCAGTTCATCCATGAGCGATTTAACAGCATCATCCTTCAATAGAATGGCACCGGATTTTGATATCATAACAGGATCGATAACGACATTTTTTACATCGTATTGCACAAATTTTCTGTAAACTGTATGAATAATTTCGGAGGAGAAAAGCATTCCCGTCTTTGCACTGTCCGTGCCCATATCTGACAATATGGCATCCATCTGCTTTCCCACAAATTCCTCACTTACTGGCAATATCCCTGTCACTTCATGGCTGTTCTGGGCAGTGAGGGCCACAATAACTGAGGTGGCAAAAACATTCAGTGATGTAAGTGTTTTAATGTCTGCCTGGATGCCCGCACCGCCCCCTGAATCTGAACCTGCGACGGTCATTACTCTCGGTATCATAATTTCAAATGCCCGGTGGGTTAATTATTATTTTTTTTATTGTCTTTGCAGATATAATCAATTCTTTTCATAGCTGCAATAAAAATTAATATATGCACTTTTCATTAATCAAATATGAGAAAAAAACTTTTCAATGACCAGAGGCACTCGGGGAACATTGGAATAGGTGTTCTGGCTACATTTCTTTCATTGCTGATTATGGGCCCCATACTGGGAGCTGGCTGGATAATTTCAGGCCTTTTTGGAGGATTAATTGCAAGGGGAAAGGGGAGGGGTCTGGCCGCAGGTTTGATCGGCGGCCTTATTCTTTCCATTGCCCTCATTGAGCTTTCCTATTATATATTGCCATCAACCATAACAACCATAACATCCTATACGGGAAACTTTTACATTGCCCATGAAATTGTAAACGTGTATTATCAGACAAGGGCATCCATCAGGGGTGCCGATCCACTCCATTCAATCATTGCCATAATAGTTGAAGGAACTGCAGTACCTGCAATCGGTGGATTAATCGGTGGTGCAATCATCCCTGATGAGACGGAACTGGATTAAAAATCATCTTCCTTTTTAATTTCCAGTTTTTCATATCTTTTTTTAATAGATCTAATTATATTTTCAATAACTTCTCCTTTTTCCACACCGAGATATCCCATTATCTGGGGGTCAAGACCGCATGGGCGGATTTTCATGAAACCCTGCAATACCTCCTTGCTGTAATTGATTGATATTCCATGGAATGAAACACCTTCCCTTATTTTCATCCCCACGGAACAGACCTTCCTGTCTCCATCAGGGGAGTTTGAAACCCATATGCCCGGCTCATCTCCAAAATGTGTTTCAAATCCCATGTTTTCAAGAGCATCCGTTATGATGCCCTCCATGTTTTTCACAAAAAGGGGGATGTCCATACTGTTATACTGTTCAAATACCCGTACAATAGGATATAATATTATCTGCCCGGGACCATGATAGGTGACATCTCCCCCCCTTTCAACCACAACCGGATCAATCCCAGGAAAATTTTCCTTTTTGGAATTTCTTCCTATGGTGTAGATGCCAGGAGAATGTTCCACAATAATAAAAGTATCAGGAATTTTATTCTCCCTTCTCAGGGAATGGATCTTTCTCTGAAAAAGGAGGGTATTTTCATAGTTTTTAATGCCAAGATCAATTAATTGGCTTGAAGTGAAGGGGTTTGTCATAGGCTATCTGTGCCGATTCTTCTATGCCCTCAGATATGGTTGGATGGGGATGTATGGTTGCACCTATATCCTGTACATTCAGTCCAGCCTCAACCGCCAGAGAAAGTTCGGATATCATTTCTGATGCATGTGGTGCTGCAATTCCCGCACCTGTAACTGTTCCATCTTCGGCATAGTATATGGAATAGAAACCCTGCGAGCTGTTCAGACCCTGGCTTCTTCCATTTGCAGCCAGAGGATATCTTGTGGCCTTATCGCCCTTCTCTCCCGTATACGCAATTTCCGGATCTGAGAAGACTACAACTGGCATTGCATAATAATCAACGGTTGATTTCTTGCCTGCGATGTTATCTGCCACAACTTCACCCTCATAGAAGGCCTTGTGCGCCAGCATGGGTCCACCGGATACGTCACCAACTGCGTAAACATTGGTTTCGCTTGTCATCTTCCTCTTGTCTGTCTTTATGAACGGTCCATCCATTTCAAGTTTGAGGTTCTCCAGACCAAAACCATCCGTGTTTGGCTTTCTTCCCACAGTTACAACAACAGCATCTGCAGATAGATTTGCACCGGATTCCATTCTTACATAGTACCTGTCCCTCTTTTCAACAGATGCTACCTTGGCTGAAAGCATTACCCTTATTCCAAGTTCCTTCATCTTTCTTTCAGCGGGCTTGACAAGTTCAGGATCTATTCCTGATAATATATTGGGAAGCATTTCAATAATGGTTACCTGTGAACCCAGTTTTGCGAATGCGGTTCCAAGTTCCACACCTATATATCCGCCGCCGATGATTATGAGATCCTTTGGAACAGTCTTGACATCAAGTATTTCCCTGTTATACATCACATCCTTGAATGTTGGAATCTGCACAGGTGAAGATCCTGTTGCAATTACAAGATTATCGCACTGGTGGACTTCACTTCCAACCTGAACGTGCTGCTTATCCTGAATTACGGCCTCGCCTGTAAGAATCTTTACTCCGTATACTCTGCACAGCGTTTCAATACCGGAAACAAGCCTGTTTATCATGGTCCATTTCCAGTTCTGCCACTGTGTCATATCGATGTTATAACTGATTCTTACTCCCGGCAGGGTTTTTAGATATCCGAGGTTGTTGGCCATTTCAATAAGGGCCTTGGATGGAATGCATCCGTAGTTGAGACATTCCCCTCCGATTTTGTTCTTCTCCACAAGAAGAACTGATTTTCCTCTCTGGCCAAGCCTTATTGCCGTCGAATAGCCTCCCGGTCCTCCTCCTATTATTATTGCGTCAAATTTCACCTTTTTCTCACCTTATAAGGAATGAAATGGGGTCCTGAAGATATCCCTTTACCTTGGTTATGAATCTGGCTGCATCAGCCCCATCTATGAGTCTGTGATCACATGACAGGGATATATACATTATGTTTTTCGCATTCATTCCATCAGCTTCATTCAACATCCTGTGTACAGCCATAATGGCCACTTCGGGATAGTTGATTATGGGCGTTGAAAGAATCCCTCCTATGCTTCCCACATTGGTTACTGTAAATGTGGAATCCTGTACATCCTGCAATGTGAGTTTGTTTTCCCTTGCTTTCTTTGCAAGTTCTGCAATCTCTTCAGATATCTGCACAACCGATTTATCAATGGCATTTTTGACCACGGCAACTGTCAAGCCATCAGGTGTATCGATGGCAACTCCTATATTTATATTCTTCTTGAAAATATATTTCTTGCCAGCCTCATCATAATGGGCATTGAATTTGGGGAAATCTGTCAGAGCAACAGCTACTGCCTTTACAAAGAACGGTGTTAGAGTTACCTTCGAACCTCTTTCCTTAAGGTCATTCATGGTGGACACAATCTTGGAAACATCAACAGTTTCTGCAACCATGAAGTGAGGCATGAGCTGCTTTGATTTTGTCATCTTCTCAAATATGAGCCTTCTAAGGCCTCTGGGCTCGAATGTCTGATCTCCTTCAGTACCCTTTATCTTGGTTTCCTCTGGAGCCTGTGGTTTTACTTCAGCTGCATTTTCATTCTTTGGTGGCTCTGCCTGAACTGTGGGCTGTGCAGGTGCAGCTTCAACCTTTGGCTTTTCTGCAGAAGCCTGGGCCGGATTGACTGGTTTTGTTGCTGGTATTCCTGCTTTTTTCATTTCCTCTGCTTCTTTCAGTTCCCTCTCTGTCCTGTCAAGATCTTCTATGGTTATCCTCCCATTTGGACCTGTAGGTTTAACCTGATCCAGATCTATACCCCTTTCCTTTGCAATTCTTCTTATTGTGGGTGATGCAAGAACTCTCCTCTCATCTCCTCCTTCTGTCATTTTTTTATCAACTCCGGTTTCCACCTTAACTTCGTTTTCAGGTTTTTGTTCCTCTCTGGAAGGCGTTTCTGATTCCTGAACAGTTTCCTTTCCATCGTCTATTTCTATAATTTCCTTTCCTACCTGAACCACATTTCCTTCCTGGTAGAGGATTTTCAGCACTTTACCTTCAACAGGGGATGGTATGCTTATATTGACCTTATCGGTCATTATTTCAACCATCTCCTGATCTTTCTTTACGGTGTCACCTTCCTTAACGAGCCATTTTATGATTTCGCCCTCGGTAACTCCCTCTCCAATATCTGGTAACTTAAATTTAAACATTTCTATCACCTGTATTCCTGAAGCTTTCTCACAGCTTTCAGTATTCTTGTCTCATTGGGCATATAATAGTCCTCAAGCCTGTACGGGAAAGGCGTATCCGGCCCTGTAACTCTCAGGATTGGGCCCATGAGGTAATCTATTGCCCTCTCTGCAATGAATGCAGATATTTCGGAACCCATGCCAAGGGTTCTGGGTGCCTCATGCACAATTATAACCTTACCTGTCTTCTTTACGGAATTCAAAATGGTTTCCCCATCATAGGGCATTATTGTTCTCAGATCTATAACATCTGCATTTAGATTGTTCTTTGAGACTGTATTCAGGACAAGGGGAACCATGGATCCATAGGTCACGAATGTAAGATCGTCACCTTCATGGACAAGGGAAGCCTTTCCTATGGGAACCTCATAATCCTCATCTGGAACATCATTTTTTATGCTTCTGTATAGCCTCTTTGGTTCCAGGAATATTACTGGATCATTATATTTCAGGCTTGCAGACAGGAGACCCTTTGCATCATAGGGGTTTGATGGTGATATAACTGTAAGACCGGCAGTATGGGCAAAGTATGCCTCACCGCTCTGGGAATGATAGAGACCTCCTTTGATTCCTCCTCCATATGGTGTCCTCAGGACCATGGGAACGTTGTAACTTCCTCCACTCCTGTATCTCATCTTTGCAGCCTGATTCACCAATTGATCAAATGCGGTGAATATGAAGTCCTGGAACTGTATTTCCGGTACCGGTCTGAGACCACTCACTGCCATTCCTATGGCCATTCCAACAATACCAAGTTCCACAAGAGGTGTGTCAATCACTCTTTCTGTTCCGTATTTTGCCTGAAGGCCATCGGTTACCCTGAAAACCCCACCATCCTTTCCAATATCCTCTCCAAGGAGGATTATGGAATCATCCCTGGCCATAAAGGAATCGAGCGTTGAATTTATGGCCTGAACCATGTTTAATTGTTTTGAACTCACAGTATATCACCCTTTTCCTCTTCAATAATCCATGTAGGATTTTCATACACATCCTGGAACATTGATTCTGGTTTTGGAGGTGGAACCTTTTCCCTCTCCTCAAATTTTCTGTCCACAAGCTCCTTTGCCTCATTTTTGATATTCTCGATCTGGGCATCATCAATATATCCTTTTTCTTTCAGTTTCTTTTCTGCAATAACTATGGGATCGCCCTCGGATCCTTCTGGAATTGTATCTGTCCTGTATTTTGAAGGATCATCTGAGGTTGAATGTGGCCCCATCCTGTAACTTACCGCTTCAATAAGAACTGGCTCCCCTGTATTTCTTGTTTTTTCCACTTCAGCCTTTGCAACTTCATACATTGCAAAGAGATCGTTTCCATCCACTTTCAGTCCTCTCATTCCATAGGCCTCTGCCTTCTTCCATATTTCCACCTTTGTCTGCTTTTCCACAGGAAGGGATATGGCCCATTTGTTGTTCTCGCAGAGGAATACTACGGGAAGGTCAAACACGGCTGCCATATTCATTGCTGCGTGGAAATCAGGTGTTGACGTGGAACCGTCACCGAATGTTGTCACAACAATGTTCTTCTTCTTTCTGTATTTAATTGCATATCCTGCCCCAACTGCCAGTGGTAGGTTGGTCGCCACAGGACTCTGGACGGACATGAAGTTGTATTCCTTCGCACTGTAGTGTGAAGGCATCTGTCTTCCCTTTTCATTGTCCATGCTGTTTCCCATTATCTGGTCAATGAGTGTTTCCAGTGGAACTCCTCTGTGGAGCATGAAAGGAACATCCCTGTAATATTCGTATATGAGATCATCCTTTTCAAGTGCCATGGACATTCCAACCTGGAGTGCCTCCTGTCCCATTGTGGGGGTGTAGAATCCTACCCTTCCCTGCCTCTGAGCTGTCACAATCTTCTTGTCCAGGGTTCTTGCAAGAACCATGGTCCTGTATGCATTTACAAACATCTCTTTTTCATCCATAACCTACTCACCTCGAATTTAGCGTAATATTTTTCATGGCCCAACCTTCAAAGGCATGGTAAGATGTCCTTACCAGTGGACCTGATGCCACGAATTTAAAGCCCTTTTTATATCCCATGGTTTCAAGTTTTTTAAATCTCTCCATTGAGGAATATTCTGTAACAGGAATCTGTTTCCTTGAAGGCCTGAGATACTGGCCTATGGTAAGAATATCCACACCAACAGAAATAAGATCCTCCATGGTTTCCTCAACTTCATCATCACTTTCTCCATGACCAAGCATTATGGAGGATTTTGTTGTGATAGATGGGATTTTTTCCTTAACGTATTTCAATACTTTTAAGGATTGATCATATCCTGCCCTTCCGTCTCTTATTACAGGTGTCAGTCTTCTGACAGTTTCAACGTTGTGTGCCAGGACGTCAGGTGGGTTTTGAAGAACTATATCGATCAGTTCTTCCTTCCCCTGGAAATCTGGAATCAAGGCTTCCACAAGAACGTTGATCTTTTTAACTTCACCTATGGTTTTTGAGTAATGGTTTGCACCCATATCTGGGAGGTCATCCCGATCAACCGATGTTATGACGGCATATTTGAGGCCCATTTTCTCCACTGATTCTCTTACCTTAATGGGCTCCAGTGGATCAAGGGGCTCCATATTTCCGTGGGTTACCGAACAGAATCTGCATCCCCTTGAACAGTTCTTCCCAAGGATCATGAAGGTTGCAGTACCAGAATCCCAGCATTCTGATAGATTGGGGCATCGGGCCTCTTCACAAACTGTGTGGAGAGAACCTCTTCTCATTATGCTGTTTATGGTGTTGTAATTTTCCCCACCGGGAAGTTTAACTTTTACATAATCCGGTCTATTAATCACTGAGGTTACATTTTTTCAATATATACTAAATTATCTCTTTTTATAAGGGTTACTTTTAACAAAGATTACATGGAAATATGGGAGATGTTTTCATGAATATTTTTTAGATCATTTCGAAACTTTTATTACTTTATGAAAAATGCAGATTGACTTAGGGGCTGTAGCTTAGCATGGTTGGAGCACCCGGCTGATAACCGGGAGGTCACCGGTTCGAATCCGGTCAGCCCCATTTATATTTAGGGGATATAGAGAACAGAAAAAAATTTCTGATTTTTTTAAAATAAATGTTTAAATTTACATATTTTAATCAGTTAGGGATGCTTTATAACTTTTATAAAATTGGACATTGTCAAATTTTGGTTGATAAAATTTATAATTCCCAGTTGCCCCAAATAGGAATTGTATAGAAAAGCTTGAAATTGAACTGTTTGTAAGCAAGGCCTTAGTCTTTCTATAGTGAAGTTTAAGCAAAGCTTAAAAAAATCAACTAAGACGTGACAATGTCTACAATTGCAAAAGAATTTTAACAATCTTAACCTTAGCATTTAACCGTTTACCACTCTTTACATTTGTCTTGACTTTATACAAAGCACGTTGTGATATTCCCTTATCCCTAACATCCTTGGGCCTCAATGACAAAATCGAGTCAAAAAATTCTTTGCTGTTAACAATCTCATGATCCTTCAAGTATTCTAAATAATCCTCTTCCTTCGCACCGGTTTTGCTGACATCATCAAGGTTATTGGATTCCTTACCGATGTATCTTATGTTGTAATAGTAAACAATTTAGACAAATGAATTTATTTTTTCGCTTCAATTGTTCCGGAATCCAGTAATGAGTACATCCCTTCATTATGTTTATAAATCCTAAATTTACTGAATCCATAATTTCTTAGTTTATTGACAATTTCATCTCTGTCTCCAATTGTTTTTTTTCCTATTTTCGTCGAATATTCAATCCTCACCATATTGAATTCTTTTAGTGATTCATCGTTAATTATTTCAAATTCCTTTCCTTTTATATCTAGGTCTAAAAGATATGGGTTTGTTATGTTATATTCGTTTAGAATTGTATTAATACTTTTGCTTTGTACCTTTATTGTCTTTTTATTGGAATCGTATGATGATGAACTCCCACTTATATAAGGGTCAATTGGAAAATTAATTTCTTCGTCTTTTCCTATGGCATAATTTTTCATTACAATAGTTCTCGAAAGTTCTGGATTTAACTCTATGTTCTTCAGAGCGAGATTGTACGAATTAAGCTCAGGCTCAAAGGAATAAACCATTGCACCTCTATATGCATAATATAAAGCTGTATCTCCAATAAAACCCCCGGCCTGAATAACTACCCTATTCTGAAGATTAAAGTCAGAAAAATGTATATCGTAAATGAATGTTTCCGCAAATATTAAGGGATAAAAACCCTTGACATTAAACTTAATTCCATACGGTGTTTCAATAATTCCATTCATATAATGCCAGTCTCCATTTGTGTTTGAGAAATTAACATTGTAAACAAGAGAAAATTCAAAAAGTTTTTTTATATCTTCATAATTTGTTTTATCAAATGCAAAAATAAAATTATTAATAGGACTAATTAATTTTCCCTTTTTCTTAGTCAAATTTATGAAATTAGTGAAACGATGTCTGCTATATATTGTATATGCAAGTAACCTTATTTTTGTTCGGTTCATTCAATCCTCACCTTTGTTTTTCTATACGTGTAAATGCTCTTTTCCTCTTTAATCTTTTTGGATCTTTTCAACTCTCTGGGGGTAAATAATAAACTACTTTTTCATTATAGCGCATGAATTCAGAGGAACTGTTTAAGAAGCTTCCAGGCCTCGATGAACCATGGTACATCAAACAGATAAGATTTGATCATGAAGATAAGAGAGTTAATATTTACGTAGATTTCCCGAAGGGATCAAGATTCCTTTGTCCGGAATGGGGAAATAAATATGGCGTTCATGAAACTGAAGAAGGAACCTGGAGACACCTGAACATATTCAAGTATTCTGTATACATACATGCAAGAGAGCCTGGAATTGGATGCATTGAACATGGTAAGAGGACAGTCGATCTACCATAGGCAGGGAAAGGGTCTGGATTCACACTGCACTTTGAGGCATTGATAGCTGAGACGAGCAGGGAAATGCCTGTATCTGCAGTTGCAAGGATCGTTGGAATTGGTGAGGATTCGGTATGGAGAATCCTCAAGCATTATGTTGATTCAGCAAGGGAAAAGATCGATCTCTTGGATATGGATATAATGGGAATAGACGAATTCTCTGTAGAGAAACATCATGTCTATGATACCAAGAATAGCAGGGTAGTGGACATAGAGGAAGGCAGGGAGTCGGACGTCTTTTCCAGGTTCCACATGAAACATCTCTTTCTGGATCCGAATAATATAGACCACATAACTACGGATATGTATCTGTCATATACATCCGGCACCAGGGAGTATTTTTCCAGTTCAAGGATAGTTGATCATTTTCAAGTTATAAAGATTATAAATGATGCTTTGGAAAGAATAAGGACTGGCATGACAGGAAGCAACCCGGTTCAAAAAGTAAGCTGACAGAGGATCAAAAAGAGAAACTGAAGAAAATAATAGACAGCGGTCTCAGATCATATGCATACAATACTGATCTCTGGACACTGAAGAGAATATCTGAAGTCATATCAAGGGAATTTAATGTTGAGTACAACACACATCTGGCGGGTTTTGAAAAGTCTGGGTTATTCGGCACAGATTCCTCTTGCAACAGCCATGGAGAAGAATCCAGAATATGTAAGCGAATGGCTTGAGAAGAATTATCCGGAATATGTGAAGGAGGCAAAGGAGGAGAATGCAACCATTCTCTTCCAGGATGAATCTGGATTGCAGAGCAGACCCAATGTAAGGAAGACATGGTCACTTAAGGGAAAGAGAGCAGTCATGAAGGTGAGGGAGAAGAGGGATAAGATATCCATATCCTCCGCCGTATCTGTGAATGGCGATCTATATTTCGCCATAAAGGAGGGGAGCATGAACGAGGATGACATCATCTCATTTCTGGATCAGCTTTTTTCAGAAATACATGGATTTCTTTACATATTCTGGGACAAATGATACACAGGAGCGGTAAGGTCAAGGAATACCTCGGAAAGCACAATGATCGGCTAATTACAAGGCGCATATCTGCATATTCTCCTGAGCTTAATCCTGATGAACTCGTATGGAATGCCCTGAAATATCAGGAGATTCCAAATTTCTGCCCTGAAAGCATGGATGATCTGAAGAATGCTGTAATATCCACCATGAACAAACTAAAGAGCAACCCGGCACGGCTAAAAAATATAATCAGAGGCTCAAGCCTTCCCTTGCCACCCTTAACAGGAAAAAATTAAACGAAAGGAGAATAGAATTGTATAAAGAACAGATTCTATTGAATAATATTTGTTAATTAATATTTATTAAATTGAAAATCACAACTTTTTCCCTTGAATATATCCCCCATTTAAACTCTGGGGATAATATAAAAGACCGTAAAAATTTCACCTCCATTTAATTGAATATTCATACTTTAAAATAAAAATAAAACATTTCTTTGTTTTTTCTTGAACATATCCAAGAGTGTTCTATTTATTTTAGTCTTGAGATTGAGTTTATTTCATTTTCTAATCTCTGCCTTCTTTCTTTTTATTCCTCTTTCCGATATTCCCTTATCACTGACATCCTTGGGCTTCAATGACAAAATCCAGTCAAGAGATTCCTTAAAATTTAGATATTCAAGTTATGAGACATCTTCAATTCCCAATACCAAGGTTTCATCAAGGTTATTAGCTATGTATCCTATCAGCAATGATGTGTTTTCTATAGGCTTTTCCATCTATGTAATCGAATTTATGATCATCATGCCTTACACACTGTGTCAGGATGTTCTCTAATATATGTCAACAAGATGTAGTAGGTAACGGCAATTTATCGGATGTGGTATTGGTTTTATTATCAATAAACAGCTTGTATTGAATCCATTTTATGTTTATATCGAAAGGCAAACAGGGGATAACATCGTTTTTCTCTGAACTGGTAAGCATGAAGTTGAACGGCTTTATCTGTTTCTCTATTTTTCTTGTTCAAAGCATTTATTGTCCTGTTTGTTCAACAGCGATTTATATTGAGATACGTTCATTATGCAGAACTTAAGATTATTCCGTTGACTTTATTAATGGCCTCTTCCTATTTGAAAACGCCCATATTAAACTTTTAATTGTTACTTGAATAGAAACTATAGGTTTCTTAGATTCCATTGATAACTCATAAGTAGAAGCTATAAAAAAGATTAAAATAATTACAATTAAAAATAATTTATTATATTCATAATTCCTCACAATTGATCTAAAACCATGACTTATAAAAAGTTCTGCTCTTTGAATTTTTTTAAACTTACTTGTTGTCCCACCTCCATAATGAATTATTGATATTTTTGAAGTTGCAAATATCTTAAACTTATTCATATAAGCTCTGATTGCAAAATCCATTTCATCAAAATTATATGGCTCCATAAACTCATCGAAACATCCAATGCTTTGGCATAGTGATTTACGGAATATAAAACAAGCTCCGTGTAACATTTGTATTTCAATTAGCCGATCATTGGTTAATTTTTTTACTATTTTGGGGCACACTTGGGGAAAATTAAATTTAAATAAATATGGGATTCTGAAGATTTTTGTTAATCCGAGACTTTGAGTTAATTTAGTTTCTGAGGATATTATTAGTGGTGAAAGCAATGACACATTATCACTTTGAAATATTTCTCTTATGATATCGAAAAATTTTTTGTCTATGAACTCTACATCTGAATCAATCATCACTATAATTTTTCCCTTGGATTTTTTTACTACTAAATTTCTATTTTCTGGTAACGAAAACCGTCTTTCTCGATATACGTATGTAAGAGGGATGTGGGTTTTATCTTTAAAATTTTCTATCAAATGGGTTGTATTATCGTCACTATTATTATCCACTATTACTATTTCAACATTTTCGACATCTTGATAGAGGATAGATATGGAATTTAATAATTTTTTAATATAATCATAATTATTTTGAGTTACAATACAAATGGAAATCAAATTGTTTGTATATATTTTATTCTTGTCCATTCCATCTTCACATTTGTTATTCTATATATCTTTATCTTTTTTTCCTTTTTAATCTTTTTCTTTTGATACCACAATGTAAACTTGTTTGTCTTCAAGTCTTTCCTTTTCTTAGGTTCAATTGTCATTATCATGTCCTTTATGTCAGTAGTATCATTTCTCGATATTGCCATATCCAGTATACTGAACTCAAGCCCTTTGAGCTTTCCTGATATGTATCTGCTCAGTTCCCTGATATTCTCAAACATTATGTTCTCAAGGGTATGCTGTTTATTCCTGAACTCATAACGTTTGTTGAAGTTGTTTGTTATTTTCTTAATCAATTTCTTAGAGGTCTCAGGTTTCAATCGTATATGGTAATTCTCAGTTGTTATGAAATCCGATCTCTTCAATTCCGTTTCCAGTAATTCGATAACAGAATAATCTAAAACATACCTGAATAATTCCTGTAAGTCACAAACAAGAGGATGCTTTGACGGTGTTATCTCATGCAGATATCCAATTGATACGTCAAGACCTATTGTGTTGATATTTTTCCTTACCATTGATTCCAGTATTGCATATCCATAGTTCATTAAAGCGTTGATAGGATCGGATTTTGAATACCTCTCAAATACTTGGGCTATGAATGAAAACTCCATTATCTGTGGTTTCTCGAGTTCAAGTTTTCCGTCTGTTGTTTTCAGTGTTCTTGAACCATTTCTGTATCCCTTTCTCTCCTCTGATCTTTCATATGGAAGAGAAGATACCTTTGTTCTTGCCTTCTCTTCTATTACATTGTTGAGAAACCATTCCATGAGTTTCCTCTTTCCATCCTGCTGTCCTTCAGGAAAATACTTGTTATTTATTTCACAGCGTCTAAATGGCCCTGTATATTTCAATCTCTTTAACTCTGAATTGTGCAGGTTCATTTCAATTTTACAGCAGACTCAGTACACTATGGGATATTATTATTGAATTGATGAGAGCAGGGAAATGCTTCAGGATCATTATCCTTCATGATTACACAACATTTGGGACTCTATGTCTATTTTTCCTTACTGGATATTTTATCTTTAATAAAACCTATTATTTCTTCAATTAAAATTTCTTGATTATTAATCTCGATAAAAAATTCTTTTATTTCACCAAAAAGCTCATCTTTTTTAGATTCGAACAGAAAATCATTAGGACAATCCTTTGAATAAATTACAATATTTATAGAATTTGGCAAGAAAGACACCAAATCTGAGACCCCACTTCTTGCGCTTATAGAAAAACCAGCAAAATTTATAATGGTCAAAAGAGCAGATGGTTCCGTAAAAAAATTCCTAAAACCCTTCCTTTGCCAAAATGGGTTGTCGCTGTTAATTATCGGGCAAATTCCTTCTTTGGATAAATTCTCATAAATTCTTTCAATAAATGAAGTATCAATGGGAGACATGCTTTTGCTGTCAGGTGAAATAATTACTGATTTTCCTTTTTGAATTTTCATTTTTTCAATCAATTCTTGAAATGAAGATATTTCCGGTAGATCTTTTTCCTCTATTCTTTTCAACTGTAATTTTTGATTGAGACCAAATGTTTTCTCATATCTAATATACATATTAGACCAGATTTCTTTTCTTGAAACCTTAAAGAATTGCAATACTCCCGGTAAGGAAAAGTAAACATTATTTCTAAAAGTGAAATTCATTATGTTCAAAAAAATTTGCTTTAGACCCTCTTCTACAGTGTTTTTAAAACTTGGTATTTTGTAAGCGATAGAGTCAAGGCCAAATATCTTTGGAATTTTTTCATATTGTGGTTTCGTTATTATACATATATTCACATTAGTTACTTCTTTAAAACTTTTGGCGTAGCTGCAAGCTATGGCAGTATCTCCCAAATGATGATTACATATTAGATATTTTGGATATCTCTTATTCTCGCTAATAAATCTCTCAAGTGAGATTAATTGTATACAATCGTGAATGAAATTTTTCATTTCTTCCCTTAGTCTTATCTTCATTTTATCACATTTTTGATTTCATTCTCGTCTAATCCGCTGTTTCTCTTTAAATTTATAGAGTAAGCAGTTATCATTTCGTTGTTCTTTTTATCATTTATTAATACCCTAACACCTGTATTTAATTCCATAAGAAGAACCTTATAGTTAATTCCCGCTTTATTAAGAGAATATTCAGTTATCTCCCTGTAAATTTCTTTACGGGCAGTGCATAGTATCACAATGTCACCTTTTGGAATCTTCTTAAAGAAATTCAATACGCCTGGTAAAGGCTTTTCAAAGCCACCCTCAGGAAGATTCAAGTATCCGTTATGTGGGAATATAACTCCATCTATATCTATAAACCATGTCTTCGGTAGGTCTAAATCAGTACTCATTTAAAGCACACTCAAGGTAATAAAGCCCTAAAAAATAAGATGCTAGGATAGAATCGTAATCGTTAAGGACATATCCTGATAGAGATAACCAAATCATAGAATGTAATATCTTTATGTCTTTATAGATATCTTTAAAAGTGTCTTTAAAAAAGTCATCGGTGATCTCAAATTTTGATGAAACAATATCAATATTTACTTCTGGGAGATTCAATTCCAACTTAAAATTTCCATTATTAAATTGATCATAATTTCCAACCGCCGAATAATATAATTTGGCAAAATCATACCTAGAATCTCCAAATATTTTTGTTTTTCCGAAGTACCCTCTTGGGTCAATAAATTTAATATCTCCATTTTTAGTAACTATAGTATTTGAAAATGTCGGATCTCCGTGAATGGGATAGAAATAATTTATAGGAGTAAGTTTTTTAAACATTTCATTCATTATTTCCCTTGAATCTTTGGACAAAAACTGGACTCTTTTTCCATTGATTTTGAACTTCATATCTGACTTATTTTTTAATATCATGGTGGCTGGTTCTATCCTCTTTAGAGTTTTTTCAACGTAAACATCATACAAATCCTCATTCTTTTTCGATGTTTTATCCAAAGAATGAATTTGTTTTAATTTTTCCATAATATTTTTAACTATCTCTATTTTTTCATTTTCTTTAAAATTTCCCATCTGATAGGGATGCATTCCATCAATTCTCTCCATTTGAAGTGGTTCATAGGTAAATATTTTCGGCACACCATCATAATTCCGTTGATTCATGAATTTGTACCATTCAACTTCAAGTTCGATAAGTTTTTTAAATTCAGGATCTGAATAAGTTTTAGTAACCTTGTCATTTTCTATTATAACACTGTTAAAGAATCTTGAGTTTGAGAAGCGTGATTTAAATTCGATATACTTTTCTAAAGTACCGATCTCCACAATAGAATCTATTGTTAAAGATTCCATTTTTATTTCAGTAGATGCAAGAAACTTAACAAACTCCCCACTATCTGGAACTTTACCCAGAATTTTCTTGTTTTCAAAAATAAATAACCCTATTACACCATTTTTAGAACTCAGGCTTTCAATGAATCTTCCATCTTCGAATCTGTATCTACATTTTTCAGTGTTAGAAACACACACGTAGTTTCCGCTTGGTTCTGGTAATTTTAGAACAGATTGATAATATAAATCTGACCAAGAAACCGCAATACGCTCATTCTCTGGAATGAATTCTAGAGCCTCATTAATGCCTGCGTTTGTACCTATACCTTTTGATTTAATTAGCGTAAATTCAAAGCCCGGATCAACCGATTCTAAATAACCCTTTAAGGCCTCAAATTTATAATCTCCAATAATATATAATCTAGCTCCAGGAAATGCTGCTGCAACTGTCTTGAGCAGATTCGTTCCATATAAAGATATCAGGCATTTTGGCCGATTATTTGTTAGATATCCCATTCTTGAACCCTTTCCCCCGGCTTGAATTATTACGTTTTTTATCAAAATTCACACCTCAGTTTTTCCAAGTTCTCCTCCTGGATGATTTCTAACAAAATCCTTCTTTCCATATCCTCTTCTATAACTAATTTCTACGGCTATTGCGTCTAAAACTGCTCCGAATAACATATTAGATGCAATAGGGGCCAAGTTGAATTGATCCCCTTCTTGTTTTATTTCGACTAGGATCAGTAATTCAGACAATTCAGATAACTGAGAAATCTTGTTGGCAGAGACACCTATTATGTTTTTAAACCCTCTACTTCTTAAATTTTTTAGAAAAACAATAAGCTCAGAGGTATTACCGCTCTTCGAAAGCGCTATGACAACGTCATTATCTGTAAATATACCCATACTTCCGTGTAATGTGTGAACTGGGTCGATGAATATACTCCTGATACCCAAAGAGTCGAATGTTGACGCTATTCTTGAAGACATATACATATTCTTTCCGACCCCTGTGAAATAACATACACCTCTTGCGTTATTAATAATACGGATAGCTTTTTCTACTGTTTCAAATAGTTCTGTCTGTACAAATAAATTTTCAAAGCTTTCTAACTGCAATCTTAAGCTATCTTTAAAATCCATGTTTAGATCCCTTAATTGGGGATAGTAATATCTTTTAATATTTCAAGATTTCTGAATCCCTCCCACATATTTCCTGTTCATCTCCTTTAGTGTAATATATCCTGCGTAACTGTGCAGCCTCTCCTTGTTATAGAAATCCACATGCCTTCCAATTGAGGATTTCGCCTCCTCAAAGTTTTCAAACACAAATATACTTATTACTTCTATTTCCAGGATCGAGTTGAATGATTCTATGTGTGCCTCATCCTTTGGAGTTTTAGGAAGTATCCTTTCATGACGTATGTTCATCATTGAGAGGAATTTCTCAACAGTATTGCATACAAACCGTGTTCCGTTGTCTCTTCTCATGCTTATCCCTGAAATACTTTCCAGGCCTCTCTGATCAAACGCGATCATCATTGTCTCCTTAACATCTTTTCCAACGCAGTGGTATTCAATGTAATAGGCAAAGATTTCCCTGCCGTAGCAGTCGATCATGGCAAGAAGATAGGTATTCCTTGATGCTCCATGAATCCAAACATACTTTATGTCGAATTCCCGCACCTGATACTTTGCTGTAAGGTAAAAAACTGACTTCACAACTCTTGTCACCGGCTTTCTCTTATTGTATGAATGATTCAGGAGGTTATTCTTTGCTATGAGTCTCCTGACTTTCTTCCTGTTTATTCCATATCTAAGCCTGTTCAGATGTTTTGCCGTCTTCTTATAGCCATAATAGATGAAATCCCCTGATAAAAGTACCTTTATCTCATTCACGACGATGCTGTTACCCACAATAATAGTTTTGTCGCTATCTTTCTTCAGTGTGAGCGATGAGTTTTTTCTTCCGTTTCTCCTTGAATATCCTTCACTGGAATCATTCCTGTAAAAACTGTACCTTGGTACGTGGAGTATATTCGCAATAACTCTTACTCTTAGTCCTCTGTCTATATATTCATTAGCCATGTTCATTATTTCTTCATCATCTTTTTTTAAAGCATCACTCAGCATTGCATTCTCCAGTTCCTTTTCAGAAAGAAGCTTCTTCAGATTCTCGTTCTCCTTCATTATCTTCCTTACTCCAGGTTCCATTCTCTTATGGTGGAGTTTGAGGTCGTATAATTAAAAAGTGTCATAGGATTCCTTCTATTTGAAGTACATTCCAGGATCTATGGAGTATTTCATGCATGACTCTACAACCTTTCCATTCTCCCTTACCTTTTTTATGATGGCAAGCTTCTATTCTGTTTTCCATCTTCGCAGTTCTGTCATTGGTTCCTCTCAAATCACCTTCAATTGTTCATTTAATATATATCCATTACTATAAGACAACTCCTTCTCACTATTTAAGGGGGCAAATAAATTGGATTACAAGCGTAACTCAATTGCATCTCCCCTACCCCTCCATTTTGTATTTTTGAAACTAATTTATAAACCTAATTACCTCCAATATTTATGTATTTCTGTTGTGCCAAGAAAGCTGACATTATATTGAGGATTTGATCTTTTTACAATACATTTAATAAATGAGAGGGGGATCACTACCATCTTCAGGTTCAATGATGCGATAAGCCAAAGTCTTCTATCAAGAAATTTTTTCTAAGTGAGGTATGCTCTTTCGATTTTAGCGTAAATATCAACAATCTGAGATATCGCGGTTTCATTCTTTCTGGATCTTATTATATGTCCTAGGAAAACTCAAAGGTCTCAATCAAGGTCGAAATGATCTGCACATCTTAATATTCATTGAAATAGGCATATTTCTCTTATCATGGACAAAATATATATCTAAAATATGTTTCAGCGCACTTCAACAAATTTATTAAAGAATCTATTAGTAAAAGTTAATTAAAACTCTTTTCCATATCAAAATATCATTGAAATTTCATAAAAATCAGTTTTTAGAGATTTTGAAAAAATCTGTAACATCTCTTTTGGTTGCACTCTGGCTGATGGCTAAAATCTAGGTTAGAGTACATATAGGAACACGTTTAGGAGAAAAATGTCAATATTGAATCATTTCACAACAGAATTAATTAAGATTACGTTAAGCATAATGAACTTAGGGATTTTCATGACGTCTCTATAGAGATATGAAAGACATTTACCGACACAATGAAAGTAGACCTCATTTATCGATTAATTAATTCCATTGATAGGAGTTTAGGAGGGATCTTTTGGATTAATCGGCATTTAGAGAAGGAATGAAAAAGAGAGATGTTGTGAGTCGGGACTAAATAGATAATTAAGAAAAGTGTTCCATATTCTGCTGGGGCAGATAAGAGTGATAATAGTTAATTATACCCGTTCTAAATTTTTCAACTGAAAATTTCTTTATTACACCTTTAATTTTGCTGTATTCAAATAATTCTGAATTAGAAACATCTTTTATTTTATTTACCGCGTCCCGCACATTATCAGGGTCAAAATAATTTCCAAAACTTTCTGCGATTTCTCTATGCACAGGTATGTCTGAGATAACGACCGGTAAACCAGATTTCATTGCCTCAACCACAGGATAACCAAACCCCTCATCAATCGACGTAGATATAAAAATATTGCAGGCGTTGTAGATTTCATTCATCTCCACCTCATTTTTTGGGAAAAGATGAATTGCATTTTCAATTCCTGGTCCTATTCTGACTAAGCGATAATTATCATCAAGCCTATCCATTACCCGAGTCTGTGCCTTAAGATTCTTTCTTGGTATATCTGTGGATACTGAAAGGATTAAAATCTTATCCAGAGGTAGTGAATATTTCTCTCTCAACTCTTTCATTTTGAATAGCGGATGGAAATTATCGCTGACATATGGATATATGGTCTTAACTTTACCTCTCACACCCAATTTTTCAATTTGGTCAGCTATGTATTTGCTATTGGTAAGTATATTATCAAATTTTAAATAAACTTTGTAAAAATGATTTATTATTTTCATTTCCACGCTTTCATTAGGATTCAAAATAGGATACACATCATGAATTGTTACTACATTATCCTCGCTCTTGATAATCGGTAATACGTGAGGTGATATGATGTGTACAATTGTTCCCTTCCTTTTTTCTTCATTTACATAATTGACAAAATTTTTGAATGCCATCTTCGGAAATAAGGAGTTTAAATTTAATATGGACGAACCGTAGTGAAAACTACCTTCAATCATTTCTCCGTAAGGATACTTACCATGAGTTGTTCGAAATTTCAAAAAATATATTCTTGAAAATTCCTCTATTGACTTGAATGTGTTAATGGCATATTTATTAATTCCCGTTGAAGCATTGCCCTGACTAATCAGAATGACTTTCATCTTAAATTACCTTAATTCGTTTTTCAATAGATCCAAACTGACCCCTGTATCATTTTTGATTATTTTATTCTAATAGTTAAAAGTCTTCATTTTTATGACATGCATTTCTAAATATACTCCATATTTTATGTTGATATGTTATTAAAAATTCAAATAATTGACGATTGATGAATACTGAATCAATTATCTATAATTCATCAACATCGCCCTCAGAATATTGAAATCAATTTGTTAGGTTGCAGATGATCTTATTGCAAAAATGTTATGAAGATTGAGTCATAAAGACAATCCGTCTTAAGGAATCCCTGCTTTGATTATGTTCCATTCAATTTACATTAATTCTTCTTTTGATTATATTTTACTGTATTTAGAAATTTTCTATCATTTTCCTTATTAAAATTTATTAAACTCATCCACATTTCAGTAGTTTCGTCCCATGAAAAATTTTCTGCAAAGGACCTGGAATTATCTGCATATATTTTTTCATTATCAATTATTGTCAAAATTCTATTTTTAAACTCCTCTAGTTTCTCAACTGTAAAACCATTGTAACCATCCTTTATTGTTTCAACTACACCTGGAACCTTAAACGCTACAGTTGGTGTCCCAGAGGCTGAGGATTCCAATATGGAATACCCCCATCCCTCTGTTACAGAAAAATGAAGATTTACCCATGATTCCCTTATGAGTTTAGCCAGTTCTTCATCCTTTACCTTTCCAGTAAATTGAATGTTATAATTCTTATTCTTAACCTGTTCCATTATGGATTTAAGCATGGGTCCTTGCCCGGTAACAATCAATTTCAATCCTTTTATATCCTTATAAAGATCTTCATAGACCTTTATTGAGAGGTCTGGTCTTTTATATTTTCTCAGACCTCCAAAATAAATTAACTGAACATTTTCTTTCTTTATCCCCGGATAAAATCTTTCAAGATCAACCCCGGGTGGAATTTTAAATATATTTTCTTTCTTTATCCCAAGGTTGATTAAATCGGCCTCAGACGTATAAGACTCAGTAACAAAGATGTTTTTTTTGTAGAAAAATGGGTACATCTTCTCCATTATTTTTATTATTTTTTCCTCGATAAAATTTACCTGACCTGGAAGGGATCTTGCGTGAAGATGCCTGAAGAAAACTATAACCTGTCTTTTGGTAAACCATGGAGATAGCCACGGAATTCCGTGAGCAAGGTCATCAATTATGACGTCAGGGTTTATCTTCCTAATATAAAATGGAAGGAGAAAATGAATCCTAAAATTACCCCGAACCCTCATGTAGTTTATTCCTTCTATAACCTCTCTTTCCTTAAGTTCGCCATTATTGACACTCAGAACATTGATTTCTATTCCTTTTTTAACAAATCTCTTTCCAACCTCAAATATTGTTCTTTCCGCCCCTCCTGCCTTTGGGTGCTTAATGTCGCGGTGGTTGATCCAGAGTATTTTCAACTGATGGTGATAACTGGTTATCTAATTAAGATTTCGAGAATTTTTCCAACACTATAGTTTATCTTAGATAGCGTACATGATTTGCTGTAATTTCGAAAAGATCCTGTACAACCCTTATCTTCCTCCATGTTAATATATTTTCTTCCAGTGATCCATTCCTCATTAATATCCATCATCATTGTCACTACAGGTCTCAGTAGTGACTGTTCTTATGGAAATGTACCTATCTTCTTCGTTCTCCTCTTGAATTGTTGGTAATGCTTATTCAGCACTAATGTGCTCCCTTTATCACTTGGGTACTTATAATAGAGATAACACACTGTTAAAGATATATAAGGAGGAGTCCAGAGGGGGTTTTACGAACCTCATGTGCGCTCCAGGAGATAGGGTGATCTGACATGGCAGATTAATACACTGTTGAGCAGAAGATACAGATAGTGATTGAATAACTTTCAGCAACAAACATTGCTGAGCTGTGCAGAAGACATGGAATATATGTTGTACAGCTTAACAGATAGAAGGAGAAGTTCATTGATGGTGAAAGCAGTGCACTGGGTGAATCATCAAGGGGAAATACATACCAGAAGGAGATAGATGATCTCAAGAGACTGGTGGGTGATCAGGCACTTGTAATGGATGCTTTAAAAAAAAGTCGACAGGAGAGGCAATAAGGATGACTGTTGACATTCTAAAGAAAGAGATACCCATTACACGTATATCCAGTACAATGGGTATTCCAGGGTCAACAATCTATTAATCTGGGATAGGGAGATCAGGAAGGAGAAAAACACGAATATCGAAAACATTGAATCTGAAATAATCGGAATCTCAGCAGAAAGGACAACGTATCGATACAGAAGTATGTGGGCTATTCTACGTAATTCAAATATTCATGTAAACATAAAAACCGTGAGGAGGATCATGAGAAGGAACAATCTTACACTGCCATATGCAAAACATAAGAACAGAACGAGAAAGATCCCACAAAGCCTGAGAACATAAACAGCTTATGGGAAACCCATATACATTATGTAAGCACAAAAAGAGAAGGAATGCCATATCTCATGTCAATAAAGGATTGTTTCAGCAAAAAATGGATTTCCTATGAGTTCTCAAGGACATGCACAGCAAGGGACTGCATCAGGGCAGTTGAGAAGGCCTGTGCCATCAGGTTACCTGATGGAAACCCACATGATCTCATTCTCAGAACGGACAATGGACCACAGTACGTATCAGAAGTGTTCAAGAACACAGTGAAGATTCTTGGAATAAGATCTGAATATACCCAGAAATATATGCCTGAAGACAACGGGGATATTGAATCATTTCATAATTCACTCAAAACTGATTACATATGGATCACCGAACTGGAAACATTTGAGGATGCTAAGAAACTCATGGAATATGTATTCAATGATTACAATAGTGTGAGGTCGCATTCATCCATTGATTATCTTCCCCCGGATGAATTTGAAAGGAGACTGCGTGAGGAAGATGGCTTCAGGGATAAATTCCTGGAGAACAGGAAAATAAAGAAGGAGAAAAGAATGAAAAACAGAATTGAAGAGAAAAGGAGGTTGAAGGAAAATGTCTCATTGGGAGCAGAAAAAAGTTTCCAAAATTCAGGGGACTCAGATCAACCACCTTTGTTGTTCTCAATCTCTTCTGGCATAATTCACTGTATGATCCGTAGCTGTACAGTGAAGGATACCATCTCTCTAAAATTTCAGATGCCTTATCCAGTCCTTCCCCTTAACAAGAATATCCTTTGCTGTTGGTGCCAGTGATTCATTCTCCAACGCTTGTTTAACGATCTGCATGGCAGACAACTGCTTCTTCTTCGGTATGAGTTTCATGAGATTCCTCAAGAAATGGACATGACCTTACTGCCGTGTTACACCTAAAAAGGATCTTGCAACTGATTCCTGTATTCCTTTGTGGCCATATGATACCACAAGTTCAATTCCATGAAGGCCCCTATTCTTCAGATCACCAAGGAATGATTCCCATTCAATCTCGTTCTCTGATTCACAGAGCTTGCATGACAGTATCTCCCTTCTTCCTTCAGAATATATGCCAATGCACACTTACAGTGTCTTATTCCTATATCTCCCATCTTCACGTACCTTGAAGTATGTTGTATCTATGTATATGATTTTCATTGTTCTGTCTATCTTCCTTTCAATGAATGATCTTACTTTCTCATCTAATTCAGATGCAAGTGCTGAGACATATGATGCTGATATATTCTAAACACCAAGAGATTCCACAACATTCATGACATTTCTTGTGGAAAAACTATGTATGACGATTCAAGTATGACTGAATTCAACGCATTCTCAACATTTGAATACCTCTCAAATACTTGGGCTATGAATGAAAACTCCATTATCTGTGGTTTCTCGAGTTCAAGTTTTCCGTCTGTTGTTTTCAGTGTTCTTGAACCATTTCTGTATCCCTTTCTCTCCTCTGATCTTTCATATGGAAGAGAAGATACCTTTGTTCTTGCCTTCTCTTCTATTACATTGTTGAGAAACCATTCCATGAGTTTCCTCTTTCCATCCTGCTGTCCTTCAGGAAAATACTTGTTATTTATTTCACAGCGTCTAAATGGCCCTGTATATTTCAATCTCTTTAACTCTGAATTGTGCAGGTTCATTTCAATTTTACAGCAGACTCAGTACACTATGGGATATTATTATTGAATTGATGAGAGCAGGGAAATGCTTCAGGATCATTATCCTTCATGATTACACAACATTTGGGACTCTATGTCTATTTTTCCTTACTGGATATTTTATCTTTAATAAAACCTATTATTTCTTCAATTAAAATTTCTTGATTATTAATCTCGATAAAAAATTCTTTTATTTCACCAAAAAGCTCATCTTTTTTAGATTCGAACAGAAAATCATTAGGACAATCCTTTGAATAAATTACAATATTTATAGAATTTGGCAAGAAAGACACCAAATCTGAGACCCCACTTCTTGCGCTTATAGAAAAACCAGCAAAATTTATAATGGTCAAAAGAGCAGATGGTTCCGTAAAAAAATTCCTAAAACCCTTCCTTTGCCAAAATGGGTTGTCGCTGTTAATTATCGGGCAAATTCCTTCTTTGGATAAATTCTCATAAATTCTTTCAATAAATGAAGTATCAATGGGAGACATGCTTTTGCTGTCAGGTGAAATAATTACTGATTTTCCTTTTTGAATTTTCATTTTTTCAATCAATTCTTGAAATGAAGATATTTCCGGTAGATCTTTTTCCTCTATTCTTTTCAACTGTAATTTTTGATTGAGACCAAATGTTTTCTCATATCTAATATACATATTAGACCAGATTTCTTTTCTTGAAACCTTAAAGAATTGCAATACTCCCGGTAAGGAAAAGTAAACATTATTTCTAAAAGTGAAATTCATTATGTTCAAAAAAATTTGCTTTAGACCCTCTTCTACAGTGTTTTTAAAACTTGGTATTTTGTAAGCGATAGAGTCAAGGCCAAATATCTTTGGAATTTTTTCATATTGTGGTTTCGTTATTATACATATATTCACATTAGTTACTTCTTTAAAACTTTTGGCGTAGCTGCAAGCTATGGCAGTATCTCCCAAATGATGATTACATATTAGATATTTTGGATATCTCTTATTCTCGCTAATAAATCTCTCAAGTGAGATTAATTGTATACAATCGTGAATGAAATTTTTCATTTCTTCCCTTAGTCTTATCTTCATTTTATCACATTTTTGATTTCATTCTCGTCTAATCCGCTGTTTCTCTTTAAATTTATAGAGTAAGCAGTTATCATTTCGTTGTTCTTTTTATCATTTATTAATACCCTAACACCTGTATTTAATTCCATAAGAAGAACCTTATAGTTAATTCCCGCTTTATTAAGAGAATATTCAGTTATCTCCCTGTAAATTTCTTTACGGGCAGTGCATAGTATCACAATGTCACCTTTTGGAATCTTCTTAAAGAAATTCAATACGCCTGGTAAAGGCTTTTCAAAGCCACCCTCAGGAAGATTCAAGTATCCGTTATGTGGGAATATAACTCCATCTATATCTATAAACCATGTCTTCGGTAGGTCTAAATCAGTACTCATTTAAAGCACACTCAAGGTAATAAAGCCCTAAAAAATAAGATGCTAGGATAGAATCGTAATCGTTAAGGACATATCCTGATAGAGATAACCAAATCATAGAATGTAATATCTTTATGTCTTTATAGATATCTTTAAAAGTGTCTTTAAAAAAGTCATCGGTGATCTCAAATTTTGATGAAACAATATCAATATTTACTTCTGGGAGATTCAATTCCAACTTAAAATTTCCATTATTAAATTGATCATAATTTCCAACCGCCGAATAATATAATTTGGCAAAATCATACCTAGAATCTCCAAATATTTTTGTTTTTCCGAAGTACCCTCTTGGGTCAATAAATTTAATATCTCCATTTTTAGTAACTATAGTATTTGAAAATGTCGGATCTCCGTGAATGGGATAGAAATAATTTATAGGAGTAAGTTTTTTAAACATTTCATTCATTATTTCCCTTGAATCTTTGGACAAAAACTGGACTCTTTTTCCATTGATTTTGAACTTCATATCTGACTTATTTTTTAATATCATGGTGGCTGGTTCTATCCTCTTTAGAGTTTTTTCAACGTAAACATCATACAAATCCTCATTCTTTTTCGATGTTTTATCCAAAGAATGAATTTGTTTTAATTTTTCCATAATATTTTTAACTATCTCTATTTTTTCATTTTCTTTAAAATTTCCCATCTGATAGGGATGCATTCCATCAATTCTCTCCATTTGAAGTGGTTCATAGGTAAATATTTTCGGCACACCATCATAATTCCGTTGATTCATGAATTTGTACCATTCAACTTCAAGTTCGATAAGTTTTTTAAATTCAGGATCTGAATAAGTTTTAGTAACCTTGTCATTTTCTATTATAACACTGTTAAAGAATCTTGAGTTTGAGAAGCGTGATTTAAATTCGATATACTTTTCTAAAGTACCGATCTCCACAATAGAATCTATTGTTAAAGATTCCATTTTTATTTCAGTAGATGCAAGAAACTTAACAAACTCCCCACTATCTGGAACTTTACCCAGAATTTTCTTGTTTTCAAAAATAAATAACCCTATTACACCATTTTTAGAACTCAGGCTTTCAATGAATCTTCCATCTTCGAATCTGTATCTACATTTTTCAGTGTTAGAAACACACACGTAGTTTCCGCTTGGTTCTGGTAATTTTAGAACAGATTGATAATATAAATCTGACCAAGAAACCGCAATACGCTCATTCTCTGGAATGAATTCTAGAGCCTCATTAATGCCTGCGTTTGTACCTATACCTTTTGATTTAATTAGCGTAAATTCAAAGCCCGGATCAACCGATTCTAAATAACCCTTTAAGGCCTCAAATTTATAATCTCCAATAATATATAATCTAGCTCCAGGAAATGCTGCTGCAACTGTCTTGAGCAGATTCGTTCCATATAAAGATATCAGGCATTTTGGCCGATTATTTGTTAGATATCCCATTCTTGAACCCTTTCCCCCGGCTTGAATTATTACGTTTTTTATCAAAATTCACACCTCAGTTTTTCCAAGTTCTCCTCCTGGATGATTTCTAACAAAATCCTTCTTTCCATATCCTCTTCTATAACTAATTTCTACGGCTATTGCGTCTAAAACTGCTCCGAATAACATATTAGATGCAATAGGGGCCAAGTTGAATTGATCCCCTTCTTGTTTTATTTCGACTAGGATCAGTAATTCAGACAATTCAGATAACTGAGAAATCTTGTTGGCAGAGACACCTATTATGTTTTTAAACCCTCTACTTCTTAAATTTTTTAGAAAAACAATAAGCTCAGAGGTATTACCGCTCTTCGAAAGCGCTATGACAACGTCATTATCTGTAAATATACCCATACTTCCGTGTAATGTGTGAACTGGGTCGATGAATATACTCCTGATACCCAAAGAGTCGAATGTTGACGCTATTCTTGAAGACATATACATATTCTTTCCGACCCCTGTGAAATAACATACACCTCTTGCGTTATTAATAATACGGATAGCTTTTTCTACTGTTTCAAATAGTTCTGTCTGTACAAATAAATTTTCAAAGCTTTCTAACTGCAATCTTAAGCTATCTTTAAAATCCATGTTTAGATCCCTTAATTGGGGATAGTAATATCTTTTAATATTTCAAGATTTCTGAATCCCTCCCACATATTTCCTGTTCATCTCCTTTAGTGTAATATATCCTGCGTAACTGTGCAGCCTCTCCTTGTTATAGAAATCCACATGCCTTCCAATTGAGGATTTCGCCTCCTCAAAGTTTTCAAACACAAATATACTTATTACTTCTATTTCCAGGATCGAGTTGAATGATTCTATGTGTGCCTCATCCTTTGGAGTTTTAGGAAGTATCCTTTCATGACGTATGTTCATCATTGAGAGGAATTTCTCAACAGTATTGCATACAAACCGTGTTCCGTTGTCTCTTCTCATGCTTATCCCTGAAATACTTTCCAGGCCTCTCTGATCAAACGCGATCATCATTGTCTCCTTAACATCTTTTCCAACGCAGTGGTATTCAATGTAATAGGCAAAGATTTCCCTGCCGTAGCAGTCGATCATGGCAAGAAGATAGGTATTCCTTGATGCTCCATGAATCCAAACATACTTTATGTCGAATTCCCGCACCTGACCCGGTTCTATGACATCAACATCAGATGCATAAAGAGCATGCGAAAAGCGGTTTTCGGAATAATGGATGTCTCTTCATGAAGTCCAAATAGTCAGCGGAAGAGAATTTCCAGATATTCATAGAATCCTTCTCTGAGAATTTCGCACAGGCTGAAATTTGCAGGAGACACGGCATATATCTTGTACAGCTGAGCTAGTGGAGGGATCAGTTCATAATTATTAGAAAGGCATCTCCGGCTCAGAGAAGAAATTCTCACAGCAGAGAAGAGGAGATTGAAGGGCTGAAGAAGATCATAAGAGTTCAGTCCTTAGTAATAGATGCTTTTAAAAAAATGAACAGGAGAACAAGATGATGGTTCTTTATGAATATCACAAGGACATCCGAGATGTCACTCTTCGCATATTATTACTGACTCAGAAAGAGAACTAACCAGAGGTTTAATCCTTCCACAATGGCAAGTATTGGAATATTGCACTGGAAAGGCTTAAGTATGGATATGGAAAAATATAGGCAATACCGGGGAATCAAGACACAAGTGTGAACCAAAAGACAGTCAGGAAGGTACTGAAGGATAATAACTAGAACCTTCGCGCATCAAGACACAGAGTAATACTAAATTCCAAGAACCACTTTCCGCCAACGGGGACCTGATAAGCTATGGGAAACTAACATCACTTACATTCCTACAGAATCTGGAATGACCTATCTGATGTGCATCAAGGACTATTTCTCAATAGAATGGCAGGGATACCATAGGATCAGCGTAGAACGCTGTCCTCACGGCATTCAACGGATATTGTTCCCAGGATCCTAACATTGAGGACAGACAATGGCACTCAGTACATATCACAGGAGTTCAGGAGTAACATGAAACTCCATTGTATAAAGATTGAATAAATACAGAAACAGATTCCTGAGGAGAATGGAAACATTGAATCATTCTGCAACTCAATCAAGACAGATTATATGTGGCCAAACGAATTAAGGGATTTCTATGAGGTTTCAATGGAGATAGAAGAAGCATTAACCAATTACAATGAATTCAGGTCACATTCATCCATTGATTATATTCCTCCCAGAGAGTTCAGGAGGAAGTTTATGGATGATCTGGATGATCTGGCATTCAGGGAAAGATTCTGGAAGAAAGAGATTGAGGTGACACAGGATGAGAATTGATGAAAAGTGTTCCAAATTCTGCTGGTGCAGACTATAAACGCGTATCTCTGGCCAAATATTATCTCGTGTATTGTTAGAAATAATATACAAGATCACTTTTTTAAAATCTATGTTTTTTCTTATTTCTTATTGCGAGAAGAAATATTATGATCTCTGTGTTACACTCCAGCTTTAATTCTGTTAAATAAATTTACTCTCTATTTCATAATAGAAAATACCTATATATCAAAAGAGATATGAATCTTTTTAATAGTTCCTAAAAGTCATTCCTAACCAAATTTTATCTAAGGTCTTGAAATCCCCTATCAAAGTGAACATTGTGAGCAAATTGTTTTCATTCATCAAAAATGAAGATTACTATATGCTGAACTTCAATGAAAAATCTAGATACATATCATGTGCCCCATTCAATGGGGGCACAGGTTATGCGTACAGATACATTAACAGACATGTATGTAAAGATTATAATTTTGATTCTGATATTGAAATAAGTCTGTTTTTAAAAATTAATAGGATTGAACTTGAAGGCACTGTTGTAAATTTAACTGCTGCGGACATAAACAAATTCGTGATATCTCATAGAGAATGGATGGGCTATGAATTAAATGTTATATTAACGGCTCACGCAGGAAATGCTATTTCCATCGGTAATACTGGAGAGGGATATCAGGGGACAGTAAATATTGCCATTATAACCGATGCCCCTCTGGATAATACAGGAATGGTAAATGCATTTCAAACCATTGTGGAAGCAAAGGCCCAGCTCTTCAACGATCTGAAAATAAAGGATATGAAAACGAATAAGATTTCACCCGGAACCTCAACAGATACAGTTTCCATATTTGTTCTGAATGATGATGAAAAAATAAGGTACACAGGAAGGGCAACCGAAATTGGAATGGCAATTTCAGAGATGGTTTATGAATCACTCAAAAAAAGATTGGGTTAAACTAACCTCCTGAGGTTTTTTATATTAATATTCTCACGGTTTTGAAATTACATATTTTATATCCATACGGATAAAAATTTATATGAACTGAAGCCAGAGCATTACGGGATCATCGCTCCCTTCCAGTTCTGTCTCGGTTTCACCGAAGGAGCTAACAGTTTTGAATTTTGTGAAATATATCACACCCTTCTCCTTGAATCCGTACATTATATGTTCCACAGGCTCGCCATTTGGAAAATGGGCAACAGCCTCAGGCATTTCAGGGGAAAAGTGAAGTTCAATACTGTTATCTTCATTTTCATAAAGGGAATAAGATCGGTTCTGAATAATATACTCTTTCAGTTTTTCTTCCTTCACATTTGGCTTATCGTGCATGCTTTCATATTTCCATATGTTTTAAAGTTTTTTCTAAAAATTTTATGGATTCAAATTTACTAGCAAAAAACCAGTATTATCATTAACCCTTCTGCTAAATAAGAATGCATATTTGGGCTCTCCCATATAAAATATATATAATTACCATTAATATCGGCTAAATGTTTGAAATTTCATTAAAGAGGAAAGAAAGAATAGCATGGGCAGTTAGCCTGACATACATACTTTATTTATTCGCCGGCCAAATTCCAAACTTAAGATCAAATCCAATTTTCAATACTATGTTCGTTTCTCTTTTTTTGATCATAGTTTTCATCCTAAGTTCATATATGCTTCTTGGCTGGAAGAAAACACTGGAACTTGTGGTTCTTGGATGGTTAGTTGGATACTCAATGGAGTTTCTCAGCATAAATACGGGAATACCTTTCGGCACCTATTATTATACATCAGCACTGGGACCCCAACTTGGGCCGGTACCCATATTTATTCCCTTTCTCTGGTCTTCTCTCTTCTTCTATGCCATGGAGGCATCGTCACTGTTTTTGGCACCATTCCTTATGGTCTCCATAGATCTGAGTTTCGATCCAAGATATTCAAAATATCTGTGGCACTGGACTGTACCCACTCAGTATTTTGGAGATCCAATCTCAAACTTCACAGGCTGGTTCATTGTCTCCATCATCATATCGTTCCTCCTGTATCTCCTCAATTTTAAGCCAAATCAGTCTAAATGGGGCATAATACCATCCATTCTTTTCTATTTACTCTTCATCGCTGACAATACAGTAAGCGATTTTAGAGCCAATCTAGGAGAACCTGGAATTATTGCCTTAATTGTGGCACTCTTCATATCTTTGATTCTCTTACTTTACAGATATGGAAGGATAAACATTCCATTAAATGGAAATAAATTTTTAAAGAAGGGGTCCGACCATTAGGGGTAAAATCACAGTTATATCCCCATAAACATTTACAAACCTTGCATCAGGTTTGACCTTTTTCCATGAAATGGCCTCTTCAAGCTTTGCGCCTGAAAGTGAACCATCATATTCCTGCGCAGTTGTAACATATACGGAATAATCCAGACCTCCCCTGAACTGGTTCCACCATATAGTATGATGTTTTGATATGCCTCCTCCAATCATTAAGGATCCAGTCTTCTTTGCATCAAATATGATATCTGAAAGTTCATGCTCATCGGCAAGCACATCGATCATGAAATCCCTGTTCATCTCCCTGAATGACCAGAGCTGTGATCCAAAGGATCCATCTGTGATTCCTGGAACAAAAACCTTTATTCCATTCTTTGCCGCGTTATAAAGGATGGAATCCTCATTGTTCAGTTTCAACCCTATTCTTTCTATAATCTCCCAGGTGGCCCATGTTTTCTTTTCCTCATATAATTTTTCAAGTTCAGGTTGCATGAACGTTTCCATTATTTCCCCATAGGATTCATCTGGTATCACAACACTGCCAAGCCTGTTTATTCCAAGATCCTTCAACTCTCTGTCAGGATAATCAAAGGAACCGCAATAGTAGTTCCTGAATGTCCTTGCAATATCATGGTCCAGAGTTCCTGTGGTTGTTATTATTACATCCACAAGTTTCTTCTTTACCAGCTGGTTTATTATTCCTCTTGTCCCGGTTGAAATTATATCAGCGGGAAAGGAGAGAAATGTTGTGTTTTCTTCAGAAAACATATCCTTCAAAATCTCATATGCAACATATATCTTGGAAGTTGTGAAACCGCCTGAAACACCCATCATGTCCATGAGTTCCTTCAGGGTTGTTTTTCCTGATACTTCTGTATCCTTCACGGGGGTTGAAAGCAGATCCTCTTTTTTCATAGTCATGCTTCTTATATAGCTTGCTCGTACCTATTCTTTTTCATTTATTCTTTCGCTTTCAATCTGTATACCTTTCTCCTCATGTCTCCCGTATCAGGCCTCTCTTCAATATATCCTTCATTGAGAAGTTCACCCAGGGAGTTCTGGACAGTTCTCCTGTTCAATCCCGTAACCTTTACAATGCCGCTCTGGTCGATTTTCAGTGAATTTCTGATGACATAATAAACAAACATTGTTGCGGGGCTACCTCTGAAATCGTTATTATGCTGTTCAACTCCAAGGGTATCCCCTCTTATTCCAAACCTCTGGGTTGCCAGTGAAGGTATGGACGAGAGGGATATATTGCCTAAATTAACTGCATTCCCGAGCCTGATGATCAGTTCAGTCTGCTGCCTTTCCATGGGTGCCTCAAACATGACCTTATTCAGAGGAATATGGTCGAGTATTTCGTCGACCCAATCCCATTTAATATCACCCTCACCATCATATATTCCAACATCTTTCCCAGATTCCCTTCCCTCAACAATAACCATCCATGGATTGTATTCAAGATCTTCTTCTATCCTTTCTATGATCTCGGACAGGCTCATCCTGTTATTTCTGTTCTTCTTTCCTACTTCCATCACAAGTTTCATATTCATACTTTCAGAAAATTCCCTTGCAATATTTTTATCTCTTTTCGAAAGATCTATTATTCCTTCACTCAATTCCATAATATCATAACCCATATATTTGACAGCATTCAATCCAGATTCAAGTTTTCCCTTGATTGCAAAGCTTTCTAAAAATGTCCCTCCATTGCTCGCCTCAATGCCGCAGGAATGAATTTTCATGATTCTTTCCTTAATCAAATCCATTTTGAGAAGGAATGGTATCCCCCATCCAATCTTTACATACCCCACAAATCCTGAAAAATATCTCAATGCAGTAAGGTCTGAAACAATTTTATCCAGAACCATTACCCTGCCTGAATTTCTAATTGCATTATCATTTATGCCTGAAATTTCGTGGTAAATAAGATCATCTTCCATAATATGTTATCATTAAGTGAATCATAAATATGTGTAAAATACGTAAAAATTTCCTATATTTATCAAATCTATATGTAAATATATCGTATAAATATGCAAAATCATGTCAATCCAATCTCTGGTTAAAAATACAGAAAATATACTGCTTGAAATGGACATGATATGTTCAGGGGACCTTTTTATATTGAGCAGCTTCAGCAGGGAAGATATGATCATTCTTCACATCATGCTTTCCATGGGTATGAAAAGAGATGTTGTGACCATTGATACGGGTCGTATTTATCAGGAGACCTTTGAATTCATGGAAAGAATCAGGGATGAATGGAATGTTTCCATAAAGTTCCTGTTTCCTGACAGAAGTGAGGTTGAATATATGGTAGATAATTTTGGCCCAAACCTTTTCTATAAGAACAGGGAAATGAGGGAAATGTGCTGCAAAATAAGAAAGGCAGATCCTCTCAAAAAAATACTATCTGAAAGGAAGGGCTGGATCACAGGAATCAGGAGGGAACAAACATCCCTGCGAATGAATGCCAATCATATGGAATATTCAGGAAGAAATGTGAAGTGCAATCCTCTACTTGACTGGAAATATTCTGATGTTATGGAATATACCTTAAAGAATGGCATTCCTGAAAACATTCTTTATAAAAGGGGATATAAGAGCATAGGGTGCCTTCCATGCACAGTACCGTCGGATGGGGAAAGAGATGGAAGATGGTGGTGGGAGGATGGCGTGAAGGAGTGTGGAATTCACAGGGAGGAGGTGATGAAATAGTGTTGCCGCCCTATCATGGCAACAGGAGAATATCCACAGGTAACCATGATTCTGAATTTTCCTCTTCCACTGAAAGGATTGATATTTCCCATGAGGATGCAATTAACCTGTGGAATATGGCCACAGGATATTTCAGTCCATGCGATTCCTTCCATGATTATAATGAAACCATGGAGATTCTTCAAAATAACCACCTTGAAGACGGAACGGCATGGACCGTGCCTCTTCTCCTTCCCATCTCCAATAAATCATGGGATAGGATGAAGAATGGCCATATCCTTTCCCTTTATTTTGAAAACAGGTGCATTGCCCATGCCGAAATAAGGGAAAAGTTCAGTCTTGACATGGATTTTTACTTAAAAAGACTGTTTGGGACATCTGATATGAACCATCCCGGTGTGAAAAGATCCATGGGAAGGGGAAACCATTTCATTTCATGCAAAATTTTATCCTTTAACAGAAAAAACTTCATGAGGAATCACGGATGCATGGATACGGAATCTGTCAGAAATTTATGGAAAAAGATGGGTTTCGAAACAATCTGTGCATTCCAGACAAGAAATGCGCCTCACAGGGGACATGAGTTTCTTCATAAGGTTGCAATGCTGATGTTCGATGGCATAGCCATAACCCCGTCCCTTGGTCCGAAAAAGGATGATGATCTTGATGATAGTCTTATAACAATGGCCTATGAAACATATATGAAAAGTTACCTAAATCCACAAAGATCATTTTTTATCCCTGTGAACTACTCAATGCTCTATGCTGGACCGAGAGAGGCATTCCATCATATGATCATGAGGAAAAATATGGGATTTACACATTTCATTATTGGGAGAGATCATGCAGGTACAGGATCCTATTATGGAAGGGATGAAGCCATAAGATTTGTCAGATCCCTTGGAGAAAAATATATAGAAGGAGTTTACATGGAAGAATCCTTTTATTGCAAAAGGTGCAGGGAAATTACCACTGAAAAACTCTGTCCTCACGATGATATCTTCAGAAAAAGGTTCAGTGGGTCACTCATCAGAAATATGATAAGGAACGGGGAACATTTCGATCCGGATATAATGAGGGAGGAGGTTTTCCAGACTCTCCTCAACCTTTCAGCCATCAGGGAAGAGATGGCATGATCTTCATAACCTCCTTTGACTTATTTCCTGTGTAAATGAATATAATTTCTTTTTCATTGTAAATTATTTCTCAGGAACTTCAGGTATTAATTTTTTTCAAAATGTATTTAATTAATATATTTAACGATGTCTTTCATTATCTTTCCATGGAATCATCTGAAATAGACAGTTCCAGTTCACTTTCTCTTCTTATGGAAAACGTTTCAAAGAGTTATGGAAAGATTACAGCAGTTAGGGATTTTTCAATTCAAATAAGGGATGGGGAAAGAGTGGCGCTCCTGGGCGAAAATGGTGCCGGGAAATCCACAACACTCAAGATCATATCGGGTTTAATGAAACCGGACACAGGGAAGGTAAGAATATTCGGATATCCTCCAAGTTCCTTTGAGGCAAAAAGGATGATAGGGTATCTGCCTGAGGATCCCAGTCCATATCTCAATCTCTCGGTAAGGGAGAATCTGGAATATATTGGTGCCATAAGGGAAACGGAAGATCTTCAATCAAGGATTGAGGATCTTCTTGATATGTTATCCCTTAAAGGGATGGAAAGGCAGAAGCCTCTTTCACTTTCAAGAGGCAACAAGCAGAAGCTTTGTCTGGCATTATCAATCATCCATCATCCGAAATTTGCGATCATGGATGAACCGCTCAACTATCTTGATATACCTACCCAGGAAACCATATTCCAGTATTTCGAATCCATGAAGTCAACCTTTCTAATTTCAACCCATATACTTTCAATTGCCAAGAGGCTCACTGAAAGGATCGTAATATTATCATCGGGAAAGAAGGCATGGGAGGGGACAATTCAGGAACTTGAGGGTATGGAAGGAAATGGAAGGTCCATTGAAAGTGTTGTATCTGAGTTGATGAAGAATGTTTCTTAAGGTATTGAAGCTCTTAATAAAATCGAGATTTTCAAAATCTTTCCTTTTCATAATATTAATGATTTTCATCTATTCCATTTATACTATAGCAATAGGTTCAGGTTATAATGAATTCAGTTTATATTATCTTGCGTTCATATTTTTGATATTTCTTGTATCTGCAACCATGGTTGGGGGATTATCTCTCACTGCTGCAGACAGGGATTTTCTTCTTACATCCGCTGTTAGAAATAGAGTATTGATTCCAGCCTTTTTCATAGCACAGGCTCTGGCATCATCAATTCTTTTTATTGCAGCTGCTTCCGGTGCCATAATTCTTTTCAGGGGAAACAGCTTTGAGCTTATGGTTGGCATTGTGGCCATTATCTGCATGGCCATATTACCCATATCCATGAGTCTGAACATGGCCGGGAGGAACAATTATGTTAAGGGTTTTTTTTCTGCAGCTGAGTCAGGGTGGGTTATTCTATCCTTCACATCATTCCCCTATGGGGCCCTTTCATTTCTTGTTGATGGAAACTTAAGTTCATCAACAATTCTCATATCCATAACAATCATAGCAACTGCAGTTTCATCCTTAAACATAAGGGCAGAATCCCTGCCCTTCAGAATATCCTCCTTCTCAATGAGAAACAGGACATCTTTCAAAAAAAGCTTTACCTTTACAGGACTTTCAAGAGATTCTGCCATATTGAAACTTAACTTCAGACAGATAGATTTTACGAGCAGGGTTGCATCCATGGGAAATATCCGGGTTAGAATTAACAGGGTTGGCATATATACGATGTTTCTTATCGTTTCCATACTTGCGGTTGCATTCACAGTTTTCATGTTTCTTTACGGGAAAAAAATTGGCCCATCTTTCTTTACATTTATACTCTCAGCGTACATTGTATGGCTCCTTTCCCTTGCATTCAGCACAGGAACACTGTCAAAGGAGAGGGCCTGGCTATCCTTTACATCCATGCCTGTTGAATCCTATTTGAGAATGGTAATGTTTGCAAAGATGCTTCAAACCCTTTTTATATCCGTGCCCTTTGCCCTTTCATCCATTATTGTAGGCATATATATTGACAGATCGTTCATCCCTCTGGCAGGAGTAATTCTGATGTTTCCTCCTGTTTTCACAGGAATAAACTTCTCCCTTTCATTCATAAGATCACCCTATCAGATACTTCAGGAAGACATTCTTCCTTCGGTGTACAATGCATCCCAGTTTGCCCTCTTTCCCATATCCTTTGGGATGCTCCTTATTCTGTTTGTTGTAATCCTTCTTCCAGTTTCAACCATCCCGGTTTTTGCGGCCTCGGTTATATTCCTGCTATTCCTTTCATGGAGGCAGGATTACTGGAAAAATCATCTTTACAGCTGGATTGAAAGAGGTTACCAGTAAAATGTTCAATAGAAAGGTTTCCCTGTTATTTTTGAAATTCTTTCCTTAACAATTTCGGGAACATAGAAGTTGCTTTCAAAGGGGAAAACAAACTGGACGCTGTATACACCCTCAAGTTTTTTCAGTTTTTCAATGGATGGTTTTGCGTCATCAAGATGGCTGAAATTGGTCAAGAAAAGAAGCATACCGTTAATATCCTTCCTCTCCTGGATTATATAATCACCAAGAATATCAATGGATTTCATTCTGACCACCTTTACAAGGCTATCATCCACAGCCATTCCAATTATTGCAAGGTTCAGTTTTCTATATTTATATGCGTTGAAATTTGGCCTTATGTTTATCAGATCCTGTTCCTTTATCCTCTCAATCTTCCTCTTAACCACACTTCTGGGAATCCCTGTTTCAAGAGATATTTTGTTCACGCTGTCCATGGGATGGCTTATGAGATAGCCTATAATTTCAAGGGTTTTTTCATCAACGACCACATTATCATACTTCTGGAATGTTGAATACATTATGTTGCAATGGGGCAGAAGTTTTTCAATTTTCTGCATTGCTCTCCTCAGATCATCATCATTTTCCTTATACATTTCAATGTTGACTATCTCCCTGTGCAGTCCTGATACATGAAGAGCATATACACCTCCAACCTCATTTCTGAACTCTTCCGCCATAAGGGGATCTGAATCATCGCAGGTAACCACAAGAAAATATGCCCTCAATCCTATCATGGTGGGATTAATGAAAACAGACATTCCTCTCAGGGAATTGTTTTCAATCATCTCCTCCACCATCTTCCTGACAAAATTTGGGCTCCTGGAAATCTGTTTGGCAATCTGCCAGTATGTTGGTCTTTCATTGATTGCCTTGCCCGGCCATTCCATATATTTTATAACATCAACATCTGGCATATTCATAATTACCCATGCATTCAGTATATTTAATGATCAATGTTCATATTTGTCAGACAATTATATCAAAAAAGTGGTATGGATAACCCTATATGGATATGAAAGTAAAAGGGTTCATGTTCATCCTTATTTTTGACAAAGCACTGTAATACAAATCTGGATTCAAACTAATTATCTTAATAGAATGATGCTAATTCACTTTCTTTAAATACCAAACGTGTAAAAATTGATAAATTAAAATACTTTATATATCAATTATTGATGTCGAATTCGATATATGACTGCAGGAGAATATCTGGACAGCGCCCTATTCATTCTTTCTCTGAAACCAATGAGCGGATATGAGCTTTCAAGAAAATTGAAATGGGACGGCTCAATGGTTTCCGGTGGAACCATAAGACCACTTCTTAAATCCCTTGAGAAGCAGGGATTGATCACATTCGACACACGGGGAAGGGCCAAGGTTTACAGGCTCACTCCAAAGGGTGAAAGATATGTGTCAAATCTCAGGCTTTTCAGGGAAACCATAAGGGAAAAGATGCTGAAGGTTTCCATGGGTCGGGATATCCTTTTCCCCGAGGTTCTCACAAGCATAGATGACACTGTCATACTGAACCAGGCAATTGAAGAGATGGCCTATCTGATCATTAAGGAGGTAAAGATAGCCTTTGCCCTTAAGAAGAAGGGCGAGGATGGTGCATTAAAGGATTTAAAGGCCATGATTGAAAGAGATATGGGTGAAATACTTGAATCCAGAAGATCAAGGTTACAGCAGTGAAGAACTGAAAAGGCATGCCACATCCACCATAATCATAATGGCTCTGATGGGTACTCTTATAACCTATGTGGAAACAATGGTTACTCCGGCCATTAACATCCTCGTAACAGATTTTCACACCACATACACCCAGATATCCTGGGTCATAACAGCCTACGTAATTAGCGGAACCATTTCTGCAGCCATTTTTGGAAGGCTTGCTGACATTGTTGGAAGGAAAAAGATCTTTGTGGCCCTTTCTGTGGTGTACACCATAGCAGTATCACTGGGCGGATTTGCAACCAATCTTGGGGAATTGATTGCTGTAAGGGCACTTCAGGGTCTCGGTTTCGGCATGTTCCCGGTGGCCTTTGCCCTTCTCAATGACCAGGTTCCAAAGGAGAGGCTTGCCCTTGCCCAGGGAATCCTCAGTGCAACCTTCTCTGCAGGAGCAGCTCTGGGCCTTGTCCTTGGATCTTACATCATAAATACACTGGACTGGGAATGGTCATTCCACTCTGCCATACCTGCAGCTGCAGCCCTTTCCATATTATCTTTCATCATCCTGAGGGATAGCAGGTCCCCTGCAAGGGAAAAGATCGATTTCATGGGTGTGGCCTTTCTATCATATACAGTATTTTCATTCATACTTGCCATATCCGAGGGCCAGGATTGGGGATGGATGTCACCCACCATAATTCTCCTCTTTGTGAGTTCGCTCTTCTCCCTCCTATATTTCATGATTTCTGAGAGGAGCCTTTCTGACCAGCCATTTATAAATCTGGATACACTGAAAATAAGAAACGTGCTTCTTGCAAACTTCTCCGGGCTATTTGCACTTGCATCTCTGTACTTCCTCTTTTTCACCATACCCACACTTCTACAGGCACCAGCCCCTGCAGGTTTTGGCCTTTCCATATTTGATTCCGGCCTTTTTCTCCTTCCTGCTGCCATTTTAAGCATGTTAATGGCACCTGTGGGCGCAAGGATAACACTGGTAAAGGGCCCAAAGGTCAGCATTGCGGCGGGAAGCTTTGTACTTCTGTTTGCATACATATTCCTTGTTTTTCTCAGATCTGCATTGATCTATATCATACTGGGTGCATCCATCCTCGGGGCAGGCCTGGGAATGGTCTTTGTTGGAATAATTAATATTCTTCTGCTTTCAGTGCCACCGGAGAAGGCGGGGGAGGCCACAGGAATGAATGTTGTTTTCAGAAATGTGGGTACAGCAATTGCCCCCGCAGTTGCCGGTGTATTTGAAACAATATATTTCGAAAATGTTGCTGTGGCATACATTCCCTTCAGAATAGGATATCTTCCTGAAATACCATACTATTATAAATTTCCATCAGGGGAGGCCTTTGATGTCATATATGTCATTGGCATACTGTTCATTCTGATGAATCTTGTAATAACCTACTTTATGAAAAATATAAAGGTGAATAAAAATGAAGAAATTCCTGATTAGCTTTGTGATTTTGTTGTTTATCCTTGGCGCCTTTGCCAGTTTGGGCACAGCCAGTTCAAATGCAGCCAGCTCATCTGCACCCCTTGTGGAAGTGCAGGCATACTGGATAAATCAGACCAGCACCATTACGGTGACCCCTGGAATGGATAATATCCCTCTATTTGCACAGTTTGTCGCATCCAATTCTGCAGATAATGGGCTCATACTCAATCTGTCCATAGGACTCAACTATAATGGAACAGGGCCGCTCAATTACAGCTATGTTCATGGATTGAACGGGAAGGTTGTGGATTATACCAATTATGTTTACGAATATGGAATGAAGTATACAGCATATCAATTGGTGAACATATCTGCCAGATATAAATCCGGGATTTACACAGAATCCCTGAACTATATCCTCATCAATGGAACAGCCGGAACTGTGGTAAGTTCAGGCAAGATTCCTTTCCAGGTTGTAATTCCAGGCGATGTGAATGAAAGGGTATCGGCGACATATTTCACCATTGGTTCAAAGATAGTTGAGCCTGAGCCAGGCCTTAAGGATGCAATCATGCACATTGTTATGGAGAATGCGGGGATAGGATATGCAACAAACGTGACCTTTTCCTTTAAGCCATCCATGCCCTTTTATGGCTCCTATTATAATCTATCTGTTCCTGCAGTCACACCCTTCAGTCTCATCAATCTGACGGTTCCTGTAAACATAAGTTCAAAGGCGGCCTTCGGATCCTATGATTTCTCAGTCAATGTTACATATTCAGGTACATATCATAACATTACGGGGAACCTTAAGATCAATGGGTATAATTCCCTTATGATGGTGGGATACCATACCAATCCACCCATAATATACAGGGGAGATAAATTCATTAAATTAAATGCTGTATTCCTCAACAACGGCACATCTCCAATTTACAACGCCAACGTAAATCTGAGAGGGCCTTTCAAAACAGTGGCCGGAAATTTTACCGATCCCCTCATAATGCCAGGTTCACAGTTCAACGGAACGTTCTACTTCAATGCCCCATATACATCTGGCAAGATTATGCCTGAAATCAAGGTTGGGAACTACACCTATATGCTTTCCATCAGGATCCACGAGGGGGCAATCATACATGTAAGTGATACCATATCCTCCTACAATCCAGGGCAGTCAAAGGCACTGATGGTTTTCAACTTTACAAACACCGGAAACAGGACTGCATATGATATACAGATACACCTTCTCTCCCCATCCATAATGAGCATTCACGTTTCATCATCCAATCCTCTTGGGGCGCTCACAGCAAACAATCTTACCATAGGAAGCCTTGCACCTGACAGTTCATTCATCATAACATTCATTGTGGATATATCTTCCAGTGCACCAATTGGTTATTACAATGCACAGCTGGCATATTCATACATGTATAATGACAGCGCCCAGAGATATAACGGTTTCAACAACTTCCAGTTCCATGTTGTTCCCACAGAGATCCAGAAGATACAGACTGTGGTGACGCCTTCAAACATTATATTCGATGCAGCCATACTTGTTTTGCTGGTTGTCATCCTTGCCCTTCTTCTGGTTGCAGCAAAGAGGAGAAAGGGTGGCAGATCGAAGGTTAGAAAATGATACTCATAGATTTCATAGTACTGTGGATACATATTTTTTCCGCCATATTTTTTGTGGGCGGATCCTTTTTCATATGGCTTGTAGTTGTCCCTGCATCATTCAAGATTACTGATGACGAGAAGTTAAGGACAAGGATAGTTGGTTTAATAGGAAAGCAGTTTGCCCTTTTCACTGACATTACCCTTGCCATTCTGGTAATAACCGGTATATATAACGCAACCTGGTACCTTAATTATGACGTGAGCAACCTTTTTGATACAAATTATGGCCAGACCCTTCTTGCAAAGATCATTCTTGTGGGTATAATGATCATTATTCTTTACGGAAACAACATATACCATGGAAAGAGGATAATGCAGATGGCAAGGGAAGGCAGGTTTGAGGAGATGCGCAGATTGAGAAAATGGTCCCATTTCTTTTCATACATCACCCTTGCTCTTTTGATGATAATAACAATTCTTGCAGTTGCCCTGCAATTTTACCTGTAAACCCATATTTTTAAAAACTTTTAAATAAGAAAGGCGAAAATGGTAAAAAAAGTAAGGTATGTTTACCTTGCTGATGCAGCTATTCTCTCTATCTCTTCTTTCTTTGCCACTGCATGGGAATTCTGGTCATTTCTTGCTGCCTGCATAATCTCATCTGCAAGGCATGATTCTATGGGCTTTTTGCTCTTATAGGATGCATCTGTTGCTCCTATGGCAATATTCCTCAGAGCCTCATCAACCCTTCTGGACGGAGAAACATCCACTGCCTTTGGAACTGCCACACCTCCGTACTTCAGCCTTGTAACCTCTTCCCTCGGGGCTGCGTTCTCTATGGCGTTGACAAGTATCTGCACCGGGTTCTGCTTTGTCTTCTCCTCTATTATCATGAAGGCTTCTCTGAGAATTCTGTATGCTCCATACTTCTTTCCTGTCCACTTTTCGGATCTCATAAGCTTGTTTATCAGCCTCTCAATTGTGTTTATGTTTTTCTTCCCTGCTGAATAGTTTGAGAATCTTCCGCCTGTGTGAAGATTCATGTATGAATTGAGATTGATGTATTTGGCAAGGCCCTCATCGTGGACCTCAACTCCATTCACATCATATTTACCAAATATTTTCAGATCCATTATCTCACCGTCTTCTCCTTTCTTCCTCTTACAAGCTCAATAAGGGATATTCCGTTGACTGCAACAACCTTATACCTTACTCCAGGTATATCTCCCTTACTTCTTCCCTTTCTTCCGCCTATTCCTTCCACCATGACTTCGTCATGTTCATCAATATAGTTAATGGCACCGTCACCGGGGGCAAAGGCCGTAATCTGCCTTCCATTTTTGATAAGCTGAATCTTGACACATTTTCTTATGGCTGAATTGGGCTGTTTTGCCTCAATCCCGATCTTTTCAATAACTATTCCCCTTGCCTGTGGTGCACCCTCCAGCGGGTCGCTCTTCTTCTTCAGATCAAGCATTCTTCTCTTATACTTGCTGTTTGACCATCTGAATTTCTCTCTATCGCCACTTAATTTTGAACCTGCATTTTCACCATTCGCCAATATATCACCTGTTGTTAAATTGAACCTTATGTCTTTATGAAGTATAAGGGTAATGGAAATATGAATATAAATTCTATTGTCCCTGAAGGTTTAAACTGTTCATATTTTAAACAATGTACACAAAATCCTTATGTGCCTGCCTTTAATTTAGCGGGGAAATTTTGGCAGACAGAAATAGATCGATCATAGGCACTCGCTCATTCCTTTCATCCCTTGGAGCCACAGCAGCCTCCACATTCGTTGGGATATATGCAGTTATAATAGGAGCAGGGGCCGTGGAAATGGGATGGCTTCAGTCCTCTGCAACATCCATATCCAATGGCGGCCAGATTCTGTGGGGGAAGCTCAGTGATAAGGCAGGGAGAAGAAAGGGTTTCCTTGCAATGGGAAGCGTTATTCTTGCATTTCTGTGGTTCCTCATGCCCTTTACAGTTACACCAGTTGGCCTCATCGCCGTATATGCTCTGATTGCCCTGTTTGGTTCCATGATAACTGTGAACTGGTTCTCCCTGATTGCAGATCTTTCAGATAGAAGTGTCAGGGGAAAGTTTCTGGCATTCATAAACAATGTATCTTCTGTTGGAACCATAATTTCTCTGATTGCCATGACATTCCTGTTCAATGGAAATTCCTCAAGGGATATAGAAATACCGTTCTTCCTTGCGTCCATAACCTATCTTCTCTCTGCCATATTAATGATATTCCTTAAGGAAGAAAGGCACAGGCCACAGTTTAAATATTCAATGGTAAAAACACTCAGGCACATAAGGGAGGATAATAATTTTTATCCCTATTTTAAGGCAACAAACATTCAGGGATTTTTCTGGTCCATGGCCTGGCCAATGTTTCCCATAACCATTGTAACGGTGATGAATTTCACCCTCAGGGATGTTGCCATACTTACCATCGTTTCATTAAGTATTTCCATTGTTGTGCAGAGTTATCTTGGGAAATACAATGACAGAAAGGAGAGGCCGCCACTTATTTTTCTGAACAGGATAATGCTCAGCCTCATACCGCTTTTATATGCATTCTCCAATTCCTTTATCCTCTTCATTGCAATCGAAATATATTCGGGTTTTCTGGGTGCACTGCAAAATATAGTTATGAATTCCTATTTGCTTGATATAATCCCGGGAAACAGGAGAGCAGAATATATATCCATAATCAATGGGTTTAACGGCCTGGTATACCTTCTGGGTGCACTCACAGGCGGATATGTTCTGAGCTTTGCAGAAAGCCTCCTCCCTCTCAGGCAGGCACTGATTGCATCCTATATGATCGTATTTTCGGGCAGATTGCTGACATCCTTCCTGTTCCTGAAACTGAAGGAGCCAGAAAGGACAGGAAGGACGCCCATTGGGATCTTCTCCATTCTTTACAGGCAGAAGCTTCCCGGAAATCCATCAGGGGGAACTATGAAGATGAGGGATTGATTCCAGTTCATATTTTCAAATTTCATGCCTCCTGTTTTCCAGAAATAATGTGAATGATGGAATCATAATCAGGGCAATAATGTATGCAATTATAATTCCGGGATTATCTGAAATATAGCCATAAATGGATGAAATCAGGGAAATTATAAGAATCATGGAGGAAAGGAGGCCTGCAGCCTTTATTTTCCAGGAAAGGTCCGTCCTTGTGAAGGATATGCCTGTAATGATGTGTACCGTAATATATAGAATGCTTATGAGGCTTGCGAGAAACAGGAATGTACCATAATACCCATAGCTAAAATGGCCCGCCACCAAAAGGATCAGGGAAATAAGGATCATGAAATACAGGATATTGTTTCTTTCAATCTTGAAATTTACCATTCTCGTGGAAAAATCTTCCATCATCTGAATGAGGGCATTCCCATAGGACAGTGTGAGATTGAATCCGCTTATTATGAGGAGTGCAATGAAGAAGATTATGATGGCAGACCCCCCATACTGGCCCAAATATTGAAAGAGGATAAGCGGGTCCGATCCAAAATCAACCATATTATTTCCAAGAAAACGTGTCACTGCGAATGAACCCAGTATGAGGGCAAATCCCGTAAAAACATAGGAATATATGAGAGGAATCTTGATCTCCCCAATGGTTTCCTCTGCATCTTTCTTCAAAAATATGCCGCTGCCTCCACCTGAAAACATTAGTATGCCTATGATCACCCCATCCCAGAAGTTTCCACTCAAAATGGATAATTGTGGTCTTAAGGACCCCTTTCCCGTAGCCAGCATAAAAAGGGAAATTGCAATTATGCTGCCTATTTCAATCATCCCCAGAATAACAATGGGCTTTATGGACCATGCAAGCCCCCTTGAAAGTGGAATAAATATAAGGATCAAATAAATTACAGGAAAAAGGATGTAAAAAAATATCTCATAATTTTTTGCAATGCCCGTAAAGGGAAAGAGAAAGGAGGAGAGGAACATAATTATATTTGGAAGCACGAGAACTGAATATAATATGTAAACGAAGCCGGTTGCAATACCAGCCCTCCTTCCAAGGCCCATATAAGCATAGGAGGCATATCCTTCATTTGTGTGGGTCAGACCTGAAAAAAACAGCACTGGTATGAGCGTGGTGAAGGATATGAGGAATGCAACCACCGTTATTTCAGGCAATTCTGTTCCGCCAAATAAGGCCATTACAGGGAAAAGGGCAATGAAATCCAGAAAGGGCCCTATGGATGAAAAGGACTGGAAAAGTATGTGCAGGAAAGAGATCTTCATAGGGGAGGTGATTTAGAAAAGTAAATAAATTTTTACTTATATGAAATATTCTTCAAAAACAGGATGGAATCAGAGAAACTCTTCCAGATCCTGTTCCTTCAGCTGTTTTATGGGTTTTTTGATCAATGGGGTATGCAGAACCTCATCTCTTGATTCATATGTGGGATCGTTGCTCTCGTACAGAATACCTATGGGTATTCTGTCTCCCCATTCCGCAGCCTTTTTGAATGCAGCCATGAGATCGGAGGTGTCATGTTTTTCGTCCTCAAGGTGGTATACCCTCTTCCTGAAGAAGTCAAAGGTGTTATCCTTATTATATGTCACACATGGGCTGAATACATCCACAATGGAGAATCCCTTATGGGATATGGCCCTCTTAATGGTCTCAACCATGTGCTTCACATCCCCAGAGAATTCTCTGGCAACAAAGGTTGCGCCAGCCGAAAGTGCCATTGATAGTGGATTTATGGGTGGCTCAATGTTTCCATCGGGGGTTGTCTTTGTTTTCATTCCAAGCATGGACGTGGGTGAGGCCTGCCCTGTTGTGAGTCCGAATATCTGGTTGTCCGAAACTATGTATGTTATATCCGGATTCCTTCTGGAGCTGTGGTAGAAGTGCTGTGTACCCTCATTGTATCCGTCACCATCTCCTCCATAGGCGATAACGGTGAGCTCAGGGTTTGCCCATTTTATGGCCGATGCAACAGGCAATGATCTCCCATGGATTCCGTGGAAGCCGTAAGCCCTAACATATTCTGGCATGTTGCTTGAGCAACCTATTCCTGAAACTATCACTGTCTGTTCCGGCTTAATTCCAAGCTGGGCAAGAGCCATGGGTATGGCAGTCAGCTGGGCATAGTTTCCGCATCCCGGGCACCAGTCAGCCTTGACCGTTCCCTTAAAATCATTCATTGTAACCATTTTTATCACTTCCTTATCCTTTCCTCTATTTGGGCCGCAAGGGCTCCGGGGTAGAAGGATTCCCCATCATATTTTGTCACAAGTTCTCCAGTTATACCTATTTCAGAGGATATGAGCCTTCTGAGCTGTCCTGTGTAGTTGTTTTCCACAAATACGATCTTTTTCTTGCCCTTGACCAGTTCCTTTATATCCGGGTTTACAGGATAGGGCCTGTTGACTTCGATGGCACCAACCTTTATGCCCTTAGCCCTGAGAATATCGATGGCTTCCTCAACTGCACCCTGTGTGGAGCCCCACTGGATTACCACATATTCCGCATCCTTGAGGAGATAGGTTGGTGTGGGTGGCAACTCCTTCATGTATGTTTCCATCTTTCTCATCCTCTTTTCCATTATCTTTCTTCTTATTTCCGGATCGGTTACTGCATCGCTCACCACATCTCCCTTCTCGTCGTGCTCATCTGAATCTTCATTGTGCATCAGGTTGGGTGTCCCTGGAAGAGCCCTTAAGGATATGCCAGTTTCTGTGAATTCATATCTCTTGTAATTCTTCTCATCCCCTGTGGCGAATTTTGGCCTTACAGCATTTGGCGTAAGATCAAACTTTTCCACAGTCTCATAATGCTCTGCAAGATAGAGATCAACCATGAGGAAAACAGGCATCTGGTACTTCTCTGCAAGGTTAAGAGCCTCTCCGGCCATGTAGTATACCTCCTCCACATTTCTGGGTGAGAATATGGCCTTGGGAAAATCACCCTGAGATGCACCCATAACCTGGAAAAGATCGCCCTGTTCTGTCTTTGTGGGCAATCCCGTGGACGGCCCAGCCCTCTGTGCCTCATATATTACAAGTGGGACCTCCATTTCTGCAGACATTCCCACGGCCTCCGTCATAAGGGCAAACCCTCCACCTGATGATCCGGTCATTGCCCTTATACCTGCATAGTTTGCTCCGATTGCCATGTTTATGGCTGAAATCTCATCCTCTGTTATTTTCACAAAGACATCAAAGCTCTTGCTATGTGATGCAAGATAATGGATTATGGATGATGCAGGGGTCATGGGGTAACCAAAGTATGCCTTTAAGCCAGCCCTGACTGCGCCCATTCCTGCAGTTTCTCCGCCAGAAATGAGGTAAAATCTCTTATTTTCCGGTTTCAGTGTTTTATTGGATTTTCCATATTTTGAAATGAATGTTTCATAACCTTCCTTTGCAGCCTTAACATTCATTTCTGCAATATCTCCCTTTCCAACAAACTGATCCCTTATGACACCTGCAAGCGTTTCAAAATCTATGGAAAGGTATCCGAATACTGCGCCTATGGCGACAGTATTTTTCAAAAGAGTGTTTTTGCTGTATTTCTGTGCAATTTCACCAAGTGGCAAACCACAATATTTTACATTATCATATTTCTTGAAATCGCCCAGGGCAGTATCATAAACTGCTATGCCGTCAAGGGGTGATGCACCACCCTCATTAATATTTGGGTTTGTATGCCTCTCAAGAGCATCCTTGTTTAAGGCTATGAGTATATCCAGTCCATCTCCCTGGCTTCTTATCCTGTTATGGGAAGCCCTTATCTGATACCACGACTGTCCACCTCTAATAATACTCTGGTAATAATTATATGTTTGAACATGCAGTCCATTTCTTGAAAAAACCTTTCCTATTATAAGCCCAGCAGACTGCACTCCATCTCCTGCAGCCCCACCGACTCTTATAATTACTTCATTCTGATCCATGAGTAATCACAAACCACTATTCTATCAAGCTATAAATTTTTTTAAAAAGAAAAACGACCTTTATGTAATTCATTTTTAAAGATACTATTTAGAGTAGTATTCATAACGCAGTATGGTATTTTTCAACCAACTATGGATTTTCCCTTGATTTATGCTAAGATTTCCCAATCATTTCAGCCTTTTTTTCTGCCTTTGGAATCCTTATGCTAAACTGGATCATTTTTCCTGCAATATAGAAAAAAAGGGTTTCCATCTTCTTCTTTCCATTTTCACCAGATCTGTAGAATTTCATCAAACCATCTAAATTCAGGTTAAACACGAAAAGGATATCCCTCGTGATCAAAATTCTCCTTATGATCAATTTCATTAAATTTCTTTCATACCTTCTTTCAGTGGAAATATCTTTCTTTGAAACATCTCTCGGTATATTTTTTGCAAACTTTTCATCCTCTGGTATTTTCACAAATCTTCCAAGTGCCTGGGCTATCTTCCATACATATACATCTTCTCCGTAGTTCAGGTCAGGGTAACCGCCTATTTCTCTGATAAAGTCTGATGGAAAGAAACTCATGAGGGACCCCTTATCCTTTCCTGAACAAAGGACAAAATCATTGCCATAATTGCTGAGAATATTTTCTATGGTATTTTCAAGATCCATATAAAATACGTCCACATCCACAATGCAAATATATTCTCCCTTTGATTTTTCAATTCCAATCTGTCTCCCCCTTCCTCTGGTGCATTTTTCCTGAAAGATATGTATTTTATCATTCTCATATTTCTTAAAATTCTCGTATGTAGAATCTGTGGAAAAGTTGTCCACGATGATCATTTCATAGGGAAGTCTAAAGTTCTGGAAACCTTTCATAAACTGGTCCACGGTGTCCCCTGAATTGTACGATGTTATGCAGAAGGATATCACAATATGGTTCATTCTCATGATTATGTTAAAATTTGCTATCTTTTTCTAAGAATATTTATTAAATTAAATAGGAATCATTTAGTCCAATGTACCTCAGATATGTACCATAAACTCATTATTAATACCAATGATAAACAGGACAATGGATCCAAAAGTCGACCAATCCCCAAATAAAAAGAATCTTTTGAACATTGCCATTGTTCTTGTCATATCTGTACTGGTTGTATTCTCCACGCTGGAATATTATAATTCCAATCTGAGATCTGAGGAGATAAACCAGTTGAAGTTAAAGATAAACAACAGCGGAAATTTTTCTGAGAAAGCATTTCTTCACGGCAATAATATAAGTTCAAATTTCTACCAGTATGAGGGAAACAATCTCCACCAGTTTGTGATTAATTCCACGCCAGGAAATTTTTCCATAAAACTGAATGGCTCCATAATAGTTGATCCCTCCTATTCTGATGGAATGTTCTTCGTGCCCATTACAAACATGATGGAATGCACTGGGGCACTTTATGCCGTAAATTCGACAAACGGCAAAATAGTATGGAACGATTCTTACCCCAATGAGGTCATGACAGAACCTCTCATTGTAAATGATCTTGCAATTGTTGGCCTTGGAAATAACCAGTTTGTAAATCCAAACGTGAGGGGAACTGGAATAAATTTTATTTCAGCTGTAAATATCTTTAATGGTTCATCAGTATGGGAATTCAATACATGTGGGGAGGATATGCCTACACCTGTGTATCATAATGGCCTTATCATCGAGCCAAGTGGAAGCGGCATAGTATATGCCATAAATGCAAGCAATGGTAAACAGGTATGGAATCTTTCCACCGGTTCATTTGTGAGCATGTCTTCACCTGCCATATATGATGGCAACATATATTTCGGTGGAGCTTGCCCATACGCATTCTATGCAGTAAATATTACCCGTGGCAATATAGTCTGGACATATTACACCAATGCCACTGGTGGACTCACTGATGGCTCCCCTGTAATACTGAACGGGCAGGTATTTGATGGATATACTGTGGATACGGGAGATAATGTATTCAATGATTACATATTCTCACTCAATGCCAGCAATGGAAATCTCAACTGGCTGACATATGAAGGTACTGGAATACAGCCAAATTCACCTCCCATTGAAATTCCACCCCTCACTGCTTCAGGCAATACCGTTTTCAGTGAACCAACATCCCTGGGAAAACTCTATGCAATAAACGCAGAAACTGGAAATATTGAATGGTCAGCTGTTACTGGAACTGATGATTCCAATCCTGCAATAATCAATGGCATTGTGCTGACGGTCAATATTACGGGAACATTATATGTAATAAACAGCACAGGTTGTGTTGTAAATTCATATAAGACAGGAGTGGTCTTTGGCCCGGGCAATATAATTGTGATGGTGCACCACCTCATACTCTTTGGAAATAATGGTGTGATGGAAAGCATCCCATTCACCAGCATTAAACAGATAATAATATAAACCTTTGAAAGCAGTTTCTCTTAAAACAATTTGATAAAACAGGCAATAAAAATATAAAATTATTAATGTACGTGAATTGAATTGTATGAGCAATGAGTGAGAAAATCTTAAAAGATGCCTATATTCTGGATGCAGCCAGGACACCCTTTGGAAAAAGAAACGGTTTCCTTTCCACTGTTCATCCCGTGGATCTTCTTGGTGATCTTTTAAAGGATATGGTGAAAAGATCCGAAATTATGCCTGAATTTATTGATGATGTAATTGCGGGGTGCGTCACACAGACAGGAGAGCAGTCTGCAAATATAGGCAGAAACGCCATTCTTTCTGCAGGTTTTCCCGAATCCATACCGGGGACAACCATAGACAGGCAGTGTGGTTCAAGCCTTCAGGCTGCTCAGTTTGCAGCCCATGGGGTAATGACAGGAATGTATGATCTTGCAATTGCATGCGGCGTTGAGTCCATGAGCAGGGTACCGATGTTCACCACTATCAAAAGGGAATCAAATCCCATAACCGGGAATTTAAGGGAAAGATATTCCCTTGGAGAGGAATGGTTCAGCCAGGCCAGGGGTGCACAGATTATTGCTGAAAAGTGGGAGATTGGAAGGGAAGAGATGGATTCTTTCAGCCTGAGAAGCCACAGGCTTGCCCATGGCTCAAGGGAATTCCTGAGAAATGAAATAGTGCCTGTTTCCATTAAGAGCCAGAGTGGGATAACCATAGTTGACCATGATCAGGGGATCAGGCATGATACGGAAATGGAAAAACTCCTCTCACTGAGGGACGCATTTCCTGGAATACACAATATAACTGCAGGAAACTCATCCCAGATATCAGATGGAGCGAGCGCAGTCCTGATATGTTCTGAAGATTTCCTGAACAACCACCATAAAAAGGCAAGAGCTGTATTCAAATCATTTTCAGTTGTAGGTGTCGATCCCATTTCAATGCTTACCGGCCCCATAAAGGCAACTGAAAAGATCCTAAAGAGGGAGGGACTTACAATGGACGACATAGATCTGTTTGAGGTGAATGAGGCCTTCGCATCTGTTGTTCTTGCATGGATGAGGGAAACAGGGGCAGATATGGACAGGGTAAATGTCCATGGAGGTGCCATTGCCATAGGTCACCCTCTTGGTGCAACCGGTGGAAGGTTGATTTCAACAATGGTAAATTCTCTGGAAAAGACAGGAAAGAAAAGAGGACTGATTGCAATTTGCGAGGGTGGGGGAATGGCAAATGCATGCATTATAGAGAGAATCTGAGATGATTTACAATGTAAGGAAGCCCTTACAAAAATAGAAAGATTTTTAATATGGGGATTAATGTAAGGAAATCCTTACATGTTTCATTTAGAATCCGCTTATAAAAGTCTGAGTGGCTTGAAAAAACCTCTTGATAATATGGTGAACAAGGGGGTGAAGATTTAGGTGGATGGGAAATATTATGGAAGAAATATATTTCCTGTCATAATTGCATCCCTGAGCATCTTCGCAGCAAGCTATAATATTGCCACAATTTCCGTTGGCCTTGCTTCTATTGAATCCATATTTCACCTTCAGGGTTCTGAGGTTACCCTGCTGACATCAGCCATTCTTATGGGTGCAATTTTTGGAGCCATCCTGAGTGGAATTTTTTCAGACAGATTTGGGAGGATTGGCATACTCACTGTGGATCTTGTAACATTCGTTCTTGCTGGAATAGGCTCTTCCCTCTCAATCAATTTCATTGAAATTTTTATTTTCAGGTTCATGGTTGGCATTGGTGTGGGGATCGATTATGTTGTGGTGTTTGCATATCTTTCCGAAGTTGAACTTCTATCAGGAAGAGGTTCAAGGCGTCTCACCATAGTTATGTTTTTTGCAAACTTTGGCATTCTGATGGCCTATGCATCAGGTGCAATCCTTTCCCTTTTTTATCACAGCCTTGCATGGAGGTATGTATTTCTCTCAGGTGCGGTACTTTCAATCATACCCATATTGCTAAGATTAAAGGTCACAGATACAGATGAATGGAAGTTGAACCACCACAGGAAAATAACATACATAATAAGGGAATTCTATTCAGGAAAAAATAGAAGGGATGGGGTCAAGTTTTCCATACCATGGTTTCTGTACCAGATAAGTGACCAGAGTCTCACTCTTTTTCTTCCGTTGCTTTTATTTTCCATTGCGGGCAATTCCCTGTTCAGTTCAGATCTGGGAAGCGTCGAGGTAAAGATATTTACCATACCCGCATCTCTTATCACCATTATGATAATAGGCAGGGTTGGAAGAAGATTCCTGCAGTCCCTTGGTTTTGCCTTACGCGGTCTCTTTCTTGGCATAATGGGTGTGCTGTTGATTTATGGTTTTCAACTGCCCCTCTATATTTCCGTATTTCTTCTGGGCGGTGCATTTTTCTTCGGTGCCCTTGGGCCTGATAAAACCACCGTGATTTCACCTGCAGAATCATTCAAAACAAGAATCAGGGCCACAGGGCAGGGTTTCAGTGAAATGTTCGGAAGAATCGGGGGCCTCACAGGTGTACTTATTTACGGCTATCTCAGATATTTCCAGCCAGGGACAGGATTGATATTTCTATCCATCACATGCCTTCTTGGGTTGATATCAACCATCATTTTTTTTGGCTGGAGAATATCTCCCGACAGGATCATTTCATGAATGGATTCACAAATATTTTTTTTCCTGATGGTATTGTGTTGCCATATGAGGATAAGTTACAGCAGAGGATCAATTCTCATTGATCATGTTGAAAATCCTCCAGATTGGATCACATACGATGAGAGAATAGGTTCATTCAGGGCCCCTGCTTATAAATACGGTGAAATCTTAAAAATTTACAAAAATGCTGAAGATAATGTTTTTGAAAATAAGGAAATCAATCTTCAACATTCTGAAAATTTAAGATCATATCAGAAAATGGCCATTGCAAAATGGGTAGAAAACGATTTTGGGGGTGTTGTTGTCCTTCCCACGGCAGCAGGAAAAACCCATATTGGAATGGATGCAATGGGAAGGTTGAAAACTTCCACAATTATCATTGCACCCACCATTGAACTGGTTCAGCAGTGGAGATCAAGGCTTGAAAGCACCTTTGGCATTGAAATCGGGCAGATTGGAGGTGGATTGAAGGATATTAAGGATGTGACTGTATGCACCTTTGATTCAGCATACCTGATGGCAGAAACACTGGGAAACAGATTCAGATTCCTTCTTGTGGACGAAGTTCACCATATGGGCGCAAAGAAATATATGGATATAGGCAGGATGTTTGCCTCCCCGTACAGGCTGGGTCTGACCGCAACATTTGAACGAACAGATATGCTCCATGAAGATCTTGAAAAATATATGGGTGGGAAGATCTTCGAAATGGGATATGAAGAGTTAAGGGAGTATATTTCCAGCTATGAAATTGTAAGGATACCGGCAGAGCTTGAAGAAGAGGAGGAAAGGGAATATGAGATCAACCATGAAAAGTTTGTTTCATATTTAAGGAGGCACAGGATAACAATGAGGGGTCCGTGGGATTTCCAGAAGTTCATAATGTCTTCCTGGAATCCAGAGGGAAGGGAGGCACTCCTTGCCTGGAGAAGGGCAAGAAAGATTGCATTCAATGCAAGAGTAAAGAGGGATATTGTCAGATATGTAATGAATAAGCATAAGGGGGAAAAGACCCTGATTTTTTCAGACGATACGGAATCTGCCTACATGATATCAAGGGAATTTCTTATTCCATGCATAACCTATCTTACCCCGGGCCCTGAAAGGAAGATGTACCTTGATATGTTTCGAAAAGGAGAGGTGAGGGCACTGGCAACCTCAAGGGTTCTCGATGAGGGCATAGATGTTCCAGATGCATCCATTGGCATTGTACTTAGCGGTTCAGGAAGCACGAGGCAGTTCAGGCAGAGGCTTGGCAGGATCCTGAGGCCTGCAGATGGAAAGAAGGCAATCATGTATGAGATTGTGGCCAGAGGCACATCTGAATATGGTACATCAAAGAGGAGGAGAAAGGGTGTTCCCGTCTCAGTTGATGATGATCAGGAAGAGTAAATCGGGCATAGCAAGAAGCGTTCTTCTGGATGAAAGAAGCAACGATTATGCGATGTCAGTGATGGAAATATTCAGGGAATGTATCAATATGAAATACAGTGAAATAGAAGAAAAAATTAAGGACCTTGAAATAAGGTCAGAGAATCCAAAGGTTGTCAGGGGCATATTCACTGTCATTTCAAGGTTATGCACATTCTCTTCCCATTCACCCATACCGCCTGAAGAGCTGAGGATGAAAATATTCACCGATCCTCAAACCCCCTCCCTTTCGGAGGAATCAAGAAATGCAATTCTGGAAAGGATAGGCAATGAGTTGAATATGACTGTGGGGCAGATTGAATCTTCCCTGTATGCTGATATGGAATCAGAAAGGGTACTCAATGAAATACCACAAATTGATTATTTGCAGATAATAAAAAAGTTCAACAGGGAGCAGGTTGAAACAGCACTGATGAAAGGCACAGTCATGGATGTTAAAATGTATCATCCAGATCCAGGGCTGGTCCGTTTCCTTAATAGAATAGGTCTTCTGTACTCAGCGGAAATGGAAGGTGAAACTCTCCATCTCAAGGTATCCGGGCCCATATCATCCACAGGCAAAACAGAAAGGTATGGGCCTCTGTTTTCCATGTTTTTAAGGAAACTTTTAACCGAGGAGGACTGGGAGGCTGAGGCTGAAATTGAATTAGGAAAAAAGGGAGAAAAAACAGTTTTCAAATATTATGTAAACAGTTCAATGAGGGAAATACTTGATATAAACGAAGGGAAGATTGAAGAAATTCCTGAATTTGTGATGGAGGATGATCATGGTGTTTCCATAGATGGAAAATTATATTTTGTAGACTACAGAATGAAAATTCGGGAAAGGGATATTCTCATAATAGTTTCAAGATTACTCAATTTCGAGGAAAACCTCTCACTGCTCAACATGCTGAGGAAAAAGGGGGAAAGGGCATTCATGTTTGTAATTTTAAGGGGAAAAGAAAAATGCCCGACAAAGGTAAAATGCTTTAAGAACAGCGTTGACTGGTATGCTGTAAGGGAATATATTGAATTTGAGATCGGAAGGGAATTGAAAAAAAGGGAAATTCCTGAAGTCAGGCATGAAATTCATGAAGAAGGGTTAAAAAAGCCACTGAATGATAATGTAATAAAACATCTTGAAAATCTATATCCAGATTCCTCTGCCATGGTTGATTATCTGGAGTTTATGGGCTTTGATCCATCATCTGTTCTTACGGATCTGGGATACAAAATAAGATGGAGAGGCCTGAGAATAGAAGTTACGGGAAGGAAAGAATAGGAGTTAAAAAGAAGTGCTGGAGTAATTGGGGTTCATTTCTTTTTCACACTTTCAGGCCTATCCTTTCCACAAATCTTTCTCTCACCCGACGGCTTAAGGGAAATAGGGATGACGGGCCCTATTATGACCAGATAAGGGAGGAAATAAAATATGATGGCACGTGGTGAGACGGTGAATAATCATATGTTGCCTGAAAGCTTATTTTGGAGAACTCGCTGGAAGTTGAATTTTATATTTTCACTCCAACCTCCAGATAGTGTACTGAATCTGCTGTAAAATTGAAAAGGTCCTGCACAATTCAGATTTGAAGAGGTGAAAATATGCAGGACCAGTTAGACGTAGTGAAAGAGATAATAAGTATTTTCCTGAAGGACAGCAAATCATGTACACTATCAATTTTTGAGAAAAATAATCCTATCTTAAGTGAGATCAAGGGAAGTATAATTTAAATTAAGTTCTGACTCTTAATAAAGCTAAAATTATTTTTATAAAGTCAAAGGATACCCAACCATGACAAGAATAGAAAAGGATGTTCTGGGAGAGGTTGAACTTGAGGATAATGTGTATTATGGTGTAAATACAATCAGAGCGAAGAACAATTTCCAGATCTCTGGAATAGTGGAGGATTCAGACCATATAAGAGCAATGACCATAGTGAAGAGGTCTGCTGCAATTGCAAACAACAGGCTCAAAGCCCTTTCTGATGAGAGAAAGGAGTTCATTGTAAAGGCTGCCGATGAGATCCTGTCAGGAAAATACCATGATCAGTTTGTTATTGATGTTTATCAGGCGGGAGCAGGAACATCATTTAATATGAACACAAATGAGGTAATTGCCAATGTTGCTCTGGAGCTTTCTGGAAGAAAGAAAGGTGAATATTCATTCATACACCCAAATGATCATGTAAATATGAGCCAGTCCACAAACGATGCCTATCCCACAATGATGAGGGTCAGTGCTGCATACAAAGGCCAGAAGTATATGGATGAATTGAAGTTGCTCATAAAGTCAATGGAAAGGAAAGCCGAAGAGTTCAAAAATGTAAAGAAGCCTGGAAGAACACATCTTCAGGATGCAGCACCCGTAACTTTGGGTATGGAGTTTTCTGCCTATGCGTATACATTGAAAAAGAATCTGAAAGATTTTGAAAATGCAATGGATTTTATCATGGAACTGAACATAGGAGGGACTGCCACAGGCACTGGAATAAACACTCCTGACGGATATCAGAAGGAGGTTGTATCTGAGATCGCAAAATTTACAGGTTTTAATTTCAGGCCAAGCACAAATCTTCCAGGAATAATGGAATTCCAGTCAGATTTCGCAAGGTTGCAGTCAGCAGTGACTGCAAACGCCCTTGACATAAACAAGATGGCAAACGACACAAGATTGATGTATTCAGGGCCGGGAACAGGTATCCATGAAATATTCATTCCAGCGGTTCAGCAGGGTTCATCCATAATGCCCGGAAAGATCAATCCATCCATAGCTGAGGCAATGAATATGATATGCCATTCTGTTACTGGGGCACAGACTGCCCTGAACATGTCAGTTCAGGCTGGCCAGTTCGAACTCAACGTAATGATGCCAAACATAGATTATGAACTTTCAAGATCACTGGACATAATGACCAGTGGAATGAAGATGTTCAGAACGCTCCTCATAGATGGAATAAAGGCCAACGAAGAGGCATGCAGGGAGCATCTTTCAAAGAGCTTCGGATCTGCAGCACTCCTGAATCCCTATCTTGGATATGATACAGTGGCGAAGATTGTAAGGGAGGCCCTGGAAACTCACAGGTCCATAAAGGAACTTGTTATGAAAACAGGAAAGCTATCGGAAGAGGAGTATGTAAAAATAATGAGTGGGGGAATAAAGGAATAAAACAGATTTAAAGACACAAAATCTTATATTTCTTATTTCCGTTAGAAAACAATGAAGTTTGTAAAGTCTACAATTTTGTACGATGGAAGGGCCAGTAGAAAGGATACATATATTGGTTTTGAAGGAAACACCATAAAATACGTTGGAAATAAAAAGCCGGAGGGTGATATTATTGCAGAAGGCATTGTGACCCCCGCCTTTATAGATCCCCACAGCCACATAGGTCTTGAAAGATCGGGTGAACCCGGAAGGGAAGGGGAGGCAAACGAACAGATGGATTCGGTTCTTCCACTGGGAAGGGCTGTGGATGGTGTATACATGGATGATACGGCCTTCATGGAATCCATTGAAAACAATGTTTTATACAGCGTTGTACTCCCAGGAAGCGGAAATATACTGGGTGGCATGGGCTCACTTATCAGAAATTTCGGAAAGAACATCAAGGAGGCCTATGTTAAGGATATAGGTGTTAAGATGGCCCTTGGGTACAATCCAAGGAGTACTGTTGAATGGAAGGGCTTGAGACCAAGCACAAGGATGGGCGTGGCATCCATAATAAGGGACAAATTCACAAGGGCGAGAAAAAACCTCAATCTTATGGAAAAGGGAAAGAAGAGTTCGGATGAGATTGATCCCGACATGGAATTCCTCATAAGCATCATAAAGGGTGAAAAGAGGATAATGTGTCACGTGCATAAGGAGGACGATGCCTTCTTTTTAATGAGCCTGGTGGACGATTTTGGGATAAAGCCCATTGTAAACCACGGTATGGATTTCCACAGCCCAGAAATCCTCCATGATATGAAGGAAAGATCCATTCCACTGGTTTTCGGCCCCATGGATTCCCTTCCCTATAAGGTGGAATTAAAGCATGAATCCTGGAGGAATGTGAAAATGATCAGGGATTCAGGGGTAAAGTTTGCCCTTATAAGTGACCATCCTGTGATTCTTCAGAGGAATCTCTTCCTGACAACAAGGCATTTTATGAGATTTGGTGCCTCCAGAGAGGAATGCATATCCTATCTCACATCAAGACCGGCAGAGATTCTTGGCCTTAATGACCTTGGAACCATAGAGGAGGGGAAGCTTGCATCATTTTCCGTATGGGAAGGAGATCCGTTCACATTCGAGGGTCATCCAAAACTTGTTATAGGAGAGGGAAGAACAGTTTACAGCGAATAATTTTTATTCTACCAAAATTTTATTGGCTCAAAGGTTTTAAGATAATCTGCCATAGGGTAAGGGATAATGGCAAGAAAGATCTATGTTGAATCCTATGGATGCACCCTTCAAAAATCAGAAACCGGGATGTATGTAAATGGATTAATGAATGAAGATGATGTTATAACAGAAAATCCAGAGGAGGCAGACATAAGAATCATAGGAACATGCGCAGTTATTAAAAAAACAGAAGACCATATGCTTGAAAGAATAGGTTTACTGGGAGATATGGGGAAAACAAAGGTCATTGGATGCCTCCCTCCCGTATCCATGGGTACTCTGAAAGAGAAAAATGTTGAAACAATCAATGCATCAGAATTCAGGGATCTTTACAGGGGAAAGATGGATAATATTGAGATAAGGGATGTATCCATACTTGACGGCATACCCATAAACCAGGGATGCACAGGCAGCTGTAATTACTGCATTTCAAGGGTTGCAAGGGGAAAACTTCTTTCAAGGCCCGTGGATAAAATAAGGGGCCAGGCCGAAATGCAGATATCCAGAGGCATAAGGGAAATAAGAATATCCTCTCTGGATACGGCGTCCTATGGGAAAGATCTTGGAGTCAGGCTTCCCGATCTAATAAGGGGAATCCTTTCCATACCTCAGGATTTCATGCTCAGGGTCGGCATGATGGAGCCCAAAAACACACTGGAAATACTTGACGATCTTATAGATGCCTATGAAAATCCAAAGGTTTTCAAATTTCTTCATATCCCTGTGCAGAGCGGAGATGAAAGAATCCTTGAGGCAATGAACAGGGAATACGAATCTTCAGCCTATTATGAAATAGTGGAAAAGTTCAGGAAGAATTTCCCTGATATGACCATATCCACAGACATAATAGCAGGATATCCAGGGGATGATGAGGAATCCTTTGAGAAAACAAAATATCTCCTTGAAAGGTCAAGGCCTGATATTGTGAATATAACAAGATTCAGCCCGAGGCAATACACACCTGATTTTGGAAAAAAGACACCTGTTTCAAATCTCATAAAAAGATGGTCTCAGGAATATACTGAAATTCACCATAGAATCCTCAAGGAAAAATATGAATCGCTCAAAGGAATTGAGGAAAATATAATGATAACGGAATGGGGAAAAAATATGACAAGTGTTGGCAGGGATATTTCCTACAGACCTGTCGTAATACCGGGAAGAATGGATAAATATTCATGGGTTAAGGTGAGAATCATAGGATCGGGTGGAACCTATCTCACTGGCGAATCAGTTGATTGAATCCACATTTACAATCTCATCAAATATGTATTTTCCATTTCCCTTGCCCTTGAATATCATAAGGAACTCCTGCGCTGTGAGTATGGGCGTCTCATATCTCATGAAATCATCGGTTGCAACTCTCGGGCACCCGGTGAATATGATGCAGTCAGGTCTCATGTTTTGAAAATCAATGGGGTTTGATTCGTTTGCATAGGCAATGATTGCAACTCTTCCCATATCCTCGATCTCCTTCCTTATCTTTTCAGCAAGCTTGAGCCTGAACTGACCAACCTTTGTATCCACCACAATGACGAATTTTTTTGCATCAAGGGCTCTTGCCATATTGGCATATCTTAACCTTACTCTTTTCTCAGCCTCTGCCTTCATGGAATGGAGACGGAAAGGTTCACTCATATCTATGAGGAAAACCTCCTTATCCGTGACAAGCTGGGCACCCATGGAATGGAATGTTCCTGTTGACAGTATTATGTGGCAGTCTGCCCATGAATCATTGCTGTGGATTGGGCTGTAGTTGCATCCAAGAACCTGTCCAGGATATTTCAATCTCCCGTCATTCTGTCCTATGCCTGTTTCAAAGCCATTCTCCTTAAGAAAGGTTTCAAGTTTTCCTGCTCCTTCCCTATACTGGATGGAATAGAGTATTCCGATCTTTTTGTATCCCTTCTCCCTGATGGGAGTCAGGTCAAGATCCTTAAAATCCTCATTTGATGGATGTACATATTCCTCAAAAATTACAGGTACGCCGTAATTCACATTGGGTATTTCCGTATGGCCCATCTGAACAACTGCATCCACACTCCTGTATTCATCCATTGTACCTGTGTCGCATGCCCCGAAAAATCCTTCTGAACTTACAATAACCTGAAAATTTTTGGAAAGCTCCGTAAAATAATCAAATACATGAGGTTTCAATCCATCTGGAAGCTGAAGTAGAATCCTCTTTGCTCCCATGGACTTTAATTTTTCAATAACTTTCTGTGGATCCATATAATTTGTCATATTTCCCTATCACCTTCCTGTTTAAGCATACTGCTAAAAATTTCTTTTACATTGATCATTTTTCCCTTCACTATTATGATATCAGGTGTGAGTGAATCCCATCTATAAAATATATCTTCCAGTGAACTGGCCCTGAAAAGAAGCATATCTGCAGACATGCCATCCCTGATCCTGCCTGCAGTTTCCTTTATATCAAGGGAAGATGCAGGGTTTGCAGTCATTGCGGTCAAAACCTCTTCAGGGGACATTGAACATTTCCTTATGGCAAGATTTCCGGCGAACTGCATATTTGGTACTGGAGAAAGGGGCGAAACATCCGATGCAATGGAAACGGGAATGCCGGAATCAATAAATTTCCTTGCATCTGCATATTCTTCCCCAAGGGAAAATGCAGTTATGGGGAGAATTGTTGCAGAACTATTTCCTCTTTTAAAATGTACCAGATCCTTTTCATCGGTTTTAAGAAGATGATCCATGGAATATATTTTGAAACTTTCTGCAAGGGCTGTGGCACCTATATTCTGAAGTTCATCGGCATGCAATCTTATCTTCACCTTATTTTTCTGTGCCTCATGGAGATATCTTTCTGTTTCTTCCACAGTGAATGCGCCCGCATCACAAAATACATCGGTAAAATCCACCATTCCCATGAGCTTTTTCATTGTTTCTATGGAATCCTCCACGAAATCTCTTCCATAGTTTGCTGGCGGTCTTGAATGCATTGGAAGTGCTGTTTTGATTATTCTGACCCCACTGATCCTTTCAAGGGAATACATGACATTTACCATCTTTTTTTCATCCTCAAAGCCTTTCCCATAACCGGTTTTCATTTCAACGGTTGTGGCACCATGAATTATGTGGTAAATAAGTCTCTCCAATGTTTCATTTAATATGGTTTTTTCATCTGATTCAGATGTAGTTTTTATGGTTCTTCCTATGCCATTTCCAGACTTTAGAAGATCAAGGTACGTAACGCCCCTGGCACGCATGACAAACTCCTGTTCCCTGCCTCCAGCATAGACCATGTGGGTGTGGGAATCAATAAGGCCAGGAATGGCTATGAGATTGGAACAATCTATCCTTTGTCCTCCATGATCTTCCTCCTGAAATTTTCCATCTTTTACATAAATGGTTTCATCATACCTTTCTTCAATTTTTCCCTGATCTTCGCCGGAAAGGTATCCATTGCCCATGGGGCTGTATATTTTTTTAATATTTTCAAGAATATATGGCATAAAAAACACTCCTAAAGGGGCATTCCAGCAATGAATGCCGTTACCGTAAGAATATAGGCAATGAGGATAAAACCCATGAATGGTATCTTATATGATACGTATTTTTTCCCATTTCTTTCAATCTCACGGAATCTGATTCTGTCAACATTTCCTTCATATCTAACGTAATATCCCATTTTTCCCGTTACCTTTTTTGTATATATGAACGACCAGATAAGCGCAGCAGATGCAGAAATTCCAAGATTAAGAACAAAGAAAATTACCAGCGGTATCTCTATCCTGTAATATGTCCCAAGGGTAAGGGACAGGGGAAAGAACGAAAGAATGGAGGCAATTATGCCCTTAAGATCACCTATGCCAAAGAGTTTTTCCTTTGTGCCCGAAAGCCCTACAAGACCAACAATTATGAGGTTAATATTCTCAATTATGGAATCCTTAAAGAGAAATATGCCCACCGCAAGCACAAATATTATGGGAAGTGGAAAAACCCATATTTCTGGGTTAAGGAAAAGCAGGAGCCATATAATGTCCGCAAACAGAGGAAAGATATAATTTCCAGTTGAAACTATTATGAAAATATTGGAAATTGCCATTAAGGGCACAAATATGAGGAAATTAACACTCCTCCTTTTATGATCATTATATGTTGCTATGACAAAGGTCAGTATTGCAATGGAAATTGTGATGTAAAAAAGAAGATCATTCATCCTTTTTTCCCTGTTTTTTCAGATATTCAAAAATGTAGGAAAGATCCTTATTTTTACCCTCACCCATGGCAAGGGAGAATTCAGATTCTGCAGCAGAAGCCGAAATGTGGGGCGTATCTATCTGCTGGGAAAGTTCAATGGCATATCTCAGATCCTTCAGCTGGTGGCCAAGTGAAAATTCCGGGCTGAAATCCTCATTCCCTATCCTATCCTTTTTCAGGTCGAGAAGTCTGCTCATTGCGCCCCCTGACTGGAGCGCATCCACAATGGTACCATAGGGTATGCCCATGCTCTGGGAAAGGATTATGCCCTCAGAAAGGGCAGTCATTATTGTTCCCATAACAAGATTATTGGAAAGTTTCAGGGCAATGCCAAGGCCGTCCTTTCCTGCGTATATCTGCTTTGCAGAAAAGGTTTCAAGCATTCCCTTTATCCTGTTAAAGTCTTCCTTTCTTCCCCCTGCAACTGCTGTGAGTTTGCCTGAAACAGCTGCGGGAACGCTTCCTATAACAGGGCAGTCAACATAATAGTTGCCACTGTTATGCACGGTTTCATGATTTCTTATGCTCTGTCTGAATGATATGGTGGACATATCCACAATAAGCTTATTTTTTACCTTTCCCTCAATTATTTTATTAACCACTTCCCTGGATGCTTCGGAATCAGTTACAATTATGAATATGACATCTGACGATTTTGCAACATCCTGAGGGGAAGATTTTGCGATCTGTTTCAAATCAGAGGGGATTTTCTCTTCGGTTCTGTTATAAACCGCAGAAACCATAAACTTGCTCATCAGGTGCCTGACAATTGGCTCTCCCATCCTTCCCAGACCTATGAATCCTATCTCATTCATTTCCTACACCTCAAATACAGGGGACCCGTAAACCTGCTTTGCGCATTCAATGCTCCTGAACTTTATGTCCCTGTTGACAAGATGATCCCGTACGTGCTTATAAGCTATTTCAGGTGTATTATTTTCATCGGAAAGATGTATGAGAACAATGTTTGTATTTTCTCCGCTTATCTGTTCAAGGGCAAGGGCCGCCTGCTCGTTGGACATATGGCCATAATCGCTTGAGATCCTTCTTTTCAGATGCTCTGAATACGGGCCTGTCCTGAGCATCTCCGTATCATGGTTTGCCTCTATGGCAATGATGTTTGAACCAGCGACTTCATCGGCATATTTCATTGGAAAATATCCCAGATCGGAAAATGTGGATATCTTTCGGCCCTTATGCTCAACTATGTAGCCCACAGGATCAACAGCATCGTGGGATACAGGAATGGCCCTGATGTAAAAATTGCCTACGCACAGATCATCCCCCATGACGTACGATCTGTCAAATTTCATTGCATTTCTGGTCTTTTCCCTCAGATATATATCGCCCTTCAATCTTCTTGAAGCTACGGGAAGGCCAGATGCGTGATCCCCATGTTCGTGTGTTATTACTACTGATATGTTCGAGAACTGGGCATCAATCTCCTGTATCCTGTTATTGAATCTTTTCATGGAAATCCCAAAATCAATAACAATGGCATCCTCGCCGTCCCAGATGATCGTGGAGTTGCCCTTGCTTCCACTGGAAATTATATTCATTTTAAGGTCTGACAATGAATTCACTATAACTCCTAAATTCTTAAATTTTTTTTAATTTGGTCCATAAATTCTTTAAAGTGTGGAAGGATAGAAATGTTTTAAAGAATATTTGATGGATTGAAATATATCTGAAATCATGTGAACTGGATCTCTGTCCGATTTAATTTTAATATAAACAGATCTTTTTTGGCATTTCCCATTGGATCATATTTACTAAAATGCATGATTAAACATTGACATGATTATATTCATTCTCAGCACTTACCTGTGGAATATTTCAGAAATAAGTTGAATTATGCAATGATTTGATGCAGTTATATGAAACATGAGAGTATTTAGAAATAAACAGGCCAGTTTTCCCATAAAAAATATCCTTGCAGTTAATTTTTTTCTCCTTTTCCATCAGCAGGTGTATATATGTACAGGCCTGTGGGCCAGTTCCCTTCCATTCTGTACGAACCTGCAACGGCATATTTCTGTCCCTTCTCTATAAATTCATCGTCAAAAAGAACTTTCATTCCTCTATAGAATCCATAGGGATAGCCAAGCGGATTCACACCGGTAATTTCTATTCTTTTTCCCCTTGCATCTTCCCTGATGGCTCTCATCCCGTCTATTGCCCTTCTTACAAGAAATATTCCGTACAGGCCAAGGGATATGACAACTACAAGGTATGCAATAAGGCCGTACACATTGAAGAATGCAATATATGCGGCCTGGGGGGAACCAAGAAAAACAAGAATCAAAAGGGAGAAAAACAGAATAAAAATGAAAAGAATCCCATAGGACATATTTTTCGAGTATCTTTTCCACTCATCCATGGGAGACAATAATGCATATAATATATCATTTTTTAATCCGGGTGAAAATCAATGTTTTTTTCACAAATTTAACGTGGGGCCAGTATTTTCGCTCACTTGTTCATTTTTTTTCCATGGAAAAACCTATTTAAACGGACTGCTGATTCTTTTGATTATGAACAGAGGTTCCCTTTCCATAATGATCTATCCTGAATTCTCAGACATATTAATGGACAGGCTCACGGAAATCTTTTCTGTTTCATCGGCTTTCAGAATTTTAGTTTCAGATGGGATTATTCTGCAATACCATCACATGGAAAGGCTCAGAAAGATGGATGGGCACATACAGAGAATACTCACATCCCACCAGTTAATAAAAATAATGGGGGCTGAGCAGCAGATGGACACTGCCCTCATAATGAGAAGTTCAATTTTGGATGACTGGGGAAAGGAAAACACTGACTATGTTCTGGATACCATGCCGCTCTGGCCATTGCAGTCAGGAACAATCATATGCCTTTTCCTTGTGGGTGAGCCATCGCCCCACATAAGGATGAACCATACAATGGGAATCTCATACTTTGCGAATAAAAAGAGAGGTGATAATTTCAGATGGGGAGAAACAGCCCAACGTCAAGGCAGGTTATGGAAGAAATAGGCAGGGCAATAGAGAAAATATCGTCATCCATGAGATCAGATGACAGGGAGCTTGTAAGGGAAATAATACTCATGGGGAGAACACATGCATCAGAGATGGATCTTTCATTGATCTCCCCTGAGATGGCCTTTTTGCTGTCTGCAATTGTTGAAATGCTGAGGGAGATAAAAAATGAATGATATTATTGTTAACTGCACGGTTGGAAAGAATGCAAACCTGTGGCATTATGGAGACTCTGGCCTCAGGATAGAAAAGAGGAGTTTCAGGAACAGCATATTCGTCACAGGAGATCCATACGATCTGGATTTTTTGAGCAACCAGCTTGAATTTGCAAATGGAATCAGTTTCAGGTTGGATAGGGGAAGGAATGTTTACGGAGATATGGAAGGTTTGAGGATATATGTGCCATTCAGATCAGAAAGGGAACTCATAAGGAATATAAGGGCCATAGGCCTGGGAAGAAAGTTCAGGATATATAACGGCCTGATCAACGGCCCACTGAAATTTCTTGGGGAAAACGGGCTCAAGCTATTTGAAAATGAAAGCCCATATGATCATGATCCGGAAATACCCATGCTTGACATAGATGTTAATTACACATCCCATGGCTTCCATTCTGCAACAATTAATGGGTTGAAGCTGGAAAGGGAATGTGACGCGGTAGATATATTTCTTGATCTCCTTCCTGAATCTGTTTTTTTCCTTTACGGAAATTTTTCAGGAATGGCAGAGTTCATGAGAAAAGCATCATTTTACAGCAATATGAAATACCGCCTGAAGGGCGGCAATTCGTACAGTTCCTACGGGCAGGTGCACTATAATGGACCGACAGTTCACATACTGGGAAAGATATCCATACCAAAATCCTCCTTCATGTATACGGAAGGAGGCCTGGCTGGGATTATGGAGATTTCCAGAATAACCGGACTTCCACCAGAAACAGTGTCAATGTCCACACCTGGAACAGCAGTTTCTTCCATGGAAGTTTACGAAGCCATAAGGAAAGGAATTATGCCCATAACAGACAAGGACGACCACGAGGATATTCGATCCGTGGAAGATTTCATGAAAAATGATCATGGCGGGTATGTCATGCAGCCCAGGCCAGGCGTTTATAAGGATGTGATTGAGATAGATTTTTCATCCATGTATCCGTCCATAATGCACCATTTCAATCTATCCCCTGAAACAGTAAACAGGAGTTGCGGATTGAAACTTCCAGGTGAAAACCCCTATTACTGCAGCCAGAACCATGGATTCATTCCGGATGCAATTGGGAGCCTTCTAAAAAGAAGGCTCTTATACAAGAGTGCAAAGAAATGGGGCAGGGATTATGAAATGAGGGACAGGGTACTTAAATGGCTTCTCCTCACATCCTTTGGATACACCGGTTTTAAAAACGCAAGATTCGGAAAGATAGAGATGCATGAGGCCATAACATCCATCGGAAGATGGGCCCTTCAGAGGGCAATGGAAATATGCGAGGAGGAGGGTTTTAAAATAATCCACGGCATTGTGGATTCTCTCTTTATCCAGGGAAAGGGTGATAGTTCGAAAGTTCTGAGAAGGATCAGAAAGGAAACGTCCATAAATATAGTGAAGGATGGCCACTATCCATGGATAGTATTTCTACCGGCAAGATCAGGTCTTGGTGCATTGAACAGATATTTTGGAATGAAGGATGGGGGTGAATTTAAGGTGAGAGGCATAGCCATGCGCAGGGGAGACTATCCCGAAATAAGTTCTCTGGCACAGGAGGATGCCCTTTCCCTCATGGAAAGTTTCGATCCGGAAAGGGATATGACTGATCTCTACGGAAAATATATGGCACTGAGAAATGAATATATGAACATGAACATAACCGATGCAGACATATTCAAAATAAGGGTGAGGCCATCAAGGCACAGGTCAATGTATAATGTTAACAATCTCCAAAAATCTGTAATGGATTACTGTGCATCTGAGGGTATGGAAATAAGCCCTGGGGAAAGTGTATACGTTGTTGTAAACGATTATAAGAACAGGGTTTTTTCAGTGGACGGTGGAGTTCCGGACAGAAAATATTACAGGGAAATAATGGAAAGGACATTCGAGCCCTTTGATTTCGCATTCAATCAGGCAGTAAGGTCAAAGCCTGCCAGAAATCTCCTTGATTTTTTCCATTAGAACCTCCACAGGCACATCATTTACATAGAGTTTTTTCCTCACACCCATGCCAGGGCCAAAGCTTTCAAGCCTGCTCTCAATAATATCAAGTGTTTCAAGATGCCTTATGGATCTGTATATGAAGGCAGTATCCGGTGTCTTGATTCCATGGATCTCGGTGTTCATGGAGAATGTTTTTGTGAGTGATTCCATGGTGCAGTCTCCCCCATCCATCAGGTTCTGGCACACCGATTGCAGGAGCAAAATCTCCCTGAAATCAAGCTCCATAAGTTTGCTTTCTGTGATAAATGGATTTATCATTGCAGATGCAGCCCTCACGTCCTCGGCATCAATACACTCCGATCCCCCATACTGTGCACTGAAGGCCGATTTCTGCAAAATTTCTATGGCCATTCTGGCGCTGCCCGATCTTTCGCACAGCTGAGCTATCTGAATTATGGTATCTTCCTTGAATGAACCGGGATAGAGAGATATTTCTGCCCTGGATCTTACAATATCTCCAAGTTGATCTATGGTATACTTATCAAATTTGATCTCGTTGAAGACACCAAGTTTTCTCATATCTGCCGCTGTAAGATGGAGTGCAGGATTATCCAGGGATATTATTATTGTGCCAATGGATGAGCCAAAAAGCTCCCCTGCCCTCATTATGGTGTAAAGGCCTTCAAAATCCTTCCTTATTAGATTCAGGGATTCATCCACAATAAGGAGGACATTTTTGTTCCTTATCCTTTCAATTGACCTGAAAACGGATTCATAGGAAAATTTCCCCTCAATGCTTATCCCCATGGAGTATGCAAGATCACCCATGACTTTTTTAAACGAACTTATGGAGATTGCGTTTTCATAAAAAATGTGTATTTCATCTTCACTCCCCATTATTCTCTTCATCGTGGCAGTCTTTCCAGTTCCAGACTGCCCATAAACAAAGGCGGAAGAACCTATGCCATTTTTCAGGGGAAGAATGACAGAAGTGAATATATCCCTTATCTGTTTTTCCCTGTGTATTATCTTCTCTGGAATAAAAAAAGTTTCAAGGGGTTCAGGATCCCTTATTATCTTGCTGATCATGCCCTAGCCAGTGCTGCCAGAGATGTAATCTCTCTGTTCCTCTGTATGCCGTAGTTCTTGACCTTTTCCACATCAACACCCATCTTTTTTGCCCTCTTTTCAATGAATTTCATCATCAGGTAACCACCGCCAGATATTACGCTGCCTGTACCTATTCTGGCAAGGAAGTTTCCGCTTGTATCTCTGAATCCATCCCTTGCGGACATTTTCGCCAGGTGCCTGTAGGACGCATAATATACAGCCATCATATCCTGTGTGAGCATATTCTTATTGAGCGATCTTGATTTAATCCTTCCAAGGGGCACATTGACCAGGGGTGTAACCGTAAATTCGAATGGCCTCCCATCTACATAGGAATTGCTCAGTCTGTTTATCATCTCAATGGTCTGCCAGTTATCCTCGGGTGTTTCTTCGTTTTGCCCAACCTGAAGTGTGAATGCAGGTCTCCAGTAGTTCCTTGTTTCAACATAAACGCCTTCCCATACAATGTCCTGCCATGATCCGTCTGGTCCGATTTTCAGCGGAAGAGTCTTGTTTGGCATGTGCTTCTTTGCCAGTTCATCACTGCCGGTTTCAACACCTGTCTGAATGCCGATCCAGTTGTCTGGGCCAGCCTTCAATATTTTGGAGAAATGGGCAATCATATCAGGGTATCCTGCAGGGATGGATATTCTCCCATGGGTTGGATTTGATGTCTTTATGCCCTTCACATTCATTACAGCTGTGAACAGTTCTGTTAAGGCTTCTTCATTGGGGGCAAACATATTTCCATGCTTAAATCCAAATATTTCATCGGAGTGCAGCCATGCATTGGTTATTCCTGCTCTGCTATTTATTTCAATTTCATGTACAATCTGTTCAATAGGTTCATATCTAAGTGGTCTGAGTGTAACTTCACAGAAATCGCAGCCAACGCCACAGCCCCTCATTACTTCAACCATTCCCTTCACAGAGGGAGCAACTATGGGTGGAATATCCTCAAGCCTTGGATAGGCCGATTTTGAATAACCCCTTGAAAGGAAAAGCGGATCCTTTTTGACAATCCTCTTAAAGTTCTCATCATAGGATACATATCCCTCCTGGAATATGGATTTATCAATATCTCCTCTTGATATTTGATCAAATAGCAACGGGGCTATATCATCAGCCTCTCCTGTGAATATGTAGTCGAAATGATACCTCTCTATTTCATCCCTTAAAATCGTGAATTCCCAAACTCCGGGTCCACCAACTATGAGCTTTGCCTTCTTTCCCTGTCTCACAGCGTTGATCTTTGCCATCAGGGCATCCCAGTCCCTTCTTACCCACGCATCCAGTTCCCCACCAAAGAGTGCATAGTATGACATGGTTGTGGGCCCTATTCCCAGAGGATCCATGGTGGACACGGCAATTATTTCCGTATCATCCTTTATGAAATTGCTCAGGTAATCTTCATGGGCTACGGCCACATCCTCTCTCCTGTACTTTGTGAGAAGGGAAGCCTCCAGTTTTCTTATGGCATAGGGTGCAAATACGGTTTCACCGTTGGGCTTTGCCGGTGGGGCAGGACCCTTCAGGAATTTGTAAACCGTTTCCGGAATAGCCTTCCCCGGTGCGCAGGGAAGAAAGTCCAGCAGTGGAAAATTTCTGTATTCATAACTTAACGTACTGTCCGAAATAAGTACAAACTTCGTCATAATATCTCACCTACATGTTAGAATTTAATAGTTCTTAAACTTTTTTTCTCCCATATATATGATTTTATAGTAAATAGCGGTATTTCCAGTTATTTTGATCATAAAAAGAAATAGAAAAAGCCAGCCCTGATTGTAATGAATCCCTGTTAAATTATATTTATTAAACTTTGAATATTGCAAACCCTGTGGCTGCAAATGCTCCCGAGGGAGACATTACAAGAATTTTGACGATGGATGATGGCTCAGCCTTTGGTCCTGGCATACTTTCTGGAATGTAGTTGAATACAGTTTTGTTCACATAAAGTTTCAGATGAACTTCTGTTCCGTTTTTGAAATTGTTGAGCAATACATAGTTTCCTGGATATTGCGTAGTATTGAAGCAGGTAAGATTTACGCTCTGGTTCTGGTATGTAAAGTTGTTGTAATCAAATATGTATATCTTTGAATTGTTTGAATAAAGTGTAAAATTGAAATCAATTACACCTGGCCTGTCAATAAGCACATAGTTTGTTGATGGAGATGTTATGTTTGCATACCCTGATGCCTTTGTAGTGACGCTTGAATCGCTTGTAAGTATGGTGGCAGAAGCAACAGACACAAATACTATGACCAGAATGATACTCAATATGACTGTCCCAGTCCTTCCTAGCATAATTCCATATTTCTAAATAGTATTTAAAACCTATTAATATTTAATCAATTAAACAATTATCAATTAAGTATTTATAACATAGAACTATTATCCGGTATGGTTCAGTATAAATGGGTTGCTCTATCAAACACTACCCTTGGCGTATTGATGGGTTCCATAAATTCTACAATCATTCTCATATCCCTGCCAGCAATTTTCAAAGGAATACATCTGGATCCTTTCCTGGGGTCATCCTTCCAGTATCTTCTGTGGATTCTTATGGGTTACATGATGGTCACTGCGGTTCTCCTTGTAACCATAGGTAGGCTATCAGATATTTACGGAAGGGTCAGGCTTTTCAATCTCGGTTTTTTAATATTCACTGTAGGATCAATTCTTCTGTATCTGACACCAAGCACAGGCGATCTTGGTGCGCAGGAACTAATCATATTTAGAATAGTGCAGGCTATAGGCGGTTCATTCCTGATGGCAAACTCTGCCGCCATTATAACAGACAGTTTTCCATCAAATGAAAGGGGTAAGGCAATGGGAATAAATCAGGTAGCCGCCCTTGCCGGGTCACTGGTTGGCCTTATCCTCGGAGGAATTCTGGCATCCATATACTGGAGAGATGTGTTCCTCGTAAGTGTTCCCGTGGGAATATTCGGAACAGTATGGTCATACTGGAAACTGAAGGATCATTCAAAGAGGCACACAAACCAGAAGCTGGATATTCCAGGAAATCTTGCCTTTGCGGGTGGCCTTACACTGATTCTTGTGGCAATCACCTATGGTTTGATGCCGTACAAATCATCAGCCATGGGATGGGGCGATCCCTATGTGCAGTTTTCCCTTGTGGTTGGAGTAATAATGCTGATTGCATTTGTTTTCATAGAGAGGGTTGTGGAACAGCCAATGTTCAACCTTTCTCTTTTCAGAAACAGGGCATTTACAACGGGAAGTTTTGCAAGCCTTCTCCAGTCCATGGGAATGGGTGGCCTGATGTTTATGATAATCATACTTCTGCAGGGAATATGGCTTCCACTGCATGGATACAGTTATAGCAGCGTTCCTTTCTGGGCAGGAATTTATACCATACCCATGATGCTGGGATTCGTTGTATTTGGGCCGATTTCAGGAGCGATGTCTGATAAAATGGGTGCGAGAGGGATATCCACATTTGGCCTTCTTGTAAGCGCTGTTGCATTCATTTTTCTTTCAACGCTTTCATATGACTTCTCTTACATACCGTTCGCACTCATGCTCTTTATGATGGGTTCAGGAATGGGCCTGTTCGCCGCACCTAACATAACTGCGGTGATGAATTCAGTACCGCCCCATCTCAGGGGAGTGGCCTCAGGAATGAGGTCAACCTTGCAGAACACAGGGCAGACAATGAGTATGGGCATATTCTTCACAATCGTGATCGTTTATCTCACAAGATTGCTTCCAGGAGCATTTTCAGCCTCTCTGGCAAAGGCAGGAGCACCCGTGCTCATACCTGTTTTCACAAATATACCTCCAACCTCTGCCCTGTTCTCAGCTTTTCTGGGATACAATCCTGTTAAGACAATACTTGAAACCGGCGGTCTATCTTCACTGGCAAGCCTCATACCTCCTGCAGTCCTTACAACCCTTGAGGGAAAAATTTGGTTCCCCACGGCAATTGCCGGGTCATTCATGTCATCTCTCAGGGTAACATTCTACGCAGGTTCACTCATATTCGTCGCTGGAGCGATCCTCTCACTTCTCAGAGGAAAGAGGGTAGTTTATGACGAACTCGGTCCTGAGGAAACTGGCGTTGAACCACCTGAAGAGGTAAGGATTGTGGACGGAAAGCCTGTGTCAGGTGAAAGCGCTGTAAAAACAGAGTCACAGTAAAAATAATATTAATTTTTGTTTGCTAATACTGGCTAAAATCTTACATATGAGACATGAATAAATTTTATATTGCTTGTAAAGTTTTCATTTGTGGAAGGGCAGGAGGATCATATAGAATTAAAGATCTTGAAATGTTTATACTGGTCAGGCAATGATTTTTCAAAAAGGCCCACATACTGGCAGATATCAAAGGACACTGGGGTCAATCCAAAGGTAATAAGCAGTAAGATGGAGAGAATGAAAACTGAGGGTTTTTTCCTGGGTGTGACGTTGATGATCGATCCGGGGATACTTAAGTTGAAGAGAAAGGGATTTCTTGGAAAAATTGACGGAAGTTTTGGCGAATATGAGGAAAATCTGCTGAAAAATTGCGAATTCATATATGGATATCATATTCTAAACATGGAAATGGATCTGCTATTCATTGATGTTATTTATGAGGATGAAAGTTCTCTCAGTGAATATGTAAAAAGGTTACAATCCCTGATTCCACAGATAAATATTATGGAAGAATACGAATCATCCCTGAGAGATATTGTACCTGAAAGAAGATCTCTGAGCATAATGAACATACTCTCAGAAAACCCATTCATTCCGGTAAACGATATTGCAACAAAAATAGAGATATCATCAGGAAAGGTAAAGAAATATATGCAGAGGCTCTGCCAGAAAGAGTGCATGTCCTTTGTCGTTTCCCTGTCCTCTTACAGAAATCTTTTTGCAAATGTATCTGAAATATTCATTAAGGTAAGGGATGGAAAGAAAGAGGAATTTCTAAAATATGTTTCAAGGGAGGTTGCTAAAAACATTGTTTATAAGATAGACAACTTCAAAAATTTGATCATAATGGGCCTTGAACTTAACGATCTGGGTCAGAGCAATAAAATAATGAGGAAGATAAAGAGTTTTTCCGGTGAAATTGAGGCAAACATTTATTTCCCATTTAAAATGGGCTATTCCGTTCCTGAAATATTAAAGTCAAAACTCATCAGATCTGCCGGAATGCTTATTCAGGCAGAAGAATCTGCCAGTATGCCTTCTGAAGATGGGCAATCCTGAAGTTTTGAAAAGAATTTAATTGGAAAGAATGCCATAAAATCATACTTCTCTCCATCTGGTCAGGAATTTCGCGATTGCAAAGTAAATAATTGTTTCACCTATGAGGAATGCCATCATGGTTCCAAACATTGAGTTATCCCATGGCATGAGCCCGAATACCATCTGGGCTGATATGGCTGCAGGCGTGGCAGGAGAAAGGGATAGAAGGTAAATGAGGCCATCAGTACCAAGTCTTCCCTGAAGGTCCACATAGGGATAGAATGTGGGCGGTATTATTGTCATTATTATGGAAAGTATGGATGTTATTCCCCATATGTTCCTTATATGTTTTATCAGGCCTGATATTATGAAGGCTATGGCTGATGTGGATATTATGAGCATTACGATGAGAAAGGCCATAAAGGCTGAGGTCTGCAATGAGTATAGGCCATAATAGGCACCCAGAAGGGAATAAACAACTATTCCCGGTATGGAAAAGGCAAGAAAACTAAGAGTCATGGCAAGCATATAATCGATGGGCGTAACATCACTTGCCACATACAGCTCCTGAATCCTTAACTGCAGTCTGAAAAAGGACGCATCCCCTGCACTCTGGAGCCCAATGGAAGCAATCAGGGATATCATCCCGCCTACAATTGCAAACTCCACAAGTTTACCGGCCGTAAGTATATATACAACAAAAAGAAGCGTTAAGGGTGTGACAAGGGATGCAATTATGTACGATGGGCCCCTTGTTATAACTTTTATTCCATAATAATAGGAAAATTGCAGGATAAATTTAGGATTCAAGATCAACACCTCTCATAATAAATAGATCATCAAGGGTTATTCTTTTTACAGTTGCCCCTTCCCTGATGTATCTTTCAGTTTCCTCTATGGGTGCATATTTAATGTACATTCCGGCAACGCTATATGAATCTGGAATCTGCTTCTGTGATTCAATACGTATCCTGTCCTTAAATTTCTGCAACAGGCTCTTTACCGTCCCATGATCCATAATTTTTCCAGAGTCCATAAGATATACCTCATTTGAGAGGTTTTCCGCCTCCTCCATATAGTGTGTTGTGAGCAGCACATTGCTTTTCAGCTTTTTTATGGCCGACCAGACTTCAAAACGGGACAGAGGATCAAGGCCGGTCGTGGGCTCATCAAGAAATACCATGTTTGCCCCTGAGGCAATGGACAGGGCAACAAACATCTTCCTTTTCATTCCTCCACTGAGGGTGTCTGCAGGAGAATTCATGGCATCCCCAAGTCCAACGGTTTCAAGCGCTTCTATGGCCAGGGAAGATGCATCCTTTCTGTCAAACTTTCTTCCTACGAGATACATTTTAACCTGTTCGTATGGAGTCAGTATGCCTATGGGAGAAGCTTCCTGAGGAATGCTCGATATCATCTCCCTTACCTTTTTCGTATCCTTAATTATGTCGTAACCTTCAACCACAGCCGTTCCCGATGTGGGAAGTAACTGTGTGGATAACATTCTCAGGAGGGTTGTTTTTCCTGCGCCATTCCTTCCAATCAGTGTAGTGACTCTTTCGTTCATTTCCGCACTTATCTTGTTTACAGCGATCTTTCCTCCACTGTAAACTTTCTCAATACTTTTTATTTCGATCGTAAATATCACCCTTTTGATCAGTTCTTATTTTCTTCCTTAAAAAACTCCTCTTCCGGAGGTTTGAATTTTTCCCTCTTTACAAAACCTAAAATCAGAACAATCACTGAGATTCCCATTAATAACAGGCCAATAAGCAGTACTATGCCTAAGGCAGTAAATGTAGTCTCGTGGCTGACGTAGGAGTAAATCACGCCTGGGGCGGGTGACAGGAAAGACACAAGATAGTACGAGCCTCCCGGAACAAGGAACTCACTTCCTGTCTCTGGCATGTTACCGTTTACTGGAATCAGGGAGTAATTTGCAATGTTTGATCTGTTTATGTAATTTATATTCGAAGCCTTTACAAGATAAAAGGTTGAATTTCCACCTTCCACATCTATGAGGCCATTTCCAGATATATTAATCTCACGTGATTCATAAACACCGTTCTTCTGAATGTAGTTTGTTCCAACCTTCAGATAATCTGCGGTTATGGATATACCTGCAACTGCAAGAACTATGCCTATTACAAGAATTATTATTCCTTTCTTAATTATATCTTTGCGCACAGACTTCAAACATGGATTATAAGCACTCTAATTAAATTAATCGTGATCTGTCATCAAACTTTGAAAATAATGGGGAATCAGAGCTGGATAGGAAAATTTTTTTGATCACCATGTCCCGGCGAGCCGGAAAACATTTGCTTTCACAGGTCTTATCTTGGATATGAAAGATATTTAAATAATAAAATATTTTCCGCGTATGAAGAATCTTTTGAAACTGATTCTCAACGATTTGAGGTATATGGGCAGAAAGAAGATAATATCAATTGTTCTCATTTCTTTCCTTATCTTTGCACCCTTTATGGCATTAATTAATGGTCAAACCCATGAACTGCCAGCACACAATTATTATCTTGTTGAGGATATAACTCCCTATGATTTATCAAACCTCTCCCTCAACATTGACAACATGAATTATGCCTACGGTTCTATGAATTTTAAGGGATTCATCCTTGACCAGTACCTTCAACCCCTGAGAAATAAAACAGTTGCTATGGAAATAAATTGCAGTTCCATCAATGAAGTTAAGCATTTTAAAACAAACAGCCAGGGTTTTTTTTCAGTAAATTTAACTGGAGTGACAAACTTTAATCCCTTTAACCTGTTTGGTTTTTATCAGGGAGAAAATCCGATTAAATTTCATGTAACCGACGTAACAGGGTCACAATCGGACACCATTCATACTGAAATCAAATCACCCTCTCAATCGCCCAGTCTGAATACCTCATCCATTATCCCGGGAAAATATAGGCTTCCCTATGGTTCTGGCACTTTATCCATGACCATGCTTCCCTATTACAATCTTGGTCTGTATGGTCAGGTCCCGGTGTTTTACAATGCAGGTTCCAAACCAGTAAACATTACGGTGAGCGCAGTCTCCACCATAAATCCAAAGGATGTTAAAAATACAACACCTTTCAAGGTAGAAATTATGCCTGGGGTGTTATCTGAACCATTTTCATATAATGAGGTTCTATCTTTCAATCAATATGGCAACATCAAGGTGGAAATTAATGGATTAGATTATGGCCTTTATGCCGTACCTGGCGCAGGAAATAACAATGTGCCTAGTTTCTTCGTATCCCCACTACCCGTATTCGCTTATATACTGGGATTGATTGGAGTATCCTCAGTTGTTCTAACTGTTGTGAGCAGCATTTATAACCTGCCTGAAAGGGAAATATATCTTTCCCTTCCATTGAAAAGGAGAAATTTGATCTTTTCCAGGATTGTTGCAGGGCTGTCAGTAAGTCTGTTCGCTACAGCATTTGGAATATTCATAGATGATGGGCTTGGGTTCATCTTTTACCATAACTACATTGGGCTGTACCCTTCGATTACGGGCTTACTGGATGTATTAGCATTATTCTTGCTTTCGGTTCCCATATTTTTGTTCCTGGAATCAAAAAAGAATGTTTCATCGGGGTTCAGAACACTACTTTTACTATTTTTTACATTCATTTTACCCATAATATTAAGTTTTATGATATTCGTTCTGGATAGCAAAATACTGGGTAGTTTTTATATCATGCCGCCTCAAAATTCTCTGATTCAACCTTTTGCAAGCCGTGTGGCAGAAATTAACCTGATTCTCAGTGCCATACCCTTCTCTTCCCCCCTTGTGTTGATGGAATACTTCTCATATTCACCCTTCGCATTCGTTCCTGGAAGTGGTTTCTTCGTGCCAATGTATAACCACAGGTCACTGCTTTTAATGTCGCCTTTAATCATATATCCTTTCCTTTTTATATGGTTCGGTATAATCACATTTTTTTCAATCAGGAGGTACGAAAGAAATTAAACGGCGCGTTAAATTCAATTTTTGAAGATTCTTCTATCCTTCCTGTTTTTATCAGGATCAAGTCAAATATTTCTATTAAAAATATTTTTTATCAAGAATATAAGAACGGATAATTTCTGCCCTTTTAGTTTCACGTTTTTTCAATACGTACAATCATTTATCCTGTCTTCTTACCATAAAATTGTGAAATCATTCCTCATGCATCCCCTCACCTTAAATTCTTTATAACTAATTCCAGGGGTAATAATATTTTCCCCTCCTCCTTTTGATATTCCTATCCGTGTTTGCATGAATACATTCCGCATGGCCATATATGATCTTCACATCCCTGTCTTCATCATTGAAAAAAGCTAACTCCATCAATTTTTATGGATAAGTAAAGGATATAATTTGAATCAGTGTAACTATTTTAAGAAGAAGACTCTTTCCTTGATGGTTAGAATCAATCTGTTCCCTTTATCCAGGGCTTCTCATCTAAAATCTTCCTTACTTCTGAACTGATTGACCTGCCGCAGTCAACATAATTGAAAGGCATGGCCTCTCTTCTGACTATTATGTCATCGGGATAAATGGCACATTCATAATCCCTTTCATATCTGTAAAGATCCTTTCCCTGAAGATTGGGCCTTCTGTATGAAATCTCCGGCATTCCCTTAATTTTAATTCTTTTGCCTGATATCTTTTCATAGATTTTTCCAACCTTTCTGGACACAGAACGGTAGTTTGTCAATTTTCCTCCAAAAACATTGATAAATCTCCCACTGGTCTTTATTACAAACCCTCTGGAAATTGATCCGGGCTCGTCACTTTCCCCATAAAGAGGTCTTATGCCAGCATAGGCATATGTTATGTCGCTTTCCCTCAGATTGGGAAAGAGCCTCACTGCACTTTCGATTATATATTTTATATCCTCTGAATTTATCTTAAAATCATCAGGGCTTTCCACAAACCTGTCTGTTGTCCCAATGATTGTAACCTCCCCCCTTGGAACTGCAAACATCTGCCTTCTGTCAATGTGTGATCTGAAAACAATGGAATCCTTTGAGTTTATTATTTGAGATGGAACAACTATATGTATCCCCTTACTCAATTTAAGCCGGGATTCAGTAATGTCCCTTTCCATATTTTCAATCAGGCCAGACCATGGCCCTGCCCCATTGATCAGATGTTTTCCAGTGACATTATGTTCTGTATTCATGATTCTGTCTCTGAATTTAACCGAGATACTATCTTCAGATTCAGTTATGTTTAAAGCCTCACAGTAGTTAAGGCAGATTGCACCATGTTTTACGGCAGATGCAATATTGTATATGACAAGTTTTGTATCATCCGTCCAGGCGTCACTGTAATTAAAATATCCCTTAATGTCCTTTCCATACTGTCCCTTATTTTTGATAAATCTTGGAATCCGTGGGGATCCGCTAAGAATATTATATACAAATATGCCTGCTCTGAGGGTGAATTTTTTCCATGAATACTTATCCACAAGAATCCTAAAATTCATCCATTTTACAATATCCGTATTTTTTACAAGATAGTTCCTTTCCCTTAGAAGATCCCTGACCTCTCCTATTTCAAAATTGGCAAGATATCTTATGCCCCCATGCACCAGTTTCGTTGAGCCAGAACTTGTTCCAGAGGCAAAGTCGTTTTTCTCAAGGAGAAGGCATTTTATCCCGTTCTCAGAAAGAATGTTTGCAATTCCTGCCCCGGTTATTCCGCCCCCTATGATCACCACATCAATCTGTGAGTTATCTAAATCTCTGATCCACTGGAGCCTCCTTTCAAAATCGAATTTAGAATCCCCATTGTTTTCCAATGCTACCCCGACCCAATCCTATTTAAAGATATTATTTTATTGAAACTTCACAACGGGATAAATGAGGAAGAAAACAACGTTGTATTTTAAAATATAATTTGAGATACGGTTATTATGAATTTCAAGATGATTGGCCACAGGGGCAACCCCTCAGAGAAGCCAGAAAATACAATGGCATCCTTTCACAGTGCATATGAGTGTGGGGCTTATGCAATAGAAACAGATATACAGATCACAAAGGATGGAAAAATAGTGATTTTCCATGACGACAGTATGGAAAGGCTTACTGGTAAAAAATGCTCTGTTCACGATCTTAATCTAAGGGAAATTAAGGAGTTGAGAGTGCTGGATACAGATCAGCAGGTACCTGATCTGGAAGAGTTTATGGATCAATTCAGGGGAAAGGAGATGTTTATAGAATTGAAGGCAAGAAATGAAAGGGGCGACAGAATAAATCATGGACTGGAAAAGGCACTTCATGAATTCTTTAAAAACGAGTACAGTCCGGAAATACACTTCATATCCTTTGATATTGAGGCCATAAGGACAATGAAATCCTATAATAAGAATTACAGTGTTGGCCTTGATATTGCAAAAGAAACCCAGTTTATATGGGAAAGCATGATGAATGATCACATACCTGATTTTATGGATTATGTCATACCGGAATTTTCCATAGTCTCTGAGGAAAAACGGGATATAAAAGAATACGGAGAAAAAATAATTCCCTGGGTTCTAAATGACCCTCATGATCTATCTATCTTAGAGAAAAAAGGTATAAATAAATTCATGACCGACAGGCCATGTTTTATTAAAAATCATATAAAATAAACTATTTCTTCTCAGTTTTATCCTTTATGGCTGCCCTAGCCGCTGCAAGCCTTGCGATTGGTATTCTGAAGGGCGATGCAGAAACGTAATTGAGGCCTATTCTGTGGCAGAACTCAACCGTCTCAGGGTCGCCCCCCTGTTCTCCGCATATTCCTATTTCAAGGGATTTATTTCCCTTTCTTCCCTTTTCAACAGCCATCTTCATGAGTTCCCCCACGCCTTCAAAGTCCACAGTTCTGAAGGGATCGCCAGGCAGGATCTTTTCCTCAAGATATTTTGCCATGAACTTTCCTTCAGCATCGTCTCTGCTGTATCCAAAGGTCATCTGGGTGAGATCGTTTGTGCCGAATGAGAAGAAGTCAGCATGCTTTCCTATTCTGTCTGCAGTGATGCATGCCCTTGGAATTTCTATCATGGTCCCAAACTTGTATTCCACATGCCTGTGACCCATGGTACTCTGGGCAACCTTTTCGAGCCTTTCTCTCAATATCTTAAGTTCATTTTCAGTTCCAACTAAAGGAATCATTATTTCAGGATATATCTCCTTGCCTTCAGATATTACATTGAGCGCAGCCCTTATGATGGCTTCAACCTGCATTTCATAGATTTCCGGGAAAACTATTCCCAGACGGCATCCCCTGAACCCAAGCATTGGATTGAACTCTTCCAGTGATCTGATTGCATTGAGCATTTCATTCTCTTCTGAAATCTTTGCGAGAATTTCATCAACTTCCCTGCTTTCCCTGGCGTTGATAAGCCTGAATTTTAGAGAATAAATGCTGTTGAGGACATCTTCCTTATCGGGCAAAAATTCATGAAGGGGAGGGTCAAGCAATCTTATTATGACGGGAAAACCCTCCATTGTTCTGAAGAATTCTGTGAAATCATGTATTTGCATTGGAAGAAGCTTGCTTAAGAAGAACTTTCTGTCCTCCTCATTCCTGCTCATTATCATGGATCTCATGATTCCGATCCTTTCATTTCCAAGGAACATTCTTTCGGTCCTGGCAAGTCCAATGCCCTCTCCTCCATTCTTCCTTGCAACGATTGCCTCCTCTGGTGTATTTGCATTCGCCCTAACCCCTATTTTCCTGAGTTCGTCAGCCCATTTCAGAAGATGTTCTATATGGTCACCAACCTGGGGCTCCTCAAGATCAGTTACGCCAAGGATAAATTCACCATTTGTTCCGTCAACCGTGATCATGTCACCCTCCCTCAGGATTGTTCCACCTATGGAAAGGGACCTTTCCCTCACATTTACAGACATGGATTCAACCCCAACCACTGCAGGCTTTCCCATGGCCCTTGCAACCACAGCTGCGTGGGATGTCATTCCGCCCTTCTGTGTCAGGAATCCTTCAGATACAGACATTCCCCTGACATCATCTGCCGTTGTTTCAGGCCTCACAAGAATAATCTTTTTCCTTTCCTTTGCCAGTTCAACGGCCCTGTCAGAGGAAAACACAATCATTCCTGTCGCAGCACCCGGCGATGCTGCAAGCCCCTGCCCAAGAACCTTTTCCTTACCTGTTTTCCTTACCTGTGGGTGGAAAAGTATGTCCAGTGTGGATGGTGTTACTCTCATAACGGCCTCCTCCTTATTTATAAGGCCTTCGTTGACCATATCCACAGCTATTCTTACAGTGGCCCTTGCACTTCTCTTGCCGCTTCTTGTCTGAAGCATATAAAATTTGCCCTTTTCAATGGTGAATTCCATATCCTGCATGTCTCTGTAGTGCTTTTCCAGTATTTCAGCGCATTTTACAAATTCTTTATAGGCATCGGGAAGTATTTTTTCCATGTCCGAAATCTTCCTTGGAGTCCTTATGCCTGCAACAACATCTTCACCCTGTGCATTCTGCAAAAACTCTCCGAAAAGTTCCTTCTCACCAGTATTTGGATTCCTGGTAAAGGCAACGCCTGTTGCGGAATCCTCACCCATATTCCCAAAGACCATGGAAACAATGTTCACTGCAGTACCCAGTGTTTCTGGAATATTATTCAATTCCCTGTAGACCTTTGCCCGGGGTGAATTCCATGAATTGAATACGGCCTCTATGGCCATGGTCATCTGGACTGTGGGATCCTGAGGAAATTCCTTGCTCGATCTGGTATAAACATCATCAAACGCTCTGTTTATCTCTTCAAGTTCCTTTTCATTCAACTCAATATCATGTTTTTTTCCTGCCTTTTCCTTTATCTTCTCAATTTCCTCTTCAAACTTTTCATGTTCTATCCCCATGACAACCGTTCCAAACATCTGCTTCAATCTCCTATAGGAATCCAGAGCAAATCTTCTGTTTCCAGTGGATTTTGCAAGACCTGAAAGTGTTGTGTCGTTCAGGCCAACATTGAGGATTGTATCCATCATGCCCGGCATGCTTATGGGCGCACCCGATCTTACAGATACCAGCAGGGGTTTTGACTGGTTTCCAAGACTCTTTCCTGTCTCCTTTTCAACCTTTGCCAGAGATTCCATAACAGCCTGCATCATACCATCTGGAAATTTTCCAGTCTTCTGGTACATATTGCATGCCTCTGTGGTTATGGTAAATCCGGGTGGTACTGGAAGACCTATTCTTCTCATTTCGGCCAGTCCTGCTCCCTTGCCCCCCAGAAGCGATGCCATATCCCTGTTCCCTTCTTCAAACATATAAACAAGTTTTTTAGTTGCTGTCACAGCTGTTTTATGAGGGAGTATATAAAAAGATTTTCCATAATCCATATAGATATATACGAAATTCGTAGGAAAATTTCTTTAAAGAAATAAGGATTTGAATTGAGATAAAATTTAAACAAAATATTGCAATAACATTTTTATATGAATAGATTTTATGTAGAGACTAAAAATGGAAAGATCTCATATTTAAAAAGGGACGGAAATCCCCTTATTATAATGCTTCACGGCCTTGGTGGAATGGGCAATAATTTTATGAAAATCGCTAGTTGCATAAACCCCGATTACGGTCTCATTTTTCCCGATCTTCTTGGCCATGGAAATTCGGAAAGGCCATCGGATATTACCGTAAAATTGCAGGCAGAATCAATCCATGAGCTCATAGAAAATCTGGATATTAAAAAATATTACATAGGGGGAAACTCCTACGGAGGCTGGGTCAGCCTGTACCACGAATACATGCATAATGGGGCCGAAGGAATTATACTCATAAGCAGTGCAGGCACTAACCCCACCGTGAGCGAATACGGGGGAGAAAACGAGAAATCATTCATAGAAAGGGTTATGAGAATGAATCCGTCAAATAATCCTCAAACTCTTGAAAATATATTGCACAACAACGGTTCAGGAGAATATAAAATAACAGAAGAAATGCTGAGTAAGATTGATTGTAAGGCCTTAATAATCTGGGGTGAAAACGATCCCATCATACCCATTGAATATGGCAGATTTATTAACAAAGGTTTGAAAAACTCTGAATTTCACATCATTAAAGGTGGTGGGCACATAACCCAGGTAACCCATCCTGAGCGAGTATGCTCACTCGTAAACAATTTCCTTTGAGGGAAATGAATAATAGGCAGGATCCTCCCTTATTCTCATCTTCCTCCTTTCCTCCACGCCATTATTTGTAAAGACAGAATTGAATCTTTGTAAATCTCCAGCCTCAACCTTCAATGTTCTTACACCTCCATCTTCCACATAGGTATGAAAAAATACGGAATCACCTGCAAAATTTTCGTTTCTCGAATTCACGGATATGGCAGCAATCCTGTTTTCCAGAACCCTGGCCTCAATATATGTATGCCATTCCTTATGGAAGTCCTTCCTGATAAGGGAAGGGTTAAGGAGAAGGGTTGCACCCTTGACTGTGCTTATTTTTGCAAAGAATGGGAAATCCATATCGTAACATACAGGTACTGAAAAGGTTAGCTTTGGAGTTCTGAATATGTTAATTATTCTTCCCATTCCTATCCTCCCCTTCTCCCTGTCATAGGGCACAATCTTATCCTGAAAGCCAACAGGAAATCCATCATAAAATACATGGGATCTGTTGTAAATCTGGTGATTATCCTTTTCAAGCACAGAACCTGCAATAAGAATCTTTCCCCTCGAGATTTCAGACAGGATTGGATATGCATCTGATTTCTGGAAATTATCATAGGTGTCCATGATGAACCTTTCGGGAAAGACCACAATGTCGCAATCACTGAAATCCAGTTTGCCAAGAAGTTCAATCATTCTGCCCTCCTCAAGAGGTCCGATCTGGAAACCTGCAATTTTCAAACTATCATTCATTATTTTTCCATCTCCTCAAGAATAAATGCAGCGAGTTCGATCTTATCCATTTTTTCCTTTTTAATCTTTTCCTTCCCCTTAAAGATAGTATATTCCCTCTTCCCTTCCCCAAAGGGCTCGTCTGAAACCCTGTTAAGTATGGTCATATAGTCATAATCAGCCTGAGGCTCAAAATCATCCCTGCCCAGCTTGAATCTTATTATTCTTGGTTTCTTCTCCCATTTTTCCGTAATCTCATTTATGTGCTCCACCAGCTTTTCCCTTGGTTTCAGTAAAAGTTCAATTTCCCTTTTGCTCTCTATTTTTTCTCCGCTTTTTTCATATCTAAAATCTGAAAGGGCTGCAGGGATAATGATGTAATCAACCCTATTTTCCCTCAAGAAATCGATGGTTTTCTGGTAAAAGTCATCTATGTTGTATGCCTTAATCCAGCTGCAGTACAGGGGAATCCTGTACTCAGAATTTCCAAGATATGTTATTTTTTCATAACCCATTCGCCTTGCAGCTCTTACAAGGGATATGCCGGTCAGGCCTGAGCTTTTGTTGGATAAACTTCTAACAGGATCTATGGGCAATTCACTTTTTCCAGATATTATCAATATGGATTCGTTCTTAACATTTCTTCTCAATATTTCGTCTATGATCTCATCAGACCACATTATCTTGGCCTTGCCATCTTCAATTCTTGGTTCAACCACATTAACTCCAAGTTTCCTTAATTTCCTGATATTTTCCATATTTATTGCACTATTATACATTTCATAGTGCATGGCCGGAACAACCACAATTTCTGTTCCAGTGCCAAGAGCATTGGCAAACATGGTTTCAGCCATTCCGTCAGCTATTCCACTGGCAATTTTTCCAATCTGGTTATAGGTTGCAGGGCACATAAGGAATACGTTTTTCTTCCTCTGGTCTTCAAAGAATGTTATGTGCTCCATAACCCCTGTAAGATGTCTCAATACGGGCATTCCCGAGGCCCATTCAAGGGCCTCCTCTCCAATTATTTTGGATGCAGCGTCCGAAAGAATACACTGCACCTCTGCACCCTCCCTTTTAAGATCCCTCACAATGTCCGGGGTTCTATAAGCAGAAATGCTCCCTCCCACAGACATTATAATTCTATGGTTGTCCAGAGCTCTCTGGTTTATCTGTATATACCCCACACTCCATTTGCCACAGCCGTATTTTCATTTTCATCGTTATACATATTCATATGGATAAACGCATGGCTCTTTCCATGGGACTTAGCCTCAGAAACAATTTTCACCTTTTTTCCCGAGAGTGATCTCATAAAGCTGGTATTCATGGAAATTGTAAACCCATTGACAACGCCATCTATGGTGAAAATGGTGAGTGAGCCTGCAATGTCAAAAAGCCCAAGTATAATGCCTCCATTGACAATATCTCCCATCCTCAGCATGCTTTCTTTAATTTTTACCTCAAGCTCCACATATCCCTGTTTGATCTGAACAAGATCAATATCAAACGTTTTCATGAAATTGTCATTTTCAATGAGTGCCCTCAGTCTCTCCTCCCTTTCCATACCATGACAATTTTTGTATTTATTTAATATCTTTCAAAGAATCTCCCTTTATATGAAATTAAAATATGTGCACAAATTAGTTTTGAAAGATAATAATACAATAATTATATTTATCTAATAAGTCCTAAAAAGGAGAAAACACTATTAATAATTGATGCATATTTAGTTATGGAAACTACAACATCCAGACTTGAGAAGGTCGCGGAGATGTTGAAAATGTTCGGTCTCTCTGCATATGAGGCACAGGGTTTTTCAGCCCTGGTTTATCATGGCGTTGCAAATGCAGATGAAATCGCAGACACCGCAAAGATACCAAGGACTTCGGCCTATAAGGTTATGGAATCCCTTGTGGAGAAGGGTTTTGCAAAGGAAACAGAGGGAAGGCCAAAGATGTTCAAACCAGAGGATCTTGAGGTATTGAGAAAAAACATGGACATGAGAGTACAGGAGCTTTTCTCAGAAATGAGAATGATGCAGGAGGAACTCCCATCAAAGGGCGATCCACAGTTAGTTTACACAATCTATGGAAGAACAAGGGTGATGAACAAGATTGCTGAACTGATCAACCTTGCCGAAAAGGAACTGTACATATGCACGCCCATGGTAAAGGAGATGAGGCTTGAGATGAAGAAAAATATAGAAAATGCCATACGGCGCAATGTAAAGGTCATATTTGTGACCCCGCCAAACAAGAGGGTACCACAGAATGTGCAGGTGTTTAGAAAGGATGGGCTGATTGCAACTGATATTGTTGCAGATAAATCCAGAGCCCTTCTGGCAGGACCTGATTTGAATGCATGCGGATACACAGACAACCCTGCCCTTGCCATGCATGTATACCAGTTTGTGCAGATGATAATTGACAGCAGCGATTTTCACATATATGGTGGTGAAGAATGAGCAAATTTGAAGATCATTTGATCGGCGGCCATCTATCCACATCGGTGGGGCTCGAGAATACACCTGTCAGCGCATCAAAATTTGGCTTCAGGGCATATCAGATATTTACCAAAAGCCAGATGCAGTGGAAAGCGAAGCCAATTGATCCTTCCATACCTGAAAAATTCAGGGAAAACAGGAAAAAATATGATATAAGAAGCGTAATGGTCCACGCATCCTATCTTCTCAATACGGCATCCAGTGATGAGGAATTGAGAAAAAAGGTGAGGGAGGGATTCCATATGGAAATAGAAAGGAGCGATTTCCTTGGGGTTGAACTGCTCACATTCCATCCAGGCTCCTTCAAGGACGCAACTCTCAAAAAGGGAATTGAGAATGTAACATCAATGCTCAATGACGTCATTAAGAAGGATCAGAATGTGGAAATTCTCATTGAGAATTCTGCAGGGCAGGGAAACAGTGTGGGAAAGACATTTTCAGACATCGCAGAAATAATAGAAGGAATTCAATACAAAGATAAAGTTGGTGTGTGTCTGGATACATGTCATGCATGGGCCTCAGGGTATGATTTCACCAGTGATGAAGGATATGACAGAATGATTTCTGAAATAAGGGATACTGTGGGCATTGAAAAAATAAGAGGGTTTCACCTCAATGACAGTAAGAAGGGCCTGGGTGAACATACAGACAGGCATGAGCAGATTGGAAAGGGAAAGATTGGCCTTCAGGGTTTTTCCATTCTTCTAAGGGATGAAAAATTCAGAAAAGTTCCAATGATAATGGAGACTCCAAAGGGTGAAGACGGATACATGGAAGATATTGCAGAAATTGAAAAGATTCTCTGAGATGGTGTAATAATTTGAAACTGGAATGCTTCAGGCCCATTATTTATGAAATGGGATATGGGGAGGTAACTGCACCACCCTATGACACACTGACTGATGATGAGAAGGACATACTGCTGAAGAACCCCTATAACATCCTGCATCTTACCAGGTCGGGTTCAACAGGTGAATGCAGAAAAAATTTGGAGAAATGGATTCATGAAGGTATTCTGAAAGGCGTGGAAAAGGATTCCCTGATCATCTTGAGGCAGAGATATACATACGAAGGGTCCTTTTATGAACGGGTTGGGGTTATCGGCACAGTTAACGTTGATGATCCTTTGAATAAAATGATTGAACACGAGGGTACCATACCAGAATTTGTTGAGGAGAGAAAGAGTCACATAATGAATCTGGGTGCGCAAACAGAACCTGTTTTTACCGTTATAAGTTCATCTTCCCTGCACAGTATCCTTCAAAAAATCATGATCAAAAAAGGATGCTCAAGCTCCTATGAGGAACCAAAAGGGTTATGGAACGACATATGCATTCTATCTGAGAAGGATGAGATCCAGAAGATTAAGGATGAGATTGAAGGCAAGACGCCAATAATTGCTGATGGTCACCACAGATATAACGCAATGAAGAAAATTTCTGCAGAAACGGGAGGAAGCATAAGCAGGATGCTTGTTTACATCACATCCCTTGAGTCGGAAGCGACAAGAATAGGTGAAGTGCACAGGATATTTCCAATATGGGATGGCTTTGAAGGAGACTTAAGAAAATATTACGAGATGAGGAAATTTTCAGGTGATGGAAAGATTCCAGCACCGGCCTTTGTGTGCAAGAGCAATGTTGTAGAACTCAGGAAAAAGGAGGAATTTAAAAACAGGGATGATCTGTATATTATAGAATCGTTCCTGAAGGAAAACCTTGGGGGAGAGAAGATTCAGATTGAATATACATCAAGCATGGAGAAGGTTATGGAAAGGGTTGAAGGTGATCCTGGCATAGGTGCCATAATCATGCCTGTGTGGAAAAAGGAGAAGTTCAGGGGATTGCTTGAAAGTGGCAAACTGCTTCCACCAAAATCCACATATTTTTATCCCAAAATTCCATCAGGCATTGCCTTTTACAGAATGGAGGACAGTGCATGCCACTGTAGCTCAGGAGGTAGAGCAGCTGATTCGTAATCAGCAGGTCGGGGGTTCAAATCCCTCCAGTGGCTTTTTTTAAGAAAAGTTTCTGGAACTTTAAATCATCAGATTTAAACCAAGCTACATTTGGAAAAGGCGGTTTTACAATATTTTCCTGGTATTACTAAATTTAATTGCTCTGTGGATCAGTGCATCATAAATTTTGGATATTTTTTAATCGATATTTTTCAACGTTAGTCATAAAATATCCACTTCTTTCGTGGAATTTTATGGATATGCTGTTAAAACACAGGTAGTTTTTTTTATTTACATTTGACATTTTCTGTAAAGAGTGGGTCAACAGAGGTATTTATTTACATTTTATTTACCTCTCCTGACATAGAATATCTGAATAAAGCATGAAATAATTGAAAAAACACCTTCAGATCAGCCTGTTGAAAAATTCAGCAGGAATTTCATCACTTAAAATTTATATCCTTTTACTTAGGAACAAATTTAATGTAATACACAATCAGATCCAATGATAGAAAAACTGTTTATAATAGAGATCGCTGTATATGGGCAGTTATTTTTGGCTGTTAAATTTTTTTAAATTTTGTTGTTGTGCATTCCTTTAAAATTCTTGCAGGTCCGATTTTTGCATTCTTTTTATTGGGTAAGATATACATACGTGTAAAGAAGGGAAGGTACTCAGTCCGTACCACAAATCAGTGCAAAATCCTCATAAAATTCAATTTTGCAAGGTGTTATAAAATTTAAAATATAATACTGGAGTTAATAAGGAATAGTGATGTGAAGTTTAAGGGCCTTCCGTATTTATGGGAATGGGCATAAGGTAATATTTAACTTTCATCAAACCAATGGGAAATTTTTTAAGGGAAATATTTGTCTACATTCTTAATTTAAAATATTTTCAATAGCCCGAGTAAGCCCTGAAAATCAAATAATTGCCATTCAAATATTTTCTTTCCTCTCTCCATCGATTCACATATTTTTCAAGTTCTTCATGGAATCTTTTCCCATGGGATTTTATCTTTGTATGAACAAGCTCGTGGACAATAATATAATTGATCGCCTCTGGCCTGCACATTGCAAGAAGAAAAGAGAATTCTACTCTGTTTTCATGATCGCAGCTTCCCCATTTCGACAGGGATTTTACAACTGTAAAATCCTTATAATGGCAACCCATCTTTTCAGAATAATTGCCTATCTTCCCAGATATGTATTCCTGCAACGCCTCCGAGTAGAATTTCCTGAAAAGTTCCCTTCTTTCCCAGCGGAAATCTCTGTTGATATAAAATTCATTTCCAAATCTTATGGAATCCCCTTCATTTAGAAGATGGATTGGATAGTAGGATCCAAATAGGGGCTGCATGTCGCCACTTTTCAACTCTGTCCTCGATCTTATATTTGAAATGGTCCTGCCCTTTGAGATGGTATCCAAAATCCAGTTCCTGTTACTCAAAAGAAACTCCTGGACATCCTTACAGGAAATTCCTGAGGGCACTTTTAATCTTAATTCGGCTTGCCTGTTAAGTATTATGGTTAAATTTTTCCTCCTTTCCACCACTGTTGGAATTTCAATGTATTTGCCATTTTCGTCTTTGATCCGGACATTCATCGTTAAAATACCAATTCATTTTTTAAATTAATTATTTCTCTTTACCCATGGATATTTTTAAAATAAAAATGCGATGTCATGTTCAATTAGAATTCTTAACTCCCTAATCCAAGGAAAAATTCTAAACATGTTTCAATAAATGTTAATTTATCAATTCTTGTCGAAACCCCAGTCAGGTATGAGGGCATGCATTCTCTCATGCTCTTCCAGTTCCTCAGGATTGTATGAATGGAAATCGTGTCTGTCGCAGTAATATTCTGTTACATTCTCATTTACATTTTTTCTCTTTTTCCAGAAATCCCCTACTTTTTTCCCATGCAATTTAAGGTGTCCTTCAAGTTTTTCAGGATCAGATGTTTTGAACCCATGTTCGTCGCAGTGGTATGTTGGGAGACTGGAATTTTTATCATTTTCTTTTCTAAAGATGGCCATTAATTATTATAACAATATAATATATATAATCTTTTTCTAACAATTCAGCCTCCCATTGGCACTTTCATTTATGCTTGAAAATTAAACGGTTGTTTACCTTGGAAAATGGGTAAAATAGATATGGGTCTATGTTCCCGAATCCCTTAGAAGTTTAATGTTTTGTCTGAACTTATGAAGAGTTCTTCCAAGATCATCAGTTTTTCCATATTTGAGCATGCAGGAAATTGTATAAAGAGGCTCAGCTGCCCTGTAGATCCTCATCCTTTCCCTGTAATGGCTAATTCTTTCTTCCCTGAT
>JAKADM010000009.1 GCA_021820525.1 Thermoplasmata archaeon
AAAATATATGCAGAGGATTCATTTTCATTGACCTTTTGATTAAGTTCTCTCTGCAAATTTAATACTCTGGTATAATTTTCGATCCCTCCTACAAGTATGTTTACCTGAGTATCCCTAAAGTTCCTTTTCCAGCCTTCCCCTGACATCGTAGTATGCTCTCCAAAGTTCTTCCGGGAATTTATCTTTAAAGGATTTGAAGAATGGTTCAACAGTATCCAGTTCCTTAAGGAAACCTGCAGGGTCAATATGAAGGAGTTCATTCAAAACCTCTTCGGTAACACCGGCTGGCCTCTTTAAATCGTGAATATCCGGCACAAAGCCCATGGGAGTTTCCCTTGCATTGACTATGGTTCCATTGACCCTTCCCAATATCCATTCCACGACCCTCATGTTATCTGAATATCCCGGCCAGAGGAATTCCCCGTTCTTACCCTTTCTAAACCAGTTCACATTATATATCCTCGGAACTTTTTTCAATTTTTTGCCCATTTCAATGTAATGTTCAAAGTATTCACCCATGTTATAGGGCATGAAGGGCCTCATGGCCATGGGATCGTTTCTGAGTTCGCCAACCTTTCCAATTGCTGCTGCTGTTGTCTCCACTCTTTGCATTGCGCCGTAAAGCACGCCTTCATTCCAGTTCTTAGCCTCCATAATCAGAGGGATGAGATCGCTTCTTCTACCACCGAAAAGAAAAGCGGATACTGGAGCACCCAATGGATTTTCATACTTGTCGGAAAGATCTCTGTATTCATTTATAGGAGTAGTAAACCTTGAGTTTGGATGGGCAATCTTTTCCTTTCCGTCATATGGCCTGCCCTGCCAGTCAATAACACCCATTGGTACAGGACCCATACCTTCCCAGTAAGGATTTTTCTCCTGATCAATCCCAACATTGGTGAAGAGTGTATTTCTTCTCACCGCATTCATTGCACCCGGATTTGTCTTCATGCTTGTGTGAGGGGCAACTCCAAAGAATCCATATTCAGGGTTAATTCCCATCAATATGCCGCCCACATTGTTCATCCATGTGATGTCATCACTTATGAGGCCTGTTGACCATCCCTGCCTTTTGTACTCTTCAGGGGGATTCAACATAGAAAGGTTGGTCTTTCCGCTTGAACTTGGAAATGCGCCGCTAATAAAAGTTGATCTTCCCTCCGGATCTTTTACCTCTATGAGCATCATATGCTCTGCCATCCATCCCTCCCTTCTGGCTCTAAAAGACGCTATCCTTAACGCATGGCATTTTTTGCTGAGAAGGGCATTTCCCCCATAATCAGTATTGAAACTTACAATCATTCCTCTCTTTTTATTTTCGTCTGGAAAATGCATGATATATCGTTTATCTGGATTCAGATGTGCTGTTGAATGAAGGCCAAGCACAAAGCTGTTCTTTCTTGCAATTGCTCCCGCAACCTTTCTGCCCACTCTTGTTATTTTCATAAGGTTAAGAACGACATATCTGCTATCTGTCAGTTCTATGCCTCCGTCGCCAAAACCTGATTCTATGGGACCAAGCCAATAGGGAACAACATACATCTGCCTTCCTTTCATGCTGCCCTTAAGGTTTTCCACAGCAATTCTCATAGCCTCTTCTGAGTTTAGCCAGTTGTTTGTTGGCCCCACATCCTCAGGTTTTCCCTGAGTACATATGTATGTATCCTTTTCCGATCTGGCCACATCAAAGGGTGGGCTTCTGTACAGGTAGGAGTTGGGATAGTTCTGCTCATTCAATTTTATAAGTTTCCCTTCCCTCAGGAGCTGTTCGGTTATACTTGCCTCTTCATTCCCCTCTATTATTGTTATTCCTGAAGTGCCTGTTAGAAATGCATACTCAACTATGGAATCTGAAATCTCCTTCCATAGATTTTGATTTTTTTCCTTCAATTCAATCATGAAGGGACTTTTATCAATGGCCTGCATGCAGATCCTTACAAAATCCTCACCTTTCGGCTCTCTTTCGACACCTAACATTTTCCTTTACCTACAATTGTCCATTTTTTTATACATATAAAGTTGATTACTAAAATATTCGTCACTTACATAAATCAATCCTTTCCTTCTACCAATCATATTTCATTAATCCCTCTTTGAAAGTAAATGTGAAAAAATTTAAATATTTAATCGGATATATGCCCAAAGTGACCTCAGATCTGCACATTAAAGACGTTAACATCATGGAACTGGCAGTGATGATGAGGATTTTGAAGGGAGAAAGAAATCTGGCCAGAATCGGCAGGAGCTTAAACATCACTCTTCAAGGCGTAAGATATTATGTTAAGAGGTTAAAAGATGCGGGCTTTCTCAATGACATGGATATTACATCTTCAGGTTATGAATACCTTTCAACATCCCTCACAGGTGTAAAAAAATTTCTGGCGGAAAGTGCCGAGTTCCTTACGGAAGCTAACGGCTGGGAGGCAATCTGCCATGATGACATTGCCATGGGAGATGAGGTATACCTGTTCATGAGGAACGGTTATCTGCACGCAACAAAGAGGAAGCAGACAAAAAGCATGGCGGTTGCAATGACTGATGGAAAATCTGGCAAAAGAATTCTGATTAAGGACATTAAGGGGATAATTGAACTTAAGCCCGGGAAGCTGGAAATCCTTTTAATTAAGGGACTTTGTGAAAACCGCTATGCAGAGTTCAAAGAGAAGGTTGAAAATCTTTTAAGAAGCAAAGGTGAATATTTTTTGTTTGTTCTTGGGGAAGGAGCCAAAACCCTTGTTTCCGACGAGGCCTGCGTAAATGTTTTTTCACCCTTAAAGGGCGCTTTTGATGCAACAGTCAGAGGTTTAAACTCAAAAGTGATTGCAACCGAAGAGGCTTTCAACCTAAATATAGAAGAGTTTTCCAGGCTGAAGGAAGAATATTCCACTACAGAAGTAACAGTAAATTTTTTATAACTATATAAATAAATTTATGATATTATTAGAATATTTATATGATTAAGTCTTGACTGGAAAAAAGTAGTGTTAAAGAATCATATACTGAATCAATTACATAAATATTTAAATAAGTTGAAATTATCACTCATAAATTAGAACTGAGGTGAATATGATGGAGGACGATGAAGGTGGCCGTGGGAATTCACATTCTTGCAGATATGTATGGGATAAAGCCGGAGCTTCTGGAAACAAAGGAAATCTTAATGGACATAATTGAGGAGTCCGTAAGGGTTGGAAACCTAACTAAGATTTCTTCTGACTATTATCAGTTTGAGCCTGTTGGAGCCAGTGGAGTTGTGTTACTGGCAGAGTCCCATGTGTCGTTTCACACATGGCCTGAATTTGGCCTTATAACCCTTGACCTGTTTACATGCGGAGATCCGCATAAGGCAGATGTGGCGTTTGAATATATAAGGGACGTACTCAGGCCCACTGAAATAGAATTCAAAAAGCATGAGAGAGGAGCCAAGGCCCCAGAGACGACGGTGCTAGCTCAACCTGTGGGAAATCCCGTTAAAAGTTAATGCACAGGAAAATTATTTTACTGATACTTTTACTCTTTTTCTCATTCCTGTTGTTTCTTTTCCATAATTTTATTTCAATCTTGATTGCAATTTTTTTTGCCATAGGAGGGATTGAACTTTCATCTGATGCGATCTTCTCAGAGGAAATGTATGGCATTGAGAACAACTATTCCTATTCTTTTCTTGTGCTTGGAACCATTACCTCCCTTGATGAAATCATGGTTACAGCAGTCTCAGTAGTTGGGGGTTTTCCCATGGTTTCCATAGGTGCTCTAGTGGGATCTACGGCAATAACCATTTTCATGTATCTCATTTTATCACTTTCCATGGGAAAAACTTTGAGATTTATTCATCCGATCTACTATTCCATCATACCCTTTGTATTCTTCCTTCTAGTTTTATTCCCAGGATTCAATATGAAAATTATTCCAGTATATGCTCTTGCATTGATTCTTTCATTGATAGTGATCATTCTTGTTGTGTCAAATTCCTTAAGACATCAAAGGATATCTGGAAAAATAAGGATAGTACTTAACAGGAGAGATCTGTTCCTTATTCCCCTTGCCCTGTTTTCTCTTATTCTGGCTTATGGAACAGACAAACTTTCATCAATCGCTGAAATAAGCCAGTTCAGTGCAGGTTTCATCATACCCGGATTGCTGGGCACCATCCCCGAGATATCCATGATCAGACAGAGTCTGATTAAAAATGTTTCAGGATCGGCGGAAGGTACAATGACTGGAAGTAGCATAATTAAGGGGACTGCTCTCTTTCCACTCATTGGAATTTCCTTTGGATACTCATTCGGCTATGGTAACCCAGAATTAATCGGATCCCTTTTAATTTCATTGCTGGCCATATTCTTGTCAATGACCCTGGATTTTAAACCTTAGTTCCCCAAAAGATGTTTTCCTTTCTCTTGATTTTGATAATTTCCTCAAGAGTGGCCATTGTTGCTTCATCCAGACCCCTGGCCCTCAGTGCCTTTACTACCTCTTCGTTAATATCCACATAAAGAGGCTGGTCTGGGAAGATCTGTCTGTTCAAAGTAACACCGTCAATTGCTACGGCCACTTCCGAACCTGCTTCTGCGAATTTTTTGGATACCTCGCCATCCCTTATACTCTTAATGGTTCCTGCGTATTTTCCATCTTCCCTGATAAGGTTATCGTCAACCTTTATTCTTCCAGAGAGTACCTTAACACCCACTATTACAGGCTTTGCAGCTCTGAATATATAATCGGGCATGATTATGAACTTCGACGGAACAGGCATCCCTTGCTTTCTTTCCTCTTCAATAGAATTCTTTCTATCCTGCAGCCATTTCTCGATCTGCTCAACCAGATGGTAAATTACTCCAGATGTTATCACGCCAACGTCATATCCCATAAGGGAACTCTTGGCATCTGGCGACAGTTCAACATTAAAACCTGCGAGGACTCTGTCCATGGGATCAGGGAGTGTTGATACATCGATTAAATCCCTCTTGCTTATCTCCCCTATCTGGGCAGACCTTATATTAATGTCTTTCTGTGCCATTTCATAGGCAATTGCCTCAAGGGAACCCAGTGTATCGGCTTTTAATGTGATCCCATGTTCGGAAAGTTCAATCTTAATCTTTGATTCATCCATAAGTTCCTGCTTTGCCTCTTCGTTATTCTTTCCATTAATCTCTATTATTGTAGTTCCGGGCAAAACATCGTAGCTGTCCGAAATGACTATCCTGACTCCAGCTGCACTTGTGACTGTGGATTTTTCCACAACCTTGGAAGACCTGTTGGAAACGTTCACAAACATTGCCCTAATTTTTGTTTCCTTAATCCCCTGTGAGGTGTTTACAATAACCCTCGCCCCAGTTTTCAAGGTTCCCTGATAAAGTATGGTATCAAGGGTCAGGCCAAGGGAATCACCCCTTCTCACCTCAAGGACGCTTGCCTTACCTGGGCCTTCTACCTTTGATATGGACTCGCTCAGATATTTTTGTGCGAGGCCAGTAACTGTGAGGAGAATCTCCATAATTCCAATTCCATATTTGGCGCTTGCCGGAACTATGGGGACAGCCTTCGTAAAATCGGATATCCTGTCATATCTTTCCGACGGAAGATTATATTGGTACAGCTGATTTACTATATTGTATAGCTTGGTTTCCATATCATTGACGTATTCCTCCCTCTGTTCCTTCAGAAACTCTGGAAAAGCTGTCTTCTGAGTCTTTCTGAAAAGGGAGATCATATCGATTTTATTTGCAACTATTATAAATGGAGTCTTGAACTTCTTAAGAATATTTATGGATTCTATGGTCTGGGGCATAAGCCCTTCATTAATATCTATTACAAGTATGGCAATATCTGCAAGGGCTCCCCCACGTGTACGCATATTTGCAAAGGCAACATGACCTGGTGTATCTACAAAAAGAAGACCGGGGACCTTAAAAACACTCTTTGTCAGTTTTCCGGCAGATAGTTCCACAATTCTGTTCACACTGATTTCTGTAGCTGCTATCCTCTGGGTTATACCACCCTCTTCTTTCTTGCTTACTGATGTCCCCCTTATGGAATCAAGTACGCTTGTTTTACCATGATCAACATGGCCGAGAACGCATATAATCGGTTGCCTTAAGGTTGACATACAATAAGATTACACCTCAGAACAGGTCCTCGTCCCCATACTTAGAGGATATGATTTCATCTTCCCTGAAGAATATGGGAAACTCGTGCTTGAAAGATTCCTCTGAATCTGAAGCATGTATTATATTCCTGTCAATGCTTATGGAATAATCACCCCTTATTGTGCCTGGTGCAGCCTTTGAACCATCTGTTGCTCCCGTAAGAATCCTCACTACGGATATGGCATTTTTACCCTCAAAGACAATCGCCATTATGGGTCCGCTTGTTATATACCCTACAAGATCTTTGAAGAAGGGTTTGTCCTTATGAACCTCATAGTGCTTTTTTGCCTTTTCTTCACTTAAAAGCATAAACTTGGCACCGAGTATATTGAGACCTTTTGATTCAAGTCTCTTTATGATCTCCCCGGTTAGCCTTCTTCTAATTCCATCTGGCTTTATCAGGACAAGGGTCCTCTCTGTCACTCCGTCTCACCTTTCTGAGCTTCTTCCGTCTTTTGCTTCTGAATCTCTGAATTCTTCCTCAGTCTTTTCAGGTTCTGATATTCTCTGGTCCACTTAACCCTTCTTGGAACCCTCTTGAGCTTCAACATATTTATCCTGCATTTTCTGCTGCAGAAGTTCATAACATTTCCGTCCTTCCTTATGTAAGTCATTCCGGTTCCTGGCTCAATTTCAGTTCCGCAAAAGGTGCATGTTTTATTTACCATTTTATCACCTTATGGAGAGTTTCTTAGCCTCTCTTGCAGTCTCTCTTAACATCAGAATATCGCCTACTTTGACGGGGCCAAGAACGTTCCTGGCTATAATTCTACCCTGATCCCTTCCTGAAAGAACTCTGACTTTTACGGTTGTTGCCTCTCCGGTCATTCCTGTTCTTCCCATCAGTTCGACTACTTCTGCTGGCGTTGCATCATCTGCCAACTACATCACCTCACTTGCTTAAGTTGGAAAGTTCAGATATTATCTGTTTGAAGAGTTCTTCGTTTTTTCCATAGTCTACTATTGAAAGAGATGCAGCTGAACTGATACCTACCTTTGAGCCAAGTTCTGCCCTTGTTTTAACGAAGGCATAGGGGACTTTTCTCTCCTCACATAGCTTGGGCAAAAAGTAAACAACCTCAGGGGGGTTTACATCTTCGGCAATTACCACTATCTTACTAACACCGCTTTCTACGGTTTTAATAACTTCGTTTGTTCCCTTCTTAATTTTTCCACTTCTATAGCTGTTCTCAACCAGTTCCAGAATCTTTTTCTCTAAAGACTCGGGAGTTTCAAACTTAACATATGTTGCTTTGTCCATTGTTTTTAACCTCCTTCACAGAGTAAGCCCTTAACGTAAGAATGTATAAATAGGTTTTTGTTTAGGGAAATGGAGGAAAATATTATTCTCATGTTTCCTCAAAATAGGGCAATAATAGATAGTGTATATGATTTGCCGTAATCACTAACAGATCCTGTACATTCCCTAATTCTCCTCCTTCTTAAAATATCTTCTCCCTGTTATCCATTCCTCATTTATGTAAATCATTATTGAGACTACAAGTTTCATGAGAGACTGTTCAGATGGAAATCCCCCTATCTTCTTATATTCCATAACTGGCAGGGATTCCTGTATAGGTTACTCATACAGTCTTGTAGAATATCAGTCAATGAACTCCATAACATTTACAGATAAGGGAAACACATACGCCTTTATTGCCCGTTCAATTTTGTGGGTGCTTCTTAAAATGTAATTTTTTAAGATAACCAGATTTAGCAATGAAAAGTCAAACTCTCACTGAATTTGAGGAAAATAATCATTTGGTGCAACCTCTCTTTATTACACACTGCCTAAACTTCTATCGTCAGTTATTTTAAATTTTTTTCATTTTATTTCAGTTATACTGATCATTCCAAGGAGTGATATTTTGTATATCTAATAAATTTATGTGAATTATAAAACTTACACACCTGATTCTTTCGAGCGATGGGATGTATAATTGAGAGAAAAGAGGAATTGACTATTTCTTACACGCCTACTCTTGCTCATGCCTGTACAAATGTGGATATGACCAGGGTCATCTCAATAATATAAAACTTATTCTTCCAGTGTATGAGTCGCCATATTTATGATCTCGTTTATCTTTGGCTCCACAATCCTTTCCATTGTCGTAATTGGATCTGGAAGCTTTCCCTTAAGATTATGCTTCTTATAGAAAGCTGCATAGGTCATGGAAGGGAATGGATATTCATTAACCAGCCTGAAGAACTGATTTAAAAGTTTCTGAGCTTTAATGGCCCTTGCAAAATCCCCGTTTATGAAACTTGTATAAACATCCAGAGCCATTGGAGTTATATTTGTTGTCCCACACACTCCTCCTCTGGCACCAAGCATTAGAGACTGAAGCAACAGATCATCCTGTCCCTGGTATATCTTAACCTTTGACGAAAAGTTAGCAGCGACTTCATTGAAGTATCTTATATCCCCTGAACTTTCCTTAATGGCCTCGATTTTCCCTGTTGACTCCATTATATTTTTATATGTTTCCATATCCATTCTTGAATTTGTTAGCTGCGGAATGCTGTATATGTAAATCTTCCCATTAAATTGCTCACTCACGGCCTCAAAATGCCTTATCATCCATGATTGCTCTGCCTTATTATAATAGGTTGGCTGTAAAACGATTCTGGTGAAACCGCAATCCTCAGCGAATTTAGCCATTTCAACTGCCTCTTCCGTATTTTGAGATCCTACTCCCACAAGAACCTCAAAATCCATGGCCTCTTCCTGAATCATTTTTAGAAAGTTCTTCTTTGTTTCCAGTTTCATCAGGTTGAAAAGTCCGTTGCTCCCAAGAGGGAAAAGCTTTGATACGCCAAAAGCTCTCATGTCCTCAAGAAATATTTTCAGATATTCCCTCGACGGTTTTTTCTCTGAATCAAATGGAGTTATCATTGGGCATATTATATCTGCCTGCTCTTTCTTCATAATACCATATGGCAGGACAGTTAAATAAGCTTAACTTACCTTCATATTTAAGAAAGATTAAATGTTCTCTCTGATCATTTCTATTATAAGGTCATTATCCTCAACTTTGAATGAGGTTATTTTGAGTTTATTCTGATTCGCGAGGGACTGGAATATGTTTTCCCCATATGGGAATTTGTCCTTACTCATTAGAATTCTTATTTCCTGACCTGGCTCAAGCTCAAGTTTTGTTGCCTTGAAAGTGCTCTTGAGATACATGAAGGGATCTCCACCGCAACTGATATAACGATAATCCTCTTCCAACATAAACAAGGATTGTTCACATAGAAATTATCTTTTCCATACAGGATGAAAATTAATTGTAATTACAATAAAAATAAATATCAGAAAAGATTTATTCGCCAATGGATTATTTACATGAAGATCAATATGAAGTTGTAGTTGAAAATGTTAAAAAGAGCTATGACGGAAAGAAATTGGCTCTTGACGGCATTTCATTCCACATAAAAAAGGGGGAGATCTACGGACTCCTTGGAAAAAATGGTGCAGGGAAATCAACAACCATAAAAATCCTGACAACTCTCATAAATTTCGATTCAGGAAACTGCAATATTGCAGGTTATGATCTGAGAAAGGATAGTTCGAAAATAAGGAAAATTATAGGTGTTGTGCAGCAGGAAGAATCCTTTGACTTTACAACTGTTGAGAAAAACTTTAAACTCACAGGAATGCTCTGGGAGGTTCCAAAGAATATCCGGGAAGAGAGGATGGAAAAACTCATTGATCTATTTGGCCTTCAGGAGATAAGGAAGAAAAGAATGTATGATTTGAGTGGAGGCCAGAAGAAAAGGGTTCAGGTAGCCCGGGAATTCATGCATGAAATGAAGGTCCTTTTTCTTGACGAACCTACCGTTGGCCTTGACCCAATTATGAGAAGGAAGATCCTCCAATATATCAGAGAACAGGCAAAAAATGGCCTTACAATTCTCTTTACCACACAGAACCTTGAGGAAGCGGACATGATATGCGACAGAATAGGCATAATCGATGGAGGAAAGATTGTTGAAGAAGGTACTTCTGAGGAATTAAAATTTAAATTCGGTACATTAAGGACTGTAAAAATTACAACCCAGACAAACGTTGAAAAATATATCAATGACATTAAGGAAAAGATCAAAACTGTGAATTATGAAGATATTTCCTTTGATGAGAATAAGATATTAATTCTTGGAAAAAATGTTGATAGAAGGGTTGGAGATGTTCTTGGTTCCCTCTATGAGATGGGAATTGAGGTGGAAAATGTTTCCATTGAAAATCCAACACTGGATGATGTATTTATGAGGGTGGTTGAAAGATGAGAATGCCAGCTTTTGTTAGACTTACTGTCAGAAATATTGTGGTTAACATAGATCCAGGAACGCTCATATTTATGCTTGGACTGCCCACCCTTTACCTTTTTGTCATGGGATTCATGTTCCAGGGAATAAACCCCAACGGAGGTTTGGTTGTACAGTACCATGGAATTGCCATAAAATATACTACATTTCTTGCTCCTGGCATAATTGCCTTGCAGGCATTTACGGCCGGAAACATAGGAGGCAGCATGCTTTGGTCTGACAGAAGATGGGGCATGTTTGAGCAGATTATGGTGGGCCCTTTCAGAAGATCGGAATATCTTCTTGGGATAATTTTTGTATCTATAATATTTGCTCTTGTTGGGTCTGCCATTATGATTGGATTCGCCTTTACTATCCCGGTCAGATTCAATATTACCCTTGCCGGCATAGGTCTCTTTATCCTTACTATGGTCGTCGGCACCATGCTTTTTTCATCTATTTTTTTAATAATATCCGGCATAGCCAAATCCATGCAGGCATACAACACCATCACCATACTTCTTTTCTTCCTTCTGGATTTTGCAAGCACTGCATTTTACCCCATTACGAATTCCACCCCAGGATGGCTCCATGTAATCGCAGGTGGAAACCCCTTGAGTTTCATATCAGATATTCTCAGAGAATCGTTCATATCCGGAGTTGATTATAATTCACTTTATTATTCAGGAATTCTATTCGTTGCAATGCTCATATTTTTCGTACTCTCCTTAAGAGTTTACAAGAATATACGATCCGGAATATGAGCGCCCGATATTAAGAATTTAAAATTTCTTAAAAAATATTTTAAATTAAGATTTACTGTTGGATTATTCTAAATTTCCTTTCCATGCCTATTATCAACATTAGCATGGCAAATATAAAAATGGTTTCCATTTCTATAACCAGATAGAGGGATATGAAAAGGAAACTGAATGCAGTGAGGAATACAAGGAGAATTTTAAGTGCGTCCACATAGAAAGATAGTAAGCCGTTGAAACGTCCAATATAAGCATTTTCAATGCGATTCATAATCATCGTATTCCTTCCGATTCTTGTACCCCCATTTCCAATGCCCCTCGGGATTGATGAGAGGATCAGAGTAATAGGAGTCAGATATATGCTCATTATAATAAAGGAAAATACAAATATAGAATAGGAGAAAAATAGGGAATTCCTGAGTCCGAGCTTTTTCATTATACGTGGGAAAATTATTCCGGAAAGGACTGCACTTGCAGCATATACTGCTTCCATTATGGCGATGAAATCTGCCCCCCTGTGCAGATAGTATATTTCTATGACTGGAAGCACAAAATTACCGCTGATTATGAGTATAAATGGGGCATTAAGCATAACGCCCATTGCCAGGAAACTTTTGTCAAAATGTTTCCTCCATTTTCTTTTTTCTCTGAATACTTCAATCAAGGACTGCTCCCTGACTTTCACAACCTTCCCTTTCCCAGTCTTAGATTTGTTGTGTTCATAGGGTATGAACAGAAGGAAAATTAGGCTTAAAAGATCCAGAATGGCTGAAATATTCAGGGAACTGTGAAGATTGATAAAACCTGATATGGAGAAGAAAAAAATGCCACTTAAGAGAGAGGGTAGCTGACCAAAAATTTCAGACATCCCATTCATCATACCCGTATTTATCCCGTCAGAATAGGAACGCATTATGGTGTTTATGGCACTCCAGCCAATATCGGAAAAAACTGAAAGCATTATGGAAGTAATAAAAAGAAGCATCATAATAGGTATCGCGGCACAATAGTATTCCACAAAAAGGAACAGGGATGTAAAGATCTGGTTCATCAAAAGTACATGCTTTCTGTTCCTTGAATCAAGCATATTGCCTATGGGCACCCGAAGGAGCATTCCAAGGATCATGGCCGAAAAGTTGCTTATGGCGAACAAAATGATGGATTGCCTGTTGAAAGAAAAATAGTAGGACAGATATATTTCTGTGGAGAAATTTGAAACCCCGGTCATGGTTTTTCCAATTAAGGCACGAAAATATTTTTGCATAGCTGGAGATTGGGATATGTTTATAGACTATACAATTTATAAAGTTTATAAACCCTTTCATGATATTGAAATATGAATGAGGATATTAACAGATTTAACACGGAAAGATCAATTTATCTCGTTCTGAAAAAGAATGGTCCAATGACTTTGGAAGAAATAGGCAAAGAGATAAAGATTTCGAAAATGGGTGCTTTAAAATGGATACGAAAACTCGAAAATGATGGTCTGATAGGGAGGAAAATCAAAAAGAATCAAAATGGCAGGCCATCATTTTTGTTTGAAATTAAAAAGGGTTCCCAGATAGATTCTGAAAGTTCAGGTTCAGAGAAAATACTTGTTGACCTTTTTGCCTTTTTGAAAAGGATGGGAAATGAAGATCTGGGAAAAAAATTTCTGGAGGAGAGATATGAAAAAATATACAGAGAAAATTTTCAGAACTTTTTGCAGGGAGATATTTCCATAAAAATATGGAAATTGAAGGAGATGAGAGAAAAGGACGGTTATATGCCTGAATTGAAGATGACCCCATCCAGTGATTATAACCTTATGGAGTACAACTGCCCCATTTTCAAGATAGCATCTATGTTCCCTGAGGCCTGTGAAATGGAGAGAAAAATGTTTGAAAAACTTCTAAATGCAAGGGTTGAAAGCAGCCACAGGCAGGTAGATGGAAATTACAACTGCCACTTCTGCATAAGCGCGCAGGATCCGTTACACCTATAATTTACCTGAAAATTGCCGTATAAAGAACCGTGACATACAAAAGATTTAAAACTATGCATACATTTCCCTTTAAAAGGTGTTAGAGTGGGAAGATTTCAAGGAAGAAGTTCAACAAAATTCACAGGCGGTAAATACAAAAACTTCAGATCAAAAAGAAGATCTGAGATTGGTAGAGAGGCAACTCTTACAAGAATAAACAATCCGCAGAGAAAGGTTTTGAGAATAAGAGGCGGAAATGTTAAGGTGGCTGTTCTAAACGATCAGGTTCTGAATCTTTACAATCCAAAAGAAAATAAGACAGTGAGGGCAAAAATCATTACTGTTAAGGAAAATCCGGCAAACCCTCACTATGTACAGAGAAATATAATGAACAGGGGAACGGTTGTTGAGACAGAGGCAGGACTTGCAAAGATTACATCCAGGCCTGGCCAGGATGGAGTCATAAATGCAGTATTGCTATGAAAATAACCCTGTATTCACAATATTTTAATCCGAAGATAAGTAGAAGGCTGGGAAGAAAAATACCGGTAGATGTTGCCAGAAAGTATACTGACGATAAACTTGTTGAGATACTGAGGCAACTGAATGTTGTCTACGATGTCAGGGATGGGAGATATTCAAGGGTCCCCTATGAAAAATGCAAAATATATAACATAGAGGCCAATATTAAGAAAAGTACTCTTATTAAGATTGTCGAGAGAAGGCTCCAATGAAATTTTTTCTCATTTATTCTTTCTGGTTTTTTTGATTTTATAATAAGTAAGGGGATGCTTCATGTTCGGAGAGTTGCATATGGGATCATCATCCATATAGCAAAGATGGTTGGATCTTAAAGTCTCACATTTAGGAGGAACATATTTGATTCCTGAAATTTCCCCTATTATGTGTTTTACCTGATATTCAGTTACCTTTTTGCTGAAATCCGGCACAGATGAAAATATGTTCATGATTTCATCCTCTTTCATTCCTATTTTATTGAGAAAGGAAACCATTGCAAACCTTCCAAGGTGAGGTATGTTTACACCATTCTTCGCATCGGAAATAAAATGCTTCATGCATGGAGGGAATGAATCCACGTCAACTGAGCCCAAATCCATTGAGGTTACCATCTTTTCTGCCGCCGCCCTTATATCGGAAAGGTCATGCATATAAGATTCAAAATAACGCCTGGCCACCTCCCCATCTATATCTTCAACAATTTCTCTCATTTCCTGAACTAAAAATTCCCTGATTATTTTTTGAACCTTGTTCTTGCTGGAAATGATCCCTTTCTGGTCAAATACCTGATATACAAGTCTGAACTGGCTACCGCTTATTCTGGAACAGGATCTGGTAAAATTTTGAAGCCGTGTAAAATAAAGATGAGATTTAGTATCAAATTCCATTGGTATTCCAATGGAATCTGCTTCAATGGAAAGCGATTCCCCCTCCATGCTGTAGAGTGAATCTTCCATAATATCCCTGATTCTATAAATCACCCTTGAGGTGAATGAATCCACATCTATGATCTTGAGAAGGTAAAGGGTAACATACATGTTTTTTTCCCATTCCCTTTTCCGCAAATCAAAGATAATCTTTCCTTCGCTCTTCTTTCCCTCTGAATTCTCCCTTAAGAATGAAATAATTTCCCAAATGGATTCACTGGAATCCCCAAACGGATCTGATACTTCTACGGTAATTTTCCTTATTTCCCTATCAATCTCGTCAATTGCCTTCATGGTCTACATCCCCGGTATGGAATAGCCGTCTCCTCTCAGGTCGGCCCCTCCGTTCAGTACACCATTTTCGAGGAACCTGATTACCTGTGCATGACCAAATCTGCTGTCTCCGTAGGGAATTTTTTTGATAGATCTGAAAAGGTCCTGGATTTCCTCAACGCCCCTGAAACCCTCTTCGAAATAAAGGGTGTCACTGGATTCATATATTGTTCCTGGAAATACTGCCCTTGGCTCCTCAACAGATTTCTGTGCCTTCATACCATTTTCAACCATATTTTTTATCAAGAGAGCATGAACCTGAGGCTGCACATCCCCTCCCATCGTCCCAAGAGAAAAGGCTGGCAGACCATCTTTCATTCCAATGCATGCAGCAAGTGTGTGGAAGGTTCTCTTTTGAGGTTCCAGAAAGTTATGATTCTTTCTATCCAGGGAAAAATATGAGCCCCTGTTTTGCATAATAAAGCCTGTGCCTGAGGGTATGACAAGTGAACCGAATCCCATATAGTTGCTCTGTATCATTGATATTATATCCCCCTCACTGTTTGCAACCGTAAAATAGGTGGTATCCCCATCCTCCTTTTCCCTGTAATTTGAAATGCCAGAAACTGTATTTTTATTTCTTCCCAGTCCTCTCTGGAAGTATGACTGATCTAACTGAAGCATTTCAGGGTCCCCGATCATACTTCTTCTGAATTCCATAGATTCAAGGCCCGCTTTGAAGAATTTTCTTAAATTTCCACCCCCATATTCCTCATAGAGCGTGAGCCACACAAGAAGGGTTGAACCCTGGCTGTTTGGTGGTGTTTCATATATTGTATGACCAGAGAAATCAACATGCAATGGGTTCTGCATCAAACTTCTGTGATCCTTCATATCGATTTCATCAATAACTATTCCCTTATCACGAAAACCTTCAACTATTTTATCAGCAAGTTCTCCACTGTAAAAGGATTCTGGATCTTCCGATATGGTTTTCAGCGTTCTGGATAGATCTTTCTGAATCAATAAGTCTCCCGCTCTTATCTGTCCAGGATTGAATATTTTAATCCATTCACTGTCCATTCCCTCATAATAGGAGGCATTTACTGAATTTACATAATTTTGTGTGACTGGAAAACCATTTTCTGCAAGATTGATTGCATCAGCCAGGAGATCCCTGAACTCCATAGTTCCATTCTTATTCCAGAGGTCTATCCACGATTTTACAAGTCCTGGAACATTGATGGCGCTTAAAGGCCCTCTGGCCGGTATATTTTTCAAACCCCTATTAAGGAAAATATCTGACTTAGCGTTCCTTGAAGATTTACCTGAACCATTAATGACAAATATATCCCCCTCAGATCTTCCCATTATGAAAGAATCACCTCCAAGGCCGCACAGATTGTTTTGGGTCACTGCAAGGACTGCACTCATGGATATGGCCGCATCCCCTACCGTTCCACCCTCCTTCAAGATCCTTGCCCCCGAAAGGGATGAGTATATGCTGGATGAGGAAGCGACATACTTTGTGGAATATATTTCTGGCCTGTAAGTTTCCATTTTCCTCATATTTCCCTTATTTCCTCAGGTGCTCCTCCAGATATGAGCTCAAAACCATCCTTTTTCACGATCACATCATCCTCAATTCTCACACCGAACTTACCTGGAAGATATATTCCTGGCTCATCTGTCACTGCCATGTTTTCCTTCAAGGGAAAGTCTATATTGGGTGAAAGGGCAGTGTGGTCGTGAACATCCAGACCTATTCCATGCCCAAGGGAATGAATAAATGTATCCTTATATTTTGTGGAATCTATTATATTTCTTGCCTTCAGATCCACATCCTTTCCATTGACGTTTTCCCTTATTAATTTCATAGCCTCCTGCTGGGCCCTGTAAACTATGGAATAAACCTCCCTTGCCTCATCGCTTGCCTTTCCGAAGGCTGCGGTTCTTGTCACGTCTGAGCAGTATCCATTATAAAGTGCCCCATAATCGATCAATACCACATCCCCTTTTTTTAACTTCCTGTTCCCCGGAGAATAGTGAGGCTGAGATGAGTTTTCCCCAAATGCAACTATGGTGGAGAAGGATGGACCATCCGCACCGTTCCTCATCATTTCATAAACAACAAGTGCAGCAACCTCTTTCTCAGTCATGCCTTCCTTGAGGGATGAATACACCCTTTCTATGGACTCACTTGCTATCTTTGCAGCCTCCCTCAGGTTTTTTATTTCGCTGCTATCCTTTATTTTCCTGGACTCTAGAATGGATACTGAAACATCCACAAATTCCTTGTCTGGAATAATTCTGAGAAGAGTCTTGTAGTTTTCAAGGGAGAGCGAGGAATAGTTCAAGCCCACAGTATTGCTATTTGCAAGGGCAGATTTCATCAGATCCTCGAATTCTCTCCTTCCATGAAATATTTTAACATCAAGTCCCGTATTCCTTGCGGTTTCCTCTTCAAGTATGGATGTATAAATGGTTGCCTTTTCGGGTGTTGCTATTATGAAGGAGTTCTCAAACAGGCCCCCATTTGACTGTGTTATGTATCTGAAGGTTTTATCCAGAGAGTTTTCTCCTCCGTTCATTATCAAAATCACTTCTGCTTCCCTGGCAAAATTAAACAAATTCTTGTATCCCATGTTTGAGAATGTGGTAAAAGTATTTAGGTTATACTATGAATCCATATGGTTTCTGTACCAAGATTTCAGATAAAAAACTCCAAATTTCCATGATATTAAAGGAAAGATGGGTGAACCATAATATTTATATTTAAATTTATTTAATGCATGGAGTTATGGAAAATTCCTTTAATTATATATTTGGTATTGATTATTTAATTAGTCTTATAAATGGAGGAAAGAAGTCCTTTGGAATAATCATTACATCAGATTTTAACCATGGAGTTAAGAATACAGTTCGGATGATTGAAAGGGAGGCTTATAAATCCAGCAGGAGAGTGTATACCAATTTCACCCTGGGAAGGGGTGAGGTTGTAAGATTTCAACCTTTTAACGAGCTTCTGAATAACATTGAAAATAAATTTAATTTGAGGAATTTAAACCAGATTGTGGATGAGATCGATGAGATATTCAACGGGGATGAAAACTGCATAATGATACTTTCAAATATAGAGAAATATGAAGAGGATACCTTTAACCTTCTCATGTATCTATTAAATTCCTCTGGTAAATCAAATATAAGGATAATAGGAATCATGATAAATGATCCAAATAACCAGCAAAGCAAATCCAGAATGGAAAACATGAGAGAACTTTCCAAAATAAATCGGAATATAGAAATAATCAAAATTAAGGATGTAACCGACAGCGATGCAAAAACCCTCTTTAAAAATGCAAAATTGAACCTCAGCTCCGAATTCATAAGGGACCTGATGATAATGTCCAGAAAGAATCTGGATGTTGCCTTTGATGCCATTGAATATTATAAACAAAATTACATTATAGATTCCAGGGGTAATTTAAATCAATCACTCATAAGGCAATTTCCCATACCATCTGCCATTGAGGACAGGATTGAAGAGATATTGAAATCATTGAGCATAGAGGAAATAAGATTTCTGTATGCCATAGGATCACTGGGGCCAGAATTTAATATGGAAATTCTGGAAAGAATCAGAAAGGTCTTCCCGGAATTCAAAAATGTGGAAATGGATAAATTTTTAGGGCTTAATCTCTACCAGGTTGAATCTGGCATTGCAAAGATCTCCAATACATTCATTTATGAAATGGTTGAAAAACTGTTAAATGAACAGAACAAAAATAGCATAATTAAAAAAATTTGGGATGAACAGATCCTGAACAAAGATGATCTTTACAAGATCATATTTATCCTATACAGATTGAAAAAATATGATGAACTTGCCCGAATGGCCAGGGAAAATTATGATGCCATACTCCTGCACCACGGTTCACCGGATAAAATGGCCAAAATTTTTGAAGATGTGCTTAAGGAAAATAAGGAGGAGAAATACAGATCTGCTGTTGAGTTTCTCTGTGCCCACTTCTATATAGACATGAAGAGGTATGACCTTGCGGAAAAATTCCTTAATGAGAATAACAGGAAAGAGAACCCCTTGAAATGGTACAGGATGAAAATTAAAATAAATTACGGTTTGGAAAACTACCAAACCACCAATGATCTCATAAGTGAGGCTTCGAAGATGGGTTTTCCTGAACCTGAACTACAGGAAATTATTTCCTTAAGGATATCCATTCTTGTTGACAGGGGAAAATTCAGTGAAGCCAAGAGAGAGATTGAGGAATTTACTGGCAAGGGAAAAATAGATGATGCGACCTTTGCCGATTTATTGAATCTTTCCGGAATAATTGGAATAACAGAATCAAGATTTGAAGATGCAAAAAGAGATCTAAATAAATCCATTGAGTTGAGCAGTAAGTGCAGAAAAATAAAGACAGAGCTTTCAGCCAGAAACAATCTTATCGTTATATATCAGAGGGAGGGATTAATAAGGGAAGCCATTGACAATATGGAGGAGGTAATAAGGCTCAGCTATATTGAAAATGATATATATTCCAGGGCTGTGGCCGTTATTAATGGCGTTGAATTATACTTTTTGACTGGCGACTTTGAGAAGGTTGAACTTTATCTCTTTCCCTTAACAAAAATGGTTGAGATGATCAATTTTATTCAATTAAGGCGTGAATTTGAAACTTTTTTATCGATCTATGATACAGTAAGGTTAAATTTTAAGGATGCCAGAAGGCATATTGAAAACCTCAGGAAAATGCATGAAAATAATGACATGCCACCGGAAATTGTTTTGCTGGGAGAAATGGTGGATGAACTTAATACGCTTAAAAAATCAGCCATGATTGAGAATTTGAGTGATGAAGATCTTCGTGGAGTTGGTGGTGACTGGGGCCCGATTATAATGACCTTCATGATTTTAAGGTCAATAATAATGTATGAAAGAGACAGGGCCATAAAAATGGCCGATTTAGCCGTAGAGATTTCCACAATAAACCGCAATATAATTGCATTGAGATATGCCATTGTTACAAGAACCCTGATATATCTATATTTTGGTGATGATGAAATTTTCAGGGTGGAAATAGATAAGATTGAAAAAGATAAACAGTATGAAACAACTCTTTACACCTCAGTTATGAGAGAGTCAATGGTAATATGTAAAAACCCTGAAACAGAGGATTTTGAAACTTTCGAATTTAAAAATGAATATGAAATTGCGGAAAAGATGCCATCAGTGCTTATTTTGCCATACTACATCATTGCACGGGAACTCCTTAAGAGAGGTGAGAAGGAAAGGGCAAAATATGTGATAAATAAAGTCGTAAGGCTAAACCAGAAAATCTCGGATTCTAATTTAATAAGAAAAATCCAGAAAAATTTGGAATGAATCGATAATCAAATTTATCATGATGCAATCCGGATAGAGAATGGAAAACAAGATCGACAGCATAAAGGGCTTCAGAGACACGTACAAAATAGAAAAATTCCTCGCCAGTGGTGGGATGGGGGAAATACTTGAGGGGTATGATTCACAGGGAAGATCCGTTGTTGTTAAGATTCCAAAGAAGTTCGCCCCAATGAGGGATGATCCTCTTAACGATCAGGTTATTAATGAAATTGAAAACCTAAAGCTGCTCATACACCCAAATATCGTGAAGTATGTGGACAGTGGGGAATATCAATCCAAACCTTTCCTGGTTATGGAAAAGGTTGATGGGATCAGTTTAAAACAGTATGTGGAGGAGAAGGATTATGGATATGAAATGGCGAGGGACCTCTCGGTCAAGTTGATTGGCGCCTTAAAATATCTGAGAAAATATAGAATCGTACACAGAGACCTGAGCAGCACGAATATAATAATGATGCCTGACTTCAATCCAAAGATCATAGATTTTAGCACATCCATAAGACTGCCATCAGATACGGATATGATTAAAATGAAGGGCAGCAAAATTGGAACAGAGGGTTATTCCGCACCGGAACAGTTAAGGGAAGGAATTTGCTATATAGATTCAGACATATATTCTCTTGGCGCAATTGCCTTCTTTGCCCTTACTGGAAGAAAACCTGAAAAATTAAAAAAGGATATTAAGAGTATAGAAAGGTTCAATGATCTTCCACTTTATGAACTCATAACAAGATGCCTGGTAGAAAAAAGGGATGACAGAGAAACTGATCTTGATAGAATAGAGAAGATAATTAAGAATTAAGCCATCTCAGGTTAAATTATGGGCCCGTGGGGTAGCCAGGATATCCTAATGGCCTTCGAAGCCGAAGACCCGGGTTCGAATCCCGGCGGGCCCGTGTGTTATTAAGTATAGATCCAATTTCCAAATCTCTTTTTCCTTTTAGAATTGTTTACAAGTCTGTGTAGGTCTGGAATTGCGCATTTTGGTAATAGAACAAAATATTTTAGTAAATTCCAGAAAATTTTTGCCTTATCCATGGAGAGATATGTCCATATTGAAAGGCTTATGTCCGAGACCACAGACAATAATTCAATAGGGAACAATAGAAATGGATGGTTTGATAGATTTCACTTAAAAAATATGGCCGTTTATCTTTCATGGTGAACTAAGATTCCCCATTATAATTTGTGATGTTTTATATCGAAAATAATCAGGACAGGACAATAGCACGTAATGGAGAAATTTAACATCTGAATTTTTCATATGGTAATACCCGTAAATAATTTCAGGAACAACACCTTCGTTCCAGTATCCAGGAAATGAATTGGTTTTGTGTTCTCAATAAATTAATTTCCTGAAACAAAAAACTGCACATTTATCCATAATTGAAAGAAAGCCTATTTATAAGATTGGTAAATGTTCCTTAAGGTGGTTCGATCGATTACCCGGACGCTCGAAAAGGCTTCACAGAAATACTGGCATCCACAATAATATGGGGTTCCATACCTGTTTTTGCCCTGTGGTCCACGCTTCCGTCTCCAATTTTTGTGTTTTTCAGGGTTCTCATATCAGGTTTGCTTCTGGCGATCCTTTTAAGGAGCAATCTTTTTGAAGACCTAAAAAAATTGCTAAACCCATACATATTCCTATCCGGTATTTTGCTGGCCCTAAATTGGGTATTCCTCTTTTACGCTGTTTCAATGATTCCAGTTTCAGAGGCTATAATATTCTATTATTCAGGCCCGGTTATAGCCATATTGCTATCACCCATCCTGAAGGAAAAACTAACAGGAGCCGTTGTGGCAAATGCAATTGTTTCATTCACTGGAATAATTATCATGTCCATTCAAACACTTTCCACAAATTTTACTGGAATTTTACTCGCATTATTATCAGGAATAACCTACGGGCTTCTGTCCGTGGTAAGCAAATTTTCTTCAAAATATGCAAGATCACTGAATCTTGTGTTACTTCAGTCCATAATATCTGCTATAATGCTCTTTCCATTTCTCTTTCTGTTTAAATTTGCGTTTAACTGGAACATAGCAATCATAGTTATAATCTCAGGTTCTGTCCAGACAGTTCTTGCCCTATTCCTCTGGTATGATTCCCTGAGTAATTTGAACATACAGATAGTTTCCATAATCAGTTATCTTGATCCTGTGTTTGCAATAGTGTTCGCCTTATTCTTGCTTGGCCAGGTTCCTACTTTGTTTACAATAATAGGTGGCCTTTTGCTCATAGGAAGTGGAATCATTGCCACTAAAAATACTCTGAAAGGCCATGCCGTACCGTAAATAGACGAAATAACTTAAAGGGAATGTCTCAAAGTATAGGAAATTCAAAATTTTCCAATTTAAAATACACTTTTTGGAGAACTGAAGTGAATAGAATCCATGTTATCCCAAAATCACCAAAGTGAAGAGAATGCAAAACTGTGTGGAAAAAATTGAATTTTTAAGTTGTTAACTTAATATTATCTGATGATATATACGTCTGGTTAAATTGGACGATTATGATGCATCTAAGATTCAGATACTCGAAGGACTTAAGGCTGTAAGAAAAGTTCCTGGAATGTACATAGGGAATACCAATGTGGAAGGCCTTCATCACATGGTTTACGAAGTTGTGGATAACAGTGTTGATGAAGCCGGTGCAGGATACGGAGAAAGCATCTTTGTAACAATTGGAAAAGATGGAAGCATAACTGTGGAAGATAATGGAAGGGGGATACCTGTAGATATTCACCCAAAATACGGAAAGCCAGGAATTGAAATTGTATTGACTGAACTACACAGCGGTGCAAAGTTTGACAAGAAAGTATATAAAATAACAGGAGGATTGCATGGAGTGGGTGTTCATGTTGTCAACGCCCTATCCTCAAGACTGATTGCACTGGTTAAAAAAGATGATAAGTTACATTACATGATGTTTGAAAAGGGCTTTCCAAAAACAGAACTTGTTACCATTGACAGAAACCAGCAGGAAAATGACCCGGATATTTCCGGAGTTAAGATATTCAAGGAATCAGGCACAGGAACAATTATAAAGTTCTGGCCTGACCCGGAAATATTCCAGGTGCTGGAGTTTTCCAAAGAAATACTGGAAAAAAGATTAAGAGAACTTGCCTATCTAAATTCAAACCTTATTTTTACACTTTATGATGAGAGGGATGGCACGAGGGAAACTTTCCACTTTTCAGGAGGGCTTTCAGAATTTGTAAGCTACCTTTCAGAAGGATATGACACAATCCTGAAAGAAACCATAAGGGACAGGCAGGATAAAAATGAAATCAGCCTGGAATACGCATTGCAGTATACAACATCAAGCAATGAAACAATTGAGGGCTTTGTAAATAATATTAACACTCCAGAGGGTGGTACCCATATTATAGGTTTTAAGTCTGGCCTTTCCAAGGCTGTCATGGACTATGCAAGAAAAAGACCGAACATAAAGGGCTCAGAAAAGATCATTGGGGATGATATAAGAGAGGGCATAGTTGCAGTTGTGCATTTGAAAATGTTCAATCCACAGTTTGAGGGTCAGACAAAGGCAAAACTTGGAAACAGTGAAATAAAGGGCCTGGTGCAGTCAATTGTGGAGAGTTCCATGAAGTTCTATCTTGAAAGCTACCCAAATGTTGGTGATGCGATTGTGAAAAGATCAATTGCAGCAGCTGAGGCAAGGGAAGCTTCCAGAAAGGCAAAGGAACTTGTCAAGAGAAAATCCACCCTTGAAAGCGGTGATCTGCCGGGCAAACTTGCGGACTGCTCCTCCAATGATACTGAGAAGAATGAACTGTATATAGTGGAAGGAGATTCTGCAGGTGGTTCCACAAAGCAGGCAAGAAACCGAGAGTTTCAGGCTGTCCTTCCCCTTAGAGGAAAAATATTGAATGTTGAAAAAGCCTCCGATGATAAGACTCTTAACAATCAGGTAATACGGGATCTCATAACTGTAATAGGTGTGGGTACCGGAGATAACATCGATATGAAACGCCTCAGATATGGAAAGATCATTATTATGACCGATGCTGATGTGGATGGGGCACATATCAGGACACTTTTATTGACATTCTTCTACAGGCATGCAAAGGAGCTGATCACATCAGGAAACATATATTTTGCAGAGCCTCCACTTTTCAGAGTTCAGAAAGGTGATAAGGTCTTCTATGTATATTCTGAAGATGAAAGGGACAAAGTTGTGGAACAGCTCGGAAAAAATGTTATAACTCAGAGATTTAAGGGTCTTGGAGAGATGAACCCTGAACAGCTCTGGGAAACGGCAATGAATCCTGAAAGCAGAAGGCTTGTCAGGGTAACCGTGGACGATGCCATTGAGGCTGACCATCTGTTTTCCATATTGATGGGAGAAAAGGTGGAACCGAGAAGAAGATTTATTGAAGAGAATGCAAGATATGTCAAGGAGATAGACCTGTAGGTGATTAAATGGATTCAACAAGGCCCATAGAGAATGAGATTAAAAAATCATATTTAGAATATGCAATGAGTGTTATCGTGAGCAGGGCCATACCTGATGTAAGGGATGGCCTGAAGCCTGTGCAGAGAAGAATATTGTATTCCATGTATGAAAATGGCTTCACAAGAGACAAACCATATAAAAAATCTGCAAGGATTGTTGGGGAGGCAATGGGTAAGTACCATCCCCATGGTGACAGCGCCATATATGATGCAATGGCAAGGATGGCCCAGGAGTTTTCCCTGAGATATCCTTTGATAGATGGACAGGGAAACTTCGGGTCCATTGACGGAGATGCTCCTGCTGCCATGAGGTATACGGAGGCAAGGATGAATAGCCTTTCGGAGGCAATGTTAGATGATATAGATAAGGAGACCGTGCCCTTTATGCTTAATTTTGACGGCACCCTAGAGGAGCCTGTATATCTTCCCTCAAGCATACCAAATCTCCTGATAAACGGTGGGTCAGGAATTGCCGTGGGGATGGCAACAAACATGCTTTCACACAATCTCAATGAGATTGGAAAGGCAATAATTGAAACCGTTAAAAATGATGAAATAAGCATAAGAGATCTTTTGAAGATTGTTAAGGGACCTGATTTTCCAGGCGGAGGCATAATTTGGTTCAATAATGACCTCATTTCTGCCTATGAGACCGGAAGAGGAAAGGTAAAATGCCGTGGAGAAGTGTTGCTGGAAGAAAAGAAAAGAATCATAATCACAAGCCTTCCCTATGGCGTAAACAAATCAAACTTCCTTGAGAATCTTGTCAAAAAGATAAATAACGAAATTATAGATGGAATATCGGACATAAAGGACGAAAGCAACAGGGAAGGCATGAGGATCGTCATTAAAATCAAGGATGAGGAGATGAAGAGCCTCATATTAAACAGACTTTACATGCACACAGAGCTGGAGCAGAGCATAAGCATAATAAACCTGGTACTGGAGGATAACCAGCCAAAGCAGATGAATCTGAAGGGTTTAATAACAAGTTACATAAAGCACCGGCTGGGAATAATTCTCAGAAGAAGTGTATACACATCAGGAAAACTAAAGGAAAGGGAGCATATTCTTGAAGGATTGCATGTTGCCCTGACCAACATAGACAGGGTAATAGAGATAATCAGAAGAAGCAGGGATGGCCCTGAGGCAAAGAAATCTCTCATGGATGGGTTCTCACTATCAGATAAGCAGGCAGATGCCATTCTTGACACGAGATTGCAGAGATTGACCACCCTTGAAGTTGGTAAGATAGAGAAGGAACTGGAGGAAACAAGGGAGGAAATAAAGAGGCTTGATGTTATAATTACATCGGAAGAAAAGAGAAAGGAAATACTGATCTCTGAAGTCAACGAAATAATGAAAAAGTATGGAGACGAAAGAAGGACAAAGGTCGAATTTGGAGAACTGGAGAGCATAAGGGACGAGGACGCAATTCCAAGGGAAGAGAGCGTGATTATTCTTACGGAAAAGGGATTCCTCAAGAGAGTGACACTTGATGAATACAGGTCGCAAAAGCGTGGCGGCAAGGGTGTTCAGACAACTGTACGCAATGAGGATCAGGTGAGGTCCATAGTTTATTGCAGTTCCCATGATCCTGTGCTTTTTTTCACAAACACTGGAAAAATGTACTCAATGAAGGCTTATGGAATTGAGAGCAAGAGCAGGAAAGGTGTTGGCGTCATCGGATCGGCCATATTAAAACTGGGGGAAGGGGAAAGAATTACAGATATGATGAGGGGAAATGAGAACTCCTCGGGATATCTCATTCTTGCCACCAGGATGGGTTTCATTAAGAAGACATCATTCTCAGAATTCCAGAATGTCAGAGCAAACGGAATAAGAGCCATTTCACTGGATGAAGATGATGAGCTGGCCTCAGTGTTCTTCATAGATGGTGAGAGAGACATAATAGTTGTTTCAGATACTGGAAAGGCCGCAAGATTCCAGTCTGTGGAAATGAGACCAACGGGCAGAAGTTCAAGAGGCGTCAAATCCATAAGGCTTGGGGAGAAGGAATATGTGCTCAAGGCTTTCCCTGTGGAAGATGGACAGGATATACTTACCATATCGTCCAGGGGGATCGGCAAGAGAACGTCAGAAGAAAGTTTCCCTGTGCATCACCGTGGCTCTTCAGGTGTGAAGATAATGAAAATAACTGAAAGGACTGGAAATGTTGTGGCTGCCATACCTGTCAGCGACGGGGATGAACTGATCATAATGACAAAGAACGAGCAGACAATAAGAATAGATGTGGATACTGTAAGAGAATTGAGCAGAAATTCACAGGGCGTAAAACTCATAAATCTGGATGAAGGTGATGAGGTCATATCTGCAGGAAAGGTTGATTCAATGGTGGAAAAATGAAGAGAGTGTTCATATCAGGTACCGGAAACGTTGGAAAAAATCTAATAGGGCTGATTCAGCAATATGATGTAGGTGTTAGGATAACTGGACTTGAAAACAGGAGAGGAATGATCTCTGGTGAACATTTAACGAACAATGATGTTGAAAACTTCCTTAAAAATCCAGAAAAATTTGGCAAGAATAAGGAAAAGGCAGAATATGATATTTTTGTGGACCTGAGGACCGCATCCCGGGATGGAAGAATGGAACTTGAAAGTTACATTTCTGAATTCCAGAAAGGAAAAAATGTTGTGACCGCAAATAAATCAGGCCTTGCCAATTACTGGCCCGAGATATTCCAATCATGCAAAAATGAAAATAGCAATATCCTTTATGAAGCAACCGTTGCAGGAGGATTGCCTATTTTCAGCACCCTGAGGGCATCATGTGGATATTTTAAGGTCAGATCCTTCAGGGGTATTGTCAATCTTACTTCTAATTATATAATAAAGAAGGTAAACAGTGGAATAAACTTAAAGGAGGCTGAGGAGGAGGCCATAAGGTTAGGAATTGCTGAGACAGATATGTCCGATGATCTTACTGGGAAAGATTCTGCAAGAAAGGCGGTAATAGTTTGCAATTCACTCTTTGGAAAAAAATTCAGGCTGAGTGATTTCAAATATGGAGGTCTAAATCTTAATAAAATCGAGCAAAACTCAATGCTTCTGGTATCCATAAACGAGGATGAGGAATTTAAGGCACAATCAGGCATTCAAATTCTGGAAGAAAATGATCCTTTTCTGAAAATGGGACCCACTGCAATGGCAGCAGAAGTAGGCTTCTACGGAAGATCAAACCTCACCCTGATGGAGGAGTTCGACGGCCCTCTGGAGACGGCATCTGCCGTATTGAGTGATATAATCAATATTTGATTTAATCTTTATATATATTCGTTCTATGTGTAATAGAGGGCAGAAATATAATATGTCAGACGTGAAAATACAACCAGCAGATGCCCTGGACCGGGAGCTGGTACTTTCAAACTACAGTGCCTTTCCAGTTGAAGAATTGAGCAGGCGCCTTAACCTGAACATACCATGCATTACCATAGGTGACAGCAAAAAATTTGGCCTTCTATATTACTTTTTTAAGGGTAACATTGAAAGAGATCTGGAAATATTTCTCAAAACTTACGGTGCAAGGCAGGTAAACGGAATATACACACTTTATGCATCAAGTTCCATTTACAGGGAGTATGTGTTTCTCAAAAAGCTCCTTGAAATCCCTTCCATTGTGCCCGATATATCCTATGTTATGCACGGAACACATTTTTTCCATTTCAGGTTCAACAGGGCAGTCACGGATGAGGTTTCAAGCATGATCATATCCAGTGAAAAACCGGTTGACTTAAATATAGAAAGACTGGGTGAGTTCACCGATATAAGGGAATATATAAAGTGGTTCATAGAAGATTATGATCCATACGTTTTTGAGATAGGGTTTAACCACGATCTGAAATTAGAAAATCTGGAAAATCTCAATATAGAGATTAAGGGTATGGTCACTGAGGGCACAAGAAGAGCTATTTTTTATGGTCAGGCCGGAGATGCAAAGAATCAAATAAGAATTGACTCAAATATTGTGGAGGCTGATCTGGAACTGCCATTTATAGATATTCTATATAAAAAATTCCAGGATGTGAGGATACCCATATACAGCAACCTTATCACGGCATACAGGGGGAGAGCAATTTCCAGAATCATTATTCCTGGAATGTTCAGGAAAAATCTCATAACCAAGCTTTCACAGAAGGAATCTGCAGAATTTGAACCTGAAATACTTAAGGCTGAAAAATACTCGAGAATTTCAGAATGCGTTTTCCCTGAGTTCAGAGAGAATTAAAAAATTTTTCTGATTCTCTTTTGAATTCTTTCATTTTATTGATATGCTGATCATATTTGAAACTCCCATCTATGAATGGGTCATCTATGTTTTCCCTGAACTCCTCAAGTAAGGATTTGCTTTTTGATGCAATTAAAATTGATGGCCCAGTGTCTGACGTGAAGTAAAAGTCTGGATTTTTTTCCCTGAACTGGATCGCCTTTGTTAGAATTTTCAGGCTTTCAGGCGTCTGGATGATTATGCCCGATGACATTAGAACTGAGTTCAGTCTCAGCATATCCATGGATGACCTTTCAAACAGAATATCCGGGGAAAAATCACCATCCACAATTTTGTTCAGAAATTTATACTTGTCATTAATCCAGCCCTCGTATAGGGGAGATTGAACAGCGGCACTGTGGGCCCTGTCCGTTGGTGATTGAAGGTCCTTAGGAAAAATTCCATAATAAAATTTGTCTGGAGATTCACCAATCTTTCCCGCAATACATTTATCCCGGTCCATTCCGGGATAGGATAGCCACATGGAAATGCCCTGAAATACGGCCCTTGTTCCTGAGCCTGAAACATACCTGGCATACCTTGACTGAAGGCCACCATCACCATCCGCCTGGCCATTGAATGAACAGGAAATCAATGCCTTGCTTACGGCTGCTGCAACCTCTGAAGACTCGCTCATCCCCTTTGCCCTTGAGTATTTCCTGTATCTCCTTATGAAAAAATGGAAACTCCCGCTTATGGCATAGTCCCGCCTGAACTTCTTCAGGGCAAAATCCGCCTTCTTACTGTATAGCTCACTTTCAGAATCGTCCATAATAACTCTGTCTTGACCAGGATTTTTTGAATATTCGCATGCCGCAAGGCAGTATGAAAAATCCGTATTGAAGGATATGGATGGATTGTATGCGATTCTCTCCTCCCTATCATAATATCCAAGAAACTTTTCAAAGGCCTTGATTGGATAGGAATGGGATAACCATATCTTTCCCTCCTCGGGATCTGCGTCATATTTTCCAGGTACATGGAAAACACCCTTTTCCTCAAGATAATTTCCCATTCTCTCACCGTATTTTTTATAAAGGGAAAGCCTCAACTGTTTTTACCTCCAGTCCCTGAATTCATCAATCATATTATTTCTTTTGAGAACAAAATTAAAAATGATGTCTGCAGGAAAATTTTCCAATTTTTATTGAACTATACGCCTAAATTTTAATGGGATTATCTAAAACCATACCGGAATATCATTTTTGTCTTCCTGTTTGTTTAAAGGTGGTAAGATTCTCCGGTAGGCCGGGTCCGGGAATTGAACCCGGGTCCGGGGATCCACAGTCCCCAAGGATATCCCCTACCCCAACCCGGCCATTTACTTCCTGAATTATACAATATATATTAATCATTTCTCTGTGGATTGGGTTTGTTTATATGCTAAAAGGATAAATAATGTCTATAAATTCAAGAGATGTGCTTATTTTAAATATTATAGACGCAGAACTTGAACTGGTGCCGGAAATCATGCATGATGACTATCAGATCAGAAAGGTTGCAAAAAATCTTGGCAAAAAATATGACGAAATGCTTCTTGATTCCAACTATATGCATGGAGCAATTGAAAGGTTCTTTCCAGGAAAATCCAACAGAATGGGAAGGCCTGACATATTCCATACATTGCTAAATTTTACTCAGGATTCTATCTTAAATAAGAAGAATATGTTGAGGGTGAATATCCACACAAAAAATAACCAGATAATAAGGATTGCCCCTGAAACAAGGATGCCAAAATCCTATAACAGGTTTGCAGGCCTCATGGAAAAACTCCTCACAAAGGGTGATTTAAAATCACCAGAGGGAAAAACTCTATTGTCCATAGAAAATGGAACCTGGGAAAAACTGTTGAGCGACAAATACGAAAATGTCCTATTAAGCCCGTCAGGGGAAAAAATAAAGGCCACTGAGATTCCACTTTCCCTTGATTCCAGCGTTTTCATTGGCGGCTTTAGCGAAGGAGATTTCACGAGCAATGTTTATGAGAAAATGCACCCATATTCCATATTCCATGAGGAATTGACCATATGGACCATTGCTGCGGAAACAATAGGCACTTTTGAGAGAAAATTTGATCTGCTCTGAACAAAAGCAATTATCCTAAAATTTATTACTAAAAGAATTATACCTAATAAAGGCGGGTGTGGTGTAGCCTGGTAACACGCGAGCTTGCCAAGCTCGTGCCTCGGGTCCAAATCCCGGCACCCGCATTGTTGTATTAGTATTTTTATGTGAGTTTTTCTGTGTTTGCCGCATTTCTTATTATTGGATGGCGTTTTATAATTGACTGAAACTTATAATCCAGTTAAACTCCTTCCTTTCTTAAGAAAGCTAGCAGATACATAGATGTAAGAAAACGCCTCTAAGATATATTGCATGAGAGAATGGAAATTTTTGGGATTTTTGCCTGATAATTCTGAGTAATAAGAAGTGATTTATGTTAAATAGACTTATCATTTATAAAAAGAGGGGGCAGTGAACGATTTATGACGAAGTTTAAAAAAGTATCAGTTTATGCAATAAATCATGTAGTTTTCCTAAAGACAGGATTAATATGCGATCTTTGTAACAGGCCCATGGTAACCCATTCGGTTGTATTGATTGATAGAGATAGGCCAGTGAGATTGTATCATGAAGAATGTTTCAATGAAATATATAGTGGAAAGGAAAAGGGTATTGATGATGAAAAACCACCGATGTTTGAATGCAAGGCTATAGGTGAAATATGTGATCTTTTGAAAGATGATGAATATCTTGAAGGTCTAAAAAAGCTACCTCCAATTACCTTGGAGTACATTGCAGACAAACTCAATTCATTAGTATTAAATGGATATGACAGGGATAAGATCTAAAGGGAAATTGACGGGGAATTTCTCACCCAAAGCCATATATAGTTTTAGATATCCAAAATAGTGAAATAAATTTAAAGATACTCTTCACTTATGACTCACTTTCAAGGATTTATGATTTCAAGGAAGTTCTTTGTTTCTGGCATTTTCATAATCTCTTCCTGCATATATTTCTAATTTTTTTCCTTATTTCAGTGTATTTTGCTAAGATACGCTTCTTTGTTCTAAAATATATTATACTTTGTTTCATTTATTTCTTTATCTGCGGCCTTTTCTCTGCATTTATTTAAAGGATTTTTTCCAGGTCAATATTAATTTTCTGCCATCCTGATCATGAGAAACTTTTCCTGGTGTAACTGACTGGTCTGCCTTATAATATCAATACCGAGGAATAAAAGTACTAACCCCTTATCTATTTTGAAAGATGATTTTTTCCAATTTCTGGAAAGCTCATATTTGCAGCATAGAAAATTTGATCGTATCCTATCCATAGATGGCTTCTTCATCTTGAGAATGCAGTAAGACTCTCTACATGTCTGAACTCTTTCCTTTAGCCCAGTTTGTATATTGTGTTAAAAGATACTTTTTCTTCATGATATATTTTCTTATTTAAGAGTGATAATAAACAACATAATATAGCTATGAATTTTAATGCTGATAGATTTAAGCCTGATCCACTATTTTATGGAATCGTATTTAAGAGTTTTTCCTTTAAAAAAATATTGGCCATTAATTACAATGCTTATGCAGTGTTTTATATATGCCTGTTCACCCTGAATGAAAAATATATCAAAGTCAAAAAAATCCGAATATACCTTTTAATATAACGAATAAATCATTACTTGATAGAAAATGATAACACTAGCTGCAAAGGCAAAATTACCAACACTTGCAGGCGATTTTGATATATACACATTCGATGATGGAGAAAACAATGAAAATGCTGTCATAGTAAAGGGAGACGTGACCGGAAAGGAAAATGTTCCCGTGAGGATACACAGTGAATGCCTCACTGGTGATGTTTTCGGTTCAAAGAGATGCGACTGCAGGGATCAACTTTTAAAATCGCTTGTTTACCTGGGAGAGCAGCCCTACGGTATGCTCATATACCTCAGACAGGAGGGCAGAGGAATAGGTTTGATAAACAAGATAAAAGCATACAGCCTTCAGGAGGAAGGCTATGACACTGTTGAAGCAAACCTTAAACTTGGTCTACCTGCAGACCAGAGGGATTATTCATACGCCGTGGATGTAATAAAATATTTCAGGATTAAATCGGTAAAACTAATGACGAACAATCCTGAAAAGATAAACTTCCTTGAGGAAAACGGAATAAAGGTAAGCGGCAGAATTCCAATGAAGAGCCAGGCAACAGAATTCAATAAATTCTATCTGATGACAAAGAAAGAAAAGATGGGTCATCAGTTATAGAAATATTTTTCTAAAAAGTGAGACTGAACCATAATGGAAAAGGTCAACGCATATATTACAGATGCTCCGGGTGGTACTGTAAAATTCACTCAGGTTAATATAGATGATGAGAAGGGCAATGTAACTCTCAGGCCCATATTGACAGGAATATGCGGCACTGACAGGGGCATGGTCAAAGGTTCCCTGAGTTTCACGTACAATCCTGAAGGATATGATTTTCTTGTCCTCGGTCATGAATCCCTGTGTGAAGTTATTGAATCTGATTCCCCTGAATTCAAGAAGGGAGACAGGGTTGTTCCTCTTGTCAGAAGGCCTGGAGATTGCCCTAATTGCAGGATAGGAAGGCCAGATAACTGCTCCGACGGGGAAAAACATGAGGCTGGAATTACAGGTCTCCATGGATTTATGAGAGAGAGATTTAAGGATTTTGATTTTAATCTCGTAAAGGTGGATGACCCTGATCTTGGAGATATTGCCGTCCTGACTGAACCAACAAAAAATGTTGTTAAGGCCTTTGAAGTTTTCGAGAAGGTTTCACAGAGATCGGTTTATGCAAACAATATTTCAACATACGAGGGAAAAAAAGCACTCATAATAGGAACAGGTTCTGAAGCTTTCATATATGCCTTTATGTCGGTAGATTATGGGTTTGACACATACATCTTAAACAGACATCCCATAGAGGATAACAAAATTGAAATGTGCAGGGAGTTTGGAATTAAATTTATTGATTCTTCCAAGGAACCTGAGTTCCCTGAAAAATTTCATATAGACTTTTTGATTGATACGAGCGGTGATCCTGGAACCATATTCAAGTATGTAAGGAAAATGAACTACAACGGCATTGCCATACTTTTTGGAACCAATGGAAAGGCTCCAAAAACAGAAATTGACGGAGAAGATATTGATTACATAATCGAAAGAAACATAACCCTTGCAGGATCGGTTGATGCCGCGAGAATTCATTACATGAGGGCTCTGGACTACCTCTCAAAATGGAAAAGAAGGCATGGAGAAGCGATGAATAAGATAATCACAGGATATTTCAAACCCGGAGACATCGATCTTTTTGAAAATAAGCCTTCAGGCGAAATTAAAAGTGTCATAAGGTGGTAACCTGGATACCACGATTTTTAATGGCAAAGAGTTCTCCAGGGAGATAGACAGGGAAACAAAGAAACTCTCAGAAAGATTCAGAAGCATAAGGGGAAAAAAGCCAAAATTTGCCATAATAGATGCGACGGGAACGGAGGAGGCAGGTGTCTATGGAAGAAGCAAGATAAGAAAGGCCCTGGACCTTGACATAGATGCGATTTCCATAAATGTTCCCCAACCTGAGGCTAATTTTAATCCTGTGGAATACCTTGAAAATGTCATAAAAGAAACTGAACCTGACGGCATAATAATGGAAAGGCCCCTGCCTCCATGGCTTCCACTTTCCGAAATTGAAAATATTGTTCCAGATTACCTGGATGTGGAGGGGGCAAACGTGAGGACAATGGGAAGGAACCTCATGGGTGAAAGGGTACTCTTGCCTGCAACAGCGGAGGCAACACTTAGAATTATAGAAAGCCTCGATGGAAAGTACGGAAAACATGTATGCATAATCAATAGAAGCCAGATAATAGGCAGGCCGCTTGCAGCTGCTCTTATAAACAGAGATTATACGGTTACCATATGTCACAGCAAAACACAAAATCTTCCAGCCATAGCATCTTCATGTGATATAGTTGTTACGGCCACTGGAAAGGCGCACTTCCTTGATCAGAAATATGTGAAGAGTGGAGGGGCAGTGATTGATGTGGGCATAATCAGCACACCTCAAGGAATTACTGGAGATTGCGACAGGAAAAATCTTGACGGGTACGTTTCATTCTTAACGCCCGTTCCGGGTGGTGTTGGCCCGGTTACAACAAGTGTCATAATGAACAACTTTGTCCGGATGGCAATGGACAGGATAGAGGACAGATTGAAATATTGAAAAATGTTTTGATACAAATCCAATAAATAATTATTGTGAAATGTCATACCAATACCTGATCTGAATTGACTTATGATTATATTTTTGAATTCCTGCGGAAAAACCTTGCTGGCAAAAAGGCAGTTATTGGACTGAGTGGAGGGATAGACAGCTCACTTGTTTCTGCATTCCTTGCAAAATCCATCCCTGTGGATGACATAATTCCTGTTTTCATGCCTGAAAGGGGAACGCCAGAAAGAGATTATAATGACGTCAGGAAACTGTGCGAAAAGTTCAAATTGAATCTGATTCAGGTAAACATTGAACCTGTGATCGAAAACTACATGAAGATACTTCCGGACGCTCCAGCAGGCGTAAGAGGAAATCTGAAATCCAGGACAAGAATGACGATTCTCTATTATTATGCAAACTTGCACGGAGGCCTGGTTGTTGGCACAACCAATCTCACAGAATATATCACAGGTTATTATACTAAATTTGGAGACGGTGGATGTGATCTGGAACCCATAATAAATCTTACAAAGACAGAGGTGAGAACTGCAGCGAAGGCAATGGGCATTCCTGAGAGCATCATTACCAAACCGCCCACTGCAGGCCTTTGGGAAGGCCAGACCGACGAGGCAGAAATGGGCCTGACCTATGATGATATAGATAAATCCATAGATTATTTTAGGAGCAATGGAAAATTCGGCAATGATGATGTTTCACTGAAAGTAAGGTCTATGTACGAAAGGAATGCCCATAAGAGGGAGATGCCACTTTCACCCGGAGAAGAAAAGGTCAGATGAGCCTATTTCAAAATCTTGACTTTGTTCAGCTCAGCCTTCTCCTGATAATCGCATCGTTCTCCATACCGATCGCAAGAAAAGCCTCACTGGTGGAAATACCCATACTCATAGGTTTGGGATTGCTATTTGGACCGGTTCTTGGGGTAATAAAGCATTCCTATGCAACATATCTCGTAAATGATTTTGCGGGTTTTGGCGTGGGAATACTTGGCCTGGTAATCATACTTTACTATGAATCCCACAACATAAACTTCAGAGTTCTCAGAAAATTCATAAAGGGAATCATTTCCTTAAACACTGTGGGAATGCTTGTGACCGCTGTGGTTGCCGGCGTTATTTTCTCACTGTTTACAGGTGCACCTTTTATTGTGGGTTTTCTGTTCGGTTCCATAATTTCCCCAACCGATCCTTCAACATTGATTCCCCTGTTTAAAAAGATAAAGATAAATGACAACTATTCAGGCACCCTTGTTGGAGAAAGCCTGTTCAATGATCCTCTTGCAATTATTATGGTAACTCTGGCAATTTCGCTCATATATTCAGGGTCATCCTATTCAGCTCTTTTCAATTCTGTAACCGCCTTCGTTGGGTTTTATCCTGCCATACCATCATTCCTTATCATTCAGATAATTGTTCCGTCGAGCTTTGGCATTGTGATTGGATTCGGCATAATTTACCTTAACAAGCTACTGAATTTCGAAAACCTTATTGTGGGGCTTCTTCTTGGTGTTATCCTCTTTGAACTCACAATACTTGAAGGTTTTGGAGTCACACCCTTTCCTGCAATCATAGCCACCGGAGCCATTGTGGGCAATTTCTCAGATAGAAGCATATTCTGGTCAAGAGAAGCAAACTTCCAGGAAAATCTTTCCTTTCTGGCCCAGGGTCTAATATTCATCCTTGTGGGGAGCATTATGACAATCAAAGATTTTGAAAACTATTTCTTCCAGGGATTGCTGCTCACGGTGCTTGTTATGTTCGTTGTCAGACCTGCGGCAGTTTTCACATCCCTTCCTCCCGCCAGAAAAAAGAACAGAAATGCTCTTAACGGCTGGAGGACAAAACTATTTATAGCGCTTTCCGGGCCAAGAGGAGTTGTTTCTGTTGTAGAATCTTCAGTTCCCTATGCCATCGGCCTTGCTTCAGGAAATACCCTTCTTCTCACATGGGGACCCATAATTGAAATAAATGTCACATTCATAGTTCTGCTTTCCATACTGTTCCAGACGGTGTACATACCAACGGTTGCAGGGAAATTGCTGCCTGAAATACCGGATCAGGCTTGAATTTCTTCTTCAATCTCAAGCGCAGCAAATACCCTTCTTCTGTCCTTGTAGAAAAGGTTCACTACATTATAGAAATCCTTGTAGTTGTTCACTCCCTTTTCAATCATTTTTTCAAGGACCATGGTTCTTATTTCAACCTCTTTCTCAAGCTCTGCCTCGTATTTTCCCTCCTTTTCGGCTATTCTCTTTAAGGTATAGCTGAAACCAGAGTAAACCTGGGTATCAGAAACCTCATTCAGGGTAAACACATTATTTACAACAATATCCTTTGTTGATTCATCCTGTCCTGCAATCTCAGATACGGTCTTGATTCTCCTTCTTGAACCCTTTTCGTCAATGACATTTTGAAGTATGACTGCCACGTCCAATGTGAGAAGAAGATTTCTCGGTACATTGATTGGTTTTGATTCCATCCTGTGTATAAATGTGCTTATGTCATCCGCATGAAATGTTCCATAAACATATCTTCCTATGGACATTGCCTGGAACAATGTAAATGCCTCTGCACCCCTTACCTCTCCCACAATGACATAACTGGGCCTCTGCCTCATGGTTATGGTCAGGAGATCGAACATGTCAATTTCACCGCTTCTCTTTCCGGTGTCAGGGTTTAACTTCCCGTATCCTGTCCTTGTAACCATTGGAACCCAGTTTTCATGTATGAGGTTTATTTCCCTTGTATCCTCTATGGACACAATCTTTTTTTGAGAAGGTATGAAAAGAAGTATGGCATTCATCAATGTTGTTTTGCCTGTGGCAGTTCCACCCACAACCATGACATTTCCACCATATTCTGTTAGAACCCAGAAATAGGCAAAGGTTCTTGCGTTTGCCAGATTTCTCTGTATCAGGTCAATGGGAGTCAGTGGTTCCTCCTTGAACTTTCTTATGGTAAAGGATGAACCCTTATTAGTTACATATTTGCCAATGGAGCATGATATTCTTGACCCATCCAGAAGGGTTGCGTCCACGATAGGATTGGCTATGGATATGTGCCTCCCAACATCCTGAAGAATTTTCTTTACAAAAGTTTCGAGTTCGCTTTCATCCTCATATATTATATTCGTTGGTATGTACCCGAAGGATTTGTGAAAAACAAACACTGGAATTCCTGGCATGTCGCACGAGATATCCTCTATGTTTGGATCTTTCATAAGTGGATCTATTTTTCCAAATCCCACAATATCCCTTTCCACATAGTATGAAATGGAATCCATCTCCTCCATTGTGAAGGAACCCGTGTCCCTAAGTGCAGATATGAACCTTTCTGCAGCCCCTTCCTTTGTTACATCCTTCATGTCTTTGTTCTCAGGATCTGTCAGCGTTCTCAGGAATTCCAGAACAAGCTTCTGATAAAGTTTCATGGTTCTTTCCTTAAGCTCAGGTTCATCGACTTCATACTTGAATATGGTGCTTGCCCTGTCAAAATATACCCTGGCGAACACCTTTCCCGGAACAATTTCTTCAAATAGCTTATCTTCGCCCGTCCTCTTTGGATATCTTAACCTTGTTACAACCTGCTTGCTTGCATACTTATTTCTGCTTCGCCTCGCTCTTCCCTTTGCCTTTTTGCTCTTTGGCAACAATTTCATTTACATAACCCCCACAATTAAGAGAACAACCATACTCAGAAACACCAGAATGCCGCTTACAAGAGAACCCGAAACAAGCCTTCCATCCCTGAAAACACCAGATATCAGACCACTGGCAACACTCTGAATGATTATGCCTGCACTGAAAATCCTTTCAATCAAACCAAAGGAGGTTGCCTTTATATTTAGTGTTGAACCTGATCCTCCAAGACTCTGACCTGCTATCTGAGGGAAAAAGAAGAGATCAAGCATAATGATGACAAAAAGGAACACACCGAAGGAAACAGCCATTGTGGTAGAATAACTTCTCATATCTGCGAATCTGCTTTCCCTCATAAGATAGGTCTGGGTTGTAAAACTGGATATGAGAGATATGACATCCGAAGTGTTGCTTCCGGACTCACTTGCCTTTTTGATGATCTTTCCCACTCTTATTATGGTTTCAGACTTTAACCTCTTACCAAAATCATCCAGGGCAGTTTCCACAGGGATTCCCAGTCTGATCATTCCTGCTATTTGATTCACCTCTTCTGAAAGAGGCCCATAATTAACCTCAGAACTTCTCAGTATGGCCTCTGACATTGGTGTTCCAAAGTTTGTATGGCCCGCAAGATCCCTGAGGAAATCAGGCAGTCTCCTTTCTGCCTCCTCTCTCCTCTTAACTTCTGCAAAATCAGCCAGACCGAATGGCAGAAATATGATTATCAGGGCGATAGAACTGACCGTTAATGGATGTATAATTGGATCCATGGCATTTACTTTGATGAATATACCCAAGAAAACCATAATAAATACTGCAAGAAGGGATGCTGCCAGAACAATATATCTTAACTGAAGACCTGCATATTCATATTTCATACGTCCACCTCTCCTATGGTGCTGCTCAAAATAAGAGCAAACATTACGGCTATTATGGGAATTATAAGCCCTACAATGAGATAAAGCACAACTATTGTCAAACTTCCCTCTCCAGGTATGACTGATGTAACAGTACCTATAATGACCATAAGAATCAGTGGAAACATCACTCCCACAATGATGTAACTTTCCGCAAGAACAGAAAGAGATTCAGTGTTCCTTTTTATGAGAGTGCTCAGTTCGGTTTGGTATTGCAGGGCCTTCTGCTTGAAGTATTCCTTTAGATCTCCTCCTGAGGTCATTGTTGTTATGATTCCCTGAAGGAACTCAGAGAACCTTGGAGATGGTGTATAGGTAGCACCATCCTTGATTGCACTTATGATGTCCTTTCCAAACAACCTTGTGGATACGGATATTCCCTTAGCCTCCCTGGCAAGTTCTCCATATTCCTTGCTTTTCGAAAGTTCATATATGATGTTTTCCACTGGCATATCTGCAGAAGCCATTGTTGCAATATATCCCATTGCCAGCGGCAGGACTGCATCAATTTTCTTCTTTCTCGATGTTGCCACTGAATTGGGGTATTCACCCATAAAGGCAAGATACAGTATTACTGCAAGGAACCAGAATGCAAAGAACAGATAGGTAAAACCTGCAAATTCCAAAGAGAAGAGGTTGACAATAACGAAGGAGATTATGGAAAAAATTACTGCTCCCATTGTTCCCCTTGAAAGATATTCCTCCGCAGTCATGGGTATCTTTGCCTTTTGAAGAGTTACATCCATGTTGGATGTATTTACATACTTCTCGAAAAGCCCTCCAAATATGGCCTTTGAAAAGTTGTCGAAGGCATTTGGCTTTGGAATCGCCAGCTTAGATTTTCTGTCCTTTGTTTTCTTAAGAGATTTTTTGGACTGATTGATAGAAGTTATCTGAATACTATTTTTTTTCGTCATTATGTACCACTCGCAAGCCTTAATGCAGTTTCCGGATCCTTATAGAATATGTTGATAATTTTAGTTATGTTTGCATAATCCGTAATGTTATTTTTCAACATTCCTTCCAGCAGACGTTGCCTTTTCTCGAATTCTGCCTGCAAATCTTCATCTGTCCACTGTTTTGAGTCTCTTATTTCATTCAAAATTTTGCTGTAACCAGAGTATACCTGTTTATTCTGATTATAATCGAAAGCATAAACCCTGTTGTAAAGGATTTCACCGGAATCAGGATCTATTCCAAGTATCTCATCTATTTCAGTTAGCTTTCGCATATTCCTGCTCCCCATTCTGATAAACTTATTGAACATCACAATGTTAAGTGCGCTAATAAGAACTCTAGGTATATTCAGTGGATTTGATTCTAATCTGTTTACCAGGGTCTCCATGGAATCGGCGTGAATTGTGGAATATGCAGTGTGACCAGTGGATATGGCCTGGAAAAGGGAATAGGATTCCCTTCCCCTGATTTCTCCAAGAACTATGTATGTAGGCCTCTGCCTCATAGCCATTCTCACCAGCTCAAACATCCCTATGGGAGGATTTTTCTCGTCTGCATTTCCCGATGAATAAATACTTTCCCTTGTAGATGTTGCTACCCAGTTCTGATGGAGAATGTTTATTTCTCTTGTTTCCTCTATGCTGAAAACCTTTGTGTTAGGAGGGATAAACATGAGCATTGCATTTATTGTTGAAGTTTTCCCAACTCCCGGAACACCGGCAATAATTGCAGACTTGAGGTTTTCAACTGCGAACCATAAATATGTGACAACTTCAGGGGTTGCAGCACCATATTTAATTAACTCAATAGGGGTAAATGGAGTTTCCCTGAATAACCTGAAGGTGAATGCTGAACCCTTCGTAGAAATCTCCTTTCCAAATGTTAGCTGAATCCTGTGTCCCTGAGGAAATGTCCCATCAATTATGGGTTCGTTCATTGATACCTCCTTGCCGCACATCTGTGCAAGCCTCACAACATATGAATCCAGTTTTTCCTCTGAATCAAAAACAATGTTTGTTCTCAAAGATCCATGAATTTTATGTTCTATAAATACAGGAATTCCCACGCCATTGCATGAAACATCCTCTACCATTGGATCCTTGATGACTGCGTCCAGAGGTCCAAAGCCTTCATAATCCCTCTTTATGTAATATTTGAGTTTATCAATAGTCTTCAAAGGATACTTATTCTTTCTGTTTGAAAGATAATTTTCAATAATCTGATCGATTGTAAGTGATGTTAAATCTTCGGGCAATGTCTTTGAACTCTTAACCACCTGTTCCATATTCTTTTCTATTCTTTCAAGAAGTTCAAGTTCCTCTGCATTCATCATGGGTTCGTTGACAACATAAATCGCCTCAAGAATGTCAGGATTCCAGGAAATTTCTACAGATACAACCCTTGGGATGATACTGTATTCGTCCATTACTTCATATTTTTTTATTTCAGGCATTTCGTTTTTAACAGCATCTTCCTGGTCTTGATCCCTGTTCTTTTTTATTTTTCTCTTATCTTTGTTTAATTTTGACACTTTCGGCAAATTCATAGGATAAAAAGATAAACAGATCATCATAATTAAGTTTTAGCATAATTGTTAAATACAGGAATGGTGAAACATAACGTTAAAATCATATAGTAAGGAATAATATTGTGTCTACTGGGCTGGTAGATCAGAGGTAGATCGCTTCCTTGGCATGGAAGAGGCCAGGGGTTCAAATCCCCTCCAGTCCATAACGAGAGGTATTTGGTTCATAGGGTTTAAACCTTTTTGACTCCTTCACAAACTTCACATCTGTTTTCGCCATCCGCTCCAGCGCCTCATCTGCACCGATCGTTACGTAGATCTGAGTTGTTCCCAAGTTCTCGTGACCCAGCATTATCCTAATGGTTTCGAGATCCAGTCCTGATCTTAACAACGTCTTAGCGTATGTATGCCTGCACTTATGCCATGAAAAATTGATGCCCGTTCTCTTTGTGATGTCAGCTGCGATCTTGCCCATGTACTTTGTCGTCACATGGCCCTCCCTGGTCGTGAAGAGGTATGGGCTCCTGGGATTGTTGCGCCTTTTAATGTACTCTATCAAGGCGCTTCTAGTATAGGGATCAAGATACACGATCCTTGCCTTCTCTCCCTTTCCCCTGCGCACGGTGATGGATGTCTCATGCACGTCATCCACCATTAGAGCGGCTATTTCTGATCTGCGCAGGCCGGTGTTCAGGGCCAGTATGAGCATAGCCCTGCTCCGGAGATCCTCAGGAGTGGATGAACTTAGCTTCGAAAGCATGGTGCGGATCTGGTCTTCGTCGTAATACTTGACTACAAAGGACCTGTTCTCCTTTAAATATTCGATCTTGTCCTCGTGCTTGAACTCCAGCCATCGGTTCAGCACCTTCACGTATTCGTTTATCTTCTTGGCAGTTGCCCCGTTCCTCCTAGCGTCTCTGAGCATCTGCATTATCTTGTCCCTGTCCTCCAGATCCGTGCGTTTTGAGAGGAATCTGATCTTCCTCATCGTTTCCTCAACCGTGCTTATTGCCATTTTCGAATAGAGAAAATCCTCAAAATCTTCAAGGTCAGTCATCTTTTGATGCCTCCTGTTGCCCTGAAGATCCTCCTGTCCTCAAGGTCAATGATCTTTATCATTCCTTCATGTTCAAGCTTCTTGGTTGCGTTCATTATGCTCACAATGAAACTGGTGAGCCTCTCCCTGTCATTTGAATTTGACACTCCGTACCCAAGATAAGCAAGGATCCTTCTTGATGTGCATCCAGGGTGTTCCTTTATGACATCGAGGATGTCATCCTTTGTGAATGGGATCTTCTGCACATGCGCAATGCTCTCCAAGATTCTCTCTCCCGATTTCATTGAGTCACATCTCCTGTTTCGAGCTCTGATTTCCATTCAGATATCATCCTCAGGGCCTTCTTCTTCATCTCGACTTCGTAAAGGAATTTCTCCCATTCTCCACACACATACAGATATGAGATCTTTCCTTTGATCCCCCAGCTTGCAATTACCTCTGATGTGAAAGACTCCTTCCTGAATGGGAAACTGACCCATTCTCCGACATGCCTTTCCACATCTCCCTCTGTGCGTGCAACCACGTACCAGTAAGGTTTATTATCTATGTCCCGATTATTCATATGTCTCACCTTTTTTACCATTTTTTGCCCGAGAGGGCGACTGGATCAGGCTTGACCGAACAATCCTGATCCTGTTTATCCTTTGACAAAGGGTTTCCTGCCAGTATTTCCTCATTTCGCCACCCAAAAAGCAAGGAATACTCCCAGTGACATGACTGACAATCCTCCTAAAAGCAAGAGCGCAATCTGCATCGGAGATAGAATCCTTCCCATCA
>JAKADM010000005.1 GCA_021820525.1 Thermoplasmata archaeon
TCTCATAAGGCCTTCTGATATAAATCTGGCCACAAATTCAGTACGGATGAAGACTCTGAAGCAGGGGAAAGACAGGAAGACTGGAATGCAAAAGGAGAAGTACAGAATAATACCTCTCCATCCTGCACTGAGGGATATTTATATGCAGTATCTCATTGAAATGAATCTTAACCAGAAGTCAGAAGATCTTTTGTTTCCGATGAAGAGGCAGGTTATAGATCTTTATTTCAAGAAGCTGCAGGACAAACTTGGCATTAAAATTCATGCACACAAGTTCAGGCACACATTTGCTGTCAAGGCCATAATGGATCAGGTTCCATTGAATGTATTGCAGCAGTGGCTGGGCCATTCATCTGTGTTCACAACATCCATATATACACAGATTACGGGGATGGATACATCGGAATTCATGGGGAGGATAAGATGACATGGAATATTTTAGATTCAGCGGAAATATCCACTGCAATAGGTACAATATTATTGTCAGTTGTAACAGTATGGATTACTATACATCAAGACAGAAAGGCAAGAAAAGATAAAATAGACAATTGGAGAGATTCCCATTTAAATTCCCATTACAATGATGTTTTTAATAGGATAATGGATATCCAAAACAAAATACACCAAATTTTTGATCCACCAAACTGTTCAAGTTCAGAAAGTTATGGGTTTCAAAGTCTTGATACTCCGGGTAACCATTGGCGGTTGCCCGATAAATCAATTAATATTTTTGACAATAATCGGGTGAAGGTAAAGTGCCTCTTTGATGATAAAAACATAGCATTGCAACACATTAAAGCTGGATACCACTCCCTGAATAAGGAAATAGAAGAAATAAACGGCATGGAAGAAAGTTACAAAAAAAATATAAGTTGTAAACTACAATCTTTCATAGATTCACTATATGGGAAGTGCAAAAATGAGTTTAGGGACTGGGATATCCGGCCCGATGTTTATACACAGATAGAAAAAGCGATAAAATATGTACCTCATGAAGTTACCGAAGGCGACACTGATGTTATAAAAAAAATAGATATCGCTTTATTGGCAGATTATCTTATATACTCTATTATAAATGGAGCAGTACGCATCGATGCAAAAAAGTATCCCTCTGGAAGTAAGGCAAGTGACTTCGCTATCTCACTAACCTACAAAATAAAAGAGTTTGCCGAATTTAGAAATTTACCTTCAGAGGTAGGAAGGACTAAAAATTATGACCCTACGGAAGATGAACTTTTAAAATTCCAAAAAATATGGAGTGATCTCAAAAAATCAGATGTAGAAGGGATAAAGGAAATTTACGAAGAACATGAAAAAATTAGGAAAAAATATGAGGATTTGATAGAGGAACTCACCAGAGATATCTTAAATAACTACAGTGCAGGAATTAGGATGAATGGAGAATGTGACGTATGCAGGTCAACCCGTAATGCCAGTGATGATAAAATCAGGCCATATGTCTGCTGTAGCGAAAACAATCAGTTAATTCGATGAAGCGAAATAGCTTACAATAAAATTTGACTGAAAAATACTATGTTTAAGTTGAAAATCCCTAGTCGATCGAAAGTTTAAGTCTTCATTGTAAGGATGAAATTAGGTAATGGTTAAATCTACTTTTCCTATTTTTCTTCCCCCGAGCCACATCCTTACAAAGGAACGGATGCAAAGCATAGTAAAGCACTGTGACCGGCAATAGAATAAGGAGATATGGTTCAGGAATAAAGTAATAATTGAAATCTTAGCCTACAAGGAAATAAGTATTAGGAATGTAGAAAAGATAAATATTGAGGAACTGAAGGATGGATACCGGTATGAGCATCCGAAAAATGTATAAGGACAGGCCTGTGCCCCTCCTCTCAGGCCTACAGGAAGACCTGAAGGAATGCCTTGAAAAGTACAGGATGAGGTCATATCCAAGGCCTTTATTTATCACGGAGAAAGGCAGTATTAGAAATGGTTACATTCGGTCTTTCACAAAGAAGTTGGGAGTCGAGCAAAACAAGTGGGAGCACTGGGATTTGAACCCAGATCTGCGGGTCTCTTCCCGGTTCATAGTTCCAGTCAATCATCACCTTTTCAGCTGACCCGATTCTAATCAAAACCTGACTGGAGCCCGTTAGGATACCTGACTACCCCATGCTCCCGCACCACACATTTTTCAATTATGGTTGGAATTGGAATTGTAATTTCCTATAAATATCTATTTTAAGGGTACATTTTTTTCCAAAAATTTTTATTATGCCTTGAAAAGTTTTGTATTATTAAAAAAAGATATGAAAGCATGGAGTGGTTGGAGAAAGATGGCAAGATCAGCTCTTGCTGGCCTTTCTCTGTCTCTTTAATCTTCTAATTCTCTTTTTGCGCCATTTCCATCTCATGTTACCTTTCTTTTTCCAATCTCTTGAACTTCTCTTCAATATTTCACCTCAATGTGAACATCATTCCCTGTTTTACCGATGTTCCATAGGATCACTGGCTCTCAACCTTACGGAATTGTGCCCTGCAACCTGTAAACGGTATATCGGCAGGTATTATAAATATTTATTTTGTGAACGTTTATTTACCCATTTAGATTAAACTGATATGGCAGAAGATCTGGAAAAGTCCATAAAGGAAATCATACGAAGTCTCCCCTCAGAAGAGATGTACCTAGAATCCGTGAGGGAAATCGTAAAGGATCTCATAAAGGAATATATAAGAAAAAGATTGAATGAAAATCCAGAGTTGAAAAAGGAACTGGCCTCTGTAATTGAAAACTACCTTGAAGCGAAGATAAGAGAGTACGATGCAATGGCAAGAATGGCAAAGGTAACTGCAAAGATTGGTTTTCTAAGCGCACCAGAATCCATAAGGGAAGAGGCCACAAAGGATTTAATAGAATCTTTCAGAAAAGAGATAGAGGAAATAATACTTAGAACGCTGTGACATTATTTTGAAAAATCTTTTTTAATCATACTCATGGAATTCAGGTCAAACATCGTAAGAATACCAGGTTCTGGGGAATAGTTCATCATTTTCTGGTATTCGGTCTGTGACTGCCATGTGGAAGAATTAACGTACCTTACTCCCTTATAATTTCCAACATAGTGACCGTGGATGTGACCTGTTATAAATATATCCGGGACATTTTCCATCACATGATAATCCTCTGATGAGGGTATTATGGGCGTCCTCCCGCCATAGGATGATCCCATATATCTTCTTTTGAGCATTAACTCTATGGCACTTCCAACACTGTCCATGCTTCCTCCGGGAATAAGCTCAATCAGATCATTGAGTGCCATGCCGTGGTATATGGTTATATTTTTCTTATTCAGAACAAGATTGTATGGATTTGGAAGAAAACTCACATTTTTCATAAACATTTCCCTTATTTTTGGATTGAATGCCGGTTGGGGTTCAGCGAGCCTTACGGTGTCGTGGTTTCCCGGCATTATATAGACGCTTATATCTTCCGGTATATCATTTACGAATTCCGCAAGATATTCATACTGTTCATAGGGATTTATGATTTCAAGATCATTTTCCTGTCCCGGATAGACTCCAATTCCGTCAACCACATCTCCGCTGAGTATGAGATGCTTCATATTGGCGCTTTCATCACTGGAGGATTTGATCCATCTAACCATTCTGGCATAATAATCCTTCAGAAAGGTTTTGCTTCCAACGTGGATATCAGAGATTGAACCAACGTATTCTGCCTCCCTTCCCGTATACTCAATGGTCCTTTCAGGTATATCCGGCCTTATTATTTCGTTCGCAAAGATCACAGGCTCACTCTTTCCCCTGTCGTTCCTTGCCTCAGGCTTGCTGCCGATCACACCTATGACCTCATCATTGAGGAGGAGTTCCTTTGAAAGGCTATTTTTATTCATTATTATGATATCAATGAAATCTTCTGTATCCTCAATTCTGAAACGTTTATGCCCATTTTTTGTTTCAGTAATATCGCTTATCATTCCGACAACTTTCACATATCCCTTAGGCATCCTTTTAACTGAGGATATGGATGAAACCTCTCTCAACTTCCCGGATGTAACGATTATTTTTCTTAGTTTTTCATATCTGCTTACAAAAACTCTTCTGAAATCATCAACAGAACTGTTTGCCTTTATATCTGAATAATCGATCTCTTTAACAATTGAATCTTTTCTTTCAGGTTCAGTGATAAGTTTAAGGACATCCTTAACCTCAATGTATCCTCTCTGGCTAATTTCATCATTATATAGTTTTACTATTAAGGAACCCAGTGATCTTTTCAACATTAGATCAAGTGCTTCGGGGGCAAGAAGTATACCCTTACTCTGAAAAAAAGTAATGATTTTTTCCCTGTCGTCGAACAAGGGTCCGGCCATATCTTATAATATCAATAAGGTGTATAAGGTTGTCTGAAATAGATATGTATAGCACTTAGAAATATCCACCAGATGGAAAAGGAAAAGGATTTTCTGTTTTTCATTTTTATGTCATCTTTCTGGGCCTTCAATTATCCATTTGTAAAGATGGCTCTTGCCTTTGAGGACGCATCTGTTTTATTACTGTACAGAGTAATATTCGCCATCATTGGAATGCTTCTTTTATTCAACAGGAGGATAAAGTTAAGGCTCAGTCTTAAGTCTCACGGGAAAATGTTTATTCTGTCATTGTTAAATGTCACAATCTTCATGGAATTTTGGTTTTTGGGTGAAACTTCGGTTTCCTCCTCACTCAGTTCCATAATAATTTATACATACCCCATAATTTCGACTTTTCTTTCCATAATACTTCTGAAGGAAAAATACACTATGGAAGGGATAGGGGGAATTGCTTTGGGATTTACGGGCATAATAGTCATATTTTCCGATTCCATAAATGTCGCATCTGTTTATGGGATATTTCTAGAACTGTTAGCAGCAACTTCATGGGCTCTTGGAACAATATTTTATAAAAAATACATAAGAGAAGAGGACAGGATAACCACAAATTTCTACCAGTTCGCCTATTCATTGATCCCGGTTATTTTCATCAGCTTTATTTCCACATCTCCCGGAAAAATACTGAATCCTGGAACAGAATTCCTTATGTTGTCCCTCGTAATTGGAATTCCCGGAACTGCCATTGCCTATTACTTTTTCCTTAAGCTAAATAGAGATTACAATGTGTCAACCATATCCTCATTTCTATTTATTGTCCCGGCCCTTTCAGTAATATTCAGTTATTTTATTCTCCATAATGTCCTGACATATATTCAAACTTCAGGATTCCTTCTTGTATCCATTGGAATATTGCTTTCAGCCAGGGGTGTAAGAAGGAAGAAATCTTTACTTAACTCAATGATAACTCTTGAATAATTTATTTTGTTCTAAATTCTGAAATTTATCTATGTTTCGTAATTTTATTTATTATAATTTATTCACAAATAGAGGTCTTTCCATATTACAATAAACCTTGAGAATTGATTTCAGTGGAACCTTTTGTGTTGTTTACCTTTAACCCTAACTTCAGTCAATGATATTTAAGGTACAATTTTTTGCGAAAAACAAAAAAGGTTGCTACGTTAATGTACAGGCGTCAGTATAAATATCAGATTTCAAATATTAATAAGGAAAAAAATTCTTGATCTATAAAAATTAGTGATATCCAAGAAACCTTTTTATATTATCTAAATAATCCACCTACAATGAATAGAAAAAAGGCATTTTTGACAGTATTTGTCGTAGCCATAATGGTGGCAGGTATGTTATTTATTGTACCGCTAACCTCGTCAACTGGCACCGCAAATCACCCATCTAATTTAGGTAAGACTGTAAGTAACTCTCTATCATCCCATCCTGTTAATGCAAGTAACCTTAAGGGAAGTTCAAGCTTTAACAGACAAACGGAGGCTATGAAGCTGATTGGACTGGCAAAAAATGACAGTCTACCCATTAAGGATCTTTTCATCCCTAACTTTATGAGCCAATCAAAGATAGTCAATGGAGTTGTGACTCCAGGATATGGACAATCCCCCGCTCCTATGGGAATCGGTTTTTATGGTCTTTATAACCAGAGCGGCACAACCGTAGGCCAAAACTACACTTTCCCCTCAGTGGCAGCACACGTCAATCTTTCAAGCCTTCAGACGATCAATATTGCAGATGATGCCCCTCAAACGGTAACATTCCAGCTCAATTCCATATTGAACAATGTTAATCTTTTTGGAAACGGAAATTATGTTTTCTGGACACAGAACGTCGTTGATTATTCTGCAAGGACCCATCAGCTATCCTTTGTCCTTAACATATGGAATTTCACCACCCCTGCTGCAACCAGCCAGCCAGTGTTAAATAATGTACTTTATAGTTCCTCAGCACCAAGGATATCCTACCCCAACGCCATAATCATCCTTGGTCCAAGTTTACAGCTTCCCAGCAGCCAGTTAAATCTATATCTGTATATGAACACATCAATTGTTGGCGGAAGGCAGGCTCTGTGGTTCAACTATTCCCTGCCTCAGTTAAAAATGAATGGAACCTATGAGGAGGCAGTATTCAATTCAACCATCAATGCCGCCCCACTTCATTATCTGGTGAGCGGAACGACCATGACTCCAACGGGCTACATCCCATATGACTCTGAGATTATGATAGGTGGCCCTGGTGGAGGAAGCACAGCCACAGTCCAGAACATATCCGGTTCAATGAACCTTATGTACTATAATACAACAATGCACATGTTCATGAATGTTCCAAACGCATATGATATCGGATCAGAAACTGGGGAAACCTCAACTGGTGTGGATGTTCATTATTTGGGTTCCACTGCATATCTGACCTCCGGCCCATCAATGGTTTATGGTCTCTGGAATGAAACAAACAGTACGGTGAACCACTACACTGGAAAGTTATCCAATTCCAACGCTTTCCTGTTTGTGGCACAAAACACCAAGGATGCAAACCTTGGCTTCTGGAACTGGGCACCCATAAATGGAAGTGGGACTTTCAGTTACTATCTGCCAAAGTCTGCCGGATATCCCTATGAAGCACTGATGAACTACCATAACATTAATGGTGGAAATAAAACCTACCTGAATGTGACCACATCAACAGTGATAAATCTCGAAAGCAATGTAAACATTGGTGTATACACTCCCATAATTATAAATGGAAATAAACAGCTTACAGAATCAGCAGTTAGCGGAGCAGGAAGTGCAGCTAACCCATATGTCATTGACGCATACAGTGCAAATGGAATTAATACAATATTTGCACAGTTGAACGACTATGCCTTCCCCGTATTTCCAGGAGTTTTCATCTATAACACAAATTACCATGTGAAGGTATCTAACTTCCATATGAACGTAACATACTCCGGATTTGCAGGCCTCTTATCTAATTTCTATGGGCTGTTGAATTCTAATAACCTTCCTATGTGGGTCTATAACTCCACAAACGTAACCATCAGTGGCGGAGTCTTTGAAACATGGTATTCCTCAAATCAGAATGGATATATTGAGGGTTCAATGGTTCTCTGGAACTCAACCAATATTAACGTAACAGGAATTCAAATGATTCCATTTGGATACGGCGCTCTTATATATAACCCACAGTACCAGTACGGAAATATATCTTTCTACAGCGATTTATTCGTCGGCGCCTCTTTACAGTATAAGTTGAATCTTACAAATCCATTCTGGTCAAATTATCTTGAGGGTTCATCCCAGATAGGAATGACTCTGTCTGGAACAGGCTATTTCGTTAACGGCAGTACCTTCGTAACTGAAACGCCTGTAATAAGCTATGACTGCAACATTTATACAGGAAACCATTCGGTTCCATACAAGGACTATTTCAACGGGAATGAATACTGGAATTACAACGGCACCGGGGCATACAACGATTACGGTATGATGCAGGTCGGAGTCGATATGCATCCAATGATTCCAACGCATTCCTCAAAGTTTACCGTATCTGTTCTTGACAACCCATCCGACAGCTATTATTTCGATGTTGGATATCTTGAAATTACACTCGGTCAGGCAAGCAATGTATATCAGTTCACAAGTGGCTCATTTTACATTTATAATCCCACAACATACAAGATGTATGCAGTGTCATCTGATAATTTCGTGTATGTAAAGACAGGAATAATGCAGTTAAATTCCACAAAGCCTTTCTCAATTAACCCCTCCATATCAACACTGAATGTTATGGAATCGGGTCTGCCCTCAGGTATGGCCTGGACTGCTAATATATATAACTACGAAAATATAACCTTACTGAAGGATGGATCTTCAATGATTCAGACCGAGAATGGAGTTCCACTTTACAGTATAACGTCTAAAATGGGCTCGATAAGCTTTACAAACATTGCACCTGGATATTACTATGTTACAGTAAACAGCACAGATTCATATGGCGTTGCAGGCAGTAGCATGGTAGGATTTATGGCAATTGAAGGTACAACAAACGTATCTGTACAGTTTGTCCATGTAAATCTCTACAATGTTACCTTTAAGGAAAATGGTCTGATGTCAGGAACTGAATGGTCCGTGATATTCAACGGAATGAAGATGACAAGCACATCAGGTTCCATAACATTTACCGGACTTTATGCTGGCAATTATTCATACTACGTAAGTGTGCCTTCAGGATATTCACTTCCAAAAACATCAGGATATGTAAATGTAAACTCCAATGAAACGCTTTACGAAAACTACAGCATGACAAACATTTACAGCGTTACATTTAAGGAGTCTGGTCTTGCATCAGGCACAAGCTGGTATGTGATATTCAACGGAATGAAGATGACAAGCACATCAGGTTCCATAACGTTCAGCAATCTAAGCGCAGGTTCATACTATTACTTTATAGGAGTACCCTCAGGCTATTCTCTCTCTACAAATTCAGGAACTGTGAATGTCAATTCAAGTATGACCATGACAGAGAGTTTCAGCATGAACATGTATACCATAGAATTCCATGAAACTGGTCTGGTATCCGGAACAAACTGGACGGTAATGGTCAACGGAAAGGTTTACAACAGCACAACACAGGACATCAACGTCACAGTTCCATACGGAATGGTCAGCTACGCTGTGGGAAATGTATCTGGTTACATAAGCACAGACAGTTCAGGAATGTTCAACGCCTCAGGCAATGCCGTTGTAAACGTTCTCTTTGGAGTCCAGTCGACATACTCTGACCTGACATATATCACAATTGGAATTGCGGCCTTAACAGGTTTGGTTGCAGGTGTAGTTATAATTACAATATTCAGAAAGAAGTAAATCTTCTTTCTAAGAAATATTTTAACAAAACAATTAATCCTATTTCAGTATTACTTTTTTTATGACATATGAAGACTTACCAGATTTTATTTCAGATAGAAAAAAGAAAGGAGATTTTATTCAGATAGATGATGAAGTTGATCCCTATCTTGAGTTAACATGGATTCTGAATGAAGAGGAGAGGGCAGGTAAGGGAAGGACCATACTGTTTAAGAATCCAAAGGGATATGATATCCCTGTTGTGGGAAACATTTTTTCCACAGAAAATAAGATGAATGACATTTTAGGAGATACTCCATTCAATATTGGCCAGAGTCTAAGGAATTTGATAAGGCCTCCAAAGGAAAATGAATCTATGATAGGGAGAGGTCTGGAAATGCTCCGGGAACTCGGAGGTTTAAGGCCAAAAATTCATGATAAGCTCCCTGGCGATCACATGGTAATGGACAGGGTAGATCTTGAAAGGATACCCATATGCACCACATGGCCTGATGACGCTGCCCCATTTGTGACCCTTCCAGTTGTCATAACAAGGGATCCTGCAACGGGAATAAAAAATGCAGGAATGTACAGAATGCAGATGTACGATTCTGAAACAATGGGGATGCACTGGCAGATTCACAAGGATGGGTCAAGGCACTTTCAGGACAACAGGGAAAGGGGAAAAATTATGGACGTATCCGTCACTCTCGGCACAGATCCATTAACTATTTTTTCCGCCGTGGCACCACTGCCTGAACCTCTTGATGAGTTTTCATTCTGGGGGCTCATAAGCAAGAAAAGGATGGATCTTGTAAAGGGGCAGAGTGTTGACATACAATATCCAATGAACTCTGAAATTGTTCTGGAAGGGTATATTGACACGTCAGAAACTAGGATGGAGGGTCCCTTTGGTGATCATACGGGATATTACTCACTTGCAGAGGAGTTTCCTGTGTTTCACGTTAAAAAAATAGTTCAGAAGAAGAATCCTGTATATCCAGCAACCATAGTGGGAAAACTGTGGCATGAGGATGTTATAATGGGAAAGGCCATAGAAAGACTATTTCTTTCTCTCATAACACTTCAAATACCAGAAATAGTTGATATGAACACAATGGAGGAAGCCGTATTCCACAATATGGTTGTCGTATCCATAAAGAAAAGATATCCGGGGCATGCCAAGAAGGTCATGTTTTCCATATGGGGTACCGGTCAGTTGATGTTTTCAAAGATCGTTCTGGTTGTAGATCCTGATATCAATGTACATGACAGAAAGCAGGTTATCTGGGCAATGACCACAAGAATTGACCCGTCAAGGGATGTTGTTATTATACCGGGAACACATACAGACAGCCTTGATCATGCATCTGCCCTGTTCAATTATGGTTCAAAAATGGGTATTGACGCAACTAAAAAGTGGAAATCAGAGGGGTACGAAAGAGAATGGCCGGAAACGCTGGAAATGAAGAAAGATATAGACGAGAGAGTACAGGAATTAAGAAAGAAACTGAGTCTTTAGGCCTGCACGACATTGCCGATTTCATAAAGATCGAACATACCGTATTCGATCTTCCCTTTATACTTGCAGGGAGTTTTATTGCAGCCGGCGGATATCCCGGAATAAGAATAATCATACTTGTACTTCTTGCAGGCACACTGGCAAGAGCAACGGGCATGGCCATAAACAGAGTCATAGGAAGAAAATATGATCTCATTAACCCAAGAAAGAAAAACTGGAGTCTGGTCAACGGGAAGATGTCCCTGAAACAGGCATACATGTTTGTATTTATAACTGCGGCACTGTTTGAATTAACTACCTTTTTGATAAACAGTTTTGTCTTCGTTCTTTCACCCATAGTTCTTTTCTTATTCATCCTTGATCCCATGCTTAAGAAGGTTACAAGGTGGAGACACCTGTTCATGGGCTTTACAATAGGCGTTGGAGTTATGGCAGGATATCTTGCTGTCAATCCATCATTCCCTGCATTACCTGAGATTTATTTTCTCGTGATGGCAACGGGAACATGGATAGGTGGATTCGATATGATTTATACCATTCCCGACAGGGAATATGACATTGAAAATGGCCTGAAAACCGTCATGACTGCCTATGGAATTAAGAATGGAATGATAATATCTGCAATAACCCATGCAGTAACCATATTTTTCTTTGCATCACTAATATTCTATATTAGATCATATTTTTACGTTGCAGGTTTTTTAATCATTTCCATACTCATAATTTACCAGCATCTCATTGTGAATCCATCGGATCCAAAATCAATCAGGGTGTCATTCCTGAACTCAAATTCCTTTATTGGAATAATATTTCTTACAGCCCTCATTCTTACCCAATATTTACATTAGCATTCCTGTTTACATTCCTTTGAAGTGCCATAAACATCATTATGGCCAGGACTGCAAATAGATCAAGGGATGCCCAGGTCTTTATGCCATTATAGGCATATACATAAAGGAAGAATGAGCCTATGGAAGGGCCAAGTCCACGGGCTGTGGAATTCATCATCGAGTTAAATCCATTGTACCTTCCTATCCTGTCGGGAGGGGCAATCTTTGTAACTATGCTGCTGATGCCAGGGGATGAAAAGTTTTCGCCTATGGTGATCAGAATCATTATGGACATGAAATCCAGGAGGCCATGGGAAAAGGCTGACATGAAATAGCCTGTGGCATAAAAAGAAGACCCGAGCTGCATTGCCCTCAGGTCGCTTATCTTCCTGAATATTATGTTCATGGGCAACTGGCCTAAAACTACAACTGTGCCGTTTACGGCATAAATATATCCAATGTAGGCAGCTGGAACTCCACCCTGAATGTTCGCATAGGTTGGGAACGTGACGTTGAACTGTGATGTAAGGATTGTTAGAAAGAGTGTTCCTGTTGAAAAAATAAGGAGGTTCCTGTCAAAACTTATGAATCCAGTGCCTCTGTTCCTGTCGGAAAATCTCATCTTCATATCATGCATAAAAAAGAGCACAGTCGCAAATTGTAAAATGGAAGATATGGAAGAAAAGAGGAATATGTACTGGACACCTGTGCCATAAACCACGGAACCGATTATTGGTCCCACAGCCCAGCCTATATTTGTAAATATTCTGTATATTCCGAATGCACTTCTCCTCATTTCGGCTGTGGTTGTGTCAGCAACAACCGCTGAACTTGCCGGAAATACAAGGGCTCCTGAAACAGAAGAGAGCAGGAACATGGCAGATATGTCAATGACTGAATATTTAAAAATAAAGAATACAAAGACCATGAAGTAACTTATTGCCCCAATGATGGAGCCTGTGAGGATTGTAAACTTTCGTCCCCATATATCTCCAATGTATCCTCCAACTATGGAGAATATAATGGACATCAGGGCCATGCCTCCAAAAATCAGGCCAACGTATATGATTGGTACACTTAAAACAACGGTTAAGAATATAGCCAGAAAGGGCCAGGTTGCACCTATTCCAAAGGATCTTATGGATGAGGCAATGGATGCGACCCAGAAATTCTTCTCATAACCCTGAATCTGTTTGAAATTCGTTTTTCAGTATGTTTTTCCCATATAAAATAATGTTTTTAGAACTCAGGGTCAAACTTCTCGTTATAGAGTTCTATAGAATCCATTATCTCCTTCTTTGCCTCTTCTGCATTTCCATAGCCCTCAACCTTTGTTTTCTTGCCCTCCAGAACCTTGTAGGTTTCGAAGAAATTCTGAATCTCCTTGAGAAGGTGAGGATTTACATCATCTATGGTTTTCAGAACCTTGTTTGCCGGATCCTTTACTGCCGCAGCAATTATTTTGTTATCTCTGTCTTCACCGTCAATCATTTTCATAACCCCAAGAGGCCTTGAGAGAACAATTGTTCCCGGTGGAAGAGGATAGGTTGTGAGCACAAGGACATCCAGGGGATCTCCATCAGCATAGTATGTTCTTGGTATAAAACCATAGTTGGCAGGGTACATCACTGATGAATATAGAACTCTGTCAAGAATTATTCCAGGGCCACCCTTGTTGGCTTCAAATTTGTTCCTTGAACCCATGGGCGTTTCAATCACAGCATAAAATTCCTCAGGTGCATTTTCACCGAAGGATACATCTGTCCATAGACTTCCTTTTGGCATAAATCATCATATTGTCTACTTTAAAAAACATTATGATTTTTCATTTGGAATTGCTCAATGCTTAAATAAGGGTTTTGCCTTTTAGAACGTGGTCGAAAATAAGTATCAGGAAGTATATAAAAAGCAGCATTATGGTCTGGTCGGGAAACATTCAGCGGTAAAGGTTTGCCACTGGACAAAGAGTGAACTTACTGGTGGAAAATCATGTTATAAGGGAACCTTTTACGGAATAAATTCACACCAGTGCATTCAGATGACTCCGGCATTAAATTCATGCACTGAGAACTGTGCATTTTGCTGGAGATTCAATGGATTTGACAGCATGAGGATAAGCGATGAGGATGATCCTGAGTTTATTCTGAATGAAAGTATAAAGGCCCATATGAAACTCATATCTGGCTTCAAGGGAAATCCAAAGGTAACTGAAGAGAAATGGAAGGAGGCAGAGAACCCAAAGCATATAGCCATATCTCTTACGGGAGAGCCCACACTTTACACAAGGCTTGGAGAATTTATTGAGCTCGCCCATAAGAGAGGCTTTTCCACATTTCTTGTGACCAATGGCACATTGCCAATGGTTCTTGAAAAGCTTGATCCCCTCCCAACACAGCTCTATGTTACAACCGCAGGCCCAACAAAGGAAATATTCAATACGCTTTTGAATCCATCCATAGGCAATGCATGGGAGAACTTTACAAAAACAATGGAACTTTTGCCATCCCTTGACACAAGGAAGGTAATAAGGCATACACTTGTAAAGGGAATAAACATGCCATTTATTGATGAATATGCCCGCTGGGATTCCATTGCCCAACCCCATTTTATCGAATCCAAGGGATATGTTCATGTAGGACAGTCCATAGCAAGGCTAAGCGAGGACAACATGCCATCCCACGACGAAATAATGGAGTTCACAATTTCTCTCAGCGAAAAGCTTGGATATGAAATTGCGGCCGAAAGAAGGGATAGCAGAGTATCCCTGATGGCTAAGGATCCATCTATGGCAAAAATTAATTTCAGCAGATAACTTTATTCTTAAAACAGATAAATTTTTCCAATATATCCTGTTGCGTGAGTATTAATAAACCTTCAATTTAAAATAAACATTGTGCATCAGGAGTCATGCTCGATTATACTTTTACTGAGGAGCAAAATCTTTTGAGGCAGACTGTAAGGGAGTTTGCAAATCGTGAAATAAAGCCCAAGATTAAGGAAATGATAAAAAACAGGAAGATTCCAGATTCCATTTTAAAGGGTATGGCTGACCAGGGATTATTTGGAATGGCTGTTCCTGAAAAATATGGTGGTCCGGAATATGATCCCGTTACCATAGGTATAGTAGCGGAGGAAATAGGAAGGGCTGACCCCACAGTGTCCATACCAGTCTTTTTCCTTGTGGATAATGCATGGTCATACCTCCTTGCCAAATATGGTACAGAATCTGTAAAGGAGAAGGTTCTTGGAGATGTTGTGAAGGGAAGGAAGTTTATTGGAATTGCATCGACCGAGCCGAATTTTGGTTCAGACGTGGCATCAATGACAACAACTGCAAGGCACGAAAAGGGGAAATTTAAAGTCAACGGAGAAAAAGCCTATATAAGCATGGTACGGGAAATAAAGGAAATTGGGGGTGGATTCATAACAGTTGCCAAGACAGCGCCGGAAAAGAAAGGCACATCGGGCACATCACTTATATACCTTCCCTATTCAGATCAGCATTTTGATCTGACATATCTTGAAGAGATGGGAAGGGAGGGCTCAAGCTGGGGAGCCTTCAAAATAACGGACTATGAAGTGGATGAAGAAAATCTACTCTGGAGAGAAAATGATGGTTTCAGGATAGTTCATGAAGGCTTCGAGTTCGCAAGGGCCATGATTGCAGTCATAAGCGCAGGGGCAGCTCTGGAATCCATTGGAAGAGGCGTTGATTATATGAAGCAGAGAATAGCCTTTGGAAAATCTCTCACCAAATTCCAGGGGCTACAGTTCCAGGTTGCTGACAACACTGCAAAAATGGAAACCGCACTCGATCTTGGATATAAGGCCTTATGGACATACTGGCAGGAACAGAAATATGGAAAGTTCACAAGGTTTCAGGTTTCCAAGGAAGTGGCAAAGGCAAAACTTCTATCAACAACATGGGCATTCGATGCAATAAATGATGCCCTGCAGTGGCAGGGTGCCTATGGATATAGCAAGGACTGCCCTGAGGAATGGGCCCTTAGAGGCATCAGATCTTTCCAGCTGGCTGAAGGCTCAAGGGAGATAATGAGGCAGATTGTGGCCAGAGAAACAATAGGTAAGGAGTTTATATGAGCCTTTTTGGCATTTAATTATCCCTATTTCCTTTTTTATTTCTACCCTATTGAATTTAAAGGAATATGGGGTTGCATAAAATTAATATACAATCTAATCTAACTAAATCTGTAAATGTTATTTCGTGAAGTTGATAGGAAGCTGGATATGTCTCTGACCATATCCACAAAGATACAGAGTTCACTCATATCAGTTGTGGAAAGGGATTATGGTAAACTGCCCGTATATATTCATATAGCGGATGGGAAGGCCTTAATGGACATATTTCTGACAATAGATAAAACCGAAAAGTTTGGGTTGAGGAGCAATGCTTACGAATCCATAATAAGGGAACCCTATCAGATTTTGCGCATAAAAATGAACGATATTCCTGGAAATGAACTCCTGAGGGACGACATAATGAGCATCCCGTCCCTGATCATAAGCTATCTGTATATTGAAAGAGGAAGAATTTACGGAAGAATGAGATTTCATCACTCCGATCTTCCATCTGTAAACAAACTCATAGAGAAGGTTGTCTCCAGCGATGCAACAACTCTGGTTGATATGGGCCCAGGTTCTGGAGGAATCTGGGAAATTAACGAGTTGAACAGGTTTCTTCCCCTCTCTGTCATAACCTACGATCAGGATCTTCCAGAAGAATGGAAATTTACAGTTGCTCTTGATATATTTACCGAGCTCAAATCACAGAGGTCAACCAAGGGTTCCTATAATCTCATTTTTTATGGAAGCAATGGAATGGAACAAATTCCCGGAAAGATAATTTCAAAGGAGAGCAATATATCAGAAATTTCTGGGACAAGTGAGATTGCAAATGAATTGTGGCATGAATCCTCATCAAGATTTGTAAGCCGCATAGCGGTTTTCGGAAAACAGGCTGAAGGAAAGGCCAGAACAACCATAATTCTTCCGAGAATACTTGCACAGGATCAGCTGGTAATTCTTTCAAATATAGGCAGGAAATACTATGATAAGGGTTTTAAAATTACCGCCTTCCGTGATTATTCATATGACATATGGCAGTGGGTTTGAAAATTAAAGCAGAGGGAGGGCAATGGAAACATTCCATATGAGATGCCCAAAATGTGGTACGGAATTAAGGGGGAACCCTGATCATTGCCCCATATGCCATTATGTGTTCTCAGAAAATTATGCATTTTTTCCAATATATCTCGAACTATTTTTAATTTCCATTGTGGTTTACAGTTTAATCCACAGGTTCGGGAATAATTCTTTACTGGGATTCCACAGTATAATTTTTCATTTTTTACCTGATATAATTTCCCTTCTGATCTTATTTTCAGGGACATTTTTATTAAGGAAATTCTATGTTAAAGGTACAGGAATGCCTGACATTGAATTTTCCTCTGAATCTCTGGCAGCCCTTCTGTCAATGATATTTGTCTCTGTTAACTTAATACTGGTCTTGCTCTTATACCATATTTTATATGTGGGTCGTTCTGCATTGATCAATAATACGCTGGATATATCCATACTTTCAGAGTCAATTTCCTATACATCATACATCTTTTCCCTGCTGATGCTTGTTTCACTTTATGGTATTGTAAAATTAAGCACAATGAGAGGGAACAGGATTTCCTATTTCTCCGGCATATTCCTCTTTTTGGGATGGTTTTTGTTCAGGCTCCCTGTAGTGGTAAGCAGCCCAGGTTTCTCAACAGATCTTTTCCTTAATTACAGGTCTTTATATCTCCTTATGAATGACAGTTCTCTGGCAGGTCTCATACTAATTATGATATTCTCAATAATTCTTATTATTTTTACGAGAAATATGTCGTGAAAAAATATATTAAAATGTCATATAACATTTCTAATTATGAGCTTAATCTGTTCCCAGGTAATTTCCTTAATTGCCAGGGCGAGAAAGGTGTATACTGCAAGGGCCACCACAATGATGGGAAACAGGACTATGAAAGGATAGGGCCTGAATAAAATGTCTGATGCAATTAAAATGAGGGATACGGGTATGAAAAGAATGAGGTGTCTGTGAAGAACAGAGCCATTCCACTGCATGTTGTGTTTTCTATAGGTCGATTTATAAAGAAAGTATGTGAGGAGCGTTGAAAGCGTATATCCAATTGAAGCGCCAAGATCGCTGAGCCCAAAAAGGTGAATTCCCATAATATTATTTGGTATGAGAATAACATTCAAAATAATATTGGATAAGATCCCAACGGTAGATATTTTTGCAATCTTTCTCTGGCCATCCTTTGAAATGAGGGCCTGATAAAAGGGAAACTGTATGGATCCCAGGTATGTCCCGATTGCAAGAACACTCAGGGCTGCATAATATTTAAGATATGCCTGACTGTATATGTTAAGAATATATGGGGATAGCCAGAAGAATATCAGAACAAAGGGAAGCGTAATTAGAGATACAATCCTTTCAATTTCAATAACACTTGAATCAAACTCAAGATTTGTTTTAGTAATCTTTGACGACAGAATTGGAAGTATAAACATGCTTACTGATCCGGTGAGTGAAACTATTATGAGGAGCAATCTCTGATCTGTGTAGAACGCTCCCGTTGCAATGGCCCCATAATAAAACTGTATTATGATCTTATCAATGTTTTCATTGATTACGGCAATACTTGATGAAAATGCAAGGGGTGCAGCAAAGAGGGCATATTTCTTAATCGTGGAGATATCCGGCCTTTGAAAGTGCCATGGCCTTCCATAGTTAAATGAAAGGGCTATGTATATGGAATAGGATAGGCCATAGACCAGAGCAAGTATGACAGATATTCCAACTCCTATATTCCCTTCCAGATTGAGGTAATATACTATACCTATGAATATAAAAATTCCATTTCTCACAAAGGATTCAATCATTCTGGGTATGGCTATGTGTTTTGAATCAAGATTGGCCTGATAATAGGAGTTTGGGACGGAAATCAGCGTATATATGGCATAATAGGGAAGGATTGCCATAATGGTCCAGAATTCAATGGGATTTTCAAAACCCCTGTGGAGAACCATAACCCAAATCAAAAGAGAACCAATAGTAATGCCAATGAAAACCATTGAAAGCATTATTTTTAAAAAAAGGAAGGTGGAAAGGTTTTTTGACCTCTCATCCTCCTGAGTAATAAATTTTATATTGGCACTGGAAAGCCCAAGATCGGTAACTATGGTGAATAGGCCTCCGAAAGCAATGGCATAACTCAGAAATCCCCAATATTCAGGTCCAATAAAACGATTTATGAAAAACAGAGCTACATAACCCATGAAGGAAGAAATCACTGTTTGAAGAACGATAATTGGAGATCTCTCTGAAAACACTTAAAATCCAAATAAAAGAGATATTAATAAAGTTTTAAGGATCAGTCTTCACCGGCTGATCCGCCTGGTGGAGATGAGGATCCTCCCTTTGAGCCCTTTGTTGCGATGACATCATCAATCCTCAATATCATCACGGCAGCTTCGGTTGCAGCGTCTATTGCCTGCTTTCCAACCCTTATGGGCTCAATAACTCCAGCCTTCTCCATATCCTCGATTTCTCCTGTAAAGAGGTTAATTCCATATTTCTTCTTTCCAGAAGCGTGGGCATTTCTCAGGTTTATGAGTATATCAATGGCATTTATTCCTGCATTCTCTGAGAGTGCTCTTGGGATCTCCTCAAGGGCATTTGCAAACTTTTCTATGGCGAGCTGCTGCCTTCCGCCAACCTTGTTAGCATATTCCCTCATTCTGACGGCAATTTCAACTGCAGAGGAACCTCCACCGGTAACGTACTTGCCATCCTCGATTGCCGCTGCAACAACATGTATGGAATCAACAATTGATCTCTCAATTTCGTCCACGACATGTTCCGTTCCTCCCCTCACCAGAAGGGACACAGCCTTGGGGTTTTTGCATCCTGTGACAAAGGTCATGTAATCGTCCCCAATCTTTATCTGTTCAACTCTCTCAGCATTTCCAAGGTCTGATGCTGTCAGTTCATCTATGGATGAGGCAATTGATGCACCGGTTGCCTTTGAAAGTTTCTCGATATCGCTCTTCTTTACCCTCCTCACTGCATATATGCCCTCCTTGGAGAGGTAGTGCTGGGCAAGGTCATCAATACCCTTCTGGGTTATGAGCACTGTTGCCCCTGTTTCCTTTACCTTCTTGACCATCTCCTTCAGGAGGTTCTCCTCCTCAGACAGGAATTTTTGTATCATTGCGGGGTCATCAATTCTTATGTTTGTGTCAAATTCAGGTTTCTTAATTTCAAGGGCTGCGTTGAGAACGGCAATTTTTGCATTCTTAACAACGTCAGGCATTCCGGGGTGAACCTTTTCTTTGTCCACAATTATACCGTATATCAGCGTGGTGTCGTCAATTTCTCCGCCCTGCTTTTTCACAATCTGGACATTATCAAGATCTACCTTGTATCCTTTGTCTGTCTTTTCAGCAACAGCCTTGATGGTTTCATAGGATATTTCTGCCAGTTTGTCTTTGCTGGAAGATGCAGATTTGCTGCTCAGGGATGTTGCGGCCATCTTCATAATGGTTTCCTTATCATCAATCGAAACCTTAATTCCTGCCTCGTCAAGTATCTCCTTTGCTTTTTGCGCAGCCATTCTGTAACCGTCAGCAATTACAGTTGGATGGACATTCTGGTTAATCAGTCCTTCTGCCTCCTGGAGAAGGGCACCGGCTATTACCACTGCTGTTGTTGTTCCGTCTCCAACCATGGAGTCCTGTGTTTTTGAAACTTCAACCATCATTTTTGCAGCAGGGTGTTCAACATCCATCTCTTTGAGAATGGTTACGCCATCATTTGTTATGACAATGTCTCCAAGTGAATCTACGAGCATCTTATCCATTCCCCTTGGTCCAAGACTTGTCCTTACCGCTGCAGCGATTCCCTTAGCTGCTTCAATATTTGACCTCATTGCATCTTTTCCGGTTTCTCTCTTTGAACCTTCCTTTAATATGAATACTGGTTGTCCTCCCATCATAGTTATCAGCTAGTAAAAATAAACTTCTATATAAACATTGCTAAAGAATACACTTTGGGACAAAATTAATCTTGAAACTGTCTTATCTTCTTTTCGTCTTCAGAAGTTAATTTCACTTCCCTCACGTGGCATGTGAGTGAATAACCACCAAGGAAATCCAGAACTTTATCCCGGTCCTCTTTCCTGAGTATTATGACACCCCTCAGCAGTTTCCTGTGTGGAATATCCTCCATAAAGCCATGCCTGTGGTACTTGTATCTACCATTCCATGATGATGAATCCTGACCTTAGAATTTCTGCATAAATTTGTTTATTGTGCCATGATCGGTCTTTTCAGGAAACTGAAACAGTATTATGATCCCATTCATTGCGTAAAATAGTCCACATAACTATTTAAACATGTTAATTGTATACAATCAATGCCAGAAAGACTTCCTCTGATCTAAGGAATATCGTGAAATCTATAGGAGAAAAATCTTTCCTATATGAGAGGCGCGATTAGAAGGACAGGAACTGGCATGAGTACGATAAGGCACAGGTGAACGAGATCGTCGATATCCTTGATGCAATAAGGGATTTGGTCATCATTGCTGCTTCCAGTATACCAGAGAAGAAGAGAGGACCGGTAAGACCCCATGTACCATATCAGGATACAGTAAAGGTCATGCTAATGCATGCATAGTTCGAAACGCCCAACAGAACCGCGCAAGGATTCCTGAGATTATTCGGGGAAAGCTTGGCATATCATCAGAATTCTCTTACAAGACAATAGGGGGCTATGATCCTGTAAGGACCGAGAAGATACTAGACGAAGTTTTGAGGATAATGAACCAATCAGGCAATCCCCTTGAGAAGATATTCTCCACCGACGGCAGAGTAGATCCGAGTTCAATGAAGAGGAACTATGAATCCAGGGGAGCCAGCAGAGGATCGATAAGGAGAAGAATAAGGACATGAAATCCGACTCTTTCCCGCACACTGAGGGAAAGCATGACTTCCAGTATTCTTCATTCTCGGCGGGAGTGCACACAAAGATCATCTCCGGATATTTCACCAAGGATTATCATTCCATTTGGGATCTGTCCATGTTTCCGAACATAATGGCAAAGACAGTGAATATGTGCCCGCAGATCGAAACAATACCTGGGGATACATTATATTCCAATATAAGGATCTTCTCCATCACTGAATAGTATGGTATAACACCCTATTTCTTTCCAAATGCAAATGCAAAGTTACGTGCCAAAGCAGCCCAGTCATGGAAGACCATGCTCTAAAGTTTCATGGACGATACGCAGAATTGGCTCGAGGAATACCATCTGCGATCAATATCTGAATCTGTCGATTCGATGATGAAGAGCAAGATATTTGTCAGGATAAGAAAGAAACTACTTTTGAGGAAGAACACAGAAGAGATACTGAAGATCAACATGCACAATCTCAGGCAGTACAGCTATCTGATGCATACAGACCCGGAGATGATAAAAGATTACAGGGAACCGTATCTGAAATACTATTGTCCCAACGCCTGAAGGTGTAAACAATTATATAATAATAAAAGGAGGAAAGTGACATCGATAGTGGACATGATTTGCTGTAATTTCGAAAAGATCCTGTACAGCCTTAATCGGCCTCCATGTTCATATACTCCGGTGTCACGAATTTTGTGTAAACCCCTGAAACAAGGGAAGTAAATCTTTCGCACCAGGAGACATGTCTCTGCTGAACAGTACAACAACGGAGGTACGTGTAATGGTGGAAGACGGGGATAAGAATCTGATGGAAGTAGTAAGGAAGACAGTGAAGGAGTATCTGGAGAGTTTAATGGGAACTGAGAGGGATGTTTTCATTGAAGAACATGGTTGTCTTAAGAACGGATTCCGTGAAAGATTGATAAAAACGAAGTACGGGGAGATGGAATAGTTCTCATTATCGAGGGACAGGGATGGGAATTTTAGGACTGGAATATTCGATCCCTACAGCAGGCCTATTGGAATAGATGAGCACATCTTACCCCTCTATTCCAGTGGAATATGCACTAGAAAGGCCTCAGGGATTCTGGAAGCCATTTTCCAGAATCGTTACTCAAGGCCATCAATATCAAGGATCACAGATGCTACCATGGAGAAAGTGAGGAGATTCCAGGCACAGCATATTGATTCAAGGTACATAGCCATATTCCTTGATGCACTGTTCTTCTTCCTCAGGAAGGATACAGTTGAGAAGGAGCCAATTTTCTTTGCCATGGGCATGGACATCAAGGAATCTGGGGGATATGAGGTACTTGGCTTCTACACAGATGTAAAGAAATCCCATATGTCTTATGTGGAGGTTGTAGAGAATCTATACAGCAGGGGAGTGAGGGAAGCGTTACTTTTCATGGCTGATGGTATACCCAAATTGGATGAGGAGATAGGGAAAGCGTTCCCGGGGGCAGATTTTCAATTACGCACAATTCATGCATAAAGGAACTTCGCATCGGAGATGAGGGAATTAGATAAGTCAACAATAGACAGGCAGCTGAAGAGAGTATTCCTTTCTGAAACAAGAGAAGATGCACCTGTGAAATTCGATGAATTCAAATCCCTGTGTAAAAGCAAGCACCCGAGGCAGATATACAATTTGGGAAGGAACTTGAACATGCTAAGAAGCCTGTGAAATACATGTTCTTCCAGAACGAGACCATTCCGGGAAAGTCTGGAGAAAATAGGGATGCATTCCTGAAGCTTACATAGGGTAAGAACGAATCAGAGAAGGTTTATCCTATACTGAAAAAGATCGAAAGAATGTATGGTGAATATAAAGAAATAAGGAAGTTTAGGGGGGTCATCAGGAAGTACAGGAACGAGGCGTTCTACTCCGGCGCACTCCTGCTCACTCAGCCGTTTGAGTTCATCAGGAAGTACAGGAACGAGGCGTTCCTGTACCTGAATAATTCTGAGGTTGAAAAGACCTCAGACAAGGTTGAACAGCATTTCTTAATACAGTCATAGCTGTTCAAGCACAGATTCAAGACAGAGGATGGACTCCTGAGCATATCCAACTTGCATCATCCCTATCTATCAACCGTGGATGTAACAGAGTTTAGAATAGATATATCCTCATTACGGAATCATATGTGTATACATGAAAGGTCATACAAAATACTTCGATCATTGAAATAAAATTGTCTCTTTAACGTTCTCAAAATAAGAGCAGGGTTACAATCCCATCCAGATAAAGCAATATAACTGTTCAAGAACCAGATTGACTGATGATTGGACCAATACAGTGGGAATTAAGAGTTTTATGTGTAAATAATGACTCTGCTGAGAAGAGAAATGGGTTTCACTTACTCCAACTACACAAAGGAGATCCATACAAAATATCTGAATATGAAATGGTAAGCGCTGTATACTCAATATTTGTAGTGCTGAATCTTAGTTTGGATAAAGTTAACGCAGTAATACTGACATGACGTCCATAATCCATAAAGTATTTATTAGACAGATGGCTAATTGATTCGTGGAATCAACAAGCAGGACAGATATTGTTATAGATTACAAGCAACGCAATCATCCCATAAGGGTTGTGAAGGTGAACAAAACACTAACTGTTAAGGCAAAGGGCCAGGAAATACTGAACACAAGGAATGCTTATCTTATCCATGAGGATGGTCATAAACCCGTTTACTATTTTCCTATCAGTGATGCCAGGCCAGGGGTCATTAAGGAAACCTCCGCCGAGTCCATTTGTCCATACAAGGGCAGGGCCCATTACTATTCGCTGTTGGTTGGAGACACCGAGCTCAAGGATTCTGTCTGGCGCTATTCGGAACCTTCCAGGGAATTTGAAGCCATAAAGGATTATATTGCATTTTATGAAAGCGCCATAGATGGTATTGAGGAATCATGATGGGACAGGCAAAACATATTAGCAGATTTGAATATGGTGGTGTATAATGAAGTCAGATAAATACAATGATCAAAGTTCCGGTAAAGGAATCGTGGAATCATTCAAGGAGACCAGATCAGTGACCCTCGATCTTTGCAGGCCACTTAATAGGGATGATTACATGGTGCAGGCCACTCCTGAGGTGAGCCCTCCAAAATGGCATCTAGGCCACACCTCATGGTTCTTTGAGAATTTTATACTGAAGCCTTTCTCTGAGGGATACAAACCCTTTGATCAGCAATACATGTACCTGTTCAATTCGTATTACGAGACAGTTGGGGAGTATCTGCCCAAACCCAAGAGATCAACAATCTCCCGCCCAGATCTTGACGATGTACTAAATTACAGGTCCCATGTGGACGAAGCCATAGCGGATCTCATGGCAAATCTCAAGGAAAAGGATCTTCAAGAAGTGAAGGCGCTCATGGCCCTTGGAATAAACCACGAACAGCAGCACCAGGAATTGCTCATGATGGACATAAAGATGAATTATTCGGTATCGCCATATCTTCCTTCATATGTCAACTCGCATAAAGGAAGCAACACTCCGGTGAATGAACAGGGATGGAAATCATTCGATGAGGCCATAGGGTCAATTGGTTACGATGGGCAGGACTTCTGCTTCGACAACGAATTGCCCAGACACCGTGAACTGATTCCAAAGTTCAGGATTAGCAACAGGCTCGTTACAAACGGTGAGTACATAGAGTTCATAAGGGATGGTGGTTACAACAGACCTGAACTCTGGCTCTCAGATGGCTGGATCGCAAGGCGCAGAAACAACTGGACCGCACCTCTCTACTGGGACAATGATGACGGCGAATTTTATTATTTCACCCTCTCCGGCAGGAAAGAGGTAGATCCTGATGAACCTATTATTCATGTGTCATACTATGAGGCAGATGCGTATGCCAGATGGGCACACTCAAGGCTACCTACTGAATTCCAGTGGGAATATGCAATGAGGAATTCAGAACTGATCCATCAGGGAAACACCTTGGGCAGCGGCCTGTACCACCCAGATGTGCAGGCAGTTAATGATACAGAAATGGCCGGTCCGGGCGGTGCATGGGAGTGGACCTCAAGTGCCTATTCCCCATATCCCGGATTCAGACCACTTTCTGGGTCCATAGGAGAATACAACGGAAAATTCATGTCAAACCAAATGGTGCTCAGGGGAACCAGCTGTGTGACTCCAGATGGGCACTCCAGACTTTCTTACCGTAATTTTTATCATCCAGAGGATCGCTGGCAATTTGCCGGATTTAGATTAAGCGGGGACTGATGCCATTTGCAGGAAAGAAATCAGATAATAGATATGAAGCCAAAACTTTCAGACTTCAGGGAGGAGGTTATGAAAGGTCTCCTCTCCACACCAAAAAGAATCAGCCCGAAATTCTTTTACGATGAGGTAGGTTCCCAGATATTCGAAGAGATAACGCAGTTGTCTGAATACTACCCTACCAGGGCCGAACTTGAGATACTGGAAACCTGTCGCGACGATATAGGTAAAGTTATTGGTGAGCGTGCAACTGTAGTTGAACTCGGTAGCGGCAGCGGTAGAAAAGGACTCATACTCCTGGGAGGTCTGATAAAGCCGGCTGAATTTGTATTTGTGGACATCTCCGCCGAAGCGCTCAAGAGCGCCATCAACCTGGTTCAAAGCCAGTTTCCGCACATACAGGTCAAGGCCATATGTGCCGATTACACCAGGACAGACGTTTTGGAACAGATGAACATCTTTGGAAGAAAGGGTATTGTATTTTTGGGATCAACCATTGGCAATATGGAGCCAGATGAAGCAAGGGACTTCATTTCGGGTTGCCGGAGACTTCTTTCCATTGGTGAAACCCTCACCATTGGTGTGGACCTCAAGAAAGACAGGAATGTCCTTGAGAGAGCTTACAATGACAGTAAAGGAGTGACTGCTCGGTTCAACCTGAATTTGATATCAAGGATCAACAGGGAACTGGGTGCTGGAATTCCAGAAGGTGCATTTATACACAGGGCATTTTACAACGAGAATGAGGGAAGGATCGAGATGCATTTAGAAAGCACAAGAAAACAGACATTCGTCATAGGGGGCAAAGAAGTAAAGTTCGAGAAAGGTGAAAGTATACATACAGAGAACTCCTACAAATACTCAATTGACGAATTTTCTGCAATGCTGAAAGAGGCAGGATTCAACCAGATAAAATTCTGGCAGGATTCCGGAAAGAGATATGCCCTCTTTTCATCCACTGTCTGATGAATGTTGCCTCAAGATTCCTTCCACTCATCCATGAAATTCAAGATTCATCGGTAAATTTGGTTACAGGCCATGCTCAAATTCAATGTCAGTTTCCTCGCGAAACGTGCAATTATGGCAGATATTACCACAGGTTATGTAGATCATGGAATCTTGATTGTTGGCTCTGTTAATTACCAAGGAATTTGCAGATAAATCCCATTCCGTAAATGATCATACAAATCGTTTTTGAATAAAACTATAAGAATTTGTCTCATCCTATCAAAACCATTACCGATCTGATATTCCTGTGAAAGGGATGACCAGATGCCTCAACCTCCTCGAACAGTTCGGATAATCCGGTGTGATAATGGTTCATGGATATTGCTCATGAGGCCGTGAAAAAGGGTTTAGGTGAGGCTTGGTGGAAAACCTCGGAATTAACCAATCATATACTTGATATCATTCGTATCTGATGGATAGGTGAACGGCGTAGACATCAGTGTTTCCGCGTCAATGTTAAGCCTTATGGCCAGAGAGAATATATTTATGACCTCCTCTGAGTTTGCTCCAAGAATATGTGCCCCCAGGATCCTCTTTGATTCACTGTCTATTATAACTTTGTAGAAAGATTTTTGTACTCTTCTTCTTATGGAATTGTACCATGAGGTCATTTCTCCCTTTTTGACCGCGACCTTGATATTCTTTTTTACAGCCTCATCTTCAGTCATCCCAACCATTGCCAGGGGTGGCGAGGAGAATACAGTGGTTGGAATCCCGATGTATTCAGCCTTGACAGAGTTGCCGTAAAGCAGGTTTTTGGCTGCTATATTGCCTTCCATGACTGCAATTGGTGTCAATTTTGGCCCAGGGGTGTCGGCGGCATCGCCTGCGGCATATACCCTTGGATTTGATATACTCTGCAGAAAGTCATTTACAGCCACCCCATTTTTGGACCATTTCACCTGACCCTCCTCAAGCCCCATATCTGAATCTAATTCCCTCCCTGCACCGTGAACTACCAGATCAGTGGAAATTGAGCTCTGCTCACCGTTTCCGGTAAAATATATTTGATATTTGCCACCAGATTTTTTGATTTCCTTCACAGAGGTGCCTGTAATTATTTTTATTCCAGATTCCCTGAGGTGATCCGTGAGTATTCCAGCGATTTCCCTGTCAAAATTAACAAGCAACCTTTCAGGATGCTGTATAATGGTAACGTCAGACCCTGCTTTTTTTGCGATGCTGGCAAATTCCACGGATATATATCCTCCACCAATAAAAACTATATTTTCAGGAAGGTGTGGAAGGCTGAGGAAACCTTCATTGTCTATGAGGTATTCTGAACCCGGGAAATTCAAAGTTGCTGCTTTAACACCCGACGCAATCAGAAATTTCTCTGATTCCAGTGTCTCCCCCTGAACATCGACCAGGTTGGGTCCCAGGAATCTGGCTTTTCCGTGAAATACTCTAATACCGCCCTGGATAAGGCTATCCTCAATTCTTTTTGACATTGGTTCTGTGAATGATCGTTTAAACTCCATGAGTTCACTCCAGTCTATTACTCCGCTGAGATTTGATATGCCGTGTCCTTGAAGTCTTCTTGCAGATTCCAGTGTTTCTGTGACGCCAACCAGGATCTTCTTAGGATCACATCCTCGCAATGCACATGTTCCTCCGATGGGTTTTTGATCGATTACTGCCACCTTTTTTCCTTCCTTCAAAAAACGGAATGCAACCGTAGTGGAAGCTGAACCAGAACCGATGATTACTAAATCAAACTTTGATGCCATTTTCTTCATCTTCCTCATACTTGTTTAAAATATTTAAGTTGTGTGGTTATAGTATTTTACCCACATAAAGGGTTATGGCCCCGAGAGTAAGCCCATAGACAATGTGACCTATTAGGCCTATTACAAGAACGTCTGGGAGCATCATTGCCGCCTTTGCACCCATCAGTTTCATCATTACTGAAGCAAATACAGTCATAGCCATGGGCAGGAAAAACACCAGGTATATCACTATGCCGTATATCAGGCCAAGAGCAAGTGATCTGGGTGCTTTTCCCAGCCTAAGTGGTTTCACATACGATACCAGTGCGCCAAATATTGCTCCTGCAACTATGCTTACTATGAAATGTCCCAGCACACCCACCATCTCAGCCGAGCCCATTGTAGCACCTAAACCCATTCCCATTATGAGTGCAAATGTTGTTGAAGGCAGTCCCATCCCAGCAGCACCAGCCATCAGCACTATGAGCATCAGGATTCCTCCAACTATGCCTCCTATTATGGATGATATCACCACCTTGCCTGTCCTGAGGTTGTTCTTCATAACGCCAATATGCACTTTCGCATGTTTCATCAGTTCCGCCTTTGTGTCAAACACATTACCGCACACTTCACATTTATTCTCTTCCATATTTATCGAATGTTATGATTCAGATTTTGTATTAAAGCGTGCTCCGTCAACGGTTGCAGAAATGTCACTTCAGAATGAATAGGATATATCCCATGAAAGAGACTATCAAGCAAGTTATAACAAAAGGGGATAACCTCAGGTATATTCTGCAAATATGGGTGAAATGATGTTGATCAGCTATTTCTCGATATTGATTCATTATGACTTGAAATTAATGGGCTTTTTTAACGCTAACAGACATATGCTTGTATGAAATGGATGGTCCACATTTCCAATAAATATGGCGCCATATTTGTTTCGATTGCTTTGACCTCAACAGTCAACCCTTGACAGGAAAAATTAGTAGACAGGAAAGTACTTCATACAGCATGTCTAATAACACTGAATGTATTATAAGAACAATGAATGAGATCATACCAGAACAGAAGAGGACGTTACAGATTGCAATCTTCACAGACGGCCAGTCATATAAGGGTATTCGGGATGGGATAAGACTTTTACCCATGGACAAGCTTGTAATAATCCATGAGGAGGTTCACGATAGAATTACAAGACAGACCGAAATACCCTTCAACGTTTTTGTGAAACAGGTAGCAAGTGCACTGATGACACAAGTTGAAGAGGTGAAGGTTAAATCCGGTGATCTTAATGAGGTACTGGAAGCAGTTAAATCAGTATATAAGAATCACTGTAAGGACTATAATGAATTTCTTATGAATGTTACAGAGGGTGGAAAGCTCATGTCCTGCACAGCCATCTCATCAGCTTTCATTTTAGGCATAAGGACTTTCTGGATAGATATCAAGGGTGTTCACATGCTACCTATCCTGAAGCTTGGATACCAGAGGATTCTTTCTGAAACCAAGCTTTCTATTCTTGGTGCCCTGGTAAGGAAGAATGGAAAAGTCGAAAGTCTTGAGCAACTTTCAGAAATTACTGGTCTTGAGAAATCCCTTATCAGCAGGCACTTAAACGGCACAGAGGATTCAGAGGGGCTGGTCAGTCTTGGCCTTGTTAATGTTAACAAGGGGCCTCGAGGAAGAACCGAAGTGGAAATCACAACCCTCGGGAAAATTGTTACAGTCTGATTTTTCCAGCCGTCGGATTGTTTCACTGTACATCCATCTCTCCTTCTTTATACCAAAGTTTGTTGCTCTGATTGAATTTTGGCAGATATAATATCCTTATTCCACCCATGGATCTTTTGAATTTATGGCAGAAACGCTTTAACTCTCAAGGTTAATTATTCTTAGCTTCCTGGTGCCATTTTTTCAACACTGTCACAGAGTTGGCCTTGTCTGTAAAGTTTTATTTCACCGGCTGAGCTGTGTCTGGTTCATTCTCAGAAATTAATCGTTCAATAAAATGGTTTGAAAGGTACCCTGAAGCTGATCACATGGTTTTATACATAGCGCAATAACTCTTGCCGCATGTCATTAAATATTGAAACATCTGATGCAAAAATGGTGTCCATAACAATACGGAATTAAATAGCACGTTCGTAACAATCGAGATGCGAGCAATGACTGCAATTTCTACTTCTCGCAAGTAGGGGAATGAGCTTGTTAAATGCAGGAAACATACTTCAAAAGATCCGAGAACAGCAGGGAGAAGGGCCAAGAGGTTAAGAATATAATGTTTCAAAGTACTCAAAGAATGAAAATAATCGAGGAGACCTTCAAAACTCAAACTTCAGCAAATGTTTAAATTGACAGTGATCTGAGAAAGAATCCAATGGAGTTCAGATATGATCGGAATCTGTTGGATGGAGGATTCTCTTGCACCACATCTCCAGGTAATTCCATGCGAAGGACGGCGTACTCAGATGCCAAGATATATTTCTTATATGGGATCTGAGTGAGGTGATACTGATATATTATCACTAAAAGAATATAGTTTCCACCAGCACGGAACCATCGTTGCCAGGTATATACCGTCAAAGATGAGAGCCTACGGCACTCACTGTCCCTAAATGAAAAATATACGCGTTTTCGAAGCTGTGAACCAAATAACAGGATAATTCACTGACATGATATCTGATGCATTAACGCCATAAAATTCCGCAAATATCTCGAGGTTCTCTGTAACCTCTCCCAGCTTTCGCAGGGAGTTTATCGCTTCAAAGGTTGCTGACCCAATCTCCGTGGCATTGAATTGCCTTCTGCCAGAAGGTACTCTTTCTTTCAAGCCCAGCCATTTGACCTTACGGATGCAGGCACGCATGAAGCAATATGCCATCCGACCTTTCTCACTTCTGTCTGTCAGCGGGCGATACAATATGTTGGGAGAAATTATAAAGTTTCGCTCGCTTTAATCCCCTCTCTTGAGACAGTGGGAATTTCCGGCTCACGTAGGTTAAACGTCAAAAAATGAAAAGAGAAGTCGATCATTACTGACAGTTCGAGATACTCTTTAGCAAACTTGATTATACTAAGGCTGGATGAACATAAGGATCAGTTGTTTTTCGATCATCTTTATTCGTACTCTCCGGAATCCAATCCTCTTGAGTGGCCGTGGAAACTCCTGATTAACCGGAGATTGCTAAACAGGTATTTTCCATGCCTGAAGGGGAATGATATGAGGGGTTGTCCAATAATTCACGGCATGGATCGAAGAAAATGAAATTCTCAATCCCCAATGTTACCTGGAATTCGGATCACATAGGACAATACTAACCGTCTTGTATATACCCTAGCGAAGGAAGTTCCATATACCTGTAATCCACCTGCAACCGTTGACTGAATAATATTAAGAAAGTTATTCTCATTAAGATCTATGGTTAATTTCGACAATGATTTCAAAAACAGAATGCAGGAGAGGATGGAAAGGTTCTCAAAATTTGATGAAAGAGGCAATGTGTCATCTAAAATCGTCGTCATAGTTAGAAAGGGCGATAATCTAACTTCAGAAGCAAGTCAGGAGGGTCTGGATTTTTCATGGGTTTCTCACGAATCTGGCCCAAGCCCATTAGCTTACTTTCTTTCAAGCCTGGGTATGTGCCAAATGGTACATTATGCTGAACACGCTGCTTCACAGGAAATTAAAATAGATGATCTCAAAATAACCGTTGAGGGCAAATTCAGTATAAGCAGGCCAAGACACTTCTCCGAGATCAGATATCACGTTGACTTGAGGTCGCATGAAGACACTGAGAGATTAATAATGCTGGCTTCTTCAGCTGCCTCGGACTGTTATATCACAAACACTTTGTCAAAAGCCTGTGTCGTTGAAGGAACACTTACAATAAATGGTAAAGATCTGGAAAAGGTTAAGTAAATCCTGCAAATCATTCTAGTAAAATGATAATCAATCAAATGGATAACCGGTGGAACGATGGAATTATTTAAAAATTCTTCTTTACAAATGAAGATCAGAGACTATTTTCTCTTCCTGGCAATTCTTGGTGTAATTTTTTCTCTTGTGGAGTTAAGAGGTGACTATATTCTAGCTCCACCTTATGCAGTATCCGCTTATATCATTGTTTTTCAAAGAAACACGAAGTATTCCAGCAGGAGTGCATTGGCCGTAACATATTTCCTGGTTATAGTCTCATCAGATTTTTTACATGTTATTTTAGGTAATAACCTTCTTGGAATGATACTAGATGTTCTGGTTGTTTCTGGTTTCATAACGTTTACCAACTATTCACATCCACCCGCCATCGCCTTAACAATTTTTTCCTATTTGATTGCAAGTCCCCTGGATTTCACTATTTCATCCGTTTTATCGCTTATAGCATTGATCTCTTCCTCAATTCTCTTAGAAAAATATATTCTTAGAGACTTAACATAGCTATATTTAGAAAATGTGTATTATGTCAGATCTCAGTTTTGCACGCATCAGAATAAGGATATTGGATACGTTGAGTGGCCTGTCTCTCCTTCAGTTGTTAACCTTCCCAAAAAGTACATTCCAGTTCCTAATGGAATCAGGATTTATAAGATCTTATGGGATATGGACTAAAGATCTGTTGTATCTATCTCAACGGCTTTCTCTTTTAACAAAATACCTTCTTATGCCTCTATTCCATGACATATGGGCTGGTATGCTGCACATGAGATTCACCAGCCAATACATCATAATCTGCTATCTTAATGTCTGACAATTAGGAAACACACTTCACTTTCAATAAAAGATAATATGATCGCTAATGAATTAGCGCATTGCTTCAAAAAGAATTATGCGGAGGGCCGGATTCGAACCGGCGAACCCCTACGGGAATGGACCCTAAATCCATCGCCTTTAACCTAGCTCGACAACCTCCGCTCTTACCCCACATTTTGATTGGGCACATTAAACTAACTCATATTTTTTCATGTATAAAAAATATATCTAACTGTGCGGAATATTTATGGAAAATCCCATTATATCTTAATAAATGAAGTCTTTCTGTCAATTATTTCAAATTTTATGGATATTTTAAGATCGTTTTTCATATTTTAAAGAGAGAATATTATGAACTATATTGCAATCTTATTTAACTTTGAAAATATACCAAAGGGATGATGCTTTTAGATTCCATAAAAGAAATTTTACTCTCGGGAGATTTCGTCCATATAAGTTTGAACAATGATGAAAAACATTTCACGTCATGTTTTTCAAAAATGGAATTTATGACGGCATATGCATACCTTAACAATTTACTGCAGAAAAATAAGATACAATCAATATATGTTTCCACACCCCCCTCTATTTACAGGGGCCAAGATGGGGAGTTCAGGGAGTATGTGGAAATGAAGAATACAATGTTCAGAACTCACTCAATAAATGAAATAGAAGCATCTCTTCTGAGAGAATATAAGGGGTTGAAAAAGGCCGACGGAAAATGGATCAAAAGCATGAGCATATCCATATTTGATCCCACAAATCTTGAGGAGATGGAGGATTTTTACGGTAAAAAATACTTTGTGTTTACAGGCTTCAATACAGATTCTGAAATTTTATTAAACTCAATGCTCTCATCGGACAATGGGTTCGTTCCAATCGTCATATCTGACTGCGTTTCCAGTCCATCTGAAAGGACCCATTTTGGTACACTTGAATGCATTTCAAAATTTGCATATGTTATTGATTCAAGGGATATTGAATCTATGACAGGGGTGGGTATATGAGAAATTTTCCTGTAATTTTGATTGGTGGTGTGCCAGGAGTTGGTAAAACAAGCATTTCTGGATATGTCGCAAGAAATCTTGGAATCAATCTTGTGTTTTCAGGGGACTATATCAGGGAAACAATCCGTGCCTTTGTGGATGAAAAAAATATATTGAACAAAAGCGTTTACGACAGCTGGCAGGCTTTCGGCGAAAACAATGAGGAAAATCTGCTGAAGGGTTTTAATGCACAGGGAGAAATGGTAAACCGAGCCACAAAGAAGATTCTGGAAAGGGCAATAGACAACGGAGAACCTGTAATCATAGAAACACTTTATTTCATTCCTGAACAGCTGGGTGATCTGATCGAGAATATAACTTCCATTTACCTTTACATAGAAGATGAAAAACTTCACATAGAAAGGCTCAATGAACGGCAGAATTATACCCATTTTGGATCTTCAGGCCAGCGGCTTTCATCCAATATTAAAAACTACAGGGTAATCATGAAGAAATCTCTGGAATATGCAAGAAAATGGTCAATTCCAGTTGTTAACAACAAAATATATGAGGAAACAAGAGAGCAGATTCTTGAAATTTGCAGAAAAGATCTTAATCACTAAAAATATTCAAAACTTGTATGAATATAAATAACAAATTGTTTTAAACCGTATTGACATGTTAAATTATGGATATTGAAACCTTCAACCCGTTTAACATGGAAAGGATAGGAAAATATAGGGAAGATTCCGAGGATGAGATTAAGAAAATTTTCGAAGATGTAAGAAAGAATCAGGAGCAATGGGGGAAAAGCATTGACACCAGGGTTGATTACCTTAGAAATCAATTGATTCCATCCCTGAGGAGAGAGAAGGAAGATCTGTCCAGGTTGATGTCATCGGAAATGGGAAAGCCCATTACGCAGAGCAGGGCAGAAGTTGATAAATGCATATCAATGATTCAATATTTCATAGATAACGGAAAGAAATTTCTTTCGGATGACATAGTTCAAACAGAGGCAGACAAAAGTTATGTTAAGTTTGAACCCATAGGCGTTGTATTTCTCATAATGCCATGGAATTTTCCCCTATGGCAGGCTATGAGAGGGGCCATACCTGCAATGCTGTCCGGCAACGGAATAGTGCTGAAGCACGCATCTATTGTTACAGGAACAGCCCTTAAGATGGAGCAGATTTTCGACACTCCTTTATTCCGGGTAATTAAGGCATCAGGTTCAAGAGCCCTATCCGCAATCAAATATTCTGACGGTGTTTCCTTTACAGGTTCAACCAACGCTGGTGCACAGATTGCATCGGAGGCGGGCAGGAATATAAAGAAGACCGTTCTGGAGCTTGGAGGGTCGGATCCATTCATAGTGCTGGAGGATGCCGATCTTGAAAAAACCGCAAAGAATGCAAAATTTGGGAGGCTCCAGAACAACGGCCAGAGTTGTATTGCATCCAAGAGGTTTCTTGTGGATCAAAAGATATATGAGCAGTTTCAGGAAGAATTGAGAAAACAGTTTGAAAGCGTGGAAAGGGGCGATCAGATGGAGGATAAAACCTATCTGGGTCCCCTCTCCTCCAAGTCACAGGCTGAAACGGTAAAAAAACAGATAAGGGAGCTTGGGAAGATAGGAAAACTGGAGATGTATGGAGAGGAATCTGGGAATATTGTACCTCCGACAATTGTGAGGACAGATGAGAATTATGATCAGGAGGTTTTTGGGCCCGTGGCAATCGTGAAAACATTCAAAGATCTGAAGGAAGCCGCAGCACTTGCCAATGAAACACCCTTTGGCCTGGGAGCTTCCATATGGGGTTCACCAGAACTCGCAAATCAGTTAATACCTGGTGTAAAATCAGGTATGGTTTTCGTCAATAAGATCGTGGCATCTGATGCGAGGCTCCCCTTTGGCGGTGTGAAAAAGAGTGGTTACGGGAGAGAACTTTCAAGATATGGCCTTCTGGAGTTCACAAATATAAGAACAGTTTGGATTCAGGGAAAGCCATAATGTTAATATGGAAAAGCATAATTTTTAATTGTTTAAAAATATAAACATGCCATGAAGGCAAGCGACCTCTTCGCAAAGGCACTTCAGAATGAGGGTGTTTCTCATATTTTTGGCATTCCGGGTGAGGAAACAATCGATCTTCTGGATTCCATTAGCAGGACAGAGATCCAGTTTATTGTGACACGACATGAACAGGGTGCAGCCTTTATGGCAGATGCCTATGGAAGAGTTTCCAGAAGGCCTGGTGTATGCCTTTCAACATTGGGTCCGGGAGCAACTAACCTTGTTACAGGCGTGGCCAATGCCCAGCTGGATCATTCACCAGTTGTGGCCATAACAGGACAGGCCTCACGAGACAGGCTGCATAAGGAATCACACCAGAATGTGGATACAATATCACTTTTCTCTGGAATCACTAAATATAACAGATCCGTAATTGTGCCAGAAAGCATACCAGAAATAGTCAGAAAGGCCTTTTTTTCATCAACATGGCCTCAACCGGGGGCATCACACATACAGCTTCCTGAAGATGTGGCAAGGATGGAATGTGACGAAATTCCAATGCTTCCCGTATCAGATCTGACAATCTACGAGGCCAATGGAAATCTGGTAAGGCAGGCTGCAAAGTTAATCAATATGTCTAAAAATCCAGTGATCATAGGTGGTAATGGGATCATAAGAAATGAAGCATGGCTTGCAGTAAGGGATTTCGTGGAAGCCTCAAGGATTCCATTTGTAAGCACCTTTATGGCAAAGGGCATTCTGCCATATGATCACGACAGGAACCTTTTTGTTGTTGGAGGCAGGCCCTTTGAAAAAAGTTTGCGTCCTCTCATAGCATCGGATCTTGTTATTGCAATAGGCTTTGATATGGTGGAATATGACCCTGCCATATGGAACAAAGATTCAACAAGGAAAATAGTGAACATTGACATAACCCACAGTGAACTGGATGAGCATTTTCCTGTTGAATATGATCTTGTTGGAAACATGGCTATTACCCTGAATATACTCAAGAAACACGTGGAGAGAAGGAAGGACACATCTATTCACGACGAAATAAGAAAGAGGAGAAAGGAGATGTTCGATAAACCTGGGGATGGAATTGAGAAAATACCAAAGCAGATAATGAAAACATTGACCGATCTCAGCGATCAAAAAACCATGGTGATTTCCGACGTTGGGTTGCATAAGGTTTGGGTGAGCAGGTATTACCAGCCAGCCTTTGCAGACAGAACCATTATTTACAACGGTTTTGCCTCAATGGGGGCTTCTCTGCCTGCAAGCATTGCCGTGGATATGGCCAGGCCAGGGATGGATATAGTCGCTGTAAGCGGCGATGGCGGTTTTCTTATGAATGTCCAGGAGCTTGAAACGGCCCACAGGCTAAATTCAAATTTTACGGTTATAGTCTTTAATGATGGAAGGTACAGTTTGATTGAAAAAAAGGAAATTGAATCGGGTATGATTCCACATTACATTGAATTTACCAATCCGGATTTTGAATTGTTGGCACGTAGCTTCCACTGCACCCATTATTATGTTGAAAGGGGCGAAGATTTCAAAGAACAATTCATGGCCGCAAGGAAGGAAAATGGCGTAAAAATTATCGAAGTCAAAATATGAATGGAACTTTGAGATTATTTTTAAATTTTTTGCCCTCAGGATCAAGGATATCTATTTTCTTATAATATCCTAATACTTGGAAAGCATAAGTTTTGACAGCATAGGAAAGACAAGGCGCCTGGATATAATAACAGTACTGTCATCTATGGGAGTTTTTATGGATGGTTATGTTCTTTCCATATTTTCAACAGCGGAAATATTTTTAAAATCTGGATTTCTAGATAAGACCATATTGCTTTCCATTGGGGCATCATCCATATTCATAGGAATGTTTGCGGGAAGCGTGTTCTTCGGAAATCTGTCTGATTCCGATGGAAGAAAGAAAGTTTTCACCTATGATCTTGCGTTCAGCGCCATATTCCTTATTCTAACAGGTCTATCCACAAATTTCCTGAGCTTTGTGTTGTTTCAGATTCTGGCCGGGATAGGCATAGGAGCAGATTATCCCATCAGTTCATCCATACAGGCTGAATTTACACCAAAGAAAATAAGGGGAAAATATCTTGTCTTTAACATATTTTCATGGTCACTGGGTTCAATTTTCTTTTACATCTTATCCATACCAATTTACCTTTACACCGGCCCAGATGCATGGAGATACATGTATATCTCCGCTGCATTTATCCCAGTCCTGGCTCTGGTTTTAAGGAAAAGAATGCCTGAGTCACCATATTACTTAATGTCCAGCGGCCATTATGGGGAGGCACAGGATGTAGTAAGGCAGTTTGGTGAGGAGGCAGGAATAAAAAATATAAGGGCACCATCGGTTTCAAAGGAAAGGAAATCTTTGGCTGAATTGAGAAAATATTTTCCTCTCATATTTTTCACTTCAGTTGCTTGGTTCTCATACGATGTTTCCAGCTACGGCATCTGGAACTACACACCATCCATTTTCATAGGGTCCTCCAATTCATATCTTGCGGGTGTTATTGGAACTCTCCTTGAAGAGGTTCCAGTAATAGCCGGTACAATCCTGTGTTTATTGTTGATCGACAGCGTTGGGAGAAGAAAACTGGAGTATACAGGTTTCGCGCTTGCAGGCATTTCTCTCTTTTTATATTCTATCTATTCAATGCATTTTATGTCCAGCTTTGCCCTTCTTTTTGCCGCATTTGCAATGATGCATTTCTTCCACAACATTGGTCCAACTAACATAACCTATCTATATCCGTCAGAGGTCTTTCCCACAAATATGCGTGGCACAGGTACTGGAATAGCTACGGCCAGTTCAAGGGTAGGCGCAATAATGGGTGTATTTCTATTTCCCATTATAGTCAGCAGTTTGAGCCTTTCCTATGGGCTTTTATTCTTTGCAATATTTGAATTCATGGGCTTTGCAGTAACACTAAAGTACGCCCCTGAGACTAAGGGCGTCTCTTTAAAATAATAACAATATATATTGACACTACTCCCGAAATTCCTATTTGAATAAAAAAAATATATACTTTAGGAAAAATCTTTATTCCTGTCCTATCTACGTCCGTAAATGAGATGGAGCACAGAGATACTGGATCATTGTGTACTTCTAAAAATTGAAGGCCTTTTTCCAAAAGTAATCCATGTATGGGATAAAGTATACGGCTTTGACAATATATTTGTGCCTATCATTAAGGACGAGGGAAAATATTTTCTTTACAAGGACGTGGGATACGAAATGTCTCCTATTGAGATGGAAAATTTCCAGAATAGCCTGAACAGATGGGACAGGAATGCAATATCATTCATCAATAAGTCCACATTCAGAATAATTTTGCCAGAGCAATTCCAGAAATTTTTCAGTGCAGTTGAAAGTATAATCGGTGCCAGGGTAACTCCGGATATGTTGATTGCCCAGGGAGATGTTTTTTTACAGATCGAATTCGATTCATCTCAGAATCATTCCATTTCCAGATTGGTTTTGAACATATACAGGATTCTTGAGGGCTTTAATATTGAGGTTATATATTATGGTAAACAACCGGAATCTAAAACTCCACTCTTCATTAAATATCTTAATGAAAATAGGATGATCAAAGGTCTTGTTTTATTAGAGACAAAATGGTATATAACGCAGGAGCAGAGGGAAAATGAAAATGATGGCATATTTTCCAATTACGGAATTGCAATTCCAGCCTACATATCGCCAAATTACCCGTCACAGTTGATTTTCAGGACTGAGGAAATGGGTTTTAATGGAAATGCAATGGCAACCCCTGCCGGAAATTCAGGCAAACTGTTCCAGATTTCATTGAGTTCTGAATTTTTCAAAGACATGTTCAATGAAATTATAATGGGCTACTATGGCGCACTCTTTTTCTTGATTGAAGTTGACGAGAGCAGTGTGACCAGTCAATACTTAGTGGAGAAACGTCTTTTACAAAAATTTCTGTACGGTTTGCAAAACCACTGGAACAAAAACATAAGAAAAAATCATAAAAACACTATATTCAGCATCAGTGATTTTGTTGAATAAGACCGAGTTGTTTGATAAAAAAATAGTGCTAGAGAATTTCAAGCATATTTAGCAATTTTTTAATATTCAATAAAAATGTCTGTATAATTTTTATCAAAAACAAATGAAGGATGGTAAATGTCTGGAATTTTTATTGAAACAGCAATACAGGTTGCAGGAATATTGCTTGTATCGCCTTTAATAGCTGGTATTTATCAGAATATTAAGGCAAAAACAGAATTCAGAAAGGGTTTTCCTATTCTGCAGCCCTACTATGATCTTTTGAAGTTTGTACGCAAGGAATCAATAATAAGCGAAGGCTCAGGCTCCATTCATATGTATGGTCCAATGCTTGTCCTTTGTCTAATGATTCTTCTTGCATTTCTAATCCCTGTACAGCCAAATATAACTATTTTTGGCCCTCTCGCAGATTTTCTTGGAGGGGCAATGCTATTCACACTTGCATCTGTACTGACAATCCTTGCAGCAATGGATAGCAGGAGCAATTTCTCTGCAATGAGCGCTGGCAGATCTGCCCTTTTTTCCGCCCTGGCAGAACCGACACTCATAGTTGTATTCTTTGCAATCGCCATTGAGACAGGCACAAACAATCCTTATATAGCAATTTCACTCATAACATCTCATTCCAGTCTTTATCTATCCCTTACTCATATTTTCGCAACTCTCGCCTTCTTTATGTTTTTTATATTCGAAACAGGGAAGTTACCTGTAGAGGGGGAAAGCCTGGCAGAACTTGGGATGATAGACGAAGGCAGGACATTTGAATATGGGGGAAAACAGCTATTTTACATAAGGTATGCATCCATAATAAAACAGTATTTGCTTGGGTCCCTTTTTCTCAATGTATTTATATTTCCATGGTTTCTTCAATCTGGAATCATTGGATCCCTTGAAGATATACCCATAATGATAGGAAAATGGATCATATTCCTTGTTTTCCTTGTTTTGCTGGAACAGAGCATTGCAAAGATCAGAATATTCAAGATAACCGACTATCTTTCTCTATCCTTTATTCTTTCAATTCTTTCTATAATACTCTTTGTGGTGGGTGGCTTTTCATGATCAGCAACGAAATTCTTGACATTGTTGTGGCAGGAATAATACTAACCGCCATTTGGGCCCAGATAGGGACATTCATTAAGCAAAAAATAAGGATCGTTTCGCTCCAGGCCTTACTCCTGGCGCTTTATGTCATATTGCTTGGCTATGATCTTTCCAATATGGATCTGATCATACTGGGCATACTCATATCTGCACTGAGAGGTTTCTCTGTGCCTCTTGTGTTGACCAGGAAGATCAAAACATCCTCATATAAAGTAAGAGAAAGAATAAGCGACACATCATGGATAACTGTCGCAAGCATATTCATTCTTATATTTTCATTTACAATCTATCGTGTTACCTTTGCTCCTGTTGGTTATGAAACGGTAGGTGATGCAGGATTATCCCTCTTGCTTCAGGGCATGTTTCTTATGGTTTCAAGGAGAAACAAGTTCTCTCAATTTATGGGGTATATGGAGGAAGAAAATGCCATAATTATGCTGGGAATTGGCATAATATCTCTTCCCTTAATAATAGAGGCGAGCATTCTTCTGGACGTCTTTGCTCTTTTAATCGTTTCTTCTGTGTTGATAGCAGGAAGGTTTGAAAGCCTGAAATATGAGGAGTTGATGGGCTGATGAATACAGCATATATTTCAATGATTTTAATAATGCTCCTTCCGGCAGCAGGAATTCTGGTATATTTTCTTAAAATGTTTAAGGAGATATCAACGGGAATATCCATTATAACTTTGATATTGGCTCTGTATGTTTTTACTGTACATAATTATACATATTCATACTTTTATCTAAACAATATTAACCGTTATCTTTTAATTTCCATTGCAAGCATATATTTTCTAGCTACCGTTTATGGCACTGGATATCACAGGAAAATGGGCGGATCAAGAAACCTGAAGCTGCACACATCTCTCATAAATTTCTTTGCCTCCACGATGTTTTTCTCTGTGATCATAAATAATCTTGCGCTCATGTGGATTGGCATAGAAGGTACAACTGCTGCCAGTGCACTGCTAATTGTAATAGAGGGTGAAGGCGCAGACATTGAGGCTGCATGGAGATATGTGATTGTCGTTTCCTCGGGGCTCTCAATTGCCCTGATCTCCATTATAATAATTTACAGGTTCTATGGAACTCTTGAAATAACATCTCTGCTGAGTAACCAATTTCCATCTTCACCAGTGAATTCACCGGTAATTCCGATGGCTGCCCTGCTTGGCATAGTTGGATTTGGCACAAAGGCCGGGCTATTTCCAATGCACTCATGGCTCCCCGATGCCCATGGCAGGGCACCCTCCGAGGTCAGTGCCATATTTTCTTCTGCCCTCCTTCCGGTGGCAGTTTACGCCATATATATCGTTCTTCAACCAACAATGAGTGGGGTAGTAAGAGAACTCACAGTTTATTTTGCCATTGTCACAATATTGTTTGTTGCTTTGGTAATGGCTTCACAGAGAGACATCAAGAGAATGTATGCCTATTCAACAATGGAAAATATGTCTTTGATACTTCTTGGCCTTGTTTTGGGTGGCCCTGCTTTCATTGGTGCCATTCTGATAATCCTGACCCATGCCTTTGGCAAGGCGGGGGCATTCTTCTCATCGGGTAATATTTTGGAGATGTACGGCACAAGAAACATCAAAAGCATCCATGATTTGCACAGCAGATCAAAGTTAACTTTCTATACCCTTTCCCTTTCATCCTTTTCCGTTACAGGGGCCCCTCCCTTTGGAACATTCATTGGTGAACTATTGATTTTATCTGCAATGTTTTCACAGGGCTTTTATGTTGCAGCTATCATTCTGATTGCTCTTCTTGCCATAATATTCCTTTCACTGAATTATAAGGTTTTTCTCATGGCCTATTCCTCTGGCAACAGCGAAAGAGTCGAACCAATCTCTCTCCAGCAGATCGGGGTTACTGTATTCAGTGTTTTTATGGCATTCCTTTTTGGTTTTCTTTATCTTGGTGGTGTCCTGTGATCTCTCCTGTAAGAATTGTGTTTGAAGAAGACGGTAAAATGTTTGCTCTGAGAAGATACTCAGAAGCTCTGGAAGATTTTTCAGGCGATTTATTGAAAAAGAGAAGCGTGGATCTTAAACCAACTGAGAAATTATCCCTATTTCCCTATGGTCCCTCGGCAGGAGGGCTTACTGAAAGTATTTACTTCTCTCTCCTAACCTCTGGAGAAAGGATTGAGGCAATGAACTATGATACATCATTCAAGGACAGGAAAATATCGGTGTCTGGAAATGATATACCGAAAGCAGTCCTTCTGATGGAAAGAATTAACGGCATACATTCTGCTTCCTACTCTTCCCTGTTCTGTGATCTTATAGAAAGGTCCTCCGGCATAGAAGTATCACAGGAAATTATGGATCTGAGAATACTTATGATGGAGATGGAACGCATATCTCACCACCTTTTTGTTGCAGGTAGGCTTTCGGGAGGGGCTTCTCAAAACATAGGGTCCATGAATATATATTTGCTTCGCGAGGAATTATTAAGGATTATAGGAAAAACCTTTGGTCACAGATATTTCTTCGGCATCAATAAACCTGGAGGCACAGGAAGGGAAATTGACGTTTCAAATATATATGAAAAACTTGAATCCATTGTTAAGGAATATACGGAGATCTACAGAACCCTAATGGATTCAAGAATTTTTATAGACAGGACAGACAGCACTGCCATAATAAGGGATGAAATATCCGCAGGCCCAGTTTTGCGTGGTTTTGGGAAAAATATGGATGGAAGGTCACAGCACAGGTATTACAATAAATTGAATGTCCGCATAAGCACGGTAGATTCAGGGGATTCACTGGCAAGATATGTTGTAAGATCGGAAGAAATATTCTCTTCCTGGGAAATCATTAAAAAAATACTGGAAAGGAACAGCAGATTTAAAATAATGGAAGAGGTAAAAATGGATAAAATTCAGGGAACGGGGGAAAAAATTTCAGGTTATATGGAGACACCATCAGGGGATTTATCAATGATTGTTTCAGTAAGATCAGGAAAAATATCATTTTTCAAATATTCTTCTCCCAGCCTCTGGAATTTAAGAGTATTTGCAGATGCAATGAAGGGAAATAACTTTGCAGATTTTTATTTTGGTCTGGAAAGCCTTGGTTTATGTGTATCCGAAACTGGTGATATAAGATGAAAGCATGGTTCTTGCGTTCTCTTAAGAAAGGCATAGTAACATCATCATTCCCATCAGGAAAGAATGAAGCCCTATCTCCGTGGGCAACCTTGCCCATGAGGGATATGAGCGGGGAAGTTGACTGTCCCGTGGATGCCATACAAGATGATAGGGTGGATTCAGGGAAATGCATATCCTGTGGAATCTGTTTTCCTCAATTCAAGCCATCAATGCAGATCCCTCAGATAAATATGGTAAGGGTTGAAAAATCTCTTTCAAAATCCATGAAATTATATCTGTTTGATTCGGGAACATGCGGTGCATGCAATCTTGAAATCATGGCCCTGAATTCACCCCAATATGATATGAACCGCCTCGGGCTTAGTTTTACCAACACACCAAGACAGGCAGACGCCATTATGATAACGGGTGTTCTCACAGAGGGTATGATTGCTCCTCTCAAAGCTGCCATTGATTCAATGGCTTCTCCTAAAATTGTCTTTGCAGTGGGGGCATGTGCCATCTCAGGGGGATTAATGGGAAAATCCATATCTGAAATTACCGGTTTGGATGTTCAGGTTCCAGGCTGCCCACCCGATCCTTTTGTTATAGTGGCAGCCATAGAAAAGGCGAGGGGAAGGATATGAATTTGCTTATCCTATTTCTCATATTTGTGCCTGGTCTCTTTACAGCCATAATATCAAACAGGGCAGGGAGGATTACAAATCTTTTCTATTCTATTTTATTGATCTTAATTTCCATTCTCCTTCTTCTGAACAGTATTAAAATAGGGGATTTCTCCTCAGGATATTTCGATCTAAAATTCACCAACACAGGGGCAGCCTTTGGCGTAGGGATTGGAGTCATATGGTTCATAATGTCCACCAATAAAATTCTTGCAAGGTGGATGAGGGAAAGAGAATTCCTATCTTACTTAGTAGTTTTGGGCATAGTTGGAGTTCTATTTTCTGGTAATTCAATCACATTTATCCTTTTCTGGGAAATATTCACACTGGCAGCATCCTACTCCCTTGGCCTTTATGATAAAAAATACCTTCTATCCTCCTACGTCTTTCTGTCTATCGGTGAGGTGAGCACAGTTCTTCTCATTCTCGCTGCTGCAATTGCATATTCATCCTATGGAAATTTTTCATTCTATGGCATATTGCATAGCCAGATATCTGAGGCGCTCTGGGTATCAGGTTTTGTGGTGAAGGCAGGCATTATACCCATGCAGATGTCTGAATGGTACAGTTTAAGCAGAAGTGGAATCGATTCATCCCGGGCAATACTGATAGGTGTCATGATCCCATCCGTTTCCCTTTATGGAATTGAGTTTTCGGTGATAAGTTACCATCTGTATTACTTAATCCCTATTGCCCTTATTGTGATTGGATCCATTTCAATGCTTTTTGGCTCCATATTCTCAAGCACATCTGAAAGCCCCAGGGTTCTTGCGGGATACAGTACAATTGAAAACGTTGGTGCAATGATCATTCTTTCTGGTATATCCTCAGTTTCTGCCTATTCAGCGAACTATGCCCTTTCACAATTTTCAACAACCGCACTTCTCATATATGTAATCATGCACGGCGCTGGCAAATCTGTTATTTTATCATCAACATCATTTTATGCTGATTCCTTTAATAGCAAGGAGTGGAAGAGCATTGGAAAGGGCGGTCTTATCGTTGCAGCTATTTCAATGATGGGTCTTATTCCTCTGGGTGGAGGTATAGGGGAATGGATGCTTCTTGAAAGCCTTTTTATCATTTCTCTTTCCGGACTCTCCTACCTGTCAGTTATCGCAGTGTTTGCAGGCTCAATGGCAGCACTATCTGCAGGTATTTCAGTGATTTCATTTACAAAATTTGTATCGTTCCTGGGTGTTTCCATAGAGGATCATCCCGAGGGGTCAGGGGTTGTGAAATCCTACCGTACCGGTTTTATTCTTATTGTTCTTTCCATACTATTTCCACTTTTATTCATTCTCTTATCCATAAAGGTTCCAGGAAGCTCTGTTTTCTATTCATTTCTCACAGGAGGAACAATTTTTCCAGGATGGTCAGTAATTCAGTCACCAGGTTATGGAAACACATTTGGGGTTGTGTCGCCAATGTTAATACTTGTAATGGCTGGCATTATTCTGATTCCTCTTTACTTAACCAGGCCAAGGCATTTCAGGAAAGTCAAGCCATGGCACGGAGGACTTGATATTGACAGGACATATAATTCCTTCAACTATTCAAATCCATCAAGGATAACATTCTCCAAAATATTCCCAAAAATAGAGGAAAGGAAGGGAGAAAAATATGAAGATAGAAATTTCGATTTCATTTTCGCTCTCATGTCAGCCTTATATGTAAAATATGAGAATATGTCAAGAAAAATGGCATTAAAAATAATGAATGGAGATACCAGAAGATATGTTCTTTACATTATGTTGACGCTCATGTTCGCCCTTGCAGTGGGCGAACTTTTATAGGTCAGAAAATACTCAAACCAATTTAAAATAATTTCCCACAAATTTTTTATGAGCCATTTAGAAATGTGAATGATAACAATCTTATTCCATTCAAAACCAATAATTTCATGAAAACATATGTAATCCGATCTTAAAGATCAGATGATATCATTTCATTAAGTTTCAATCATAGCCTGTTTAGAATTGATTCAGGCAACCATCCCTCATCTTTGTTATCTTTCCTGCAAAAAAACCATCCAGAATTTTCATACAGAACCTTAACTGTCTCACCCTTCCTGACTGTAAGTTCAGTGGAATCATAATCGCTATTAACCGAAAATTTTCCATTTTTCTGGACTATTATGGTCTCTGGAACCCAAGCTTCAGTACCATCCATGCTTCTGCACCATATCCATCCCTTAACGGATTCCTTCCCCTCCGTGGGAATCACCCTGTCGCCATGTTTCAGTTTAACAGAATATTCATAAGAACGTTTGAAATCTTCTTTCACAATATAAATAGCATTTTCATCCGTCATATGTAACGGGCAGATTGATTACGTATGGTTATTTAGAATTTTATATGGTGTTGGAAAACGTTCTAAAATATCCATATGACTTAAATTCTATAAGGCTTTTTTTAACTGCCATATACATCATGCAGAGGAATGATCTCTGTACCATTACTGCCTAATTGAGACAGAAAACTTTTGAATGATCATACAGAATAGGAAAGATTGAGAAATATGAAAAGAACCGGGAAGAGATACTTGCAATAATTTGTAAATCTACATTTCTCGAAATATCAAATTTCCAGATTGAGGTTAAGGTATTTGATTTTCTTAAAGGTCAGAATGGTCAGCAAGTGATGGTAAATTCTTCTAAAAAATTTTAAATTCATGGATTTTACAGGAAGGAATATGAGTTTCAACACCAATCTTTTTAAAGCACAGGCAACCTATTAACCAGTTGTCTTGTAGTGACTCTGTAAGAGGGAAAACATCCCCTCTCTGAATAATTCAACGGCTGTGCTTTCCGGTAGACCCTGCATAACGCTCATTAACATTCCATTGTGAAAAGCTATGAGAATGCGGGCGAGATTAATAGAATCAGTGTTCTCAGATATTTTTTTTCCAAGTTTAAGCTGGTCTATCTTTTCCTTTAGAAGTATAACATAATCGTTGTAACTTTTCGATAAAATATTTTTGATTTCAGGATTACTTTCCATCTCTCCCATGGCAAAAATCCAGTGAAATTTGACATGGTCTGGCATTTTCATTTCTGTTTCGAAAAACCTGTTCCCCATATCAAGAAAATCCTCAGGGTTTACATTCTTAAGAGCCTCCTGTAGCATTTTCATATTTCTGTTGCACACACTGTACAGAACATCCTCTTTGCTCTTGAAATAGATATATATAGTGCCCTTTGTAACACCTATCCTTCTGGCAATATCATCCATGCTGGTGGTTGAGTAGCCACCTCTGAAGAATAGTTCTGACGCTGAATCCAGAATTGTATCTTTGGCCTGCTTTTTATAATCTGGAACGACCCTCGGCATGGTTGAAGATATGGCATCCTATAATTAAAGTATTCTCACCAGAATGTTTATCTACTAATTAGTTATTAAACTAACTAATGAGTATTTATACAGACCTTGGAGACAGATCTGAAGGTAAGAACTTGGTTTTTGGCTCAACGGGTGCCTACGGTTATGCCATAGTGAGAGAATTAGAGAAGCAAGGAAAGGAGGTTCTGGCAGTTTGCAGAGATTTGGAAAAGGGGAGGAGAATGTTTTCAAAAAGTACGGAAACCATTCAGGTCGATATAATGTCAGAGGAACAGGTTTTGAGAGCCTGTCAGGGTGCTTCTGTTGTTTACGCTGGACATAATTTTCCATACTCTGATTGGAAATTGAATTATGTAAGGAGTATGGAGAATATTATGAAGGGATGTGCAAAAAATCATTCCCTCCTTGTATTTCCAGGGAATGTTTACGGTTATGGAAGATTTAAATATTTACCTGTAGATGAGAATCATCCTCACGATGCAATTTCGAGAAAGGGTATTATAAGAAATAAAATCGAATCAGAATTGATGGAAGGGCACAAAAGAGGGAAATTCAACCTCATAATCCCTAGATTTGCAGATTTTTATGGTCCAAACGTAACAAACGATCTATATGGAGCCATGTTTCGCAATGCCATAAACGGAAAAACCTCCATATGGCCAGGCAATGCCGATATGGATCACCAGTTCACATTCATAGGAGATGCAGCCAGAGCGACCATGGAACTTGTGGATAATGCCACAAGCCATGGCCAGGTCTTCCATGTTTGTGGTAAAACTATTTCAGCCCGTGAGTTCATTTCAAAGATATATTTGAACGTGGGAAGTAAACCAAGGGTAAGGGTAGTCCCAAAGTCTCTCATAGCGATTTCTGGCATACTAAATTCCCAGGCAATGGAGCTATTGGAATTAATGTATGAATATACTGAACCATATGTGATTGATGATTCAAAGTTCAAGGGGTTATTTCCATCATTTAATTATACAGACTATGATGATGGAATAAGGCAAACTCTTCAGTGGTACAGAATGAACAAATCATGGTGAAAATGAAATAGAAAAAGCAGCAATTGAATTAATATCGTTCCAGTCTTGGATAGATCCATTTTTTGGAGACCATCCTGTGCCATAAAAACTTAACATGTTTTAAGTCCAAATATATTTGTGTCTCATGTTCAAATAAGCACTGAAAAGGAAAAACAGTTTGCAATGAATTTTCAATAAAACTTAACTCATATAGGGTTCAAAATCTCAACGATTTTATTTAGAAGTAAAACACAATTTCAAAACAATACATGACGCCGCGGGAGAGATTCGAACTCCCGATCCACAAAGGGAACCAGATCTCAAGTCTGGCGCCGTACCACTGGGCCACCGCGGCAAAAAAGGATTATCTCCTTAATCTTCCGTTGGCTCTGATGGAAGGTCTGCTTTTTGCAGAATTCTTTCTGCCTGTCCTGAGACCTCTTCCCTTATAGCCTGCGGATGTAAGTCCTCTGTAAACCCTACCGGTGTTCTGGGGTTCGGAAATCCAGGAAATTCTGGGATCATTGTATATCTCAGGTTTGCTCTTATCTACCAGTATGACTTCGTAATACTTGTAAAATCCATCTTCTCCCACATAGTATGAGTTCAGCACTTCCATATTGGGGTACCTGTCTGCAACTCTCTCTTCAGCAATCCACTGTATGCTTTTCTTTCTTGTAAGTTTACTGTATGCCATCCTTCTAGGCCTTCTTCCTCCCATAATTTTTGGCCTGTTAGATCCACCTCTCCTTACTCTGGCCCTGACAACAACATAACCATCCTTTGCCCTGTAACCCAGAGCCCTGGCCCTGTCCAGCCTTGTAGGGTGCTCCACTCTTTCTATTGCACCTCCCCTTCTCCAGTCGACCATTCTCTGCCTTTGAAATATCAGTATTTCTGATTTTTTCAGTGAATTCCAGCTTTCGGATATCCTTCCGTAAAGATTTGAGTGATTTACCATTTTATTCTACCTTTAACTAATGTAAGGGGGAGATACTATGCTACAATAAATAATTTTATGATTTGCACAATTGTGATGGGAAAATTGAAACATGTACAGTTCAATTTCTATGGGTTACTGAATAGGGGCATGGATCAAATCTTTAAACCCTCAGGAAATCCCATGCGATATGAAATGTTCACCCTACAGGAAGAGGTATATTCTCATTAAAGGGGCAAGAAATGATCTGAATATGGCTGTAAGGGATATTTACAGGGAATTTGGTGCCAAAGAAAAATACAGAGATGAAAACTATTCCATAGTGCTTGGAAACCAATTTTCAAAGGAATATATTTTATCCTATGCCCGAAGGAAACTGAAATCCGTATCTGTGCTCAGGGTAAGCGGAACAATTAAAAAATGTAAGGACATCATTAAGAATCAGGAAAGATAGAGGCTCATATCTTCCGGAGTAACAGGTTCATATTTCTTTTTCTTTTCCGAAAGCATGGAATCTTTTAAACTTTCCTCTGCTTTCTCATTGAGATACTGGGATATCTGGGTTTCTGGATTCTTAAGGCCTCTGGAAAGTTCCCTGAAATATGGCCTCATTTCAATGGCATCCCCATAGGAAAGGTGGAAGGCCAGTTCCATGGCTCTGCAAACCCTGTCTATGGAATTTCTGCTCTTTTTTGATTTGCTCATGGCAGTTATATAGTTTGGAAATTCATATTTTGTATATCCCCCCTTCTTATCAACAGCCGTGAAGGATGATGCCACAATGTCATCCACATATATCCATAATCTGTAGTAGTTCATTCTTGAGGCCTTTCTAGAAAGCAAATCTGCTCTTGAAACTAGGTCCTCTATGTTTACCACAGCATCCATGGTATGGCATTCCTTTACACCATTGGTGCTTACCCACTGTATCAATGTATCCTTGTCTACATCCACATCTCTTATAAGCCTCAGGTTGGCAGAAATGTCATTTCCCTTTAAAAGTGACCGCACCACGTCAAAAATCTGGCCATGAACATCCCTGAGGCTCCCAACTGGTTCAGCTCCTGAACCAGAAAGAACGTATCTTTCAACATCATTTATGGCACTTCTCATATCCGGGAGATCTTCCCTTATTATCCCCTCTATGGCATTTCTATCTGCCTTGAAATTATATTTTGTGCACAGATCCATCAGGTCGTCAGCAAGCTTTTTTAAGGCTGCCTTATAATCCAGATCGTTTTTTCTTTTATATACTGAAACCTGTACTACTTCACATTTTGAAATTATTTCCTTGCCGGTTGATTTTCTTCTGAAATCCCAGAAATCGTTCATTGTTATTATTATGGGGCTTCTGGTGGTTTTTAAAATATCTATGATCGCCCTGTATCCTCCAATTTCATTTCCATCACCCTTTGATTTTCCCGATGAGGCTCTCTCAAATATATTATCCGCCTCATCGATAAGTATTAGTTTGAGTTGATCAGCATTTTGATTCTTTTCATTAAACAGTGTTATATCTGAATAAAGGGAGTACATCCCTGCCGTTTCCTTTAGAAAAGTCTCATTTCTATAATCGGAGGAGTTTATTTCAAGAATGTTCCAGTTTTTTTCACCTGCAATTGCATATGCAGTGGAAGTCTTCCCGCAACCTGGTTCACCCCAGAGGATCAATCCTTTTTTTACTGGAACACCATCCTCCCACGACTTGACCCAGTTCAAAATCTGCTCTCTCGTTTCTCTTGAAACAAGTAGTTCTGATAAATTTTTTGGCCTCAGGATTTCTGTCCAGATATACACATATACTAAAAGATGAATTCAATTAATAGCCTTTCGCATTTCGATCAAAACAGTATTAAAAGCAATCTGTATTAAGAGATTTAATGATGAGGATTAGCGCGTACAGCCCTTTAAGGGTATCCTTCGCAGGTGGTGGCACGGACATATCTCCTTTTTTGGAAGAATACGGAACGGATGTAATCAATACAACAATTGATAGAGGGGTGTATGTGAGCTATGTGGAAGACAGTTCTCCATTGGAGATAACCTCAAGGGATTTTCTAAAAACAGTGGTTTTTGGAGGAAATAAGGAAAGCAATTTCCAGGAAAAGATAATGGAACTTTTCATGGAAAATGGTATTTTGAAGGGAAGGCTCTATATCAATGGGGAGGTCCCTCCAGGTTCAGGTCTGGGGTCATCCAGCGCAATGGTGAATTCCATACTCAGAATAATACAGGAATTGAAGGGCGATTTTAAAGGAAATATGGAACTGGCAAGGCATTCCTATGAGATCGAGAAGAATTTCTTTGGAATTACCCTTGGTATACAGGACCCATACGCAATAGCAGAAGGCGGTTTCAAGCATATGAGTTCAAGGGGGAAAGATGTGGTTTTCCAGCATCTTGAGAACAGCGGCATAATGAAGAAACTCGATGAAGGTATGATTATAGCATATACGGGAAGCACCAGGGAAAGTTCAGAAGTATTGAGGGAACAGGTTGAGAGATCAGAAAAAGGGGAAAGGGAGGTAATTAAAAAGCTCACAGACCTTAAAAGGATTGCTGTTGATATGGCAAGAAACAGTGTTGACGGAGACTGGTTAAATTTCTGTAAAAATATCAACTACGGATGGGAAATAAAGAAATCTCTTGGAAGCAAGGTTTCCGGGGATAAGGTTGATAAAATAATCGATCTTTCAATGAAGAGTGGAGCAAAAGCATCCAGACTTCTTGGGGGAGGCATGCAGGGATTTGTCCTTGTGCTTGCAGAAAGAGAGGATGTCTGGAAGATCCAGAGTCAGCTCAGGATGGTATCTGATTTTGTTATGAGGGTTTCTCCTTCAACAGAGGGCACCAGGCTATTCAGTTTTTAATATTCCTTCATCTTTTCTGCAAATTTCTGAGAGAATGCGGTAAGTCAGACCCCATACAATATCACCCTCTATTTCAATGTAATTTCCAAAAATTTCGTTGCTTTTTTCAATCGCCCTCGATAAGATGTACCATTTTCCGTATTCCATCTCATCCCCTGGTGTTATTGCGTATTCCTGGTCTGTTCTGAAAAGAAAGGGCTTAACATTTATGTCACCGAATCTCACTGGGTGAAAAACATCGTATTCCTTATAGAAAATAAGTTTGCCTCTATCAATCCCGGTCTCCTCTTCAAACTCCCTCATTGCCCCTTCAATTGGTGTTTCCCCTTCTCTTACAAATCCTCCCGGGAAGCTCATGTCCCCCGACCATGGGTCATCTGTTCTGCGTTTTCTTCTCATAAGGATAACTTTCCTCTTGAAGAAAACAGCCGCAACAGCTGCATTTTTCTTCATAAAAGATGCAGCACGTCCCTGACCCTGGTTCCTGGAAGCAGGCCCAGATCCTTTCCCCTTGAGGTGGAATCTTCAATTTTGGCATCAAGCAGTGTATCCAGATCTTTTACTCCTCTCACCATGGCACCTGCATCCCCGAGTTTTTCTGCCGTTCCAAGGTTTAAATAACCGCACATAACATAACCGTTCTTTCCTTTAACCATTACAACCGGTGCGCTGTACATATCTATCTTGATGTACTCAATCTCTTTTTCTCCTGCCTTTATGGTTTTTTGTTCAATCATGGATATATCATAACTGAAAAGTATATAAAATACTGGCATGCTTATTTAAGTCTGGAGGAATCCCCGGCTGAGGGTACGTTTCAAGTCTAAAAATTTTTAAGCACTTACAATTAAGGGTTATAAATTGACAGACCATGATTATGATGTAATAATAATAGGAGCAGGAACTGCAGGTCTATCTGCCGGAGCGGAGCTTGAAAAAAATGGCATCTCTTACATAATACTTGACAAAAAGCAGGAGGTAGGCCTCCCCGTAAGATCGACCGGTGCAGTTTCTCTTGAATGGGTTAAAAAGATAGGCATGCCCACTTCTGGAAAGATCGTATCAGCTGAAATTAAAAACATGAGTTTCAGGACAGAATCCGGGAAAAGGATTGACCTTAACTTTGAAAAAACTGTTGGGCTTGTTTATGATTTCACTCTTTATGAGAAGTTCCTTGCACAGGAGTTTGCAGGAAAGCCACTGAACATACAGATGAACACAAGAGTCAACTCGGTGGATGGAAATACTGTGGAGACCGATAAGGGATCATACAAAGGAAAATTCATAATATTTGCTGCAGGTCCCCAATCCAGTTTTGGCCCAAAACTATCGAAGAATGAAGTTTTGGTTGCCTATGAGGAGATAAGAAATGTGCCGGCAAGGAAGGATTTCCAGATGATCCTCTGGTTCAGTGATCGTGTTCCGGGCGGTTATTTGTGGGATTTTGCGGAATCAGATCATTCCAGGAAAATAGGTGTATGCTTTTATCCTGGGACAGGAAAACAGCCTAAAAATGTTCTTTATGAATTTGATAGTATATATCCCGAACTTAAGGGTGATATTATATCCACAATGGCTCACCAGATACCACTTTCCAGACCAGTTGATACAGTGGTTAAGGGAAATTACCTTTACACAGGAGATATGGTAAATGCAGTTTTGAACACAACTGCAGGTGGCCTTCAGGGAGCATTCTGGACAGGCAAATCTGCGGCAGAAAGCATTATAAAGGATAATCCTTCCCTTTATCAGCAAAAATGGGATGAGGAGATCAAGCCATGGCTCCTGAAGCATCACAATATGCATAGAAAAATGAACAGAAGGGGTGAAAAATCCATTGGAAGGCTTATAACTCTTGCAAAAATGATGCCAAAATCTGTCCAAAAGAGGGTTTTTGCAGGATTATAAACACCATTCATTGCAAACATGAAACTAATTATAAAAATATTTTAATAATGTGGTGTAGGGTGTTTAATTAATAATATACATGTTTTTTCACATATGTGATAAATAATCATGATTGTTTTATACCTAAAAACGATTGTGTAAGAACGGTGAATTATGTCAAAGAAATTGGTGATTATAGGGGGAGGTTTTGCAGGTCTCAGATTTCTGTATAATGTAAGAAAATACATGAAGGATGAGCTTGAGGTAACCCTTATAGATATGAGGAAAACAAGCCTTGAAAAGCCATCTCTTCCAGAAGTGGCCCTTGAGGGCAAGGAGGTTTCAAAGGTTCAGATTCCCTTTGAAAAGATTGTTAAGAAGGGGGACGTGGATTTTATAAATAGCACAGTGGAGAAGATTGACCCTGAAAAACAGACAGTGCAGCTGAGCAGTGGAAAGGAGGTTAAATACGATTATCTCCTCATTGCGGCAGGAGCTGTAAAGGATTACGATGCCATGCCGGGGTTCAATGAAAACGCCTATTCCGTATGCGATGATACTCAGGCTCCAAAATTATGGAAGAAATTAAACTCTTTTAATGGCGGAAAAATAGTAATTGGCTCGGCAAAGACGCCATGGTCAGAAGAAACAAAGATACCTCTGGCTGCACCTTGCGAGGGCCCCATTGGAGAAATCATGTTTATGGTTGATCATTTTCTCAGGGAGAATAATCTGAGGGAAAAATCGACCATAACCGTTTTCACTCCCGGTGAAATATTTTTCGAGGATGTTGGGGAAAAAGTCCACAATGATCTGAAGCCCTTCATAGAAAAGAGTGGAATCGAGGTAAAAAATAACAAGGTGATCAAAAGCATTGAGCCGGATTCTGTTAAATATGAGGATGGAACTGAGGATAAGAGCGATTTTACAATTGTCATACCCCCATACAGAGGTCCTGATTTTGTTAAGGAATCGGGAATAGGAGATGCCTATGGTTTCATTTCAACAGACAGTGAGATGAGGCACAATAAATACAGGAATATCTTTGTGGCGGGGGACATAAACAATCTTTCAATGCCCAAGCTTGGACATATAGCCATCCTTCAAGCAGATGTTGCCTTTTCTTCCCTCAGCAAAGAATTAAAGGGAAAGGGAGAAATCGAGGAGTTCAAGCCTGAAATTTTCTGTATCATGAACAGGGGAGGCTCAGACGCAACCCTCATACTTTCAGACTATCTGTTTGGAGGAAAAACAGACAAAACAATAAAGGGCCAGATCGCCCATCTGATGAAATGGGGCTTTGATTCCTATTATTATTACACAAGAGGCCATATGCCTCCGGAAGCTGTCCAGAAGAGAATGGAGAGTTTGATCAGAGCATAGTTCCCTATTTTTAAGAGGGCCTGGGAATTAACAAATAAAATTTTCTTTAAAATTATGTTTTCAGTTTTTTATTGAAACTTATTAAGTAGGAACCTTCAGAATAAGACATATAGATTATATGACAAATTTTTTTCACCTTTAATTAACTGAACATGTAAGGCTCACTGATTAAATTCTCAGGCTAAATTTCCCCTTATGGCATCTGAAAAAGCATTTTACGCCATAATGACTGTGATTGTAGTGATCGCAGGAATTGGTATAGGAGCAGCTTATTATGAATCTGTTAGCAATGTCAGCACAACGGCACCATCTGCGGCGCAAACATCCTTAACACTGATAATTACGCCAAACAACTGGTTCCACAACTCCACAATTAACCACAGGCAACCAGCTTACTTTGTTTTGGAGCCCAATGGAACGCTGGGATCCGCAGCAAATCTTTACCTGCCCTCCCATCAGCTCATATCTCTAACCATAATCGATTATGACAGCGGTACGAGCCCGGCATTGGGCAACGCAACTGCAAATGGAACTCAGAATAACAGCTTCTTTGCAAAGGTAGTTGGAACTGTTGGTGGAAAGGAATACATATATAATGGAACCAAAATGGCAGAGAACGCCACACTCTCTGGCAACGCCTCTAATAACATCAGCATAATGCAGGGGGCTGGATGGGGAGTCTCAAGCCTTCCATGGGTTGGAAACGCAACAACTGGTGGATATTATGTAACGCACACCTTCAGTATAATCAGTGGTGGAAAGGTTATAGTAAACATACCCTCCTGGGCAGGAAACAATCCAAATGGAGGAACAGTTACCCACGCTCAGTTCTATCTTAACCAGACCTCAGGTTCAATCCTTTCATGGCAGTGTTATGCACCCTGTGGAACTGGAGTATCAGGCTGGGGCGGAGCAATGGCTACAATTGGATGGATGATGGGGAACATCCACGTAATGTAAAGTGGTAAAAATGTCAGAAAAAGACAGGGAGGAGACAACTCCTCCTGACAGTTCAAGGAGAAACTTCATAAAAATGATGGGTGTACTGGCCATAGGCGCAGCATCCATAGGATTTTTGAGAGGCGGAATTCAAAATATTATACCAAGCAGTGCACCTGTCCTCACAGGTTTTCCATCCCTGAAACTTGTCGATACCACTGGAAAGCCCATAAGTACAAACTCTTTAGTAGTAAACAATCCAGAAATTGTAACATTCGACTATCCTCTGGTGGATGAACCAAACTTTCTATTGAGGCTTGGGGATTCAAACAACAAGGATGTGGAAATTAAACCTGTTACTGTAACAATACCTCTGACAGGGGCAAAGTTCCAGTCGCCAGGCGGTGTTGGGCCATACAAGTCTGTGGTGGCTTCAAGTGCCATATGTCAGCATCTGGGATGTGTTCCACCCGAGATAAGGTACCACACATTCACATCCTCATCATTCGATGGAAAAATCCACTGCGACTGCCATGGAAGCACCTATGATCCCTTTGAAGGTTTCAAGGTAGTTAACGGTCCAACCCAAAGGCCACTGCCAAATGTAATAATGTCCCACGAAGGAAGCGATCCTGATACGGATTCATATTATGTCAAGAGTCTTGTTGGCCCTGTAATATATGCGCACACAAGTGACCTGTCTGGGGGCAATCCCCTACCATCAACTACTCAGACAACAGTCACAGTTACAAAAGGATGAGTTGATAATATGGCAAATGAAAATTTAATTGAAAAAATAATGAATGACCCTCAGCCCATTCCCCGAAAGGTTCCGGATTACATGAGAAAGTCCGGAGGGTTTATGTTCTGGACAGGGGCTATGGTATCGGCCGTTTTCCTCTATGAGGTAGTGACAGGCCTGATACTTTTATTTTACTACCAGCCCTCCAATGCATATAATAGCACAGAGGCATTCCTTAACACCGTACCCTTTGGCTCAATCATACTGACAACGCACCTTTACGGAGCCTACGCCATGATAGTGTTAGTTTATATTCACCTGCTGAGAAATCTTTTCGTGGGTGCTTACAAGAAGCCAAGGCAGATGCAGTGGCTTTCTGGAATCCTTCTGTTACTGATGACCATAGGTGTTGGGTTCTTCGGATATTCCATGAGCGGTGATGTTCTCTCAGCAGATGCAACAGATGTGGGAAGAGGAATATCTGGTGCAGTTCCAGTCATTGGACAGTATTTGACTTCTCTCTTTTTTGGAAGTGGAACACAATTATCACTGTTCCATCGTCTCCTTGCATGGCACATCGTTCTGGCGGCACTCATTGGCATATTCTTCCTTGCCCACTTCTTCCTTGCAGAGTACAATACCATAATGCCTTCAGGGAAGGATTCAGGGGACAGGGCACCGGCCATTGACAGGGATGATGGAAGCTACAAGCCATGGTATCCGTACAATCTTATGTACATGATGCAGATTGTTCTTCTCACACTGGGCATTGTTGTGATAATCCCATCCATACTTGCAGTTATGCCAAATGTACCCGCACTGTTTTCCCCATTTCCTCAGGTTGCACCAAACAGCCCTCTGGCAATGAACGTTCCTGCCTACCCACCATGGTTCCTTCTATTCATATACAAGGAGCTTGATTTCCAGTTTGCTCAGGGACTCGGACCATTCTATGCAACAGTAATATTTGCCGGGCTCCCCCTTGCCTATCTCGTATTGCTCCCCTATCTGGACACGAAAGCATCTTTGAAACTTGTGGACAGGCCCATAACTGTGTCACTTACCATAGTCGGAGTTGTATACCTCGCCATACTTTCAGCATGGGGTGCACTGGAGCCTGGTGTGCCAATAAATAACGGGATTGTTGCCCTATTCTACATTGTGCCTCTTGTTGTCATAACCGGATTTGTCATGTTCCTGACAAAGATGATAAAACAGGGAAAGATCACAAATCCTTACATAGGTGGCATAGTACTGTCAGCAACCTTTGCAGGTCTGAGTGCCTTTGGAATTGGAGCAATTCTGGTGTATTCAAGAATGAATTTCACACCTTCAGTGTTAGCGGGACTAAGCATACTTGGGCTTTTCCTTGGTATATCCCTGCTGTTTGCTTTTGCACTGATCTTTGGAATATTTCCACCAAAGGCAAGAAAGCAGGAGGGGAATATTTCAAAGAATACCTATGTGGCATACAGTTCCATCATGGGGATTCTTTCCATCGTAATACTCATTGAAATACTTTCCATGCCCTTTGGAAACATTTACAATCAGTCCCTTTATGGTGTTGGCCTTGGTGTACTCCTCCTGATAGGTGGAGTGATGATAAGGTTATACAGAGGACAGTACTACGGAGAGTAAGCCCATGGAAAAAAAGGCGGGCATATCAATCCTTTTATTTTTTATCTCATTTTTTCTATTCACAGAAGTAGCTTTAACCGGTTTTTTCCTGCATGTTTTCATAATACACACATTTGCAGCAGGATATCTTGAGATATTTCTGCCTGTCCTGATTTCATTTATGTTGTTATCATTTTTTTTAATTTTCAGTTCAAGGGTAATCTTCTTTTACATTTCACTTTATGTTGCGCTTTCAATGTTCTTAATGGAAATTTTTTCCCTGCATGAATCCTCTGCAGGAATAGTTCTTGTTGGTTTTCTTCTATATGCTGCATTCATATACCTTAACAGCGGTAAAATACAGGGCAAGAAAATCAGGGTTACAACGTTCTTTGCAACCCTAACTCTCATAGCCTTTCTTGGAGGAATAATATCCCTATTCCAGCAGCCATATGTAATTCCCATCACTATTGAAACAGCAAACACCCTTTTCATTGGGGTAGGCCATTCCCTTCCCATTCTGGAAAAATATGGTATTTTCATCATAAGCCCGGATATGATGATGACTGTAAGTCCCATAGAGTTCCTGATTTTCTTTGGCATATCCTCACTGGTTTCAGAAAACTATTTTCTCATTATAAGGTACATTGAAAATAAGAGATCAGCAATGGGCAGGGTTGGGGCTGCAATATATGGTATTACAGGGGCTCTGAGCTGCCAGTGTGAAAGTTATATTGCTCTTCTCCCCGCCATAAGTGCGTTCCTTCTTGATGAAATTCTCCTTCCAACGGTATTCTCCAGTTTGATTCTTCTGTTCCTCACATATATATTCGTTTCAAAATTCTATATGAAGGGAAGGCACATATTCTATTTTGAACCGGAAAGATGGAACAGAAACAGCAGGCTGCAGCTACTCTTTTTAAGTTCATCTGTTATTCTGCCTCCAATCATTGTAACAATTGGAGTGTATTTCGGCTTGCAGTTGAATCCAATCTTCTTCTTTTTATCTGCAATGTATATGGTTCTTGAAGGCTACATATTTTCCTATTCCATATTCCGTTTCATAAGGCCAGTTTTAAGGACAAGGCTTGCAAACACCATCATAAGCACAGCTGGGGTTGTCATATCCCTCATATGGTATTTTCCCTATCTTACAGGTCTAGCATATCACAACGGCCTCATATTTGATGTCATGACGCTCAGTGGTTTTCTTGGTGGTATAATGATGGCATATTCCTATTCCCATTCACCAAGGGTTCAGGCCTATGCCATAAACGAATACATAACCGTAATATTTAGCATATTTCCACTGGCCATTTTCTATCTGGGAAATGTTCTGGAGATAAGAATATGGCCTTTCTTTACACTGGAAGGCCAGATCATATATTCACTCATAAACTGGCTTATAATGCTTCCCGTTATGTGGCTGACTACCCATATTTCCCTTCAGAATCTTGTATCGGAAAACACATGTGAAAATGTTAAGGTTTCAGATCAGAAAGTTCCTGAAACACTTACAAACCTATCCTAACCTTTTTTTAACTTCTGAATATATTTCAAGGAGTTCCATCCCTGATTTCACACCAAGAGTACTGTCCTTTGATCCATATTTTTCAATCTTTTTCTCAATGCCCTGTCTATCAACAAGGCCCAGATAGGGGATTGCATACTCAAACAGGAGGGATGCGGCGCCTGTATCTCCAAACTTATTTCTTATGGCCTTTGAGATCATCCCAAACATCAGCAACATAAGTTTTCTCGATCTGTGGTTTGTTATGAGGCCATAGAGCACCACAGGAGCCTCCTGAGACTTTATCCTGCCGTCAGATAGCATGGAAAGAATCTTTATCTGCCTGCTCTTGGAATTTGTGTATGCAATGCCATAACATATCTTTGAATAGAGTTCTGGATTTTTTACGGTCTTCAGATATCCTGAAAGTTTATAGAAATTAATGCTGCTCCTTGCAGCACCTATGGCAGCTGCCCCCTGTTCATATCCAGGGATATTCTCAAGTTTTGATATTTTCCCTCCCATAAGTTCGGAATATGTCCAGTCCACAATGGCAAGGGTATTGTTAAGATCCTCCCTTACATAGAAAGAAATTGCATCATCCCTCACAGTGAATGAGGTTTGAAGCATCTTCCTCAACAGGTTTGATAGTTTTGATGAAATCTGGAATCCTCCATCACTGATAAAAAAGAGGGTCCTTATGTGGGTTGAGGCCGCCATGAACATGGGATAGAAAAACTCCTTTGAATTGTCGTCAAGAAATGAAATGTAATCCTTAAGCTCAATTTGCCCACTCATCAGCATCATAAATCGGCTCATTTCTTCAAGGGCAAGGGTCCATTTATCATTACGGTTTGGGAAGTTCAAATTAAGAGGCTCGGCCAGGTAATAGCCATACATATTTCTATTCAGGCACTCCACAGTCTGTGCCTCTATTTCAATGTCCTTCCCATTCATTATTATATTTTTCTCCTTTCCATCTACAACCAGAAATAGGGGGAGAATCCAGTAGCTCTGATCCTTGCCATTCAGAAGAAACCTTCTCTGCCTTATGCTAAAAATGTTATCGCTTTTCCTTTCCAGGTTTATGATGGGGAAGCCCGGCTTGCTTATCCAGCTTTGGGCCATCTCTGGAATATTTATGTCTCCAGAACACGTGTTTAGAAAGTACCATAAGTCTGTGGCTGTCCCGTTTTCAAACTGCTTTTTCTTCAGGTATTTTGATATTCCCTCTTTAAAATTTTCCTCTCCCATTGCGTGTTCTATCATCCTCAAAACAGAGGCGCCTTTACCATAACTTATTTCGTCAAAGATCTGCTCAAATTCATTTTCAGAAACTTCCGGTCCAACAGGATGGGTGCACTTTAGAGAATCCTTAAACATGGAAGAAAACATATCGCTGAACACGAAATATTCTTCCATTCCCAGTTCCGGGTAGATCGCAGCGGCGCACTTTTCAGCCATAAGGGTCGCAAAGCTTTCGTTTAACCAAAGATCAGACCAGCTGCTCAGGGTTACCAGATTTCCAAACCACTGATGGGCAATCTCATGGGCGATGGTGTCCACGATCTCCCTTTTCTGATCCATATCTTTATCACTGTACAGCAGTAATTTGCTCTCCCGAAATGTAATGGCTCCCCAGTTTTCCATGGCTCCAGGAGCAAAATCAGGAATGGCAATGAGATGAAGTTTATTGAGTGAATATTCCTGACCAAAATAGTTTTCATAGAATAGAAGGCAATCGGCCGCAACTTTGAGGGCAAAATTTGCATCACCTCTTATCTGTCCCGGGGCAGAAAGGATAATCTCCTTGCCCTTATAGCCAAGCTTTACTTCCTCCATTTTCCCTATGCCCAGGTAAAAAAGGTATGTTGCCATTTTAGGTGTGGAATGGAATTTAATTTCCCTGAGGCCATTCACAATAATTTCCGTATCCACAGATGTATTTGATATTACGTCATATCCTGGAGGCACAACAACTGTTAGTGTGAATCTTGCCTTTTTTCCGGGATCATCAAAGCAAGGAAAGACAGATCTTGCATTCTTTGGTTCAAGATCAGTTGTAATCATTCTATTGTCTTCATTGCCAGAGAAATATATTCCATTAAGTTTGTTTCCTATCCTGTTTTTAAATCTCACATAAAGGTTTATGTCGGAGTCAAAGACATTGTTCACCTTTATCTTCTTACTTTCAGGGATTATTTTAAAATTAACTTCGTGACCGTTGATGAGAACATCTTCAACCTCGCTCACATCAGAATCAAGTTCCAGTATCTTATCAGGACTGGAAATGCTTATGGTAACTTCACCAGAATATTCACCGGATATCTCCGGAAACTGCATTTTTATTGAATATGATATAATATCCACGTTATGATAATGAAAGATTAATATTAATAATTAACAGTCGCCAGCTGGAACCTTACCTTCTGTTCCGCACAAGTTCAATAAGCTTCATCTGATCAAATTCAAGGGTAAATTTGATCTTTTTTGCCTTTAAGATTTTTGATATCTTATCGGCAGCCTCACTTACCGATTCAGATGGATTATAATGGGCAATGATCATCTCCTTTCTGTCAATGGGAAATATGAGGTTCAGGTTTGTCTCTTCCGAGTGGAATCCAATGGGCTTTTTATTATTCTGAATTTCCCTCATATTCAACTCAAGCCTGACCATTATGATCTGTTCCTCTTCCTGAGGAATCTTCTTATCTCCCTTTATCACATCCATTATCTCGGGAAAGCACTTTTCAAGGGTTTTCCATTGAAATGTATCGTCAAATTTAAAATGTGCACTCCAGTTTTTCACATATCATCATATTTACTTTTTATAACTATTTTTCCAATTAATTTTATTTCAGGCATTAGTAAAAGGTTAAATCTTTTTAAAGACTCATATGGATCAGATTGAAACATTTTAATAGATGTGTAAAATCTCCAACCACTTAGCCCTGTGGTGTAGTGGCCAAGCATTACGGGCTCTGGACCCGTCGACGGCAGTTCGAATCTGCCCGGGGCTACTTTTCATTGAAATTCAATTGAAAATGGTTTTGATGCTTACACTTTGAATGATATGCCTCCTTTTATTGTTTCATATATTTCCCAGTAAACATATTAATTGTCGTTGGATTCTTTATAAAAATTGTAAATATGAAAAGAAAATAAACCCCCATGGCAGAATCCGACCATACGGATAATGAAAACTTTCTTCAGGAATATTGTGAGCTGATTGATGCTGAAATCGATTCTACTTCAGATTATTTCAAGTTTCAAAACAGTGTTAAGATGGCCTTTGCTTCCCTGGGCCTTGCTGTTTCAACAGGAATAAGAATAAACGCTACAAGGGAGTTAATCGATATGCTGGATCAGTTATACCAGAATGTAACAGATCCTGACATAGCTCTGACAGATGAAAGCAGAAAAAAATTAAATCATGCAGATGATGTGTGGCTTGATATGAAACAGAAAATGGCTGCAGGGGATATAAGAAGCTCCCATCTGCTCAATGCAAGTTCCCATGTATCACTTGCCCATTCATACCTTTGCGCCCTGAAAAAGGAAGAGGGATTTTCAGACGCAATAACTGACTATAGTTTAAAATATTTTAAGAAATTGAGTGTTTTTATATATAGAGAGGCCATCGGCCACGTTATGCTTTAGGAAGATTCTGCACATAATCTTCAAATTTTTTCTGATCCTTAATAAATCTGATTACTGAACTTGCCTCCCTGAAATAATCCTCCAGGATTCTATCAAGGGTTATTTTGTCTATCTTTCCCTCTTCAACAAGTTTTTCACCTGCGTGTCTTGAAAGAATCCCTCCCGCTTCCTTTATTTCAGGCTTTCCCATCTTTTTTCCATATATGTTCATGCAATCCAGGAATGTGAGCTGGGATGATGAGTTTGCATAGATGGCACCGGTTATGCCTGAACTCTTTTTTATAGTCTCGGCAATATCTTCAATATGTGTAGGTGATGCCCTCCCCTCTCTCGGAAGTCTGTCCACCCCCTTTGAATAGAGCTGGTTGATCAAATTTATAAATGAATCGTTGTGCCCTCCAAATACAAAGGATAGTCTTACTATGAGGTGGTTTTTCACAAGGGAAGCGTTGTCCTCCCCGGTCCTCCTGGTTCTGAAATATTCATTCTTTCCATAATGGACATTTATGGATGAAAAATATATCAATCTCTGATTCTTGTCAATTCTCTTTACTTCATTTGCAACAGCCTTGATTCCAAATACGTTTACCTTCATTGCCTCATCCTCATTTGCAGAGTATGAGTTGCTGAGGTAGTATATGGTATCATAGTTCTTGATCAATGGAACAAGCTTTTCATGGTCTGAAACGTCACCTTCAATCCAGTTAAACTTTTCAAACTCCTTACCTTCAAGTTTGTGTCTTGAATAGTAATCTGTCTCCTCGTGTCCCATAAGTAACATCAAATTTCTGCCAATGTATCCACTTCCGCCAATGAATAGTGCTTTCACGTTTACTGTATGTCCATATATGACATATGTTTTTCCATTATTGTTCCTCCATTGGGAGTATTTCCCTTATATCTGAGCTTTCCACTTTAGACAATATAAAATTGTCAATTTTCAACATCAGGACAAGTATTATGGATATGGTTGCGCATATGGCAGAAGCCAAAAACATGAATTCAAAGTTATTGGAAGAAATTGTCAATATGAATGAAATACCAACCGCTGCTGTGAGGAGGGCAAGATTGTTGAAGAATGCAGAAAGGCCAAAGAAAGAAGAAAGGGCTGCTTCCCTGTCCCCTTCAAGTGAAGTTATGAGAAAGGCTCCAATGGGATAGGATGAAACTAAAAAAGTTCCCCATGCAAGCCCACCAACTGCAAGGTAGATCATCACCAGATCCATTGTTCTGTAAGTGGATGCGAAAAGCATTGTAATTGTAAGGAGCAGGAGGCCATATATCATCATATTTTTCTTATTTCTCATTTTCCTGTACGCAATTCCCAGAGGAATGGATGAGAGAAATGTAATGAGGTTGAAGATTGCAAAGCCAACGGCGGCAAAAACAAGTGCTCCGCCCTTCGAGGATGTGAAGGAATAACCTGCGCTGTCCACATAGGAAACAAAGTAAATGGCAATGGATTCATAGGCTACCCATGAAAAGAACTGAATCAGAAAATAAATCAATATTCTTCTGTCTCTGAACATGAGGGATACCTTTTTTCCCAGTGTTTTCTTATCTTTTACCACTATCTCCCTTTCCTCTGGCATTTTCTCCTTTACAATGAGGGGAGTAATTACGCCGGTTACAATGATAACCATACCTTCTATGAGCGCCGTATTTTTGATCCCTATTTTCGTTTCAAATCCTGCGACTAAGAGAAAAGCAACAATGGAACCCATGGCAAGGAAGGAATTTATATATCCTGATGCAACTCCCCAGTTTTTCATTTCAAATGTTTTTGGCATCAGGGAATTATATGGGGTTCGCATAAAATGTGCAGATATATATAGGGCAATTAAGAGTGCAATCAGTTCATTAACGCTTGTGGCGTAGGGAATTAAAACAACCATGGAAAACATTACAATTATGGATGTCACGATCATTATGCCTCTTGTATCATGGGGGTAGAGAAATCTCCTGTCTGCAAGAAATCCTGAAATTGGATCGGCAAAAATACCTACAAGACCTTCAAGCCCCAATATGAGACCGGAAAAAGCATCAGACAAACCGAATCCATTAATTTCAATGAAAGGAGTAAATATCCTGTTAAAACCCCACGCTGTATAAATGGCTATGGCAGTCATAGAGAGGAAAATGTAACTTAAATTTCCAGAATATATGTTTTTTCCATCCTCCTCACGGTATAATTTTGAAAGCATGCAATTGTATACCCATTCTTTAAAATTAAAATTTTCCATTTATTTTGAATATGACAATGAATAATTTTCGTCGTCATATTATAGAAAATGAAAAATAAAGGAAATTTAAGGAAAAAACAATTATGGGTTTACAACCCATAGATGTCATAATAAATATATAAACTGCAGTAATCCTTAAAAATGATTGATGTAGGGTCCCTGTCCGAATTTCTGCTGATCATATTCGGAGGAATAATAGCAGGAATTATAGGTTCCCTGACTGGACTTGGTGGTGGTTCGGTTCTTGTTCCAGTATTGACGCTATTTTATGGTGTACCTATAGAATACGCTACTGGTGCAAGTCTGATATCCACTATTGCAACATCAGCTGGGTCTGCCAGCACCTATACAAAGAAAGGAATTGCAAACATCAAGATAGGTGTGGGTCTGGAAGTTGCTACAACACTTGGTGCCATTGTCGGGGCTCTTACCTTTGCTCTTGTGGTTCATGCTAATCTTCAATGGATTCTCTTCCTTCTGTTTGGTATTGTCATACTGACATCCATAATACCTACAGTTAAAAGGGGAAAATACGAATTTCCGGAAGAAAAGCCCGCAGATTTTACAAGCAGGCTGTTTCAGCTTTCTGGAAAATACCACGATGATAGGAGCAAAAGGGATGTTAAGTACACAGGCGTAAGATGGTGGCTTGGTGAAATAATCATGTTCTTTGCAGGCGTGCTTTCAGGCCTTCTTGGAATAGGCAGCGGTGCCCTTAAGGTTCTGGGAATGGACTGGGCAATGAATCTTCCCATGAAGGTTACCACAACGACAAGCAACTTCATGATTGGTATCACCGCCGCAACAGGAAGCAGTATTTACTGGTATGAAGGATATATTCAGTTTTTCCTTGCTGCCGCCACTGCCATAGGAGTTTTAATAGGGTCGAGGATTGGCTCTGCCATACTGCTTAAGGTTTCAAATAAGGAGATAAGGTGGATTTTCTTCGCCATACTGACGTTCCTCGGTATAGATATGATATTTAGAGGTATAACAAAATCGCATTATTATTACATAAACCCGCTGACTGGTTTCAGTGTGGCCATCGGTTTTGCAGCCATCCTCATACTGTTGCTGTTTATAAAAATGAAATTGGAGGAGAAAGCAAATGGAAACTTCTGATAAACTCACCAGTCTTGTGAGCTGGATTCTGAAGATTGCTGTTTTTCTCAGTATAGGGCTGGTAACAATTGGTTCCATAATGATGTTCATATTTAACGGTGCAGATGGATATACAATATCACAGATACAGAGCTATAATTCAAAGATAAACTTAACATCCCATGCATTCTCACCAGTCCTCATACCTTCAGGTCTTGTGGCACTTAATCCAATCGCATTCATCTCCCTTGGGCTCTGGGTTCTGATTTTTACACCTGTAACTGTCCTTTTCAGTTCACTGGTAGATTATATCTACACAAAGAACAAACTGTATGTCATCTTGACTTTCATAGTTCTTTTTAATCTATTTACGGCAATACTTATTATTCCAGCATTCGTAAAACTTTGATTTTTTCATCTGTTTTACAAAAACATTATTAATTTTACTTATATCATGATGTGTGAACTGATGCTTAAATTTGAGAGAGTCCAAATCAGAGAAGAGGATCCAGTTGAAAGGGCAAAGAGTTTTAAGGTTGAACCCTTGATAGGCTATTCTGATCAGGAAGCTACAACAGAGGCATCACGTTGTATAGGATGTAACATTTGCACTCAGGCATGCCCTGCAAGTTTAGATATTGGGGCCTACATTAACAGTACGGCAGTGGGTGATCCAGCGCAGACCGTTAGAATTGTCTTTGAAAATCTTCCCTTCCCTGCCATAATAGGAAGGGTCTGCACACACAACTGTGAAGATATCTGTGTCATGTACGATACAGGGGGACCCCTTGCCATAAGACATCTTAAGAGATATGCAGCAGATAAGTTCGATGATTATTCAAAGGTAATTAATGTAAAGAAGAGAGGTTTTATAAATAAAAAGGTAGCAGTGATAGGCGCAGGGCCTGCAGGATTGAGCGCTGCGTACTATCTTTCAATCCAGGGTGTCAGGGTAACGGTTTTCGAAGAACTGCCTGTAACTGGTGGATTTATGAGGGTTGGAATACCCAGATACAGGCTTCCAGATGGTGTCCTGGATAAGGAAATCGGATACATACAGTCACAGGGTGTGGAAATTAAGCTGAATACAAAGGTTGGAAGGGACATTACATTTAAGGAAATACTTGAGAACTATGATGCTGTTTTCCTTGGAGTTGGAAACCACAGCCCAAGGACCACTGGAACACCTGGTAGCGATGCTGAAAACTTCATGCATGCCACAGAATTCCTGAAAAGGGTTGCCCTAAATGAGAAGATTCCTGTAGGAAAGAAGGTGGTAATCATAGGAGGAGGTTTTACCGCAAACGATGCGGCAAGATCATCCATGAGGCTTGGTGCCGATACCATAAACATCATGTATAGAAGAAGGGAAGTTGACAGGCCGGGATATCCATCAATGAACGCAGAGGAAGAGATGGAAGAATCTCTAGATGAGAACGTTGGATATATGTGGGAGGTCACACCCTTTGAGTATGTAAAGAAGGGGAACAGAATAGTTCAGGTAAAATACTGGGAAAACCAGATGGTTTCAGACGGCACTGGAAGGGCCAGGCCGGTTCCGCAGAAGGAAAAAACATTTACCATGGATGTGGATTTTGTCATAGAAGCCACAGGTCAGGAAACCGATTTTTCATTCCTCGGAGATGAATATGCAAGAAAATTGAGGCTGACACCGCACGGGCAGATAATAGTTGATCAGAACGGAATGACAAGCATACCCGGAGTATTTTCAGGCGGAGATTCTACAAATATGACCAGGGATCTCATATCTGCGGTAAGGGATGGCGACACAGCGGTTCTTGGCATACTGAATTACCTGAATCTGATGGATCAGGTAAATGAGGAGTATCTGCCTCTTCTGGACAGGTGGAAAAAGTTTTCACCAAATTCTGCAAAGCTCGCCTATGCTGAAAGAATAAAGTGAAACTTTTTTTATTTAAATCAAAAATTTTCTTAATTGAATTCTTCCCATTTAAAAAAATCGTATTTTTGGCCTAAATATCTTCGTCAAAGAAATGGGTTAAGATTAATCCTTTTCCAAATAAATGCTGTCAAAGCCGGTATAGGGAACAAGAGCATCCGGTATCCTTATTCTCTTACCATCAGTGAAGTTTTCCATTATGGCCACCATCATCCTTGTACTGGCCATGGCTGTTCCGTTGAGTGTGTGAACAAAGACATTTCCATCAGCTGTTCTGTACCTGATGTTCAGGGATCTTGCCTGATAATCCAGATCATTGGAAATACTTGCCAGTTCCCTGTATCTTCCCTGATGGGGGAACCATCCCTCTATGTCAAACTTTTTCGCTGCAAGGTTTCCCAGTTCTCCTGAGCAGGTATTTACAACACGATAGGGTATATTCAAACTCTGAAGGAACTCCTCCGTATTTTTTGTAAGTTCACTGAAATAGTCCCATGAATCTTCAGGCCTGCAGAATACAAACTGCTCAACTTTTTTGAAGTAATGCACCCTGAATATGCCCTTTGTATCCTTCCCATGGGCACCAGCTTCCTTTCTGAAACATGGTGAGAATCCCCCAACCTTCAAGGGCAGCTCCTTTGGCTCGATTATTTCATCCATGAGCATTGATGCAATGGGGTGTTCTGATGTGGATATGAGATACATATCCTCCCCCTCTATCTTGTAAATGGCCTCATCGAAAGTGCCCTGGTCAGTGGCTTTCCAGACGGCGTTCCCTGAAATCATGGGTGGAGGTTCAACCACTGAAAATCCTCTCTGGGAAATAAAGTCTATGGCATAATTGACAAGGGCAAGTTCAAGTTTTAAAAGTCTGTTTTTATTTATGTAAAATCTTGCTCCGGCTATCTTTGTGGCCCTGTCCAGATCAACCAAAGAGAAGTTCTCCATAATGTCAACATGGCTGTATGTCTTATCTATAATTTCATATTCCCCCATCCCGCCACTTTCTTTTTGGAAAGTACTGAGTGAATCCTCCCTGACCTTAGCCTTTCCTGATACTCTCAAAACCTGGTTGTTTTCATCCCCCTTGCATATGGGGACCTCAGGATCAAGAATGTTTGGGATGGAATTAACTACCCTTTCTCTTTCCTCTTCAATACTTTTCTGTTCATTTTCAATTTTAGAAAGGGTTTCGTTTATCTCCCTGACCTCTTCCTTAATGCCTTCAACATCCTTTCCCTCCTTCACAGCCTTTGATATCTCCAGGCTCCTTGCATTCCTTCGTGCCCTCAAATCATTTATTTTTTTTATATTGTCCCTCCAGTGGGCATCAAGCAGAAGAAACTTTTCAACCGGAGCCGGATCCAGAAAACGGTTAACCATGGTCTCCCTGAACAGGGACGGATTTTCCCTGAGGAGTTTTATATCAATCATAAACTACAGGAAGATGAGGACATATATTAATTTTGATGGCTTTCCAGCAAAAAAATATAACTGATCAGTGGCAGAACGGCCATGGGTAGAATCTGATTATCTATTATATTGATTTTTTAGATCAAATAGAATCCATTCTTGACTCGTAATTTTCATTGTAGGATTCCAGTTTGGGCTCATCATCATAAACGGGCTCTCTTGCGGATTGATTTGGAAAGGCTCTTGAAGCACCATGGGGATTTGGGGCAGCGAATGGTGCCGGGTTGAGTGCGCCTCTCCTCTCTTCCCTTATGGTTGTGGACATGCTTCCTCCAAGAAGGGATGTGGCGTTGAATATGATCAGGCTGCTTGGAACTATCAGAGTCATGGTTGTGAGCACACCGTAAAAGGTCTGAGTGTCCACAGCAAGCTGGGATGATGCAGCCAGCGGCTTCACTGAGAAGGCAAAAATACCGTCCTTAAGGTAATATCCCACAAGGCTGGCCTGCTGGACAGATGTGGATATGAGATATATGGACGTGAATATTATGAGTGCTGTCATTATGAGGGAAACTGAAAGTGCATCCTTTGCACTCCCGGCCTTTCGGCCGGAAACAAATCCTGCAGTAAAGGGCCCAACTATGGGAATCCACCATAGCAATATTATACTTACAAAGCTGTAAAGAAAGGCTTTCTTTGTGGAATATATATCATCATTTTTAGGTCTGAGACTGTCTCTCGTGTATCCCCTTCTATTTGTCTTACCAATAACAGACATATGTCTCATGAACATATGACAACAACTTTGTATAAAAATGTTTGGTTATTTTGAAAACATATTAAAATTCATAAATTTTTATGCTCCATACTTTTCAAGCCTGTCCGTAATTTGAAGGGCATAGTTCATCAGATCTCCACTTTTGATGGTGAAGCCAGTGCGTGCGCATGCACCTTCACTGAACCTTTCAGATGGAATTTTTCGTATGCCAGAGGTATACAGGATAAGTGGAACGGGGTCTCCCGTATGCTCACCAGTGGTAGAAGATGTGGAATGGTCCCCTGTCAATATAACAAGGGCATCATCCTCGATCCCCAGGAGGTTGCCCATGGCCTCATCAATTCTTTCCATAACCCATTTTTTCTCCTCAGGGGATCTGTCATGGGCAGTTGCATCGGGTGCCTTAATGTTCATGAGAATAAAATCAAATTTGGATGAGTTCTCTCTTGCAGCCCTTAGCTTTCCAGTATAATTGGTGTTTTTTCCACCGGTTATTTCGGGAACCTCTATTCTCTTGAGATCAATCATTTCTGCAAGACCCTTTATCATGGGTATGCCAATTATGTACGCACCTTTCATCCCATACTTTTCCTCAAAAGATGGAATAACCGGTGCCTGCCCCGCCCCTCTAAGGAGAAGTTCATTTGCCGGAAGTTTTCCCTCATTGACCCTTTTTTTATTAAGGGGGGCTCCGTCAAGTATCTTTCTTGACCTCTCCAGATATTCATTCAATATTCTGGCAGTTTTATCTGCCTCCTTCTCGAGGGGTTCAACTCTCCTTATTTCCTCTCCTGCCTGATGGGGATCTGAGTCAGTAATCTTTTCCGAAAGGCCTGGACCATGCATTACCAGGGCAGCCCTGTGCTCAACCCCTGATTTTACCGTTATTTTCACATCCTCTATTTCCATGGAAAGGGCATTGCTCAGTTCTTCTGTACTGTCTTCTATTCTTCCGGCCCTGCGGTCTATGACCTTATGGTCCTTTCTTGTTCCATAATTCGCCCTGAAGGCTATGTCGCCAGGCTTTACTTCCATGCCAAGTCCCATGGCTTCAAATGGGCCCCTTCCCGTATATACCTTTCTTGGATCATAACCAAGAATGGAAAGATGGGATGTGTCTGAACCACATACCATACCCTGATCCACAGAATACATCAATCCAGATATACCGTTCCTTGCCATCCTGTTCATATTGGGGGTGTATGAGGCCTCCAGGGGAGTCCTGCCTCTAAATTTTTCCGAGGGTCTGTCCCCGAGGCCATCCATTATGATAAGAATTATGGATTTTTTCATCACGTTCCCTCTGTCCAGGAATTGGCATATTTGATCTGTTCCTCTGTGGGCTCATCAATTTCAATTCCCTGGCTTTTTAATCTTATCTTTGCCACTTCCATATCCACTGTTTCAGGCACTGCATATACGGCTGGCTTCAGATCCTTATAATTCTTCACAAGATATTCTGCCGTCAGTGCCTGTATGGCAAAACTCATGTCCATTATTTCCACGGGATGTCCCTGGCCGGAAGCAAGATTGACCAGCCTTCCGTCTGATATTAGATATACCGTATTGCCATTCTTCAATTTATATGACTTTACTGATTCCCTCACCTGTTTGGATTCAACGGACTCTTTTTCAAGTCTTTCTGTATCAATTTCATTATTGAAATGTCCTGCGTTTGATAATATTATGCCATCCTTCGCTTCCATAATGGAATCCATATTTACCACAGATTTCATTCCCGTGGCTGTTACAACCATATCTGATTCTTTTATTGCCTTCCTGATGGGCATCACATCATAGCCCTCCATGGTTGCCTCATTGGCCTTCACAGGATCTATTTCTGTGACGGTTACCCTTGCCCCCATGCCCTTCATTCTCAAGGCAATGCCCTTTCCGCAATATCCATACCCCACAACAGTGACCCTCTTTCCCGCAAGGAGTATATTGGTGGAGTTCATTATTCCATCAAGGGCGCTCTGGCCTGTGCCATATCTGTTGTCAAAGAGATGTTTCATATTGGCGTCATTCACATCAAACATTGGAAACCTGAGGGCTCCCTGCTTTTCCATCACTTTCAGCCTGTTGACGCCTGTGGTAGTTTCCTCATTCCCTCCAATAATATTTTCAATAAGATCCATTCTGTCTATATGCAGCAGTTTTACAAGATCACCGCCATCATCCACAATGATATTGGGCTTTGAATCAAGAACCCTGTGCAGGTAATCATAATATTCCTCTTCAGTTTCCCCTTTTTTAGCGTTCACATCCATTTTATAGTCATTCTTTAAGGAAGCAACCACGGAATCGTCTGTGCTAAGGGGATTGCAAGAAGCCATGTGCACTTCGGCTCCACCCTCTTTCAAAAGGAGGGCAAAGATTCCGGTCTTTGCCTCAACGTGAAGGGCCATTCCAACCCTTATACCCTTAAAGGGTTTTTCCTTCAGAAATCTCTCTCTTATGCTTGCACTCACTGGCATATGGGTTCTTGCCCAGTCCAGCCTCAAATATCCCTTATTTTGTAAATCATTCATTTCCATTCACCCGGATCTATATTCAAAAGGATTCCCCCATTAATAAGTGTAATTCTTTTTACAGCATTCCTTCTTATGGATGAGACTGCAGGCATTCTAATACCACCATCTTCAAGAATCACAGAAGCAATGAAAACATACATTTCGTCAACAAAGCCACCCTTCAAAAAGGATTCTGCAGTTATTTTGCCACCCTCCACAAGCAAATTCCTGTATCCCATGGAATACAGAATTTCCAGGGATTTTGCAAGGTCAAAGGGTGTGCCGCATTTAATATATTGGATATTTCCAAAAATTCCATCTTTCATCTCATTTAGAATTAAGGTTTTTCTCTCTCCATGCAGTATTTTATAATTTTTTCCATCGATCGTGAGCCTTGGATCGATTACTATTCTTGCGCTTTTGCAATTGCCACCAACCTTGAGTTCAGGATCATCCAGGATCACTGTGTTTTTTCCAATGATTATCCCATCGGACTTCTCTCTCAGAGACAATACTCTCTTCCAGTCCTCATCTGAGGAGAGGGCAACCCTCCTTCCATCAGGCCCAGAGATATAGCCGTTTAGGCTCTGAGCCATATTCAAAATAATGTGGGGTCTGTTCACCTCTATGTATATTTTCCTCTAAGTTATCTTTTCCCATAAAACCGGGCTGTTTTTATTCCATCCAGGCAGGAAAACTATATCACCTCATCATATTCTAAGAAAAGTGGCGGTGTGTTAATTTAATTTTCAGAGACAGGATACATATCAAGTTTAAAATAACAAATTCAATCAGAGCCTTACTTTGATTCATAACTCTTAATTACGCCACAGGAATAATGAATTATGGAATTATCCTTAATAGAGAGACTCACAGAAGGAGCAGTTGAAAAATCATCCTTTTCTCTCTATCCACATCAGAAAGAATCCATAGAATTGATAGAACAGGATAAGAGTGTACTGGTTTCAGTTCCAACCGCCTCTGGAAAATCCTTAATTGCATACTATGCCATATTGAGGATCTTAAAGAAAGGTGGAAAGGCCATATATATTGCACCACTGAAAGCACTTGTAAAGGAAAAGTTCGATGAAATAAGAAATATCGTGGGCCCAGAATTCACTGTGGGAATAAGCATGGGTGATTACGATTCTGGCAGTGATATTATAAAAAGATTCGATGTGCTCGTATGCACATCTGAAAAGGCAGATTCCATGATGCACCATTCTCCTGATTATTTCAGTGAATTAGCTCTAATGGTTATAGATGAAGTTCACAATATTGGAGATCAGACAAGAGGTCCAACAATTGAAATGATCATCACAGTTGCGAAAAGAATCAATCCTGAGATACAGATGGTTTTGCTTTCTGCCACTTTGAAGAATTATAAGCAGATAGGAAAATGGCTCAATGCCGAAACAGTTGTAAGTGATTTCAGGCCAGTTCCCCTGAAAAAATTTATAATTAACAGAAAAAAGGTAATGGATGTAAATCTTGAGGAAAGGGGAAGGTTAAAAAATGATATCACAGACATAGTCGAAAAGACGCTGGATGAAGGGGGCCAGGTTCTAATTTTTTTAAACACACGGAAGAGGGCAGAAGGGTTTGCCAGAGACATGGCCAATGTGCTGAAGGCAAAATATCTCAGAAATGAATTAAAATTTCCATCTGATGACTCATCAAGATTTGTGGAACTTTTAAAGGAAACTTCACCCTATGGTGTTGCATTCCACCATGCAGGTCTGCCCTATTCCTACAGGGAATTTATAGAAGAGAACTTTAAGGCCGGAAATCTGAAGGTTTTAACTGCAACTCCCACACTTGCGGCAGGCATAAATCTGCCAGCAAGAGTTGTAATAATAAGGGATCTTACAAGATTTTCTGATGGATATACAACATACATATCAAACATGGAAATCGAGCAGATGCTTGGAAGGGCTGGCAGGCCCAGGTATGATAAATATGGTGAAGCCTACATATATTGCCCAACAGACAATGCCATGGAAAAGGTAAGAGACTTTCTGGAAAACGGTTCAGAGGAGATCAAATCATCCCTTGGGACAGAAAGGGTAATGGGTTTTAACACCCTTGCCCTCATAAGTACAAGCTTATGTATGACAGAGGAGGATATACAAAACTTTTACAGGGAAACACTTTACAGTGCCCAGAATGGATGGGAGAGACTTTCTGCAATGGCAGAACATAGCATCAAGATACTGAAGGAAAATGGTTTTGTGGAAAAGAAAAACGGAATGCTCATTCCCACGGAACTTGGAAGGTTAACCACATCCCTGTATATAGATCCAAGAACAGCCATAGAAATACTGGAAATGCTTGAATCCGAAACAATAAATGAGGATAAGATTCTTTACCACGTATGCAGAACACCTGATATTATGCCCCTATTTTACAACCAGAAGGATGAAGAGATTGTTAGAAGTTTCTTTTATGAACTGGAAGAGGAACCTGAAAGTGAAGGGGATCTGGCAGCAGCAAAAACCGCCTTAATGCTAAAGCAGTGGATAGAGGAGAAGCCTCTTTATGAGATCGAAGAGATGTTTGCCGTTGGATCCGGCGATATAGAGGCAAAGAAATCTTCAGCAGAGTGGATAACCTATTCCGCTTCAAGGCTTGCCAGGCATTACAGAAGAGAGTACGCTCCATTCATCGATATGCTGAGCCTCAGAATATCTGAGGGTATTAAGAAAGAGATCATACCTCTTGTTTCCATACCCGGTGTGGGAAGAGTAAGGGCAAGATTACTGTACAATCATGGGTTCAGGTCATTCCAGGAGCTTGCAGGGGCAAAGGCGTCTGATATATCTGCCATCAAGGGCTTTTCAAATGTAATGGCTGAGAGGATAATTTCCTATGCTGCGAATCAGGTGAATAAAAGTGGTTCTGATTAAACACGCCAGGGTTGCAAAAAAGGATGGGGAAAGGGCAATCCTGAGCCTTAAGGGAAGGGGTTTGATTAATCAGGAATTCCCCATAAGCTCGGATGACAATTTTGTGTATATTCCATTAACTGGGGATCTTGAAAACGGAGAAGTTGTTGAGATTGACACAGATCCAAGGCCCACAAGGGTAATGGCCACGGGCCACGCAGGAGGTTTTGATCTGATTGGATCCATAGCCATAATACACGAAAGAAGCGGAGGAAGGGTTCAGAGCATAAGGGATTTCATAATAAAGGTTAAGCCCAATATAAAAACAATATATCTTGACAGGGGAATTGATGGCGAAATGAGGCTCAGAAATCTTGAACTTCTCTATGGGGACGATAATCCTGCAACACTATACAAGGAGAACGGGCTGACAATGAAGGTTGATGTGCGCAGCACATACTTTTCACCTAGGCTTTCCACTGAAAGATACATAGTTGCAAAATCCATAAGAGGTGGAGAAAAAGTTTTTGATATGTTCTCAGGTATTGGCCCCTTCAGCCTTAATATGGCAAGGCTGACTCAATGTGAGATTGAAGCCTGCGACATAAATCCAAGGGCTGTGGAACTTTTCAGGGAAAATATATCCATGAATAAACTTAAGGGCAATATTTCTGCAAGCTGTGGCGATTCCTACCAGTACCTTGAAGATTCCGGTGATTTTGATAGAATAATAATGAATAACCCTGTTAACCAGTATAGGAATCTGGAAGAGGTTTTAAAACATTTGATAAACCATGGAAAGTTAAATATTTACTATATTGAGACAATAGAGGGGATTGAAAGGCAAATGGAATTCATCGAGGAGATGAATATGAAACTTCTTTCAAAGAGGGTTGTTCACGGCTATTCCCGGAACAAATTTATGTTTTCACTGGAATACGAGAGGCAGATTAGATGAGCTTCAGCAAGAAGATTGGAGATTTAACTGAAGAAATAATGGAAAAGGTCCTGATGGATCAGGTCAAAAAGGATGGGGGTATACCCAACCATATAGGCATAATAACTGACGGTAACAGACGATTTGCAAGGGAAAATGGAATGGATCCAAATACCGGGCATGTAAGGGGAAAGGAAAAGCTTGAAGAGGTTCTGGAATGGAGCATGGAAATAGGTACAAAGATTGTAACTGTTTATGGCTTTTCAACTGAAAATTTTAAAAGAAACAAGGATGAGGTTGATTTTCTATTACACCTGATCGACACATCCCTCAGGAATTTGATGACCGATGAAAGGGTAATTAAAAATAAAATAAGGGTAAAGGTCATTGGAAAAATTGACATATTGCCCGATTTTCTTTGCAAAACCATAGATGAGGTTGAAAGGGAAACCAGTGGATACGATGAATTCAGATTAAATATTGCGGTTGGGTACGGTGGAAGGGAAGAGATAATAGACGCAATCAAAAAGATATCCATGGATCTCAAAGATGGAAAGATAACTGAAGATGACATAAATGAGGAAAACTTCAGGAAATATCTCTATGATGGATCCATACCAGATCCGGACCTTATTTTGAGGACAAGCGGGGAAGAGAGAATATCCAATTTTCTTTTGTGGCAGGGTGCCTACTCGGAACTTTACTTCTCCGACGTGTACTGGCCAGAACTGAGAAAGATTGATTTTTTGAGGGCTGTCAGATCATATCAGACAAGGCAGCGCCGCTTTGGTGTTTAAATGTGGATCGGAGTGGATGATACGGATTCAAGGAGCGAGATGTGCACAACTTACATAGGATTTCTTTTAAGTTCCAGATTCAGAAACGGAATGGATTCCTATCCGAGGCTTGTTAGGCTCAATCCCAATTTACCATTCAAAACCAGGGGGAATGGGGCAGTCTCCTTACAGTTAAATCATTCAGGAAAATCAAGGAGTTCGGAATTAACCATTGGAAGGAATGAAGGCGTTGATATAACAATCAAAGACACGGAAGTTTTTGATGATGCACTTGTTTACGGCGTTCTGAAGAACCTCATCGGGAAATATGCCATCAAGAATGACCCACACACAAATCCCGGTGGCGTCCTCATAAAGGAACAGATTCCTGAGGATTTTTATTACAGGGCACTTTCCACAGAAATCTCCATAGGAGAAACGGAAAAAATACTTAATAAATTGAATGCAAGGATATACAGGGAGGGAAATGGGAGAGGAATCATAGGATCGGCAGCATCCATTGCCTGGAGAAGGAAAAGGGTTACATACGAACTTATTTCCTATAAGTTCCCGTCACCTGAGAAAATAAGCATGGAAATTAAGGAAAGAATAGGGGAAATAGCAGAATCCTTTAAGAGCACATTTAATAATATGGACAGGGAAAACGGAACAGTATGCCTGTTTCCAAAGGAAAGGACTCCAGTTATATATGGAATCAGAGGCATAAATCCGGAGGATTTGATGAAAATTCAGGATAAAATATCTCTGGAATTTCCTGAATATTCAAGGAATTTCATAATTTTCCAGACAAATCAGGGCACGGACGACCACATTGTGAACGATCCAGAAACAATGTCAGAATATGGTTCCTATTCTTTCCAGTGCACTGTTGCTGACATTCCGCGAAGAGGGGAAGGGGGCCACATGAAAATAAAGGTGAAATATGGAAATGTCCTGGTTGATCTTATTGCCTTTGAGCCCTCCAAGAGGTTCAGGAACTATCTTGAAAGATTAAGGCCAGGTGACAGTATGAGAGTCTATGGGTCCATGGGAAGGGGGAACATCAAGATAGAAAAGGTCATAATATTGGATCAGGCAAGAATATATGAAAGAAGAGTTCCTGAATGCAATATATGTGGTGAGAGGATGAAAAATAATGGTAATTTATCCTTTGTATGCCCTGAGTGCGGACATATACAGCCACCGGATTATATAAGGATAGAAAGGGAAGATATTAGAGGAAGGTATGAACCGCCTGTTTCTGCCAGGCGGCACCTTTCCATGCCGTGGAAACTTGAGGGAAGGATATGAAATATATGAAAATTGCAGTGAGTGGTGTTCCAGGCACAGGGAAAACAAAACTTTGCAGCTATTTGAAAGATGAGGGATTCCAGACTGTGAATCTGAATATTCTGGCTGAAAATTTAGGATGCCTTATGGGTGAAGAGGTGGATATTGATTGCCTCAATGGAAAATTTAAGCCGGAATCTGAGATTGTTATGGACGGGCATTATTCCCATTTAATGGACCCATTCTGCGTAATTATAACAGAATGTTCTGGGGAAACTCTCAGAAAGAGGCTGGAGGAAAGGGGTTATGGTGAAAATAAAATAAGGGAAAACATGGATGTACTTCTATTTGATTCCATATATGATGAATCACTGGAATATGTACCTTCAAACAGAATTTTGAAGGTTTCAACGGAAAGTCCATATGATGAGGAAGATTTAAGGAGGATCAGGAATTTTATAAATAGGATGGAGGAGAAATTCAATGGGCCTTGATTCATACAGAAAAAATGCTAACCCTGCTCTGGAAAAAATGTCGTCTGCCTTTATGAGGTTCAATCCAAACACTCTCACCATATGGTCATTTATTCTTGCCCTTTTATCTGCAGTCTTCATGGCCATATCAGGGAGATTTATCGCTTCCTTTTTTATCATATTTGCATTTATTTTTCTTTTCCTTTCTTCGCTTCTGGACGCAATGGATGGGTTCGTTGCAAGAAAGAAGGGTGTAAGTTCGCCCTCGGGGGATATGCTGGATCACACCTTTGACAGGTATTCCGATCTTGCCCTTATTACGGGGTTTTCCCTCTCCATATATGGAAACATATATCTTGGTATCCTTGCACTGGGTGCAGTGTTCATGACAAGTTATATGGGAACACAGGCTCAGGCCATAGGTTTGAAGAGAAATTACGGGGGAATCCTTGGGAGGGCGGACAGGCTTGTCATAATGATGATCATTCTGTTGATTGAATCCCTTATCCCATTAGAATACAGTCTGTATATTGAAATTACCCCTGTAAATCTAATGCTCATATGGTTCATAATAGCCGGGCACTTCACTGCAGCAAAGCGTTTCAGGGATTCCCTGAAGGGATTGAAGGAGCCAGGATTCAGGAAATAATCTCTTTAACCTCTTCGGAAAGTTTCCTTGAGGTTTCAATTTCCCTTGAATGGGTGAACACTCTAATAATGGGTTCTGTTCCTGATGGCCTGGCAAGTATCCAGTCATGACCCTTCCTGAGCTTTATTCCATCCCTTTCATCCTTCTCCCAGCCAGGGAATGCTGTAATCAGCCTTTCCTTAATTATGCTGAAATCTGAATTTCTTGGGAAGGTTTTCCTTGTAATGTGGTATTCGGGAATATCCCCTATAATTTCGGACAGTTTCTTCCCTTTTTTGGCCATAATGTCAAGAATTATGCCCACAGTCATTGCACCGTCTCTGCAATACTGGTGATCCCCATATATGATTCCACCATTCTCTTCGCCGCCCAGTCTTGCCCTCTGGTCTATCATTGTTCTTGAAACTATGGGTGCACCCACTCTTGTTCTTATAACCTCTGCACCTTTTTCCCTGCATATGTCATCAACAGAATCTGATGAACTTACGGGTGTAACAACCTTTTCACCCTTCCTTATATAATTTTTTACAAATATGGACAGGGTGACGTCACCATCAACAAAATTTCCATTCTCATCGATAAACACGGCCCTATCGGCATCCCCATCATGGGCAATTCCAAGGTTAAATTCTCCGGATTTAGCAAGATCAATGAGATACTTCAAATTTTCAGGTTTGGGCTCCGATTCCCTGGACGTGAACAGGCCATCGGGGTTAGCATTGAGAGTAACAAGAGAAACCCCAAGTCTTGAAAGGAGTTCAGGTGTTGTTCGGAATGCCGCCCCATTTCCCGCATCAAAAACAACCCTGAACTTCTTCTCTCTTATTTTATTTACATCAATCTTCTCCATCACCCCATTTATGTAAAGTTCAGCTGCAGAATTATCTGCAATCTCTGTTCCAATATGCTGCCACTGTGCAATATGGAATTTATTATCATAGTATATTTCCTCTATCTTTTCCTCCTTTGTTCTTTCAAGTTCAGTGCCATCCCTGTCTATACACTTTATGCCGTTAAATCTCGGTGGGTTGTGGGATGCAGTAATTATAACTCCAGGAATGGAATTTTTCTTGCAGTAAAACTGGACTGCAGGTGTTGGGAGAACTCCAATATTCTTTACGCTGGCTCCGGTAGAAAGTATTCCTCCAATTACGGAATCCATTATCATTGAATTGGACAGTCTGTTGTCTGATCCTATGGCTATGGTATTTCCAAAAAATGTTCCTATTGCCTTTCCAATGGCCATGCAGAATTCCGGTGTAAGATCATCATTGGGAATTCCCCTTATTCCATTGGTGCCGAATAATCTTGGCCTGTTTTCAGTCATATATGGATATGGAATTTATTTTAATAAAGGAAACCGTTTATAACCGAACTATTTTGTTTCACAGGAAAATTGAACATATCAGATCATTGATTAGAGTTTATATCGAACTCCTCTCCATGTTATGCTCTCTGTCTTTCTGGCCCGGTAAAGGTTCCACGTATAGAAAAAGGGCATTATGATTCCTGATAAGTAATACCAGATTTTATGCTCCCTGAGCCTTGTGGAAATTTTTATCTCTGAAAGTATGAGAGGAATAAGCCAGAGGAAAAATATGGGCGATATGATTGCCCCAAATACTAAGGATGCAACTATGAGAAGGCTCATGGAACCATACAGAAGTATTCCTATGGTAAAGGCTGTTTTGTTCCTGCTTACAAGAAGGGAGGTTTGCCTTATAGACCACTCTTTAAATGTACCCCAGTCATCCGGGGAATATATTTCCGGTGATGCTTCTGGAACATATGCTATATGGAGCCCTCTTTCTTTGCAAATTCTGGTTATGGCCATATCATCCGATACATCCTGCGCAAATTCTCCTATTTTTCCCTCTATAAGATCCTTCCTGAAGGCCATGGAACCCCCCCATCCGAATACGGTTATTTTCGATTCCATCATGCCTCTACCTACAAATCCCCATACGGTTTTGAATTTAGACCAGAAGTTTCCCACAGATTTGAAATAGGGAAAGGTTGTTGCCAGACCATAGTTTTTCAATGAGAGAGGCCTGATAAGGTTCACAAGCCAGTCTGGCCTCGCCCTTATATCAGTGTCTGCAACAACATACACCTCGAAATCCCTGAACTTATCAAGGGCAGTTGCAATGGCCCTGACTTTTCCGCTTCCACTTGATCTGTAAGTTGATATAATATAATCAAGGTCAGCTTCCTTAATATTTTTTACAGAAGGGTCATCTTCTGAATCAACCACACATAAGACGGAAAAATTTTCACATTTCTGGTATTTGATGCTCTTTAGATTTTCTGTCATGGAATAGTCCGTCCCCCTGGAAGGAACAATAACAAGCGTCTTAGGGGCATATTTCCCTGCATATGTCGTTTTAAATTTTCTCGGCAGAGCCAGATATGTCTGAACAATAAAAATAAGGGTGAGCAGGCTTACAAAAAAATAGAATATTATCTGAAGAAGAATGTTCATTCAGACCAAACTGGCATCTTCGAAATCTACCTGGCCAACGCCGTCTACTGAAGAGGCAAGCTCTTCAATCATATCCTGCTGGCCATCCTGATCTTTTACAATTACAACCATTTTTATCTTTTTCAGGCCAAAGCCTATTTCCTGAACGGATGTTTCCACAACCTTTGCCTTTCCTTCCATCTTCGCTCTCAATCTTTTAATAAGATCTTCCATACTTGAATCCGTATCCTCAGGTAATACACTGAAAGTCATTGCCACTTCTGCCATGCTCTCACCTTATGGGCCTGTAAAACCGCATTTTTCGCATGTATACGGTGTAGAGTGTTCGCGGCAATTCCTGCATCTTCCTATTATCATCTCTCCGCAGTTAGGGCAGTCAAATATGGAAAATCCCTCCTCCACAAGACCCTTACCGCATGATGTACAGCTTTCTGTTGATCCCATTGTTTTAACCTCTTTATATTACCCGTAATTTAACTATGTTAATTACATTTATGTTATTTCCACGTTTTAGATTAAATTTTCAATATATCTCCAATCTAAATGATATTTACAGGCGGACTCAATTTCCTCATGACAGGGCATCCCTTATGCCCCTGTACAGGGTTTCAATTTTTTCCAGAGCGTGGTTCTGGTCATTCAAATTGTACTTTATTTTAAGTGCCCCTGGATCAGGGTGGGTTATGATAGTTTTTCCATTTTTTGACCAGAGGAGAATTTTCAATGGCAGATCAATCCCCGCCTCTCCATTTTCCATCAAAATATACGTCCCAACAAGAGGGTTTCCGAAAATGATAAGGCGGTTATTCTCAATATTGAAACTGACATCTCTGGCATTTTTGGAATGGTCAATCTCCGCGAATATTCCAATCTTTTTCTGTTCCAAAAAATTCTTAACAACTTTCATTGCCTCTTCAAAACTTTTTTCTGTGTTAAATGTTATATTTTTAGGCTCCATTCTAACAGATTATGCAACCATATTTAAATATTTATCATTCTAAGATGCGGCTGAAAAATCGAGGCAAGAATATATATTAAACAAATTAACATCCTCATAGCATGAATATTAAAATCTCCACATCTCAGGGTGGAAATAAGATGGAGTTAAGCAGGAATAAGGTGTTTGTCGCAAGCAACGATCCTGCATACATTGGAATCATAATGAAGCCGGAACCCGGAATATGGGAAGAGTTAATGGATACAGATCTTTTCTATATAACTTTCGGGGGTCAGGAGCTGGAAGTGAAGATAGGATACAGGATTGAGGTTGGAGAAAGTTCCATATTCTTTGTAACTTCAGAGCAAAAAGCAATTGGCGATCTTATTACGGAGATTGGGAATGAAAAAAATTCTGATTAGAAATGGAAGGGTAGAAATAATAAAGGACAGAATCTACACGGTTAGCCTGTATCAAAGGAGTGTTTATGGTGAAAAGGTAATAAAAAGAAAGGAGACATTCCTGCGATCCTGGGAACCAAAGAAAAGCAAAATGGCTGCAGCCATAGGAAATGGGCTGAAAAAGCTGCCCATAGGCGAGGACACTGAAACACTCTATCTTGGGGCATCCAGCGGCACAACAGTTTCACACATTTCAGATCTATCCCCTGAAGGAAAGGTATTTGCCATAGAGGTTGCCCCTGAGCCCTTTGCAAAGCTCCTTGACCTGTCGGAGGAAAGGGATAACATTTATCCTGTGCTTGAGAGTGCACGTTTACCTGAGAGATATGATTTTTTTTTGGGCCATTCCCCTGAAATAATATATCAGGATATTTCACAAAAAGATCAGACGGATATATTGTTAAGGAATATGGATAAATTCCCCGAGTGGTCCTATGCCTTTTTCATGCTTAAGGCCATATCCATAGATTCCTCAAGAAGGCCCGAGGATGTTCTTAATGAACAGATTGAAAAACTAAGAAGGCGCAAGGGAATAAGAATTATTGAAACAATAAACATATCCAATTACCACAGGGGCCATTACTGTTTGCTTCTACAGAATTCGGGATGAATAAGTGCGTCCATTAAATCCATTTTGTTTTATTATGCATCAGATTTCAGCAAAGAAAGATCTTGAAGACCAGGTTCCATGGGGAGAAATTAACAGAGAAAGAAATAATAATTATGTGGAATTATTTACAGAGTAAATGTCTGGTAAATTGGAAAAGATAATATATGAATTCTTTCAGTCAGAAAATCAAAGAGATTGGGAAAATTATGAGCGATTCCTGAGCGATGAAGTCCAATGGATCATTTTCTCAACAGAAGGCAATAGAATAGTTAAGGGAAAACAAGATTATTTAAAAACAATTCAAAGGATATATGAAAATTTAAGTTCCACATTTCAAATCCTTACTATCCTATCCAATGAGGAACTGGGCATAGTCATGGCTGAACTGGAAATGGAAAATCGCCGGTCGGTTGATGTATTTGAGATTAAGGATGGCCTTATAATAAGGGAGAGAGAATATTACGATAGCGCATATTGGCATAAGCAGACAATGCAGAAAAAAATGGTTTCAATTGCCATAGAACTGGATGACGGTTTCTCTAAAGCCATACAAAAGCTCACAAATTTACTCTCATCAGTGGAAAATTGGGCAATAGACGGAAGTGCATCTCTGGCACTTCAGGGCATAGATTTGAAGCCCCATGACATTGACATACTGACAGATGAAAAGACGGCATATGAAATTCAGGGCATTCTAAGGGAGTTTATGCAAAAACCCGTCAGTCGGAGTTGTAATGGTAAATATGATTCTCATTTCGGGTTCGCAATTATAAATGGAATTAAAGTGGAAATCATGGGAGATCTAAATGTATTTAGAAACGGTCACTGGTCAGGGATTCAGAATCCATCTAATTGCAGGATCAAGTTCATAAATTTTGACGGAATAAATGTACCCGTTGTGTCGCTGGAACATCAAGTATTTTCTGGTTATTTCGATGAGAGGGTAAGGAGATATTGGAGCTTACACAATCAGAAATCTGAGAAATGAAATTTTAATGAAACCGGCAGGTCTTAAGGTGCTGTAGATCTCAGTGAAGTGATGGGATGCCGGTTTAACCAGGTGACTTTACAATTATAAGGATGATAATCGAAAATTCACTTGAAATTGACCAGGATCTGGCAATAATAATCCTAATACTATTTTTCACTTGAGCTTCAAATTTTTTTCATCCACATAGGGGTTTTTCAACCCTGGAATTGTTTTCACGCCAGGAATCTGCAACCCCTGAATCTTCATAATGAGAAAGATGTAATTTCATGTTTAAGATCATCTTACCGGTAAATAATATGGACCAGGCGATGGAATCATGGGCAAAAAGTCAACTGGAATTCTGTTAATGCCAGTGTATTGACCGTATCAATTACTTCCTAATTCCATCATTGTACATCTGTTCCCTGTTCCACACAGCGGAAACAGGCATAGTCCAATGCCTGAGGATTGATTTATAATTTTATATCTCAGTAATGTTCTTTCTGTATTCAGGGTAATATAGATTCATATTTTAAAAATGAAACAAATGTAAAACAATATTTATCAAAGCTAAAATCATATGCTCCCTATGGTTGCAAAGGCGGAGGAAGATTCAGAATTCAATCTTGATTTTTTCAAGAATAATGGTTTTACGAGGAAGATATGTATTAGCTGTGGCATGCCCTTCTGGTCGCAGGATGGTGAAAGAAAGACATGTGGGGATCCACCATGCGATGAATATGGCTTCATCGGAAGGCCAGTGGGCAGAAGCAGGATGTCCATAGATGACGTGAGGACTGCTTTCTTTGACTATTTCAAAAAGGATCATGGCCTTGTAAAGCCCTATCCTGTGGTTCCAAGATGGAGAGACGATGTACTTCTGGTAAATGCATCCATATATGATTTCCAGCCACACGTAACATCTGGTCTTGTAAAGCCTCCGGCAAACCCCCTTGTAATGTCTCAGCCATCCATAAGGATGAATGACCTGGATTCGGTGGGAATTTCGGGAAGGCATCTCACATCCTTCGAGATGCTGTGCCATGATTCGTTCAATACTCCCCAGCATGAGATATACTGGAAGGAGGGCACAGTGTCAAGATGCCACGGATTTGTAACTGAGGCGCTTGGCATAGATGGAAAAGAGGTATCATACAAGGAGAAGCCGTGGTCTGGTGGAGGAAATGCAGGCAATGCCCTTGAGGTTTTCATAAGAGGTTTGGAAATTGCCACCCTTGTGTTCATGGATCTGAAGGAGGATCCCAGGGGTGATGTGGAGATAGATGGTTCACTCTATTCAAAGATGAATCTAAGGGTTGTGGATACCGGTTACGGGCTTGAAAGAATAAGTTGGGTTACAACAGGGGCCCCAACGGTTTATGATTCCATATATGGCAACGCAATCGATTATATTCTCACGGAATCTGGATTAAAAACAGACAACAGAAAATACATGGGTGAAATTACAAGGATCCATTCTTCCGAAACGGAAAAAAACGTTAGAGAGATAGAGGAAGACATTAAAATCAAAATGAAGAATTATGGTGAAATCGACTGGGTCTACGTTGATAAGATAAGGCAGGCTTACATTTTGGGAGATCATTGCAGATCACTCATACACATGTTCAGAGATTATGTGATTCCAAGTAATGTTAAGGTTGGTTATCTGATGCGTATGCTTCTCAGGAGATCATTCAGGGCTATGGACTTTTTAGGATTTAAGGGAGACCTCATGGATATCATGAAGATCCAGGAAGAAAACCTGAAAGGAATAGTTGATGGTTTTCCCCATAAATTTGCAGAGGATATAATAAGGGAGGAGAGGGAAAAGTATATCAAATCAGAGGAAAAGGGCAGGGAGGAAATAGAGAGAATTTTGAAAAAGAATGGAAATATTGGCGAAAATGATCTTGAGCTTCTCTATGATTCCTATGGAATTGTGCCTGAATTGACAAAGCAATATCTTCAGGAAAAAGGAATTGTAATTCAGATCCCAGCGGATTTTCATAGCAGGATAGTGAATAAGCATTCCTCAAAGAAAAGCGAAGAAAAACAGGTTCCATTACTGGATTTCGTGGATCTGGAAACAAGAACACTATATTATGACGATCCGAGATTAATGGAATTTACCGCCATTGTTCTGGGTTCAAAGGACAATATGATTGTTACAAATCAGACGGCATTTTACCCAACAGGAGGAGGGCAGCCCCATGACATAGGCTATTTTAAGATTGGGGATGAAAAAATAGATGTAATAGACGTATACAAGGTTGGAAAGGCAATAGTGCACGTTTTGTCCTCACCAGTAAAGAAGGGCACCAGGCTCAAGGGATATGTAAATTATGAAAGAAGGAGGCAGCTGATGATCCACCACACATCAACCCATCTCCTTCTTGGCATAACAAGATCATTTTTGGGGGATCAGGTATGGCAGGCCGGTGCCCAAAAAGGGGTTGAAACGTCAAGAATTGACATAACATGCAATATTAAAATCACAAGGGAAATTGCGGATGAAATAGAAAGAAGATGCCTGAAGGCCATAACTGAAAACAGAAAAGTTACAGTGAGAAATCTCGAATGGAATATGGCAACCAGCAAGTATGGCTTTCGGCTTTTTGAAGGTGGTGTGCCCCTTTCCGATCATCTGAGAGTAGTTGAAATAGAGGGCATCGACGTGGAAGGTTGTGGGGGCACCCACCTTTCTTCAACAGGGGAAATTGGCTTTATAAAAATAATATCAGTGGACAGCATTCAGGAGGGAATACAGAGAATCACATTCTGTGCAGGTGCTGCAGCACTCAATTATGTCCAGGGGATTGAAAGGGAATACAGCGAAATTAAGGAATACGTGAGGGCAACATCTGAAGTTCCAACCAGAGTGAGAGAAAGCATGGATGAACTGATCTCCCTGAGAGAAAGGATGAAGGAACTTCTAAAGAACGAAGCAGAGAGGAAGTTTGAATCTGCCGGGGAGAAAGAGATAGGTGGCATAAGGGTAAAACTGATCCATTGCAGTGAGGAGGAGAAAAAACTGATTATTCCAATGATCCTGAAAAACGGTTCAAATGGCATAATTGTATGCGGTGGCCATATAACTGTGGCCGGAAGCAGGGATAAGGTTGCAGAATCCCTTTACAGGTTATTATTCTCGGAAGAGCCACAAAACAAAGGTAAGGTACTTATGGGAAAAATTGGTAATGTGGCAGATGAAAAGTTAATAAAATAAAATTTCACATGGGGATAGAAGCCCATGACCTATATATTCAGCAACGAGGAAGAGAAAGATATAAAGGATGATCTTTCAAAATTTTTCAAAATCAAATCGGTTAGCCACGAAGGCCCCGTTCTAATATTTAAGGTAGAGGAAGACGAAAGATTCGATATTATTCTCAACAGTGCGCTGGAATATATGCTTGACAAAGGGTATAATCTTTATAACAGCGGCTCAGACGAAATTATTGTTGCAAGAAGAAATGAATATGGAAGATCACAGACACTGAAGCTTATTCTTCTATTGCTCACAGTTTTGACCATATTCTATGCAGGTGCATCCTACGCCATTTCGTACTATGTGGGGCAGCCACTGTTTTTGGTAATTATGAAATCTACCATTTACTTTCTTCTTCCCGTACTTGCCATACTTGCTTCACGGGAGTTACCAAAATACATAATAAGAAAAAAAAGCGGGCAGAAATATACACTTCCCCTGTTTATACCAAACCCCATAATAATGGGTACAATGGGTTTAATAAATGCCCCTGATGAACCATATAAAACATCAGATGACCAGTTTTTCTCTGGATTTTTCTCTCTTATTTCCGGCTTCATTGTATCCATGGTTTTTCTTTCAATGGGATATTATGGAGTTTCCATATTTCATGGACTTGATTACGGGCCAAATTCATCTGTAAGCCTTGTCAATCTTCCATTGCTATTTCAGGCCATCCTTGGAAGATTCCTGCCTGCACAGGGTGAGATGGATCCGTTCGCACTCGCCGGCTGGGCAGGTCTTATATTTACTTCATTTAACGCCTTTCCGGTGGGATTTCTTGATGGGGCATATATATTTTCAACCCTTTCCCCAGCCACAAGAAAGAACATTTCATATATTTTTATAACAATAATGGCATTTATTGATCTTACCTACCCGGTATGGTTTATACTTCCATTTTTCATTCTTCTTGTTGGCCTTGATGTGCAGGAGCCAATGAATACGGCAGTAAGAAAGATTAACCGAAAGACGGTGCTTCTTATTATCGTGACACTTCTGATCGCCGTCGTTGGCCTTACACCCTTTCCTGTCCACATCAGCTCACCATCCATAGAAATATCCACAGAATGGGATTCTGCAGTCGTATTGGGAAATATTACAAATTCGGCCTGCTTTCAAATAAATGTGGTAAATTCGGGGCAGATACCTGTTGATCCTGGATTCTACATCCCGGGCGGAATTCCCTATGATGTGAAAGCCCTTACGGGAGATATAAGCCCAGGTCAGGCAACCACATATAAGCTGACAATTAACAGTTCAACTCTCAATTACGGTCAGTCCTCTCTTAAGGTGAAAATATATGTGAATAGCGCATCGAGCACCATAGATCTGAAAATCCTGAAAATTAGACCATCAGACAATATTTCCCTGGTTCAAATACCTCACATTGGCAATTCTGGATACAACATAACTGTTTCCAATTCCCAGAATGAGACCAGTCCAGAAACAATGTTCATCTCTGCACCGGAAAACCTGAACTATTCCTTTGCCGAAAGCATGGGGAATGATACGTCTCCACCACAGTACTGGAATGGCACATACATAGATAACGGAATACATATGGAAAAAATACCCGGCTCAAAAGAAACAGCCATGAATATAAATATCACGGTAGACATTCCTCAGGGAGAATTTATGGAAATTGCCTTTTACGATTCATCTTATATTGGAAACTATACTATCTTATATTGATCCACTTGAAGGCAGGTTTTATAATAAATCCAGTGGCTGGTTCTGGCATATTCCACAAGAGGAACGGCTCAGATGTTTTGAATGACAGGAAGTGTGGCTATTCCATAGTCAGGGCTACAGAATTCCTTGACGAGCTTGACAGAGACATATTTTTTGTAACTGCTTCGGGTGAAATGGGTGAAAATATATTGAAAGAATCAGGTTTTGAAAATTTAGAAATATGTCACAAAACATCGTTCCCATCCACAGCAAGGGATACGGTGGAGTTCGTCCAGGAATCCAGAGGGAAAATAGACGTCCTGATTTTCGTTGGTGGAGATGGAACTGCCAGAGATATTTCATCAGCATCGCCCGATGTCCCCGTTATCGCCATACCATCGGGAATGAAGATGTACAGCTCCGTTTTTTCGCACACACCAAGAGATGCTGCCAGCAGGCTTGAATCTTTCCTCTCCAAAAGCAACTATTACATTGCAGATGCCATTGTGGAAGATGCAGATGAGGAAAGAATGAAATCTGGAGAGCTTGTATTAAACAGATATGGAACTCTCAAGGTAGTATCCCTGGGGGCAAAATATGAAGATCCAAAGATTGTGAGAAATGAATGGTCTTCAGACTCCATAATTGAATTCCTTATTGACACAATGGACGATTCCTACTACATAATAGGCACAGGTGGCACATGCAAGAGTCTTATGGAAAGAATTGGTCTGGACACGTCAATTTTTGAAGTAGACCTTATCAGAAACAGGCAGCTTGTAAAAAGCAATGTTTTCCCGGAGGATCTCAGGGCATTACTCAATGAAAACATTCCAGTTAAAATAGTTGTATCGCCCTATGGAGGGAGCGGTTACTTCCTGGGGAGAGGCAACAGGCAGATAAGTGCAGAGGTTGTGATGAAGGCTGGAAAAAGGAATATAATAATCCTGTCATCTCCAGAAAAGTTAAGGACTATAAAGACCCTGAGATATGATCTGGAAGGATTGCCTGAAAATTTTTTCGGTAAATATGTGCGGGTATTGACAGGATATGGCACCTATTCCATGGTTCCTGTGACTGATTTCTGACATAATTAAACACTTTTAAATTCCACCAAATATTATGGTGTAAATGGCCAGAACATTTGCCGATCTGAGCAAATACGTAAAGCGTGCCCCTTCAAGCTGGAAATCCATGCTGATCATTCTTTTTATATTCATAATTGAGTACTTTCTTTCAAAAAACCTTATCTTTTCCATATTCCTCATAATAATTCCGGCCATAATTACCCTCTCACTGGATGAACTATTATCCTATGGATTCAGGTCAAGGCTCAATTTCAGGAAGAATACCTTTCTTTTTGCCATAACTATGGTAGTGTTCTACATAGTATATACGATCTTTAATGGAATAATGCCCTTTCTTCACAGGCAAAATATTGCCATTGCAATATCATTCATATCCTTTTTCCGGTTCATGGTTTTTTATGCATACCTTTCAGACAATGATGGAGTAAACTATGTTTCAGCCAATATGTTTGCCATATCCCTCATACCCATATTTCTCTTCTATGGTGATTATACCATTCTTGTTGAAGCCATGGCCTATTCACTAATTTCATCCTATCTTTCCCTTGTTTTTGTAGCAAAATCTACCAAATCATTCAAGGATGAGTTTGGCCAGGAGCCAAGAGATCTGATAAAATTTTTCCTGTACAGTTCAACAAGTAAGAAATATTATGATTCCGGAGACAGGTTTTTTAAAAGGATATACAGCCACGAAAGGGTTGTGCCCGTGGATATGGTTAGATTCCAGAGGAATGACGGCACAACCAAGATGGCAATGGTTTTTCCCTATGTCCACCCTGGCCCTTTTGGAACCATTGGTTCAAGCAACCTTCCAGAAAGGCTTTTGAAATATGTTTCGGAGAAATCAGAGGAGATTATGGTATTTCACACAGCCACAACGAACAATAACAACTGCTCCGGTGAAGATGATATAAGGGCAATAGGCGAAGCAATCCTTTCCATGTGGGACGGGGATGGAATTGCCCATAAAATGTCAAGGCTCCTATCATTGAAGAGCGCTGGAGTCAGGATAGATGCCATAGCCTTTGGAAACAGGGGAATCATGGCATTGAATCCAGACCGGGTTGATTTTGACGATATTCTATATACGGAAGGCCAGCGTGGCTTCAGATATGTGGAGGAATCAACCGGCATAAAGTTCTCCATTGTTGATGGACAGAACAAGTTTGTAAGAGGCTCAAGGGAAATAACAGACATATCTCCCTATCTCCATGGAATGGCAAAGCTTTCAGGAAGATTGAAAACGAAATATCCCTGCAGGGTTGGCTATTCGAAAAAGAAGATCGATTCAAGGGAGCTGGGCCCTCTTGGGATTCAGGCAGTGGTCTTTGACTATGGTGCCGAGAAAGATGCCATAATACTCACAGATTCAAACAACATAACAATTGAACTTATGAATAGGGTATTTGAAATGCTGGGAACTGAATATAAAAATAAGGTTATATACACAACGGACAACCATGTTGTAAATGCAGGATCACTGGATATGAATCCTTTGGGAGAGGGCGATGACTGGAAGGATATATCGTTAAAAATAGTGGAAACTGTTAGGGAAGCATCAGAAAATATTGAAGATGTGAAAGCAATTTACGGGACAAGAAATGTAAGGGTCAAAATGGGTTCTGAAGAATCCTACCAGACAATGATGGATACGGTCTTCACATCACTGAAGAAGGCAAGGGTTTACGCAGCCATTACCCTTTCCCTGACCCTGATCATACCTGTTTTCTTGTCAGTTACCGGAATCATTTTCAAGATTCCATTCATTGGATGATCTCATTCTGAAAAACAGGTCAAGAATTCCAAGGGATGCCACACATTTTACAACTGGAACCGCCCTTATGGCGATGCAGGGATCATGCCTGCCCTTAACCGTGATTTTTTTAACATCATGGGTTATCACATTTATTGTTTCCTGCTCCTTTCTTATGGACGAAGTGGGTTTAAATGCAGTGCGGAATACAATATCGTCTCCATAAGTTATGCCGCCAAGTATGCCGCCGTTCCTGTTCGAGTCAGTATAATACCTTTCTCCATCCCACTTGAATGGTTCGTTTGATTCGCTTCCCTTCTTTGAGGATATGGAAAAACCATCTCCAAATTCTATTCCCTTGACCCCGGGAATGGAGAATATGAGATGGGATAGGATCGATTCAACAGAATCGAAGAACGGTTCACCCATGGAGGCCGGCGTGCCACGAACTACCGTTTTGACTGTGCCCCCTGTGCTGTCCCCCTCAGACATGAGTTTTGCTATTATTTTCCTGCCTTCGCTGTCTGCCGATGGATCAGCCATTCTTGTATCAAGTGAATAAATTAGATCCTCATCAGGGTCTTCCACATCCATTCTAATCATGCCAAGCTGTTCAAGATAGGAGACAACCTCTATATGATAATACTTCAATATTTGGACTGCAATCGAACCCGCTGCCACAAGGGGTGCAGTCATTCTACCTGAAAGAAAGCCGCCACCTGCATAGTTCCTGAATTTTCCATATTTCAGGAAAAGGCTTAGATCACCATGGCCGGGCCTTGGATTTTCCCTGAGATCATCATAATGTTTTGAAATCGCATCCTCATTCTGAATGATCATTGTAATTGATCCTCCATCAGTATACCCGTTGTTCAATCCACTTATGAATGAAACCCTGTCGCTTTCTCTCCTCTGTGTTGTTATGGCACTCTTTCCCGGTGCCCTTCTCTCCATCCATTTTCTTGTTTCTTCCCCATCGATGTAAAATCCAGCTGGAATACCATCAAGGACTGCGCCAACAGCCTCTCCATGGGATGATCCAAATATGGTAAGGCCAATCCTGTCCTTAAATGTAAAACTCATATTTTCACGCCCCCTCCTTTGGCTTTGTGTATTTCATTGCGACTTCAAGCATCCTGCTTCTCCTTTCAGCAGCCTCCTCTCCTTTGAACTTTGCCTTGATGCTTATGAACATTGAAGTCATGGTCATTTCATCAACCAGAATTGTTGGTTCTTCAATGACCTCCGGGAATTTCCTTATTTCCTCTGCAACATTCTTCTTGAAATATTCCAGGTCAGAGTTTTTTGGTATTTCGGTTCTCGCCTGTACTACAACATTTCCCTTCCTTATGAAGAACGCAGCCTGTACCAGCACACCATTGGGCACTCTTACAATATCTCCGGAATCCATCATAACCACCGTGTAGTTTATGGTCAGGTTCGTAACAATTCCGGAAACGGACGAATTAATAAAGAAATCTGTGGAAATATATTTTGGGGGAATGGTAGGAAAAGTGGCACCCCACTGCCAGGCCTGAATTATTATTCTGTCCCCTATTTTGAAGGGTTTTGTCGCAATAATCAAAATACCCGCAAACTGATTTGCCAGAACACTTTGTGCAGCAAGACCAAGGACAACACTTATGAGTGCACTGCTCAAAATCAATGAGGATACATCTATGCCAAGGGTTGACAGCACCGCAATCAGTATCATAAAATAGGCAACCATACTTATTATGAGCACAATGGGTTTTATCCTCCCATCAGACATTCCCGCCTTCTTCAGATAGTGTTCCAGGAGCCTCACCATTATTCTGAATATGGCAAAAACAGATACGCCAACGATGATGGCCATCAAATATTTGGAGTATTCTGATATGGAAACACCAAGTATGGGCCTCCCCGCGAGAATGATTACATAGCCTATTATGACTGCAAGAAAAGTTATTCCTATGTAGTACTTTGCCTTTGATATCCTGTTGCCAGCCATGGCTGATAATGATTAATTCCAATAAAAGATATTCTAAAAAATAGTTATGAGTTTAAATTTTCTTTAAAAGATTATGGTATTATAAGTGAAAGCAGGAATACAACAAATCCTGTTATGACAAAATACTCAGTATTTGTTACATTGGCGCTTATGAACTTATAATATAAACCACCCAGTTCTATGAGGAACAGGCCAAGAAAGAAAAGGGGGTATCTCCATGATGACTTCATGTATTTTTTCATTTCACATCACAGCCCGAAGAACACTATGTTTATGGGCAGACCTGCAGCCACACCCCTTATGAACAGATCCACAAGAAAGAATGAAGAAAGACTGATCCATGCCAGAAGTTCGTGATGAGAATTGAGTTTCGAAACTCCGTTAAAGAATGATCTCCTGAAGCTCTTTTTGTTTATTGGGCAGCTGTAGCAGTCAACGTTTCCTCCTGTTACATGCCTGAAGAAATGGCAGGAGAATGTATACAGGGTAACCCACAGTGTATTAAGTATGAGAAGGAGAACTCCAAGAGTGAACTGGTCCCTGTATGCCATTGCCACATATATGTCATAGTAGAAGAAGGGCAATATGGCCACTGCTGTGTACCAGAAATATCTGTGAAGATTCTCTATTCTGAATATTCCTGTCTCTCCGCTGTACAGCCTTCCTTTTTTCTCACCGGGAAGATCCTTCTGGCCCGTCGTCTGAAAATTTACAACACCGCATGCCACAGGGTGCCTGAACAGATGCCTGTGGTAATCCTTCCTGTATGCATAGCATGTTGCCCTGAATCCGGCAACAAGGGGCAGCACAAGGAATGTTGGGGAATAGAATGGGTCAGTTAAACCCTGTACAGGTGAGGTCATTGAGAATACTCCCATTAAATATATGGCTATGGCCGCAAGGAAAACAAAGGACCAGAACCTCAACTCACCAAACTCTCTTGGAAACCTTACAATTTTTTGCATTGCAGTTTCATCTTTTACACTGAAAGACACTATTACATCACCTTCTCCTTCTTTCTTCTGTTTTTAATTACCATTGCGATTGGATCATACTTTCTGTCAACCGCTCTCTCCTTTTCCTGAATGATTGCGTTATCTGTAATCTTAATATGCTCAGGGCAAACCTCTGTGCAGCATTTTGTAATGTTGCAGTAACCCATACCACCCTCATCATTGAGCATCTTCGACCTGTCCAGGCCATCAAGGGGGTGCATATCCCATGATGCAGCTTTCACGATGTGCCTCGGCCCAAAGTACGGGGTAAAATGCTCCCTGACAACATGGCATACATCCATGCACAGGAAACACTCAATGCATCTCTTGAATTCTTTGGATCTTTCCACATCCTTGGGGTTTATCCTCCATGGCTTTTCAAGGCCCTCCCGTGGTGTGAGAAGGGGTATTTTTCTTGCAATTTCCCAGTTCTTTGATATATCTGTTACAAGATCCTTTACAAGCGGGAATGCAGCCATGGGTGAAACAGTTATGTTTTTACCTATGTTGTCAACCCTTGTTTTGCACATGAGAGATGGATGGCCGTTAATCTCTGCAGAGCATGAGCCGCATTTTCCGGCCTTGCAGTTCCATCTTATGGAGATAGTCGGATCTATTTTTTCCTCCACATATCTCACTGCATCAAGAACAACCATTCCATCAACATAGGGAACCTTGTAATCCTGAAACTTGGGTTCCTTATCATTTTCAGGGTCAAACCTGAATATTTTTATATTAATATCTTCGCTCATTCGTATACCTCCGGCTTAACATACTGCTCATATTCCTTGGGCATTGGCTCGACCGGTACAGTCTCGTACTGCATCTTGCCGTCCTCGCCCATATAGGTTATGATGTTCTTCTTCCAGTTCTTGTCCTTCTTTGGAAAGTCCAGCCTTGTGTGGGCACCTCTGCTTTCCTCTCTCATCAGGGCGCAGTGTGTTATGGCCTCACATGAAACAAGCATGTTGGCCAGTTCAAGGCATCCAAGCAGTCCATGGTTATATCTGATCATTCCCTTTGTCCCAACCTCTTTGAACTCCTCCTTTAACTGTTCAATAATATCTACTGCCTTCTTTAGATGCTCTCCATCTCTCACAATTCCAACATTGTCGCTCATGCATGTTGTGAGCCTGTCTATGAGGTCATATGGGTTTTTCCCATTCTCCTTAAAGAAGCCCTTAACATAATTTATTTCCTTCTCTATAAGATCTTGGGGTATATCAAGAAGAGTTGAACTTCTTGCATAGGCGGAAGCTGAATCGCCAGCTCTCTTGCCGAAAACAAGAATATCTGCAAGGGAGTTCCCACCAAGCCTGTTGGCTCCGTGGAGTCCTGAGGCCACCTCTCCAGCAGCAAACAAATTCTCGATATTGCTTCTTTCTGTTTCCGCCTCAACCTGGATGCCACCCATCATGTAGTGGACTGTAGGGGCAACTTCCATCTTTTCCTTCGTAATGTCAACACCGGCAAATTCCAGGAACTGCTGATACATTGCTGGCAGTTTATGCTTTATGTATTCCGGGCTCTTGTGTGTGATATCAAGATATACACCACCGTGCTCGGTTCCCCTTCCCTCAGTTATTTCTTTGTAATTCGCCCTTGCTACAACATCTCTGGCATCAAGTTCTTTCTTCTGCGGAGAATATTTCAGCATGTATCTTTCTCCCTTTGAATTGAGCAGAATACCGCCCTCTCCCCTGACACTCTCAGTCACAAGCAATCCCTTTACGCCTGGAGGATAAACCATTCCTGTGGGGTGGAACTGGATCATTTCCATATCTCTCAATTTCACTCCGGCTCTGTATGCCATACCAATACCATCGCCCGTTGATTCCCAGGAATTGGAGGTAACTTTGTATACCCTTCCTGATCCGCCTGTGGCTATGACAGTTGCCTTTGCTTTGAAAACAAAGAATTCCCCTGTAGTCATTTTAATTCCGAATGCACCTGCAATTTTGTCTCCGACCTTTAAAAGGTTGGTTATGTACATCTCATCATAGAATGTAATATCTCTGTGAAGAACCTGATCCTCGAGGGTTTTGATCAGTTCAAGCCCGGTTCTGTCTCCAACGTGTGCAAGCCTCCTGTATGTATGGGCACCAAATGCCCTCTGCATGATTCTTCCGTCAGGGGTTCTGTCGAACAGGGCTCCATAGCGTTCCAGTTCCAGTACACGTTCCGGTGCCTCCTTTCCAAGAATTTCTGCCATCCTCCAGTCAGATATGTAAACACCCTCTTCGATTATATCTCCGTAGTGTACAGTCCAGTTATCCTGTGGATCGACATTCCCAAGGGCAGCAGCTATGCCACCCTCAGCCATAACCGTATGTGCCTTTCCAAGAAGGGACTTTGTAACCATCACAACCTTCAAACCAGCATCATTTACGGATATGGCCGCTCTCATACCGGCCCCACCTGCTCCTATTACAAGGACATCGGTTTCAACCGTCTTTACATTTTCACTCATGACATCACACTCTAATCTGGTATAATGGCATATTGTGTCATAGGTATAAATTTTTTACAAAGATTAAATAGGATGTTTGCTCCAATGTATATGAAACATAAAAAATGATTAAATAGAATAATATGGCAAAATCGGTCATTTTAATGTTTTATTTACGGTCAAAGGCTTAATATATGAAAGAATTGGGGTAATGTGGATATATTAATCGCCATATTTTCACTTCTGCTTCTGGCTATCATACTCGGTTCAATATTCGAGAAACTTGGATATCCATCAGTTATTGGAGAGATTATCGCGGGGATCATTCTGGGGCCATCTGTGCTCAATTTTGTAATACCTGACAAAGTTATATCCGGTTTGAGTGAAATATCCCTTTTTTTCATAGTTCTCCTGATCGGTGTTGAGGCTACCACAGATACAATGGTAAAGAATCTTAAGAAGGGTTCAATTTTAACCCTCACATCCTTCATAGTCCCATTGCTTGTAATCATAATATCTCTGAAGTTTATCTTCAGTTCCGTAGGAACATCCGGCATAGCCCTTGCCATTTCCATAGCAGTGCCTTCAATTTCCATCGTTTCCGTAATGCTTGGAAACCTTGATCTTTTAAAAGTAGAAGCAGGAAACGCAATACTTGCATCCGTAATCATAACCGATATTCTTGCATTCACAATGGTATCAGCCATAATCGATTTTAAGAAAATTTACATAGAAACATCTGCCCTTGTGATCTTTATAATTCTGATTTACGTCATTGATATATATTTAAGAAAAAATTCCAGATCTGTATTATCATTTTTTGAAAAGTTGAGATCAGGTGCCAAGAGCGAAAAACTTGTTTTTGGTTCCATAATCCTCTCAGGTCTGATTATTTCCACACTCTTTGAGTTCATCGGTATAACCTATGTTCTTGGGGCATTCTTTGCGGGCATACTCATAAGCGATGTGGTCATAGGAGAAGATCTACTTGGAATCATAACCAGGACTTTATCAAGAATCAATGACAGTTTTTTCATACCTCTATTCTTCAGCATAGCAGGCCTTTCATTCGCATTTCCTGATGTTGCCGTTCTTGAAACCATGGCTGTAATACTACTTGGCACACTGCTTGTGGGAGGCATTGGGGATTATGTGGCAGGAAAGAAATTGTTGAAACCCTTTACTGCAAGGGGAACCATGGGGATTCTGGGAGGAAGAGGTGCGGTGGGAATAATTATTGCCACCATATCCCTTAGCGGAGGAATCATAAACGATCAAGAATATTCTGCTGCCATCTTTGCAACAATAATAATTTCTTTTGTGTTTTCTTCCTTTGTTAAAAAGTCAGATTCCCCCTCGATCCCTGTGGAGGAAAAAGCTTCAGTCAGTGGGAATTGACAGGAGTAAAATAACTTACATAGGTATATTCAAATTCAATTTCCTTTTTCATGGAATAACCATGTCTGGAAAAAATCTTCTCCAGTTCATTTTTAGATATTCTTATACCTGCAGGCGGTCCAACTTCTCCTTCCTTTTTAAATTCTATCAGAACAAAATCAGGTGAACCCGCCCTTTTGAAAAGTTCTATAAGATTTTCCCTGCATTCAAAGTCGTGGAAGCTGGTGGAAAAGAAAACCTTTGTACATTCCGGGAAAGATGAAACTTTGCATATATTTTCTCTCTTTATGGTGATATTGTCAATATGATTCTCTTTTATTCTTTTTTCAAGAATTTCATTTCCCTTTTCGCTCCATTCATAGGCATATACATGTTTGCAATGCTTTGAAAAAAGGGCTGAATAGAACCCGCTCCCAGAGCCCATGTCACAAATAACGTCTTCCTTTTCAATATGTATGAGATCAACTACCTTCTGCACATCAACTATTTTTGTTCTCATCTCATCTATTCTTTCATAATCAAAATCATCATGATGGTGATGCATAGAATCTATATGAGAAACTTTCAGTTATATTTTTCCCGTAATTGCTTCATATGTTCATTTCAAGGAAAATGTCATTATTGTGTCTCTTGAAATAATATGTTTCCTTTATTAAAGACAATGAATTAAGCCATACATGCTTTTCAGCAAAGTGGTGGAGTATTTCGAAAAGATGTCGGAAACGTCCAGGCGGCTGGAACTTTCAGAGATCTATAAGGATATGATACTCGAAAGCGGAGAGGATCTCGATTATGTACTTTATCTATCAAAGGGCATGGTGGCACCAGACTATGAAGGCATAGAGATAGGTCTTGCAGAAAAAACAATCATTTCAACACTGAGAAAGATCACAGGGAAGGATGAGGAAACTATAATGAAGAGATACGGTGAGATCGGTGATCTTGGTACTGTATCCCAGGAACTGATGGCACTTCCCGGGCAGACGTCTCTTTTCAGTGAGGAGCTTACAACTTCTGAAATATTCAGGTCACTGAAAAAGATTGCAACAATTAAGGGTTCAGGAACTTCTGTGGAGAAAGAAAGAATATTCATGGATCTGATGATAAGGGCATCGCCCGTGGAATCAAAATATATTGTCAGGATACTTCAGGGCAGGCTGCGCCTCGGTGTATCTGATTCCACAATCCTCTATTCCCTGAGGCTTGCCTTTGCACCCAGTCTGGAGCAAAGCGATGTGGAAGAAATATTCAACTTCCATCCTGACCTACCCTATGTCGCCAGGATACTGAAGGAGGGAAAGGATGATATCATAAAAAATGCAGGGCCAGAACCACTCATACCCGTGAGGGTCATGCTTGCCGAGAGGCTTCAGTCAATAAGGGAAATTTTAGATAAGATGGGAGGAGCCGCGGCCTTTGAAAATAAATATGATGGACTTAGAATTCAGATTCATAAAAAGGGGGAAATTGTGAAAACATTCTCAAGAAGCAATGAAGAGACAACCCTGCAGTTCCCTGAAGTGACAAAATTTTTCAAGTCCCTTCCCTATGAGAGTTTAATTGTTGACGGCGAAGCCGTCCCATTCAACAACGAAACTGAAGAAATATATCCGTTTCAGGCAGTATCCATGAGGCGGGGAAGAAAGAATGATATCGGGAAGTATGAAGAAGAAATACCCATAGTTGTTTTTCTCTTTGACATAATATACTTTGAGGGGAAGCAGCTAAACCATGAACCCTATCTTAAAAGGACCGAACTTCTCAGGACAAAATTTTCCGAAGGAGAAAGGATAAGGTTTGCAAAGAGAATAATAAGTGATAGGGAGGATGAAATTGAGAAGTTTTTTGAAACCTCCATATCCACGGGATGCGAGGGCATTGTTGCAAAGGATGTACGGGAAGAATCCATATACAGGGCAGGTGCAAGAGGGTGGCTCTGGATAAAATACAAGAGGGATTACAGGAATGAGCTTGCGGATTCCCTTGACCTTGTTGTAATAGGGGCGTTTTATGGTCACGGGAAGAGAAAGGGAAACTATGGCGCACTTCTACTTGCATCCTACAATAAGGAGGAGGATACCTTTGAAAGCGTATGTAAACTTGGGACAGGGTTCAGCGATGAGATGCTTGCAAGCCTTAAGAGCCTCTTTTCAGAACTTGTATCTGAAAATATGCCTGCAAGGGTAAAATCTGATATGAAGCCGGATGTGTGGATATATCCTGAAAAGGTAATTGAAGTAATCGGTGCGGAGATAACAAAAAGTCCAATACACACCTGTTCGAAAACAATTCTGAAAGATCAGGGTCTGGCACTTCGTTTTCCAAGATTCACTGGAAAATTCAGAACAGATAAAAAGGCTGAAGATGCAACATCCTCAGAAGAAATATATGAAATGTTTAAAAATCAAACTAAAAATATTTACAAAGATGAGCAGAATTAATCTTACTCATCATCGTTTCCGTAGTTTCCTCTTGATCCGGAATCTCTTCTTGGTCTTCCGTATCCGCCAGAACTTCCGCCCCTTCTGAAGTTGCCTCCGCCCCTTCTGAAGTTGGTGTTCTCGTAAACCTTTTCACTCATATCGAGGTCTTCGTTTACTTCAGACACGGTTTCCTCAGACTCGTTGAGATTTCCGTATTTTCCTACGTTTAATCTCATCTGCCCTCTCACAAGGGATATGTATCCATTGTCGATGTGCAGTGTGGACCCATCCTTCACGTTTGCGGCCTGTTCGCCCCAGAGTGAAAGTCTGATCTTTCCAGTCTCATCTCCAATTACAACTTCGGTCACAGATTTTGTCTCACCGAATCTTGTGTTTATTTCCTTTGGCTCGCCGATCTCGACAACCTTAGCAAGAACATTTACTCTTCTTGACTCTGGTGTCAACTCTTTTATTTTGGTAATTCCTTCCATTTGGTTACGTCCTGTCTAAAAGACATGTAGTTATTCAATACCTGTATTTATATTAGTATGTTTACTTTCATCAGACATTAATTGGTATATATTTTCAATCCACGGTATGGCTGAATTGAAAAAATCTGGGCCGTGGTGTGCCAAAAAATCAAGTTTTCCGGGAGTTGTGAACACTCTCCCCTTATGGAATGCGGAGGTTTTTTCCAGCCCATGTTCCTTAAGCCTTTCCATTGCCTCTTCCTTTGTCATTCCCCTGTACATTTTTCCTTCCATAATAATTATTTCAGGATCGAATTTTTTGATAACATCGTAATCTGGCATTATCCATTCCTTTGGTTCACAATCATAGGGTGTTTCAAATCCCATTGTGTTGAGTGTGGAAATAATATAACTCTGAGAGCCAAAGGTTACAGGTCCGCCAAGATCGATCTCCACATAGGCCCTGAACTGGGGGAGATGCGTCTTCATTTTTTTTATCAGTTCTATGGAAAGAACCCTGGCCTCCCTGACTTTTCCAGCAACAATGCCGATCCTGTTTATCATGTCCAGTATCTGGAAGGGCGTGGATGGGAGCTCAAGTTGATAAAGATTGTATTTTTTAGCGAGATTGTCAGCGAGCGAATCCTGATAGCCGGATATTGTAAGTATGAGATCAGGATTTATATCATCCATTATCTTTTCGTTATACGTGCTATATGAGCCAATTTTCCTTATCCTTTCAACTTCCGCTGGCCTTCTGCAGAATGCACTTACCCCCTTTACCCTTTCTCCCATGCCTATAAGGAAGAGTGTTTCTGTAATTGATGGGTTTAAGGAAACAATGCTTTCAGGGGGAGAATCTAAGTTGACTTTTCTTCCCTTGAAATCTATATATTGAGCCATATCAGAATGTTATGGGTATGAATCCTTCTGACATCGCATCCACAAGAACCTTGCCGGCTGGTTCCAGCAAAATCCCCTTTTTCGATATGGTGTCCTTTATGCCCTTGTTTTCTGCAATATTCACACAGGCAGTTTTGTAAATTCCAGCGGAGCTTGCATCGCTGAGCAACCCATCAAGGACAGGATCTGGCTTTGAAATCATATCTTCACTTGGACCGAAGAACATGATTTTGACCTCCTGTGCAGATCCAGATTTAGCAATATTTATTGCCATCCTTAGACCGCTGATTACCTTTTCCTTTCCATCAACACCGCTTGTAAGTATGAACATCATTTTTGGTTTTTCTGCCATATAACTCCTATCATTAAAGAATATAAAAATGGATTCTTCTTTTAGAATTGCTGATGTTTTATGTAATTTGCAGAAGACATATGAATGAAAAGCACATTATTTATACAGATTTGAAATGAACACATATGTGGAAAGTTCAGGCAGTTGCCCATCCAACCATTGGCATAGTGCTTCTTGGGGGACTCAAGGATCAGGTTGACAGGTTGCCCTATCACAGTTCAGCAGGAATAGCCTATTCCCTTATGGAAAGGGAATCGGTTGCAAGGACCACAATGGAAATAGGAACGGAAAGGGAAAGTGTCATAATTAATGGCACAGCCATTGATTCCTTAGATTCCAGATCGCCCATGAAGATAATAAAGAAATATGAAGAAATGTTTCGCACAAAGTACGGAAAGGGAAATGTATCCATTATTTCAGACAATGAAAATATACTCAGTGGGAGTTCAGACGCAGGTGCGGCTGCCTTGGGGAAGTGTATAGAAGCATCAATAGGTGTGGACCCTCTGGAACTGGAGCTCGAAATGAGAAAGGTTTCTGAAAGTGCCGGAAGGAGTTATTATGGGGGGCTGACCATAACCTATGGTGGTGCAAGGCCATATACAAAGAAGATTCTTGATAGCAGATCATTTGATGATATAGTGATATTGAGTGCAGTTTTTCCTCATAAGAGGAAGCCTTCTGACGATATACATACAAACCAGCCGCGGCATGAATATTATAAAAAAAGGATGGAGAATGCGGAGAAGGCCGTAAAAATCCTTGAAAAACTTGCATATGAAAGGAATGTTAAGGGCATATTTGAACTGGCAATGGATGATACTGAAGACTATCATTACATGAATTCCCTTGTGGGTGTTCAGATTGTAACCCCGGAAATGAGAAAACTTATGGATAAAATAAGGGAATGGAGATCTGAAATGTGGATGACATATATTGTAACAGGAGGAAACAGTGTATTTTTACCAACAATGAAGGAAAATAAGGATGAAATAAGAAGAAGGCTGGAAAATTATACAGGAGAAATATATGAATTGAGGGTGGCGGAAGGGGCAAGAATCATTTCACTCTGATCTTCTTGATTACTCTTTTGTAAGGAAAGAATATGGCCACAAGAATTGCAACCGTAGAAAGTGCAAGATAGGTATTTGAACCTTCGGGAACCTCATTCCATTTGTTCCATTTTCCAAACAAAGAAAGAAAATACAATTTATAAAGGCCAAAGAGTGGTATATCTCCCCGGGCAACACCAACAATAGATGAGAAGTTCACAGGTGGAAATGCAGTTCCATTGGGTGCAGTAAGTATATTTTGGTCTGCAGCCACATAGGCATTAAGTGAAGAAATATAGGATGTGGAATCTGCAAGGTTATTGTCACCTGTAGTTATGTATCCGCTTATTCCTCTGAATGAAGATATAAATATTACTTCATTGCGATGGGTAAATCCAACATCCTTAAGCAAAATGTAACTTTTGTTTACAACAATCCATGGCTGTTTATGATATCCCTGCACACAGGGCATGGTTCCATTCCAGGATAGATAGAACATGGCCCTGTGTATAACAGTATATCCTGCAATGGAATGGTAAAGTATGACATCGCCATATTCTCCATATGTCGAAAAGTTGCTTTCTCTTCCCTGCACATAGGTAATTATCTGTGATGGGCTCGTAACTTTTTTCACAATCACTGTCGTTCCTGTTTCAATCGTATTCCATTGAAAATCCTTGGAGTGTTCCATGCTATCTGACTGTACAATTGACAGTGGGGGCCATTCTTCTGAATAAAGGATGAGTCCTGAAAATAATATAAGGACCGTTGCAACCATAATTAATGGAAAAAATCTCTTAATTTTTTTAAATCTATTTCCCATGGGTGAGACGAAAATAATAAATCCATTGATAACATTTATGAATCAATGGCAGACAAGAAAGATGGATTTCAATCGGGTGCGGGTTTAATCAGATACTTTGACGAGGAAGAGATTGAAGGTCCGGCACTGGATCCAAAGCTTGTTATTTACATTGGAATTGCAATGGCAGTGGTTGTTGAATTGGCCACATATTTCTGGCCTCTGCACTGATTTTATCTTAATTTTTAAAACTTTTAACTCAACTCTATGGGTTTTACCAAAAGTCGCACAAAATCTATCCATCAAAGGCCTAAAAAAATTTGTTAATTGTTTTACCTCAGGGAGAGTGGTATTTAAAAATTCTTACTCTTCTTCCCTTTCCTGCACAAAGCAGTAAAATCTTCTCCTGGTATCAGTAAGGCATGTTTTCACACTGATAAGGGATTCTTCTCTTAGATGCTTTAAGGAACCCATCAGTGCCCTCTTGGAAAGGCCAGTTTCTTTCATCAGTGTTTTAACATCCGCAATTTTAATACTTTTCAGTGTTAACAATATCAGCCTCGACGACGGTGTCAGTTCTTTAAATTTCTCTTCGGTTATCGTAAAGCCCACATTAGTTTATCCGTATAAATCTTACTGAAATCCTTTGATTATAATTTATCTTATTTATGTTCCATTTAATTGCTATGTGTAATTTTTGATTCACATTACATGAAATTTATATATTTGTGAGGGTTGTGATCAGCTAACATGAATCGTATAGTTATTTTGTTAATGGCAACGATCATGCTTTTCTTAGGAATAGCAGGGGTCGTCAGTGCTGGACATGAGAATGTGTCTGCAGGAAGCGTTCAATCCAACGTACCAAATCTTATTTCGGTACCGCTATCTGTATCACACAGTGTACCTTTTGGAAGCAATTATCCTCTGGTTAAAACAAATTTAAACAGCAGGATATCTGTAATGGTGACCTTGAAATTTAGCAACGAATCATTTCTACACGCATTTTTAAATGGTTTGAATGATAAATCTTCTCCATATTATCACCATTATATGTCTGCTTCACAATTTGACAAATACTTCTCCCCATCTCCGTCTCTGTATGACAGGGCTGTGGAATATTATATTTCCCATGGTTTCACAGTAAAAACATACCAGGATCATCTTTCCTTTGTCCTGAAAGGTTCAATCGCCCAGTTCGAGGATAACATGCAGACAACCATAGGGACATTTAAAGGCACGGGAAGAGATTACATTATGCCTGTGGGGAACGTCTATCTTCCATCCTTCATAGCAGGACATGTTGTAAATATTGCCGGTCTTAACACCAGACACCTGGCAACGCTCAATTTCAACGTGTCTCCATCATTCACAACTGGAAGCAACGGTCAGCTGCTCTACGGTTCAGACTTTCAAAATGCTTACCAGCTTTCCAAACTTTATCAGTCAAAGGGATACCCAACTAATGAAACGGTTGCAACAATTCTGTGGTCTGGAACAAACAGTGCAGGGCAGTCAGTAGCTCCCTTTGTCCCTTCCGATATATATACCTATTTTAACAAAACACTTCCTTCCGGTGAGCCACATTCAAACATTTACGGCGCACCTATTGATGGAGCCCCTGCACCAGGGCCATCAGCAGCAAACGACCAGTCACAGGCTGATTTCGAAAGCACACTCGACCTTGAAATGGCAGGATCGACAGCACCCGGAGCAAATATAGTGGAAGTTTATGGCCCCCAGGCCACCCAGTCATGCCTGGATCAGGCATTCGCATTCATTCTGAATCCAAACTCATCCTATCCTCAGTTAAACAGTGTGGTTGCCATAAGCAATTCATGGGGAGGAGCAGACATGACGGATTCATCATGGACCTCCTATGAACAGGAGGCAGCTGCAAGAGGAATTACTGTGTTTGCTTCATCTGGAGATGATGGAAACACAGGCAATGTGAGCCCAAGCTTCCCTGCAACTGCATCTTACAATAGCTATGGAATAACTGCTGTGGGCGGCATATGTACAACACTTTCAGGCACAGCATCCACAGATGGAACAGGAACAACAGGAATCCAAACGGAATCAGTATGGTACAATACACCCAATTCTGGTGACGGATCACAGGGCGGAGTGAGTTCAGTATATGCAGAGCCTTCATGGCAACAGAACAGCGCTGACGCAAATTCAGTAATAACTGGGGCATCCTCCATTACAGGCCTGTCTTCTGGCAGGGGAACACCCGATGTTGCTGCTGATGGCGCAAACATGGAGATCTGGATCACCTATTCCGGATCAACTGGGTATCAGGAACTGTGGGGAACAAGCATAGCATCACCTCTCACAGCTGGTTTGTTTGCAACAATGGATTATTACATAGGCCATAAGGTAGGCTTTATAGATCCATTCATATACCAGCTTGGACAGGCACAGTACAATGGAACCCTTTCTTCACCTGCATTCTACTTTGTTGCAAACGGTTCAAATGGGGAATTCAGTGCAGCAAAGGGATACAATCTTGTGGATGGATGGGGTTCGATCAATGCATACAACTTTGCCCAATATTATATTAATGGAATACCATCATCATCAACACCACCACCAACGCAGCCCACATCAACTCAAGCCAATGGTGTATTTTCACAGGTAAACGCAACAGTCAGTAACATAAATCTCTATTCCGTTCCTGAAGCGGAGGAATTTACCGTAAACAGCACTTACACCGCAAACAACGTTGTTCTATATCTCTCTGGATCTGGTACGATAGATGTCTCAATAGGAACATCAGTATTTGGATCCCAGGTACTGGCAAACCAGAGCTATAACATAGGATCAACTGCAGGATGGTACCAGCTCTTCTTCAGCAATATATCGCTCAGTGCATCCACCGATTATTTCCTTAATGTATATCTTGCCTCAGGATCAACAGAATGGGGATATACCACATCACCCAGTGTTGATCAGGGTGCAGTTCAGGACTACTGGTATTCAGGATCAACCCTTGAGAATGATAACAGTTACCCTGACATATATTCCATAGGCTACTACGCTTCAACATCCTCCACATCCCCACCGCCTGCATCAACTGTACCATCTGGCATATTCGTCCAGGTCAATGCAAGTTCATCAAACATATACACCTACAACGTTCCTGAAGCTGAGGAATTCACAGTTTCATCAAGCGTTCAAATCAACTATGTTGTCCTTTACCTTTCAGGGGCAGGATCAATAGACGTGTCCATTGGGACATCGCTCTTTGGATCACAGGTTCTCTCCAATCAAACACTTACAGTTGGATCAACCGCAGGATTTTACAACTTTACCCTCCCTTCAACCTCGCTCAATTCAGGCACGGACTATTACATAAATGTTTATCTGGCATCAGGTTCAACACAGTGGGGATATACTTCATCACCCAGTGTTGATAAGGGTGCAATTCAGGACTACTGGTATTCAGGATCAACCCTTGAGAATGATAACAGTTATCCTGACATATTCACCCTTGGATATGCATAAACATTTTAAAAACTAAATTTTCTAACTTATAATTCTAAAAAAAATTTCTTTTGATGGAAATTTCGTGATGGATTAAAAAATATGATGTCTTTATTCAATCCAGATCAGACTGACGTAAACCTTTTAAAAAATGTTTTCGATTTGAAATAAAGGTTTTTTTTGGATAAATATTGTATCAATCTAATTTACTTTTTCAGGATCCCTTGTCTCTACTATGTCTGAGAAACTGATATATATTTTCCACTTGGGGAATTTCTTTACGCAATCAAACACTATTTTAGAAAAGTCGTGGAAACTGCTCTTGGGAACAACAAAGGCAAAATTGAAATTCTTTCCGATTAATTTTTGTGGAGCTCCCAGTATTGGGATCTCGTATTTATCCGCCTCGTTGCTAAAGAAATTAATAAGTTCGTTTGTGAAAACCGTTTCATACAGGTGTTCCTCCGGAAATATCTCCTTGAGATCAGTCCTGTGGCTCAGGAGGTTATTGGCATCTTTAAAGAGTGCCCTGATTTCATTTTCCCCTATTTTTCTGATCTGTCTATTCCACTCCACGCCCATTGAAAGGATAACTGGATCCTTTGTTATGTTCAGATATTCAGGTGGTATTGTTGCTGCCAGTTCCACATATTGCAAATCAACATTGCTGGCAATCTTTCTGAAACTGTCCAAAAATCCATTGGCATGACCGAGAAAATCGATCTGCAGGTTACTTAACTTTTCATCCATCTCAGTAATGATAGATGTGAATTTTTTAAGTTCAACTCTATGGAATCTCATTATGAACTTAACCCTGTAGCTCTTCAGGAATATAGAATCTACTATGGAGGAATCGAGATCCATTATTTTCCTGTGCAGTTCAAACATATTTGTATCTGTTACATCGATCTTGTTAGAGAAGTAATAGTCTTTATTATGAACATTTTTTCTTTCCTCCTCTCCTCTGAGTTTTTTTCCGTTAAGTACTAAAATCCCGTTGTCTCCCTTATATCTTATTCTGCCCACAACGTCATAGTCATTTCCGCCTATGTTCTTAATTTTCTCTTCAGCATCAAAACTTATTTCACACCTAAAGTCAAGAATCTTTTCAAAATCCTTAATGATCATATCAGGATAAGTGGTACGGGAATAAAAATATTTATAGGGATTAAACTACGTGATAAATAGTTTGAGAGGTACCTGCAGATGCTATTTGATAAAGAATCCATATATGACATAATGGACTCCTATGGGATTATTGGGGATGAGGAATATGGCGGAGATGGAACTGATGAGGAATTCGTTCTTGTGGGTATCATTTATGGGATATTCATTTCATCAAAGGATTCTATTAAAAGGTTAAAAAGGGAAGATATAGAAATATACAAGTTTGGGGAGTATTCCTATTTGGTGTGGTTGAGGGAAAACGAGGAGATTGATCTTGAAGACCCGATAAAGTGGGAAAAGATACCATCTGCCATTGAGGGCCCATTCACAGATGCTGAAATAGTTGGGTTGATCAATGGGGGTTCATTGTGAGGAAATGAGATTAAAATTGTAATTATGGAAAGATAACCAATAATTCAATTAAAAGATACACGCGATATGATTGATTATTAATCAATTTTGAAAATATTTAATGGAGGGTAATCAAATAGATTTAATAAGATAAACTTAATTCATACTTCAATGAAGGAAGTATATAAAGAAGATTCTGCAGTAAGTGAAATAATTGGGGCAATTCTTCTTTTTGCAATCGCCAGCGTTTTGTTGACATCATTCATATTATGGTACGTTCCAAGCACAGGAACAAATAATGATTTGAAATATCAGTCAGGTACACAGAGTTCATTTGCGTCACTGGATTCTAAGATACAATCAAGTTCCTTTGTACCGGGAAAGGCAATTTCACAATCCTTTCCTCTCGGCATAACTGGAACTCCACCCTTTACACCCACACAGAGCACTAATATTCACTATTCTAGCGATTTCAATGGGTCAATGCACTATAATGCTAAAATCCATTATTTTGTAACAAACACAACTAAAACAAGGATTGTTGCCGCAGAGGCGAACACATCCTCTTCTAATATTTTGACAAACTCTAAGGTAAACAGCAAATTCACATATTCCATAATTTTCAGAGAAATTGGTTTGAAATCAGGCTATTTCTGGACAGTACAGCTAGGTGGTGAGCAACTGTCTGCAGGTTCAACCGGGGTGTCAGTGCCGAGTATTATTTCATTTAGTGAACCGAGAGGAACATATCAGTATTACATCAGTGCAAGTAATTCATCATTTAGGCCTTCGCCAGGATACGGAAGTGTTATTGTTAATCAGAGTAATGTAATTGTTACCATATCTTTTTCAGATTTCCAGTTAAATGGAGTTGTGGCTGCTGCAACAGGACCAACCGGAAATATTAACGATTTAAATGAAACAAATTTCGTAGGTGTAGTTGAAACCCAAAATGTCTGTGATGTTACATATCCGGAGTACTGGTTAAATTATAGTGACCAGCTTCCTCTTCCCAATGGTCAGCCTTCAGGTTTTTATGCTCTTGCATCACAGGAATTTTACACCTCTTCACCAAATTCACCGGTCAACTATGTTCAGTTTTATATAGAGCCAAATATGGTATATTATGAGCAGTTTTCACAGGGTTACGCTCATATAGTAGTGAGTATAGGGACTTCACCATTCCAGAGCAACACAAATTATCCTTTTCTTTATTTAAATATTTCAGGAACAGAAATCCAGCAGAATTACGGAGGAATTCAAACTCTAGATTTTCCAAGCACTGTAACCTTATTAAACGGCGTTGGTCCTTATTATCTAAACTTTTGGGAGGCTGTTAATGAGAATTATAGTTCCTCGAATGATGGAGGCGGAGATTTGTGTTACGAAGGCAGTGCCAACTCCCCACATCAGGGATGGGGTTACGGCCCAAATGAATTCATTGGAACAATAACTGATCCAACACAGGATATAGGTACAGGAGCAGCATATGATTTCAGCACCACTAATAAGGCCAGCGGTGTATTCTATTATGGCTATTATGAATACACAAAGTTCTTTGTATCTCATGATGCCATAGCTTCAAGTTATAATCCCTATTACTTTCTATTAGGATATAACCCTTCTGCAAGTCCAAGTAAGTCTGAAGTAATTGTAAATGAGGTAGGATTACCCTCTGGATATGAATGGAATGCTACGGTAAACGGAACAACTTTAAGTTCCACTGGAACAAGCATGACATTCACGCTGGGAAATAACTCTGAGTACTATTATGAAATTCCAGCTTCTGGAAATTATGTCGGAAACATTTCTTCAGGGTATATCACAGTTAATAAACCTACCGTTTATTTAAATATAACGTTCAGTCTTCCAGTTGGTCCAATACCATCTAACTGGGCAATTTCTGATTATGCTGATCAGGAATTCAATGTTAGTTCTGGACAATACGTAAATTATATCACCCTTTATCTTTTAAATCTGTCATTAACCCCATCTAACTATAGAAGCGGTCCCATTTACAGCTCGATAAATGTAACAATTTTAAATGTATCCAGTAATAAACAAATGGTGTCAATATACAATCAAAAGATATTTTCAACAGGCTGGCATCAGTTTTTCTTTGATCAGCCAAGCGGAATTTACTTCCCAAAGGGTACTTACCAAATTGAGGTCCAGGATTACGGTGGAGATAACAGTGAAATAGGATGGGGTTTTTCAACTACAGGAGGGTTTGACAATTATTTAAAATCACAGCAATCAAACCTTTTAACTGTTGAAGACAATGTAGTGAAAAACAGCATTTTAACTGCCTACTATGGTGGCAGCGGGAATCTCTACAAAGCATCTTCACAGGTGTTTATATTTGAAGTAGGTTATTTTAATATAACCACAGCATTCCATTATTATAATTACACTTTAAATGCGACGTATAAATTTAAAGGTTCAATATCATCGGCTGGAACAACTCAGTTTGTCATAAGTGAAACATATTCCCTTCAGGATGGTATTCTTATAACAGCAGGAAAAGGTGTGACATATGTTACAGTAAACCCTCTGCCAATAAACATTGTAAATTCATCAACAGGCATTTCTCTTGCAGCCAAGGTTTACAATTTGACTATGGCAAATAATACTGCAACCTCTGTCAGTGGATCTGGAAGCACCATAATATCAATGAGTGACTTGTCAGAAAAGACTGTAAACTACACAATTGGTAACGTCTATAATTTTAACAATTCGCTAGGTCAAGTCAGAGGCATTACACTAAACAATTTTACATATATTGTTAATACAAAGTACTCTAAATATTGGGCTGATACCTTTTACACAGAAATATTGGGTGCAAATCCGAATTACAATTACACCAACTTTTACTATCTTGGTCAAAATAGGGGATTTCATTTCTTATTAACAAACAACACAGAGTCTGTAATTCTTACCAGTCCAGTTTCACTTCAAACAATCTCATTTCTATCATCGCAGATTGAAATAGATTCCGTTTAAGCATCTAAAAATTTTTCCATAAACTATTTATAACAAAAATTTCAAATTCTATATTTCTACCAATGTGCAAGGCAAAATGCAAACAATTTTGATAGTTAAGTTACGAAAGGAAATAAATAATCCATACTCATACCATTTGAGAATAATGAAGCTTCTAAGTTATTTTAAGCTCAAAGAGAAAAATAAATTACGGTTACGAAATGGACTGGAGGGGATTTGAACCCCTGGCCTCTTCCATGCCAAGGAAGCGATCTACCTCTGATCTACCAGCCCAGTAGACACAATATTATTCCTTACTA
>JAKADM010000002.1 GCA_021820525.1 Thermoplasmata archaeon
CTAATCTTAAAGTCGACCTCACAGGTCAGCGAATACTGCAGCTGCCTCTCCGACTCTCACGCTACATCGTCATATAGCGTGTTCCTAAGAACTTTTTTCATTGACATCTTAAAACATTAATCAAATATCGGTCAGCATGAAGGGATTCTATTTTTGATACTATTCACTGCATTTGACAATAGACAGGATAATAAGGTCTAATTATGAACTGGCAGATATTTCCAGATGCCCCTGAATCATTTCATGAAAAATGGTGCACCCCTAATATATAGAAGAAAACTTTATACTATCAGTGACCAAAGATTCATATGGCAGTTTCAACCATACAGGTAAAGGAAGAGACAAAGAAGAGACTACAGTCCATGAAACTGCATCCCAGAGAAACCTATGAAGAAGTAATTGAAAGGTTAATTGAGGACCTCAGCGAGCTTGATGAGAAGACAATGGTAGAAATTGAAGAATCCAGAAAAGAAATTGAATCCGGTAAATTTGTCACACATGAACAGCTGAAAAAGGATCTTGGCCTCTAATGGTATACAAGATTGTATGGTCCATTTCTGCGGCTAGAGAACTTAAGAACCTTGACAGATCTATTGCAAAGAGAATTTATGAGAAGGTGGATGCCTTATCTCATAACCCAGAACGGTATGTAGAGAAACTCGTTAGATATCCCTATTACAGGCTAAGAATTGGAGATTATAGAGTTATCCTTGACATTGAGTATGAATCTCTTAGAATATTGATCTTGAAAGTGGGTCATGGAAGCAATGTCTACGAAAGATAGATCTTAATTTTGGCATTCGCTTAAATCATTATTCAAAGTCCAACCAGTTCTAACCAGGACTGCCATTCTTGAGCAGAATAAAGAAATATATATGATGGAAGTTACCAGTAGATATTTCCTCTATGACCCAGGGAACTGCCAATTACAATTTTTTCACTTTCTTCAATGTGCGCATTTACCCTGTATTCAGCGATTCCAACCTGTACTCAGCCCTTCCAACAAGTCTAAAAATTACCTGTGTGAATCGGTTATCATTTTCCCTATTTTCTAAGCGACTCCAGTGACTTCAGTAAATATATGACCTGGAAGCTGGAAAAAAGATTCCTCTGAATATTCAATTTGAAATACCAATTACAGAATTATGGATAATTGAATTTATTAAGAAAATAATCTCTGGTATCAAATTGTCACAATATGCATTTATAATATCCCATATCCATGAAATATGAAGTTTTAATTTTTTTATTATGCATTAAAAATTCATACCTATTTATAATCCGGAAAAGGTATAAATATTTCAATATCTAATATATAATCATGCAGGAAAAGGTATGGCTTAAGAAATGGAATCATAATGTGACGCACTCTCTGGATTATCCCAGAATATCTGTGGACAAACTTCTTCAGAAGAGTGCCGAGTGGTATCCTGACAAGACTGCAATAATATTCTATGGAACCAGGATTGATTACACCACAGCCTGGAGATATGCCAGAGGCCTTTCAGCTTTTCTGAAAAAAATTGGAATAAGAAAGGGTGACAGGATAGGCATATCCATGCAGAATTCCCCCCACTGGATCATATCCTACTTCGGAATCATTAATTCTGGTGCAATTGTGGTATTGCTCAACCCCATGCTTAAGGAGGAGGAACTGGAGAATATAATAAGAGACAGCGGACTGAATACCATTGTGACAACAAATGACCTCCTTGGGAGGATTGGTGGAGTTGCCTCGAGAATGAATGTAAGGGTCATCTCAGGCAATATAAGATTCTTTCTTCCAGAGAAGGCTAATATTTCTGTTCCACCAGGAATAGATGGGGAGTATGCAGGGGAAAGCGCCATATCCTGGGAGGAAGCGGTAAAAACAGAGCCAGTGAATGAAGATATCCATATGGGCAGTGAGGAATCTGCAATGATTGCCTATACATCAGGCACAACAGCAGTTCCAAAGGGATGTGTACATACTCACAGGTCTATAATAGCGAATGCAATGGCCTCTGCCTACTGGAGAGGTGAAACTCCTGCTGCCATTGAGCTTGGAACAGCCCCATTCTTCCATGTGACCGGACTTTCCTTCTCTGTCCTTGGTCCAATTTATGAGAGTGGTACAGTCATACCCCTTTACAGATGGGACAGGCAGGCAGCAGTGGAAAGCATTGAAAAATTCAGGGTAACCCACTGGGTTGCAGTGCCCACAATGATCGCAGACCTTCTTGCAATGCCTGATCTTGAAAAACATGATTTTTCATCCCTTACCTTTGTTGGTGGAGGGGGAGCGGCTGTTCCCAAAGCCCTTCTTGAAAGATTTGAGAAAATTACAGGATTGAATTTTGTGGAGGGATATGGGATGACTGAAATGATGGGGCAGAGCCATGTCAATCCAGCAGCCTGGCGTAAACCTGGGAGCATAGGAATACCTCAATTCGGTGTGGATGCAAAGATCATAGATCCTGAAACGCTTAAGGAATTGCCACCCGGTGAGACTGGAGAGATTATATTTACGGGACCGTCTATTTTCAGCGGCTATTATGGAAAGGAGAAAGAAACTCAGGAAGCATTCATAGAAATCGATGGAAAAAGATATGTGAGGAGTGGAGACATTGGTTTCATGGATGATGATGGTTTCTTCTTTGTGGTGGATAGGCTAAAGAGGATGATCAACCGTTCAGGATTCAAAGTATGGCCCCTTGAGGTTGAAAACGTTATATACAGAATTCCAGAGGTTAAGGAATGCTGTGTGATCTCTACTAAAGACAGCAGGGTCGGAGAAGAGGTAAAGGCATATGTTGTATTGAAGCCTGGCTACGAAGGAAAGATTTCCAGGGAGTATATAATAAAATACTGCAAGGAGAATCTGGCAGATTATAAATATCCAAGAATTGTGGAGTTTGTTGATAACATACCAAAGACAGGATCAGGAAAAATAGACTGGAGAAAACTCCAGGAAATTGAAAATCAAAGGGGGAAGCAATAAAAAATAATTTTGCTTTCCTGGAAAACCTGGGGCCATCACCGATCCATACCTGCTGCTTCTTGTATGTTCCAGATTGTACTATTTTTATTCCAGTTTGTTGCTGACACCACTTGAGAACAGAGCAAGGTTCTTGCTTCCACTATAATCATAGCTGCGGTATAGTTCAATTATGCTTGCCTCTATGGAACCCTCGGCATGTATCATTGCGGATGTGAACAGGGCCCCATAGGACGATATTATATCTCTCACAGTTGAAATGAGTTTTATTCTCTCCTCTGTTTTTTCAGGCATTGCCCCTGCAAGATACTTCAGGAGAAGCTTACGTTCTTCTGGATTTTCAATGTCATCATTGTGTGGAAGTGTGGAAGACAGTCCGCCTGCAATGTCCACAAGATTTTTCACAGAGTTAAGGTAGTTCTCATTGGCAAAGAGCTTTCCCACATTAGTATATATTCTGTTTGGCACATAAATGCCACTTGCAGGATCGTTCTCTGCATAATCTGATGCTCCATTGCCTGCAAGTCTCAGGGTTTCCTTATATGTTATTAAATTTACCACATTTCTCCTTATATTGGATGCTTCCGATGTTCCGTTATGTTCAGCAAGAAGTTTTCCAAGACCAAGATAAAGATCAGCCATGGCCGCCCTGTAGGCTATGGCCGTATATCTGTGGTATGTGGGGAACATGCCCGCAAGAATACCTGCATATTTCCATTCCCCTGCAAGAAATACCCTGTTCCATGGCACAAAGACGTTTTCAAATATGGTTAATGTTTCATTTTCCGCATTGTTATTACCCATCACAGATGAAGGATCGTTCATCGCACCTTCCACCTCGGTCATTGGCCTTGAAATCAATGTGACCCCTTTAGTATTGGGTGGAATGGCAAAGGCCACTGCATAATCCCTATCCCCTTCTGTCATATTTCTTGTGGGAATCACAATAATTTCATTGCTTGCAACTGACTGAGTTGTATGGGATTTTGCTCCGCTTACAATAATTCCATCATCCCTTCTTTCCACAATCCTCACATACATATCAGGATCGATCTGTTCTCCTGGCCTTTTTGTCCTCTGACCCTTTACGTCTGTCTGTGCAACCGAAAGCGCCAGATCCTTTTTAACCACATCTTCGTAGAATGATCTTATGCGAGAACTGTATTCTGTTCCATGCTGAGCATCCACTACCTTTGAAACAAGCATGAGGGCAAAGATTGCGTCTGAACCTATTGCCTTGACAATATTGAACATGCCCCTTCCCATTCTTGTGGTCTCATAAATAAGATTAAACCTGTCCTTTAAATCATCAATGGATTTTGGTATTCTGTAAAAGGAACTTATCTTTCCGTATTTCTGGTCATTGTAGACAAGAAGATCTTCAAATTCAGGATCATTCTGCCATCTGAAAAGGTCAGATGCATGGTTGATCGCTACCTTCAGGGCAGGATGAACAGTTATATCTTCCACCAGTTTTCCACGATAAAATATCTTCCTTCCATCCCTGAGGCTTTCCTTAAATTCTTGAGCATTTCTTAACATAATTTAAAAACATGAGACCTGTCTTAATAAAGATTCCCAGCCTCAAATACTTCTTTCCATAAGATGCGACGTATCAATGATATCCATTAAAAATAATCAGTCATTTTTATGAAAATAATCTTAAAATGTTTTTTTATGATTAAGATCCTGCACCTTTTTTCCTTTCTGAAATTTTCTTTGAAATGTATTCAGTCATTTTGGCTGCCCCCCGTATATCCATATTTCTGATCCTGTATTTTTCAGTCCTCCCGGTTGGTGTCTTTGGAAGAGAATCCATGAACATTATGTAGTTGGGTATCCAGTAGGCAGGCATATTTTCAACGCAGTAATCAATCACATCCTCTGCCTTCAATTGGCCTGACAGAGGAACAATTGCAGCCATAACCTCCTCATCCCCAGATTCCATTTTGACAGGAATAACTGCGACATCCCTTATTCCATTATGCTTCAGAAGGATCTGTTCCACCTCAAAGGACGATATGTTTTCACCTCTCCTTCTTATGGCATCCTTTGCCCTGTCCACAAAATAGATGTATCCATTTTCATCGTATCTTCCAAGGTCACCAGTGTGAAACCAGAGGTCTCTGAAGGCATTCAGGGTTTCCCTTTCCATTCCATAGTATTCCTTGAAGGTAACCCATGGAAGCTTTGGCCTGATCAATATTTCTCCAGTTTCCCCTGCCCTGACCAGCCTGTCATTCTGATCAACAATGGCAACCTCAAAGGGAGGAGCAGGTTTTCCGCAGCTCCCCGGAGGATTTTTTTCCCTGATTACATCACTGTACGGTGATGTTACAGGTATGCCTGATTCAGTTCCCCCATAACCACCTGTTATGAATATATGGAATCTTTCCCTGCACATATTCCATATTTCTCCTGAAGAGTAGGCTATGGCAACAAGTTTTCCATGATTTTTCTCCTTCTCACTTTCCTTCTGTTTTAGAAGTATTTCAAATATTGGCCCTACTGCGTGAAAATGAGTTATTCCATATCTGGAAATATCTTCCCAAAAATTAACTGGATTTAGTTTTTCCACAAGTACCATGGTTGCGTTGCCCAGCAAGGATGATATTGTTGCAAGATCGAGCGCCATAATATGAAACAAAGGGAGATAAACGTAGATCCTGCTCTGAGAGGTTATCCCTCCGGCGTCAATCATATCCATTGCCGTTGCAATGAACTGTGCATTGGTTTCTACCACGACCTTTGATTTGCCAGTTGTTCCTGAAGTAAGGATCATTGCAGATGGATCTCCCCATTTTCCATCAAGATCGATTCTTCTATTACCTGAATTGGATATAATTTCATCATATGTCAGTACAGCCAAATTTTTATTCCTGAACTTTTCCCTGTTGTTACTTCCTATGAGCACAACAGTCCTTATTTTTTTAAGATTATCTGCAATTTGCAAGAACTGTTCTTCAAGCCTCCAGTCCAGAAAAAGAACACTGACCCCTGGGACATCCAGATTATATGCAAGAGGATCTTTTATGAATGCCGTATTTACTGTTACGGGAATTGCACCAGATTTTAGTATGGAAAAATAGGATAGGATCCATTCTGGAGAATTGTACGCAAATATGCCTATTCTCTCTCCCTTTGATATTCCATGTTCAATGAGTGAACTGGCAATTTTATCGCTCATCTTATCAACATCAGAATAGCTGAATTTCCTTCCGTCCTGAAACTCCAGCCATATTTTATTTCCATTCTCAACTGCCTTTTGCCTTACAAGATTTCCTATCGAACCATATCTTTCCAGGGCTTCCATATACACGGATATGTCATAAAAACCTTCCTTTTCTGTAGGATCTGGTGGAAACATGATATTATATGTGAAAGCCTGCATAAATATATTTCCATATGGAGATATTTCTTGCATTCTTAATATATTAAAGTGAAGTGACAATAATTTAACTTAAATAAAGTTAAAAAATATGATTTCCGTAAGGATTTGATTCCAGTAAATCCTTAACAATGAATTCCCATTTCTGAAACAAATCGTTGAACATTTTGAAACTCATTTCCCATCAATGCTCTTTCCGCCTCTGCCCTTTCCGCCTTCAAACACTTTAGCACCCTCAAAGGGCACACCACTGTTCAGTATGTAATAGCCGTTCCTCTGCTCGTGCATGATCCCACTATCAAGATCTGTGCTGGAATAAACTGCCTCCCTGTCGCTTAAAAGGGTGTTTTGTGGATAGGAAGCAATTGTACTGGCCAGCTCCATTGCTCTTTCCATTACCTTGCCAGAAGGCACAACCTCATTTACTATGCCCATTCTCAGTGCCTCCTTTGCATCAATGAGATTCCCTGTTGTTATTAGATACAGGGCATTTCCCAATCCAGATATAAGGGGCAATCTTTGAGTACCCCCATCTATTAAGGGCACGCCAAACCTTCTCTCGAGAAATCCGAATTTTGCAGTTTCATCGCATATCCTGAAATCTGCCCAGAGAGCAATTTCAAATCCACCGGCAACACAGTATCCAGAAATGGCAGCGATTACTGGCTTACCTGGTATCTTTCTTGTCATTCCAAGGGGACCTGCTGGATTCATAGATCTTCTGGAAAGGGCATCAATATCCTTCAAATCTGCCCCTGCGCAGAAATTTTCTGATGTGGAAGTGATTATGCCAACCTTCAGTGATTGATCTTTTTCAAAAATGTCCCATGCCTCCTCAAGCTCATTGGCTGTCTTTAAATTTACGGCATTTCTTACATCAGGCCTGTTTAACTTTACTTTGAAAATTCCATCTTGCTTTTCAACGATTATATTTTCCATGATAATCCCATATCCTATTTGCATATATTTTTTAAATTTTATCTGTAAAAAATTGTTGCTTCAGACCACACTGAAAAAATAAAAATGCTAAGCACATATGGATTACTTTGACCCAATTCTTCTGCACATTTCCATATTTTTTGAGGAGATATAAAATCGGAATGTTATGATTGTCAATGACTTTTATATGGTTTCTTAAAAAGGGATGAAAACAACCATAACTTGGAGAACAGATAGATGCATAGTTCAATATAATTTTAAGAAAACTCTGAAATGATTTGCCTAACTATTTGGAATATTTTAACCGGTTCTGTCATTTATTGATAAGGTATGTGACTTATGAAAGAGAGTAAATGGGATTAAAATCAGGTCTATATGAGCCTAAAAAATATTATTCCCTGTGCAGCCTGAAACTATAATAATCTAACAGTATATCTTGAAAATTGTTTTAGTTAAAATAAACATAAAAACAATCCATATTATAAACAAAAAAACCTTTAAGCAAAAAACAATTCAATCATATGGTGCTTTAATGGAGAGCGAAACACGCAGAAACATAATGACCAGAAGGTTAAAAATCTGGCTCATGCTTATTGCCATAGCATTTGCAGATGCTCTGGTTCTTTTTTCTGTGATGTATTTTGTACCATCCAACTCCCCATTTTATACGCCTCTTTACTATGTTGTGGATGGACTTACAACTGCAGCTGTTCTCATTGCATTTCAAACCATAAGAACAAGAGCAGGATACGGTAAGTATAAAAAAATTACTCCTTCAGGGGGAGGAACTTTCAGCCTTTTGCTTGCTGATGAAAGCCCTGAGGATTATAAACAGAGAGTAAGAGAGGCATCGGATATGTACATTCAGGGAAAAATAAACAGCGAAGATCAGTTTTTTTCCATAATTGGACAGCGCACAGAAAAGGAGGAAAAGATTTTTAGTGCATTGAAGAAAATCAAGGAGGAGATTGGGAAAATTTGAAATCTTAACATAAAAAAACAGGGTATTTATCTTAAAAATAGTTAAGTAAGTGTTAAACAGAAATGTTTTATTGATTCTGTGTAAATGGACATTAATATAATAAAGAAACGCCAATGCATAATTTAACATAAAAGGCATATCTGCTATGAATTTTTGAGAAAGATTTAAGGTATTATTCATAAACTCTATGGGAATCTATTACTGAATTGGCTTTTCAGTTTAACTTCCTAATTTATATGACTCTTCGTGTTAATCCAATTAACTCCTTAATTGTAAACCTCATAAATTCCACTTTTCTTTTAAAATCTCCTCCAAAGTTATTTTTCGGCAGTGTTATTCATAAGGACATCTTTTTAATGGAATTTATCCAATAATCTGGAAATAGGTAAGCGGCTCTTAACAAATTCTCAATCTTTTCTTTCAACTTTTTCTAATAAAAATTGTTTAACCTGTTTTAGAATTCCATATTGATATTTTTTTGTTTAAGATATCTATTTCTCTGTTTACAATTTCAATTTTTTCCTTAATTCTATCATCAATCCTCCCTATTTCATCCATAAGATTTGCAATCCTTCTCCTCAGTTCCTCTTCAAACTCCTCTGAAGGAATTATACCTGAGAAGCAATGTGAACAACCGACTTTTACATATTTTGTAACTGATCCTGTCCCTTGACAATAGGTACAGTTTGCAAAACTTAAATTCCCCTCAGATCTATCATAATAGGAGACTTTCCCTGATCCTCCGCATCTGGGACAATATATCCTTTCTTCGGTCTGGTTAAACCCATAACCATTACAAAAGGGACATCTATTATCTATGGTTGTGTCGGCATTTTTCAAAAGGTTAAGAAATTTTTCCTTTGCATATACAGTTTTCTCAACAAATCTTACCCGCTCATCCCCTATAATGCCAGATTTTCTATATTTATCAGGCAAACGAAATGATAGCTTTTCGTCCAGTCTTTTTTCAAATTTATCCATATTTATAAGGATGTAATAAGGAATCACTGCCCCAGGAAATAGGAAAATATTAAGAATATTAAAACTGGCCGTTAAAATACTGAAATAAACAAAGTATATTTCAATTAAAATTGCAGTAATAAAAAGGAAAAACTTGATGTCAACTACAATGGAAAAAATAAATAAAATTAAAATGACAGGAAAAAAAATTTCCAGTAAACCACCTGAAACATATGTAGAATAAAGCCAATTTATAACAAAGAAAGCAATGAATAAAAAAGAGAGAAAACTCTCTGAACTGCTTAATATCTTTTTCTCTATTTTAGCGATTTTTTCTGCCCCGCCGGCTGGTTTAATCTTTTCAATTGAATTTATGTCTTCAGTCAGAAGTACCCTCATTATCTTTTTTTCATTTTTCAAATCAAATCCATTATCCCTGAGTTCCATTTGTAAAAAATCCTCTGGTTTATTCCTCTCTAAATGATTCATTTGCCGTACCCAGGAATAGATCGCTTTTAAACTGGGGCTTAACTCAATGCTGACCTTTGAGCCGCTCCTTGCTAATCTGACCTCTCTTGGACCAAGTTTTGTTACGTTTTTATAAACGTTCATTATTTCTGCATTTTCAAAAATATCTAAAATTACACTATTTCTATCGTATGGTACGTCTGTATTTGTTGAGTCCATGGATGGGGCTCCACTCCTGTTGAGAGAATCTAATTTAGTTATATAAATTTAACAGATATTATTCGTACTTACGGTAAATCTTACTTAAATTCCTGTCTTACAATACTGTAATTTGTTATTAAAATTTCCTTTACATTACCTCTCTTAGCTCCCATGGTGTTAATGTTTCTCCTGGCGTTCAGTTCAAGAAAGTCAAAACCATCGTACAGTTCTCTTATGAAACTTGAGCTGGAGTTGGATTCCATTACATAAACACCCTTTTTTGTCAGTTCTCTGAATATTCCTGCAAGCCTTTTCTGATCTTCCATGGTAAATCCTGAACTGGTATATGAGGTGAAATAGGATGTTCTGTTCAGCGGCATGTAAGGCGGATCAAAATACACAAAATCTCCACTTTCTGCATCGCTCACCGCAATTTCAAAATCAGAATTCAACAGGGTGCATGACTGGAGTATTTGGGCCATGGCAAGAATATTTTCTGCAGATGGCATGGATGGATTATTATACCTGCCAAAGGGCACATTAAACTCATTTCTGGAGTTTACTCTATAGAGGCCATTATATCCGTGTCTGTTAAGATAAATGAACAGCACTGATCTTATCAGTGGATCTTCCGTGGAATTAAAAAGATTCCTTGCCTCATAGTAATCCTCCTTCCTGTTCTTAAATTTCAAATTGTTCAATTCATCTATAAGTTTTTGAGGATTTTCCCTTATGTTTACGTAAAGATTGAAAAGATCCCTATTTGTATCGGAAATTATACATGATCCTATCTTTCCAAGGGAATATAAAGATGTGAGGAGTGCAGCTCCACCCAGGAAAGGCTCGTAATATCCTTTAAAATGATCAGGCATATTATTTATTAAAGCAGGCAGGAGCTGCCTTTTTCCTCCGGCCCATTTTAGCACTGGCCTGAAATGGCTTAATTTCTTTGTTTCCATAATGGGATAACCCTGTGCAAACATTGTATGCACTTATATAAAATGCCACCGAATCGTTCCTGATCAATTCTGGATTGAAATTTCTCTCTAAAGAAAATTACATTCATATCAATCTTCTCTGTCCATTTCATAATAGTAATTCCTGTTTATATTGAATGGCGGGAAATTCAAAGTATTTCCCTTTAATGGGAACATTCTGGACAAAGAATATACTTAATGTTTGAAAACAGTTTAATATTTACATCCCTTATTGTACTATGGTCGAAGAGAGAAAATACTGGTTAAACGGTCAGTTTATAAGCGAAAGCATGGCAAAGGTTCCCATACTGACTCATTCCCTTCAGTACGGAAGTGGGATTTTTGAGGGTATCAGGGCATATGAGACACCAAAGGGTCCAGCCATATTCAGGCTGAGGGATCACATGAAGAGATTTGTTGACACAGCGAAAATTTACAGGATGAATCTTGGATTCACCCTTGAAGAGCTGGAGAATGGAGTGAGGGAGGTTGTGAAGATTAACAACCTGAAATCCTGTTACATAAGACCCTTTGCCTTTTATGATGATGATCATGTTGGTGTGGGAACAACGGGAAAAAAGGTAAGCACATTTATTGCGGCCATACCCTTTGGGAAATACTTTTCAGAGGCAGACAAGGGGTTGAGATGTAAGGTTTCATCCTGGCACAGGATTGATTCCACCATTCTCCCAATCCAGGCAAAGGCAAGCGGAAACTACCTGAATTCAGTCATAGCCATGCACGATGCCCATGAATCGGGATACGATGAGGCCATTCTTACAGACAGGAATGGATATGTTGCGGAAGGTCCGGGAGAGAATATTATGCTCGTGAAAAATGGGGAAATAATCACACCTGGAAGGGAGAGTTCGATCCTGCTTGGCATTACGAGATTCAGTATTCTGAAGATGGCAAGGGACATGGGCTTTGAAGTTGTCGAAAGGCTCATCCACAGGGAAGAATTGTATACGGCAGATGAAATATTCTTTGTGGGTACAGCCGCAGAAGTAACGCCCGTAACAAATGTGGATGGGATTGAAATTGGCAGCGGAAGTGTTGGTGAAATTACTTCAAAAATAAGATCGGCATATTTTGACATTGTGCAGGGAAGGAATCCTGCCTATGAATCATGGCTGACCTATTTGAATTAAATTTTTAAAAATTTTATCCCCATAAACCATCATATCCATATGTGTGTAAAACCCAAGGGCATTTTTTGATATTATTCCATCATGGCCATTAATGCCATTTCCTCTGGAAACATTGAATGCCATCCTTTCCTCTGTCCTTATCCTGCTATAATGAAATTCATGGCCTCTTATTGTGCTTCCCCGGGAATAAAAGGGATTTCCTGATTCACATTGCAGTTCTGTGTATGAAAGCACAGGCCTTTTCTCCATCCAGGTACTTCCCTTAAAGACGCCTGCCATCTCATAATTATTATCTGAAACTGTCATGTTTTCAAGAAGGAACAAGGTTCCTCCGCATTCCGAATATATTTTTCCCCCTGAACGATGAAAATCCTTCAAAAACTCCTTTGTCCTATATGCCTTTTCCAGCTGTTCACCATGAAGTTCGGGGTAGCCACCTCCAAGATATACCATATGGGGATCATCAGGAACTTCATTTTTTAAGGGAGAGAAATATTGCACATCAAATCTCTTTTCAAGATATTCAAGGGCATCCCTGTAATAGAAATTAAAGGCATCATCCATTCCTATGGCAACCTTAAAATCCTCCCTGTCTTCATATTTCTGATCAGGGCTGGCATATTCCCTGTCCTCGATTTCATCCAGGAAATCCAGGTCAATATATTCTGAAATCTTTTTTCCTATTTCCGCAGCGTTTTTCTTTCCATCATCTATGCTTATGCCCAGATGCCTTTCGCTGATCTCCAGATCCTCTCTGTAAGGTATGGATCCAATAATGTTCACCCCATGTTCATCAAATACCCTTTTGACCATATCAAGGTGCCTTTCCGTAGTATATCTGTTCAAAATGACACCAATGCATGATCTTCTCCTGAAGCCTATGGTGCTATAATATATGGATTCCCCATATTTCATCACGTCAACCACAAGAATATAGGGTATTTTCAATCTTTCAAAGTATGCCTCTGTGGAATATCCCTTCCCTATTCCGCTGTCATAAAAACCCATGACACCTTCGTAAATTGCATATTTATTTTGCTCTCCTGCAAATTCAGGGATTTTTTTGTATTTATTGCCCTGCAACCATCTATCCATATTATAGCCCTTCTCACCCCTTATGGACGATAATACCATGGGATCAATGAAATCGGGCCCTATTTTTATCTGTACAGATTTATTGATCCTGTACAGCATTGCTGCAGTTACTGAGGTTTTTCCAGAACCTGTGGACATCGCAGTAATTCCAAAGGATTTCATGCAAAATTCTCCAGATTCTCTATTTCATATATGTATCCCTTCCATTCAGGAAACATTTTCATTATATTTCCATAGGTAGAAATGAATTTTGTAAGATCCCTTTCCATCAAAATATACTGAATCCAAAGGTACTTACCATCAAAATAATTAAGGTTTGAAACCGGCCTTATACCTGTCTTTTTGATTTCAGATTCCTCTGCCAAAAGAAGAGGGTTTTCAGTCTGTGCCTCATATATGCATGCATCTTTGTCTATGGGGGTAAATATCCCACCGGGATCATTGCAATCCTCTATCACATATACAGATTCAAGTTCCTTTGAGGAGAATGTCCTCACAACCCTTGTCCATTTAATCTGGGCGCTTCTGTCTGTCTTTATATAATTATCGGGGACCTCTGTCCTGAAAAGAATCGACCTTAAATTGAAAACATGGGAAATTGAATTAAGATCAAAGCGAAGATTTCTATATGGTCCTATATAATCAATATCCACATCGTTTTCCACAAGGGATGGACTGAGATTTGATACGTCCCGGTTAAATTTCTGGTGGTAGGATACCCTGAAATTTATATATCCATTTTCCAGATAAATATAATCCACAAGAAAGGATGGCTTCTTTAAAATTTCTGAAATCCAGCCAATATTATCATTTTCATAAAGATTCACAAAATAATAATCCCTGGTCTCCCTGTCCATTGTTCTTGCCAAAAACATTTTAAAATCTCTCTTTTCGTCATCGTTTTTTTTCAATATACCCATTATTTTGCTGCCATCAATAAAGCATATGCCTGTGATTCCAAGATCCCTTGCCAGGCTAAATATGGATGGTGAAATCTGTACTCTGAATTTTATCATCATATAGTTTTTGGGGTTAAAGTTCCTTATCAACATAAATCTAAATTCCATAGTTTAATAATAAATTTAATGTTTTTTTAAAAATACTCCATATTGTATGAAATAAAAACGAAGAAGATCATATGCAACATTAAATAGATGGCCATTAATTTAAAAGGTTTATTCCCTGAACCCTGAAAGATTGGAATCCCAGATAAAACTGATCAGAATATAATAATGGTTTAATACCTGCCAATTATGCATGATTACAATGGAAGTTATTGATCCCGATGCGAGGATTGCCGATCTTGTTGGCCTGCTCTATGTACTTCACCATGTTTTCAATGAAAAGACCGATATATATGAACTGGAAAAGGAGATGGAGGTGGATATAGATGATCTTATGCCCATTGTTTATACTGCTTCCAATCTTGGCCTGATTGACACAGATCAGGGAGATATATGGATCACAGAAAAGGGAAAGAACTTCATATCATCAAGCCCAAAGGCAAGAAAGGAGATTCTTAAGGGATCTGTAATAAATATGGAGCCCATAGCCACTGCCCTGAAGCTCAGGGAGTTCGATCTGGAACAGATTATGGAAGCCCTGGCTGAGGAAGGGGTCCAGAAATATAACAGTCCGTCGGGATATCACAATCTTGAAGTTACATTGATAGAATGGGGCGTTTATTCGGGAATAATAAAAAAGACTGAGGATGGCTTTGTGGCAACCCTCTGATTTTATGTGCTGTAAATACCCTCTTCAGCAACGTATTTTTTCTTTGCCAGATCCATCATCTTCCTTGTAAACAGTATGGAATATACGGCAACTATTATGGCGAACAGGAATGAGCCCCAGGCCGCAAGGGCGATATTTCCGGTTGATGTTGCCACATCGATTGTTTTCATCAGACCCTGATGGACCTGCAATGTTTTGTGTCCTGCTATGTCCGGCCAGTACTCCCCTATTTCAAGACCTCCCCACGCACTGTTTACCGTTGATGTTATTCCTGCTATGAGATAGGGAAATGTGGACGGAATTATGACATACCTCATCTTTCTGAAAAATCCCATGTCAAGGTTTTGCATTATTTCATTATACTCAGAGGGCATGGCTTTAACACCCATCCAGAACCCGTAAAATACGTAATAGAATGTGGCAAGGAATCCAAGGAAGAGAACAAGGGCCTCCTCTGTGTATGAGCCAAAGATTGAATCCACAAAGGGATATATGGCAAGAAATACAAAGGGGAAATAGGCAGGAACTGGATAGGCACTCAGGGTCTGTATAACAGGTATGCCGATCTTTTCAGCTCTCTTTCTATATGCAAAATAGTATCCAAGTGTAAGAGCAAGGACAAGGGATATGAGCGTTATGGTTATAACACGAATATAATCCAGGAGGAGACCATAGAGAAGGGACGGGGTTTTGGAAAAGAGATAACTCCATTCAGATCCACTTACACTCAATACAAGCAGAGCGCTCTCATAGAGTATGTAAATGAGAATTGCCAGGGCAACCATGCCTGCTACAATATTCCACCTGCTGTTTTTTGGTTTTTTAGAAAAAATCTCCTCTGGATCTGGTGCGGGCCTCCTTTCCCTGTTATACCTCGCAAGCTTTCCAAGTGTGTTTAGAGAAGTCACGGCTGAGAATCTTGCTGTCTGCCTTATCCTTGGCTTTCCCCTTCTCATGATGGGTGTATCTGTATCCACAGTATATCTTGCCACGGCCCTCTCACTGAATATTCTCAGGGCAATCACAATGGTGACAATTACAATGCCCATGATTATGAACGTTGCAAGAATTCCATAGTAGTTTGATTCTGCCAGAAGGGATGTGATTTCTGTTCCAATGCCAAAGGTCGCATAGGTTGTGAAACCTACAGAAAATACCTCGCTCACAGTAATATAAAAGAAACCATCAGAAACGCTTGGGAAAAGGTTTGCGGCTATTCTTGGAATGGAAAACGGGACATACACAAGGGACATTGTGTCAAGAAAGCCGTAGTTGTAGTTGTTTGCAACCTCCACCATCTCCTTAGGCACGGTTTTGAATGCCTGGTATTCACCCATCCATATATTCCATACAACGGCGGTGAATACAAGAAAATCCGCAGCAAGTTCAACCCCAAGCTCTCCCCCAATACGATTTACAAATATGATCAAAACTACGGGGAAAAAGGTAATTACAGGAACGCTTTCAAAAATCTCAATCAATGAGATAAAAACGTTTTCAAATATCTTGCTCTTGATTGCGCCGTAGGCAAGAAGCCATCCCGAAATAATTGACAGAAAAATGAGGGCAAGAACCCTGAAACTGGTTGCCAGAACTGCAAGGGTTATGGTGAAAAAGGGTATGCCGTTAATTGATCCCAGGGAAAGAGCGTTCTGGGCAATCATGCCTTCTTCCCCCCCTTAATTGTCAAATATGAGTATAGAGTATCCAGAACCCTGTCAAATTCAGGGTCCCTGGGGCTTCTTGGCCTGGGTAGATCAATGTCTACCTTTGCCACAATGGTTGCAGGGTTTCCATTGAGTATGAAAACGGTATCGGAAAGTTCAATCACCTCAGTAAGGTTGTGGGATACCATTATGACAGTTTCCAGTGGACTTTCCTCATTGAAGAGAATATTGTAAATATCCTGCCTCAAACCCTCTGCTGTCAGTTCGTCAAGATGGGCAAAGGGCTCATCCATTAGAAGTATTTTTGGGTCAGCCGCCAGTGAACGGGCAACTGCTACCCTCTGCCTCATTCCACCGCTCATCTCCTTTGGATAAAGATCATTAAAACCTTGGAGACCGACCATTTCAAGGGCCTTTGAACTTATCCTCTTAACCTCATCCTTTGGAAGATTCTTTGTTTTAACCGATAAGGCAACATTTTCCTCTGCGGTCATCCATGGGAATGTAACGATTGATTGATGCACCATGGATATGAGAGGTGTTGGTCTAAGGACGGGTTTTCCATGCAATAATACCCTTCCCTTTTCCGGTTTTAGAAATGCCCCAAGAAGCCTCAGAAGTGTGGACTTTCCAACGCCGGATGGCCCAACAATGGCAGTGAACTTAGACTTTTCTGCCCTGAGGTTAATGTTCTGAAAGACTTTGTATCCATTTTCATATCTGAAATCGAGGTCCTCAACCTCCAACGTTGTTCCAAGTGATCACCTAACTTGGCAATATCTTAATACTATAAATTATATTTGAAAAAGATTTTGATGGGCTCTTATACATAACATCATATTCTTGATTTTACCCATTAATATTATGTTCCTCTAAATTCATGAATTTTCCTGGAAATTATAATGGCATAAATGCTTTTAGGCTCAATTAACTCCCTTTAATAGAAGAGAAGAGCATGCCATAATTTCCCATGGTTCTAAATCTTAAAGTCATAAATGTCGAGATCACATATTCTCCTGAAACCAACCCTTTCACAGACGGGAGCAGATGTTTTTTTAACTGCATGAGTTATGAGATATTCTATACCCTCACCCTTTGCAACCTCTCTTCTTTTTTCAATCATTTTTTTATATATTCCCTTACCCCTGAACTCCTGAATTACAGCTGCACCGTCAAGTATGGCGTATCCACCCTTTCTGTCCATCTCCATTATGGAGAAACCAACTTTTTTTCCTGTGCTTTTTTCCTTGGCCAGAAATGCCCTTATCTGCCCTCTGTAATAGTCCGTTGAATTGATCATCTTTCCTAAATTAACCATATATTGTGCCATTGAGGTGTCCATTCCCATTCCGAAGGCTTCTGCCATCATGTAAATTTCTCTTTCCAGATCTTCAAGGGTAACTTCCTCTATTTCAAAAGAATCGTTCTTAACACTTATACTGTTATCCGTCCCCATGGCAAGCCCATATTCTGAAACGTTTTCATTCAGAGCAAAACCGTGCCTCTTAAGCCTTTCCCGAAGATCCTCCGGTTTACTTGATGGCCCAACTATCCAGCTAAATGATTTTTTCTGATTCTTGAAAAAGTCCACGACCCTTTCAATTATGGCGTCAGCATCTTCATCACCAATGTCAGCAAGGCCAACATGGTTGGCAGCCTCAGAATTAAACTGAGTCATGTATCCTTTCACACCAGGTATATGGATGGTTTCAATTCCAAGTTGGGATAAAAAATCGCTTCCAAGGCCATTTCTATCAAGCATGGCATTTGTTCTTTCAATATTTTTTATCAGATCTTCTTCATTCATATGGTTCGATATCAAAAAAGTTGATAAAATTTATGGAATATTACTTTATACTCAGGAAATTAATTATTATTACAGACGATTTAGTTATCAAAATCAGGTTTTTAAAGATCTGAAAAAGGATTTTTTGAAATTCACTGTATCTCAAAGTTTTCTTCAGTGTATTTCCTGTTTGTTCCAAAGGGGCTGAAGGGCCTTCCGTTTCCCTTGAAGAATTTTGAAAAGAATTCCACATAGATAAGCCTCACTCCCTGGATTCCACCTTCCACAATTGCAAGTAGAAGGGCAAATAACTGACCAAATACAAGTACGATAATTCCAATAATTATCAGGAACGGATTTGAGGTTGTGCTGAAGAAGAATCCGTTGATAAGAGATGTCAAAATTACAGATGCAAGCAGTATACCCATAATCCTTGTATACGAAAGGACATGGCTGATCACAGATGGAAGCTCTATGAGACCGTTTCCCTTCTCTGCAACCACTATGAGAATTATGCCCACAGCCATCATGGCCACATCAATGTCTGCATATATGTTTGTTGAAAGGTTCAAATTCAGGCCATAAATGAGTGAAAGCCCATATATGACAATGCCCCATACGAAAAGAAGCCATCCGAATTTTCCGAACACATGGATTCTTTCACCATAATAGTGCTCATTGACCATTCCCAGTATGAGTCCAAAGGAAACCATGAATACGCCGAAGTACCCGCTCATCAGAAGGATTTTTGATGTATAGGTTATGGGATTGTAATAGGTCACATGGAATGGCCCTATCTGGTTTGGCAGAATGGAAAAGCCGAAGAATCCATTGAATACTATTCCAGAAATAATGGCTGCTATGCCCCCTGGAATCAGGGCCTTTGCAAGAACCTGCAACTGGTATGGAGTAAAAACTGACCCAACGAAGTTAGTAAGTTTCTTTGGAAGTTTTACCTTCTTTCCTGTACTTTTCAACCTCTTTACGAGCCATATGGATATTAGCAGAATTACAATTCCAAAGCCAAAATCACCAACCATGATTCCGAAGAATATGGGGAATGCAATGGCGAATATGAGTGTCGGGTCAATCTCAATATCCTGTGGCAGAGAATAGAATCTTATGAAAGATTCAAAGAGCCTGAAGCCTCTTGGATTGTTCAGAAGGGTCGGTCCCCTTTCATCTGTTTCTATCTTTTCCACTATGCACTGGGCATTGCTGACCTTTTCTATGACCTTTTTAATATTATCATATTTGAAGGCAGGTATCCAGCCCTCCATTGCAAATATGCTTTCTGTGGACGGCAGTCTCAGTGCGGCCTCTACCTTCCTTGCTTCGATTTCAAGGGCTTCCTTAATTGAGACCACTCTTGCATAATATTTATCGGAAAGTTCATCTATTCCACTTTCCAGTTCCTTCAGGGTGTTGTTAAGTTCACCCCTTTTCTGCTCAAGGTTTTTTCTTAACTCATCAGGCTTTCCCGACATTTTCATAATGAATATGGGCTTTGATTCTGCCGATGAAAGACTCTGGGAGAATTCCTTCTCCTTTTCCTTGGGCACACACACTATGGTTGACTGCCCGGCCCCTATGGTTATTATATCCTTTGAAGGGCTGCTGTATGGATAATTTACGATGAATGAAGATATGGAAGAATTGTTGAAATAAGAAAGATCCACATCCATGTTGACCATATAGGACAGGACTTCCAGCCTGTTGTCTATATCCTTTAGTGTGGATTTGATATCATTGATTGATGAGTAAGCGATTCTTAAATCCTCGCCAATGTGGATTGAATCGGCCTCACTCAAAATTTCGTCCCTGTTTTTGAACTTTATTCTGTTTTTCACCATTCTTGGATGCAGGAGGTTTTCGTAACCCCTGAATCTGTTCAATTCATCAATTATCCTTGATTTGTCCGGGAGATCAGTTCCACTATTCATAATAGATTTGACGCTGGTTGAAACCTCCTCCAGCTGTATGACCTTCATGTCATGGAGTATGGACAGTATTTCAGGTGCCCTATCCTTTGTCGCTATTACTCTGATCTTTTCCATTGGAACCGGTTTCATTCCCATTTATATCATTCCACGCTTTCTTTCAGAAATTTAAACAGCATCTCAGCGGCTTTCTTATCAGTGAGTTTCAGTGATATGGCTTCTGCCTCTTTCCTTGCTTTTTCCCTGCTATCCTCAATCTTTTGATCAATATTTTTCTGCAGATCCTTTATCTTTTCATCATACTCCCTGCTCAGCCTTTCCTCCGTTTCTCTGATCTCATTTTCCATTGAATGCCTTGCAGCCTCAAGCTTCTGTTTGCATTCAGCCGAGAACGCATCCAGCATAGACTGGATCTCATCCTCCTTCATCTTGATCTTTTTTATCTCTTCAATCCCATTTTCGCTCATAATCTCACCAGCAGAAATATAACAAGCACTATTATCAGTATCCTTATGGGGAACATATATCTCCATATGGCATACAGCTTTCTCTGTTCATTGTTCATCTCCTGAACTGTCAATCTCTTCAATTTCGGCCTTATCAACTTCCTCCTCCTGGGAAGTAATCTTCTTCTTCACTATTTTCAGGGTTGTAAAGGTATCCCTTTCCATTTCGTCAAGCCTCATCCTGATATATTTTGCATTTTCATTCAGCCTGGGAATCATGACGAATTCAATTGCGTTGGACCTTCTCTTTGTCTTATCTATTTCATAGAGAAGTTTCCTCATGGACTTTTCCTTTTCCACCACAGTTATAAGTGACTGGAAAAGCCTTTCGAAGGAATCGATAGAATCATTTATGGCAGGCGGAACAGATATGGCCCTGAATCTCTCTGTGAGAACAGCCCTTTCGGAATTTATGCCGATTTCAGGAATCCTTACACCCATCACGTTTTTTGTATTCATGGATACGCTTGATTCCCCTGCCATAAAGGCAAACCTCTCTATGGATAACTTTCCCTCAGATATCTCTGCCTTGGTAACGGTCTGAGTTGCATTTTCCACATCATTCCTCAGATTCTCTCTGAGGTTTTTCATTTCCTTTGCAAGATTGAGGAACTCCATAATAAGGGCAGAACGCTTCATTTTGAGGAGCTGGTAACCCCTTCTGGCAAGTTTGATCCTTTTCCTTATCTGGATCAGTTCAATTCTTGTGGGCTTAACATTGAGAGAGGGCGTTTCAGATCACTTCCATTTTCCATATTTTTCTATGAAATCTTTCTTTAATCTCTTCATTTCTCCCTTTGGAAGTTCAGATAATAGTTCGTAACTCAGATTGAATGTGTCCTCTATGCTTCTGTCCTCATAAAGACCCTGATTAACATACCTTTTCTCAAATTCGTCTGCGAACTTAAGGTAACTTCTGTCGCTTGCACTGAGGGATTCCTCACCCACAATGGCGCTCAGTGATCTCAGATCCTTACCGTTTGCATATGCAGAATATAACTGATCTGCCACACCTCTGTGATCCTCCCTTGTGCTTCCCTTTCCAATGCCCTGGTTCATTAGCCTTGAAAGGGATGGAAGCACATCCACAGGCGGATATATTCCCTTCCTCTGGAGATCCCTGCTCATGACGATCTGTCCTTCTGTAATGTACCCTGTGAGATCGGGGATGGGGTTTGTGATATCATCACCTGGCATTGTGAGTATGGGGATCTGGGTAATCGACCCGTTCTTTCCCCTTATCTTTCCTGCCCTCTCATAAATTGTACTCAGATCAGTGTACATATATCCCGGGAAACCTCTCCTTCCAGGAACCTCTTCCCTCGCCGATGATATTTCTCTCAGGGATTCACAGTAGTTTGTCATGTCAGTCAATATTACCAGAACATGGTATTCCCTTTCATAGGCAAGATACTCTGCGGTTGTGAGTGCAACCCTTGGCAGAATGATCCTTTCCATGGATGGATCTGAGGAAAGGTTCAGGAATATGGCCGCCCTGTTGAGTGAACCGGTTTTCCTGAACTCGTTCATGAAGAAGTTTGCCTCTTCGCTTGTTATACCCATTGCTCCAAATATGACGGCAAACTGGTCATCTGATTTTAATGTCTTTGCCTGCCTTGCAATCTGGGCGGCAAGCATGTTGTGGGGTAATCCTGAGCCTGAAAATATGGGCAGTTTCTGGCCCCTCACCAGTGTGTTCATCCCATCTATTGTGGATATTCCGGTCTGAATGAATTCGGATGGCTCCTCCCTTGAATATGGGTTTATGGCATCCCCTACGATCTCAACCTTTTCTGAACTTTTTATCTGCGGACCATTATCGATGGGTTCCCCCAGACCATTGAATACTCTTCCAAGCACCTCATCGGATACTCTTATCCTTGCTGTTTCTCCCCTGAACTTTACCACGGTGTTGGTATTATCAAGACCGCTGGTTGCGCCAAATACCTGTACAACCGCTATGCCGTTGCTTGTATCCAGAACCTGCCCCGATTTGATCTGCCCGTCCGGAGTTTCTATGGATACCATCTCATTATATCCTGCATTCGTGACACCTTCAACAAACAGGAGAGGTCCACTTATCTCCCTTATACTCTTGTATCCAACCTTAGCCATTAATTATCACCCCTCAGTGCCTTAATATCCTTCTGGATGGATTCCATTGCATCCTTTATGTATTCGTCCAGATCGGAATCCCTGACCTCCTTTATCCTTGATATTTTTTCCTTCGATGGTATGTTCTGGAGAGAATCCATTCCCAGCCCGGCGGATATGGCATTCTCAATCTGGTCTGAATAAAACATGATTAACTTCATCATGAGGCTCTGCTTCTTTGTGGAGCAATATTGATCCACATCATCAAAGGCACTCTGCTGCAGGAAATCTTCCCTTATGATTCTTGCCACATCAAGTGTTGCTTTCTCCTTGTCAGGAAGGGCATCATATCCCACAAGCTGCACAACTTCCTGAAGCTCTGCCTCCTTCTGGAGTATTCCCATCATCTTCCCATGGGTTGCGGGCCAGTCCTTCCATACGTTGTCTGCAAACCATGGAAGGAGTTCATCCAGATATAGTGAATATGAGTTCAGCCAGTTAATGGATGGGAAATGCCTCCTGGAAGCAAGGGAAGCATCCAGTGCCCAGAATACCCTTGTCACACGGAGTGTGTTCTGGGAAACAGGCTCGGATATATCTCCTCCCGGTGGTGATACTGCACCCACAATGGTAATTGAGCCATTTCTGTCTGGTGACCCGTCGATGATTGCATTTCCTGATCTTTCATAGAATTCGGAAAGCCTCCTTCCCAGATAGGCTGGATATCCTTCCTCTCCGGGCATCTCCTCCAGCCTGCCTGAAATCTCCCTGAGGGCCTCTGCCCATCTTGATGTGCTGTCTGCCATCAGAGCTATTCCATATCCCATGTCCCTGTAATATTCCGCTATGGAAATACCCGTGTATATGCTCGCTTCTCTTGCTGCAACAGGCATGTTTGATGTGTTTGCGATAAGAATTGTCCTTTCCATCAGTGGCTTTCCGCTCTTTGGATCCTGGAGCTCAGGGAATGTTGTCAGGATTTCTGTCATTTCATTTCCCCTTTCTCCGCATCCCACATACACAACAATATCGCTGTCAGCCCATTTTGAAAGCTGGTGCTGAACCACGGTCTTTCCTGAACCGAACGGTCCTGGAACTGCAACGGTTCCACCCTTTGCCACCGGGAAAAGAGCATCTATCACTCTCTGCCCTGTTACAAGAGGTATGGATGGTGGAAGTTTTGATTTTACACCCCTTATGGTTCTAACAGGCCACTCCTGCCTCATGGTCAGTTTGGTTTGGCTATTCTTTCCCTTAATGTGAGCAAACACATCGGTTATCTTGAGCTTACCCTCCATTATCTCTTCCACTTCTCCATATACCCCTGAAGGAGCCATTATTTTGTGTTCTATGAGGGATGTTTCCTGTACAGTTCCAAGAATCTGTCCAGCCTTCACACTATCTCCCTTCTTTACCACAGGAACAAAATCCCATTCTTTTTTGGTGTCAAGAGGGTTTGCCGTATATCCCCTTCTTATGAAATCCCCTGTTTTATCTCTTATGACATCGAGCGGTCTCTGAATTCCATCATATATGGATTTTAAAAGCCCTGGACCAAGTTCCACAGAGAGGGGCCTTCCAGTGGTTTCAACCTTTTCCCCTGGCTTTATTCCACTGGTATCTTCATAAACCTGAATGGTTGCCCTGTTTCCAGTGATTCTTATAATTTCACCCACCAGGTTCATATCTCCCACTCTAACGACGTCATACATTTTTGATCCTTTTATATCTTCAGCTGTAACAACCGGGCCTGAAACCCTGACAATTTTACCCATATTTTCACCTACCTATATCTACACCGAGTATACGCTTGGCCATGGATGAGAGCGATTCCTCATTTTCCTGGCCAGGCATTGGAATGAACATTATGAGAGGGTTCATCATACTCTCATAGTGAGTCATCAACCTTGTATCCATATACTTCTTAACGCTTTCACTTACGAATATAACTGAATATTTTTTTGATTTTGAAAATTCTTCAAGTTTATTTAAGGCCTCTTCCCCCGTGTACTCAAAGGAATCAATTATGCCAATGAGCCTGAAGCCGAGGGCAAGGGATCTCTCGCCTATAACGCATATCTTTCCTTCTGAACCTTCAAATTTATCCATCACAGCACCAGCATCCTTTTAATCCTTTCCTTATCCATACCGTGGGCCTTGCCGGCAAATATCTTCCTAAGGTTGTTCCTTTCATTTTCTGCAAGTATTATACTGTAGAAAATTGAACCTATGGAACTTGACTGGGAGGCCAGCTTGGGCATATTCTTTCTGAAGGAACTTTTCCTTATCTCTATCTCAAGATCGCCAAGGCTCATATTCCTCAACTCATCTGTTTGCTCTAAGTTGAAATATTTGATTATTTGCTCCCTCATGGCCATATGATCCCCTGAACTGTACATTTCTGTGAGCTGTTTAATTTTAATGTTTCCGTAATCAATGAGACCGGGAGATATTGAGGCGAAGTCAAGTTTCAGCTCCTTTGCCTTAATTATGGTTGTGAGGTTCTTAATATCAACCTGCTCCCTGAAGTAATACCTTAGAGGCGCCTCGTCACCCCTGAAAAACTTCAGAGAATCCACGAGTCTTGAAAAATAAGCAATATCCAGAGCATATAACAGGATAGATATGTCCCTTTCCTTTCTGTATTCATCAATAAAGCGGAGCATGTAAACCCCATATCCTAACTTTGTAAGATATTTGGTTATGGATTCTACATCGCTCTCGTTAATCATAAGGGAATAGTCTTCCTTTGTGATGAGGTTGCTTGTCAAGCCTATGGGAAACCTGCTTGAATCAACTATAAACAGATCTTCCCTGTCTACCTTTCTTCCCAGGAACTTTGACGTGATTATACTCTTAATACTTTCAATATCCCATCTTGAAACATAACTCTTAATTACTTCCATTGCGCCTGATGGTGGTGCCTCAACCACCTTCAGTATATATGATATCATCTTCCTGGTTGATGCAAGTTCAAGCAGGTCATATCCAGAATAGAATGTGGAAAGGGCCTTAAGATGCTCCTGGTAGGTTGTACCCTCAAGGACAGCCATTATATCGGTGGGATTTGCAGCATCAATAATTCTATTAATGGCATCTTCTGTGAGAAGCTCACTCTTTAAAATCCTTGCCTTTGCGGCTGAACCTGCATAAGTTGCATCCATCAATCTGCACCCATTAGACTCACAAGTTTCTCTTCAAGATCCTCTTTTTTCTCATTGAGGACAGAATTTAATGTTAAATCCAGAGTTCTTTTTCCATCTTTTGATGTGGCCATTATGCCAATCTGCTCATCCTTTGTTTCCTCTGTTTTAAAATCTCCGTCAATTTTTGTTATGATCTTTTTATCCTTTGAACATACCCTGACCGTGCATTTATCTCCAAGCTCCCTGAGGCATGTTTGGACGGATTTCTCGATGAAGGATTCATATTCAGGGAGCTTTCTGATCTTTTCGCCCATTGACTGGATATTTTCCATAAACTCCCTTATGAGTGAAGATTTCCTGTCCATTATTATGCTTCTGTATTCCAGAAGGGATTCATCCTCACCCCTCTTCTCCAGATTTTTCAGATCCTCAGATGTCTTTTTTTCCCAGTTTGCCTGAATATCCTTAATCTTTCCTTCCTTAGTGGCGTTTAATTCACTTAGTTGAGCTTCGCATTGCTTCTGCAACTCTGCGAGCCTTGCCTTACCTTTGTTTTCAATTGCTGTTATTATCTCATCAGATGACATCTGGATCTCACAGAACTCCCTTCAGGAGGACAATTCCAAGAACCAAACCTATAATCCACAGGGTTTCAGGGATCACAAAGAATATAAGAACCTGACCAAATTTCTCAGGCTTCTCCGCAATTATGCCCATTCCAGACGCTCCAATACCCTGCTGAGCCATACCTGTACCTATAAGACCTCCGGCTATGGCAATGGCAGCCGCGATGGCTTCCAGTGCGTATGTATAGTTTATTGTTGTACCAGTTGTAGCCTGTGCAGGAGATGCTACCAGCACAGCAATGGCACCTATTATTGAACTTGTATCTACAAACATGAAAATCCTGATTGCCCAATGAAGACTTTTTATTTAAATTTAATTCTCAAAATCCTTATTTGCAATTTCAACAGGCGTTTGCTATAATTGAAATCATTTTATTTATATTTTTTCATATTTAAATCCCTTAATTTTCATAACTTCACAGCAACAATATAAGGAAAAGGGTGAAAATGGTTTTATGCCTTGTTTTTATAAGTATTGTATGAATAACGATAAGGATTTTGTTGCAATTTTTTCAAATGGATCTGACATGAGGATTGCGGATGGCAAGGTTATGGGAAGATCAGATTTCGAAGGCAGAGTTGAGGATGAACTAAAATTGCATTACGTCTCCCGTGAACAGGTCAAGTTTTATCTTGAGAATAGAAATCTTCAGATTGAGGAACTACCTTCAAGCAAAAATGGTACATGGCTTATCTCTTGGGGCAAGGTTGAAAAACTTGAGAAGGGGAAAAGATATAACGTAAACCCCGGTGATGAGATAAACTTTTCAAAATCTGTAACTGTGAGGATAGAGGAACAATAAAAATTTGAAAAATTTTACACAACAATATTTGGAACTTTGGAAGAACTGCATTTCAAAGAAAAGCCAAAGCGACCATATTTCTTTCACACTTTTTCATTCTAAAAATTAGAATTTCTCTTTTATAAATCCAGACATTAACAACAACGGCATCAAAGGAATCTGCCCTATCATTAAAGAACATTGATGCATTCCGATTCAGATAAACTATCATAATAATGTCCTTGCCACTCCTGACTTTAAGCATTACATTCCCATAATCTTCAGGAGTAAACAGGTCTCAGCCATAATTATTCTGCAACTCTGCAGCCTTGCCTGTTGAGTTTATAACTACAAACACATTATAGTATATCGAAGGTATACAATTATATGAGCCTCATAGAGAGAAACATCGATGGAAATATTGGAGAGGTAATTCTAAACAGGATTGACAAAAGGAATGCCCTGAATTCAGAAATGATAGGTGAAATGAAAAATGCCTTGATTGAATTTTCCATAAATAAAAATATAAAAATAATTTCATTCAGATCCTCTGGAAAGGATTTTTCAGTTGGAGCAGACATAAATGAACTCTATAGCATGAATGAGGAAAGTGCTTTTGCTTTCAGGCAACTTATGCGTGATCTTGTTTACGCAATTGACGGGTGCAAAAAGATAACATCCTTTTTCCTCACAGGCTTCTCTCTTGGAGGTGGATTTGAAATCTCTCAATGGGCTGACCTGAGGATTGCGGCCACCGACTCAAAGATAGGCCAGCCTGAGATAAACATCGGAGTTAATGCTGGAGCGGGTGGAAATTCTAAACTTGTAGAAATTGTGGGTTACAGCAATGCAATGTACCTTTCACTTTCCGGCAAAATACTATCTGCAGAGGAAGCAAAAATGCTTGGGATTGTCCAGAATGTTGTTTCAGGGTTTGATGAATATATGCAAATCCTCAGAAATATATCATTAAAGCCAGAGGAGCTGGTTAAGGGGATCAAAGGATCAATGAAAACTTATTTAAGGGAAGGGATTGACAGGTCCTTTGATGTGGAGGAGAAGATATTTATTCATAATGTTCCATCCAAAGAGAGCAAGGAACTTATGGAAAAATTTCTGAAGAAGAAATAGATTTACATTACAAAATTTATTCTAAAAGAAAAAATCCCCATAAAGGCATGCAGGAAGTTCATTCCCCTTAAAAATTCAGGAACAATCGTGGTTATATGCTGAATTCATTTTAAGAGCAAGAGATATAAATTTTTGAGTAGATTATAACATAGAATAAGAAGCGTCAGAGCCTCTTCATAAACATCCTGGCTGAAATAATAATGAATTGTGGCAAATCTTACATGAAACACAGGTAAAGTTGTTTCATTTCTGAAATCTGATGATAATATGAAGAAGCAAATGTAAAACAATTACATACCTTTAGGAAAACCATCTGATCTTGATAGGATTCTAAAAATGTACAATTCCATAAAGGATTTCTTAACAATTTATAATATAAAAAAATAAATACTTAAAATTATTATATTAAGAATGAGTAATGTGAAATTATTCAAGGCTTTATTGGCTGCTGCTATTGTTCTACTTGTCATATCCATGATAGTGCCTGAAGCCCAATACAATAACTCAGGAGGGCATTCAAGTCTGGGTGCAAGCTATGATTTGAATCTTTACTACTGGGGCGCAAACTACCACGAAATCGTAAAGGTTTTTGGTTTCCAGAAAACTTCTGCAAATACCACATTCTGGTGGAACGAGAATACAAATAACAACATAGTTGATTATTTCCTCATATCCCTTGGGGGCGTCATAATTGGAATTATAGCTGCTTTGGGAGGAATTATTTCAGGGGATGAAAAGAAGAAAGAATCAATGAGGAGAGCCACGGCAATTGTTTCAGGTATGGGGAGCCTTCTTGCTGTGATATTTTTCGCCATAGGCCTCAACGATTTCAATTCAAAGGCCAGTTTCACTTCTAACCTGTATTTTGGATTCTTCCTTACCATTGGAAGCCTTATTCTCTCATTTGTTGCAGCCGCAACTTCCTGATATCCTCCATGGATGTCAGATTATATATAAAATTGATATATGTCCAATCTAATGTATATAGTTTCAACTCAAAAAACCTCAGATTTCGCTGGAAAGATGGCTGCAAAATCCATGCTTCACATCAGTTATGTGGAAAAGAAAAGATTCCCAGATGGTGAGATGTATATTCGGGTTCCTGAAAATTTGAAGGGACAGGATGTGATTGCCGTTGGAAATACAAGATCAGATGAGGAAATTCTTGAGTTACTGCTTCTTCTCAATGCCATAGAGGAGCAGAAACCTGAGAGAACAACCCTTGTGGTACCATATTTTGGATACTCAAGGCAGCATATGATATATAAGGAAGGAGAGGCCATATCCTCAAAAGTTCTGATAAGAGATCTTTCATGGTCTGTGGATCGCATAATTACTGTAGACATACATGATGAGACCTCATTCAAATATACGGATAAGGAATGCATCGATTTTAAGGCTGCAAGATCCATAGCAAGGGCCCACAGGGGCCATGGAATAGATATGGTCATAGCCCCGGATGATGGTGCATTGAAAAGAGCCGAGATTGTGGGAAATGAACTGAAAATACCAAGCATGTACTTGCATAAAAAAAGGATAAATTCAACCACCGTTGAATATGAAAAGCAGGATCTGGATGTTAAGGGGAAAAACATACTGATTGTTGATGATATAATATCTACAGGAGGCACCATAATGAGATCTGCCGAAATATTGAAGGCTTCTGGGGCAAGGAAGATATTTGTTGCCGCAACCCATGGACTTTTTATCAATGGCGCTGCCCAGAAAATCTCAAAGATAACCGATGGCCTGTCGGTAACAGATACCATAATGACAGATTTCAGCACAATCAATGTGTCTGATGACGTATCTGAATATATAGGAGGTAAAAAATGATTCATGAGGAAAAGGAGCTGAGATTATGCCAGAATGACGGCCCCTTCAGGGGATACAGATGCCCTGTTTGCGGAGAAACAGGAAAGAGACTGATGTTTCCCGATGAGGTGGAATCTATCGGTAGAATTCTGGCAGGCATGCTCAGACATTTTCCAGAAAACTATGGAGTTAGGCTGAACAGCCATGGATATGCAAAGATATATTCCATTGTGCCAGCCATAAAGAGCCAGAGGAGAAGATATGGGTGGCTAACACCCTTTCATATTGAGGCCCTTGGAAGGACCGATGAAAAGGGAAGATACGAGGTTAATGAAAAGGGTGAAATCAGGGCAACCTATGATCATACCATACCGGTTGACCTTTCTGACCTGCCCACTGATAATGTACCGAATATGACCTTTTACCAGACAACCCCTGAGGAGTTTGATCTTATTAAGGAAACTGGAATCAGCCCTTCGGACAAAACATATATCCACCTTTCATCCACCTTCAGGAAGGCATATATCTCAGGAAAATTTCATGTTGATTCTCCCCTTATAATAGGCGTTGACAGTTCCAGGATGGAAAGTATGAATAAAAAAATATACAGAGCATCGGATGAAGTATTCTTAACTCTGGAGGTCCCACCTGATTGCATTGTGGAAATAGAACAGGAAAAAGTTCAACTCAGTGATGAGGAAATAAGGGATATTGAAAACGTGAGAAAAAGAAGGGAAAGAAAAATAATGGGCGATAGTGGAAATTAATAGTTTTCCCTCACATATTTCATTGCTGCCCATAATCCTCTTTTTGAAGCCTGATACATGTCGTATTGCCCTGTTTCATACCATGACGTTTTGAATCTTCCATCCCTTTCCTTAACGAATTCAATTCCGAAACTTTCCGCAATCTTCCTGTATTCCATCTGCCTGTGCCTGTCCATGGAATCAAGAGACCTTTCTGTCATGAATACCTTTGATTCTCTTGCAAGTTCAAGGGCCTGATCCAGGTGCCTGTATATGTTGGAATCTATATAGATTTCCCTGTCCGTGGCAATATCTGGATATTCCTTCTCGGCAGCCAAGAAAAGATCAACTTCCTCCCTGTCGGCCTCACTGTTAAGGATCAAATTTATTCCCATCTCTCCTATCCTTGATTCATAATATTTTATGAGCGTGAAAAATTCATTCCTCTTCCTTTCTTCCCTTATTTCGTTGATCTGCCCTCCAATCTTATTGGATTTCTCAATGATTGTAACATCCAGACCGTTCTGTGCCAGATATATGGCAGCTTCCAGGCCTGAAATTCCTGCACCTGCAATTTTAACCCTTCCTGTGAGCCTGGCATGGGTTTTCAGAGTTTCATTTCCTGTCATGGGATTTACTGTGCATCTTACCTCACCAAAAGCCAGGTTTCTGCACGCCTGGTTACATCTTATGCATGGCCTCACTTTCCTGTTCCTTTTAATATTTTCAGGGAAAAAGGGATCGGCGAGGGCTGCCCTTCCGAGGGCCACAAGATCCACATGTTCCAGGGCGTTTTCCACGTCCTCAGCTGATGTTACGGAACCAACCCCTATGGTTGTCAGGCCCGGCTTCTTTGGAATTTTAGAAATTATGTGATTATGGTCGGAGTAATAGGATGCACTTGATCCGGGAGGCGCAAACCTTCCTGAGGAAAAATGCACATAATCAATATTTTTCAGATGTTCAACTATTTTCATTCCATGTTCGGGCGGATATCCATCGGGATCATCCTCATAAAGGCTCAGCCTTATTCCAACCGGTATGGATACTTCTTCCCGTATGGCATCAATAACTTCCTGCGGAAATCTGAGCATATTTTCAATTGAACCTCCATATTTATCTTCCCTTCTATTCAGGGCGGGTGACATGAACTCCTGGAGAAGGTATCCATGGGCACCATGGAGTTCAATTCCGTCAAACTCTGACATCTCAACGATCTTTGCAGATTTCACGAAGGCATCTCTGATCTCTTCCATGTCTTTTTCGTCCAGTTCCCGTGGAACCCTTCCATTGTATGGAACAGCAGAGGGTGCAAGAGCCTTTTCACCGGGAAGTGTTAAGGCCTTTCCTCCGGCGTGTACCAGCTGGGCAAATATCTTAGATCCGTTACCATGGATTCTTTCCGATAATCTTCTGAATTTTCCAATCTGATCATATCGTGCAAAGGAAAGCTGGTTCCTTGAGCCTCTGCTAACAGGGGATGGCACAAAGGAATATTCTGTGATAATCAGGGAGAAACCACCCATTGCCCTTTCATTAAGATATGCAGTATGCACTGGATTTGTTGATCCGTCTGCATCTGCAAGATTGGATATCATTGGAGCCATAACAAATCTGTTCTTCAGTTTGCATCCTGCAAGATCATATTCTTCAAACGCCTTCATCTCCTCAGGCATTCAAGGTATATTCAAATGTTTTTTGAACATTTATTAAGGCATTTCATTTCTTTTCGGTATCAGCCTTTTTTCCATCGGTCTGCCTGGAAACGAAGAGACCATAAAATATCAATCCTGCAGCAAACTGCACAATTCCACCAAGTACTTCAGGCAATGGTGTATAAAAATCAAGAAGATAGCCTGATGATCCTGAGGTTGTCTGGGCCACTCTTGCGGCACTTGCCTGTATTCCCGATCCTGCACCGTAATCGCCCTCCTTCAATCCGCCAACGTTGATTGAACTTCTTGATGGCGTCCCAAATCCGGCAATTCCCATTCTGAAAACATATATGATTCCGGCAAGCCACAGGAATGGCGAAAATGCCATGGGTATCATGAAAAGACCCTGAAACATTCTGCCATATGCCCCTATCTTTCCTGCTTTCACACCTTCCATCCTCATCCTTGAGGCAAGGAAAGACCCAAGGGCTGTGGAAAGGTAGGATGCGGTAAATACAATTCCGATTTCCGTGCTTGTTGCATAGGGATACATGACCTTGAACCACAGGGACAGTATGGGCATGGAAAGGCCTATACCTGCACCATTTGCAGCATTGGCAATTACAACCTTTCCCAGATGTTTTCTTGACGCCTTTGTTATTAATTTCTTCTTAACATTCTGCGTCTTTCTTTCAGTTACAAAAAGCAGAGAAACGAGGGAAATGAAAACAAGAACTGCACTTATGCCGAAAAGGAAGCGGTATGAACCTGTTGAACCATACAGAAATTCCACGTACTGCCTCATTATTACCAGTACACCGCCGAAGGTGGAGAAGAATGCCCCCACAGATGTAATCATTCCTAACTTCTGGATTCTTGATGCCTGATCACCATAATTTTTTGCAACGATTGCTGTTGTTCCGGGAGAAAATGCGCCTCTGAGACCACCCGGGCCTCCTCCAATTCCGCCAATAACCGAGAGATATATGAGAGGACCGGAACTCACAAAGAATAGAACCATGAGGGAGGCAAAGGGGAAGATCTCTCCAAGAAAGAGGGTTGCCCTGTATCCTATTCTGTCTCCGATTGCACCCAGAAGGGTTGTCTGCAGGACTGTGAACAGGATAACGAGAAAGGCCATAAGGCCCACGTCCACATTGCTGAAGCCTATGGCACTTAAATATAGGGGATAGGATATGGCTGAAAAACTGAGGGCCACACTCCTTGCGGCCCTTGATATCAATAGAAAATTGAATCCCCTGCCATAATTGTCTACATTTTCCACAATAGGGGTATATAGTTAAGTTGAAAAAAGTTTATTCCTTAACTAATTGATTTTAAAGTTAAAAATATAATGGCAGAATCGATTTTAATGGAAAGAATGACTAAGTTTTTATTTCAATTTTAATTCAGGTTGTTTATGGGGCTGTGGGGTAGCTTGGTATCCTACGGGCTTTGGGAGTCTGAGACCCCGGTCCAAATCCGGGCAGCCCCATGAACTAACAATCAGATCAAGATATTTTGATATTTTCAATTCTCTACATTTTCCTATTAAAATATTTACTCCGTCGTGATTCTAAGCTGTTTCTATTTCCTGTTGATATAAACGTAAATAAGTGAACCATGTCCATTCCGGATCTGAATGGGGCTTGTGGAAAAAATAAGGAGCTTGATGAAGTTCTTATAAAATCTGCAATGTTGAATATTTGTAAAGAACAGAGACTGATTGATGAGTATAAATTAGCGCGGCTCAAACTAAATGCAGGAATGTGGTTCATAACAACGAATCAGTACAATACGAAAAAGTAGAATTTATTAAGATTTCTGGTTTTTTAAATCTCAACCACATTTCAAAATTTTACAACGAGGACCTTTTTTATATTAAAACTCTGAACTGAAATTCTGTGACAAGTATCTAAAAATGACCATAAGGAAATGAAACTAAAGCTTGAGTTTTGGATGATTTGTGGTAAAAAAATTTACCATAGGTCAGGCTTTCCTTGAATTTCCAGATTCATAGAGAAAATATTCTCTGTGTGCCTTCCAGGTGCGGGGAGATTAAGCATGATTCTCCTATCCTTCATGATGCCTCTGAATGCATGTATAATGGAGAAATCCAGCTGAAGATCCAATGCCATGTTTACCATAAAGAACCCTGAGCTGGTTATCCTCTGTATTTAATCCCAGAATATGGATAATCTGTACCGATCCATGTAATTCTGGTTATGAACAGAACGGGGATGCCTTATTATGCATTTCTTCCTTTCCATTCTCCCTGAACTTCTTTTCAGCCTTGCGTAAAACTGCACTCAACTCCTCCCCTTCTTCTTTGCAACCTCACGGAGAAAGGGTTTCCAGGGAAATTTATATAATAAAAAAAGCACCATAGTGATTAATACAAATAAGGTAAAAGAGAACTTTATTTAGAGAATGAGGCTGAAAATAGCTTGCGGTACTGAATCTGAAAAAGTTGAAAAACTGGTATTTACATTGTTATTTTTAACTTACCAGTTTGTTTTTTCATATCCATCCGATGCGACTAATTCTGAAGAAATGATCCAGTAAGGTTTATTACCAGAGGCCCCGAGAATGCAGAGTCTGGTCCGGTTATGTATACTGTAAGGTAGAAATATCCCTTTGCCTCAGTGTTTTGGGGAAGATTTTCAACACTTACCTGTACATTTCCACTTACACCCGTCAGTTGAAAATAGGTGGTTGAACTGGAATCACCTATTTTGAATGTTTCACTTATGACTTCGTTTGTATATATGTAAGCAATAGAACTGTTTCTGGGGGCAAAGGGATCACTTATGTTTTCAGGATCGGCATAAACTCCCTTAGCCGGGCTCCATCCCTGGATTGCAGTGTCTGTCTGATTTCCGTCAAGCATGATTTCTGGATAGTAAAAGCTATTCTCCGGGTTACTTAGAACTGAAAGATAGGATGTAACTGGAGGAATTGTTGTGGTCTGGGCGTATATAGTCTGATGATATACACTTGCATCCGCAAGATTGTTGAATAGAACTGCAGACTGAACCGTAATTGATGTTGCCGTGGCTGAACTGTTTAAACATGCCCCAATCTGGCCGCTTGCACTCTGACTGTTATTCAGATAAACAAAGGCACCATCATTGAAGAACTTCGTTATGCCGTTAAAAACAATAAGGCTGGAGTTGGCTATGCCCTGTGTGGTGTGAACCTGTATTGATGCCCATGAGAAGAATGCTGTGCCAACACCACTGTAAGAAACAGTTATGTTGTAAAGTATCTTGGTTTTATTCACGCTTAAACCATAATTGCCCGGATTCTCTCCGGCAGACTGAAAAGCCTTTACCATAAAGTCATCATAGGCCTGATCATTTATGGTTTTATCCACTGTTACAGTGAGAGTTCCAGGGGAAAGTTTGTTTGAGCCACTACCCGAACCACCTGGAAAATTAGAAGGATTTGTTGAAGAATGACTCCTGTCGATTATAATGATGCCTCCGGCAGCTACGGCAACCACAATTATTGCGATTATCAAAACATAGATTTTATTAATTTGCACGGGGCTAAATAAGAGAGACATATATCAAATTTACTATATACAATACAGATATAGATTATGTATTTCTTAATAAATATGTTAACAAATACAATTAAGTACAGAATTGTGAAATATTAATTTCAAACAGGAACAGCTGGTTAAAATTCATAATAAAGATTGCTAAAATGGAACTCCAAATTAACTTAAACCTTTGCAGCTGTCCTTCTTAACTTCTGAGTAAATTAAAGATTTAAAATGTTAAACCTGGATTAATACATTTTTTAATCCCATATTCATTCGCTTTTCCTTATCTCTTTCAATGCTTCCCGATCCCTGCAATACAGATAGGGTGCAAGATCAAGGGAGGGGGGTGATTTTTCCAGAGTCCTCTTATAAACATTCCTTAAATTTTTATCCACTTCAGAGCAGTAAGATTTCCATGTGACTCCCTGCGATTCAACATACATTTTTTCGATGGATGTTGCAATTTCATGGGCGTAAGGATATTCATATCCCTCATCTGACATCCATTTTTCAGGAAGCTCATGATGAAGACCGATGGAAATGACTGCATTGATCTGTTTTCCATCTACATTTAAAATCTGAGGAAAGTGCTCATCCAGATATACTGTCTTTCCATCAAGAGAATACCCTCCAGTATATTTTATATCGTGGGAGGTGTCAGTGGCAATATCCCTTCCTCTTTTGACAATCTGTACATCTCCAATATAATTCCCTTCAAAGAAAACCTTTACAAGGTCAGAATTCACCTTATCACCTTTTTTCAATTTTACCTGTGCTTTGAAACTTATAAATATGGGCTCTGGAAAGGATATGGCACATATTTTTTCCTTCCTTTCATCCCTTTCCTCTATCCTTTCAACTATGTAGAACTCTTCCATTAGTGCATATGGAAATATCAGCATTTAATTATTTTCATTATATTGAGTAAAATTAAAAATTAGGAGCAGGATAAAACTAAAATTAGAAACTTTTGGTTTTTACCCATAATACAGTTGTGGATATTTTGAGAATAAGTTTTATATGACTGAAGTTATGGTTTTAATGTAATAACATATCTAAAATCCTATTCCTTTTTGAGTGACAGCTCAAAACAATATATGGTTTCAAAGAAAAATGATTCATGAGAAATCTCAAGGAAGGAAAAACATGGAAAGTTTACCTTAAGGCTTTCAATATCAGTCAGGCTTGATAGTATTATGAAAATATTCCCATCTTTCTCAATATGACCCTTTGCCTCTTTCAAAAATCTTTCAGTGACAGAGAAACCATCAGGGCCTCCATCCCACTGTATGGATTCTTCAATGCTGTCACTGGTTGGTAGATAGGGTGGATTAAATATAATGGTGTCAAATTTCCCCTCAATATTCTGGAAAAGATCACTCTTTATACACCTTCCATTGACGCCATTCCTTTTCATATTTTTTCCTGCACATTCCACCGCCTTCTGATCAATATCGGAACATGCAACATCAAAACCTTTCTTTCCAAGATATATGGCTGTGAATCCTGAACCCGTACCAATTTCGAGACATTTTCCCCTGGCGATCACAGACCGGGCCATCAGAAAGGTATCATCAGAGGGCTCATAAACACCCGGACATATTTCAATAACAATATCCTCCTCGCCCAGCCTGTATATCCTCTCCATCAGTTATGTATGTTAATTCATTTTAAAATATATTCATTTTATACATTATGATTGTGAGCATAAATTTACTTAATATTCAAAATAGCCTATGAGACAATGTTAAATAAATAGCATAAATAAGCATACATAATGTCAGTTGTAGTAACCAGTCCGACCCTTTTGTTCATTCCGGAAAGTGAACTTATAGCAGACTATGTACTATCCTTTGCTGTTCTCTTCTTTGTTCTTTTAGAATTTTACAGGAGATACAGAAAGGCTGGAATGGAGTTTGTTCCTGCAGTAAAATACATATTGAAGAATTTCAGGAGATTTGTTGCCCAGATACTTAATTATGGTGCACTTCACAGAAAAAACATCAAGAACAGGTACGCAGGCTTTATGCACCTGATGATCTTTTACGGCACACTCATACTTTTCATATGTACATCACTTATATTCCTTTCCCATGATATCCTGAAAAATACAGTTGGATATGGAATTCTTGTGGGAGATTTCTACCTTAACTTCGAGGTATGGGCGAACATAGGCGGCCTGATGCTTGTGATTGGACTTGTAATGGCCATGTGGCGCAGATTGAGAAAAAAGGTGCCACTGGATACGATCACACAGGATTTCATTCTAATCTCGGTATTCCTCTTACTTGCACTGGAAGGATTTTTCCTTGGTGCATTGAAAATAGCCCTTTACAGGCAGAGCTTTGATGTGTACAGATTTGTGGAATGGCCCCTGAGCTACATATATGCGCCTCTGGGATTAACGGGTAACACAGGAATAGAATTTTACAGGATTCTATGGATGGCCCATGTCATAACTGCCTTTGGACTTGCAGCCTATCTTCCCTTTTCCAAGTTATCCCATATGTTCTACTCTGCAGTTGGAATAGGGGTGCATCCACAGAAGAAAAGGGGAGAAATGTCAACCCCATTCATTCTTTCAGAAGCAATGGAATCTGGAAACTTCGATTTCAAGGTTGGAGCAAGGAATGTTCTTGATCTGGACTATTTCCAGAAGACAGATGCAATTGCATGCACGGATTGCGGAAGATGTGAGAGGGCATGCCCGGCTGTTGCATCAGGAACAGATCTGGACCCAAGGGTTGTTGTGCAGAATATACAGAGGGCTCTGTGGAATGGAGATGCTGAGATGATTGGAACAGTAATTTCTGAGAATGCAGCATGGTCATGTACTACATGCCAGGCATGCGTTGAGGAATGCCCTGTTCTCATAGACCCACAGTCATACAACCTTGAGGTCAGGAGAACCCTGGTGATGGATAATAAACTTTCGAAGGAAACATCCACCTATCTTAATAATCTGGGAAATACCCAGAATCCCTTTGGGGGAAGCAATGCAGACAGGGATAAGATGCTTGAATACGGCCCGAAGATATCTGAAGGCATGGATACGATATACTGGGTAGGCTGCATGGGTGCCTTTGATCCAAGATACAATAAGACTGCAAGGGATGTTATTGAGATCCTGAAGAAGGGCGGAGTTTCCTTCGGCCTTCTCGGTTCTGAGGAAAAATGTAATGGTGAGACTGCAAGAAGGATTGGGGAGGAGGGAAGATTCCAGGAGCTTGTGCTGCAGAATATGGAAACCTTTGAGAAATATGGAATTAAAAGGATAATAACATCATGTCCCCACTGCATGAACACATTCAGGAACGAATATCCCAAATTTGGCCTGAAGGCTGAAGTATTACATCATTCAGAGGTTATTGAAAAACTCCTGAAGGATGGAAAAATCAAGGTCAGGAAAACTGAACAGACAGTGACGCTTCACGATCCATGCTATCTTGGAAGAATAAACGGTGAATTTGACCACACAAGGAGCATAATAACGAGAGCCGCGAATCTCAAGGAGATGGAGAAGAGCAGGGAAAAGAGCTTCTGCTGCGGTGGTGGTGGAGGCAACTATTGGTACAAGGTGGAAAAGGAGGAATCCATAAGCAAAATAAGGATGAAACAGGCCCTTGAAACGAAGGCCAAAACACTGGCAGTTGCATGTCCATTCTGTACTGCAATGCTTGAGGATGCCTCAAGGACAATGGATGCTGACAGGGACATAACAGTGAAAGATATTGCGGAAATTGTAAGGGAGAATATGGAGGAATAGATCTGGGATGATATTTATAAATGAAAGGGAAGTCAGGGAAAATCTAAGCATGGAGGAACTTTCATCTGATCTTGAAATTGCCTTCAGGGACTGCGGAAAGGGAGATGCAATTGCCAGCTCCAGGGACAGGATATACACAGGGTCATCCTTCCTGAACACAATGCCAGCATACTGGAAAAGATATGGCATTTCAGGCCTTAAAACATACTATGCGGGAAAAAATGGTGTAAAATTTGTTGTCATAATTTTTCAGGATAAGAATCCGGAGGATTTTTTTGTTGTGGAGGCAGACAGGCTGGGACAGATGAGGACAGGGGCCCTTCCCGGTGTTGTAACAAAGAACACAGGGATCAAAGGTGATTTCCTTCTCATAGGAAGCGGATATCAGGCCGAAACACAGATGGAGGCAATGGTTAAAATCCTGGGTCTGGAAAAGGCATGGGTATATTCAAGAAACCCTTCCCATGCAAGGAATTTTGCCGAAAAGATGTCTTCAACTCTTAATACCGACATTGAGGTGGTTGAAAATTTGCAAAACCTGGAAAGGTTCAGCATAATTACAACCATGACCAGTTCGAAGGACCCCGTTATAAGGGAGAAAATAAAAGGAGATGAATTCCACCTCAATCTTGTGGGAGCAAATCTTATGAACAGATCTGAGGCTTCCCCGGAAGTGATGAATTCTGCCGATCTCATCATTGTGGAACATCTCGAACAGGCAATGAAAGAATCCGCAGAGATTATGAGTGTGAATGATAAAAATAAAATTGTTGAACTGAAGGCTTTCATGAATGGAAAAGAGAGTAAGGGGAAGAGAACCATATTCAAGAGCATGGGCATTGGCCTGGAAGATATTGTTGCTGCAAGGATAGTTGCAAAGAACATGGGTTATTTGAGGTAAAAATATGAATGGGATTGATCCGTGGGGCTCCAGCCAGATAAAGGATTACGAAAAACTGAGGAGGGATTTTGGCATACCTGAATTCAACTTTGACCTTGACGACAACATATTTGCAAGAAGGCACCTGATCATAGGCCACAGGGATTTCCAGACAGTTCTTGAGGCCATGAACAGAAAGAAGAAGTTCTATGCCATGACCGGTCTCATGCCCTCAGGGGAAATGCATATAGGAAACAAAACCGTTATCGATCTGATCATATATTTCCAGAAGAAGGGCGCAGATGTGCACATTGCCGTTGCAGATCTTGAATCCTATGGCACAAGGGGTGTATCCCTTGAGAAGGCAAGGGATGTGGCCATAGAGAATTTCCTGCTAAATTACATTGCCCTTGGCCTGAAACCGTGCAACTTTTACTTCCAGTCCGAAAGCTACAGGGTTCAAAGGTTATCCTATATACTTTCAAGGGAGGTTAATTTTTCAGAGATGCGTTCAATCTATGGATTTGAAGATTCAAAGAGAATGCTTGAGATAAATTCACCTCTTGTGCAGGCATCGGATATTTTGAGTCCGCAGGTATATGGTGAGCCTGCACCCACAATTGTTCCAGTTGGAGCAGATCAGGATCCCCATTTGAGGCTGACCAGGGATATATCTGAAAGAATGAATATCTTCAGGATAAGTATGGATAAGGGTGTGGAGATAAGTATAGGTGGATCGGAAGAACCGGAAAGAGCAATGAACATGGCTGAAACCATACTGAACGACATGGGTGCAGAAAAGGTAAGGAAGAATACAAAATACAGGACGGTAACATGTGTGGGCTCCCATATTGACCCCTATGAACTGAGGGAAAGGCTTGCAATTGAGGAGAGAAAGATCAATGGCAGATCAACAATTGCACCTTCATCCATAATAATGAGGCTGGAAACAGGTATTAAGGGAGGAAAGATGAGCAAGTCCGTTCCTGATTCAACGATTTCACTCAATGAAAAACCGGACAATGCAAAGAAAAAGATAATGCGTGCACTCACCGGTGGGAAGGAAAGCATCGAAGAGCAGAGGAAAACCGGTGGAAATCCATACATATGCCCTGTCTTTGAGCTTTACATGTATCATCTTGCCCCGGATGATGATGATCTGAAAACAATAGAGAATGATTGTATCTCTGGAAAGAGGCTCTGCGGTGAATGCAAGAAGGAGGCTGCGGAAAGGATGTCCAGCTTTCTGAATGATCTTAAGGAAAAGAGAGAATCGAGCAGATCTCTTGTTAAGGAATATTTGAAGGTTGACAATGAACTGTGATATCTGCGGCAGGAAGGCCGTATTCGAGAATAAACCTGGAAAAATGGCCCTTTGCAAGATGCACTTTATGGAAAATATAGAGAAAAGATTCAGGCAGGAGCTGAGGAGAGAGGTAAAATTCGGGAAGGATTTTACCAGGATATCTGTTGCAATCTCAGGAGGGAAGGACAGTTCAACTCTCCTTTATCTTCTTCACAGCACTTTGAAGAGAAGAAGGGATGTGGAAATTAAGGCATTCACCATAGATGAGGGTATCCAGGGATACAGAAGTTCTGGCCTTGAATCTGCAAGGAAATTGTGCGATTCTCTTGGAATAAGCCATAAGGTAATATCCTTCAGGGAAGCGTTCAACACAGAGATGGATATGGTGGTTAAGGGAAGATTGGAAGGATCGCCATGTTCCTATTGCGGCCCAATGAGAAGGGATCTGATGAACAGGATGTCCATTGATCTCAATGCGGATTACGTTGCCCTGGGAATTAACCTTGATGACTACGCCCAGAGCATAATGATGAATGTAATCAGGGGAGATTTTGAGAGGATGATCAGGATGGCTCCACACAAAAGAATTGTGGATGGCCTTGTTCCAAGAATAACACCCCTGAGGAAGATATATGAAAAGGAGGTGAAACTTTATGCAATCCTTGCAGGCATAGAGCATGATTCAAACTGGTGCCCCTATGCAATGCAGGCCCAGAGGAACAGAGCAAGGGATCTTATCAATGAACTTGAGGAGGAAAGGCCAGGGACAAAACTGGCCATTGAGGGCTTTCTTGAAAGGCTCCAGGAGAGGATCGACCCGGTTCACGTTATAACTCAGAAGTGCGAAATATGCGGAAACCCATCAAACGGGCGCGTGTGTAGCAGCTGTGCAAAAAAAGGATATTCAGTGGATTAAGATTGTTTTCTTTCAATTATCTCCCTATCTTCATCAATCTGGCGATTATGGCAAAACCGATTTTGTGTAGTGGATTAATGCAAATGTGAATAATAACTGCATATGGACATAGCATTATATAAGCTTTAATAATAAATATTAATTAATCTTCGGGAAATTATGAATGTTAAGGATATTAAAAGATTGATCATAAAAATGGATCCTGTGAGTAAGAAGAAGTACCTCTATTTTCCAGCAGTCATAGCCATTATTGCTGTTGTGGTAATGATCAGTGGGTTTTCGGCGGCAGCCGTTCTAAATTTAACCACCCAGACTGGAACACAGAGCGCCTACCAGTTCAATACATCCTCCAACACTGATTTTACATCCGCTCCCCTGCTCAATAACAGTTTTGTGCCCGCCAGTTTTAATTCAGCTACATATACCGAGTCCTCAACTACTACAACAGCCCAAACCATTATTTTTGCTGTTGGAGGAAGCAGTTCAGTTACACCAACAGCAGGAGATTTTGCGGAGAGGCTTAACTTCACCGGTGCATCTTCCATTACAACGGGTACAGTTAACTTTACAGTTTTTGATTCATACACAGTTACGAGCAGTGGTGCAACCACAACGTACACAGGTCATTCGACTGTTTCTCTTGTAATTAAAAACACAGAGGCTGTTGATGTCCTGATATACATTGATTTCGGAACAACCACACCCCCAACAACGATAAATTACATAAGTGTAATAGTCAGTGGAGCCTGATCTGATTAAAATCTATAAAAATTAATAACTTTTTTATAATCATAAAAATAAAATTTTAAGAGAAACTCTTCTCTTGAATTCATTATGGACAGGATTGCCTCACCCCCTTCCTTTTTCAGACCTCTTATATGATGTTCTATCCTTTCCATTTTCCTGTCCCTGACCTCAATGTAAATCCTCTCTTTTTCCGAACTTGCCACTGCGATGAAATTTTCAATCTCCTCACTCTTAGACTTAATTTTCTGGGTAATTTCATGGGGTTTAATTATGAATGTCTCAAAGGCATATTTATCATCACCACTTAACCTCAAACTTAGGCTCTCCAAATCTGAAAGATATGGCCTTATGTGCTTTTCCACAATATGCTCCGGGTTGAGAGATCCAGTCTTTTTATTTGCAAGATTTAACAGTCCAGTCATTGAGGAAATTTCCCATGACATGTTTATTTCAGTGACCTCTGCCTTTCTTGACAGAGAAATGCCTGTGGTTATTTCAAGATGCTCGCCAAAATTAACTGTGCCAAGATGATATTTGATTCCCCTTTCATTATTCTCCAGAATCTTCATCTTTCCATAATAAGATACATTTACGATCTCATCTGTATAGGGCAGGAATGCAATGTCACCTGTGCGATCCTTTTGAAAATTCAATATACATATATGAACAGTCGATGGAAAAAACATATATGGATTGGAGAAAAAATCTCTTAAAAGTGGTACTGGAAAAGTTGACCTGAATGTAAAATCCCGCTTAATATCCACATAATCCCATATTAACATACATAATAAGCTTTATCAAATTAGATTTTCTGATTTTTTTATTAAAGTCCCATAAAAACTGTCGATTTCCAAATCGCTTATAATTAAGGGTGTAATATTTTCAAAAATTACTTAAATCTTGATTAAACATTTCAACTTTCACCGAATTTTGCCTGAATTTATTCAGGAATTCCATATTAAAATTCCAATTTTCTTCCACATCTTTTATTAAATATATTTTTTTAAAAAATGTATTTTGAGAAAAAGAATATTTGAAGGATCACTCCTGCATGATCATTTCAACGTGCCCAGTTATCTTTATTTTGCTCCCAACCATTACCTTTCCTGCTTCAATAACCATGTTCCAGGTCAGGCCAAAATCCTCTCTCTTGATTTCTCCCTCAACTGTAATGCCTGCCCTTGTTTTTCCATAGGGGTCCTTTATTACACCTTCAAGATATGATGTTATTTCAATTTCCTTTGTTACGTCCTTTATGGTTAGATCACCCCTGATTATGTGCTTCTCTGCATCTACCTTCTTGATTGATTTGCTTTTGAATCTGATTTCCTTGAATTTTTCCACATCAAAGAAATCCTTAGACCTGAGATGGTTATCCCTGTCTTTTTCCCTTGTGTTTACGGATGATGGATCGATTACTACTTCAAAGCTTGCCCTTTCTGGATCATCGTGGGAACCTGTAGCCTTAACTGTAAATTTCTCAAAGTTTCCCTTTACGGTAGATATCATCATATGTCTGGCGCTGAACTCTATCTCTGAATGGGCAGGGTCACTTATCCATACAACATTTTCCTTTTTTGCTTCCATATTCAAGTATCATAATTACATTAATATACTATTTGTTACTTAGCTTAAAGTAGATATCAACATGGAAAGTAAAGGAAATTTTTGCCCGGTGATCGAAACATTAAAGATAATCGGTGGAAAATGGGAACTCAGTGTTATAAAGAGCCTTCTGGAAGGCCCAAAGAGATTCAACGAACTTCTCAGATCATGTTACGGGATAAGTTCCAGAACACTGTCAAGGATATTGAAAAATTTAGGTGAAAATGGGATAATTAAAAGGGATATAGTTTCCCTTCAACCCGTAGCAGTCATATACAAACTTACACCTATGGGTGAGGAAATGCAGCCCGTCATAGATTCCATAAGGAAGTGGGGCGAAAAGTATGTCCTGAATAATGTGAACATGAAAAATGTTGAAAATATTCCATAATTGTTGAAGTTTAAAATTAACGTTAAGTACAGAATAAGGACGATTGAAGATCATTTGATATATAATTAAGGGATCATTTTTAATTGATAATATTTAGATTTCGTTAAGTTTTTCGTAATCACCATATTTTACATATCCTGCTTCAATCTTTTCTCTGACCGTGATATAAAAAATTCTGTCATTGATCTTAAGATTTCCCGGATTTATTACGGTGGTATCACCAACCTTTGATATGCCTGGATTTTCGTGAATGTGCCCACAAACATGAACATCTGGCTGTGCCTCCTTTATGAACCTGAGAATTCCTCTTGAACCTGCATGATTCATATATCTTGTGTAATCCTGAATTTTATAGGGTGGCACGTGGCTTATGGTTATGTTGAATTTTCCATCCTCTCTCTGAAAGGCTTTCATGGACATTGAATAAAGTTCGGATTCGGGGAGAGATAGGAATGAACCGTGATCTGTGCCTTCCTGCATTCCACCAACGCCTGAAAATATTATGTTCTCCATTTTAAAAGATTGGCCGTGAAGCATCACCATATTGGAATAATCCCTCGATATATCAAGGAAATTCAAATAATCACTATTTCCTGGCACGCAGATAACTTTTCCATTGAATTTTGCAAGTTCTCCGAATACACCGAAAACAGATTCAGGATCTTTCCATCCTGCAAGGTCACCAGATATGATGATGGAATCAAAAAGGTATTTTTCCGCAACGTTTCTCAGAAATCTTACTACCCTATTCTGGCCATGAATATCTGAGGCCAACAATATTTTCATTGACACTTCAATTCATAGCATAAATAAATTCTTTATGTGCAAGTTTGAGATGTTGCAATCAAAAGGAAATGCTTTTAGACCTATTTTGAACAATAGAGGTTTTCCAAAAACCCTCACCGAAATCCTTTTTCATGACCCTATGATCAAGCATCATGAATCTGCTGCAGTCAAATTTTCCTGAATGGTACAGGGAGATAGAGAAGCCTGGTGATCCCTTAACCGGCATATCAGATCGAATTGACTTTGAAAGGATCAGACCAATATTGAAGGATCTATTCACCAATCATACAGAGAAGGGAGAAAGACCAAATTATGATCCAATACTCATGATAAAGATACTTTTACTGCAGCAGTGGTACAATCTCTCTGATCCACAGATAGAAAGAGAGATCAGAGACAGGATATCATTCCTTAATTTTCTGGGATATCCTGAGAAACTACCAGACAGGAATACCATATGGTATTTCCGTGAGCGTTTATCAAAGACTGGAAAGGGTCGTCTCGTTTTCAATGAAATAAGAGACCAGATCATGGCAAAGCGCATCAGGATAAAACCTGGAACAATGCAAGATGCCTCCTTTATAGAGGCAGATAGGGGAGAGTATGGAAAGCCAAGGGGAGATGAAGCCAGGACAAGAAGATCCAGAGATGGAACATCAGCAACAAAGAATCATGAGAGGCACTTTGGATACAAGGCTCACACACTGGTAAATGAGATCAAGATCATTGAGAAATTATCCGTAACACCTGCCAATATTCATGATTCACAGATCGATCTCAGTATTCCTGGAATCATATGCTATCGTGATAAGGGATACTTCGGATCTGAATGTAAAGGCATAAACGGAACAATGGATCGATCTGTGAGAGGACATCCCTTACCCGTTAAAAGCATAAGGAGGAATCTGAGAATATCAAGAATCCGATCAGCGGTGGAACATCCCTTTGCATTCATGAAGGGGATGTTCCACTTCTTCCATGTCATGGTAACAACTGTACAGAGGGTGAGGGTGAAGACATACTTCACCGCCATGTGTTATAATCTTGTGAGGGGAAGATTTCTTGACAGGATAGCGTAAGCCATCGACATTCAGGAAAAATACAGATAAATTTCAGAGAAAATTGAACTGTTTACCCATAATTTCAATGAATTTTGAAGAAATATTAATGTTGCTAACTTAATCCATTCTTAAGCTGATAGTTTTGGGGAAACCTCTTTTATTTACAGTTTTTGTCATATATACAATTGCAATGTACTTTGAGGGAGAAATAAGAGAGACGACTTTGGAAAACCTCACAAGAGGCTTAAAGAAAATTATAGAAAGCCATGATAGGGTTATAATTTATCAACTTAAAACAGATGCCTATCTTGAAAGGATAAAAATTGGGGATCAAAACCAGGATGTAAATAATGTAATATAATACCAAAAAAGGTCAGGGTATATAAGGATCATAAGAAAAATAGCTTCACCGGTAAAAATGCTATGGACAGTTCAAAATAAAGGATGCAATAAAAATTGAATAATAAATATTGAAAAAATTCCATTTAAAGCATTTTTTGATCTGGAAATAGAGATTAATTAAAAAAAATTATAATACAAAAAAGTAATACATAACGGATTTCAGAAAAACTAGTTAGTATGGAGGAAAATCTACAGACTCGTATGGGAGCTCAATGAAGAGCTACCCAATTTCAGAAAAACTAGTTAGTATGGAGGACAGCGTCATGAAAAACATAATTATCTGGCAAGTCTTTTATTTCAGAAAAACTAGTTAGTATGGAGGTGGGATAGTTCATTTTGATCCACTCCTTTGAATGTCCGTGATTTCAGAAAAACTAGTTAGTATGGAGGTATAAATATATAAGATTTGTTAAAATATGCAACATCTTTTTATTTCAGAAAAACTAGTTAGTATGGAGGATCATCGCTGTACCCGCTACCCCCCTCAAGGATGAATTTCAGAAAAACTAGTTAGTATGGAGGCCCTTATTCGAGTTTGGTCAAAAGACCAAACTCATATGGTATATTTCAGAAAAACTAGTTAGTATGGAGGTGTCTCTGCCAACGTTTCCGTTGCTCGATGAGAACATGTCCCCGAATTTCAGAAAAACTAGTTAGTATGGAGGCCCTTCCAGAATGTAATCGTTGTCAGGCTGGAATATAAAGATTTCAGAAAAACTAGTTAGTATGGAGGATCCTTATAGATGACGACGGCTTCCTCTTCCACGCTGATTTCAGAAAAACTAGTTAGTATGGAGGAATGGAGTGATTGAAATGAGTTATGGGCAAATACCGTATGATTTCAGAAAAACTAGTTAGTATGGAGGTCCAGATCAACAATTTCATAATTCTTATGCAATCTGCAATAAATTATTTCAGAAAAACTAGTTAGTATGGAGGTCCTTCTTTTTTCATATCAAAAATCACAGACTTATCCCTGAGAATTTCAGAAAAACTAGTTAGTATGGAGGGCCAACCCGAATTTTGAGGGGCTGACAAAACCAGAAGCAAGATTTCAGAAAAACTAGTTAGTATGGAGGCTTATCTCGGAATTTAGAAAAGTTTCTGCCAAGATAATGATCATTTCAGAAAAACTAGTTAGTATGGAGGAACTCGTAGGGAATTTGAGCAAGCTCTTCCTGGCTCAATACCTATTTCAGAAAAACTAGTTAGTATGGAGGTGGTTTTACTCTCATGGAAGCAATATGAGAGTAAAAAAGGGATTTCAGAAAAACTAGTTAGTATGGAGGCCTGAAAGACTATGGAAGTGTTTACACACCATTTAGCATTCATTCAGATGACCATATGGGAACAGTTTCTCTTTTTTAAATTGTGCATTTTGAATGCAGACCTATATACATCCTTGCTTTATGTATCTCTTTTTCAAAATTTAATACAAGGGGAACAGCATTTTACCTGTAAGCAGGTAACGATAGGTATCGTGGGGAATAGCACGGAAACATTAGTTAACTGTTTCCCCCATTGTTCCCAACTGAAAATAGTTAGTATATTTTTTCCACCAGCACGATGTATTAGGTTTCTAAGGCTGATTTGTTCCCTTCTGTTATCCTACTGTTTCCACTGTTAAACTGTTACCTTGACAGGACTGCCTTTTTCTCTATCGTGCAATATCATGAGAGTAAATAAGTTAGAAAAACAGAGATTTTAATTTGTAGAATTAACAAAGACAAAAAAGAATTAACAAAAATAGATCTCTTTAGTGTTCTGAGAGATAACCTGTAAACACTTGTTGATTTTTGTGTATTTTCGCCGGAATAAAAGTTAGCCTTATCGCAGGTTTAATTTTGATCAATTACCTCATGCGGAAGTGGAACATTATTGTACTGGCTGGAGGTGAGGAGAATTATAAGGAATCTGAAGGAAAGTAGCATGAGCAACAGGGCTATGACAAGGAAGCTAGGTGTGTCCATAAATACAGTAAGCAAGATGCTCAGGAAGACAGGTTTGTAGGATATAAAGAGAAGGAAGAGAGGATCAAAGCCTGACTCTTACAGGCAAAGGATCTGGGCATTGATAGATGATCAGATCCTTTCTGCTGTCAGGATACTGGAGGAGATAAGGAAGATGGGATACGATGGCGGATAAACAATACTGAAGGAATACCTCCGTAAAATCCTAAAGGACAGAGGGATACAGACAGTGACAGCTACGAAACAAAACCAGGGAAGCAGTCACAGGTTGATTTTGGGGGATTCGGTCACATAAGGGATCGACGTAAGGAGAAGGCTGCTATGTGCTTTCTCCATGATCCTGGAATAATCAAGGATACTTTACACGGAGGTTTGATTAATGTTTAAGCAAATCCCATCATTCTTCTGTATCAGTCTCCATGGAGAATAAAGTAATCCTGTATCATGTTCATAAAATATCCTATACTATGATGCCAACTAAAAACAATAGAGCGTTGCCAAAAACTTTCCCGAAGAATGTAAGCACGGCCATCGCTACGATGACAAGCACTAGAAATGTCAGCACGGACATGGTAAGTTCTTTGTTATGAATTCCTCATTTCCTTCTTCCCTTTTACCAGAATTTTCTATTTTGGACTTCTGAAGATTCGACATATTGGTGAGCCAGAGGAAGGAAAGCTGTAAACATTGAAGGTTGCTTAGATCTGCTTGCTGGGAATTTTTTTCTCTTTGCACGCTAGAATGAGAAGAATTATTCTCATTTCCTGAAGTTGGTTCTTGTTCATTTTCTTCCTTTGTCATTTCTCTTTCACTGATTATGTGCTTACAGTATATATTTATCGTTTCATTTGAATTCCGAACTAAGATGAGCGAAGGTGTGAGACACCACCTTGAATGGACAAGGTGAATGAAGGGTTCTTCGGAGAAGTGTGCGAGACTAAATCAAAATAAGGGTTAGAGGTGAATTTTGATTGGAGGCGAAGCATGGGATCCTGTGCTCGGCGTGAAGGCAAGCGGAGGTCACATAGTAAACAGCGAAGTCTAAAATGGGGTGGATTGGGAAGCAAGACGGGGTGAATTTGATCCTTAAAAAGTACTATCTTTAATTAAGGATCGAGTTGACCAGTGAGTTGTTCATCTAACACTCTTTGAGCCTTGCTACTTAATAATGCTCTAATTCTGTTATTTGCTATATTCATGTATTCTTTATCTGTATCATACCCGATATAATGTCTTTTTAATTCAATTGCAGCAATTGCGGTTGTTCCACTACCCATAAAAGGATCCAGCACCACTTCACCTTCGAAAGAGTATAACTTTATTAATCTCTTCGGTAGTTCTACAGGAAATGGTGCAGGATGACCAATTTTAGTTGCAGATTCAGCACCCATAGACCATACACTTTTTGTATACTCTATGAACTCTTCCTTAGTCATTGTGGACTTCATACTATCCTTGACGCCTCTGGTAAAGCTCTGCTTCGAAAAAACTAATATATATTCGTGTGAGTCTCTAAGGACTGGATTTTTTGCTGACATATATGTACCCCAGGCAACTGAAGAACTGGCTGTATTTCCTTTATTCCATATTATCTCACCTCGCATCAGGTAACCTGCTTTAATCATATCTTCAATTATATAGGCGTGTAAGGGGATATATGGCTTGCGACCAAGGTTTGCAATATTAATACAGGCTCTCCCTCCAGGAACTAATACTCTATAAACTTCTTTCCAAACACTGACAAGAAACTCTCTATATTCGTCCAGAGACATATCTTTATCATAGAGTTTTCCCACGTTATATGGTGGTGATGTTATCATTATATGAACACTATTATCTGGAATTTCTTCCATATTCTCGGAAGACTTAAGAAAGATCTTATCAAGAGTTGACTCTGGAATCTTGTTTTCTGTAAAATTGAGTGTATTGGTCTCCTTTGGTAGACCTTCGTACAGCCTGCTATTATAAAACCGGCTCGAATCATGATTGGCCCTACTGGGACTTCCAAAAGAGCTTGTGCACGAACCAGTTTTTCTATTTTCCCCTTTCATTTACTATCACTCCATAGTTCTACCCATCTCTTAAATGGGTTATAATCAATCTGAGTCTTCTTCCACTCAATTGATACAGCCAGGGTTTTATCAGAATCGACTAACATCCTCGTAGCGTCGTTTGATAGTTCAACACCTCTTGGATTTGTACCTTGTTTCGGCAACTTAATATATTTTTCTCTGCCCAATATATCAAACACATTTTCTTGAACCTCTGTCGGTATGTAATAGAGTGCACCGCTTGAGCCCCAGTTTATATGAGCTAATATCATATCATACTTAGGTCGCCATGTTTCCAGGAATAACTTTGCTTTCTCCGGGTCAACGGTCCAAATCAGCTTCACTCCCTTTGGCTCTCGACCACTTATTGTCTTAATGGAAATTGGGTTCCCAAATAATTTTACATCAACTTCCGGTTCCGTAATTGGGATATTAGTTTCAACATTATTTTCTCCAAATTTATAAATGAGAAGAGCACTCAATATCTCTTCGCGTTTTGATCCTACTTGCATACCAATCTTTCCGGCTCTGGAACTTTCTAGCTCCGCTAACTGAAACAAATAAGGAAGCTTATTCCTTATCTTACTTATTATAGATTCATCTGTAAATAGTAGCATTAAATTATTATCCATTTTTTCACCATTTTATACTCTCTTTCTCAGTTCTGCAGATACTATTGATTCGTCTGATAATAATATTTGTGACTCCATGGTATAATATCTGCCAATCTTTTTCTTTATTAATGTGATTAATCCAAGATTCTGTAAATAGTTTACGCTTTGAAAGAATGTTATTACTGTTTGACACCCAAAAATAAGCCTTATTTGTGTCCTGATTCTTTATCAGAGATACGAGAATATGTAAGTCCCTGTCTCCCAGATTTCTTAAGGTCTATCCCTCAACTTCGATATAAGCCTGTTTTAATCCATTTTTTCCGTCCTCATCGCTCCATTTATTATTCATTTCAAGAATTTCAAGCGCCTTTAGTCTGAGTAATGGTTAAGATAGTTTTTGTAATAAATGCAGAGGTCTAACTGATGTGTTAATGCTGGATTTGTTCAAGACCATATCTACTGCGATTTTCCTCGAACTATTTGTAAGTCTCCTTTAAACCATCCTCAAGATTCCATGATGGACTCCATCCCAATAATTTCCTCGTATAAGCTCCACTTTGGTTGAACGAAATCGGTTTTCCATTTACCATTTCACCTGGCTCGTATTCTCCGAGGTCAATTCTCATATCTGACCCTGAGATGTCTTGTATCATATTGGCCAATTCAAAATTTGATATCACTTTATCACCCTTATTTCCCCGAGATGAAGGATCTTTCCAATAAGCTATTCTCTCATACTCGGGACTCTTTCAATAAAACTTTTATAGAATGTAATGACGTCTCCGGCAAATGTCCATAATCTCTTAGATTCAGGGGACCTGAGATAGAATCTTTCCATATTATTTATCATCGAGAAAATGAGTTTGTGAGGCAATTCATCACTCCTCCCTCCTGGTCCAAACGAGGACGCAGTTCTTGTGATAACTATAGGAATATCAAATGAAAAGTAGTAGGTAAGATATAAGAGTTCAACTGAGGCCTTAGTCCAACCGTAAATTGATGTTGGAAATGGAAGAGTAGCCTCACTAATAGGTCCTTCATTGTGCCCATAGGGTGCATTAAAAGATGATGGATAAACAATTACAGGTCTCTTCTCAATTTTTCTTACCTGCTCAAGAATATTTAATGATGGGAGCACGTTAGACAAGGTAGTTGTCATTGGACTCTCAGTTCCATAGAGTCTGTCAGCGTAACCAATAGCACAATCAAAAACTACATCAATATTTTCCAGGTCTCTTCTTGAGAGATCATTTTGAGATTTCCAGTAATATTTTACTTGAGACAGATGATCAAAAATTCTCCATGCCTCTTCCTTTCTGCAGATGTCAACAACTTGAACTGAGAAACCCATATTCAAAAATAGTTTAGTTAAGGTACTCCCAAGTACTCCCGCACCCCCAGCAACCAATATCCTTATATTAAACACCCCTCCATATTGGATATTAGTGGGTTCAAAACACTCGGAGTACCCCATTTAGTAGCCGTTCCTACTAATGTTTGTCGTGTAACTCCTAAACTCAGATTATCATAAAATTTTGGGTGCTTTTGCAGAACTAATTTGTCGCCCTCCCCGTATCTTTTGTATCGGGAAATAAATTTCATTAAAGACGTCTCACCATCATCATATCCATAATCATGTTTTATAATAATTTTATCCTCGGGTATAATTTTACTGCCACTATCTCTGATTTTTAAACTAAAATCTATATCCCACCCAGCAGCAAGTGGAAACGATTCGTCAAATCTAAATCTCCTTTCAAACACACTGTTTGGCACAAAAAGAAGGCAGGTATTAGCCTAGAGAAGCGCATTTTTATTATCTTTAGAAAGGTAAACCCCATTCAATGTGCCGTCCAAATCATGAAAAATGTCGAAACAAGTATTTCCGCTGGCCTTAAATTTCGGAGATACTTTGCCTGATAAGGCCATGGCTTTAGGGGTGCCTTCATCAAGCTGATTTATGCTCGGAGCTAACACATCATCATCCATAAATATTGTTAAATCCGTGTTATTCTCTAAGGACTTCTGAATTCCCTTATTTCTGGCCATTTCTGGGACAGAATCGTTTATCAAATTAATTACCTCTACCTTTTTGAATTTCTCTATAAGTTCCATAGCTATTTTTGGTATAGTTCCAATAACCCATACTTTTGACAGGTTGTGCCATGAACTTAAAAACTTCACTAGATTTTTAATTCGATTGATAGCTGACAGATCAGTTTCTAATATGTGAACTGGAATAACTATCCCTGCGTTCAAGGAATTTTCTAGAATCTTACTCCGCTCCTTCTACCTTAAGGAATCTTCTTTACACACTTTAGTATTTTCTGTATAATGACTTTTTGATTTAGGTTGCATAAATCCGTGCCATAGAGAGATATTGCTGCAATTATCTTGATGACAAGCGAGGGCGCAATTTGTCTTTTCTCAAATTTTTGATTCTGTAACTCGTTGATTAAAATTTGGACAGAAACTAAGAACCCGTCAATTTCATTAGTAAACCTTAATAACGCTTTCAGTGTCTAGACTACAAGACTTAGATAAATATTTTGAAATTAAAAGAGTCTGTTCCATTAGATTTAAGTTCTTATTCCTTAATGATGTGTTAGTAACATTAGTCATCATTTTTCCCGTCATTTGTAGTAAATGTTTTCTAAGGAATATATATTTTTGGTTATCTCTTTCCTTACCGATACAATCACCATGAATCTGTAATCACACCATGACAGTGTACTGAATTTTCATCCTTTCTTGTATAACATTTTCTAAATGTTCGCTCCTTTCAGAGTATTTCTCAATAAATATGTTTACAAATTCTGACACCATGAATTTTTCCCTGAGTTGGTACTCTTTCAGAGACCTGAGAACAACAATTAGCAGGCCTTCCTCTACACCAGTGAATTCTGCATACCCCGTGAATCCATGTATATAAATAATTTGACGGCGCAGAGTGGCTCATGAAAGTTTTGCAGTCCAAGAATCAATGTATCTTTTAAGGTATTATGTTTAGCGGCAGTATGCGGAGATATACCTAAAAGAACTGCCCCCATTCTTGCTCACCTCATGCTACTTTCTCTGACGCTAGCCTCCTTCAGTCTTTGTAATACGGTATCAGTTGACTTATTATCCAAAAACTTACCAATGATTGAGGCAACAATACCTGGAATTTCCTCAGCCGTGATTATTCCGAGATTTAGTGCCTCGATTGTTCCATTCCACTCTCCTAGAATCTGTTGTATTAGAGTTCCAATTTTTTTGAGACTGTTGCAGTATTTCGTGAGCTCAGATTCTGCTTTTGTAAAACAAATATTCTGATGGAGTTCTGAGATATTATTCGCAATAATCGTCAAAATGTCTGTTGGAAAATTAATTTCAGAGCCTTTCTGTATGACTCTGAACTTCTCAAGCGCCTCGAAGTTTATCAGCAGGTTTCTCTCCTTTTCTAACACTATCTCATCACCTATTATTTGTAAGCGGATGATCATAATTCCTTCTCAAGAACGGAATCAGGTTTTATCATGGAAGGATACTTGATTGAATGGATATAAAGGTTTGGTAAATTTTAATTAAGGCATAGAAAGAAAAAAACTCTACTAACTCCCGAAAGATTTTAGCGATGCGGAGTTTAGTGAGAATGGTCCAACAGAATCCCTAACTAATACATCAGCTGAAGAAATGAATTAATAAAATGTTTGGCAGAAAGTTATCCATTGTTTAATATATTTTTTTGGATGTAGAATATGGATTACTAACATGCATTTAACCTTATAACTAGAAAATTGAAGTGTTAGGATTTTTTATTTGGGTACCACTTTGGAGGCAATTCAACTTTCATTGTGAACGCAATCCAATTATATTCGTCCAGAAACTTTGCCAGTGTTTTTTCCTTAATACTAAGAAAATCGATACCCTTATTCTCCATTTCTAAGTTAATTTTGTTCTCAGCCTCACTTTTCAAAACCTTTTTATGATTTTCTTGAATATAAAGAAGATGCTTGGAAAGAAATTTTTCCTCATCTTCTCTCAACAATCTGATCTTTAAAGCTAAACATTTCATCTTTCTTAAGAATTCTATATATCCGGCAGACGTTTCATTTTCATTGTTTTTTATCCCGTAGTGTTCCGATATGGGATTGTCCCATGCGACAAACAGCTCTGGAATTAAAATATGCAAAGCCTTACCAGCGGCTACTTTACCTAATTTTCTTTTAATGGTGCCCTTATTACCTTTTATATCAGTCTGCAAATCAGATAGACTCGTGTATAATTCTTTTATTGCCTCCTTTACCTTATCATCCTCTAAGTCAACATTATCAATAGACTTTGATTTCAAGGTTTCAAGAAGTTTGTATCCAGTTTCATTATACCAATCATCTATTTTATTTTCAAACTGATTCGGTACTCTCGTTTTCCATTTATTTAAGAACGCAACAATTGTTTTCCCGGGTTTTCCATCTATTTTATTCGCTTCCAAATCTGACAATGTATCAAAGTAAAACTCATCCGATTCCATGTTGTTGTACAGAAATACTGCCCACTCAAATTCATCTAAGCTGATCTTCACGTCATCATTCATTATAAATCTATCATCCATGTGGTTTTACCTATTAGTTATTATCGCTTATTTTACTTTAGAGTTAATTCACTTTTGCCAAAGTGATCTACTTTTCTATATTCCTATTATTTGCCTCCTTAACTTAACAAAAACTTAAGTTATTTCATTTATTCCACATTTAATACCAGACAAGCTGATTGCAGTAATAGGGACCTCCTCTAAGGGATCATCTCTTCGAATAACATTACCTAAAGAAGTCGCATTGAAACTGAGTATATCGGAATGTATTGGATTCTATGAGGTAAAGGGAAAGATTTGGAGATACTCTTCTGTAATGCGTTCAATCTTGCGTAATTTTCTATAAAAAGATTTAATCTTCACCAAAGTTTTTTAATTAAATTCCAGTTTTCTTTAGAAGTTAAAATAACCTTACTGTATCATCAGAGAAGTAAGGTTCTTTGTTCTTAAAAAAAGCTCATCATTTCTGTTAATATTTCCTTGAATCTTAAAAGATCTATTCAGTTCATCTCTGCTATCGGTTCAACCTCTTTCTCCCAGCTCAGTTTACAATTATTTTTTCATAATTGTTGTCTAAAAATCCTTAGTCCTTTAATATTGACAGTACATTTTTATCATTAAACTTTCTTTCAACAAAGAATCCAATCTTAACCCTCTCTGAAGCAGAACCACTTTTGGTTCTTTTGTTAGTTTCTGAACATTCAGCAGCCTTTAATTTGTTGAAACTGCATGAAGTAGTTACACTTACTTCTACAGGAATCCTCTGGACTTTGTCGGCACTTCCTTTCATTCCGATAAGATTGAGATGTTTCTGAACATTACATCTTAAGTTAGGTATTCTAAAGCAATCCTTCAGGTATCTGAAATAACTTTCCACAACTTTTTCCGAAGCTTCAATACAAATCTATATTCAGAACATACTTAATTTTTCCATCCAATGAGTAAAATCCCAGAATAATTGTTAATCGACTTAATTAGAAGCAGGAAAAGATACAAGATCTTCATGAAACCATTAAAAGAGCAGTGTTGAAAAATCCTGTTATGAAATTAGAATTCCTCTCACATTAAGTCCGATAACCCTTAATTATTTCAGTCCGGGATACGTTTGTGCCTCCTGCTGTACAGTAGTAAATAATCAGAAAGGATACTTAAAACATCATTTTCATTCCTGGCAGGAAAACACTGGTCATTTTTTATCTCAGGATATCTAATTCTGTGGTCTATGGTTTTTCCCCCCAGTCTTCCGCTCCAGCCATCAACATCAAGGCATATGATTAGCCGCTTTAATGCCCACGCATATGAGATTTCACTAAGTGTCCCTGCACCTCCACCGATCGCGATTACCGCGTCTGAATTGGCAGTTATAACGTTCCTGTATTCGTCTAAACCTGTTGCTATCTGAATGTCAGATGTATTTATAGCGATGGATGGATCAAACCCGGGCAATATTGCAATAACCGAACCGTCCACACGATTCTTAGAAGATTTGGCACCTTCATAGACTGCCCTTGCGAGAGAACCCACTCCACCTGTAACTATTCTGTAATCCCTGTCTACCAAAGCTCTTGAGATATTCCTGGCAAGATTCCATTTGATACCATTTTCCTCCACGTCTCTGTCGCCTATTATTGAAGTGAGGTGCTTCATTTTACTTTCCCCTTTTCATAAGGCCTTTTAGATATGATTTTTGCAATTATCTCTTCACGTCTTTTGACGTCTCTGTCTCTTTTACCAGGTGATGGCTCGTAAAAATATATCTTATCCTTTATCTGCATGGGATTTTTTGCCATTTCAGTCATTGGTATCATGTAGGCCCAGTCATCTGCATCCTCTATCCATTTTCCTTCTATTTTCAGGTCGTCTTCGTCGATTAAATCGAACAGATACTTCCTGAACGTTCTCAGATGCTGCCAGACATTTCCGCCCCTGCTTGTTCGAGGAGATTCAAAGTTTACATTATATTCCCTGTATTTGTCTGTCCTTAACATTGTTCCAATTGTCAGGTCGGTCCCTTCATCATACAGTCTCATAACCTCCGACAGGGCATTCTTTCCAATTAAGGCATCATCTGAATCAACCATTACTATAATGGATTCAGAGTTTGCGCAGATTTTTTTTATTGCGATAAAAATATTCTGGGCTGATGTCAAAGGTTCAAAATTTCTGAGGAAGGTAATCCTTCCTTTAAAAAGTTCCATTCCTATATATTGGACATATTCATCAGAACCGTTATGTGATGCTGCATCCACATAAATTATCCCGAAATCCTGAAAATCTTGATCACGCAATGATTTGAAGCATCGCCTTATTTTAGGTATGGGTATGTCCCTCCCTTTTACAAGTACTATCATTTTCTCCTTTCTGAGTTCCAATATTTTGCCTGTATCGTTTGCAATAATTTCCACGTTGCCTTCCTGAGCTTTCCCTGGTTCATAACTTTCGCAGTACTTTAATGCATTATACCAGAAATTAATATCCTTCTTCTGACTGTTTGATATGTGAAGGAAATAAGCATTTCCCTTTGAACCCCTTAGAGATTCCAGACCCTTTTCCATTATTAATTTATCGAGTGACCTGTGCCAGGGTAGCTTAAGCTTGCCATCCCTGCATAAACTGTTTGGAAGTGGGGTTGTGTTTAAGATCTTGGTTCTATCAAGCAAGCAGTTTCTCACTTCTGTTCTCCATTTTCCTCCATCTTCTTTAGGAGAAAATGATCTTACATTGGAGTTAAACACAGGAAAGGATACCGTCAGGGCATTTGGAAAGTTCTGCAGAGACAGCATCATCTCCTTGAGATAGGAATCTCCCTCTCTCCTTCTATGTATTATGCAATCTGAATCAATCTGTAATATGTATTTCGACGATGCCTTTTCGAAACCCTCCAGCGTTAAGAGCACCGGCTGCCCGTTACTGCATCTTGTCTCAGTCGATTGGATCCCGAACCACCTCTCTGAAAGCTCTTTTTTAAACTGTGGATCATCGCTTCCGTAAAGAATGAAATCTATAACGCCATCCCGCACAAGTTTATTTAGCTCGCTTTCAAATAGGTTAAGGTTTACCTCGTCGTATTCCCTTGCAAAGCCATCAGTTGCACGATCTGTAACTATGAATTTTTCCCTGAATCTCTCGGGACCTTCCAGTTGATTGACCAAATGCCTGATCTGGAAATCAATGCTTCTCCATTCCATAGGGGAAGCCTTGATCATGAGGCTCACATCATAATTCAAAGGTTCATAACTCGCAGTGGCCCTGATCAAAAGAAATTCAGAACCTGGAGAAAGGTAGTCAAACGAAGCGCCTTCACTTTCAATTAAGTGAGTGGACACAAATCCCTCTTTTTTAATCGCATTTAGATACCAGCCTGCTGGTCTATGATATTCCTTCCTGATGTTGTGGGTGGCAATCATTTTCTTTTCATATGAGAAATTTTCTCTGTAATCCTTAATCTCCCCCAATTTCTTATGGGTTGCCGTCTCTTTATTATGAATATTGAATGGGTTGCAGATTACAATTATTGCATCTCCATTTTTCCGCAAAACTCTTCTAACATCTTTTAACACTGAAAGAGCTTCACCATCGTCAATTGTGCAAAGAACCAGGCTAAGAATGACGGTATCAAACTTCTCATTTTCTGAGGATATTCTGTCGAGTTCTTCTCTATGCAAAACCCTCGTGATACCTCCCTCTGGATGTTTTTTGTTGTATTCAGTCATATCAATATCATAAATGGAAACGTCATTATTGGTTGCAAGATGATCTGCCATAATTCCATTTCCAGAGCCATAATCAAGAATTTTACGCCCATTGATACTGCCAATTTGACTCAAAACGAACGGCATCAATACCTGTCCGGTATTTTTTGTCTCTATAATGTCGAGGAAATAATCATAACCGAACATTTCAGGAAAGTTTTCACCTGAGTTTGACTTTGTGAGCAATTCATGCAAGTCTTCCCTGAAATGCCATCTATATGTTAGATAGGCTCTGCGGCACATCTTATCGAAATACTCATCGGTGTATGGTTCTATGTCATTTCCCAGGTCTACAAATCTGAATTCATTACCCTCAACAACAATGTTCTTGGGTGCAAGGTTCTTTATTACCAGATTGTTAGATTTACATTCCCTTATGAGGTCCACCATGTCATTCAGATGGCCTCCTTTGTAAGATTGACCCTTCACGTATTCCTTTTTGAATATCAAAGTGTTTTTTTCCTCATGAATGTCAATAAGATTTGCTATTTTTTGAAATTTCCTGCCCATCACATTATGTTTCAGAAAATTAATCTGATTTTCTTTGAAGAAAGAAGACCCATAATGGAAATATTTGTAGGAATAAATTCCATCGCTTAAGACAATTCCTTCATATCCCTGTCCAATTATTCTTATTTCTGGAAGATCATAGACTTCCATGATCTTCTTCTTTACGGTCTTTAATTCCTTACTGCTGTAATAAACAGGTAATTTCCCGCTATAATTTCTCTGTGATTTATATAAGCTATTCAGGAATTCTTCCAGGTCTTTTCTATTAAAGTTTCTAATCTCTCCTATCAACGGATCGATCTTTGAAATATTATAAAGTCTTTCCACATCCTCACATACTTTCAATATCCTGTCTGAAGCCTCAGTGTGGATCTCCTTAGTGGCATTTCTGATGGATTGAATTAATCCCATTATCCTCCAGGCATTGAGTATTATTTGCCTTGCACGGGATTCTATTTCTCCCTCCATGGTAATCAATATATTTTTTAAATCCTGCTCTGTGAATCGCAGAGGTGAATAGTAATCAGTCCTGTCTCTTCCTCTCCCAATCCTGTTTAAAAGATAAGAATCCATAGTGCGGACGAAGGCTGATCCCAATACATCCGCTACAAATTTTTCCCTGATCTTTTCATCGCTTTCCCTATCATTTCTATACTGTATTAGCATCATGGGTGTGGAGATTATTTTTCTTGTTTCTTTGGTGGATTTCCTCTGACCGAGTCTCTTATTCAGTACCACCCATAAGGTGTCGCCCCTTCTGTAAGCTATTTCCCGATTCCTTGGAGATGAATTGTTGAAATCTTTTAGTGAGTCTATGTCCAGTATTATTGTGTTACCTCCCCTAACGGGCCCGTAAGAGTCATCCATTTGAAGATACTCCTTTTCCCCATTGCCATCGCCCGGGATCTGATAAAAGGCTTTCCTGAATACCGCCTTTGTAAGTATTTGTGCTGCCATATGGGAAAGGTCATCGATTTGAATTTCTTTTTCAGTTTCTAACCAAAATGGTGTCTCCAGGTTAGGTGAAGATTTATCTGGAAAATCATAAAAGTATGCAGGTGAATCATATTCTATTTTACCTTTCAATGCTGGAAGGAATGGATGGTCCGAGACTGTTGATTCGTTTTTTATTGCTGCCCTCAGGTTGTAATACAGATCAATCATCTGTGTCCTCAAAGTGGACATAACCGGAACAGGTGGATCACCTCCAACCTTTCCTATCACAATGCTAACCCCTTCCTTCTGCCATCTATTGATTGTGCTTATCATATCTTTGGGTGATATCTCATTCTGAAACGTTCCCCAGTATATTTTCTTCAATGAGACATCGTCATCCAGAATCCATACAACTGGATTGCCATACTCCAAACACTTCAGGTAAACATATCTGTGCAGAACAGTCCTGCCGAAAGCGATACCTGTTCTGTTGTCCTCCTCTATGTAGTATTCCCCAAAAACTCCTCTATTTGCTGCCTCATTGGCTTCCTCCATCTGGATTACAGATAGATTTATACCATATTCTTTGAGCTCATTTTCAGCTTCCTCTATTTTATCCCTTGGTAAGGCAGCATTGTCTGATACAACCACCGCAGAAATGCTTTGCGTTTCGTTATGAAATCCCAGTACATCCTGAATCAATGATGGAAATTTACTTTGATCTGATACTATCACACCAATAATTATATTGATTTTGTCATTCTCTTCGTGTGACAGAGCCAAACCCGGTGAATCATATTTTGAATCATCCAAAGATATTACCACGTTGCACCCGAAATATTCCTTTGATCTCCTATGGAAGGATTCCTCATCCTGCCTGTCCATTAGTGGTTGATATTTGAAATAAAATCTTTTCAGTCCCTGACATTTTCTCTTAGATCCCTGGTCTGATAGTCTCCCGCTTCCGTATGCCCGGTGATGTACCATATGACGCTTTATAAATGAAATGCGTAAATCTCCAAGTGCAAGTAACCTCAGACTTACATCCCTGTCAGTTGTTGAGGGTAAATTTTCGTCATAACCACCTGCCATCAAAAGCTTGGAGAGTCTTACAAAAAGGTTTGATCCCTGTACATGAGGGTTTCCTCTCAGAAATTGCCACTCGGCGATGCTTTCAGGTATGGTGAGGTTTATCCCTGTATCGTCCTCGCTGTGCCTTACTATTCCAGATATTATCCAGTCAGAGTTTTTATTGATTGCTTCGTTGAAGCAGGACTGGAGATACTCCGGTTCCCACCAGTCATCATCATCAAGAACGGCGACGTATGTATTCTCCGGATCGAATCCATCTCCGATGATCTCATAAAGCGCTGTATTTATTGCACCTGAGAGATTCTTCTCCCTTTGATTGAGAAGGTACTTCACCCTGATTTTATCCCTGAGTTTCTTGAAAATATCTTCATTTTCCAGATGCATCTCCTCATCGGATACTATGTACAGTGCATCAGGGTGTTTAGTCTGCCTTAATACAGAGGGAAGAGCAATTGATAATAGGAACCCCTTCCTTGAGGTACCTATAATAAGGATTGTCTTTAAATCCTGAATGGTCATTTTAAATACTTCCTGGGGTCTTGATGGTTTTCCTGAGTGACAATCCCTTCCAAATTTATTATGGCGTCGTTAAACTCATCGGCAACTTTCAGTAATTTTGCAACCTCTCCGAACGCATTGATAAGTTCAGCAGTATCCTTTGGTACGCATTTGCCTCCATATGGCCCCTTATGAGGTTCCAGATGGGCACTGTTGCCTACTCTTCTATCTGTATATACTATTTTCATTACGTCGTCGGGGCTGGCTTTTCCCATAATTGATATCCTTTCCATCATATTTGTGAATGTTACCTTGAGCGCTATGTATGAATTATGCGCGAGTTTCCCTATTTCTGCACTTCTGTCGTCTGTCCTTATTATTTTTGCACCATCTGCCCAGTAATAAAGAATCTGGACATAATCCATATCATTCTCATTTCCCGTCAATACAATTCTGTCGGGGTTTGCGGTCCAGATAAAGGCATTCTTTTCACTCATGAATTCTGGAGAGTATACTAACCTCAACCCAGGATAGTTTTTACGGGCTTCGTCCATAAAACCAACCCTTAAAGTACTCTTTATAACAGTTACTCCTGAGAAATTGCTCTCCTGTAATCTCTTCAGAACATCGTTAACCCGGCTGCAGTCAAGTCTTCCATCTTTTCCTTCTGGTGTTTGCACGCATATAAATACGGCTTCGCAGCTCAGGATCTTGCTCCAGTCATGATTTCCTCTTATGTCATACCCATGTACTTCGTAGAAGTAACTGAGTACAGCCTTTAAGGCACTCCCAACCGATCCAAGACCGATGATCCCTATCTTTCTTCTCTCAATCCCTGTCCTTTGTTCGACAAAAAAATTCCCTGTCTCGGCATTGATCTCTTTAGGATGATCTTTGCCTAAACCAGAATCTTCTGGCCGAACACATCCATCGATGTGTTCAAACATAAATAACTATGTCAGTTTCTAATATATATACATGACGTTTCTCAATATCTCAATGATTATTTCCAACCGGTAGACAGAAACGCCTATTGCATCTCTTTTTTGCAGGAATCTCCAAGAATAGGTATGGATGATACTTGATTTATGTCTTTTTTTATTCCCTTTCTTCCTGTTTTTCACTATTTTTCCAAAAATCGCACTATCCTGCCCTGCTTTTTCAGCGCAATCAGTGTAAGCATATTGTAGCCATGGCAGAGGAACATTGCCCTGACCCTGTCCCTTCTCACCATGGTGATGAATGTATGGCCTCCATTCATGATCCGTTTCATGACAGAGTATAGTCTCTCTCCGGGAGAACGTTTCTTGGCAATCCTGAGGTTTCTTCTCACCTGATCAACCGTAAGAGGATGATTTCTTGATGCCTTTGGTTGCATTGATGTCTTTACAGTAACAGCCTGATTAACCCACGTCTTTGTAACATGGAATTGCAGGTGTGCTGAGATCAACCTGCGAGTCATGGAGTGATGCTGTGGTGACAACAAATTCCCTGATCATTGGAATATCTGTTCCCTGTATGAAGCCTGTTGCCGAAGTGTGTTGCTGAATTCTTCTTTGCCCATGTGCCGTCCTTTGATCTCCCTGTCCTTTCATTCCTGGGTTCATCCCTCCTCATTCTTTTCTTCTCTGCACTCATGATCTTAGCATGTCTCTTCTCTTCCTCTGTAATTCTCCTCCCTGTGGATGGTGCAGATTCATCTCTCCCGGACTTGCCTGCCCTCACATCTTTCTTCATTTCCGGCGGTACCTGATCAACAGGTGATGGGGGTTTTCCTCTTTCCATGCTTTCATGGATCTGTTTCGATGAATGTGGAATTCTGCACCATTCCCTTCTTTATTGAAATACCATGATCCTCAAACTGCTTCCAGATCGCATTCCTGATTACATCTCCCACATTAATGGATGTATGTAATGTGTTGTTTCTTCCTGGAGCCCAGTGTAGAAGCGGTTATTAGAGCAGAATCATGGCCTAATTCTTCTCCTGACCTTATCCTTTCAATTAAGTAATCCTCCAAGTAAGAGCATCCTTCAAAGCCTAAGAATTTTAAAGTGTAGCTTTCCAGTCTTGCTTAACTCTTTGCGAACCCTTATCATTGCCGTTATTTTCTCAAAGGTAACCTTACCTTCTTCAATCTTGAGTCCTTCAATGTCCTTTATTTTAAGGCCGTCATTACCTGTATAATTGCCAAGAACTCCAATTCTAACTCCCATAAAGGCTACTAAGGCACATGCAGTCCTTTCTCTTGAACCTCCAGCATTGAAAATCTTACGCAACTCATCCTGATTAGGAAACTTTCTCATTTTCCAGTGTAGGAGTGTCTTCAGCTCCTCTAATTCTAGGATTTCTCTGTAATTTTATTCCGTTGAAAAGAAGCCATGATTTAACGGCCTTAGGTGTTGATTTAACATGTGATCCAGCATAACCTTCCTTCGCCTTATCCATTATGTAATCTTTTATAAGGTCATTTAAGGCCTTATCCTTCATCTTAATGAGTTCCTGCGGGTTTTGTTAACTTCCTTACAAAACGCACCAATTCTCTTAAAATAGACATCTCCAGTAACCTTTGATCCAGTGGTCACATTGTATCTCCACCTTACAATACCCCTGTCTTTTAACAGATCCTTGTATTTCTCTCGTGTCTTTTTTCATTTGTAATATTGTTTATAAATCATATAATTACTTAGGACTTCCAAAACTAAATATAGAATGGGCCCGACCGGGTTCGAACCGGTGACCTCCTCCGTGTCAGGGAGACATCATACCACTAGACTACGAGCCCCTCTTAAGAGGTATGAGATCATAGATAATTAGTTTTATTGTAAGTGATTTGCCTATAATATGGGATCATGGGAACATACAGGTAAATATTTCCCCATGGTATTGAAATAATAAACGATCCTGAAACTCACCCTGTTTCACTGGAATATTTAGGAAATAGGAATAAATTGACGGGATAATATCAATCCGCAACTCTCATACTGGCATATCAGGCATTGTGAAATTAAAGCCAGTTGATAAATTATTTAATTTATAATTCTTTTAAATGCCTTAACTGTTTTTTATATATGTGTTTAATGAAGGATTCAATGGAAAATATAATTCTCTGTCACGGTGGCGTTGGATCAAAGGAGAGACCTTTGGATGACATGAAAGGCATAGCAGAGAAGGCATATTCAAAAAATCCCCTTGATTCGGCTGTGAATGCCGTGGTGATCATGGAAGATGACCCAAGGTTCAATGCAGGGACAGGATCTGTAATAAGGATAGATGGGTCTGTGCAGATGGACGCTGCCGTTTCGATTCCAGGTAAATTTGGATCTGTAATAGGAATTGAAAACGTAAAAAACCCTGTTCTGGTTGCAAGAGATGTAATGGAAAAAACTCCGCACATAATTCTGTCTGGTTCAGGTGCAGTTCAATTTGCCAGAAAACTTGGATATGGAGAATATGATCCAAAAACTGAAAGGAGTATAAGCCAGTATTCAAAGATGGTTGAAGCACTGAAAAAAGAATCAACAGATAATAGATATAAGATCTTTAAGGACCTCATAAGAAATGGAATAATAGATGAACCTCATGATACGGTTGGAGCAGTGGCAAGAATAGATGGGAAGTTTGCAGCGGCAGTATCCACAGGAGGTGCATCTCCAATGATGAGGGGAAGAGTTGGAGACGTGCCCATTCCTGGAGCAGGGATATTCTGTGGCGAAAAGGGTGCTGTGGTGGCAACAGGCATCGGTGAGGAAATCGCTAAAAGAGTACTCTGCCACAGAATTTATGAAAGAATTAATACAGATAAATTGCAGAACATTTTGAGAGAAGAGATAGAATATTTTGGAGAAAATCTTGCAGGTGTCATAGCGGTCAGCCATGATGAGCATGCATTCTTTTCAAACGGCTCAATGGGGACGGACATGTTCAGAATTAAAATATGAAATTATATGCGGAAAAATAAAATATCTTTGCCATGACAATCAATAAAAATAACAAATCATAAGGACATCTCCTCAATGAACAAAATCTGGTATTGATATATAGAAATATATAATCACCATGAAGAATAAAAAAATTTTCGTTTTAACTTTTCTCATTTTTATGAAAATTTATATTGCAAGATAACATGGTAAGAGCGACTGAGAATATGGAATTTGAAAAATTTAAATTCATGCAATTTCCACGTGACATTTATGTGGGTCACGGAGTAATTCAGAGAACAAGGGATGTGGTGAAAAAGAACCTGAGAGGTGACAGGGTTGCCATAATTACAGGGGAAAACACCATCAAACTTGCAGGAAGAGAAATTTCAGAAATTCTCAGTGATGCCTCTATTGACAATGCGATCCTCATTGCAGGGCCTGCTGATGAGGAAAATCTTGAGAAAGTGACTCAGGAAGCAAGAGATTACGGGGCAAATATGATTATAGGTGTGGGCGGAGGAAGCAAGATCGATCTTGCCAAGAAAACCGCCTACTATCTTGACGTTCCATTAGTCAGCATACCCACAACTCCAAGCCATGACGGGATTGCTTCCCCAAGGGCATCCATAAGGCGCAGGGGCTGGTCGGTATCTGAAGAGGCTGTGATGCCGGTTTCCATAATTGCAGATACATCCATAATGGTCAAGGTACCATACAGGTACCTGAAGGCGGGAGCAGCGGATGTCATATCCAATGAGACCGCAATTCTGGACTGGAAGCTGGCTAACAGGTTAAAGGGTGAAGATTACAGCAGCAGTGCAGCTGCCATAGCTGAATACGCGGCGAGGGAACTCATTGAGAGGGCCCACATGATCATGCCAGGTGTGGAGGAATCTGTATGGCTTGTTACCAAACAGATACTTGCCTCAGGAACATCCATGGCAATTGCGGCATCATCAAGGCCGGCAAGTGGTGGGGAACACCTTATTGCCCATGCCCTTGAAACCATGGCGCCAGGAAAGGCCATCCATGGTGAACAGGTGGCAATTGGTTCAGTCATAACGATGTTTCTGCACGGTGGTGACTGGAAGAGCCTTGTTTCAGTGTTTGAGAGGATAGGCATATCCATAAGAGCAAGGGATTATGGCATAAATGACCATATAATGATAGAGGCCCTGAGGACTGCCCACAGGATAAGGCCCGAAAGGTTTACCATACTTGGTGAAGTTGATCTGAGCTACAACGCTGCTGAAACCGCCCTGAAAATTACAAGAATAATAGAATAAAAGAGTTGAATACAAAATGACGGGTAAAATTACCTTAATAGGGCTTGATCAGGCAGTTGTAGGTGGTACTTTTAGATATGTCACGCCTCTACAGACTTGCAGTGAGTGTAAGATAAAGAATGTGTGCTTTAATCTTGAACAGGGGAAAACATACAGAATAACAGAGGTCAGGATGAAGGAGCAGCCATGCATGGTCTTTAACCATGGAAAGGTGACTGCGGTTTCTGTTGAGGAGATTCCAGAGGATTTCATAATGCAGTATGACAGGAGGGTGCAGGAAGGTTCCATAACAAACCTGAAAAGCATGAAATGTGATCATATCACGTGCCAGTTCATTGAGAAATGCAATCTCATACACCACAGGACAGACTTCAGGATAAAGATCTCTTCCATTGGGCAAAAGGTTGAGTGCCCGAAGGGATACAACATGAGAAGGGTAAAGGCATCCTATGTCAATGAGAGAAGGTAGAATGATACCATGGAGTTTACCATAGGTATTGCAGGAAAACCCAACGCAGGGAAATCCACACTCTTTTCATCCCTGACGGAGACAATGGTTGCCATTGGGGATTATCCCTTTACCACCGTTGAAGCGACAAGGGGAATGGCCTATATGAAGGATAAATGCCCTCATACAGAGATTGGAAGGCAGTGCACACCGAGGAGAGGAAAGTGCATCAATGGCATAAGATACATTCCTGTGGAAATGATGGATGTACCTGGATTGATTGAGGGGGCCAGCGAGGGAAAGGGCATGGGGAACCAGTTCATGGATTCTCTCAGGGAAGCCTCAGCCATAATTAATCTGATAAATCCAATTTCTGATGAAAGGAAAATACTTCCGCCTGAATCCATAATAAGGGAGGCACAGGAGGTTGAAAATGAGATATTTCTATGGTTTTCATCCCGTTTTGGCTCGGACTGGGAAAGATTTGTAAAGAAAATATCCCATATGAACATCCCCGCTGAAGAAAAGATACTTCAGAAGGCTTCATTCTTTGGAATATCCTTGAAGGATGTGAGAAGGATAATGTCCGAAACGGGGATGAACGATAATATTTCCCTCTGGGGAAATGAGGAAATAATGGAATTTACAAGGGCTGTAATGACAAAGATCAGGCCGATCAAGAGGGTTGTAAATAAGGGCGATCTGATTGAAAACACCGATGAACTGAGGAAAAATAATCTAAGAGTAATATCAGCAGATTATGAACTTTCCATACTTAAGGCATACAGAGCAGGACTCATAAGGGATATGGAAAATATATCCATAACAGACAGGGCAGGCGAAAGGCAGAGAAATGCCCTCATAAAAATAAGGGAAGCCTATGAAAAGGGCCATATTGAAAGGATTTCCTCTGTCATAGAGGATCTTGTAAGGAAAGATCTTCAAAAGATTGTTGTATATCCTGTATATGATGAAAATAAATGGACAGACAGGGAAGGAAATGTTCTCCCGGACGCCTTCCTCATGGAAAGGGGAGACACGGCCCTGGACCTTGCCTTCAAAATACACACAGATATTGGAAATGGATTCATCAGGGCCATCAACGGAAGGACAAGGATGGTTCTCGGGAAAACTTACGAATTAAATGACAGGGACGTAATAAGGATAGTGGCAAAATCTTAGACACTCTTTCCATTGCAAAGAAAACAGGGGAATTAATGAAACAATTTTAAACGAGGCAATAATGCCCGGATATAATGAAGCCTTGCCTCATATGGGATTTTGACGGAACCCTCTACAGGGGGGATAGACCATTTTCAATCTACGCATCCTATATACTGGAATTCTCCGGAATGGAAAGTGATGGCCATATTGAAGAGGTTCAGAGGAGGGTTGGAGATAATGAACAGTATTATGGAAATGACGGGTATGAAATTGTTGCGAAATATTTCAGCAATGTTGAGCCCGAAATAATGCAGAAATCCTATGAAAGGATGAGGGAGGATCTTCTGCATCACCCTGAATATGTGGAAATTCCTGAAAAAATAGGAGAGATTCTGGAATTTGGAAAGGAAAGGTGTCTGATGATTCTTGCATCAAACTCCCCTGAACCCTATGTTACTCCATTTTTGAAAAAATTGGGTTTGATATCATATTTCCATCAAATATTTTCCAGCGCCAGAAAACCCGAGGGCATAAGAAGAATAATTGGAAACCTTCCAGAAAAACAGAAGGTCATGAGCATCGGTGACCATTATGTGAACGATATAATGCCGGCCATCGAAATGAAGAAGGATACTGCCTTCATATCAAAATATGTAAAATCTGGGATGGATGCAACCTTTTATGGAAAGAAGATAGAAGACATATACGGTGAAATCGTTAAATGGATTGAAAAAAGTTCAGATTCCTGATCATATGGACGGTATCTTTACATCAACCCTCTTTTCATCCTTGAAGAATACGGCATTTTTAAGATCCAGGATAACACCAACCTCGGTTCCATATTTGATCTTTCTGTCCTTGGCTATCCTCGTCATGATCTTGATATCCCCAACATTAACATTCAAAAGAGTCTGGGCGCCAAGAAACTGGGAATATCCTGCAACACCAGAAAGCTGATGGGGATCCTTCTTCTCAACAATATAGATATCTTCATTCCTTATGCCCATGGTGTCATAGTCGCCTTCAATGCCAAGGGATTCAACGGATTCCCTCGGAAAGAGGTTTATTCCTCCAAGGAAACCTGCAACAAAGAGATCGTTTGGTTTTCCATAAACCTCCCTGGGCTTTCCCATCTGCACAATCTCACCCTTATGGACAACAACGACGGAATCGCCCAGTGCCATGGCCTCTTCCTGATCATGTGTCACATGAATCACGGTTATGCCAAGCTTTCTCTGGGTATCCTTTAGATAACCTCTCAGATCAACCCTGACCCTTGTGTCAAGATTGGAAAGAGGCTCATCCATGAGGAGTATTTTTGGATTTTTTACCACAGCCCTTGCAAGGGCAACCCTCTGCTGCTGGCCTCCACTTAACTGTTTCGGGAACTTCCCAACCTGATCGTGGAGCTGCATGACTTCCACTACCTCATCCACACTTTTCTTTATTTCTGATACAGGTCTCTTTTCAACCGTAAGGGGAATGGCAATATTCTGGTATACTGTAAGGTGTGGGTACAGGGCATAGTTCTGAAAAACAAGACCAACACTCCTCTTCCATGAGGGCACATTGGTTACATCCTCGCCTCCAATGACAACCTTTCCCCTATCTGGTGTTTCCAGGCCTGCGACGATCCTCAAAAGGGTTGTTTTTCCTGAACCTGAAGGACCGAGAACAACTATGTATGAATCATCCTCAAATTCTAGTGTGTCAACAGATATTGCCCTGAACTTCCCAAATTTCTTCTCTATGCCATAAAGGCCAAACTGTGAACTCAACTTACATTACCCCCAACTCTCCAGAGCTTCTCAATCCTTCTTCTTGCTATGTAAATCAGGATGAGTGATGGAATAATACTTATTACACTTGCCGCAGAAAGTGCTCCATAATTGAATGCCTCATGGCCAATGGTTGAACCCACAAATATGGTTGCAGTCTGTGCTCCCGATGGATTTGCCAGTGACATGTTAAACGGTGTATATGTGAGGGCAAGTGGGAATATGAGTGCACCCCATGCCAGTATGAATGAATAGAGAAGTGTAACAGATATGCCATCTCCACTCAATCTTAAAATGACGGAATAAAATGTTTTGAAAACATTCATTCCATCCATGTTTGCAGCCTCATCAATATGCTTTGGGAAGTTTGTATAGAAGTTGTAAAGCATCCAAATGGTCAGTGGCATAACAAACACAGGATAGGCTATGATTAAACCCCACCATGAATTGATCAGGCCAACTGCATTTACGATTTCAAAGACAGGTATCATGAATATGACTGTTGGAAGAGAGTATATGAAGAGGATGAAGCCGATAAACTTCAACCCACCAATTCTGTATCGGGATGTTGCATAGGCTGCAGGAGCTCCTATGAGAAGAACAAGGAGGGATGTACCCAGTGATACTGCAAGGCTTGTGAGGAAATAGGGGCTGCCCCTTATATAACTGAGGGTGTAGTGGGCAGTCGTAACTATATAAGGTATGATAATTGGAGGAATAGCCACGATTTCAGGATTTGTTTTGATCGATTCAAGTATGAGCCACATAAAGGGAAACAGAAAGAAGGCAAGATAGAGTATGGTAAAGAACCAGGCAAGGTATCTGGGAGTTTCCTTATTTGGCATGAAGTTGAAAAACTGCCTTCCACTGCTCTTTCTTTCCCACAGTGTGAGTCTTACAAAGAGAAGGGCAATTACTGTGGATATGCCTGTCATTATGGTCATTAAAACTGCAGCAAAGCCCACATTGTCGGAGAAAAATAGCTGGTATGAGAAATAGGCAAGATCTGTTATGGAAAAGGGTGCAGCACTGCTCTTTACCACATATATGGGATCGAAGGTAAATGACCCATAAAGGATCATAAGGACCGTTGCAGAAAGTATGCTTGATTTCACATAGGGAAGATCGATTGTAAACAGTTTTCTGGCACCTATGATACCATCCATCTGGGATGCCTCTTCTATGGCAGGCGGTATGGATCTCAATCCGGAATAAATTATGAGAGTTGCAAGGGGTAAACTTGTCCATACATCAATCACAACAATCATCCAGGGATTGGAAAACAGATCAACCTTATCGATATAATACAGGACTCCGTAAAAGGGATTCAGCATGAAAGACCATATTACTGCAGCAGTCACAAGGGGTATAAGAGAAGAGAGAAGCACAAGAGGAAGAATATATGCCTTATTCAATCTCTTCATGAATGATGCCAGAGGTACTGCCAGAACAATATCAAAAAGAGGTACAAGAAATGTGTATATGAGAGTATTTTCAAAAATCCTGTCAAGATGGGGAGTCTGAAAAAGTTCGTAATAGTTTTTCAGTCCAACAAAATAATATGCTCCTGTGTTAACATTCTCCTGCTGAAATGTCAAAATAATATTCTCAATCATGGGGTAAAGGGCAAAAATTAAAAAATATATGATTGCAGGAACAATTAAAAATAAAGCCTGTTTTTTGGTGGGTGATCTCATCCGGCTCATCTTTAAAGGGTAATGCCCTGATCCTTAATGGCATTTACCCATTCTGTATAGGCTGTGCTCAATGCCGCGGATGCTGTTGTTTTCCCTTCAAAGTAATCCAGTATCTGTGAGTTCATATCCGGTATGAGTGTGGGGAACAGAGGTGAGAGTGCAGTAATTACCGACGCATAGCTTTTGTTAAGAGTGATGTTTCTTGAATAGTTTACGAATGAGTGTACCCATCCAAATCCAGACATATTTGCAGCAACATCAAGACCAGAATATGTTCCCGGAAGGAAGGCAAATTTCTCTAATCCCATCTTATACTGAGATGGAGTTGTTGCATAATTCAAAAATTCCACTGCGAGGCTCACATTGGTTGCATATGGATTTATTCCAAGGAATGTGGGTGAATAACCTGTAAATCCTCCTGGCATAAGAGCAACTGAATAATTGCCTGCAACCTTTGATGTGTTTGAAGAATAGGTTGGGAAGAAGCTTGACCATGCTATTCCCATGGCATAATCTCCTGTGGCAAAGTACTCTTCCTGCTGGCTGTATCCTATGGGCTGAACACTGACAGAGGGCTCATACTGTGTTAGATTCTTATACATTTCAAGGGCTCTTATACCCTGGGTGTTGTTGAAAGATGGCATATACTGGCCATCACGGTATGCAAAATATGTCCAGTAGTTTGCAGATGAATTTGCGGGCACCCCTATGGTCTTATTTCCCTGAACGTAGGGATAAAGCATATTGTAAAATGCATCTATCATTGAATGATGGGATGAATCTGGGAACATAAGGGCATATTTATTGTTATTTCCATTGAAAATTGTGTTGCTATTTATGAAGGCTGCAGCATCCTGAAGGGCTGTGAAGTTCTTGAATGTCCTTGGATTGAAGCTGAAATGGTATTCGCTCATAAACTTTGCCTGCAATGTGGTGTTATTGAATATGGTTGTATTGTAAACAAGATTGTAACCTGTTACTGTATGCACAGGTATTCCGATTGTTTTCAGTATTGTTCCGTTTGTTGCAATCTGATATCCTCCTGAATACATGTTTCCTGTGAGGAAGTTTGAAACGTCAATTGAATTCGGCCCTGTTGTTGGAATATTATAAAGGTATGGTGCAAGGGCAGCTGCCTGGGACGCATAATACATTACAATTGATGGGGAGGATGATTTTCCCTTAAGATCATTCTCCTCTGATGTGAGAAGGGATGAATAACCGGCAGTTGTAATTGTGACCTTATATCCCGGGTGGGTGTTTTCGAAATTGGTTGCAACCTGTGAAATGTATTCACATGTATAACTTCCGCTTCCCACCAGGATAGTGAGCTGTTTATCTGGATTTGTCTTGCTTGATGATGAAGCAAGATATATACCAAGACCTGCTATGATGACAATAATAACAATGGCCAGAACTATAAATTTTGTCTTTCCACCGCTAATTCCCTTTATCTGTGAATCTGGATTTTGATTATCCATGTCCTCGCATCTTTCCTCACGTTATATATTTTTTTACGAGGTGCTATTGGGAATATATATTTCATAATGTTTTGTAGATTTATAGATTTATAAATAAAGTCATTAAATTGTGTATAAAATATGGAAATTAACATGTCATGTAATCGCATGCTTCCTTCCTGCTTATGTATGTAATATTTCAAATTAAGTCATGAAAAAATAATATGAAGGTAGTTTTTGAAAGCTCTTTTAAATTAAAAAAATATTTGGATAAAACAGAGTATGGATAGGCCATGGCATTGAGAAATAAATGAAATGTTTTGAATAATATTTCAATATTTTTTTCCTCTGGATGAATATGATCTTGCTTCCTTAAGCGTATTTACAAATTCATCCCTGTTTATCCTTCCCGTGTTCACGTTCCTGGGGCTGGGATGGAAAAGGCAGTATAGCCGGATATCTTCAAAATCGTAAATGCCGTTATTCACGAACTTTACCCCTGATGTCCCATAACCTCTTTCTTTCAACAGTCTTATAGCACTGTCAAAGGCAATTTTTCCAAGAACAATAAGGGACTTCACATTATGCATCATATCAAACTCTGATTTCAGGTAGGGATGGCAATTGTTGATTTCATTCCTTTCCGGTTTATTGTCTGGCGGCACACATCTAACTGACAGGGATATATATGCATCGATGTACTCAAGACCATCACCGGCATTTGTTGAAGTGGGCATATTCGTTATGCCAGCCTCGTAGAGGCATGATATGAGAAAGTCTGAACTCTTATCCCCGGTAAATACCCTTCCTGTCCTGTTTCCTCCGGAGGCTGCAGGTGCAAGGCCAATAAGGAGTATGGACCCATTTATATCACCATATCCAGTGAGTGGTTTCCTCCAGAACTCCACATCCCTGTATTTTTTGGAGTCCTTAAGTACATTTTCCCTGAAATCAACAAGTCTTGGGCATTTTTTACATGATATTATCTGATCTCTTAACGCTTCCATTTCCATCATATAAATTCAGGGATTATTAATAAATGGTTCTCTTCATATGTTGAGAACAGATATACCGTGTCTGCCATGGGCCTTTGCCGGAAGAATATTATAAAGAAATATTCAGGATACCGAAACATTTTTTATGCTCTTACAGGGTGCTAAAGTTAATCTTGTTTGTAAATGGAACATTTCATGCATTTTAAATCACCAATCTGCATTTTCCATCAACATTGATGATTATTTTGAGCTTTAAGGAATTATTTTGAAAATGAAGTGGTGGAGGAAAAATTCATTTTATAAAAGAAATTTTTTATTGATTTTCCGGGACATATTTGAAGTAATACATCGGCACATTACAGTTATACGTATTATAATTTCCAGGTGTCACAAAGAATATTGGCGCTGTCCCTTTTGCCTGAAAAACTGAAAAATTTACTGATGAACCTGAGCTGGAATTGACATTGGGAAAGTTGCTCATTGTAAATTCATTCACATGGGCAGAAGATGAGAGAAATACAGATATGGAGGACATGTCTGACAGAATTGATGACGAAAGTCCAATTTCAGATGTTTCAAGTGCAAGCTCATTCACAACATCATCCCCTGTGGCTGCACCCGGAACTATTCCAGTCACAGCGTTGATGGCAAAGGCCACCCCCAATACTGCAGTTACGGTTCCAACTGCTGAGTTTGCCCTTTCCATTGCAGAGTTTGCAGTATTGTATTCTGTTACATAATTTCCGTAATTAAATGCCGTAATTGTTGCTCCCGGGTTTAATGTTCCCGTATAAACTTTGTTAAAACCGAGATCATTGAGGAATGCGGACCAATCCTCTGCAGTTATGTTTGCAGAATTTGGGCCGCTGTAAGATGCGAGTTTATACAGGTATTGGTTTTCTCCCAGCTGTGAGGACATGGAAGTGATGCTCATAACAGTATATGGATTACCATATATTACACCACAGTAGAAATTCCCATGGTCATCCATTATCTGTGTGTATACATCCCGGTATTCCACAGCGGAAAATGACACATCCGGAAGGTAAACTATGGACATATTTGATTTTGGTATACTTAAAGTGGGAAGACTGCCCGCGAGACCTGATATTGAACCATCACTGAATGAACCTGTGGTAGAATCCATTACCTGAGTACTCGAGGAGAAATCATCACATGCCTCTGCAGTATTGAAACTGATCCCACTCACCATAGAGAAATCTGCAAAGGATGTATCCAGAGTAGAACTGGATGGAAGATTCATTTCTGCGATGGTAAGTGGGAGAGGGCCGGTCCATGTCTTCTCTGCCACAACCTTTACAGTTGGGTTATAGCAGTATGGACATATTGGACCGGGGCCTGTTCCACCACCCGGAGGCCCAACCTGTCCATCTGTTTTAGATAATGTGGGAATGACCCTGTGCAGATCCTTGAAATCGCTCAGGTTAACCTTTCCCACGAAGGATGGGTGTGATAGATTGAAATATATCTGAGATGAGAATGAATTTAACTGTGGATTCTGGTTTGTGAGAAAGCTGTTGAGATTATTGAATACGCTCTGGAATGGCGAATATTGAATGTTATTGTAATATCTGTATTCATATATTGTGCCGTTGATCAAAATGGAATAGGATGCCTGAAGCATGACTGAAACTTTGCTTGTGTTTGATAATCCACTGTACCTCCACTGCATTGCAATGTTGTAAAAGTTCTGTCCAAGGATTCCTTTATAGTTTCCATCTGAAGAGAGCCTTCCATTTAAAAGGGAAATATAATAGGGATTTCTCGTTATATTCTGATCACACATGTTCACATAAAATCCCTGTGATGTTCCATTAATGGCCCCAGGTACTGGCGAAAGTATGGAAAAGAAAACGTTTTCAGGATTGTAGTAGCTGATCAATTTTCCATTGTGATTCACATAGGGTAAAACAAAGGGTGGTGATCCTGAAAAATGGATGGAAAGATTCACAGGAATGCCGGGAGTTGATGTATGGTTATCCATAATAACAAAAGATCCGATTGATATCACAACTGCTCCAGCAATTATTATGGCCAGGAGTTTGACTCCTGTCACTCTCCTGCCTGAAGATAAAGATGTTTCGGAAGGATCATTTTTCCTGTCTTTCTTTTCATATGACTCTCCAGTCATTATTACTATATCACACACCCATATATATATAGTTTATACATAAATTACATTGCTAAATGAATTCATTTTGAAAAAAATAAAAATTAAAGTGGTACCTTCAGGGAATCCATATTTCAATTCATGGCAGTATTTTGAGATCAGAAAATGTGAAGAAAAAGGGAATCATCCTGGGATAAGTTTAGACGCATATGGTTTTAACACCATCTGAAACTTATTATGAAAATATCTTTCAATCTTATTCGTATAATAATATGGAGATTTGGTTATGAACACAGTATGAGAATGGTTCAATTATTCCTTTAGAACCATGAAGTATAAGGGAATTTTTGTGCTTTGCCTTAAAAAGGCATGTGAAAATTTACATTTCAATTCCTCAACCCTGAATGGGATTATTTAGTGGTTTGTTGATTCATGCTCAAACATAAATAAGTTAAGAATATTCCATAGTTATGAAGACAGCCCAGCTTGCATCTGGAATAATCCTTCTGGTTCTATATGCTCTGGCTTACATTTACAGGGAATCCATACTGGCTCTACCCCTTCTCTTTCTGGGAGTATTCATGGTACTGGCAGGTGCAAGGGCAAAAAATCTCAAGGGGATTCAGAAAAAAGAGGCACTTACCATATTTGATGGATTGATAGCCATAGGCAGGGAGAAGATAAGGAGGGGGGAAATGACTGTGAGTGAGGAAGTTTTCCTTTCATCAATGGAGAAATTGAAGCCGTTTATAATGAAGCAGGATTCCATGCCCCAGCTTGGATTTAACTCCATATATCTGAACTACAGAAATGAGGCGGAGGCTGAGAATGAAATGAAAAATATATCATCCCTCGGAATGAGCTGTATATATGTCCACGATAAGAGCAATCATTCTGTTAAAATTGACTTTTAATCCTCAAAGGGCTTAACTGTAAAGGGCAAGATTTCTATAACAATTTAAACTGATCTCATTATTATGGTTGCAAAGGTACTTAAAAATCTGAACTTCTCCGAAATGATCAGAGATGGATCCGTTCTTGCCATATCCGGTTTTAACATGGGAACAACCCCGGACTATTTGATAACACAGATGCTTGATTATTACATTAAAAATTCCAGTCCAAAAAATCTGTTTATCATAAGCGATGCCCTGCCTGCATCACCAGGAAGGGCATTTGACAATGTGATGAAATATATTTACGAGGAAAATGACACTGATCTTATAAGAGGTATGCTTGTTCCCTTCATGGGATTTTCGCCATATCTTCAGAAGGTTGCCCTGGAAGGAATCATTCCCATATACAGCTGGCCCATAGGCCTCACAGCATACTGGCTCAGGGAGATTGCCTCAGGAAGGCCCGGCCTTCTCACAAAGATAGGCATAGATACCTATCTTGATCCCGTGAATGAAGGGGGTGCACTCAATGATAATGCCATGAAGAAAAGGGAGTGCAGAGTCAGGGAAATGAAGGTTGATGATGAGAGAACCCTTTTTTATGAAGGGCCAAAGCCAGACTATGCTTTTATAAGGGCTTCCATAGCGGATTCGAAGGGGAATCTCTCTGTGAGGGATGAACCTTTCAGAGGAACAATTATGAACATTGCCCAGGCTGTAAAGGCCCATCCCAATCCGGGAAAGGTCTATGCACAGGTTTTGAGGATCATGAATGGTGGATATATCACACCCATTGAGGTTGAAGTACCATGGCCACTGGTTGACGGCGTAGTAAAATCCCCACCTGAATACCATTCACAGGCCTCAAGCTTTAATTTTGACCCGGAAGTTTCAGTTGGGAACGGATATATAGCCAATCCTGAATTTATAAGTCAGGACAGGGAACTTGATGTGGCCGGAAAAATAATTGTAAATGAAGGTATAAAAACGCTCAATGATGTATTAAAGGGAAAGGATCATATAATGATCAATCTTGGTGTGGGAATTCCCGCATCCATTGGAAGATACATAAATGAAAATAATCTTGGTGACAAAATTGTGCCTGTGGTTGAATCCGGCCCCTGGGGTGGTGTCACCCTGTCCGGAGCAGATTTTGGTGTGTGCAAGGGTTTCTTCGCGGTTTCCACCATACCCGATATGTTTTCCAATTATGAGGGTGGAATTATAGATGCGGCTGCCCTTGGATTCCTCCAGGTTGACCAGATGGGAAACGTGAATCCATCCATTCTGCCCGGAAAAATAACAGGACCTGGAGGATTTCCAGTTATTGCCCAGGGATCGCCCATAGCCATATTCATGGGCAAATTCATGGCAGGGAAGATGGAAGTTTCTTTTATGGATGGGAAGCTTAAGATCGAAAGGGAAGGTGATGGAATCAAGTTCGTTAAAAATGTATATAAAATACTTTTCAGCGGCAGGCAGGCATCAATCCATAAGAAAAATGTAATTTACATAACTGAAAGGGCTGTTTTTGAACTTGGCACCGATGGACTTGTTTTGAAGAAGGTTGCACCGGGCATTGATATTGACAGGGATATACTGGAAAAGATGGAATTCAGGCCAGAAATCCCTGAAAACTATGGGGAAATGGAGATTAATCTTTAAGGTGTCTTCCAATATTTTAAATCATAATATTTTGGATTGCTTATGAATATAAGGGAATATCATTTTTCCTGCACCTTAATATTCCGGCATATCCAATCTTCATACCATGGGATTTTTGAAAAAATAGAAAATGATATTGTCCATTCATTTCCATTCATATTTATCAGTTCTGAATATTTTTACAGATTATGAAACACAATGTCCTCCATTTAAGTTTTGTGGAAATCTGTTAAATAGTGTTCAAAGCATTATAGTCTATGACAACTGTTGCAGAACTTATCATCAACACACTTGAGGCTGCTGGCGTCAAAAGGATATATGGCCTTCCAGGAGATTCCCTTAATCCCCTTATGGATGCCATCAGAAAGAATGGAAATGTAAAATTTGTTCAGGTAAGGCATGAAGAAGGTGCAGCTCTGGAGGCGGCCTTCGATTCAAAATATACGGGCGAACTGTCTGTATGCATGGGCACATCAGGTCCGGGCTCAATCCATCTTCTAAACGGCCTCTACGAGGCAAAGATGGATCACGTTCCCGTTCTTGCCCTTACGGGACAGATAGAAACAGATCTCACAGGAAAGGAATATTTTCAGGAAGTTGATCTCATTAATCTGTTCAGGGATGTTTCCCTTTACAGCCAGAAAATTGTCAATCCGGATTCGGCATACTATGTTCTTGAAAGGGCCATTTATATTGCATTAAACAGCAGGGGCGTCACCCATCTTGATCTTCCCGTTGATGTGCTCAGAATGCAAACCGGTTCAAAAATCCCTGATAAAATACCCGGAAGGGTTGTTCCTGATCTGAAACCTGACCTTTCGAAGTGCAGGGAATTAATAAACCAGTCTTCAAAACCCCTTATCATGTATGGGAGCGGTTGCAGGAATCTTTCGGAACCTCTCATGGATTTTGCTGAAACAATCGGTGCACCGCTCATATATGCTTTGAAGGGAAAGGGCATACTGCCCGACACTGACAGTAGAGTTATGGGAGGCCTTGGCCTTCTTGGAACAAAGCCTTCCGTTGAAGCCATGAAGAAAGCAGATCTTCTCATTTTACTTGGCTCGGATTTTCCATATACCCAGTTCCTTGATTCCGGAATTAAAACAATTCAGGTTGATATTAATCCCCTGAGCCTCAACAAGAGAATAAGCCCTGACAGGGCAGTTATGTGTGATATCTCCTATTTCCTGAAAAATATCAACCCTGAGAAGAAGGAGGAAAAATTCTATAAATCTCTTGAAAAAGACAAGATGAACTGGATAAAGATGATGGAAAAGGATGAACAGCCTGGAGGAAAAATGTTGAACCCTGAGGCGGTGGTTTCATCCCTTTCCAAACATATTCCTCAAAATGCCATTATTATGGGCGATACGGGAAACGTTACCGTATGGACAGCCAGAAATATGAGATTTGACAGGAAGATGGATTTCTTCTTTTCACCATGGCTTGGAAGCATGGGTACGGGCATTCCCGGTTCCATAGGCCTTTCCTTTGCCTCTGAAAGGCCCGTGTATGCCATTACTGGAGATGGTAGCGCAGCCATGACCATGGTTGAACTGATTACAGCAAAAAAATATGAGAGAAATGTGAAAATAGTTGTGTTTAACAATTCAAAACTGGGAATGATCAAATTCGAGGAGGAGGTCATGGGCTATCCTGAATTTGGCGTTGATCTCCTTAACCCGGATTTTGAAATGATAGGCAAGGCAGTGGGTATTGGAGGGTTTACTGTAAAAAATGGGGATGAACTGGAGGATGTGATGGAAAAGTTTGTAAATTACAGCGGACCTGCCATAATGAATGCCTTTGTGAGCCCAGATGAAAAGCCAATGCCCCCAAAACTCAATTTCCAGCAGGCTAAGGGTTACGTCACATCCATATTGAGGGAAAGGATAGGATAAATTCAAACGCCTTCCTTTCTCAATTCCTTCTTTAAAACCTTTCCCACAATGCTTTTTGGAAGTGAATCCCTGAAGACTATTATTCTTGGTATCTTGTAAATTGCCAGATATTTCAGGCAAAACTGCTTTACCTCATCTTCAGTCATCTTTTCACCCTTCTTCAGGACTATGAATGCCTTCACATCCTCGCCCCTGTGGGGATCGGGCACGCCTATTACCGCAGCCTCCTCTATCTTTGGATTCTTGTAGAGTATCTCTTCTATTTCCCTGGGATATATGTTATAGCCACCGGCGATAATCACATCCTTTTTCCTGTCCACTATGTGTATATAGCCATCCTGGTCTATGATTCCTATGTCACCTGTATAAAGCCAGCCGTCCCTTATGGTTTCTTCAGTTTCCTTTTTCTTGTTGAGGTATCCGAGCATGACCTGCGGGCCGTTTACCACAATTTCGCCCGGCTCACCCTGAGGCATTTCTCTGTCGCCTGTTTCCGCATCCATAATTTTGACCCTGGTATTTGGCATGGGAAAACCCACTGAACCAATTTTTTTCTTTGTTCTGTCCAGAGGTGTGGCACATACAACCGGTGATGTTTCAGTCAGACCATAGCCCTCTATTATGGATCCCCTTGTTCTCTCAGTAAATTCCTGCTCAAGCTCATTTGGGAGAGGAGCCGCTCCTGATAAAAGCAGAGATATGCCTGAAAGGTCGTACTTTTTGCTGAGCTTGCTCCTTAATATGGAATGATACATGGTCGGTATTCCAGGAAATACAATGTTCTTCTCCTTTCCTATGGTTTTTAACAATCTTTCAGTATCTCTTGGATCAGGCACAATAATGACTCTGCTTCCCATGAATATGGGAAGCAGGAGAGCTGTCATCATGCCATAAACATGGAAGAATGGAATGGCAGAAAGGAAATCAAGATCCTTTTTCATATTCTTTGGAACCCATTCTTCAAGCATATACATATTTGAGATAAGATTGTAATGGCTCAGAAGAGCTCCCTTGGGAATACCTGTTGTTCCGCCCGTATATTGAATTACTGCAGGTGTCACCATGGGATCAACCTTTTCCTCTTCCAGTTCCTTTGATCCCCTGGAGGATTGATTAAAGAGTACAACCTGCTTTGTGTATTCTATAACAACATCCTCCTTCTTCAATTTTCTTGAAAGAGAGAATATGGACCCCACAAATCCCGGCAGATAGTCCTTAATCCTTGTCACAATTATTTTGCTTACTGTGTTGGGCAGAAGCATCTTTACCTTGGGAAAGAAATCATCCAGTACAATCAGTATTTCTGCGGAGGAATCGTCCATCTCCTCCTTAACCTCGTATGCAGTATACAGAGGGTTTACCTGGACAACTATGGCACCCAGTTTGACAATGGCAAAGAAAAGTATGGCATATTGAGGTGAATTTGGAAGCATAAGGCCGACCCTTGAGGATTCCCTCACACCCTGATCCCACAGGAAATTTGCTGCCATATCAACATCCCTTTTGAAATCTTTGTAGGTCCATTTTTTTCCAATAAAGTCAATTGCGATGTTATTTGGGTATTTTTCCGTGGATTCTTTGAGTATGGAATATATTGACCTTTTTGGTATCTCTATTTCTCTCCTTACGCCCTCAGGATAGTTCTTCTTCAATATTTCCTCGTAATCAAACTGCTCTGAATTTTCCATTCTGATCTCCTATGTAAGCTTTAATATGTTTTAAATTTTTCATGGATGCTTTGAATATAAATATAAAATAGCATTCTTTCTATATATTCCTTAAAAAGCCTGTGCCCTGTGGGAGTAAAATGGATCTTTCAATATTTTTGATGCCTGTTAAAAGAATTAAATAGTATTTAATTCTAATAGGTTGTGGGAAAAACGTCCATAACCGAGGAGGATTATTTAAAGAGCATACATGAACTTACAGAGTATGAGGGGTATGCAACACTTTCGGACATATCAAGGTTGTTGGGAACTCTAAGGCAGAGCGCCTACGACGAAATAAATATCCTGCTTCAGAAAAACCTTGTGACAAGGATTGAGAGGGGCAAATATGTTCTTACAGAGATCGGCCAGAAGCAGGCCAATCTTTTTTTGAGAAAACACAGGATTGCAGAAATACTTCTCTATAAGGGCCTTTCCCTTGAATGGAAAAAACTTGATGAGCAGGCCATGGGGATTGAGCACGGAATGACCGAAGAGATAATGGAAAGGGTATGCGAAAAATATGGCTGTGAAAGATGTCCCCATGGAAACCCAGTGCCCAGGGGGGATGGCACCGTTATGGAAATAGATGATTTCAGCATGTCTCAGGCAAGCCCTGGAAAAACTTACATGATATCGAGGATTGTTTACGAAGAAAGTTTCATATTAAATTTTCTTTCTGATAACAGGATATTTCCCGGCACCTCCATAAAGTGCATTAGCTTAAATAAATGGTCTCTTGATAGGGGCGAGGTTGAATTCCCTCCCCAGGTGAATCCAGCTGTGAGACTGATAAATGTTTGATTTTAAGGAAAGATATTTACATCTGCATTTTTAATTATTCTCATTTGATTATTTGTAAGGTTATCCTTACAGAAACCTAAATATGTAAGGAATACCTTACATGCTGAATGAGGCTCACAAGGTTGCTGGCACTTTTCGGTCCTGCATGGATCATTATGATGGCAGATGTGGACGCCTCAAGTGTAATCACTGCAGTTTCAAACGGCGAAATATATGGATATGGTCTGATCTATCTCCTTCTCATATTAAGCATACCGCTTTTCATTATCCAGGATGCCATGGGAAGGATAGGCGCAGCCCTCCCGGGATATGGGTTTGGAGATATTATAAGAATGAAATTTTCAAGAAAAATTGCCCTGTCAGCATCCATTCCAATGTTCATAACAGATATATTCACCTATGTGGTGGAATATGCCGGAATCGGTACAGGCTTTCTCCTTGTTGGTATTCCCCTTTACATATCCCTTCCATCCATATTCCTTGTCCATCTTTCCATTCTTCTGCTTAAGGAATACAGGAGGATAGAAAAACCCCTGATTCTTCTTTCGTTCCTCTTGCCTCTGGCCTTTCTTTCTGAACTGATTTTAAGGGGAACCGATCATTTAAGATTGTCTTCCCTGTTTTATTTTTCAACATCCCACAGCTATGCCTTTTTCATTGCAGCCAATGTGGGCGCAGTCATAATGCCCTTCATGCTCTTTTACCAGAGCTCTGCCACATCCTACAAATATAAGATGGAAAATATAAAGCCTGAACATGGAATTCCGTGGGTAAGGAAGGAAACGCTTGCAGGTGCTGTAATCTCTGAACTGATCATGGTTGTAATTGAGATGGGCACTACGGGAATCGGTAATGTGAAAAACATTCTCAATGCGCAGGATATTTCCCAATCACTCACTGCAATTGCAGGTTCCTTTTCCCCTCTTTTTTTTGGTGCAGGCCTCATAATATCAGGTTTCATAGCACTTGTGACCATATCTCTGGGCAGTTCCTGGGGAACCCTTGAATCCCTGGGAAAATATAGTGATAGAAATGTGGTTATCCTCTATGTTTTTGAATCCCTTCCCGCCATCATAATCACAGTGATCTTCTCATCAAACTTTTCCATAGTAAATTTTGTTCTTTATCTCATGTCACTTTCGCCCCTCATTCTTATCATCCCTGGCATCATGGGTGGCATAATCGTTTCCAGCAAAACTCTGCTTGGAAAATACGCCTATGGAAAAATTATGTCTATGGTTTACTGGGTTACCCTTTTCCTCCTCATATCCTCAGGTATAATATCCCTGATATGAATAAAGTGTATAATTAGAATTAAAAGTTTGTTTTAATAAAATATGGGATTACTTGAAGGCAAGATATGCCTTGTGGGCCTTTTCGAATCTGTGATTCACAGATTTCCAGTCAACGTTCTTCATGAAGGCCTCAAGGTATGGTGCCCTCTTTGCGCCGTAATCCGTATAGTATGCGTGCTCATATACATCCAGAGCGAGCACAACAATGCCATTCCATATTCCATTGGTGTTGTGGACATCTGCCCCTATGTTTCTCAGCTTGCCGGTATTCAGATCATAGACAAGAAGTGCCCATCCTCTGAAGGCTGTTCCTGTGGCCTTGAAATCCTCAACCCACTTTTCGTAGGATCCAAAATCCTCCTCTATCTTTTTCTTTAATTCAGGGGAAAGGTTCTTCTCTCCATCTTTTTTCAGGCTCTCAAAATATATCTCATGGAGAAGTGATCCATTATAGTTGAATGTCTCCTCAAGCTTCAGTTCCCTGAACTCGCTGTAATTCTGGTTTGCCTTGCTTCTGTCTGCGTTTGGGAGTTTCTCCCATATTTCATTGAGTTTTGTCACATATCCATTGTAATGGGTCTCAAAATGATACTCTATCTGCTGGTCTGATATGCCGTCAAGTCCCTTTGGTTTGAACTGGTTCTTCTTTTCCCATTTTTCTACCATTTTTTCACCAATTCTGTATTCACTGCGTCTTTAAAAAAGATTTTGGTCTTTTAAAAGTGTGTATTAACACATAATAGTTAAAAGAAAATTACTATTTAATTTTGAATAAATAATTAATTAAATTATTTAAAATTTAATTTCCTACTCTCCCGGATTCACAATGTTTCTGGAAGATCTCAGGAAAAATGCCAGCACGATGAAAACTATGAGAACCACGGGCACAACCACCAGGAATGAGTTTCTGTATCCAATTTTGCTTACCACTTCACCCGCTACAAAAGGCATTACGACGCCTATTGCCATCATGATGGAAAAGAAGTATGAGTTGGCTGCGTTCCTGTTCTCCGGTGGAAAGGCTCTGGTAATGCTCATTACAGACACAGGATAGGTAAATCCGTGGGGAATGCCAAGTATGAGGAACGCCACTGTGTATATGAGATAGGTCGGTGCCTTTGAGAGTATGGTTAACCCAAGGGCTGTGAGTGCCACGGAAATGACCATGAGTGGGGCGAGCTTCTGTGGTGCAACCACTGTGAAAGCAAGCCTTGAAAGGAACGATGTGAGGAAAAAGGCGCTGAATGTAAGATTTATGATGGAATAATCCAGACCAAAGTCGGCCTTGCCGAACAGTCCCCCATAGGTGGTGAGAAGAGCAAAGGGAACATTGTATGTCAATATGTTCAGAAGGGCTATTATAAATCCGCTGTTTTTAACAACAGAAAGATCCAATCCTTTAACCTCTCTCTTCTTTTCCTCAGGGAATTTGATGAAAACTGAATCGATCAATGCAATCACGGGAAATATGGAAAATATGAGGAAGGACCGCTCAAGGGACACATAATGGAGTATTTCACTTTCTATATATGGTCCAAGAATCAGGGAAAGGCTCAGTGTGAGCGTGTAAAGGGAAAGGATCCTTTCCCTTACCTTTCTGTCCTTAAAAAGGCTTGCAGACGTAATGATGTTTGGCATTACCGATCCAAGGGAGAAACCCGCAACCGCCATGACAATCCACAGTGTTAAAAAGTTGGAGAATGCGAAAAATGGAAATATGATTGCATAGAGAAGGGATGATCCTATGAACACTTTCCTTCTCCTTCTGGATTCAAGAGGGGCATTTATGAATGTGCTCATAATGAACATTGTAAGTGCAGTAAGGGATGCAAGCATCCCTATCTGGAATTTTGTGAAATCAAATACATATCTGGCAAGAAGGGGTGTGGATGTTATGAACATATTATTGCTTGACCTTACTGCGAAGGTCATTGAAAGAATTATGAGAACTGTGGTAAGGAATGAAGGTGCGTAAGACTTACTGTTTTGCATTGAGTATTTCCTCTTTGAGGATAGAGTAGTCTTCTGGTTCCTTCATTACAGGAACCATTTTTTGGATGCTTTCATAAATGAAATCCACACTGAATTTGTTTGGAAGCCTGGAAAGAACATACTCTGCGGTTTTCTCCGGATCCTTCCTGAAGCTTTCAATTCCCTTCATATAGGCATCCTTGAACTGATCGGCATATTTCATATCCAGGTGTGCGGAGCAGCTTCCCGGCACATATATGCCAGATTTTGCCGCCCTTTCCTCCAGGGTTATTCCCTTCATGGGAGCAGTTACGGGAAGAATAGCGCTGTCTGCCTTTCCCTCTTTCAGAAAGGCCATTATATCCTGCTGGTTTTCGGTATATATGATTTCAGTGCCAAGATTCTCCTTTCCAATGATTGCCCTTGCCACGTAATCATTGGCGCTTCCCTTTCTCCAGAGTATGAGTTTTTTTCCAAAGTCTGGATAGACCATACTCAATCCCTTCAGGAGGATCATGTCTATGGGAAGGCCCCTCTTTATGAGGCTCACAGATGAATCTATAACAATATCTGCCTTTCCTTCCTTTGAAAAAACTATTTCAAACTCTTCGTCCCTTGCTGCAATTATGGGGAAACACACCGGTCCCGGTGCAGCCATTACTTTTATCGCCATACCCAGTTATTTCAACTATATATAAATAATTTATCTATTCAGATTCTCTGCAGTCATGAGGAGATCGTCTATCATTCCCCTGGCAATCCTTAAGGCCATATAATGGTCTTTGAGAAAATTAATTCCATCATCGGTTATGGTGTACACAAATATTTCCTGGTTCCTTTCGTTGGTTTCCCTTTCAGCGTTCAGGAAATTCCTCTCCTTCAAGCTTTTTAAAAGAACATACACGGTTCCAGGGGGAAGATCCATTCCCGTCTTTTTCTCGATCCTTTGCTGAAGATCATATCCATGGCAGGGGGAAATGGATATTTCCCTTAAAATATAAAGACTGAGGAGCCCTCTTATGATCTTCTCTTCTGATATATTGCCCCCATTTACCGGCATTTTTTCCATCATATATAGATAAGTTTGTTATATATCTTTCTACTCCTCATCGTCATTATCGTAATTTTCTTCCCTGTACAGTGTGTCATCATCTTCGCCCCCACCCACAAATAGAGACATTTCGGAATATATATCCTCCATACCTTCCATGTTCTTGGACGATACAGGAATGATTTTGCTGCTCAGTCCGCTGTCATTGAATGCGTTCAAAACATTGTAGAAATAATCCTTCCTCATTTCACCCTTCTCTGCCATGAAATCATCAATAAGTGAATCTGGATCGCTCTCCCACTCCATGATTCTTTCCATCCTTCCCTCCTCCACAAGATCCTTTTTATTCAAAACAAAGAGTGTGGGTTTGAAGAATCTTGTAAGTACAGAGGCATATATGAGCTTCTGTGATATGTGGCCTGATGGGCTTGATGATACGGACGCATCCCCAACAAAGGCAATCATGGATTTTTTTCCACCAAGGACATCAACAAGAATGGGCGATGATGTTCTTAAGGTGAAAAGCTCAATCTGCCCCGGAGTGTCAAATATAATATAATAATCATCAAGTTCTTCCAGAATTTCCTTTATCTTGTCCACATTTTCTATAATCAGATCGGCAGCAACAACCTGGGCGCCGTTTGGTCCCAGATTGAATTCACTCATTATGCTTGAAATAACGATCCATTCCCTTATATCCACGTCTGCCTCATAGGGTATAAACTCTGCCCCGGGATCAAGATTGACAATGGCGGAATCCATCCCATTCAGGGTGAACCACTCCTTCATGGAGCCGCACAGAGATGATTTTCCTGTTCCTGCTGGACCTGTAACAAAAATTGACCCCTTCATGCTTCTATCTCCTCCTCATTTTCCTGGAAAAGATCAAGATTGTTTGTATCTTCCTTTTCCTTTTCCGGGAAGTTAAAGGAACTTTCAATGGTTCTGAAAAGATTTTCAATCCTGTACCTCAGGGCCTCATCAAGTTCAAAATTTTCAACTATTTTTCTTGTTTCTTCCATATATTTCACTATTCCACCCCTGTGTATTGTAAGTGTAAGGCTGGCCTGCCCACACTTATAGCATTTTCCCGATAAAGGTACCCTTCTGAACTTGGAATTGCACTTTGTGCATCTTATTTCCTGTGAAAAGAAACCCCTGAAATTGCCAAACATATCTGGAAGGAAATGGGAGTTTATGAGCCTTCCAGCAACATCGTTTGCATCCACCGCCCTTATGATTCTTGCCAGTTCCAGCTGATTCTTTATCTTGTCCCCCATTGTCAGGAGAGTTTTATATGATGATAACAGGACACCGCTGTTAATATCCGATGTGGAAAACATATGGGATATGCCCCTTGCGGTGCCTTTTTCTTCAACCATATACTTTATTGGGCGCATGATTTTTTCTATTTCCGCAGGCTTCAAATTTTTCTCAGTTGCAAGGTAAAATTCCAGTGGATACTTTCCCATGCTGTCAACATTCAATGCCTCCTTGTCAACCTCGTCTGGCTTGAGAAGAAGAGTCATTACGAGGGGTGCATCCATAAGGCCGCCTGTTGTTGATGGAAGGAAATCCCTTGAAAAGTTGAGCAAACCGTCCATGAGAAGCATTATGGAATCCTCATCCCCATCGCAGTTCCTTCTCTTTGCGGCATGGTAAAAGGGATGGGCATATCCTGCATTTACATTGGAGAAGCCTATTATTCTTCCTGCAATTCCGCCCGATGTGTGTGGGGCAAGTCCTATTACAATATGGCCTATGAGATCTTCAGGGTTCTCGCATCTGTAATAGGGCTCCATTCCATAGTACCTTTCAAGGAGATCGTCAACAAATTTTGATACCCTGAAAAGATATTCTGCACTGTTCCAAGGTATTATGATATCCTGTGTGAATATTTCATTCTCTCCAGGCTCATATCCAAGCTCCCTTGCCTTCATTTCAGGCAGTCTTATTTCAGATGTAAAAAAATGGGTTACGGGAACATCGCTCATATCATATCTGCATGTTCCGTCCTTATTTACAGAAATATCGTGATATGCCCTCAATATGCCCTTTTCCAGAGGTTCTGCACATTTGCCGCTGGACATCAGCTTTTTGACTCCCTTAAGATCCTTAACGTCCCTCATGTCAATGTCTATTCTTGTGGAGGCTCTCTCGAGAATTTCTTTTATATTCAATTCCATCTTTCTGTAATCCCCAAGGCTTTTTGTCTTTCCGCCACAATTTGGGCATATGATTTCTGCCGTGATATTATGGCATGACAGGCACTCCCTGGCATTTATCTCCACACTGTAATTCCCGTCAGTTTTTGTTGAGGCATCTATGATGGATCTTCTTGCACTTCCCAGGCTTTCAATGGGGAAAAGGGCATGAACCTTTGGCTTCATCTTCCTGTCTCCAGCCTTCTCGGGACGTCCCAGCCTTGCCCCAACCCTCACAGGGGATTTTTCCCTTATTTCTATGCCAGCAATCTTGCCCAGGTAATCACATGTTTTGCCTTCAAAATTGATCTTTTCATAGGCTCTGAACATCCTCCCAAGGACACCCATGTCATTCAAAACTATGGTTTCCTGATTTTCCTTGAACTCAACACCAATCTTGATCAGTATATCGTGGATTTCCTGATCAAAGTTTATTTCCGGATATCTTCCACTTTCCAGTGATTCCCTTATTATTTCTGCAAGCCTGTCTGCTTCTTTTATTGTCAGATCATGCCAGAAAAAATTGAAATTTGGATGGAGAGGAATGGAAAATTCCTGAGAAAGCCTGAAAGCATCCTCAACATTTAAAGGATGCATCCTCTTTTGTGGAACACCCCTGCTCTCTGCAAGCAAATTCCAGTACTCCACGGTGAAGGGGGATTTCTCAAGTACATGGTTATTTTCCAGAAAATCCCCATAGGATATGAGTATCTCCCCAAGATCGGTTATCTGCACAATATCATTTACAATACTCTTAGCCTGCTCCTGGTCATTTACCTTAATGTGCCTTCCATCCTTAAGAAGAACCATTGGCCCGTCGATTTCATCACAAGGCGTTATGGCCGCAGCCTTTCCAGGCAACTCAACTTTTATCTGGCTCCCTGTAGCAATGAAATCCCTCAAAACAAACATGGTTGCAGGATGGATTGATGCGGCTGCAAGTCCTGAAAGCCTGGATCTTCCATAGCGCAGCCTGAATCCACCTGGCCTGTTGGGATGGGAGAACACCGGTCTTCCCGCCACAAGATCGCTCAGGAATTTCATGGCTTTCTTATCAGAGGATGATCCACCACTCTTGCCACTCTCGTTGAGGAAATTCCAGTCCTCAATGCCAAGGGCAGCCGTATGCTTAAGGACCTTTTTTGATTTCTGGAGAAGGCCTTCGCACAGAACAAGGCACATTCCACCCCTGATCTTATTTGTTTTAAACCTTTCCATATCCCTGTGGCCCGATATTTCCTCATCCTCACTGCCCTCACCGTCGATGCACACAGGGCAGTTGACCATTACCCTCCTTATCTCTTCCGCATCGGGGAGATACTGAAGATGCTTTACCCTGTTATATGCCTGGATCTCCTCAATATACCTTTCAATTTCATCCTCTGTGGCCCTGAACTTTCCAATGCCCAGTTCCCTTCTAACTATATCTCCAATCAGTACGCTCAGAGCCTGGGCAGTTCCCCCTGCCCCCCTTATGGGTCCAGCATAAACGATTGAAACATAATCTGAACCATCATGGTTTTTGCCTATGTACACCTTTGAAATCCCCTCAAGAGGTGCAACCAGAATCCCCTCGGTAAGTATGGCAAGGCCCGTTCTGATTGCCTTATCCAGGGCAGCCTCCTTTCCATCCTTTGCAAACTTTGCCGCTATTCTTCTTGCCATTTCAAGGGAGACCTCCTCCCTTGACATCTTCTCCGCCAGTTCCCTTATTTCCTTACTTATTCCCCTTATTCCAAGAAGTTCTTCCACACGGTCTGCCATATCGTTTGCCAGTGGAATTTCAACTCTTTCAGTAACATCCTTTCCTCTTGATCTTGCCTCTATGGCGATGCGATAACACTGTTCCACCCTGTTTTTCATTACTTCCTTATATTCTTCCTCAGACCAGGCGGACATATTTCATGATATCCCAGTTGGCTTTTATGCTTTTCCTTTCCCGGTGAATCTTTTTTTCTTCTTTAAATAAGCCAAGAAAATTTGTTCTGGTCCATAAAATTCAAAAACTGTCTGGCATAAAATAACAAAGGGAATGGTGGTTCTAAAATGCCATGGCCCTGTTTTTAAATAACCTTTTTTGATCCAGAACCTGACAAAAATTTTGTGGATATTTAGCCTGGGAAAAAATTCCAGGATCAGAACAATACCAGTTCCATCCTTACCTGACTGATGAATCAATAGTTGCCTGCCAGATTATTTAGAATTGTATTTGCCACAGACTGATCCTGGAAATAACTGATGCCTGACCATGTAAAATCATCCAGAGAAGCAGTGTGTATATCGTTTGAAAATGTGTAGAGATGGTCGTATCCGAAATAGGTTGCTGAATGTTCTGAGACCACTCCATCGTTTGGTCCGTTAAACAGTACATATCCCCACCATGGGTCATATGTTCCTGAATAGACAGTCCATACTGCTGATCCATAGTAGGAATGTATATTCCCTGCAGACTGTGCCAGATTGTTGAGGAAGTTTGAGCCTGAACTCATTTCATTTGCCTGTGTTCCCACATATCCTGAAAGACCGAGGCACTGGGCAATGCCTGCCAGAGGGGAACCGTCAAAGGGTGACGCAATAAATATGAGGTTTTCAAGGTTTATATGGGTTAAATCAAAATGCTCCAGCATATATGCAGTTACAAGCCCACCCATGCTGTATGAAACTATGTCCACATTATGGTACCCAGAAGAGAAAATTGCCTCAAGTGCATTCCCCATTTCGTTGCCAATGGAACCAATGGGTGTATTGGAAGATCCTGTGAAAGAACTGTCTGTAAATGTATATCCATTGCTAAATTGAATCTGGAATTCACCATAATACTGTACGCTTCCAACCAAATATCCTGCACCGGCAAGTTGCCCATAGATATTGACTCCGGAATGCCATGTGCCTGTGGAAGGCGCCCCCGATGTATCCCCAGGATCGAATCCATGCACAAGAATAACCACTGTCTGGGAATTGCTGATCAGGTATGGTGTTTCGCCCATTGGAACTTTCAAAGATGAACCAGTTGGATCGTGAATACCGAAACCCATATCAGCCACAACTGAGAGACTCAGGAGAAATACTGCAGCCATGCATATGGAAACTATTCTCTTTAAATTCATAAAAATTTAAAGCCGTTCCCATATTTATATGTTGACTTAATAAATATTGTTCCTTCAGCTCTTTAAATATACCATATATAGAAATCCAATATACAATTTTATCTTAATTCTAATATTTATCTTATTAACATCACCATATTCCGCATAAAAATAGCAGAAGGTTCTTTGAATAAAAATGAAACCCTTTATCTGAGGAAATTTAAAAAATAAAGCTTTTATTCCGATTTTACTGCTATGAGTTTTTTCCTGCCCTGCTCTTCCTGTATTCCAGTGCACATTTTACCAGATTGAGATGGAGCCTTGATGGATTGAGAGGCCTTGACTTGAACTCCGCATGATACTGGGATGCAATGAAGTTCTTTCTGTCATTGAGTTCAAGTATTTCCATCCTTATGCCCTGTTCATCCCTTCCGGAAAATATCATTCCTGCCTTTTCTATCCTTTCAATGTATTCTGGATTAACCTCATATCTGTGTCTGTGTCTCTCAAAGATCTTTTTTTCACCGTACAGTTCCATTGCCAGTGTATTGTCAAGGATGTCTACCTCCTTGGCCCCAAGCCTCATGGTTCCACCCATTTCACTCACATTTACCTGTTCAGGAAGTATGTCGATGACAGGATTCTTTGTTTCCTTTGAGAATTCTGTGCTGTTTGCATCCGATATGCCCATAACGTTCCTTGCAAATTCTATAACCGCAACCTGGAATCCAAGACAGATCCCAAGGAAGGGGACTCTGTTCTCCCTTGCATATTTCACAGAAGCTATCTTTCCCTCCACACCCCTGTATCCGAAACCTGGAGTAACCAGAATTCCGTCAAGATCTGAAAGAATCTGGATATTTTCCCTAACACTGTCAGAATCAATCCACTTCAGGTTCACACCAATCCCCGTGTTACCTGTTGCGTGGTTGAATGCCTCCTTATGGCTTATGTATGCATCATGAAGCTCCGTATATTTTCCAATAATTCCAATGGTAACGAACTCCTGAGGATTCATTAGCTTTTCCTTGTATTCTATCCATGTATCCATATACTTTGATGTTTCAAGGTTTAGATTTTGTTTGATTATTTCTATGGTTCCCTGTTTTTCTATGATCTCAGGGACCTGATAGGCGTTTTCTGCCTCATAGACGCTTATGATTGCGTCCTCAGGCACATCTGTAAACAGAGATATTCTCCTCCTTGAATCTGTTGTCAGTGGCTTGATTGACCTGCACATCAAGATATCCGGCTGGATTCCTATTTCTTTTAAAGCTTTTACACTGTGCTGGGTTGGCTTTGTCTTCTGTTCCATCTCCTTTCCGATTTCAGGTACAAGGGTAACATGGACAAAGGTGACCTGCCCCCTTTCTTCCCTCTTTAACTGCCTGAGTGCCTCCAGAAAGGGCATGGATTCAATATCCCCTACCGTTCCACCCACTTCTATGACAAGAAGATCGAGATCGTCCTTGAGTGCAACCTTTCTTATTCTCCTCTTTATTTCATTGGTTATATGGGGTATTATCTGCACGGTGCTTCCCAGATATTCTCCCTTTCTTTCTCTTTCTATAACCTCCTTGTAAACCTTCCCCGTTGTTATATTGTTATCCCCGGTCAGATTTCTGTCAAGATACCTTTCATAATTGCCGAGATCAAGATCGACCTCGCTTCCATCGTCCAGCACGAAAACCTCCCCATGCTGATAGGGATTCATTGTGCCGGCATCATAGTTTAGGTAAGGATCAATTTTCAGTGCGCTCACTCGAAGTCCGCTGTTTGATAAAATATGGCAAAGGCTGGAGGCAATTGTGCCCTTTCCAATGCCGGAAAGCACGCCGCCAGTTATAATAATATATTTCATTTTTCAGTGAATTGTAATTCTGTATTAAATCTAATTGTCAGAAGGGCTCGGTTAAGAGAGGAGTGGAAAATAGGAGATCCTTTATTTTTAAATTCCATAAATTCTCTGCCATTTCAATTAATCTCCATCTGCCAGAGGCCTTTCCTATTTATGTTTATATATTCATATCATGGCTATCAATGTTAATTTTTTCTAATCCCTCAGGTTACTGCCTTACTTATTTCCATAAGGGGAAAAAGATAGGGGATTTTTAAAATGAAGGGAATGGGTCTAAATAAAAGAAAAAAATTTGATCTGAACAAAAACATTATGAGGATTGTCCTTTCGATTTTCATTGCCACAGTCATTGCGGCCCCCATGGGGTTTGCCATTCCTCCAGCACACACAGGGGATTCAGGCAATCATGATGCCAGTACATCCCATGCATTTCAGGTTTATGGCCCAAACAGTTCCGGGAAGATAAGGCACGTAATAGTTGTTATAGAGGAGAACCAGGCCTTTGACACCATATTCGGGACCTATCCATTTGGATACAGGCCCATTGTGAATAATATAACAGATGCTGTGATGAAACCCACAGGGCTGTATACCAACGTGAGCCAGCTAAAAAATTCAAACGGCGTTCTTTCATACATATCTGTTCCAAAGGTGCCATGGTTCAATGTGTTTGGAACGGCAAGCCCTTACTATGCAGACGGCAATTCAACCATTGACCCCTATGAAGGGTGGAGTTCCTACCATGGGGATTACTGGTTTGATACGGAAAACGGCTTCTATTATTATTCTGGACCCCAGTCAATGGCCTATTTCTCCTATGAACAGGTTGGTATTCTATGGGATTACGCAGAGGAATATTCCATATCGGACAACTATTTTGCACCTGTAATGGGGTTCACTGAACCAAACAGGGTGGCCTATCTTCTTGGGGAGCCCGCAAATATTTACAGCGATTCTGCAGAGAATGTTGCCCCTTTCAACAGCACAATAATGGGACAGCTGGAGAAAAACAATGTGAGCTGGGGATACTATGCCTATGATCTCCATAGGGGAAAGATTCCATGGCCCGTGAATGAGTTTAATGGCGCATACAATTATTTGGGCCACTTTGGGAACGTGACAGATTTTGAGAATGAATTGAGAGGAAATAATTTTCCCAATGTTTCATGGCTCATGTTCCTCGGGGGAAGCAATGGCCAGTATGACATGCACCCGCCCTATAACATACTTTCAGGCTCAGAAAAACTTGCCTCTGTGTTAAATTGTGTTGAAACAAGCAAATACTGGAATTCCACTGCAGTTTTCGTAACCTTTGATGAGGGTGGGGGATATTATGATCAGATTACGCCCCCATCCATCAACCACTTTGGCCTTGGTCAGAGGATACCCCTGATTGTGATTTCACCCTATGCCAGGGAGGCCTTCGTGGGAAATCAGACCATATCAGGATACACAATTACGGGATTCATCGATAATACCTTCGGCCTGCCCTATCTTACAAAGACCGTTGCGGAGAGCAATACCCTGGGAATGTTACAGATGTTTAATTTTACAAAAAATCCAAGATCTCCCATCGTCATAAACCCGGACAGCTGGACCTATCCCATGAAACTTCAATATCCTGTACACTACGGCTATTTTGCCTCGGTGCGTGATCACACGGGATATGCATCCATATACCCTGCACCTGGAATCGGTTATCTCCTTCCCCTTGAACTGGCTGGATTCATAATTATGGCCATATCTTTCAAATTCAAGAAATTCCTGTATATACCCCTTCCCCTGTTTGTTGTGGCCATATCCATTTCAGCCTACGTAAACCAGTATGACAATATATATTCGTTCATCATGGAATATTACCTGTTTTCGTCCCTTATCGGCCTTCTTGTTGCAGCTGTTCTCCTGTTCAGGAAGCTCAAAAAGGAGGGCAGGTTTAATAAAAAATCTCCAGCGAGGAATGTTTGAATGTTTTACCCTGAAGCTTTCCTCATATCTTTCATTCCCTGTACCTTTGAGGGCGGTGAGATGTCCGTATTTTCCATGGCAGCCTCTTCCACAAACAGGAAAAGCGGAGATATGGGAACAATAGTGGGTGTCATAATTGTATTTATGCTCATCTATCTGACCTATGTGTATCTCCCCGTGCTCATAAACGATCAGGTTGAAAAGATTATGAAAACAGCCATTGGCCTGATCTTCATTGGAATCGGCACTGCCGTCCTGCTTTTCTTTGACAGCAGATCATCCTCCGGATCTTTTTTTACTGCAGCCTTTGGAATTGCTGCAGAGGGGATTGAAGTTGACCTGTTCCAGATATCATCCTATCTCATTACAGGCCATCTGTTTTCGGCCCTTCTTGGAGGAATTCTTGGTTTTATTCTTGTCCTGGCCATTTTCAGAATACTTGCCATAAGGCTTAAGGATTCCGTTATGAAAGGTACAGCAATAGTTATAATGTATGGCATTGGCTTTATCGTTCTGACCAGCGGGTTTTTTTAAAAATATCTTATTTTTAAGAAATCCATACAAATATGATCTTCCAAATTATGCATAATTAATTTATAAGAAATCTCAGGAATTGTTTGGATTGAGAAGTTCATACATGTACGAATCAACATATCCGTGACCCGGTACATAATGATCCCTTTCCATGGTGGCACACTTCCTGAAACCATTTGATTCCAGTACCCTTGAGGATGCGGGATTTACGGCATATACCTGTGTGTACAGTTTCCTGAGATTGAGTGTAGTGAATGCGAAATCTATCATAAGCGAAAGTGCTTCCTTCATGAATCCCCTGTTCCAGTGTTCCCTTTGGAGATAATAACCAACATGGCCCCTTCCATCCCTGTCTATGGGATTTATTCCAATTACTCCGATTGTTTCGTTGTTTTCATTGAGTTTTATGGAAAAATTCACGTTCTCCCCATATACGTTTGCCCTATTGTCGATCCATTCGTATTCCTCCACAAGGGAATATATCTTTCCGGGAGATGAAAGCATTCTGTGAACCTCCTGGTCATTGATTATTCTGTACAATATAGGAGCATCATCTCTGGTGAGAACTGCCAGGGAGATCTTTTTCCCCTTTTTTATTATGACAGGGTCCATAAGGGGCACAGGCAAATGTCTCCTTAAATTTTTCCCACTGAACTTTTTTAAATGCTTTATGCAACGATTAAATATTAAGTTCTTTTATACTTATAGATTGCACCCTCACAACCTGATCCCGCCAGACGTTTTCGGTTTTTCCCAGTTCACAGTATACCTCATACTCATACTCATAGGCCTGGCGCTCACCTTCAGGGGAAAAACTGCCTGGAAGTACATAACAGTGGCACTGGGAGCATATATGGGTTTTGTCATAACTGCCATACTGATGGTACGTCTCCATGTGACAGGTGCCCCTGATATACTCATCCTTGCCATAGGTGCAGTTCTTGGGGGCGTTATATTTTCCTTCCTTGCAGAGCTGGCGGTTTGTGTCGCTTTGGGCGGAGGGGTTGCCATTGGCATATATGCATTCACCCCTGCAGGAATTGTCCTTGCAGGGATAATTGGAATCATTGTCATAGCCATATCCTATATTCGCTTTGAAAGAATATCCCTCTATGTGGCAGCATTCGCAGGGGGTCTTGCCATATGGTTTTCCCTTTATGGAATGGGACTTCCCGATGCAAGTGCGCAGGTATTTGCGGCGGCCATAATGATAAGCGGGATCATATTGCAAAAATATGAGGAAAATAATGATAGGAGGCCAAAAAAACCAAAGAAACCATCACGGGAAATGTCTATTGATGATGAGTACTGATCCTGTTTATGAATTCAACGGCATCACCATTGCAAACATAGTCTGCAAGATGGTTTATGGGTGCCTCGGGATTGTTGTTTATGGCAAGAATGGTTTTTGCATATCTGAGCCCGGCCATGTGGTAGTCCATGCCGGCCACGCCTATGGCAACATAAAGATCGGGAGATATGGATGTTCCGGTGATCCCGATCTGGGTCTGCCTGGGCATCATCCTCATATCCACCACAGGCCTTGAGGCACCTGCAGCTATGTGATTTTCCTCGCAAAACTTCACTACCTTTTCGATGTCTGCCCTGTTTTTAACACCTCTTCCTATCCCAAGAACAACCGCTGCCTTGTTAACAGGCATGAATTTGCTTTCCACCAGATCTGTTTTCAAAACCTTATATTCACCAGAATCCTCAATCCTTATTGTTTCAACATCAAGGCTCGAGTTTGAAATCTTCTTTGCGAACATTCCTGGCCTTACCGTTGCCATTTCTGGCTTTGTTCTGGAACTTATCCTTGCCACAATGCCACCACCAAAGGCTGGCTTGAATTGAATCAGCCTTTTGTTTTCATAACTTACGTCAACGCAGTCTGCGGTCAGACCCAGTGATTTTTCAGCCGCAATCATTCCTGCTACATCCCTTCCTGTGGAGTTTGAGGGGAACAGAATGAATTCTGGTTTAATCCTGTCCATAAGTTCAACTATTTTTTGTTCCAGTGAAAATATATCTGATCCATCAAGATAATAATATTTGTTCGCGGCCATTCCTTTGAGTTTTTCAGGTGGTATGTTTCCAGCCATTATCACATTGAATCCATTTTCCCTTCCCATATCATTGAGTTTTGCGCTTATCTCCATTGATACTTCAGGATCCAGGAAGGCTATGCCCATAAGGGTGCCCTTAGATCCATCACTGTTTATTTCAGTGATCTCAGCCTTTATTCCACTGTTCCTGTTTTTCAGATGGGAATAAAGGATTTCCAGAGCTTTTTCCATATCAACCTTTTCGCCCTTCCTTTCTCTTCTTACTTCCTGTGTTCCCTCTACAACTGTAAGTGATCCCTTGCTTCCATCAAAATCAAGATTCATTAATTTTGAATCGATTGTGAATATCCTTTCCTCAACATTCTGCATATTCTCATCTGCCTTCCTTGCCCTGTTGATCTTTTCGCTTACGGATATGACCATGGGAAGCCTGGAACTTATGTGCCTGATCCCATCTTCAAAATCCTGCTCCATTTCCACATGATCCTGAACAAAATCTATCTTTGAAATTGCAGAAAAGAACCGCATGTTTAACATCTTCGCTGTTTCAGGGGGAACCTGGGATGTTTCACCATCAAGGGAATATCTTCCAGCCAGAATAAGATCGGGTTTCCTGGAAGAGATGAATTTTGAAAGTATAAAGGATGTTGCCCAGGTATCCGATCCTCCAAATTTCCTGTCGGAAATAAGGAAAGCCCGATCTGCACCCATTCTTATGGCCTCTTCCAGAATTGCCCTTGCCTGGGGTGGCCCCATGGATATGACCTCAACCTCAGCGCCCATTTTTTCCTTTATTCTTATTCCTTCCTCAACGGCCCTTCTGTCGAAGGAATTCATATTCAATGGAACGTTGTCCCTTATGATTCTTCCTGTTGCAGGGTCGAATTTTATCTGGTTAACATCTGGTACCTGTTTTGCCAGAACGATTATTTTCATAGATCAACCATCACGTCCCCGTTTTCCACCTTTACTTTGTATGATTTCAACGGCGATATGTCTCCTGCACCCTCTGGAGGACTTATGACACTCCCGTCCTTTGGGTTGAAGGTTGCGAAATGGTTTGGACATATTAACTGGTGATCGTCCACAAAGCCATCTGCAAGATCATAATCTTCGTGGGTGCACAGATGGGATGTGGCGTAAAAGTTTCCTCCATCCTTTATTATCAAAATCTCTCTGTCACCGGCCTTTACCTTTGCCAGGTCTCCGTCTTTCATACTGCTCTCCTTACCAACTTTGTACCATGTCATAATGTTCCATATTTCCATAATATTTAGAATTATTGAATTTTAAAATATACAGGGTCGGGAATCAAAAGGATTAATAAAGTTTATAATATGGTGTTTTGTGGTAGAAACCGGCAGGTCAGGGAGGTCAAATTTCAAGGTTCTTGAAACCATTAAAAAACTGGGAACGCCCTCCCTTTCAGATCTGGCTAAGGAAATGAAGATATCAAAAACTGCTGTGTTGAAACATATCTATTCCCTTGAAAGGCAGGGTTATGTGGAACGTTCCTATGTAACCACTGGAAGAGGGAGGCCAGTATGCAGAATTTCACTAACGGACAATGCCTCAGGAGAATTTCAAAATATATACCAGCAGATAGCACAGGAGGCATTATCATATATTGAGGAGAACTTTGGCTGTGCCCTTATTAATAAGGTGCTTGAGGCAAGAAATGAAAAGATGCTGAAAAGGTACGAAGATATTTTTAAGGATATGGAAACGGGAAAGATGGTCAGCAAACTGGAAGAGATAAGAAACAGGGAAGGGTATATAGCGGAGAGTGACCATCTCATCGAGGGAAAGTATGAACTGAAGGAATACAACTGCCCCCTCATAAAAATTGCAGAAAAATACAGATCTGCCTGTGAATATGAGAGGAAATTTTTCGAGGATCTTCTCAACATGGATGTTTCCATTATAAAAACTGTGTTTGACGATTCCAGAGGATGCACATTCATTTTAAAGGAAAGATAGTTTCATTTATATTGATTTATTTTTATCTCAATTTGATGGAATATTATAAATCAAATCCTGCCATATCCACCTATGGATGCCGGGGAGAAGAACAAAATACTTGAGGCTGGAAAACTTGGAAAAATGGCCCTGGAATATGCACAATCTTTGATTGAGCCTGGAGCACTCTTCCTTGATGTTGCCGAAAAAACTGAAGATTATATAAGAGAAAACGGAGGAAAACCATCCTTTCCATTAAATTTATCCATCAACAATGAAGCTGCTCATTATACGCCATCACCAAACGATAAGAAGGTGTTCAAAACGGGTGACCTTGTTAAGGTAGATATAGGTGCCCAGGTTGACGGGTACATATCGGATAATGCTGCAACTGTGGAGGTTGGAGGAAAGGGAGAATACAGCAATCTCATAGATTGCACAAGGGAAGCACTCAATGCAGCCCTTAAGGTTTTAAGACCAAATATAGAAATATACAAAATAGGCCAGGCCATTGGAGAGAAGATTGAATCCTTTGGGTTCAAACCTGTAAGGAACCTTGGAGGCCATGGGATAAAAAGGTATGATCTCCATTCAACCATATTCATACCAAACTATGATGATGGAAATGGAAGAAGAATTGAACCTGGACAGCTGATTGCCATTGAGCCCTTTGCATCCACGGGAATAGGAATGATCCACAATGGGCCTGGCGGCAACATATACATATTCAGCGGAACAAAACCGAAAAAGGATGACCCTGTCATAGAGAATTTCAGCACCCTTCCCTTCGCAGAAAGGTGGCTTGCAAAAGTTATGCCCGACTATAAAGAATACCTTAGAAAAAATATGTTCATGAAGCAGATATCCCATTTCTCCATATTGAAAGAGCATAAGGGTGCCATGATATCTCAGGCAGAGCACACCATTCTTTTTGACGGAGATCAGGTTATTGTGACAACATCATAATTTTTCAATACATTCCAATGCAATTTCAAGGATCTTTTCTCTGTTTAATTTCCCATCAATTTTTTTGAAACTTTTTGAGAACATCTTCCTTTCTATTGCCTTATTATACAGGGAATAAACATCTCTCAAATATTCTTCCTTTTCAAACATAATAAGATCGCTTTCCTCACTTCTTCTCTCCATGAACATCTTTTCATTAAAATCAATGAATATGGTTAAATCAGGTTCCATATGGGAGAAGTTCAAAAAGTTCCCAATCCATGAAAAAAATTCATCCTCATTCTCAAAATGATCCTTGAAATAAACGCCCTGATATGCCAGTGTGGACAGGGTGTATCTGTCGCATATCACATATTTTCCCATTTTCAGATGCTCCTCTATTTTCCTGTTATGATTTATTCTGTCCCTCATGAACATTGCTGTCAAAATAAGATATTCATTCCTCTTTAGATGATCAATTATATTCAGGCCAGAATCGAAAAATTCTGTGGGTTCGTGGGTATAAAACACGTCCTTTTTATTTTCCGCCAGTTTTTCCTTTATGGATCTTGAAAGCGTTGTTTTTCCTGATTTGTCTATACCCTCGAGAACAATGAATTTCCCTGTCATTTAAATTCTGCCATTCCTCCATGTTAAGCATGGATAATTATTTTTCAGTGAATACATATTTTAAAATGAAAAACAATTTAAATGCCATACCACTTTAAGCCTATGGAAAAGGAAGGATTCAATACAAGGGCTGTAGGTTCAGGTGAAATAAAGGATAAAAGATATGGGAATGTCGTTACGCCCATATTTGAAAATGCAACCTTTATTTATCCAAACAGTTCGCCTGAGAGAATCGAAGACTGGAATACAAAGGATTCTTACATATATTCCAGATGGGGGAATCCCACAGTTTCTGCGCTGGAGAAAAAGTATGCCTCTCTTGAAGGTGTAAAAAATTCCCTTTCGTTTAGCAGCGGCATGGCTGCCATAACATCCTTGATGTTATCCATGGAACTTAAGGGAAAAAAGGTTCTTTCAGTCATAGATCTATATGGCCAGACACTGAGTTTTTTCAAGAATAAGTTTCATTCAATGACAGGATCAAAAATTGATCTTGTTTCAACAGATGAAATCAATGAAATGGATAGCATTCCGGAAGATTATGGTCTTGTTTATATTGAAAGCATTACAAATCCATCCATAAGGGTTGCAGATGTAAGGAAGATGGGAAAATTGTGCAGGGAAAGTGGAATTAAAATGGTTGTGGATGCAACCTTTGCATCTCCTTATAACCAGAATCCTGTAAGGATTGGGGCAGATTATGTCGTCCACAGCGGCACAAAATATCTGAACGGCCATTCAGATACAATGTCCGGATTCATAGGCACAGACCTGAATATGGAAAGGCAGTTCGACATGAGGAAAAATCTGGGTGGAAGCCTTGATGCTTTCCAGGCCTATCTTATCCAGAGAGGCATGAAAACTTTAGGGTTAAGAATGGAGAGGCACAACTCCAATGCAATGGCAATTGCTGAATATTTACAGGAGAATTCAAAGGTAATTGAAGTGTTTTATCCCGGTCTTGAGGACAGCCCATACAAAAAAATTGCAGATGAAAATCTGAGAGGTTACGGAGGAATGCTTTCCTTCAGGGTTAAGGGTGGTTTGGATGGGGCAAGAAAGTTTCTGTTTTCATCAAGAATCATTTCGCCTGCGCCAAGCCTTGGTGGGGTTGAATCCCTTTCAACCCTTCCTGTTGATACATCCCATGGTTCAACCAGTGCGGAGGATAGAAAGAAAATGGGTGTGACGGAGGATATGGTAAGATTCTCAGTGGGCATTGAGGATGTTGATGATCTCATAGAGGATATATCTAATTCCCTTGCGCAGATTGATTGAACTTCTCCTTATTTTTTCCATTTTTTGATTCCTTTTCAACATAATAGAGGAAAAAGCCAGCCAGTATGGTTATGGTTCCTATGTAGAATGCCCTTGTCCCAAGTGCAAGCATGATCAGGGCCGAAAGCAATATGGAAACTATCTGTGTTATTGGGTACAGAGGTGAAGAAAATTCTCCCTTTACCTTTCTTTTCCTCAATATTACAACGGCAAGGCCTGTGAGAGAATAGGAGAATATGACTCCAAAGTTTGATGCCAGTGCGATTACCTGGACGTTTCCTATGAAAAGAGATGCCACTGCAAGAAGTCCTATGAGAAGTGTTGCCCTCTTTGGAGAATCCTTCTCCCTTCCCTGGATCCATTGAGGGAGAAGTTTGTCCTCGCTCATCTGCAACAGTGTTCTGGAGCCTGCAACAATAAGGGATACGGTAACGGTGAAGGTTGCAATGATGGCCACAATATCAACAATATATTCAATGAATACAGGTGCATGGGAATACACAAGGGCATTATAAAGGGGATCTGCAGTTATGCCGTATTTTGAATAGGGCATCAGGGCAAGCATTCCGAATATTATGATTATGTAAAGAGTTGTGCTTATTAAAAGGGCTGCCAGTATGGCAAAGGGTATGCTCTTTTTGCTGTTTTCAACCTCTGGCCCAAGAGTTGCAATTGTATTGAAACCAGAATAGGCAAAGAAGGCAAGGGATGCAGCCTCGATAATACTCTCAGGGCCATCTGGTGCAATGGGTGTGAATCTTGATGCTGTCCAGTGGCCGTAAAATATAGATACAATAATGAATGCCACAAGACCGATTATGGTTATGAAAACAAGTATATGCTCAACCTTTGCAACGCCATTTATTCCACCATAATCAAGGGCCATTGCAACCACTATGAGAAGAGCTGCAAGAATAATGATTCCGTAGGATGGTATGTTAAAGAATGAAAGAAGGTATGATCCAAAACCTATGCTTACTGCAGAGGCAGCGATGGCATAGGATATTGCTCTGAGCCACCCAACCACAAAACCTGCCGAATCTCCCATGGAAATCTTTGTGAATGAATAGAGACCCCCATGGGAGACTATCTTGGATGAAAGTTCTGCGCTGTTCAGGGCAATTGTGAGCGCCAGTATGGCTGTAACCACAAAGGCAATTATTGCGCCTGGACCGGCATCACTGATTGTTGTCCCTGCCAGTACAAAGATGCCTGCACCTATGATGTTGCCAAGGCCAATAAAGGTGGCCTGCCATTTATTGAGCATTTTTCCATATGGCTAAATGGAAAATATCTTTTTTGTATAAAATTTTGTTAATAATCTTTATATCGATTATCGATATTCTGGTCTATGGAATCAATATCATACAGAGATACTGATTACGGGTATATGAATGATTTGAGATCTATGTACATTCTTTTCAAATATCAGATAAAATTTTACCTTAAAACAAGAAGATTTGTTGCAATGCTGATCATTGTTGCCTTAATTACTGCACTTACAGTGGGAATAGATCTTTATGAGGGTGTTACAAAAAGTACAGCAGGCTTTGCGAATTCAGCTGATTTTATAGCAGGAAGCCTTTCAGGTCCCCTCATCACTTCAATCGGTATTGTGGCTGCCTTTTTTGGCGGGGATGCAACAAGCATTGAAACAGGAACCAATTCCGGTTATTTCATAATGACCCAGCCTGTCAGGAAAATATCCATCCTCATGGGAAGATTTTTTGCCGCGGTACTTCTTGGATTTTTGCTCATAATGATTGAATATGCAGGTGTTGCCGGATTGAGCCAGGACTTTTATGGAACAATATCTGCTGGAATATTTCTTTCTATAATAGAGACCCTTTTCCTTATTGCCTCCTTTACTGCTGTGGCATTCCTTTTCAGTTCTATATTCAAAAATCCGCTCATAGGCATACTCTTCTCAGTGATTGTATTTATATTGGTCTTTGCCATTGTGCAGGGTATACTGGAAATAACAAACATAGAGCCATGGTTTATTCTTAACTATGGAGGAGAGGTTGTAACAGAAATACTTTCCCCATCTTCCATTGCCCATGTAACATCCATAAAGACCCCTGCGTTTACAATAAAGAAATATGAGCCGTATATATGGGAAGGAAACGCCATAATGGGGGGATATTTAGTCATATCACTCATATTATCCTATATCATATTTAGATCAAAGGAGGTGAGGCCACAGTGAGTCTTGACTTAAGGATTGAAGTATCCAACCTTTCAAAGATTTACGGAAAATTCAAGGCCGTTGACAATATATCATTCAACATAGAAGGATCGGGTGCCACAGCCTATCTTGGGCAGAACGGTGCCGGAAAAACAACCACATTCAAGATGATGACAGGCCTTATCAGACCATCCTCAGGAAATGTGAAAATCGGCGGGTATGATATTGTGACAGAAAGGAAGAGGATTCTTTCAAATATAGGTGCCCTCATTGAAACACCTGAGCCCTATGCAGCCCTCACAGTAAGGGATTCTATAATGCTTGTGGGTGAACTGAAGGGCATGAAAAAATCCGATATAGAAGATCACATTGAGAATTTTGGAAAGAGGGTGGAAATTCCAGATCCTTCAAGAAAGGTTGGAACGCTTTCAAGGGGCCAGAGGGCAAGAGTGGTATTTGCAGCTGCATTTTTAAATAACCCGCCCATCATATTTCTTGATGAGCCAACAAACGGTATGGATCCAGCTGAAAGGAAGATTATAAGGGATGTGATCCTTGAATGGAAGAAAGACCACATGATAATGCTCAGTTCCCATCTTCTCCAGGAGGTTACGGATACATGCGAGAATGTCATCTTTATAAATCGTGGTAAACTTGTCCTGCAGGAAAAGACCAGAGACTTGGAAAGCAGATTCAAATCAAAGAGCATCAGAGTCACATTTAAGGACAATGTCTCAATTGATGATGTAAGAAAGATGCTTTCTGGACTGGTTGACAGGGTGGAGGATGACGCTTCAAACTCATTCATAATATACTTTGATGGGGATCTGGACAGAAGGGCTGATATACTGGAGTATTGCCAGAGGGTTGGCAGAGTCATTTCATTCTCAGATTATGGTTCATCCCTTGAGGAGGCCTTTGTTAACATAATAAAGGATAACCAGTAATCCATATTTTTTAGAAATATATTTATTCTGTATAAACAAATTTTATTTTCCTTTACGTTCTGACTTGATTTATTTTCATTAATGTTCCTTGAAGAACATGACAGGTTAAAAAGATCAATCGTTCCATACTAATAAGATACTTTGCCTTAATTTTATAAGACAAGATCCTTTGTGAAATATATAACTGAGTTCTGGAATCTTAAGCTCCACAATGACAAATAGAAAAGATAAAAAAAATACTCTCATTCAATGTGTTGATTGCTTTTTCAAATTCCCTTTTTTATAACAATCCGATTGGCTGGTTAAAATTCATTACAAAATTGATATGATTCCAAATTTTTTTCGCTCCCCTAGTTAATCCTTTTTACCTCCCCATTTTCAAGTACAATTTTTAAACGGGAAGGAATTGATGGATATATTTTCCACAGTCCTTCCATTTTAACTGGACGTATTGTTATTATAATTTTTCCTGCACCTTTTATATCAGAAAAATCCATGATCACATATTAAGAGGATTGTAATCAGTTAATATCATTTCTTTTATGACTTTTATATGAATTGAATAAAACAAAATAAAAAATTTTAACCTTCAGAGCAGATATATGATAAGGGCATGATACCGTAGAACATTAAATTATATTTGTTGAGTTCATCTGTAAATCGTTTTTGCTTTTGAAACCCTGGATCGAGTGGATTAAATGATTTGAATTGACCATGGATTTAAAGTTAATGGCTGCGTCCGAAAAAGGGTTATTACATTCCTGAAAAAATATATGAAAGATTACCTGAATTTGTATTCAGGCTTTCTCTTCTGGACAAATGCAGATATTCCCTCCATGAAGTCCTGGGATGTGTATATTGTCCCCATTGCAATTGCTTCCATCTCAAGGCCCACATCCATTGGTACTTCGCTTCCCTTATTCAGGAGGCGCTTTGTAAGGGCTGCCGCTATGGGTGAAACCTTTTCAGCAAGATCTGCTGCAAACTCCATGGTTTTTTCCCTTATTTCCTCAGAGGAATAGGTCTTATAAACGATGCCAAGTTCCTCTGCCTTCTTTCCATCAAACTTCTCTCCGGTCAAAATGAGAGATGTTGCCCTGGAAAGGCCTATGAGTTTGGCAAGCCTCTGGCTTCCGCTCCATCCAGGAAGCAGACCAAGGGTAACTTCAGGAAAACCTATGATGCAGTCTGGCGTTGAAATCCTTATATCACAGTTCAGTGACAGCTCGAATCCACCACCAAGAGTATATTTCTTCATTTCGGCAATCACTATCTTGGGCATTTCTGAAAGTTCCCTGAAGGTCCTCTCACCCTTTCTTGAATTCTCTATGAAATCAAAGGCATCAGGTATGTATTGGGTCAGTTCGGCTCCTGCTGAAAATACATTATCGTTTCCTGCAACGACCACAACATGGATTTCCCTGTCATTCCATAACTCCTGAATGGATTCGTGAAGCTGATCCAGAACGGTTCCATTAAGAAGATTGTTCTTTCCGTTCCTTATTTCAATCCTTGCAACCTTTCCCTGTCTTACTATGTGCACCAGTCTGTCTCCCTGGTCCTTATTTTCCTTTGCCGGCGCCCCCTGCTTGCTCTTGAGGTTTCCAGATATTGCATCCTTAAGCTTTCCCTCTTCTATGGTCCTTGCAGGCTTAAATACTTCAACCTTGAACTTATTATAAAGCTCATCCAGTTTGTCCTTGACCTCCTTATTGGTGAGGCCTTTTGCAACAGATATTGGACCGAAAGGCCTGTTCATTCCAAGGGAATATCCTTTTTCTATATCATCTGGAACGGCAACCCCATCCTCTATTAACTTTACAGCCTCATTTATTTCGAGAACGAATACATCCAGAAGCTGTACTTTTGAGGATGGCTCACTCTTTGGAATCTGGGCCTTTCCATTCTCCCATTTATAGAAACCCTGTCCGGTCTTTATTCCAAGTTTGTTTTCATCCACCATCTTTTTGATTATCTTTGTTTTTCCATAATCCGGGCTCAGGGTTTTTGCATAATATTCCAGTGAATGGAGGACAGTATCAACCCCAACATAGTCCATGAGTTCATATGGGCCCATTGGGAGACCCTGACCTTTGGCAAAACTGTCTATGGCCTGGGGCGTATCCACATTATTGTCCAGAAGAAGGATGAAATACAGGGATTCAGGTGCGCTTATTCTATTCACCACAAAACCTGCAGTATCCTTCATAACTCTTATGGGTGTTTTTCCAATCTTCTTTGAGAAATCGAAAATGCTGTCAAAAACTGCCTGTGATGTCTTCTCGCCCTTAATGACTTCAACCAGTTTCATTATTACTGGAGGGTTGAAGAAATGCATACCTGCAAGCCTTTCTGGATTCTTAAGGGAACTTGCAATCTCTGTTATTCTTATATTGGATGTATTTGTCGCAAGTATTGCATCCTGCCTCGCAAATTTTTCAATGTTCTTGAAGACTTCCTCCTTCAGTTCAGGTATTTCAGGAACGGCCTCAATAATAATATCGCTGTCCTTAACAGCATCCTCCATGGATCCTGTGAATACCATCCTTCCCAGTATTTCTGAAACCTTATCCTGACTTATTTTTCCAGATTTTACAAGCCTTCCGAGACTTTTTTCCACAGAATCCTTTCCCTTTTTAAGTGCCTCCGGAAAACTGTCATAAACTGAAACAGGGAATCCAGCCTGTGCAATAACCTGTGCAATTCCGCTGCCCATCAAGCCGGATCCTACAACTGTGGCCTTTTTTATATCCATTTCAATCACTTCCTCATTTTCTTTACAATTCCAGTGATCTTTGTTGCACTCATGAGATCACCTGAAATTTTGATCTTCCCAGTCATATAGGACATTACAGGATCAACCTTCCCGTTAAACAGATTGGTAAGGATCTCATCGGTTGCAGTTATGGTTGCAGTCGGTTTTTCATCCTTCCCAGTCATGAACTTAACCTCTCCATTCTCTATTTTTACATAATAGGGATCACTGTCGGAGGGCACAAACTGAAAAGATTTGTTCATCCCTGCAATCTCCTTTTTAATATTCTCATCCTTTCCATACTGGTCAAGCATTTGCTTTAAAATTTCACCTGACGTCATAGTAGAAGAGTGCTGTAAGTTTAATATGCTTATTGGTAGTTAAATATTATTTTTGTATTTAAAAAAATTAAATTTAGTTTGGTTCGCTGATTGCACCGATCACATGGGAAAGGAATTCATCCTCAGGAACTGCACCTATGAACTCTTCCTTCATGTTTATTGTTGTGTGCGGCACGCTTGACACACCAACTTCCTCGCTTTCTTCTTCAAATTCATAGGCCTCAACCATATCGCTCACAATGTTCTTATTTATCTGTGAGAATTTGTGTGCAGTCCTTACAACACCGGGGCAGTACGGGCATGTGGGTGTTATGAATACTCTTATGTTTACGGGCTTATCAATTGCCTTCAATATTTCCACTGTCCTGTCCTTGAGATCCACATCGCCTGTGGAAAATGATTCTATGTCCTCTATCAATGATCCAAATTCATATCCTGAAGGCATTCCAAAGTATCTCACATTCCCTGTGTTGAACCTTTCTGAAAACAGAACTGTAACGGGACTCTTTTCAATATTATATTTCCTGGATTCCTCATCCCCAACCTCATGAACTTCAAGTTTAATGAGAGGGCTCAGTTCGGTAAGTTCCTGCAGGAGATCCTGAGTATCCTTGCAATAAGGGCACTTCTCCTCATCCTGTTTGAAAAACTTCAATGTAACCTGATCTTTCAATACTTCACTGAATTTTTTAGTTAACTTTTCCCTATATTCATCGCTTATAAATGCCATGATAGGTGAATTACATAATCCTATTAAAGAAATTTTAATACCAATATTATAAAATAATCTGGAATATATAGTATTCCCATTTCAATATAATCCTGTATTGCTGGATTTTTCCCATATTTGTAGAAAATATATTCGCAGGGAAAGGAAAAAAATTCATAGTGTTTGAGCATTTACTCTTCTGTACCAATCATGCCTGAAAAAATTCTGAAAATAAGGAGAATCATTTCTGGACCGCTCAACACAAACACATACATTTTATCATCAGACGGAAAATGCATTATTATTGATGCAGGGGGCAATCAGACAAAGGTTCTGGATGATATGAAAATGAATAATATTGAACCCGTTGCCATAATTGCTACCCATGGCCATTTTGACCATGTGCTCGGTGTCAGGCAGATTCAGGAAAGATATGATATCCCATTTTTCATGAATGGCAGGGACATGGATTTAATGGAAAGTTCAGGGGAAATTATGGAAGGTTTTAGCATGAACATTCCATTCCATATGCCTGAAAATATAAGGGAAATGTATGATGGTATGGAATTTAAAATTGGACCTCACAGGATTGAGGTGATTGAAACTCCCGGCCATACAGATGGGAGTTGCAGCCTCCTTTCAGATGGTTTTATTCTCACCGGAGACACCCTTTTCAAACTTTCCGTTGGAAGGACAGATCTTGGGGGGAATGAAAATGATCTTGTAAATAGCCTTAAGAGGATAGGAAAGATGAAAGAAAGCACCAAGATATATCCAGGACATGGAGACCCGACGGATCTGAGATTTGAAATTCTAAACAACAGTTTTTTGAAAAATGCAATTTTGAAGGGAACACTCTATTGATTTAAGGAAGTTCCCTCAAATAGAATATCCTCTCGTCTATGCCCAGCCTTTTGTTGGATATGATCGAGTGGAAGAACAGAAGGGAGGACAACCTATTCACGTATTCCTCTATTACGCTTTCTATTTCAACCTCTTCCTTTGCCTTTACAAGGTCCCTTTCCAGCCTTCTGCAAACAGTCCTTGCCATGTGAAGGCTGGTGGCTTCAATGCTTCCTCCGGGTATAACAAAGAGCCTTATCCTTCCATACTCCTTCCTGTAATATGTAACCCTGTCCTCCAGCCATTTTATTCTGCTTTCATCAATTGTTCTTCTCTTTCCCTGAGCAGTTATGTGTTCACCACATGTAAAGAGGTCCACCTGTATCTGCTCAAGATCTTTTCTTATATCATCCCATTTTGTGTTGACAAGGGCGAAGCCTATGAATGAATTGAGCTCATCAAAATCACCCTCAGCATCAATTATGTGCGAACCCTTTGTGACTCTCATTCCAGTGCCTGTGTCTGTTTCTCCCTTATCCCCTCTCCTTGTATACACATTTCCAGTAGATTTTTGGCATAATTAAATCTTATGAAGTTCCTTTCACAAAAATGCTAAAAACATTACGGAACAGGTTTACCAATTTTTAAATAAGAATAACTTATAACAATTCTATGGAAAATGAGTTAAAATCATATAAAAATTTCAAAAGTCTGGTCCACGTCATGCTTGGGCTTCTTGTGCTTCAGCTCATTTTTGGTGTCCTTGTGAATATTTTTACACAAAACCCCACGAAGGTTTCCTCTTCGTACAGAACAATGAATGTGGATAAGGCATTTTATTTTGTGTTTGTACAGGGTGGATGGGAAATACTCCTCCATGGCGTTCTTGCGGTTATCCTTGTAATTTTCAGCATCTACATACTTCTTCTTGCAAGGGACAAGGGCCTTATCTTTGTTATGCTTTCGGGATTTGCTTTCCTTTCACTCATAGGGGCAAGCATAAGCGGAATGTTCCTTGTTGAACAGAATATTTCGGCACCTTCCCTATCCATAGGAATGCTTGCATCCTTTGTTTTCTGTCTTATCGTTTACGTCATTCTGATGATATCTGCAAAAAACTATAAGAAAACACAATAAATTTTTTATAAAAAATAAATGTTTATAGATATCCAGATTTTTCTCCATATATGGATGCAGCGAGAGTTCTCTTATCCAGTATGGGCCTGAACATGAGCGCATTCAATGCGACCGCATCTCTGTAGAACTTTTCAACGCCGAAATCCTCAAGATATCCATACCCTCCGTGGAACTGGAGTGCGTATTTTGTTGCTCTTCTGGCAAACTCTGCGCTGATCGTTTTGAGCATCATTCCCATCTGCTCCTTGCTATCGTCACTGAAAAGGGTATTTTTCAGAATTTCCAGTTCACTCTTCAGTTCGCTTAACCTGAATGCAACGGGTTCATAATCCTTCAGGGGGAAGTTGAACGTTTTCCTTACCTTTGTATATTCAATTGCCTTCTCAAGGGCACCCTCGGAAATTCCTAAAAATATGGCAGCGGCATCCCATGACGCTTCATTCCATATCTTTTCCACATCACTGTATGGCAATAATTTCTCGCCCTCCTTTATGGATGTGAAAAGATCGGTCTTCAAACCCCTGAGGCCAAGTGACTTGCTTTTAAGAAGATCAGGCATGCCATCAATGAGCGATGCATTTTCCGTTCCAATATATATGTTCATTTTTGATGGCTCTATTATTATATTGCTCTTTTCTGAGCTGCCCTCAATTATGTTCCCCGGTATTAATCCGAGCCTTATCTTTCCAGAAACGATTCGATCTATGATATCTTTCTTTGATGCCTTTTCCAGTATCTTCAGTATGATGGAGTTGTTCATGAATACATGGAATGCAACAGAGGGTGATGCCCTTGCCAGCTGGAACAGAATGGCATCATAGCTTGTTCTATCAAGTCCGGCACCTCCCATTTCTGCTGGAAGGTTTGCCCCTATTAGACCCTGCTGTATCAAACTGTTATAAAGGTCTTCTGAAACGCCCTCTCTCTCAATTTTTAATGCAATGTCATTTATGTTTGCCTTTGCAAACTGCCCGATGTTATCCATCATCATCTCTGTCTGATCATTCATTTTTATCACCCTTCATCATCATTCTTGAAATGACTATTTTCTCAACCTCGCTTGTTCCTTCCCATATTTCCATTATCTTTGAATCCCTGAAAAGCCTCTCAAGGTCAGTTTGCAATCCAGTGGCACCTGTAATTTCCATTGCGGTTTCTGCTGCAAAGGTTGCAGTTTCAGATGCATATCCCTTTGCCATGCTGGTTATCATTGGGTTCGGCCTGTAGTTGAACAGATAGGATGCAGCCTTGTACATCAGAAGCCTTGAAGCTTCCACCCTGGTGGCAATCTCTGCAAGTTTGAACTTCCTCTCTTCTCCCACAAAATGTCCTCTGGATTCTTCATTCATCAGGAATGCTGTTGCCCTGTCCAGCGCACCCTGTGCTATTCCAATGGACTGGGCTGCGACAAATACCCTTGATATGTTGAAGAATTCCATTATGTAATAGAAACCCTTTCCTTCCTCACCTACAAGGTTTTCTTCAGGTACCTCAACGTTGTTCAGTATGAGTTCAGCGGTGTTGGTTGCCCTCACACCAAGCTTTCCCTTTAACTGGTTAGAATCAAAACCCTTGAAATTCCTTTCCACCACAAGAACACTCAGGCCGTGGTGCCTCTTTTTTGGATCATCTGGAGGGGATGTCCTGACAAGCATCACAAAGAAATCCGCAATTGAACCGTTGGTGATGAACATCTTTCCGCCATTCACAATATACTTCCCATTCTCCTTCCTTGCGTTTGTCTTGAGACCCGCCACATCGCTTCCTCCTCCCGGTTCTGTGACGCCCAGACCCATTATGGCCTTGCCCTCAGCCACCCTTGAAAGGTACTTCTCCCTTAGATGGTCGCTTCCGTGGAGCATCAGGACTTCAGCACCAAAATATGGAACTGTTGCAGAAATGCCAAGACCTGGATCTACCCTGCACATCTCCTCTATGGCAATCATGGTTTTCCATGGGTTGGAAAAGTCCACAAGACCCTCTGCAAGTGTTTTTTTCCTGAGTTCGTCAGGGTATTTTTCGTCCCTGTCACACTTTTCCGCCAGTTCTGGTGTGAATTCCTTCCGGGCAAACTCTCTTACTTTTTTTCTATATTCTTCAAGCTCTTCAGGTAAATCAAAATCCATCAAACCGCCTCCACTACCACTGAATATCCCTGGCCACCACCTACACAAAGCGTGGCCACTCCATATTTCTTGTTCTTTTCCTTCAGGATCCTTCCCAGTGTACCCACAATCCTTGCGCCTGTTGCACCAAGGGGATGACCTATGGATATTCCTCCGCCGTGGACGTTTACCTTTTCCCTCGGTATATTGAATGCTTTCATTGCATTGAGTACAACTACTGCAAAGGCTTCATTAATCTCCCATATATCAATATCTTCCGGTTTCAGATTGGCCCTTTCCAGTGCCTTCTTTGTTGCTGGAACTGGTCCTTCGCCCATAATTGTTGGGTCTACACCTGCCCATGCAAAGCTCTTGATTTTTACAAGGGGTTTCATTCCGTATTCATTCATCTTCTTCTCACTCATTAGGGCCACAAGAGATGCCCCTGCATTGAGCGGTGATGAATTTCCTGCCGTTATTACACCATCCTCCTTAAAGGCAGGCTTCAGTTTTGACATATCTTCCAGTGTGGCATCTCTCCTTACGGCCTGGTCTGTGTCCACAACCATGCTCTTTCCCTCATATTCCACCTCAACAGGCAGGATTTCACCCTTGAAGAATCCATCGTCCTGAGCCTTTGCTGCAAGTTTATGGCTTTCATAGGAATATTTATCCATCTCTTCCCTTGTTATTCCCCTGAGATCGGCCAGTTTTTCTGCGGTTGCAAGCATGTTGTATGATATGTTCATCTGATACTTCATATACTCAGGCCTGACCAGCAGTCTCATGCTTGGCTTCACGTGAGGATTGTTGCTCAGTGGAACATGAGTCATATGTTCCATACCGCCTGCGAGAACCACCTCTGAGTTGCCAGTCATTATTTCCATTGCCCCAATGGTTACTGCATTGAGGGATGATGAACATGCCCTATCCAGTGACATGCTGGGTATGTTGAAGGGCATTCCAGCGAGAAATACAGGGTGTCTTCCTCCGTATGTCCAGTTTTCATCCGCCTGAATGGCGCATCCAGTTATCATATCATTGATGTCGTCAGTATTTATAGACGATTTGGACACAACATCCTTTATTAACATGCCCAGGGCTTCATCCATTCTTATGGAGTTGAATACATCCCTTTCTGGCTGGGCAGGTCTGGACCTTGAAAAGGCCGTTCTTCTGTAATCTACAATATAAACATCTCTTTCTGCCATATGTAACACTATGTTCTATATGAAGAAGATTTATAAATACATTTTCGACATCGACATACGAAATCGACATATTATTAATCCATGAAGTTATGACTTAATGTATGTATTAACTATTTAAAAAATGCATACATACACATAAGGAGGTAAGATTTTGCCGTTTAACATAATTGTGCTGGTAAAACAGATTATAGATATTGACCAGATAAGAAATGATCCCAAGACAGGTGAGGCATTGCTTCAAAACATCCCCTTAAGGATTGAGAACCTGAGCAAGAATGCCATAGAGGCGGGTGTTCAGTTGAAGGAGAAAAATGGAGGCAAGGTTACATGCATAATATTTGGAACGGATAAATCCAATGCTGCCATGAAAGAGGCCTATGCCATGGGTGTAGACGAGGGATACATAATTAAGGGATATAAGGGCAATAATCCTCAAAGAACAGCAAAGATACTTTCTGAAAAGATAAAAGCATTGGGAAATAACAGCGTCGTTATTCTGGGAAATCAGTCGGCAGATTCCTATACGGGAATGCTTCCCGGAATGCTGTCTTCAATTCTTGATATCCCACTTCTTGGAAATGCCGTGAGTGTCGAGGCTGATGGAAACAATATTAAGGTTAAGAGAGTGCTTGATGAGAGTGATGAAATAATCTCTTCCCCTGCACCATGCGTAATATCTGTGACCCAGGAGATAAACCAGCCAAGACTACCACCAGTTCTTCAGATAATGGCTGCAGGAAGAAAGCCCATAAATATGGAGGATGCAAAGGATGAGGATGTTCCAGTTCCAAAAATACTGAGCAACCTTGCACCTAAAAGTGAGAGAAAGAAGGAGATATATGAAGATGTGGACAGGGGTGTGGAGGCTGTGGCAAAGGCCATAAGAGGTGAGATAAGATGAAGTTTTTAATATTCGCAGAGGATTCAAAAAATGCAGGTGGAATCGCATCCAAACTCAGGAATAGTGGGAATGTGCATGCCATAATTATGAAGGATCAGGTAGAGGCATCATCCAGCTACGGAATAAAGAAGATATATGGCCTGACAGGAAAGCCTTTTGCAGATAACGTTGCAGAAAGTATAACAAAACTTAATCCATCATCCTTTGATCTTCTTGTAATTTCATCAACAACCCTTGGAAGGGAGGTTGCGGGAATAATTTCTGCAAAGGAAAAACTCCTATGTGCCACAGAGGTCTTTGACTTCACCCTTCAAAATGGGAAGATTGTAACAAAAAGATTCTTCTATGGAGGCAAAACCATTATGGAGGAGGAATCTGAGGCAAAAATTATCACTGTTACCCCAGGATCCTTTGACCCTCAGAATGGTGAGAAAACAACCGAATTTGAAGATATTCAATTGCCTCAATCAAAGGTAAATCTTATTGAGACAAAGCCAAAGGAGAAGAGCTCCACAAACATCGAAGGTGCAAACATTATTGTTTCAGTGGGAAGAGGAATAGGGAAGAAAGAATCCATCGAAAAGATAATGCCCCTTGTTGAGGCAACCCATGGAGAACTTGCAGGTTCAAGGCCCGTATGCCTTGACTACAAGTGGCTGAGTGAGGAAAGACAGGTTGGTCTATCCGGAAAGAAAGTGAAGCCAAAGGTGTATATTGCCCTTGGAATATCCGGCCAGATTCAGCATATCGCTGGTATGAGGGGTTCCAAGATAGTTGTAGCAGTCAACAAAGATAAGGATGCACCAATCTTCCAGGAAAGCGATTACGGAATTGTCGGAGATATCTTCATGGTTGTACCCAAACTTGTTGAGGCCCTTAAAAAATAACATTTGATCATCTATAAACAAAACGTGGGTTCAAATCAAAAAATTTTGAAGTTGGTTTTTAACTTCATTAAGTTTATTTTTTATCTTAAAAAAATAGAAGAAGATATCAGATTCTTCTCCTGAATACTATTATAAAGACTATTACACCCAATGCTATAACTGCAGCGATTATGGCATAGAGTTCAATGCTTGATATGGTGGAAGTTGAAGATGTAAATGTGGTCGATATGGAAATATTTTTTCCATTGATTGTTATCTTTCCTGTTTGATTTGAGACCTTATATCCTGAAACGTTTCCAATTGTGTATGTGTATGAACCGTTTATTTCAGTGAATGTTATGGTGGATGTATTTGATGAGAATGATTGCCCGTTTGAAATATTTACATACCATGTTGTGCCTGATGGGGGACCTGATTCTGTAAATGTTGCTGTGTAATAGTGCTGTACTGAATAGTCTTCCACAAATCCCACAAAAAAGTTGAATGAATATATATTCTGGTTTGAATTGTCAAAGCCCGATCCGTATGCGTCATATCCAGTGCTTATTCTTGCCAAAACGTCTCCATCAAGTGGCTTTACCACTGAAATTGAGTTATTATCATTAATACCATATAAATTTCCTGATACAGAAGACAGATAGTATTTATTGTTTATTTTTAATAATAATCGTCAGAAATTATTTAAAAAAAATTAAAATCATTTCAAAGTTATCCATTGGTTCATTTAAGAATTAATATGTTAATCGAAGAAATGAAGAATATTGTTTTTTCCCAATATCTATGTAATGTTCGTTCCCGATACCACAGTTCCCAGCCCAGATAGAATCTCCCTGCTTGAAAGGCTTCCAATGCACTTTCCAGAACTGTCCACAATGGCAAGCGTTTCAACATTATTCTCCTTCAGGTATCTCAAGGCTGTGGGAATATTCTTATTCTCCTCAATTGTTACCACCTGGCTCAATCTTATCTGGCTTACCTTAATGAGATTTAAGACACTCTTTGGCAGAAGAAGCAATTCCACAATGTTCAGTATACCCACTGGATTCTGCCTGCTGTCAACAATAACAGCAGATGTTAGATGCTTCTCTGTGAGCCCATCAAGGACTGTTTTTGCAGTATCTTCCAATGTGAATACTGCATTTACAGTATTCACATTGCTATCATTCACTGTCAGGTCTTCAAGGTTTTTTGCAACAATTTCTCCCTCCTTTGATATATCCATCTCATATGGTGCCTTTGTCACTATGCTTCTTACTTCAGAAAGTATAAAACCCGTTACTATCCATGCGAGGAAAAGGGTTGTATAGGACTGTACAGTAGAATATGCAGAATATATCATTACGACTGTGCTTATTACTGCACCGAATACGGCAAGTATGAACTCGTTGTAGTTCTTCATGTTGTTTATGATGCTTTTTCCTGCTCTGAGTGCAAGCCTTCTTCCCCTTCTCAAGCCAATCCTTATGAGAGAAAAATTGGCACTGATATGAATGAACAACCCACCTAGGGATGATATGGTTCCCAGAACTATAAAGGCAGTTTCAGGTGTGGAATACAGAAGAAATAGAATCGGGATAACTAGCATTATTATACAGGTAAAAATTATTGCCACAAGTGGGTTGCCTCTTTTATCCTTTCTGGAGAAAAAGCCCGGAAATGATCTGTCCACACCCATCCTGAATATGGTTCTGGAAGCGGCTGATCCAAAGGAAAGAATGGCAAGTATGGCATCGTTGATTGATGCAAGACCTATGGCATAATAGAGATAAATTCCAGATTTTCCAAAATCGTTCTTCAAAATAGAAACAACTGGCAGCTGTTCCGAGGATGAAATTGTAATTCCCTTTTGAATTATAACATTGGCAATTGAATATATCATCAATGTTGCCAGTGTCCCTCCAATTATTATTACAGAAATAACGCTTCTTCCAACATTCTTTTTTGGATCTATGACCTCACCGGAAACAGGTGCTATTGATCCATATCCTGTGGGTATGCCCATGGCAAACAATATACCCAAAAAAAAGCCTGCAGTGGTTATGTGATATACCGATGGATTTGGGACATAGAGTGAACCCTTGGTGATGATTATGGAAAGTATGATTGTTACAATCATGACACTTATTTCCAGTATTACGGCATAGAGAGCATAGGTTGATGAGGCCCTTATTCCTATTATGAGAAATGTTATGGATGGGATAACGATAATTGCAAAGGCAAGATATATGGATATTCCAAAAACAAGGTTAATTATGAAAACTGCACCCATCAGGTATGCAAGGCCATAAAGAATTGAATAGAAAATATACATCCAGCCTGTATCAAATCCTATTCTTGCTGAGAGTGCCTGGAATGCATAGGTGTAATATCCTCCTGATGATGAAAATCTTCCTGAGAGCTTGGTGACAACAAGTCCGTTGAGTAGGACAAGCAATGTTCCGATGATCATTACAATGGGAGCATCTGCTCCGGCAAGCGTGTATGCAAAGGCACCATAGGTTATTATGCTCAAAAGAGGGGACATTCCGCCAAAGGATAGAAAAAAAAGATCTTTAAAACCCAATCTTCTTGTGAGCTCCTTGCTACTGTTCTGCGGTTCACTGTTCATAAACTTAGACTGATCATCTTATAAGTATTAATTTTTCTCAGTATAATTTGATAAAACCTACAGTTGCTAATTTAGAGGCTTTTTAATTTTATACAGTTATTTTCATATCTGGAAAAGTAAAAATAGAACTGAAATGGATGCGATTAATATTTATTTATCATTGATCTAATCGAGCGAAAAGATCATTTTGCCAGTTCCTAATTTATATTCTCACAGCAAACAATTCCTTATTCATAAAACGAAAGATGACTCTATTTTATTGTAATGAAGAAAAGAGTCAAAATCCTTTCTAAAGTGCCTTTATCCACGTTATATTTCACAGGAAGATCAAATTAGGATTTGGGCTGAATATTTTCATAAATGAATAAACTTGATAGATAAGGTTCAAAATCAATTGTCTTCTGAGACAGTTTCGCCTATTTCTCTTTCATCTGTCATCTCTTTGATTCCTGCATTTTTAAGAATTTCTACAACCCTGTCAATATCCTCATCATCCATCAATATATCATATCCAATAAATTGTGTTTTTGGGAATATGGATTCTGAAGAAAAATCATCCTTTCGTGAAAAGAGCCGGGACAGGTATCCCTCTCTCTCTTCAAACTTATCCACCAGTGCCTTATAAAAGGATACAGAGTATTCCTGTTCATAGTAGATGAAGAGCGCATTTTTTCCAACCACTTTCTTTTTAACTATCCTGTATCCCTTGATTGTTGCCCATTCCGATGGCACCAGATCCTTTACCCTGACCCCCTTACTAAGTATACCTGCTGATGATATGGGTACCTCATTATGAAGTATCTTCCTGCCCTCAATCCTGTTTTTTGCCTTTGACACCTTATCAACAACAGGGATGACCCTTTTTTTAATTTCCATTTCAACAAAAGGCGCGAACTCGTCTGAATACACAAGAGAATTTGAAATGTATGTGTTGAACCATGATTTCATGTTCATATCCAGCTCCCAGTACGTCCCTTTTTTCAATCTTTTCCTTCTTTGCCTTGTGTTTCCTTGAGAATCGGTAAACATATAATAAAAATGATCTAGCAAAATCAACAATCTTTTGTCCGTTATTACTATCATTCCCTTTTTAGATTCTTTTCTATTCCTGATTCTTCTCTTCAAATATGCAGTCCTGTAAACATAGTGGACCCTTATCTTATTGATTCTCCCAATTTCCTTCTCTCCTCCTGGAATCACATAATCCTCAGGAGCACTGAACAAAATTCTCATCCTGAAGAAGAGCGATGTTGATTTCATATCATAATAATATTGAAAGGAATATTTAATTATTACTATCCTCAGAAGCCAAATAATTACTATTTTATAATTAATTAAATTCCTTTAAAAAATTTTAAATAAATCCAATATCATGCAATAATATGTTCAGAAAAAAGGATGACCATCTTGAAACTACCCTGGACAACATTTATGTTAAGATAGAAAATATAGAATTTTTTATAGACTATCACCTCGCAACTGAATACCCGGATACTGAGATCGGGAAGCTAGCTATAAATGAAAGCGAGTACCTTTCAGATGATTTCAAGAACAAGATGAAAGCAAACCTATCTATATTTACTGACGAAAAATATGCAGCTCTTGACAGGAGAGAAAAGATAAATCTGTTCAAGAAAAGAGTTGAATAATAATCAATCATGAAAAAGAAATGCGAAGAGACATAATTTTTAACAGGCTTTCCATTTCTTTACAATGGATGAAATATTCATCAAAAGAAAGGCAGATTCAGTTTTAAATGAGGCGGGAATGGGATTATTCCCTGATGACTACCTGCAAAAAGATTCAAATTACAGGGAAATAGAAATCCCCCAGGGAAGAGATGTTTTTCTTTACAGAGAAACCGAGGGCGTAAATCTCGTTATTGACGGAAACAAGATATATTTCAATGAAAGGCACATGGCAAAATATTTCTTTTACTGCGCCGTGATAGGCCACAAAAGGATAAGGGTACCAGATGTTTTGGAATCAGGCGAAGTGCTGAAAAGATTTGAGTCTGATCTTCAGAGGGCATCCTCCATAATAATGGACCTCAGGAAGAAAATGTTCATACAGGATTTTTACAAGATGCAGGAAATGCTTGAATCTGCCAATCCTTCATATAAAATAATTTTTTATGAGTGGAATGATTGAAACTCCTTTGTTTAAATCCTGAATCCACCGTTCTGAAAACCGGGACCCAGAAACTCTCCTGAACTGACAGCATGTTGCAATGTCTTGAAAAGAAGATAGGTTGCAAATACAGGTGCCGGAATATCACCTGTGATTGTTCCTTCAAAATATCTGCTTGCAATGTGATGTTTTATCTCAGCCACATCCTGCCCGTTCATCCTTACTTTCACGTCTGATCCTCCTATGCTTTCAGTAACTTCATATTCCTGCCCGGAGGAATTTCTTAACACGGCCTTTCTTGTGTGTATATCCATCTGCCCAATTTCGTTGCCAGATGGATCAAGTATGGAATAGTTCCTGAATGCACTTATGAGTTTTTTTGGCTTGTTGTGCCTTGTCATCACAAGTACATTTCCTGATGGATCATTCAGCTGGAAATCTTCCTCGAACATGCCTCTAACTCCCCCACTGAAACTGACTGAACCAATCACACCATTATCATTGGCAATTTCCACCATGGGCATTCCCCCCATGAGCGGTGTTTTCCCCATTGTTTTGAAATGTTTTCCAGAAATTGCCTGGTTTCCAGATTGCCATTGCTGTGCCTGCTGTGCCGCCCCACACTGCGGGCAGAACTGGGCATTATCATCAATGGATGCCCCACATGAGCTACACGTTGCCATAATACAATATGTGGCATGCTATATTTAAATATTTTGTCAGTAATTTGCATATTTTTACATTAAATCAAGATTGATGAAAGGCCAGCCTTTATTTTAATAGTTTATAAAATTATGAAATTTTAAACCTTCACCGTCTGGTTTCTGTATATATAACGGTCCATCGTGATTTCTGCTATGTCTGTGGAGTATAAACCGATCCTTGATATCTCTTCCATAATGGATGACACCGTAACATCATTGAATTTTTTCTCCATGACAGAAGATTTCATCCGCCTTATCTGATCCTTGCTGTTAATTATGGTGTTAAGCGACTGAAGATCCGAACCCATAAATGCAGTTGTTGATTTTTGCAATATCTCATTGCAAAAATTCATAAAATCAAGAACTGTCTTCTTCTTCTCCTCTGAGTTTATCTCCCCGTTTTTCATCAAAATGCATATATTTACGGAGTGGTCGGCAATCCTTTCCAGTATTCTGGAAAATATGAGGTAAAATGTCAGCTCACCTCCCTCAACCTTCTGGTTTCCTATTTCCTTCATTATATAGAAATGGTATCTATCTACCTCGTCATCCCTTGAGATGATGCTGTCCATAAGTTCATTTTCATTCTTTTCTACCGCCCTTATGGTATCCTGGAACATATTCTGAACATTCATGATCATTCTCTTCAGTGCGTTTGAAAGAGGAAATGAGTTGGAATCAAGCACGTTCTGCAAAACTATGGATCTTGCACTCTCTTCAAATATTTCCACACCCATCACAAGCCTGGTAAATTTCTTCACCACATCCCTCACACCCTGTGAAAGGTAGCTTGAAGATCTTATTATGAGTGTATCAAAACCCGATATGTACACAGAGATCATTGATCTCTGGAGGAGTTCTTCAGTTACAGACTGGCTTATTTCCATAGTTCTGGTTATTTCCTTTCTTACCTCTTCTCCTGGAAATATCCTGAGATCTTCCCCATTTATATCCATACTTACCAGACTTCCCTTGCCTATGCCGTTCCTTTTTATCCATTCCTGGGGAAGGGAAACTATGAATGTTGAGCCTCCTGTTAGCTGTACCCTTCTGGATTCAATCGCCATGGGTGTACATATTTATTAAATATATAGATTTTTGGAAAATAAATAGTTCAATTATGCATATGTTCTCTTCTGTAAGCCGCACTGTTTGAAAGACTTCTGGCAATCAACAGTCCAGCTATATAGATTATTCCCAATAGTAATATAAAGAGGAATGAGTAACTATATAGAAGATATTCTCCATAGCTGTAAATGTTTTCATTTATTGGACCCTTAATGAAACCTGTGGTCACATTACCCTTTGTTGTGTTTAGATTCACTATGACAAAATATTCACCGGAGGGTATGTTGGTGAATGTGTGTGAAACGTTTATATATCCCTGGGTCGGCGTGGTGTTTTGCATTACATAATAACTCACGTTAGAAAGGGATGTTGCATCAACAATCACAATTACTGGCTTGTATTCAGTTGTTTTATTCAGACCGGTAAAGTTAGCATATATTAGATGGGAGTTGCTGTAGCCTGTATATGGGTTTATTCCCATACTTATGGAACTGTCGCCCTGAGTTTGAAATTTCAAAACGCCCGGGCTCTGGTAAGTTACGGGAGTCATGATCAAAACCATCGCAATGAGCAAAATTATGATGGCTGCAAAGCCATATTTCAATCTCTTCTTGAACCCCCATATGCCCGTATAATGAATGGATAGGAATATTACAACCGGAATGGCAAAGAGAAGTTCATAAAGACCTATGAATATGAACATTATTTCAAATATTACAGATGGCACTATGGCAAAGAGCAGAAAAAAATAGAGCTGATGCCTCCTTATTATTTCTTTAATGCTTTCTTTTTTAGTTTGATCTTCCAATTTACTCAACATGAGATTGAATCTTTTAAAATAATGTTTCCTATTACTGGTAATCATTAAAAATTCCGCCATGCAGGGATAAAAATATTACCCATAATGCAATCTGAGCTCATGCTTCCCTCGGTGCAGGAACTGGGAAAGATGAGAAAGTCCCTTGGAATAAGCCAGAAAGACGTCGCAAATGCGTGTGGGTTGAGCCAGTCCTATATTGCCAGGATGGAGAAGGGTGATATCAATCCCACATATGATAATGTAAAGAAGATATATTCCTATCTGACTTCACACGCGGACAAAACAAAAAGCATTGATCTTGTTGCCTCAAAAATCATGACGAGGAATGTGATTGTTTGCAACCCCTCTGATTACGTAATAAAGGCACTGGACATAATGAAGGAGAAAGGGGTTTCACAAATACCTGTAATTACAGATGATGGAAGGATTACGGGAACAATTTCAGAATCTGATATTAATGAAATTTTAATAAGAGGTGTGAATCCTGAATCTCTTAAGAAAATGAGCGTTTCAAAAATAATGAGTTCTCCCCTCCCCCAGCTTCCAATGGACACACCAGTATCTGCCATATATCCCATGCTAAGATTCTCTAATGCTGTGCTCATAATGGATGGAATCTCACTGAAAGGGATAATAACCAAGGCAGATATACTGAAGGCTGTTGAAGACTATGCAGAACCTGTTTTATGAAGTGATCGTTGGTCTGATTGCATTTATTCCTGCACTTGCCGCCAATCCAGGGGCAGTCATCACCGGAGGGCATGGCCTCATGGATGGAGGCAAAAACTGGATAGATAACAGGAGAATATTTGGTGATGGGAAAACAGTGAGTGGATATGTTGGAGGAATATTGATAGGAACCGTGGTGGGTATAATTGTATTTCTTATTTTGAATGAATTTTCACTGTTTCCATATAAATTGGACTTTGAAATTATAGTTCTGGCACCCTTTGCCCTTGCATGGGGTTCTCTTACTGGTGATCTTTTAGGATCATTTATAAAAAGAAGGCTGAATATGAAGAGCGGCCAGAAGGGAAACCTTCTGGATATGTGGCCCTTTGTAATTGTGGCTTTTCTCTTTTCCCTGATCATAACGGAAAAATTCTTTATGGAACTTTATTCCAATTTTATAGACATAATATTGATTCTTATCATAACACCCATACTTCACAGAGGCGTGAATATTCTTGCATACAGAATGAAATGGAAGGATGTCCCATGGTAGATGAGATGAAAATGATCATTGGTGTGAGGAAAGATCTGGATATGGGAAAGGGGAAGATTGCGGCACAGGCATCTCACGCAGCTGTGAACTGTGCCCTGTGGGCGCAGAAGAATAACAAAAAGATTTTCAAGAAATGGAGCGAGCAGGGCCAGAAAAAAGTGGTTATAAGATTGCAAAATCTAGAGGAACTTTACAGACTTAAGGATGAATGCGAAAGGGAAGGGTTGAACACATCTGTGATTACGGATGCTGGCCTGACCCAGATCGATCCTGGAAGCGTCACATGCATTGGAATAGGACCTGCACCATCTGAAATAATTGATAAAATTACAGCAAAATATCCCCTTTTATAGAAATTATCTTTCTTCCTGATCCAGGGGATATCTGGTGATTTTGTGACCGCATATTTTGCATTCTTCCAGTTTGTCCTCATACTTTGCACCACAGCCCTTGCAAACATAACCCCATCTTATCCTTGATTTTATGCATTCCAGGCCGCAACCCTGAAACTCTATTTTCAGCTTCGAGCTTACGTTTTGAAGGGAATAATCATCGGAAATTATAATACCGTTAATCTCCAGGGCAACCGCAATTATGTCCATATCCGTCTGGCTCAGATAGGGGAGATCTCCTGTTTCCCTTGCTGCAGCCCTGACAATTTCCATATATTTTTCCTTTGGATCAATAATCTGTATAACACACATTTCATGATCCATCAGCCTTCCCATCTTTCCCTTTCTGATCTCCTTTATTACCCCGGATGGGACAACACACTTCATTGATAAAATATCGATTTTTCCTGTTAAAATAGCTGAGGTATCGGGGACAAAAATCTTCCCCGAAAACCCTTTATTTCCATCCTCCTGGACCATCTCATTCTCTTTCATTCATTGGCTTGTATTTCAACGGGCCCTTCTCTCCAACATATTTTGCCTTTGGCCTGAACAGCTTGTTGTCTTGTATATATTCAAGGGACCTGGCAACCCAGCCGGAAATCCTTCCCACTGCAAATATTGGGGTAAATATCTCTGTCTTGAAGCCAAGGGCTGAATATACCATACCAGAATAGAAATCAACATTTGGGAATATTCCCTTGCTTCCAAACCTGTTAATCATGAGCTCTTCAATTTTGTTTGCCGTAAGATACAGGTTTTTGTTGTTCCTCTCCGTAATATACTGGGCATATTGTTTGAGTATTTTTGCCCTGGGGTCATATACCTTGTATACCCTGTGGCCAAATCCCATTATCTTTTCTTTTCTTTCGATCATCTCAGAGAGAACCTTCTCAGCATTTTCAGGTGTACCTACGGTCTGAATGAGCTTCAGTGCCCTTTCGTTTGCACCTCCATGAAGCGGACCCTTAAGTGTTGATACTGCTGATGTTATGGCTGAGTACATATCGGCCATGGTTGATATGGTCACAAGGGCTGAAAATGTGGACGCATTCATACCATGATCTGCGTGTATTATGAGGGCCGTATCCATCATCTTGCTTTCCATCGGATCCGGCTTTCTTCCCAGAGACATGTAAAAGAAGTTGGCTACATATGAAAGATTCTTATCAGGTTTGACTATTTCCTGGCCGGTATAAACTCTGTGTATTGCACCAACAATTGTGGGCATTTTTGCTATGATCTTGATTGCCATCTCTTCCTGGCTTGCAAAATCGCTTTCTGATTCCTTCTTATCAAAGGTTGCAAGGTATGAGATTGCAGTTCTCAGAGATGTCATTGGATGTGTCCTGCCCGCCTGTTTTTTTATGAGTTCGTAGAGTTCTCCGGGGAGATCGCCCTCATTTCTGAGCTTTTCCACATATTCCTTATATTCCTTCTCATTGGGCAGATGGCCATATATGAGAAGATAGGAGACTTCCTCGTAGTTGCTCTGTTCTGCAAGGGTATTAATATCATATCCCCTGTAAGAGAGTCTTCCTTCCTGGCCATCCACAAATCCGATCTTTGTTTCAGCTGCCAGTATGCCTTCCAGTCCTCTGTAAACAACGGGTTCATTTGAATTATTCGAATTCTCCATTATTATTCATCTCATAACCCATATTGCTAATTATTAATTAAATCTTAAAAGCTTTAATTACTCAAAAACAAAAATTTAAATCTCTGTTATCCAAAATATCATTTTACAAATATTTATATACAAATATCGGATATCCGATATCATGAACGGAATGTTTGGTGGTAGAAGAAAGGATTTGAGAATGTGGATTGTTTTTTCTCTGAACTCTGGCCCGAAGAACGGAGTTGAGATCATGGATTCAATGGAGAGGCAGAGCTTTGGAATGTGGAGACCATCTCCAGGTTCCATATATCCCATGCTTGAAAACATGGTCAATGAGGGTACCATAAGAAAGAGGGAGGACGGCAGATACGAGCTGACTGAGGATGGCAAGGGCTTCTTTGGGTTCAGAGGAGGGTTTTTCTCCAGCGGACCCAGAAGCTTTGACGACGCTGTCAGCGAAATATCATCTCTTGTGACCTATATGGAAGAACTGAAGCAAAACGGTACCAAAAAATATGAGGAATACAGGGAGAAACTCACTGAGATTTCAGAGAGAATCAAAAAGATTGCAGATTAATCTTCAATTAATCTGAAAATCTCAGGGGGAACCCTCCTGGAAAATATCTCCCTCAGGGTTTTCCTGTTTAATTTTTCTGAGGATTTTAAAATTATTTTTTTTCCATCATTCACAATTTTAAGATCCTCAATTTTCATTTCATTTTTAATCAATTCTTCCATATCCTTTACAGGATAGGATTTCCCCAGGGATATTATTACGTTTTCGTCAAGGATGATTCTTTCTTCCAGTCCCGATTCTGTCACGAATATGTCTGTTTTCACATATTCATCCTCACTGACAGATACCATTGTGCCGCTGGCCATTATATTTCCATCCCTTTCCAATAATTTTACATCCTCTTCATTTTCAATGAATCTTACAAATTTTCCACTTTCTGACTCCTGTTTCCAGTAAAGGGGAACAAGAAGATGCTCGTCACATAGAAGGGTGAAAACCGATGATCTCTTTTCCTTCAGACTTTCAATTATGTGCCTTCCCATAATGCCTCTGGAAAAGATCAGAGAGATCTGAGACCTCTCCTTCTTTTCAACGTCCCTCAGGAAATCTGATCTGCATGAGTTTACGTTGAAAATGAATGAGCTCTCTGAAGAATATTTCTTTTCAACAGCTTTCAAATCATTCTCATCATACAGAGATTCCATTCCAATTCCGTGGCCATAATGGAGAGGATAGATGTAAGAAAGAATAACAGACTGGGCATCAGAAGGTTCATGGGCCTGTATGAATGTGGAATTTTCCCTTGATATGAGTTTTTCCATATATTTCCTTGAGGCTTCTACAACTTCCCCTGCAGTGAATTTAACAATGGAAAAGGAGCCATTGCTTTTCCAGACTATATTGGCAATGGCAGGATCAGTATAGGGATCAATCTTCTCACTCTCCCCCTCTTCCCCGTAGCAGCTTTCTTCCAGAACTGCCCTCTGCCTTGTCCCCTTTGGCCTGTAAATGAGAAAACCCTCCGGTGGATCCTGGAAATGGGCCAGAAAATCTCCAGGTTCTGTGAGGAGATTGAATATGCTCGATGTATCCTCTCTATTTATCTTGCTATAAAGGCCCTCGTATGTTATAATTCCTGAGATTTTTCCGCTTGATACGATCCTATCAATGGCCGATACGGGCAGTCTTGAATCTATGGGAACCGGCACCAGGCCCTTTTTCCACAGAGCAAAATAGGAAAGAATTGACTGCACAGACTGGGGAAGGCAAACACCAATAATATCGCCCTTTTTAACTGAAAACCTGTCCATTATTGCCTCTGATAGTGAACCTGCCATGCTCTTAATATCGCTGTAACTCCACACGTTCCCACCGTAGAAAACCGCAGGGTAGCTTTCATACTTCTCTGCAGCCTCCAAAAGGAAATTCCAGGGTGATCTTACTGATTCCGATCTTTCCACTGTGCCAGTCACCCCCTGGGGTTTACGTAATCATAATATTCCTTCATTGTGGGGCCAAGGTTTTCAATGAGATCAGATGTGTTCCACCAGTATCCAGAAAACTTTTCCAGAGATTCCGCAGCCTTCTTGTTTATCATGGATGCCAGGACTGCGGCCCTGAAGGGTTTCATGCCCCTTGCAAGAAGTCCCGCTGCCAGACCTGCAAGAACGTCGCCCGTGCCTCCCGTGGCCATTCTTGGAGTTCCCCCTGAAGACATTATTGTTCTCTTTCCGTCTGTGATTATATCAGTTCTCCCCTTCAGGAGGATAACACATCTGTTTTCCCTTGCAAATCTTTCTGCATTTTCCCTGTCTGCTTCATAACCTGACAGTACCCTGAACTCCTCACTGTGAGGTGTGTAAATGGCATTTTCCATAACAGGGATAATTGCTTCGCCCGTAATCCTGATGGCATCTGCATCCAGTACCGCATATTTCCCGGATTTCTGTATGATCTCCATGGCCCTTACAGCCTCATAGGATTTTCCCATGCCCGGGCCTGCAAGAATTGCAGTGGATTTTGATGCCAATTTTTTCATTATATCTTCATCATATACGGAAACCATCTGATCAGTCAGCCTGGAGGCGAAAACATCATACTTTCTTTCAGGGACAAGTACTTCCACCAGATCCGGTAAACCTCTGAGAGATGCCTGTGCGCACATTATTCCTGCGCCATGATGCTCCCATCCTCCTATTATTAGCAATCTTCCATTCATTCCCTTATGTGTACTAGGATCATATTTTGGAAAGAAAACCATGTCTCCCCGACCTGCATTTTCAATGAGAGATCTGTCTATGCCGATATTTTTCAGAACTATTTCACCGGAATTGGATTCGTCCATCCCCTCCTTTATATCCGTGAATGTCACAGTTATTTTTGGTTTTATGGCAACATCTGATCCAAGGCCTGATGGAATGTCCACAGATATTACGGGCTTGCCCGTTCTGTTAATTTCCTGAATCACGGAAAGATAGGGTTCTCTCATATTTCCCTTAATTCCAGTTCCGAGAAGGGCATCCACAATAACTTCTGCCCATCCCAGTTCATTTTTAACCGCATCCTTTGATGGATTTTTTATTATGGATGCGTTTTTCATCTCCCTTATGGCCATGGATGGGAGTTCACCTATCTGACCCTCTGGTCCTGTAAAGAGAAGAATTCTCACCCTGTTTTCATAACTTAGAAGCGATGCGGCGATGAGGCCGTCACCACCATTGTTGCCCTTTCCGCATACAAAGAGTACATTTTTGCCTCCGCCATAAAAATCCTTAATCGATTCATATACCGCCTTTCCTGCATTCTTCATCAATGGGAAAAGGTCTCTGTGCTTTTCGAGATAGTTGAAGTCCAGCCTCCGGCTTTCGTCGAAATCCATCATGACACAATATAGGTTAACGTCATAGAAAAAACTTTATGCAACTTTCAATAAGTCAATCCCATGGAAGATAAGATTCAAATCAGCCTTGAAAGGCTGAGAAAGGAACAGATTGACTTTCTGCACATGCAGTTTACAGATATACAGGGCATTGTGAAAACTGTTACACTGCCCAAGAACAGATTTGAGGATGCACTCAATGAGGGTGTGGTCTTTGACGGAAGCTCTGTGGCAGGTTATGCCCAGATTGAAGAGTCGGATATGCGTGCTGTTCCTGATCTTGATACCTATGCAGTTTACCCCTATTCGTCCCAGGGAAACGCTGCAAGATATATTTGCAACGTTTACAATCCAGATGGAACAAGGTTTGAGGGTGATCCCAGATATGTCCTTGAGAGAAACCTCAAAAAGGTCTGGGAAAAGAACATGGAATTTTTTGTTGGGCCCGAGTTTGAGTTTTTTGTGTTCAAGAGAGATGCCAGTGGAAATCCTGTGAATGAACCGGGAGATTACGGAGGCTATTTTGATCACACGCCAAATGACAGGGCAGCGCAGATAAGACAGGAAATTCTCACATATCTGAGACTGCTTGGCTATGAACCGGAAGCTGCCCATCATGAGGTTGCATGGGGTCAACAGGAAATAGATCTGAGATATGCATCAGCCATGACCATGGCAGACAGGATCACCGTTTTGAAGAGCGTGATAAAGAATGCTGCAGAAAACCATGGCATGTATGCATCCTTCATGCCCAAGCCCATAAACGGTGTAAACGGATCGGGTATGCATATCCATCAGAGTATAATGGCAAAGGATCAAAAGAAAAATTACTTTTATGATGAATCAAATACCCATGGTTTGAGTGAAATGGCAAGGCAGTACACCGCAGGCATATTGAAATATATCAATCAGGGTTCTGCCATTCTGGCATCATGGGTAAATTCCTACAAGAGGCTCATTCCCGGATATGAGGCGCCAGTGTATATTTCATGGGCCAACAGGAACAGAACAGCTCTGGTCAGAATACCTGCGGGAAAAAACATGAGAAAGAGGATTGAGTTGAGATGCCCCGATCCCGCAGGAAATCCATATCTTCAGTTTGCCACGGTCCTTGGAATGGGTCTGAAGGGAATTGAGGAGAAGCTTGAGCTGCCAGAACCTGTGGAGAAGGATATATTCCACATGACTCCTGAGGAAAGAGTGAAAAATGGAATATATGCCATGCCTGAGAGTCTTGGTGAGGCATTGCACCATCTGAGGTCAAGCACAGTAATGAAGGAGATTCTCGGTGAACACGTTTACAACAATTTCATAACCGTGAAGCAGAAGGAATGGGATGCCTTCAGATCCCACGTGACAGAATGGGAATTAAAGAGATACCTCAATATTCTCTAAAATCAACATTTTGATTTAATCCATTTTCCATCATCAAGGGACCAGCATCCTGAAGTATATTCCGAAAATATCTTTCCGATCCTTTCCCTGAAATTCTCGGGTATCTGGGAAAGGGCATTTTTTTCCCCGGGAATTATGTGTATTCCAGACACATGGGTTTTTTTATTGAATTTTTTTGACTGTAAACCATCCATCATGAGATTCAGCTCATCCGGATCAAGTTTGAGCCTTTCCCTGCCTGCCAGATCTGGAATATCATCTGCCTTTCCGTAAAATATCTCTTCTGGATCGCCTGAAGCATATTCAATGAAAAGCCTGACGCCAAGGCATTTTGAACATTTTCCGCATGGCACAACATTTCCCATTTTATCATAATGGCATGAATGGCATGATCTTTGCATTCTGTAAAGATCGGGATATCTGTTTACAAGGATATCCTCCACAACACAGCCATAAATGGCATATACTGCAGACCACAGACTGCAGGCTATTCCCTTGCTTTCCATATAGGATGTGAATGTGTTCTGAAAATCAGGGCTCTGGTCATAAACTCCGTAATAGTGTTTAATCCCCATGTAGGGTGGTTCCTCCACAGGATCGTCAAACTCGTTGCCCATAAGTATATTCCCTATTCCATTTTTGATTATGGCCGGAAGGAATGATATTAAATATGGGGTGAAGGTGAACAGCTGCACGGGATAGTCATCTGCCCACCTGAAGGCCCTTTCATCCAGAATCTTCATGTTCCTGTTCATGAAATTGTAAAAACGGTCTATGTTGGACCATACCCTTACGCTTTCAATTCCATTTTCCTTAAAATATCTGTGGGACGGGAGGGCCAGTTTCCAGTGTCCACCTGATTCGTTGAAGAAGAGTGCCAGCGGATTTTCACCCAGTTCCCTCATCATTCCTGCTGTCATCAGGCTCTCCTTCCCTCCTGAAGAGAGAACAGCAACTCTCTTTCCTGCTGGAGAAGACTGATCCTGAAAACTTTGGGTGAATATGAATTCCGTGTTTCCCTCTGCATTTTTCTGGTTAATATCCTTCTCCTCAGGGAGATATTCCGGCCTGAAAAATTCATACCTTCTTCTGCAGAGCCTGTTTACAAAAACCTCGATATTATTTATTCTGGCCATCTCCCTTATGAATTTCCTGTCGTTTTCAGATGTGGGGAAATCAACAGCAATTTTTCCCGTGAAAAGTGAGTAATTTATAACTGCCGATATTCCTGCAAGGCCTGCAAGATTCTGACTATTTTGAATGTCAGTGTCATATTTGAATATAAGCTGGAATGATAAATCCGGATCTTTTATTGTAATATCAATAACAGATTCCTCACTGTTGAATCTGTTAACACTGACCCTTATTTCAGAAAAGCATCTTATTTTCTGGATATAATCCAAGGACTACACCTTTTCGAGGATTATCTTTCCCATTTCGTCTGTGCTTTTAAGGGGATTGAAAACAGGAATTCCATACTTTTTTTCAAGTCTATCCATCTCAATGCCGATTTCCTCTTCATTCATGTTTTCCACATTGAGGGATATGCCAATAACGTCCCTGTCTGAAAGCATCTGCAGAATTTTAATGAACTTCTCCAGAGTGGGAATGGGTATTCCATCGAAACCGTCATAATCCTTTCTTTTAGGGGCATGCTGAAGTATGATTGCATCAGGCTTCCCTGCGGCAATTATTTCAAAACTTCCCGGATATGCAGGATGAAGTACAGATCCCTGGCCTTCAAGAAACATGTAATCAGGCTTCTCCCTATCCCATGCCTCAAGAACGGCACTTTCAATTCCCCCTGCAACAAAATCATTTATCATGGAATCGATCACAACAGTATAGGGAAAGCCCTGCATCCATGCAGTCTGTCCTGTGCCAATCATGACCGATGTTTTTCCAAGTTTTTTCATGGATTCGTTCATATATACGGCAGTTGTCCTCTTTCCTATGGCACTGTCAGTACCAAGAACAGCAATCCTTTTTGATCTTACTTCCCTGATTCTGCCTGTGTAGAAGTCCCTTCTCTTCATGAATATTTTTCTTACATCCACAATTTCTGTTCCGTTTTTTTGTGCAATGGCAGAAAATTCTGGATCGTCGCTGATAAACTCATGAAGACCACTCACAACCTTTAATCCTGATTCCAGAGCCTTTCTTATGTATGGCCGGTAATTCTCAGGTAGAAATCCTCCATCGGTTGCAACACCCACAACCATTGTCTCCATACCAATATCCATGGCCTCTTCCAGGCTTCCCACTATTCTTATGGATTCCTTTGCCCTTGGAACTATCTTTCCAATGGGTAATCCCTTCTTTGTGCTATCTATTGCAGCAACAACATCAAACCTTGTTGTATATCTGCACAGTCCATTTGCCGTTTTCCCGTAAGTTGTACCGAGAAAACCCTCTGAAAGTACGGCAGCTTTTTCCATTTAATGTCCACGACCGGTAAGGATAACTGCAACATCCCCATTATAATTTCTGTTTCTCAGCAGCCTGTATGTGGCCGAGAGTGCTGAGGCTGATGCGGGAAGAACCTGCAATGACTGCATATTTGCAATGAGCCTTGAGAACTTTACCATCTCCTGATCGTTTATGCCTATGGCCACACCCCTTGATTCATATATGGCATTGAGCGCCTTCTGACCATCCAGAGACCTGAATGATACCAGTGGCTCATTTACCTCTGTCTCCACGATCCTTGCCGGTTCAAGTTCCTGTATCTTCCTGTAGCCATGCTTCCATGAATAAACGATGGGGTTTCCAAGGGATGTGCTTGATCCAATCAGCCTTGGAATGCTGTTTATTTTCCCTGAACGATACATCTTCTTGAAACCACTATAAATTCCTGCAATTGTTGTTCCATTCCCCAGAGGACATGCAACATAGGCAGGGGAATGCCCCATCTGGTTTACAATCTCATAGGCTATGGATTCATATCCCATGGAATCAACCCATGAATTGATTGAACCCGGACTGCAGTCATACCAGTTCTCTTCCACCGATTTGTCCTTTATGTAGTCTACCAGATCCTCATATTTCATATCTTTCTTTATGAGGGTTGCACCACTGTCATATATTTCATCATTCCTCGCACCTGTGTAGAATGATGGTGTTGCAACCACAGCCCTTATTCCCATCTGAGATGCAAAGTATGCCACAGACGCACCATAATTGCCGCAGGTTGCAACTGAGATGGTATCATAACCCATCTGAATTGCCCTCTTAACATGAAGCCTTGATATCCTGTCTTTCTGCGTTCCCGTTAACGAGGACCCCTCATATTTGAAAAAGATGTTTTTGAGGCTCAGGGCTTTCTCAATATTTACTGCCCTGAACAGGGGCGTTAATCCGGGAGGTTTTTCTTCCTCCAAAAGCTGTTCCATTATGTATTTCACCAGACCTTACTTGAGGTCAATTAGTTATTGATAAAAAGTATATAAAGATTGGTTAAAAATTCTGACAAAAATGTTGTATGGCGACCCTGATTTTTTCAGTGATTATAAAAATTATAAAATGATTATACATTAATTTTTATTAATTTTTAAATATGTTTATAATAAAATTTAATAGTTGCACTCTTAAGCCTTTAAATTATGGATTTTGTAAGAATATGAAAAATTAAATCGCTCAATGGAAGAAAATCAATTTTTTCAGTAAATAAAGAGTCAGGCTGCAATATGATATATAATTGTTAAATAATTTTATTATAAATATATTAGATATTTATAATTTCAAGTCCTCTCTCTTCCGATACCTTTTTCACAATGTTGTAACCCTCAGATTTTGTGCCCTTTTTGTCCACAATAAAGCCGCGGCAGTTTTCAGTCCTTTCCACAGCCATATTTATCTCCCTTTCACCAATCTCCTGAAGCCTGTATTTTGATATGATATGCCCCACATTTACCTTATTTTCCACTATATATGATGAGAATTTTGGTGCATAATGTCCTCCGCCCACAGCAACATAGTTTGGATAACTCTCTTTTTTGTACTCCGTTGCACCCTTATAGAGAACGTCCAGTGCAACCGGATCCTTCCAGTTTTCCTCCTCTGTTCCAATCTCTGCAAATATTATGGGTCTTTCCGTTAAAGGTCCGTGATGGGTTGCCTCAAAGGTCACAGCATATTTTTCCCCATGATAGGCGCTGATCATTCTTCTCAGCATGGCTGTCTGCAATTCTGGGGAAGAAGGGCATATTTCGCCCTCCTTTCCCCCAAGATCGGCCCTGCTGAAATTTCCAACAGGGTGAACCGTGATTGAATTTACCTTTTTCTCAGATGAATGCCTGCTTAGAAACACGATTATATCATACTTTTTATCCACGATTTCCTCAACATCATCCAGCAGAGGCAGCCTCCTGTCTGCAAGAAAATATCTTTCCTTATTTTGATCCCTTTCCCTGAAATAGCTGTATATGGTTATGCTTGCATCATCTGCTGTTGTTCCAATAAACGCAATATTTTCCGTCATAGTTGCTTCTCCACAAGATTATGATAGAGGTATTCCACATCTATCCTCAGTTTATCCATTGCCTCTACATATTTTTTCACGTAATCCTGATTGAGATTTTTAATCAATTCCTTTTCCTTATTGACTTCCTCCCCAAGCTTCCCTGAAATATACAGGAGGACGCTTTGCAAACTTTCAGGGTCTGCCTTCCTGACTTCCCTGAATGACCAGATTTTCATATCCTCTTTCTTTGTTCCAGTACATATTTTATTCTTTTCTTCAAGGCATCTTGAATATTTTCCCATCTCTTTTATGATCTCATCCACTATCATTACTACATTGGAGTGTTTCGAACTCCTTTTAATAGAATCGAAATCCTTCCTCATATTGAAATTTCTCGACCTGATCTGATCAACAATCGTTTCTTCATCCATAGGATCACATTGCACCCATATAGGGAAAGTGTTTTAAAAAGTTTTAAATTAACTATGCATGGATCTGGATGTGGATCAGATAGAGAGGAAATGGGAGAAAGAATGGAAAAATAATGGGAAAAAGGAATCGGCTGAAATTGGTGATTCAAAAAGAATATTTTCCATTGACACACCACCACCCACGGTCTCAGGCTCCCTTCATATGGGCCACGCCTATTCCTATCCACACCAGGATATAATGGCCAGATACAAGAGATTGAGAGGATTCAGAGTTTTTTACCCCTTTGGGTTTGACAATAACGGCCTTGCCACAGAAAGATTTGTAGAAAAGGAGTTGCATCTTAATATAAATAAAATGGAACTGAAAGATATTCTTGAAGCCTGTGAAAGGGTTTCTGGTGAGGCCATAGAGAAGATGAAGATCTTTTTCAGCAGGGCTGGATTCAGTGCCGATTTTGAAAATGCATATACAACATATTCCCGGGAATCCTGGAAGATTGCACAGTCAATGTTCATTGACCTTCTTGAAATGGGAAGGGCTTACAGGGAATCTGGCATGACGGTTACCTGCCCCACATGCAGGACTGCCATATCCCAGATAGAAATGGAAGACCAGGAAAAGGAGACAGATTTCATATATATAACGTTCAAATCGGAAAGTGGCAGGGAGATCGAAATTGCGACCACAAGGCCTGAAATGCTTTCAGCATGTGTTGCCATTGCAGTTAACAAAGGGGACAGGCGATTAAAGGAATTAAAGGACGAAATGTTTTTTGTTCCGATCTATGGTAGAAAGGTGCCCCTTATAGGGGATGAAAGGGTCATTATGGACAAGGGTACGGGTGCAGAGATGATATGTACCTTTGGGGACCAGAATGACTATGCCATATGGAAGGACCATAATCTTGAATTAAGGAAAATTCTGGACGAAAGAGGATTAATACATGATGATGGCCCCCTTGAGGGAATGAAGATTGAAGAGGCAAGGAAGAAAATAAAGGAAATCCTCAGATCAGAAGGTCTTGAAAACAAAAGGGAGAAAATAAGGCATTCTGTGAATACACACGAAAGATGCGGCACGCCCATTGAAATTGGGGTAAGCAGCCAGTGGTATTTGAAATATCTTGACCTCAAGGATGAGCTCATTTCCCAGGGCAGGAAGATAAAATGGTATCCTGAATTCATGAGGGTGAGATATGAAAACTGGATAAATGGCCTGAAATGGGATTGGTGCATATCCAGGCAAAGAAACCTTGGCATACCCATACCTGTATGGTACTGCAACAGTTGCGGATCCATCGTATTGCCGCCAAAGGAAAAACTTCCGGTTGATCCCAGATTCGACAGGGGAATCAAATGCCAGAAATGTGGATCAGAGGATCTCATGCCGGAAAAAGATGTTCTTGACACATGGTTCACGTCTTCCATTTCACCCACACTGGGAATGGAAATTGGTGGAGTTGAAAAACACTATCCCATGACCGTAAGATTCCAGGGGCACGATATCATAACAACATGGGCCTTTACAACCATTTACAGATCCCTGATCCATTTCAAAAGCGTTCCCTGGGAGAATATTGTAATAAGCGGAAATGTGTTTGATTCAAAGGGAGAAAAGATGAGCAAAAGCAAGGGAAATGTTGTTTATCCCGATGAAATCATAACAAAGTATGGAGCAGATGCCACAAGGCTGTGGGCATCCTCATCCTCCATATATGAAGATATAAACCTGAAGGATCAGGAACTTGTGCGGGGAAGGCGTACGGTTGTGAAAATATACAATGCCGTAAAGCTTGTTTCTTCCCTTCCCGATGCAAAAATTCATGGTGAACTGAAACTCCCATTCAATAGATGGATGAAATCATCCTTAAATATTACTGTAAAGAAGGTACAGGAGGCTTATGATAACTTTGATATATCAAGGGCAAGGCTTGAGACCGATAATCTTTTCTGGAACAGCTTCTGCGACAATTACCTTGAGATGATCAAATATTACGTTCAGAGCGGAACGGAGGATGAAAAGATGGAGACTGCGGCATGCGCCAGAGAGTTCGCCGCATCCATAATGAAACTGTATGCCCCCATTGCACCATTCATAACGGAGGAGGCATACAGCATGCTTAACATGGGAAGAAGCGTCCATTCTCCAGGATGGCCTGAGACAGAGGAAGAATATTCTGAAGACAGAGAAGATTTTCAGAAAGTTATTGATATAATAGATGCAATCAGAAGGGAGAGAAGCAAACTCAAATCATCCAGACAGGCCTATTCTGGTTTCTCTGTGGAGTGGCCCTTCCTCCCAGGCGAGAAGTGCCAGGAAATAATCAGGAAAACTCTAAGAGAAGATAACATAAGATTTGCCAATGGGGAAATTGAAAAAATAGAAGTATTAAAATAAACATAAGCATGGGATGGTGTTAACATAATGTTCCTTAAAGGTGAAACTGCACTGAAAATGGGGATTGCTCTTCTTATAGTTTCAATTGTAGTTTTCAGTGTTTCCATATTCGGTATTTACAGCACAATAAACAGTTTCACGGATGTGAAATCCAGGGGCCCTTCCCCAAATATATTCTCCATAAACGCATCTGCAGGTGAGCCCCTGAGCTACACCGTTGATATCAATACAAATACAACCAACAATTTTACCACCTATCTTCTTTCTCCCGGAGGCCAGATATATCTTGAATCAAACTTCACAGGTGCAGGAGTGTCAAGGTCCATGGTTGCGAACCAGAATGGCAACTGGCATCTTTATGTTCTTAACAGGGGAAATCAAAGTTCAAATATAAGTGTGCACCTGGGCTCCCTTCCATTCTATCTGGAAGCGGGTGCATATGCAGGTCTGACAATACTTGTGGTTGGGATTGTCCTGATCATATATTCCTTTGACATGGCAAGAAGGGAGAAGAACAGGCAGGCTGAAAGATTCAGGTAATTTTAAATTTAAAAATTTAAAAAGTTTTTGCGGTTTTGGTGTAAATCTCCCTTATCTCCTCTATTCTTCCAATGGTCTTTTCAAACTTTTTCATGAACTCCATTTCCCTTATCTGTTTGAGTGATTGGTCATTCCCCAGCGTTGCAAAGGGAACTGTATTTTCCATGGTTCTTGTTGTTGTTCTTGATGCTTCAAATATGGAGTGTAGCCTTTCCATAAGAGGCTGGAAATTGCCCACGAAAAACTTCCTTGCGTGTATGTTTGTTCCAAGGCTCACTATATAGGATGGCAGATCCTGCTTCTTTATGTTCCCGGCCATAACATAGTCATAGCCTTTCTTCAATCCGTCTTCATTTTCCATCTGGCCAAGGGCAGATATGAGCTTTACCCTGTCCTCATCGTTTTCTGATTTCTCTATAAACTCAATTATTTTTTCTGCCCTTCCCTCTTCCACTGCGAAGGCCCTGGCAATCATTGCCCTGGATTCAGGTTCCTGCTCAAAGAAAGAATTAAACTGTGAGGATAAATCCCTTCTGAAATTCCTGTCTGATCTGGAATATACTGAAATTAAGGAATTGTATGCGATCTTCACATTGGGATCAGATTCATCCTCTTTCTTCATATCTTTGTGGATTGAATAAAATTCATTAATTTCCTTTCCAATCTTTTCCGAGCCATCCAGAAGGGTATAAAGAAGATCCAGTTCCCTTGAAATCTCCCTTATTACCATTGGATATTCACTCTTCCATACTATTTTCATTCTTTTGAGGAATTCAGAACCGCTTATCATTCCCGCAGAAAGAATGGCAAAGTTATCCGAAAGGAAGTTATACATTTCAAATTCATTCAACTGATTCATATTTTTTGAGATTGAATCAAGAAGACCCTCTGAAATTTTTACCCTGTAAAAACCTGCAGAATGGCCATTCAATGATGATATGCCATCAAGATCAATTTCCATCTCCTTTCCATCCATGAGATGGCTTTCATATTTTCCGTTCCTCTTTATTACGAGAGGTATGGGCCATGCCTTGCTTCCGTCAATATTTCCATTGCCATAGAATCTTCCCTGCTTCAGATGGACCCTTTTACCATTCTTTTCTGCAACTATGAGTGGATAACCTTCCTCTTTGATCCATTTTTCCATAATTCTGGATATTTCCATGCCAGATTCCCTTTCAAGGCTTTCCCAGAGGTCCCTGCCTTCTGCATTGGAATAGGAAAATTTCTTCAGATAGGCGCTTATCCCTTTCCTGAAATTCTCCCTTCCCATGTATGTTTCAATCATTCTCAGGATGCTTGATCCTTTTCCGTAGGATATCTCATCAAAGATCTCTGCGATTTCAGAGGGGTCATTAACCTTTGCATCTATGGGGTGGGTGAGTTTGAACGAATCGTTTCTCAGGGCCCCCTCTGTCCTTAAAAATATCTGGTCTCCCACGGGATTCCATTTTTCCTTAATTTCCTGGACAATTTTATAACTCATAAATGTTGCAAAACTTTCATTTAACCACAGGTCGTTCCACCATTTCATTGTTACAAGGTTGCCGAACCACTGATGGGCAAGTTCATGGGCAATAACCTCTGCCGTGCCCTTATATGTGGACAGACTGGTGGATTTGCCAATGCTCAGATAAATTTCCCTGAATGTTATTGCACCCCAATTTTCCATTGCTCCTGCAGCAAATTCAGGAACGGAAATGATGTGCACCTTTGGCAGAACATAATCTATTCCAAAATAGGCATTGAACCTTTTGAGCACTTCAGAGGTTATTTCATCAGGGAATGTGGAATCTGTAAGATGTTTTTCAGGCGCAGCCAATATTATGTCGGTATTTCCTGATCTGCTCTTCCTCTGGGAGAACTTTCCAATTCCCAGGTATATGAGATAGGTGGACATACTCGGGGTTTCCTCAAACTCGACCGTTTTTGTCCCGTCCCCATTCCTCACTTCAGATTTAACAGGCATATTTCCTATGGCATCCAGATCCTGGCCAATCCTCACTCTTATGGAAAATACAGCCTTGGATGAGGGATTATCGGCACAGGGAAATACCCTTCTTGCGCCTGTGCTTTCAAACTGGGTTGTGAGCATCACACCTTCTTTATATTTTGCTCTATACAGTCCGGAAAGCTTTTCATTAACATTGCCTGTATAATCAATTTCTATCCTTTTCTTTCCCTTTCCTGTACTGATTTTGAGAATGCTATTATCATCAAGGATGCTGAATTTTCCATCTTTCCCATTTACACTCACACCCTTAATTTCCATATCCTCCATATCAAGAAATAGATCTTCATCTCTGTTTTCCACATTTATTCTTACCTTGCCTGAGAACGGTTTCTTTTCCATATCTATATTCAGATCTATTTCATATCTTTCAAAAACTGCGTCGTTGGTGTGCATAAACGATCATGGCAAACACATACTAAATCTGTTTGCTCCCTTATTTTGATTGTTTTTATCAATCAAGGCCATATGCCCTCTCTATTTGATGTATTGTATCCTCATCCTGAGCCTGTGCATATTCTTCCAGAAGATTTCTGTTGATTTCAAGGAATGTATGACCCCAGTGGAACTTTGACATGATTTTCTCCGCCATTTCCTTAAATCCTGTAATATAAAGTAATGCGCTGAGGGCCTCTGCAGATGATAGCAAACTCCTTTTTCCATAGTTTACGGGATTTGCTGCAATCAGTGTGGGCAGTTTCCTCTCAAATGATCCATGATCACCATATAAGAGATCGTCCCTTTTCCATGAACCCTCTATGAGGCAGATTCCCCTTCTAATTACCAGTTCCCTGTCGTTCTTTGTACAGAATTTTTCCGAATCTGCTCTAAGGATCAGATGAACTTTCATGGACCTCCTGCTGGTTTCTGATGCAATGCCAAGATCCCTGAGTTTTCTCATTGTTGCCTTTTTTGGATCGTCCTGCTTCAGATCCACATAGTATATTTTTGGTGCACCTTCCATCATATTTTTTACCTGCAATCAGTCATAAAACTCCTCTATCTTTGGATCGGAAGGATCTCCCTTAATATATGCTCCTGAATGCTCAGTGTCGTGTGAAAATAGAATCAAAAACTTTTCATCTATGGCCTTCCTCAATAAATCCTTCTTTACCCTGAGCGTGGTAAGGGGCATGGAATCTATGGCGGTTATCCTTGAGGGCTTCAGATGAAAGGATGAGGGAATTATATCTCCTGCATACATTATTCTGGTTGAACCTTTTTTATACAAGATTATCTGATGCCCAGTGGTGTGCCCTGAAGATCTTACAATATTGAAACTACCAACCTGGATGTTTCCAAAGAGAGGCCTGATTTTGGTTCCTGAAAAGGTTTTATCCCATTTTACATAACTTCCCCTTGAAAGTTCATCAGGATTTTTCATATTCCCGATTTCTGTATTTGAAACGTAAATGGTTGCGCCCGGAAAATCCGTAAAGCTATGTCCCATATGATCGAAATGAAGATGGGACTGGAATATGCCATCAACTTTTTCTATTCCTCTTTTCCTGATCTCTTCAAGAAGATCAGAATCCTTTGTGCACTGGAACCATTTTCTGATATTTTCATCCGGCTCTTTTCCAATGCCTGAATCAAGAATGTATATTTTGCCATCATCCTCAATCACAGGAACATTTGCTCTCAATGTAACCCTGTGTTCATCATTTTCCTTAAAGGTCCTTGACCAAACATTCCTTGGCGTTATGCCGAAATATGCCCCTGGGTCAAGGGTAAAATGGCCATCTTTTGCAACAAAAAAATCAGACTCCATGATTCCCTAACCCCTGCAAGCAATTATTCCTTTTCTGTTTTTTTATATCTTCGCCCCTTCTTCTTTTCCATGATGAATATATATTCATGTTTGAAAACATAAAAATTTCCCATAAGGGCCCTGTATCTCCACAATTCTTCCTGATTTGACTTTCCCCTTGTGAGATCGTAGTTTTTTACCACAATGGATTTTAAATTGAAGCCTGAGGCCATCAATTCATTCATGGTGAGAAATCCAAGAGGAATCCATTCACCCCCTGAATATTTATCCCCAATTACCAGAACTGCCATCCTTCCATCTTCAAGAACATCATACACCTTTTCTCCAAGGATTCTCATGGATCTTAGAAATTCCTTTGTTGAAGGCATGTTTGAAAGATCTTCCGTGTCATCTGAGAATTTTATAATATCCCAGTATGGTGGATGAAGTATGGCAAGCTGAAACTTTTCAATGCCGTTTTCTTCCATGATCCTTTTGTAATCAATTTTTATTGAATTTCCCCTGATCACCTTAGTTTTGACATTGAATCTGTTCTCCTCATTTTCAATGTTTTTCTCAGATGTTTCAACTGCATCAGGAGATATGTCAATTCCAATGCCGTTCCTGCCATTCCTTCTGCATTCAATCAGGGTTGTTCCACTTCCGGCAAAGGTATCAAGCACCCACTCATTCTTTTTAGTATACCGATTAATCATCTGATATGGGATTTGAGGAATAAAGTTACCCCAGTAATTTGCGTTATGGGCACCCGATCTGTCCCTCCTTTTAATTATCCATAGACTGTCTGTTATAATATCCTCATATTCACGCCACCTGTTCATATCCATATCATTAATCTTCCCCCTCTTCGGTCCAGAGAGGGATTTAAGGGCTATTCTTGCATAATGTACTGCCCTTTCCTGTGAAAGGGATTCCCTGATTTTTAAAACGTCTTCCCTTATATATTTTAACTCTGAATCATCCGGGAGGGATTCAACATGAATAAGGATCTGGTCTGCAATTTCCCTTATTTCCTGAATATCCTGCTTCTTTAAAATTGATGATATTTTTGAAACTATATTATCATAAATGTTTGATTCCATTCTCAAACAATGATCTTCAAAATATATATAAAATATTTATTATCTGCATTCCTTTCAGAATACAGGTATCTTTTCGTCCACAAACATCTGGGTGAGGTCAAAGATGTGTTCCAGTTCATAGTCTGCTATGGCTGTGATGTTGTTTTTGTGTTTTGATGCATCCACATTGTCTGCGTATATTACCTGAAGATCTGCAACATGTGGGTTGTCTATGCTTCTTCCTATCTGGGAAACTATCCTGACGAATACCTCAACCACATCGTTTCCCTCTTCCTTAACAACCTTATCTGCTATCCTGTTGGAAAGCACATTGTACAGTTTTCCAACGTGGGTAACCGGGTTCTTTCCAGCTGCAGCCTCCATACTCATGGGTTTGTATGGGGTGATTATTCCGTTAACCCTGTTTCCTCTTCCCACAGAACCGTCGTCTCCGTTTTCCATGGAAAGACCTGTGACTGTTAAGTAATGGCTTGTTATTTTGTCTCCATCCTTATCTGCAGTGTTTATGAATATCTTAACATCCTCGTCTGTGACCTTTTTTGCATGATCTTCCAGAAGGTTCTGAAGCTGTTCCTTTACAGAGAAATATTCAGAACTATCCTTTACATACTTATCCACATATGCAGCAGCAACTGTTAGATTTATTGTTTTGTTCTGCCTGTATCCCATGACCTTAATATCATAGCCAATAGCTGGAAGCTTTGATTTTAATTCCCCATTAATGTACTTCTCTGTTTCCTTTACAAGCCTCTCTGTATCTGTGAATGGCGCAAATCCAACTCCAAAGGATGTGTCGTTTGCTCTGTGCTTTGATGTATCGTATACATCTCTGAGATCAACTGATCCATGGCCTATTCTTGAATCGATCATTACATCCCCGTCAAGATCGAGATGCTTGAACTGTTTCTCAAGATATCTCTTTGCAGCCTTCACAGCCACAGCTTTCACGGGCAGCCTTTCATTATTTACAGTGGTTGTTGCCCTTCCGCTCAGAAGAATATAAACCGGGTCAAGAACTGCCCCTCCACCGAACTTCGGCGATGACTGGCCGCCAACTACCTCAACCTGATCTGTGTTGTGGTGCAATATCTTTCCGAACTCCTTTATATAATACTTGCTCAGTTCCCTGCTTACTGCCTCTGCAATTCCATCAGAAACGCTGTCCGGATGACCAATTCCCTTTCTCTCTACAAGTTCTACCTCTCTCTGAAAGGTTGGTACCTGCTTGATTGCCTCTACTGATATGTTCCTTGCCATTTATTATTCCTCTCAGGAGGCAAGATTTCTTTTTTATAAAATGTTTTGTCAATTTAAAGAATAAATTACCTGACAAAATGAATAATTACCATGGGTAATAATAAAGATATTATGACAAGAATTACTGTTGAACCATGAATATACTTGTGAGCGTTACGGATAAGGATGGTTTAACTGACTTTTTTCAAAGGGTTAAGGGCAACAATATATTTGCCTCTTCCGGGACAGCCTCCTTTTTGAAAAATAATGGCATCCAGTGCAATGATATATCTTCTCTGACTGGATTTTCAGAACTTCTTGAAGGAAGGGTAAAAACACTCCACCCTGCAATATTTTCTGGCATACTGGCAAGAGATAATGATCAGGACAGGAAGGAGGTTGAAAACCTCAAATATCCGATCTTTGACATGGTAATATGCAATCTGTATGATTTCAGGGGGAACATGGGAAAGGGAATGGACACCATGATTGAAAATATTGACATTGGTGGTGTTTCCCTCATAAGGGCGGCTGCAAAAAACTGGAGCAGGGTTGCAATCCTTACGGATAAGGATGATTACAATGCCGTATCGAACGAAATAATGATGGAAGGGAAAATATCGGAAGAAACAAGAAAAAGGCTTGCCATCAAGGCCTTTGAACTCACATCCTCCTATGACAGGATGATTGCCAATGCCCTTTCTGGTAAAAAGGAAAGTTATGAGGAAATAAAACTTGAAAGGCCCAAGAAGCTAAGATATGGGGAAAATCCTGATCAGGAAGGATATCTTTATGAAGTTCCTGAATTTGGGAAACTTGAAGTCTTCCATGGGAAAGAGATGTCATATAACAACTATATGGATGCGTCATCGGCCATTGAAACCGCCCTTGAATTTGATGAACCCTTTGCCGTTGTAATCAAGCACAACACACCATGCGGTGCTGCCACAGGAAAGGATTTTTCAGAGGCACTGGAAAGGGCAATAGATGGAGACAGAGAAAGTGCCTATGGATCAGTAATATGCGTCAATGGGAAAATCGATGAAAATGTGGCTTCCAAGATTAAAGACCTTTTCGTTGAAGTCCTCATTGGAAAGGAGTTCACCGATGGTGCAAGGAAGATTCTTGAAAAAAAGAAAAATTTGAGAATGGCCATATACTCGGGAAAGGGGCCAGAGAGAAAGATCAGGACTGTTTTTAATGGATATCTGCAGCAGGACGTTGTTCCAGCTGCTCCAAAGAAAGTTGAGACAATTTATGAAAGTGATAGAGTCAGGGAGAGCGATCTGATGCTTGCATGGAAAATAGTTGCCCACTGCAGAAGTAATGCAATCGTTCTTGTGAAGGATGGAGCAACCGTTGGAATTGGGGGTGGACAGACTTCAAGGGTTCAGGCCGTAAAGATTGCTTCGGAAAGGGCCGGTGAAAAAGCAAAGGGAAGCGTGATGGCCTCTGACGCCTATCTTCCATTCAGCGACAATGTGGATGTGGCTGCTTCTGCCGGAATCAGAGCAATAATTGAACCGGGAGGATCCATAAGAGATCAGGATGTAGTGGATGCATGCAAAAAATATGGGATTTCCCTTTATTTCACAGGAAAGAGGGTTTTCCTTCATTAAATCATCAAAGCGGGAAAAATTGGAGCGGTGAAAATTCAGCATTAAAATGTGTATATTTTTTTATTAAATATCGTAATTATTAATTTAAAAAACCTATACAAAACCTATACGTAACAATCTTTTTTTTCATGATAATACATGAGAAAGCGACCATATTCGGATTTCATTGCTATGGCTTTGGTGAGCGCTATGGACTTCTCATTTTTTATCTAAGCTGATGCAGCAAGTCTGATGAGCGCATACATAGGGCTGGAGTTCAGTGTTGCGTCCGAACTTATTCCATAAGTCATATGACATCTTCCAGTGTGGCATCCGTAATTTTTGCCGTAAGCAATCATCTGTTTGTCAGCCCCGATTCTGGATTTGCCATCATCCTGAATATATAATATTGCATCTATTTTAAAATAGAGATTTTTCAGAAATGGGCAAGGAGAAGGGCAAGGCCAAATCCTATAAGAACTCCAGTGTTTATGAATGGAAGACCTGGCGCTGGCCTTTTTATGAACAGGAACATTATGAAAAGAGCCACAATCCCACCCAGAAGAGGGAGGATATAATAGGGATAGAAAAGTGATCCCCCATAGAGGAACGATGATATTACCATAACATTGGGAATGGCAATATCGCCAAAGCCGATCAATATGGCACCCCTCTCTTCACCGGGTGTATCAATATCGATGCTTGATGTTTCAAACCCCCTTGAATCGGGCACAACAAAGAACAGGGGCATCTGCGATCCAGTGGACGCCCGGGCTATGTCAAGCATGTGCTTTGTTTTGTACACTGCAATATAATCATAAATTGCAAACACAAACATCAGAACAACTGCCGAATATATTCCAAGATCTACCCCCCATATGGCCGCAAGGCCAGCAGATGTAAGTATACCAACTATATTTATTATGATCCAATTTTGCCTGAACAGTAAAAAGTACAGGAAAATGAAGGGTGTTACATATACAAGAACATAGTACTCATCAAGGGTTATGGGGAGCAGGGCATAGAGTAAGGAACCGACCACAAATATAACAAAGGCTATGGATATGGCAAACACATATCTAAGAATGCCCATCCTCTTTTTTCTTGCCACAAATATGATGAGGGCAGACATTACCACTACGGCAATGATGAAATAAATGACGTACCCTGCCCCTGCACCCGGGTTGCTTGAAGGGTGTGTGGGGGTAATCTCTTCTAACTCAAGTGACATTACTACCGCAATGAGTGAAGATATGACAAATAAAATTGCGGTTCCTATTTCAGATACCAGCTTTCTTTGCAACCTTTTTCACCTTTCCTCTGCTCTTTCCAGTGCCTTTCTTTGACGTGGAACTTTTTTTAGAATTTTCTGATTTTATTACCTTCTCACCCTTTTCTTTTTTGCCAGATTTTTTACCGTTGAATTCACAGTTCATATTTGGACAAAACTCCTTTGAATATTTTCCATTTTCAACAATCATTATGGGTGCTCCGCAGAACTGGCAAACCTTCCCTGTCGACCTGATTTCACCCTTCTGTGGAAGAGGATAGGTCTGTTTGCACTTTGGAAAGTTCAGGCAACCAAGGAACCTCTTTCCATATTTTGACTGCCTTATTACCAGATCCCCTCCATCTGAGGGGCATTTTCCAGCCGCACGCCTTTCCGTGTTGTATTTGCACTGTGGATTAATGCATATAACTTCAGGGGACTGGCCTCTCCTTATTACAGTTACCAGTGGCAAACCGCACTCAGGGCAGTTTTTCTCAGATTCTTTCAACATTCCCCTTATTTTGTGGTAATAATCAATGGTGCATCCTTCTGTTTCACACTTAAACCTGATGCTGTCCCTTATCTTTACTGCCTGTATATCTGTTCCATGGATGGGACATTTACCTACGGGCTTTCCGGTTTCCAGAGCGTTTCTTATTATTGTTGATATCCTATCCCTGTTTTTGTCCAGATCGGAAAGGACATTGCTTAGCATGTTTTTTGATATTTCCACAACCTGGTCCTTTGTATCCTTCCCGGAGGCTATGTTGTCCATAAATTTCTCAAGTTCTGCTGTCATATCTGGTTCGGATATCTTTGAATCCACACTCATGACCCCTTCTATCAGAGCCTTTCCGAGAGGGGTTGGCCTCACTGGATTTCCCTCAATGAAGCCTCTGGACTGAAGTTTTTCTATTATGTCATGCCTTGTGCTCTTTGTGCCAAGATTAAGGCTTTCCATCTCCTTTATGAGAGAAGCCATGTCGTATCTTGAGGGTGGTTTTGTTTCACCCTCCTCCATTCTCCAGTTATTTGCCCTTACATTCTCCCCCACTTCAAGATCGGGATGATATATGTCATTAACTTTCCTGTATGGATATATCTGCAACCATCCAGGATCTGTAACAACAGACCCGTGGGTTTTGAACTTCTCCCCATTGATCTCTATTATGGATTCCCTTACATCTCTCTTTCCTTCCATATAGAGTGTTGCAAGGAAACGCCTTGCAATAAGTTCATACACCTTCCACTCGTCCGGCCTCAGATCCTTCTTTGATGCAATTTCAGTTGTATATATGGGAGGGTGATCTGTAGCCTCCATTTTTCCCCTTGAAGGATAGATTTTTTCCTGGGAAAGTACCATTTCAGCCTCTCTGGAAAAATCACTCTTCTTCATCTTCTCCACAATTGCCTTGAGGTTTATGCTCTTCTGGTAAACCGTGTTATCTGTTCTTGGATAACTGATGTATCCCCTCACATACAGTGATTCGGCAATTTTCATTGCTCTTCCCGGCATGATGCCGATTCTTGAGGCTTCTCTCATAAATTCTGTTGTGTTGAATGGAGATGGCCTGTATATTCTCTCCTCCTTTTTTTCAAATGACAGAACTTTACCATCCTTTCCATCTATTTTTTTCAGGATTTCTTCAGCCCTTTCCCTGTGGAAAATTCTTCCCTCCTCATTAATACCTGTAAAAATCCCATCCTTATCAAAATCTACCTTAATTTCCCAGAACTTTTCAGGAACAAAATTTTCAATCTCCTCTTCCCTTCTCACAATTATGGCAAGTGTGGGTGTCTGAACCCTTCCTATGGAAAGGAAATTTTTTCCCAGTCTTTTGGTTATGAGTGAGAAAAATCTTGTGAGTACTGCACCCCAGTAAAGGTCAATCTCTTCCCTGGCTCCTGCAGAATCTGCGAGGTTATAATCCACATCTATGAAATTATTGAATGCGTCCTTTATCTCTCTCCCTGTCAGGGCACTGAATTTTGCCCTGTATATTTTTCCCCTGAACTTTGATTGTGATTTTATTATATCCAGGGCCTCCTTCCCTATCAGTTCCCCCTCTCTGTCATAATCGGTTGCAACAACAACAGTATCAACCATGGAGGCCATATGGGTAAGGCTTTCATGGGCAGTCTTATTCTTAACGTTGTGAATAAGATCGGATTTTATGAGATCTTTCAACGTTTCCATTTTCCAGTCCTTTAATGAGTTTGGAAAATCCAGTTCAACTATGTGTCCGCTCAGAGGAACAAGGTAAAAGCCATTTTCCGTGTCATCATATTCGATGAAGTTCAGGCCCTTTGACCTCTTCTGCTTTGATTTACCATCGGAGAGAAAATACGCAATTCTCCTTCCCGCATCAGCCTTTTCCGAAATGATGAGTGTTCGTGCCAAACAATTCCCTATTCATTTTTGTGTTATATAACTATTCCTGTTCAGAAATTAGAAACTTTTTAACCTTTGATAAACATATACACATATGTCAGGAAAGATAAAAGAAATTGATATATACAATGTGAGTGAAAAAACATCTGAAAAATCGTCGCCCTGGAGCTCAACAATGTTAATTGTTAAGATCACAACGGATGATGGAATGGTTGGCTATGGTGAGGCCCCGACAACACTGATGACGCTTCCTGTTTATGAAAGCATAAGGGAAGTGATGAGAGTCTTTATTGGAAAAAATGTGAAAGATATCACTGCAAACGTGCTTGAATTTTATAAGCATTCATTCTATCTTTCAAGATCCATGGAGGCAACCTCTGCATTGAGTGCGGTGGAAATAGCATCATGGGACATCGTGGGAAAATACGCAGGAGAACCCATCTATAATCTTCTTGGGGGAAAGGTAAGGGAAAGTGTGAGGGCATACAGCAACGGCTGGTACTCGGACTGCGTAACTCCGGAGGATTTTATCAACAAGGCCAGGGAGATACACAAAAAAGGTTTCACTGCAGTTAAGTTCGATCCCTTTGGAAACAACTATGACAAGATAGATAGAAAGGGCCTTGACAATGCAGAGGCAATTGTGAGAGGGTTAAGAGATGAGTTTGATTTCGATCTTGATCTGTTAATAGAGTTCCACGGAAGATATTCCTTTGAAGCTGCAAGAAGGATTGTGGAGAGGCTTGATCCCTATGAGTGCCTGTTCTTTGAGGAACCACTCCATCCTGAACTTGAAATGAGGCTGCCTGAACTGAGGAGTATGGTTCAGACACCCATTGCCCTTGGGGAAAGAATCCTCAATTCAAGGGATTTCATGAGGCACATAGTGGAGGGAAAGGTTGATATAATACAGGCTGATCTGACCAATACAAGAGGCATAATGGAATCCTTCAAGGTAGCGGCAATTGCAGACGCATGGGGAGTTGCGATGGCATACCACAATGCCTTTGGGCCTGTGCAGACTGCTGCAACCCTGAATCTGGATACAACAATCAACAACTTCCTGATTCAGGAAAGCTTTGAGGCTTCATGGCCAGACTGGAAACGTAATCTTGTGAAGGGTTATGAAATAAGCAATGGATATTTCAAACTCTCAGGAAAGCCTGGCCTCGGTATTGAAATGGATGAGAAATCTCTGGAAGAACACAGGGTAAATGGCATGGAACCCTTTGATCCAGAATCTCCTCCATGGGTAGTTTCAGGAACATATGTGGGTGAGGGAACCGATGGAAAAGAGTGAACCGGAAGTAAAAATTGATGATCTTAAAAAAATCCTTAATGATCTTGATAAGGCCATAAGGGAGGCAGAGGAGAGGAAGAAGCAGGTAGAGATATACCTGAAATCCCTTGTGGAAATTGGGAAGGCGCAGAATGCAAAGGAGAAGGCGGAAATTGCAGAGAAGGCCATTGACAGTTCTCAGGATGTACAGGTTCCAGGCGTGATTAAGATCGATAAGAGCAGAAAGGTGCTCACAGGTGTTACAAAGGTTGATGATCTTCTCCTTGGCGGAATTCCAATGACATCAAACATTGTACTGTTTGGACCACCCTTTTCCTCAAAGGAAGTACTGGCATACAATTTCGTAGCAAGATCTTTCAAGGAAAACATACCTGTTGTCATAGTTTCTGCAGACAGGGACCTGAGGCAGATTAAGGCGGAGATAGCCAGAATTATGGGCTCAGATCTTGCTTCCATAGATTCCTATGAGGAGAGCGGCCTTCTGAGGTTTATTGATATATATTCAAGATCCATACAGATTCCATCTCCGTCAAAGAACTCAATTGTTATTGACAATATAACAAACCTTTCTGCCCTTATAAAATCCATGGAGAGTCTGGAGATGGAAATATTGAGGACCTATCCATATTATAGATTGCTATTCATATCCCTCACAGCATTCATCCCTCAGTTTGACGAGAAAATATTTATGAGGTTCAGTCAGCAGTTCACCCAAAAGAGAAGATCCAATCCGTGTGTAAGCCTTTACCTTCTTGAGGAGGGTCTATTCGATCAGAAAATATATGAAACAATAAGTTACATCATGGATGGAACCATTGAGTTTAAAATTTCCAACTCAAAACAGTATATCAGGGTCTCAGGATTGAGCAATGTCAGGACAAGGGAATGGATCGAAGTGTATTCAAGAAACACCTCTTTTGATCTTGGTTCATTCTCTCTGGAAAGAGTAAGATAAATAACCACTCAGACTGCCTGTCATTCATCATTTTTTCAGACAAGGCTGATTTCATCACTGTGGTTACATTCCTTCAGTTTAAATTATAAAATAATCTTTTCTCTTCTCCATACCTCTGGCTATTCCATAATTAATAATAAAATGGTTTAAAATACACCTTTAATATTGAAGAGTATGGAAGATCATCTAAAGGATGCAATGGAAATAAGAGAATATGCTAAGAAAAACAATCAGATGTTTAAGGAGAGCATTCCCCTGATAGCTTCGGAAAATGTGATGAGCCCGCTTGCAATGGAAATGCTGCTCACTGATTTTGGCCACAGATATGCTGAGGGTCTGCCCCATCACAGGTACTACCAGGGAAACTACTATGTGGATCTTATGGAAGATAAGGTAAATGAACTTGGGAAAAAGCTTTTCAATGTGCCCCAGGTCGATCCAAGGCCTGTTTCCGGAACAAACGCAAACATGGCGGTTATCTTCGGGCTGACAAAACCTGGAGAGAATGTGACTGCACCGGACCTTTCGGGAGGAGGGCATATAAGTGCGGCAAAGTTTGGAGCCCTTGGATTCAGGGGCCTCAATATAGTGAACTACCCATTCAATGAGGATACAATGTCCATAGATCCTGACGGCGCCATAAAGGTACTGAAAGAGGAAAAACCAAAGCTTGCCCTTTTTGGGCAGTCAGTTTTCCTTTTCCCAGTTCCACTAAGGGATATGAGGGATGCCTTTCAGGAGATAGGGTGCAGGGTATGGTATGATGCTGCCCATGTAATTGGGCTCATCGCAGGGAAACAGTTCCAGGACCCACTTCATGAGGGCGCTGATGTTATGACAGGATCAACCCATAAAACCCTTCCAGGGCCCCAGCACGGAATAGTTCTTGGAAACACAGACGATGAAACATGGAAAAAGGTTCAGCGGGGTGTCTTTCCAGGAGTTTTAAGCAACCACCACCTTAACACCATGGCAGCCCTTGGAATAACAATGGCTGAAATGATAGATTATGGTGAGGATTATGCCAGGAAAACAATAGAAAATGCCCAGACTCTTGGGGAGGAGCTCCACGATCTTGGAGTTGATGTCCTTGGAGAAAAACTTGGATTTACAAAATCCCATACCATAATAGGGGATGTGAGAAAATACGGTGGAGGAAAAAGAGTGGCAGAGAGGCTTGAGAGATGTGGCATAATATTAAATAAAAACCTCATACCTGTTGATCATAACAAAAATTCCATGGATCCAAGCGGCATAAGGATGGGCGCACAGGAAATTACCAGAATAGGTTTTGAAAAGGACGATGTTAAGAAGGTGGCAGAACTCATCTACAGGGCAATTTCAAAAGATATACCAGATGAGGAAATAAGAAAGGATGTTATGGATCTGAAGGGAAGATTTAACGAGGTAAAGTTCTGCTATGGAAAAAAGGCCCCATACGATTACATAACCCTTTTCAAATAATTTTTAATAACATATCACATTTAAAGTCCGTTTTCCATTGGAAACAATTTTTAACTGATTTACAATAAATAGACGTGAAAATAGGTATAGTTGGATTCCAGGGCGATGTGGAAGAACACGCACAGATGCTGGATATCATTTCAGAAAAAAGGGGAGAGAAGATAGAGGTTGTACGCATAAGGAAGATGGATGATATTAAGGATCTTTCAGGCATAATTATGCCGGGTGGAGAGAGTACAACAATTTACAAGCTCATACAGGAATATGGCATATACGATGAGATCATAAAAGCTGTAAAAGAAAGGGGAATTCCCCTCATGGGTACATGTGCAGGAATAATAATCGCATCAGGGAATACCAATGATGAGAGGGTAAGAGGAATGGGCCTTCTTGATATAGAGATAGAAAGGAATGCCTATGGAAGGCAGCATGAATCCTTTATTGAAGAGGTAAACATAAGGGGCATAGGAAATTTTCCTGCTGTTTTCATAAGGGCACCTGCAATAAAAAGTACTGGAGATGTGGAAATACTTGCATCCCTGAAGGATAAGGCCATAATGGTAAGGAAAGATAATGTAATTGGATTGACCTTTCATCCTGAACTTACAGATGATACAAGGGTTCATGAATATTTCATAGGCATGATAGGGGGAGGGGGGACCATTTCCAGTGGAGAACATGAAATGAAGGTGAGGTCATGAGAACGCCACTTTATAATGAACATGTAAAACTGAATGCAAACATTGTAGATTTCCATGGATGGGATATGCCCCTTTATTATGAATCAATAATAAAGGAACACAACTATGTGAGAAATGGATGTGGAATCTTTGACGTTTCACATATGGGTGATATTTTTATTGAAGGTGAAGGTTCAACAGAAACATTGCAATTCCTCTTACCAACAGATGTTGAGAAGATTAAGAATGGGGATTGTGTGTATTCAGCATTCCTTAATGAAAGGGGAAATATGGTGGATGATACTATAATATATAAATTCAATGATAATAAATATTTATGTGTACCAAACGCAGCAACTAAAGATAAAATACTCAATCATATTCTGAAAAATAATAAGGGAAATGCAAAAATTTCTGATTTTTCTGACAAAATGGGATGTATTGCTGTGCAGGGTCCTGAATCTGAAAATGTAATGAAAGAGATAGGTTTTTCATTTCCTGAATTTTTTAAATTTTATGAAAAAGATAATATCATTGTTTCTGGAACAGGCTACACAGGAGAAAAGGGCTGTGAAATCATAGCTTCAAATGAAGTTATTGTTGAAATATGGAAAAAATTAATCACTTCTCTCAAAAAAATGGGCTTTGGACCATGTGGCCTTGGTTCAAGAGACACCTTAAGAATGGAAAAGGGAATGCTTCTTTCAGGTCAGGATTTTAACGAGGATAGAAATCCCTTTGAAGCATCCATATCTTTTATAGTTAATTCAGATCATTCATACATTGGAAAGGAAACTCTAATGAAAAATACAAAACCAGAATTTGTTTTCAGGGGATTCATTTCATCAGATGAAAAGACAATTCCAAGGCACGGAAATAAGATTACAGTAAATGGAAATGAAACGGGCATAGTTACAAGCGGTTCAATTTCACCAACATTGAAAAAAGGAATAGCCCTTGGTTATATAAAGAGAGAAAATTCGAAAACTGGAATGGATGTGGATATAATCATAAGAAACTCAAATCATAATTTCAAAGTATCAAAGCCCCGTATGGTTCCATGAGTTCCAGTGGAAACATACCCCCCTCCCCCTCAGAACAGCTGATTCATAATATCTCTTTTTCTTTTTTCCAGCATTTCCATTTCTTCCCTGTTGATTCCCTGCTCATCTCTGTTCTGCCTTATCTGATCAAGTCTTTCCTTTACATAGGCGAGTTCGGCCTGAAGTTTCATTTTCATCTGTCTATCCATTACCGGCATGATGGATGATTGTTAATTGTATGAAATATTTTTCTTATATTATACTGAAAAAGTCCAGGATGTTTAGTTCTGAATAATAGCAATTATTATATGTTTTAAAATTCAAAATAGATCAGATTATTATAATAGATTCTAATCAGATCATATATTAGAATAATTTCTTAATTCAAATACAATATGTTTTTAAACATCTTAATACTTTAACTTATAGCGCAAGTTTTTTTCATGTGAAGTGAAAATAACTTCATAAATATGAAAAAAACTTTAATACAAAAAAATATACACGTGGTGAGTGAAATGATACAAACTAAAATTGAAAAAATTATAAAGAGGGACGGTAAAACTGCAGAGTTCGACAAGACAAAGATCACCAGGGCAATTTACAAGGCCATGTTAAGTGTCAAAATAGGAACAATGAGGGATGCTGAAACAATAAGCGACAAGGTTGTGGAGATACTTGAATCCCAGGGTGAAACACCAACTGTGGAGAAAATACAGGATACAGTTGAATCCGTTTTAATGTCCACAAATATTGACGGTAAAAAATTCAATGAGGTGGCAAAGGCTTACATACTTTACAGGGAAAAGAGAAGATTCATAAGGGAGGAAAAGCAGAGGCTGGGTGTAAATGATGATCTAAAACTTTCTCTGAATGCAATCAAGGTGCTTGAGGCAAGATACCTGCTCAAAGATGAGGAGGGAAAAATTATTGAAACTCCAAGCCAGATGTTCAGAAGAGTTGCCAACCATGTTGGTATAATTGACGCTCTCTATGACTATGCTGCATATCAGAAAAAAGGCATAATAAAGAAGGATGGAAAGAAACTTTCAAACATATCAAACACACAGATAGAAGTTCTTGAGAGAGGTTTTAACAGGTTGAAGGAGGACGGCGTACTGACAGGAACCTTCGGCCAGTTCATGGATTTCATTTACACAAAGCCAACGACAGCCGAGGATACTATTGAACGAATGCACAGAATGATGACAAGGCTTGAATATGTTCCAAACTCACCAACATTGATGAATGCGGGCGCAAGGCTCGGACAGCTTTCAGCTTGTTTTGTACTTCCAGTTGGAGACAGCATTGAGGAGATCTTCGAAGCAGTAAAGCAAACCGCAGAAATACACAAATCCGGTGGTGGAACAGGATTTTCATTTTCCAGGCTCAGAAACAAGGATGATATTGTTGGATCAACAAAAGGTGTCGCATCCGGACCCGTTTCTTTTATGAAGATATTCGATACAACAACTGAAGTCATAAAGCAGGGTGGAAAGAGAAGGGGCGCAAATATGGGCATACTCCGATATGACCACCCTGATATAATGGAGTTCATAACAAGCAAGGATTCAGAAAACACCATACTGAGAAATTTCAACATATCTGTGGGAATGGAGGATGATTTCTTCGAAAAACTTGATTCAGATGGATATATCGATCTCAAAAACCCGAACACTAAGAAGGTAGTATCAAGAATAAAGGCCAGGACAATGTGGGACACCATAATAACCCAGGCCTGGAAGACTGCCGATCCTGGATTGATATTCCTTGATGAAATAAACAGGGCCAATCCTGTGAAGAATATTGCAGATATTGAAGCAACAAACCCATGTGGAGAACAACCTCTCATGCCCTATGAATCATGCAATCTCGGATCCATTAATCTTTCAAAGTTTGTTGTGGATGGAGACATCGATTGGGAAGCACTCAGGGAGACAATCAGGCTTTCTGTAAGATTTCTCGATAATGTTGTAGATGCAAATAAGTTCCCTGTGAAGCAGATTGAGGATATGACAAGAAAGACAAGAAAAATAGGCCTGGGAATAATGGGATTTGCAGATATGCTCATAATGCTTGGCATACCCTATGATACGGAGGATGCCCTGAAGATTGCAGAACAGGTAATGTCATTCCTCAATGACGAATCACACAAAGAATCCCAGAGGCTTGCAGAGGAAAGGGGGGTATTCCCGGGATGGTATGGTTCAGAGTATGAATCCAAGGGGATATTAATGAGGAATTCAACCACAACTACAATTGCCCCAACTGGGACAATATCCATAATCGCAGGGTGTTCATCTTCCATTGAGCCTCTCTTTGCCATTGCATTTATGAGGCATGTGCTCAACGGGCAGGAACTCATAGAGGTAAATCCGCTGTTTGAGGAGATCACAAAGAAGAGGAACCTGTATTCAGATAGGTTAATGCAGGAAGTGGCGAAGACAGGAAATCTTGAGGGCGTTGATCTTCCAGAGGACCTTAAGAGAATATTCGTCACAGCCCATGAAATTGATCCAGAATGGCATGTATTGATGCAGGCCACATTCCAGAAGTTCTGCGACAGTGGTGTTTCAAAGACCATAAATCTACCACATGATGCCACACCTGAAGACATAAGTAAGGCTTACAGGCTGGCCAAGGATCTCCACTGCAAGGGAATAACAGTATACAGGGACAGGAGCAAATCTGAACAGGTTCTTTACTCAGGAACGGAAAAGAAGGAGAAGAAGGAGAAACCCACGGTGAAGATTGTGGAGAAGATAGCCTCAGAAACAAAGGAAAAGAGCGATAAGGTTTCTGCAAAGTATCTGAAGCTTGAGGCCACATTTGATCCAGCATGCCCTGACGGAAAGTGCGATAAGTAATGGGAATCAACGAGATAAGAGAGGAAATAATATCAAGAAAACTTCTCTTCCTTTCTGAGGAGCTTTATGGTGTAAATCAGCCGTTGCAATACCTCCTGCTTGCACTGGCAAAGAACAACCCATTCCTTACAATGGCATCCCAATACGCAAGGACCTTTGATGAAAAAAGATTCAGCAGTACAGTGCAGAATGAAATCATAGATAGGATCAATGGGGATGAAAATCAGAAGATATCATACATAGAGAACAACTTTGAAGAAATCAGGAAAAAATGTGTAGATCTGATTAGGGAAGAGATGACTGTAGAGGGAAAATAAATTCATAATTTTTTAAAGGTTTCCATTTTCATATATTTTTAGAACGGCTGACAGGTTTCTTCTTGCGTTTGCCAGGGGATATGGGACTTCTCTATCATCCTCAACAGCCCTGAGAAAACCTGAAATCTCCATGTCAATCACATCCTTTTCCTCAACGTCCTGGATCGATCCATTGAGAACTGGTCTTCCAAAGGACGTATTAATATTTCCCTTAACCGTAGATTCAACAATTGAACCATCAGTTCCCACAATTTCGTATGCTGGCAACTTTGGAGAATGTCTGTATGCCCAGGAATAGAAAAATAACCCTCTTGCACCTGATTTAAAGGAAAACATTGCCATTGTGGTATCCTCACCACCTATGACATTGCCTCCCCTGTAATTGAAAGATTTTATATCATCATAATCCCCTCCAATATCAAGGAACGCCTCCATAAAATGAATTCCACCATCAATGAGAGCACCTCCGCCCATTTCTTTTTCAGATTTTCTCCACCCTCCATAATCGAAATATCTTTGATTTCTTACAATTATGGTATGTACCTTTCCTATTTTCCCCTCCTCCACATATTTTATGGCTTTTTGCAGGGAACGATCAAAATAATACTGTTCTGCAACCATAAATTTTACCCTATTCTTCATGGAGGCATTTATCATTTTATCAGCTTCCTGCAGTGTGGTTGATATGGGCTTTTCAATAATAACATGCTTTCCCATTTCCATGGCTCTCACTGCAATCTCACAGTGCATATGGTGGGGCATCACAATATCCACAACATCACAATCTGAGAGCATTGCTTCATTCAAGTCGCTGTAAGTTTCACTTACCCCAAACTCTTCCCTGTATTTCTTTAAAACCTCATCCTTTCTGGAAAAAACAGAGAATCGATAACCAAGTTTTGCCAGAGATCGCGCATGAACATTACCAAAGCCATTTCCACCAAGCAGTAAAATTTTCATAATAACAAATTCACTCCTCTGTTCTTAAAATTTGTCATTCATTGACTCCTATTTTTTAACACAACATAATTTTAAACTCCATAATGTGGTATTAAAGAAACTATTTATTTTCCATGGCAATGGGTAGGGAAATTTCAGATGAAGGATTAAATGTTAAATAATATCTCAGGGGGAAAAACCTTTGGAAGCAAGGAAAAATATTACCTTTCCTTGGGTTTCTTCATGTTTTCAGGAGGTCTGTCTGGTATATTTATTAACATACTTTTCTTTGTAACCAGCAATCTTGAAAGTGTAATTATTTACCAGATTGCACTTCAGATTTCCCAGACAATATTTTTCATAATCAGCACATATTTGATGAAAGTCATAAGCGCAAGATATCTCTTTATTTCAGGAAATATACTGAGAGCATTAACCATAGCCCTTCTTTTTGTGATTCCTTATCTTTCCCAAAACGCTCTCTTTTTTGGTCTATTGATTGGAGTAAGTTCTGGCATCTTTTGGAGTGGGAACGCCACATTTTCATTAGAAATTTCAAAAGGCTCTAACAGAATGGTATTTCTCTCAATTAACTCAGCAATTTCCAGTGTTGCCTCACTAATATCCCCAACACTTGGCGGCCTTTTGATTTCTTATTCCAATTTCCATGGTTTATACAGGTATTCAATGGATTTTGCTCTTTCATCAATTCTCCTGCTGTTATCATCACTGACAGCCACATTTATTAAAAACAATGGAGAAAAAGGTGGGAGCTTTAGCATAAAAACAACCATTATAAAAGAGAAAAACTATTCTCGTTACAGGGCATTCTTTTTCTTTTCCTCAATCCTTGGAATGGCTATGAGCACTCTTATTCCAGTATATATTTATTATCTATCTGGAAGTTATATTGTAGCGGGAATATATGGCTCAGTAACAGCCCTTGGTGGATTCTTATCAAATATTATGGCACCCATGTTATCCAGGAAGCTGGGCAAAAAAATAATTTATGTCATACCCGTGATGCTTATTTCATCAATTCTATTTACATTTCATTTATCCTATTCAATTATTTTAGTATTTATTGCATCTCTCATTATATTACTATTCTTAACCCCCCTATCTAATATGGGCATGAGTGATTTTATGCAATATCTTGATAAGTTTACCCGAACCAGACATTTCTGGATTAACAGAGAATACTACCTTGTATCAGGGAGAATCCTGTCGTTAATTTCAATACTGGCGTATTCAGATCTTTTTTCCCTCTATTCCTCAACCATACTGATGCCCTTTTTTGCCCTTTCTCTTTTAGGCTTCATACCTGTATTCAGAATGAGATCAGATATATGAATTAATATATATCCATTCCACACCATAAATCGTTAATATACTCTGATTTGTATTATGTTATTGTTTAAAGATGGTATTATGGATGATGATGTATTCAGGCAGCTTGAAAAATTTAGGCTTTCAAATTATGAAATAAAGGCTTATGCCTATCTCTTGATGAATGGACCTAAAAAAGCGACCGAAATAATAAAAGAAACAGGGATACCTCAGCCAAGGATGTACGATATACTGGGGAAACTTGAAAAAAGGGGATTGGTTATAATAAACTCAAGCATAAAAAAGACCTACGAGGCTGTAATGCCAGTAGAAGCATTTAGAACTGAAATAAATGGTATGGAAAAATATGTCAATCAACTTGAAAACTATGTTAAGATCAACAGGAAAAAAACACAGATAAAGTCCCCAAATGTCTGGTTTATTGAAAACGACGTGAGAACATGGAGCAAATTGGAGGAAACAATTCAAAACTCTTCCTCGGAGGTATTATTATCACTTCCTTCTGAAAGGATCAAATCTCTATTGCCCTGCTTGAGGAGAGCTGCAAAAAACAGGATAACGATTTGCTCTGTAATAGATGGTAAGGTTGAAGATTCAATCGTTACAGAATTGGGGGAAATTGGTGTGGTAAGAACAAGAGAGGTTACCCCTGCAGAAATAGTAATTGTTGATAGAAAAAACTCTTTTTTGAATGCAAAAACTATAAATGATTCCTCAGATTATTCCGTATTTATACAGGAGGATGAGCTTGTGGATGTAATGGATTATTATTACTTTTATATGAACTGGATTCCTGGAAAATACAGGGTAGATTTCAGCAGATACAAGTCTTTCAGCATTAAAACTTCGTGGTTGGCATGTGAAGCAATAGATAACATATTTTCCTATGATAGGAGAATTATTGGAAAAATTAAGGGAATCATGAAAAACAAAGAGGTTGTTTTTCAGGGGGAAATAAAATATACAATAAGGGAACCGGGAGTGAAACAGGCTTTTTTGATTCAGACAGAGATGGGAGATCTTACTGTGGGTGGTAAGAACGGAAAGCTGGAAGACGTTAGAATGATTGAGGGCATATTCACCGTTGTATAGTTCAGATACATATGTATGGTAGTAAATGTAGACAAATATAAAGAAAGAAAGTATAGGAAAATACATGAGCGATTCTGAATTCGTCTTAATAAGTTCGGGAAAAAACACAAACCTCTCAAAATCTCTTGAATATGGAATTATGCAGACAAATATGTGGAATATGGAAGAGTTCGATGGTAATGTAAAAATGATTTTAAATGGAAAAGCATTGAACTTTAATATTAAAATAAATGATGCTAGATGTAAGCAGGACACTATATTTGGATATCCTGAAGTTGCAGTGGGAAAAAATTTGATGAATCAGGATTTTAAAGGAGATAAGGAGTTCAAAATTAGTTTTCCTGCCAGGGTAATTGATATTATGAATAATGCAATTAAATTAAGTACGGAATTTTCGATTATAAATTTCGAACCCTGCGATTTGCCATTTAATCTTTCATACGACTTTTGGATAAAGGACCCATCATCCTTTGATATGCCTGGAGAAGAGGATTATGAAATAATGATATGGCTATTCAGAAATACTCAAAAGCCAATAGGTTCCAGGACTGGGATTGAAAAATTAAGATGTATAATGGATGGAAAGGAGGAAAACGTGGAATTCTCAGTGTGGGTTGGCAGGGGAGCAAAGTGGAAAACAATAACTTTTATTATGGAAAATAGTAATAAAATTAAAAGTCAGTCAATCAGCATATTCATGGGTGACTTTTTTAAAATAAGCACAAAATATGTTGAAAACACATTTTTAAAAAAAAGTGTTATGGGAATAGAATTTGGAACAGAGTTCGGCAATCCTTCAAAAATTAGAACCAATCTTGAGATAAAACTTTCCAGGCTAATGATTTCAATCAACTCAGAAGACATAGATTTACTGGAATATAGGTGCTAATCCATTAAAGGGATTCCGCCTTAAGAGAGTCATTGAAGGTAGTATTTCCAAACGATTTTATTATCACGGTTTATAACAATTAAATGTTCAAAAACGGGTTTTTATTTGGTTTTTCACTTTCCGGATTTCAATCCGAAATGGGACTTGGAGATGATGACGTTAATTCTGACTGGTGGAAGTGGGTTCACGATGAAAATAACATAAGAACCGGCATTGTTTCAGGGGACCTCCCAGAAAATGGTGTTGCTTACTGGAACCTTTACGAGTCATATAATAAAATAGCAAGGGAGATCGGTGCAAATACTATGAGGTTGGGTATAGAATGGACACGCATATTCCCAGAGGCCTGTAAGGAAGTATATGTTGAAACAGTAATGGATGGAAATGACATAACAGGAATAAATGTAAATAGGGATTCATTGGAAGAAATGGATAGAATAGCAAACAATGAAGCAGTGGAACATTATAGAAAGATATTCGAAAATGTAAAAGGATTAAACATGAAGCTCATCATAAATGCATATCACTGGCCGATTCCACTGGAACTGCACGATCCAATCAAATCCAGAGAAAGCGGTTTACAAAATGAGAAGAACGGGTGGTTGAATCATCAAACAGTCATTGAATTTGTTAAATATGCTACATATATAGCATGGAAATTTGGAGATATTGCAGATTATTTCTCAATAATGAATGAACCAAATGTTGTATATGGTAATGGTTACGTAAATGTAAAATCAGGATTCCCCCCTGCATTTCCATCTGTTGAGGCGGCTTTACTATGTAAGAAGCACATTATTGAGGCAATTGGAAGGTCGTATGACGAAATGAAAAAATATACAGACAAACCCGTTGGACTCATATATTCCAATGCCGATTATGTACCTTACAGTGAGCAGGACATAGAGGCCACACAGCTTGCCCTGTACAATGACAGATATTCATTTTTTGATTCTCTCATTAAGGGAGATATGAAGTGGGTAGATACCATTAACCGGGCCAGATCTTTTCAAGAAAAATCATCAGTTGTTAGAAAGGACCTGAAAGATAAGATAGACTGGATAGGCGTCAACTACTATACTAGGCATGTTGTTAAAAAAACTGGAAACGGTTATACCATACTGGAAGGGTATGGTCATAATGCTCCAAGGGGCTTGAGAAGTAAGGATAACAGAGAGGTAAGCGATTTTGGTTGGGAATATTATCCTGAAGGTCTTTATAACGTATTAAAGCAATATGGCGAAAAATACGGCCTGCCAATTATAGTCACAGAAAATGGTCTTGCGGACAGTGTAGACAGATTGAGACCCAGATATCTGGTATCCCATTTTAGTCAGGTCGAAAGGGCTATTGAGGACGGTATTGATATCAGAGGCTACCTTCACTGGTCCCTTCTGGATAACTATGAATGGAGTTCAGGTTTTGGATTAAAATTTGGAATCCTTGGGGTGGATCTCAGTACGAAAAAGATTGAGATGAGACCCAGTGCTCTGGTGTTTAAGGCTATTTCTGAAAATGGGAGCATCCCAGAAAATTTACGGTGGATGGCTTTTACTTAAATATGGGAAAAATGGATAAATGAAAATTACCTGTAAATCAAGAGGATGAAAAATGAAATACAGGATGCTTGGAAAGACAGGAATTAAAGTTTCGGAGATAGGTTTTGGTGCGTGGGCTATTGGAGGAACATGGGGGACTGTAAGGGATGACGAATCCATAGATGCTCTGGAAACTGCGGTTGAAAATGGTATTAATTTTTTTGATACTGCAGACGTATATGGAGATGGAAAATCGGAGAAGTTACTTTCAAAAATAAAAAAGGAATATGGTGACCAGATCCACATTGCCACCAAGGCAGGGAGAAGGCTGAATCCACACAATGCTGATGGATACAATTATGAAAATCTCAAAAAGTTCATAAGTAGAAGTATGGAAAATTTGGGTATGAAGGAGCTGGAACTCCTTCAGTTACACTGTCCACCATGGGAAGTTTATTATAAACCAGAGGTGTTTGATGATCTTGAACGACTAAGGAATGAGGGGTTAATAATTAATTACGGTGTAAGTGTGGAAAAAGTTGAAGAGGCTATTAAGGCAATTGAGTATCCAGGTGTTTCCACAGTGCAGATAATATTTAATATTTTCAGGCAGAGGCCTGCAGATCTATTTTTTCAACTCGCAGAGAGAAAAAATGTGGGGATAATCACCAGAGTCCCACTTGCATCAGGTTTGTTAACAGGTAAATTTAAAGGAAAGGAAACATTTGAAAAGGACGATCATAGAAATTTCAACAGAAAGGGAGAATCCTTTGACAGAGGTGAGACATTCGCAGGGGTAGATTTTGAAACAGGCGTAAGGATAGTTGAAAGAATCAAGCCTCTGGTGCCAAAAGACCACACAATGGCCCAATTTGCCTTGAAATGGATACTCATGCACAGACAGGTGTCAACCGTAATTGCTGGAGCTAAAAAAGAACAGCAGGTAATTGAGAACATTGGGAGCTCTGGCATGAAGGATCTGGATACAGAAACAATGGAAAAAATAGAAGAAATTTATAATAACAATGTAAAGTCTTCAGTTCACCAGTATTGGTGAAATTTTTTCATACAATTCTAAATTCTCCAGATTTAAAACAGGCAACAAAATGTCCCTGATTCTTTTCCAGAAGGTCAGGGGATTGGGCTTTGCATTTTGCATCTGCAAGGGGGCATATGGATGAATATACGCAACCTTTTTTAGATGGTTCACCCACCTGTCTTTCCTTGCCATAGGTCTGAAGATACTCAAGCAGGCTTTTATTTTCAGTAAGATTGTTCACCTTGATGGAAGTCAGAAAGGTTGTGTAGGGATGAAGAGGCTTCTTAAGAATATTTTCTACAGACCCGTACTCAATAATTTTACCTCTGTATAAAACAGCTGCCTTTTTTGCAATCTTTGGCACAATCATTATATCGTGAGTTATTAACATCAGGGTGGTATTTCCATTTCTTCCCATATTAGCCAGAGTGTCAATAATTTCATCTCTGTGTACAAAATCTATCATGGTAGTTGGTTCATCAATTACCACATATTTTGGATTCGAAATAAAAGCTCTTGCAATTAGTATTCTTTGCTTTTCTCCTCCACTCAAATCACCGCCCTTCTTATTTATGTAACTCTCGTCAAGGCCAGTTAATCTTAACGCGTCAATAATTTTTTCATCAATTTCTGACTCTTCCTTAATATGGAGAAGATAACGGAGTGGCCTGGAAAGAATCGTTCTTACATCTTCGAGGTTATCTATGGCTCCATATGGATCCTGGTGTATATATTGACTTATCCTCCATAGTTTGGTTCTTCTGTATCTTGTTGATTCAATTTGATCTATTTTCACTTGCCCCCGGCTTGGAGTCTCAAGTCCGCATGTAATCCTTCCAAGGGTAGTCTTTCCAGATCCAGTTTCTCCCACAATGGCTATGTTTTCCAGACGTTTTACATTTAAAGAAACGTTTTCAAGGGCTGTAACTATTCTTCCCTTTGTTCCATAATACTTACTCACTCCTGTAACTTCAACAATGTCTGAATTATCATCCTCTGTCACAACTCCACCTCATAATAGGCACCTACCAGTTTCTTTGTATAATCGTTTTGTGGTTTTGAAAGAACATTTGATACCGGGCCATGCTCTATAATCTCTCCATATCTCATAACGGCGAGAGTATCAGCCATAAAAACAATTGCCGGAAGATCATGGGTAATAAATATCATGGACGCACCAGAAGTTCTAATTTTATTTTTTAGGACAGAAAGAACGTAAAATTCGGTTATGACATCCAGAGCAGTTGTTGGTTCATCTGCAATCACAACCTGTGGATTTGTGATCATTGCAAGAGATATGAGTATTCTCTGTTTCATACCCCCGCTCAGCTGGTGAGGGAATTTTTTCTTCACTTCAATGGGAAGGCTTACAGACAGCAGTGCCTCGTCAATCAGCCTTTCCCATTCTATTTTGTCATTAATCTTCATTTTATCCTTAATTACAGAAATAAAATTGCTCTCAATACTCTGAACAGGATTAAGAGAGTTCATTGAAGCCTGAAAAATCATTGTTATCTTATTCCATCTTATTTTATTCAGTCTGTATTCACTCATTTCCAAAATATTCCTGTTCTCAAATGTGATCTGTCCCCTGGCATAGGACGGGGGTTCTATCAATCCTAAAATTGCTTTACCTACAGTACTTTTTCCAGCACCACTTTCCCCAACAATTCCCAATATTTCTCCTCTTCTCAAATCAAAGGACACATTTCTCACTGCATTTTTTTCTTCGCCATAGGAGGAATATACTATGGAAAGATCCCTTACAGAAAGAATATCCTCATCGATCATTGGGATATACCTCTGTATGCATTTTCAAGGCTATATCCCATAAGGGAAAGCCCCGTGGCCAGTATTCCTATACTCAATCCAGAGGGCACAATCCACCACCATGCACCAACGTACAGTGCATTAGCGGTTTGAGCAAAGAAAAGAGTCGTTCCCCATGCATAACTTGTTATGGGACCAACACCCAGATAATCCATATATGCTAAAAATAAAATTCCTCCAGTGGCAGAGAAAATGCTATTCGCAATTACAAGGGGAAGTGTATGGTTAAATATGTCCTTTATTATACTCCGGTGGGGAGTCCCACTCATAATTGCAACTTCAATATATGGCGATTGCTTAACAGAAAGTGCTGATGATCTGACGGTTCTTGCCATCCAGGGCCACGACAAAAGACCTATTATTACTGAAGCTGAAAAGTTCGTGGGCCTTACGAATGTTGCAATCACAATTAAAAGTGGCAATACTGGGAGAATAAGGAAAACGTCTGCCAGCCTCATCAGGGGCTCGTCAGCTCTTCTGAAATAGGCTGCAGAAATTCCCACAGCAACGCCAAATACAGCTGAAATAAAGGCAGAAAGAAATGCAACAAAGAGCGTTGGCTGACTTCCATACATCCACTGGCTGAACAGATCCTGGCCATCTGCGGTTGTTCCGAATGGGTGGCTCAGAGAAGGCGGAGACCACAGAGGTCCAGTGGTAGCTACAGGATTATAAGGCAGATAAAACACAGATATTAATGCTATAATTATAAAAAAGGCGAGTATTCCGAACCCTAATTTGAAAAAGGAATCATGCATTAAAATCCATGCCATACTATTTTTTTTCTTTAAATTTTGAAATTTTTTTAACAATTTATTTTTCATATAGGTTTCAACCATTTTTATTTTCACCTCACAAATAGGAAACTCTTGGATCGAGAAGAGGATAAAGAAGATCCGCTGCGAGATTGGAAAAAATCATTACCAGTGATGTAACAAAAAGTCCAGCTTCAAGTACCGGATAGTCATACTCAAGGGCAGCTGTAATGATAACAGTACCCATCCCTGGCAGTGAAAAGAGTGATTCGATTATGAATATTCCGCCTATAAGATAACCAAACTGCATGAAGAATTGTGTTATGGAGGGTAGAAGAGCATTTCTTATGAGTTTCATTCTGAACGTGGATTCTTTAAGACCCTCTGCCTTAAGGGCAGAAACAAAATCACTCTTCAAAAAATCTATGGTAGCACTCCTTATAATCAGAGTATGATTTGGTATGGTAGAAATTACTACAATTAATATGGGTAGAGCCATGCCAAGGAGGATTGTTCCCAGGGGAGACCCGTAAGAAAATGGAACAATGGCAGGGAAAATGTGCAGATCAAGGGCAAAAACAAGTATCATTATGAGAGCAAGCCAGAATATGGGTATGCTATAGAGAAAATAAAGAAGCGGGACAGAAACTCTATCTGTTCTTGTGTTTTTTCTAATAGCAAGATCCACACCAAGAAATATGGAGATACCCCATGCAATCAGTTGGGAAGAAAATATGAGAAAGAGTGTGAAGGGAAGTGCCCTTAAAACAATGTTTATTGCACTGTCGTTCAGATATTCAAAGGAATATCCAAAATTTGGAGGAAAGGTAAGAACAACATTTTTGAAATATATCAGAAACTGATCCCATAAGGGAAGATTAAGTCCATACTCCCTTTCAACCTCTGCAAGTGCTTTTTGATATGAAATACGAGGGTTTTCTGCAATTAATCGTGATACAAATTCATATGCTATATTTCCTGGCATTAGATGGGGAATTATGAATATAAGAACAACCGCCGCGAAATAAACTAATACTGTTCCAATCAATCTTTTTACAATGTACCTGGCACTGTATCTATCCTTTAAACCTGCCACTATTCTCGTACTCCTATAATATAGTTTAAATTTTTGAGAGTTTTAGTCCTCTCTTTCTTTCTTTTTCTTTTTAACTTTACTGTAGCTGAATGCAATAGCAACAGCAGCTACTATGATAACAACCGCAAGTACCACGTACAGTTCAGTTGGAGATATACTGTGTGTGGTTGAAATTGGATGAATCACCATAAGAGTTCCATCCCAAAATTGGGGCATTGTTAGTGACTGTGTGTTGTATATTCCTGTATGGTTAGTCTGATTCCCCCAATAAACTGAGTTGCTTGTTTCCTCAAAATTATATGTATAATAAAGGGGAATCATTGGAACCTGTCTTGCCATATTTATTGCGAGTTGCCTATTCCAGTAGTTACTGTGCGGGGTATCGAAGGGGGCGGCGGAGGCATTGATATAATCCTCAATTACATCTGCCAGGCTTCCATTCTTGACCATGTGAGTGCCGTACAGGGCCGCTGCACTTGTGTTTAAAGCCTTATCAAAGGCTGGAGTGAGGTAACCATAGAAAAATGTATATATGTTAGTTATAAAGGAGTTCAGAGGAATGGCAAATCCGTAACCATCCCACACAGCTGCACCATACGTGGGCTGATTTGCAGACGCAATCGTACTTGTAAAATCAGTGGATGTAAGTGGCTGGAGTTCAACGTTAAATCCTGCAGCCTTCCACTCTGTTGAAAGTTCCACAGCTATATTGGTAGAACCAGTTTCATAGTTAGGGTATATGACCTTTATGTTGACCTGACTCCCAGATGAATTTTCCCAATAACCATTAACTTTTTTGAAGCCTGCAGAGGTCATTAGGGAATCCACCATATTCATGTTCTGCGTGTAGTTCGGAATTTCATTTGATGAAAGCCCAAGAATATTATCATAGGAGGAATCAAGGGTTGCATAGTTAAGAAGCGTATAATTCAGGTTACCGTATCCATCCTCGGCCAGTATATTTCTGTTGACTGCATAGGCAAGAGCCTGTCTCACAGGAGTCATGTTTAGTGGATATTGCATAAAATTAAGAGTTATGACCTCCTCTCCTGAAGGGATTAGGGTATGAAGGGTATATCCTGGAACTTTAAATGCACGGGCACTTGTATATGACCCACCATCCCAGGCTACCTGAATTTCCCCTGCCGATAGAGCAGAGATTTCTGCTGTGGTAGAATCAAATAGAACTATTTTGAGATATTTGTAATAGGGTGTTCCTGCATAGTAGTAAGGATTCCTCTTTAAAATCACTGGATTTTCACCGGGCGTATAATTTGTTATTACATAGGGAGCATCAAGAACAATATTCTTTTCGTTTGTAAAGTTAACAAAGTCAGAGTCCTTGATATGTTCGAAAGAAGGAGCATAAACCACATCTATTTCTCCCCCTGCGAGTTCATCGAGAAGGGATGGGATCGGCCTTGTAAATTTGAGTTGTATTGTTGTGGCGTTTATGATTGTGGCATTATGAGCGAGAGGTGCGCCAAGATAATTTGCTGTGTCTGTTGCAGTATTGTTGTACTCATCCATGGAGAAAGCCAGATCTGTAGAGTTAAGAGGTTGTCCATTGTCCCACTTAAGGTCAGGTCTTAAGGTAAGATTCCATATGGTATAGGACGGGTTGGATGACCAGCTCTGTAAAAGTACAGGTTTAATTCCTGCGTCAGGTGGGTAATTCACTGTAACAAGAGGAGTGTAAAATAGATAATTCAGTCCTGAGGCCGAATAGGTCGTGGTGAACGGATTTAAGGTTGGCCAGGAATAATCACTCAAAAGAAGTCCCATACTTATTGTTGAGGAGTTGCTCACATTCGTATATCCATTATAGGATAGTGCCTCATTACCCACTCTGGCTCTATTATAATCACCAGTGGATTCTACCCCATTAATTGCACCATAAAATACAGACGCAATCATAACAAGAGAAATCAATATTATGAGTAACTTTGTTAATCTCATAATGTCGAAATATTAAAGAATCTATTTATATATTAATAATAATCCGACGAGGTAGTATAACATATTAAAATTCTAAAGCATACAATAAATTATTGTAAATTGTATATACAAATAAATTTTTTATAATTGTTTAGCCGGGCTTGTTTTTAAAAAAAAATTCAGCATAAATATATATTCATAACTTCTGGTTAAGACAATAGTGAGTAGCAATCCTGTATCTAATTTGTCATTTCTTCTATAACCATACTACTCATTAAAATATTAAGGAATATTAATTAGGATTTATCATTTTATAAATCCATGAATAATGGTCAAAAAATAGCAGTTATAATAATTGCTATTGTTATAATATCCGGAGTTTTTTACTATCAGTTTGGTATCTCAAAGAGTCCCTATGAAAAGCCAATTTCTGTAAATGGGACCCCTCCGGGGAATAGCACATCTTCCAATCATAATAACACTATAAACAAAAGCGATAATAACAACACATCAAAAAATTCATCAATCACCGTAATCGGAAATGCGCAACAAAAATATAACTACGCACCCCTAAGATATGGTGCTATTGGCCCTGATCTTTGGAACCTCGTATCTGCAAACGGGAATACGACAATGAAATATATTGGTGGGAAACTCTATACAAACTCCTCATTCAGCGATGTGAAAAGCAATGTGGACACAATTCTTGGATATCCTGAAGTGGCATATGGCTACAATCTTGAGGATCAGATGTTTGGAGATCAACAAAACACAAATCTAATATTTCCAGTTAAGTTTTCCACATTTGAAAGACTGAATTTCACATCAACGGCAAATTTCTCCTTTGAAAAATTATATCCTTCAAACATTCCAATAGATTTTTCCTATGATCTGTGGCTTGAACAAAACCCTTCCAGTGGAAATATGCCCACATCTCAGGATCTTGAGGTTATGATATGGATGTACTATCAGGATAATCAACCCATTGGACAGCAGGTCGGGTCATTTCATATGAATGCATTTTTTAATGGAAATGCAATAAATGCGACATGGGAAATATGGTATGGGAAAGCAAACGCCTGGCCCACAGTTTCCTTCATCCTTGAAGATCCAGCAGTGAGCCTGAATTCAAACATCTCACTTAATATATCAAAATTCATCATGGAAGGGGGGATTATTTCAGGTGAAAACGTATCCAATCACACTCTGATGGGAATAGAAATGGGAAATGAATTTGGAAATGAAAACCTGAGTACAAATATTAGTGAATGGGTTCTTTCCTATTACAGCTTTGATGTGGAGGGTTTCAGAATAAATATTATTTAAAATTTTAAAACAGACCCTATCTTATTTGTTTTCCTATAGAATAGGAAAGATTTAATTCACAGGTAGACTTACTCTAACAGGTTGGCAATCGAGGAGTTTCTTAATCAGACAGTTACAGTTGTATATGAGGGAAATACGGGGCAGCTCATGTGCACACTCATTGGGTATGATGATATGGGCATTATTGTTGCCTACAGGGATCATAAAAAGTTCATTCCGTGGAGACATATAGAAGAGGTAAGAGAAGCCAGCGAATATGACAGGCTCGAAGATCTAAAGGTAAAGAAAGAAGAAAGAAGGAGGGAGGTCAGTCCCATTGTAATATTTTCCATTACCATGCTATCAATTGGAATCATATCCACCTATTTGAGTTTTCATTTTATCCAAAATATTCCTCAATATGGTGTGGAGAGGGGTTATTCTGCCGCAGCCCTCTCACCACTCATTGTCATAGGAATTCTTGGAGCATTTCTTGCAATTTTAACGGGAAGAGGAAGGCTTGCAACATTTCTATCCATACTTTCCATACTGGGAATAGTTTCAATTATTGTTCTTTTTGGCTTCTGAATCAGTTCTCGGAATATTTTTTAAGCCATAAATAGAATATTCATAAACAATTATAAAGAAGATTATGAAGAATGGAATGAGAAACAGATCACTTATTACCTTAACTGTTTCAATAAACCAGAAGAGTGAAAATGTGAGAAGCAGGGAGGCAACACCAACCTTCATTATGGCCTGTTTTATCTGCCTTATCTGTGTCCTGAGCAATATTGAGCCAAATATAACAATGACACCGCCAAGAATTGCCCCGTAAATCGTGGAATCAAAGCCCTGAGGAAAAAGTGCTACGAGAACTATGGCAGCCTCAAAAGCCTCTGTTGCCCCAACAAGAAAAGCGGTTGTGTTTATACCCTTTTCCGAAGGCTCTTCCTTATGGGATTTTGGGAAGTTTTTCATATACTGGAATTTCATGGATCTCCTGGCACTTTTCATAAGTCTCTGACCAAAATATAAAAGGAGGATTGCGGAAACAAGACGAATATAGAATATGGGAAACAGTTCGATCTCCTTTCCCAGAACAGTCGCCGGTATAAGTATGGCGAAAATCCCAAGTACGGCTGCTACAAAGGGCAGCGAATTTTTAGCATCGGCAGAAAGTGCCATGGAGACAGCAGAAGCCTCCGACATTTCAAGTAGCATTATTCCCATAGCTGCAAGAAATATTCCCGGGTTTACCATTAGATTTGTTGAATAACTTAATATTTATTATATATTTCGCATGGCTGCCCATTTTTATCACATAGGATGAGCTTATTTTTTATATTTGATATTCCTTTCAAATTATGTGCTCTGATTGCTTTGAGAATAAATGCAGTTGCGATAAATGTTATTATTACAGGCACAATCCCGCATGTCCGGAATGTGGTCATAGCATATTTCTGGACTGTTGCCAGGGATTTTAACAAAGGAGGATTAAAAATCACAGGCACATTGAATGATGAATCTAAAATTTCATGAAAAAGATTAAAGTTTGTAAGTGATCTATCTGCATTGGTTGATCTAAGAACTATTGTAAGCAGCTTTAAGAAAATTCTGAGGCAAAACATAGGAAGGACAGTTTTTCTTGCCATGGCAGTTGTCGCTTATAGCGTATTGTCAGAATATTTAATAGAAAACCCAATCAGAGCTTCAGGAATACATTCTCTCTTTGAGTCCCTGTGGTGGACAATGCAAACCATAACAACCGTTGGTTACGGTGATGTCACAATCGTGGGGTTTTATGGAAAACTTAACGCAATGATCATAATGGTAATTGGAATCGGCACATTCAGTCTGCTTCTGGTCACTGTTGCAGCTGAAATCGTAGATGCAAAGTTGTTGAAAAGGTTCGGGAGGTTGAAAACAAAAATGGAGAGTCATGCAATTATTTGTAATTATACTGATAAGCAGTCTACCATAATTAAGAGAATGCTGGATGAGGGGTTTCCCATATTGATTCTCGGAAATGAAGATTCCGGTGAGCTGAAGGATAAGGGAGAATTCATAAAGGGAAACCCATTGAATGTAAATGACCTGAAGATGGCTGGAATAGAAAAAGCATCATCCATGATCATTTTCCCAAATGAAAAATTTGGTTCTGAAGACTCTCTGGCTCTGGACGCCGAGAGCATTCTTGTGCTCCTCACTGCAAGGAAATTAAATAAAGATATGAAAATAACGGTGGAACTTTTAAACGAAAGCAGCAGAATACACGCAATTGAGGGTGGAGCTGATAATGTAATCGTCAGAGGCAATATGAGTTCATCTGCCATAATAACCGCAATAACTAAACCAGAGGCCGCAATATTTCTAAATCAGGTGGTAATTGGAACTGGAGAATATGAAATTTCCCAGGGAACATTTAAGGACTTGAAGGGAAAAACTGTGGAGCAGGTATTCAGGAGCATTTCAGAACAGGGCAGCATACCATTGACCGTATATAAAGACAGAAAATTCCAGAGTCTATATGAAATTAAAGGCAGTTATAATAATGAAATCATAATCTATCTGAAAAGAAACCAGCAACAATGACAAATTAGATATGCTTTGCTTAATTTCAGTAGTGAAAGCAGAGGTTGTCGAGATTGGTCAAAGGCGCCAGATTGAGGGTCTGGTTCCGTAGGGATACGAGGGTTCAAATCCCTCCCTCTGCATTGAAGAGAATCTGTTTTTATCATTGCTTTTTCATCACTGCGACATTAATATACATGATTGATAAGGAAAAATGAGCCATTTCAAAGTTTATGCATTGTAAATTAAAAAGTACTGTCTTGCAAATATTTATTTTATACCTTAAAATACGTACATATGGGACTCAGTAAGAGAGATCTTACCCGAAAGAAGAAAAGTATTGAGGGGAAGATAGAGGAAGTGGAAGCAAAGATAAAGAAAAACCCTATGAATAAGCAGCTTCAGGAAGAGCTTGCGGAATTAAAGAAAAAGCTGGATAAGGTAGAATAGGTTTTAAGCTGCAGATAAGGGCGGTAACATTATTATTCATGAAGGGATGTTTAAAAATGCCTTCAGGAAAACTTACCAGAAGCCAAAAAAATTTTATTGAAAAGTTAAGTGAAAATTCTCCAAAAAGAATGGAGGAAGTGCAGCATTTTCTTGTGGAGAAGGGTGCAGGTTCACTGGATGAACTTTCGGTTCCTGATGCATCAGCCTTGATTGAAAAGTTAAAATCACAGTCAGAGCCATCAGAAATTAAAAAATCTCCAAACGCGACAAAAAAACAGATATCCTTTGTGAAAAACCTTCAAACAGGGCAGGAAAGGCTCGAATTTACAGAAAAGTTTCTGAAGGAACACGGTCTCGGATCACTGGATGAATTATCAATGGCAGACGCATCCAGTTTAATCGAAAGCCTGAAAAATATCAGATCAGGGGAAGGTGGTGATTATAAGGAAAAGCCTGCCACGCCAAAGCAGCTGGACTTTATTGATAAACTTCAGGCAACGGACAGGGAAAAAAAGGTGGTTCAGGATTTCCTTGCGAAAATGAAGAAAAAATCCCTGGATGACCTCACCTCAAGGGAGGCAAGCAATCTTATTGAAAGATTGAAATCATAGAAAAAATCCGGCATAAAGATAATTAATTTAATAATATTATTAAGACATGCCAGAAAATTTTTATGCAGAGGGAGAGGAGAAGTTTGGTTTCTTTGCTTCGAGAGGCTATGCAGTTTCAAGAATTGTACCAACCATGAGGAAATTTTATAAATTCGTTCTGAACGATATTCAAAATTTTAATTATGATACAGTGGTGGATGTAGGTTCAGGGGATGGATATATAATATCCAGAATAGCAGGAATGAAAAAAGGTTCAAAATTTATAGGGATCGATCCGTCACCCCACATGGTTTATGTTGCATCAAAAAAATGGAAGAGAATGGGGAATGGAAAAATCCAGTTCATCCAGGGGTCAAGCAGAAATATACCTGATGATATAAGGGCAGATCTCATATACTCATCACTTTCATTCCACCACTGGAAGGACAGGGAAAAAGCAATTCCATATATTATGAGTCATCTCAATGAAGGGGGCGTTTTCAATATTTATGAGGTGGAATACAGAGGAGAACTCAGCAGACGTTTTGTTAAATCCCACACAATGAATAGGGAAACCTTTGAAAAGCTGGGAAAGGAAAGCAATCTTGATATTGAAATATTGGAAAATATGGGATTTCTCAGATGTTCCTTCAAAAAGCAGTAAATTTACTTTTCTGGCGTTTCAATATCCTTTTTCGCATCTTTCCATGCGCCCATTCCCCCAGAAAGGTGGGCAATATTATCATATCCATTCCTCTTAAGGATCCATGCAGCTTTTCTGCTTCTGTGACCGGTGGCGCAAACAAAAAGGTAGTTTTCATCAGGCTTCATTTCATTGAGCCTCTTCTTCAGTTTTGATAAAGGTATATGCTCAACACTGGGTATGTGTCCATTTTTAAATTCAACATCTGTTCTAACATCAATGACTCTTGCCTTATTTTCTTTAACAATCCTTTCCACATCGTCCGGATTTAAATTTTTTAAACCTGGCGGCTCCTTGAAATAGTCCATTATTCCCATAGTTTTAAAATCCATATCAGAGTTTAAATTTTTTGCCGGATTATTTTATGAGATTCCTTCTAATCCCATATCTTATGCAGTCCATATATCTGTCGTGGTGATCCGACGCCTTGAGGCATATGTAATCCACAATATTCTGGTTTTCTGTAATTTCCTCCAGGGACATTTCCATAATTCTGGAGCATACACTTCCAATTTCCCAGTTTTGGAAAGATTTTACAGGGCCATGGCCCTTAATAATATTCCTTATAAAATCATCAGTTTCCCTTATGTTAATAGTTATTTCCCGTTCTATCTCCTCCTTTGATATTCCCGTTTTCTTTGAAATGTATTTCACAGATTTATTCTGGCACCTTAAAAGGAATATTTCTTCATGCTCTCGCATCCTTGGGGAATTATGCCATGGGAAATATTTCTTATCCAGAGCTGTGGAAAAATATGGGAATATTACCACGGTTACTGCCATTGATTATACACAATGGATTGGCGTGAAAAAACACCTGACATTTAAGGCATACGTTTAATAGGATGACCGCACATATGAATTTATGAAAGTGGCAGTTACAGTTACTGACGGTATGGTTGAAGGGCCGGGCGAATCTAAGGAAGTTGAAATTTACTCACTGGAAAATGGATCAATATCACTGGTAGAAAAATATGAAAATCCGGCACTTAAGGCGGAGCATACAAGGGGAATATTCATGATCAAATCCGCAATGGAAAGAAAATGCGATTCCCTTATATTTGCAGAGGCTGGTGCACCAGCATTCAATTTTGTTAAGGGCAAAATGAAAATCTACTCCGGCAGGGGAATGAAATCTTCAGAAGCGGTTTTAAAATTTTCCAAAAATGAGCTTCCTGAAATGACGGGGCCTACCGAAACAGGTCATCATATGCATGAACATCACTCTCATTAAATTGAGTTTTAACATTTTTGTTTTTATTCATTTCTCCTTTTAGACACATGTTTTTCGACAAGATCAAGGCATTTTTTCATCATTTCATCGGAAACAGATGAAACGTCTCCAAGTAGCAGCCTTTCCTCTTCAATATCAGCATAAATCTTTCCACTGTCTTCGTGAAAATGAAGTATTCCTCTTCCCTTAAAATAGAAGTGGCCATAATTCCTTTCTCTGATTCCATCGATTTTCCTTACACTATTAAGAAGATCTGAAACGCCTTTCAATTGCTCCGGCCTTGCGTGCCTCATTTATATAGCATGGAAATTGATTTAATAGTGTTTTCCCATGTTGAGTAATGGACGGGCACAAAAAAGGTGGAAAGAATTTGACTCCGGAGAGCATAGGTTTTTCAAAATCGAACATGGATATGTCAGCCGATCCCTATGAGGACTTTTACAGATACGCAAACGGAAAATGGATTGATAACAATCCTGTTCCCGCAGACAAATCAAGCTGGGGTGCTTTTTATGAGCTTCACGAACTGAACATGCACAGGCTGAGGGAAATACTTGAGGAATGTGCCTCAAAATGCACAGAAAATGGAAAAACAAATATTGATCTTGTTGGCAGATTCTATAAATCTGTGATGAATACAGAAGAGATCGAGAAAAGAAAATTCAATCCTGTAAGGGGTTTGCTGGAAAAAATAGATTCAATACAATCCCGTGAATCCTTGGTAGATATGATTACGGAAATGCATAGATCAGGGACATTTCCCTTATTCACCGTATTTTCAGAAAATGACCAGAGGAACAGTGCAATTTATGCATTATATTTCTACCAGGGTGGATTAACCCTCCCTAACAGGGATTATTATATTGAAGAAAGATTCAGAGATGTTAAGGAATATTATGGAGAGTACATAAAAAAGGTCTGGAAGCTCTATGGAATGGCTGAAGAGGACTCAGAAAAATACTCATCAATTATAATGGATGTGGAAAATGCCATAGCAGGATCAAGCAGGAAACAGGAAGATCTGAGAGACGCAGAAAAGAATTACAATAAGTTTACAATAGTTGAACTCAATAAAAAGTACCGGAACATGGGTTTTGAAAAATACCTTGATAAAATGGGCATAAGAGGCCTTGACTATGTGATTGTGGGCCAGCCTGAATTCTTTGAATTTCTAAATAAATTCCTTGCTTCCATGGATCTGGAGAACTTAAAAATATACCTGAAATGGATTGCGCTGAACAACAGGATGCCCTACTTGAATAAAGAGGCAGAAGATCTTCACTTCGATATGTTTTACAGGAAGATAAGGGGGCAGAAAGAAAAGGAGGAAAGATGGAAAAAAGCGGTTCATATTATTGACAGCTCCATAGGAGAGGCTCTGGGTGAAATATACGTGAAAAAATATTTCACTGAAGAATCAAGAAAAAGAATGGAAACCATGATCAGCGACATAAGGGAGGTATTTACTGAAAAGGTGAATAAACTTCCATGGATGAGTGAGGAAACAAAGAGGAAGGCGCTTCAAAAATTCTCAAAATTCCGGGTAAAGATAGGGAATCCACCAAAATTCAGGGATTATTCATCCATTCAAATTCTGTCTGGTGATCTGACAGGAAACGTTGCAAGGGCATGGGAGTTTGAGGTGAAAAGGCAGGCAGAAAGGGCTGGAAAGGAGGTTGACAGGGATGAATGGTACATGACACCTCCCACAATAAATGCCTATTTCAACCCAACAGAGAACGAAATCGTATTTCCCGCTGGAATAATCCAGCCACCATTCTTTGATCCTAATATGGATGACGCCGTCAATTATGGTGGTATTGGGAGTGTCATATGCCATGAGATAACCCATGGCTATGACGATCAGGGCAGGCGCTATGATGAAAACGGAAATCTGGGGGACTGGTGGACAGAGGAGGATGCAAAAAAGTTCAGTGAAAGAGCTGATAAGATCTCAGAACTGTACAGTTCACTGGAAGTACTTCCAGGCTTTAAGGTGAATGGAAAGCTTACCCTTGGTGAGAATATTGCCGATTTTGGCGGTGTGAGCATTGCATATGAGGCGCTTCAGAAGCATCTTGAAAAACACCCTGAGTTGAGGAAGGAGATCGACGGCTTTACTCCGGAACAGAGATTTTTCCTGTCCTGCTCACAGATATGGAGGCAGAACACAAGGGAAGAGACCCTGAAGATGCTGATTTCCATGGATCCCCATTCACCTGCAAGATTCAGAGGGATGGTTCCACTTCAAAACCACCCTGAATTCAAATCCGCATTTAAATCAACAAAGGGGCTTGATAAGCCTGTCTACAGCAGGGATATAACCATATGGTAGATTTGGTTAAAAAATTTAATTTTTATTAATAGAAAATAAATTGAAGATTCAATCCTTTTTTCTGTGGTCGTAAAAGCCTCTGCCGGATTTCATCCCAAGCCATCCGGCGTCTACCATTTGTTTTATTGTTCTTGCCGGCAAATAGGCATCTCCAAGTTCCTTTCTGAAGCTTTCCATAACATGGTAAACAATGTCCACACCAACGTAGTCCGCGAGTTCAAAGGGACCCATGGGCATCCCTGCACCCTTTTTCATTCCTGTATCCACTGTTTCATAATCAGCTATTCCCTCTTCCACTACCTTCAGGGCCTCACCGATCATGGGAATCAGTATTCTATTGACAACAAACCCCGGGGCCTCCTTTGCCCTTATGGGAACAAGATTTTCCCTGTTATTCCTCTTTCCCTTGAAAAATTCATACACTGAATCCACAATTTTTCCATCGGTTTGAAGGGCAGGCACAATTTCCACAAGAGGCATCAGATAGGGCGGATTGAAGAAATGTATTACGAGGACTCTTTCCGGATGCCTGTAATGGGATGCCATCTCTGTTATATTCAGGGAAGACGTATTTGATGCCATAACAGCATCATCCCTGAGATAGTTTGATATCTCCTCAAAGAGGTCATTCTTGACCTTCTGTTCTTCAAAAACAGCTTCTATTACAAGATCCACATCCCTGAAATCCTCATATGTATCCGTAACCTTCAATCTCTGGATTATTTTTTCCACATCGGGTGGCTCCGGAAAGGAGGATCTTATCTTTGCCTTCTGTTCATCGGAAAGGCTTACCCCAAACTTTTCTACCCTTTTGATCTCCCTCTCAGGAAGATTCCTGACATATTTTTCCATTTCCTGAAGATATTTGGTGGCATTCTGCTTACCTTTCTGAGCAAGTTCCATTGTTCTGTCCTTAATCACGACCTCGAGTCCATTGAGGATCATCACCTCAGCTATGGCTGATCCCATGGCTCCGGATCCAACAATACCAATCTTTTTAAACTCCATGGATTAATATGTTATCACTGTAATTATGATTTTGCATCTTTAAATTGTGTGAAAATTTAAGGTATAAGGATATAAAGTATCAGCCCCACCCATTTATATCCATTCCTATATAAATGAAATTTTTTACGGTAAAATATATGAGATATTATTTCTATTGAGATGAATGGAAAGCTTTAACGACAAAAAACTCGGAGCTCTATTTATTCTGTTAGGTTCGCTGGAATTTTATTTATTTACAAATATTGCGGAATTCGTGCAGCCAGTTTACAGTGTTTCACATAATTCCATAAGCCATCTTGGAATTGCAACAGATCCGTTCATATTCAATGGGGCAATCATCGTTCTTGGCATTCTGGAAGTAACAGGGGCATACTTTTTCCGAAAGTACAGTCTTCCTTTCTCCATATTCATGCTTCTTGGTGGAATAGGATCAGCGGGTGTGGGTGTTTTTAACGAGCACTATGGCCTGATCCATCTTTTCTTTGCCCTTCTGGCTTTTCTGTTTGGCTCCGGGGCATCATACATAATACTCGTGAAGGAAAGGAAGGTTGTAACTTTTATATGGGCCATTCTTGGAACAATTTCCATTCTTGCCCTGATATTTTTCAGCATAGGAATTGTTGGCAAGGATCCCTTCTTCTATTTTGGCCTTGGAGAAGGAGGTATGGAAAGGTTGATCATGATTCCTGAAATACTGTGGGCCATAGGATTCACATCCTCAATCCTGTTTGAGAAATAACCCATCATATTTTTTGTAACCTTTCTATTTTTCCGGTTTTTTGAAATTCACTGGCAGGATTAAAATCATAGACATGTTACAGGGTTAATTTCTCTTTTCATTGAAAATTTAAAGCATTCATGTTCAGGGTGACAGCGGAACATGAAGGGATATAATATAAAATATTTATCTGGAACCAGCTTATAATATATGGAATATGCGTATTTACAGGCGTTTCAAAAGAGCCACTGGAGGGATTTGAACCCCCGACCTGCTGATTACAAGTCAGCTGCTCTACCACCTGAGCTACAGTGGCACTAAAGGGTTAATCATTCTTATTAGAAATACTTTAAGACTGATGGTTTGAAATTCTTCAAATTTCTATAAAAAGATCGCAAAAACATAGTTAAGTATTATCCCAGATACTATGAATAAGAGTCCAATTCCAGCATATATGGATGTCATTATTAGCTGTTCCCTGTTAATATTTGTTATGTCATCCTCTCTCAGGCGTGCCCCCGTTATAAAAATGCCCTCAAGATATTTATTTGCGCCGAAATCGTAGAATGCCCCAAAAAATATGATCACCACACCAAGAAGGACAAGAGCGAGAGGGAATACATTGGCATCTGCATATTTTCCTGTAAAGAAAAAAATGGATGAGGCAAGGAGAAGGGAAAGCAGAAGGACAAAAAGAGGAAGAGCAAGAAGAAATCTTACCCTCCTTATTTCCGATCTTCGCTGTTCCTCCGGGCCATTCCGAAGAGAAAGGTCTTTCATTCCCTTTCACTTCTCTTCTGCCAGATCTCCTTCTTCAAGGTTTTCCTCATCTGCCATAATCCCGTTCAGTGTGAGCTCCTCCTGCCTGAAGTGGCACATATAGTATCTATCTCCCACTTTTTGCATTGGTGGGTCCTCCTCGATGCACAACTCTTTCCTGAAGACACATCTTCCGTAAAATCTGCATCCTTTCTTTGGGTTTATGGCATTCCCTATTTCCCCAACAATCCTGAGGTTTTTGTTAACCCACGTTGGATCAACGCTGGGAACAGCCGAAATTAAAGCCTTGGTGTACGGATGCAGGGGATTTTTCACAACATCTTCAGATTTTCCGAATTCAAGGATCTGTCCAAGATACATGACAATTATGTAGTCTGAAACATATCTTGCAGATGCAATATCGTGGGATATGTATAGAACAGATATGCCCCTGGTTTCTTTGAGTTCAATTAGCAGATTCATGATGTTTGCCCTTATGGAAACATCCAGCATTGATATGGGCTCATCGGCAACTAAAAATGAAGGACTCAGGGTAATTGCCCTTGCAATGGAAACCCTCTGCCTCTCGCCTCCAGAAAGCTCATGGGGGAATCTTTCTGCGTATTTCTCCGGCGGCCTCAGATTGGCTGTGGAGAGGGCATTCATAACTTCCCTTTCCACATTGAAATCTTCCTCGATTCCAGGATTTGAAGATCTCCTTCTTGATTTTATCTCCTCTTTCTGGATTGAAAGGGGTTCGGCAACAATATCGAATATGGACATCTTAGGGTTAATGGAATCAAACGGGTCCTGAAATATGAGCTGAGCCTCCTTTCTGAAGATCTTATAATCAGAGCTGTAACGGCTCACCTTGCTGAGCTCAATCTCCATTTTCTCCTTATTTTCCTTTATGATATTGAATTTTATTTCACCTTTCGTTGGAGGTATGGAATCCACCAGCAATCTTCCAAGAGTGGTTTTTCCCGAGCCGCTCTCACCCACCACTCCAAGTATGCTGCTCCTTGGTATGGAAATGTTCACATCGTCCACGGCGTGAACAACAGGTTTGTTCGCTCCTCCAAACAGGTTTGTGGAAATTGTGGAATGCACGGTAAAAAACTTTGTAAGGTTTGAGGTTTCTATAAGATTTTCCTGCTCCATATTTTGCCCGGATGAGTCGCTTATACCTGATTCTCCCATAAACGATGAATAGGCATTCTCATCTATGGAATCAAAGTGGCAAAGGGAATAATGGTCACTGTCAAGTTTTTTAATCTCAGGTTTTGTTTCAAAGCATACCTTTTGGGCCATGAAGCATCTTTCTGCAAAGTAGCAGCCCTTAGGCGGGTCGATCATATCAGGCACAGATCCAGGTATCCCCTTTATTCTTGTCCTGGTCTGTTCAAGAGATGGATAGCTTTTCATCAGAGCATACGTATATGGGTTTTTTGGTTTCAGGAATATATCCTTCGGTTCCCCATATTCCATAATTCTGCCTGCATACATCACGGCGACAAAATTTGCCAGCTGGGATACAACACCCACATCGTGAGAAATCACAATCATTGATTTTATTGTCTTGTTTTCCTTCAGATTTTTCAATTCCTTTATGATTTTTGCCTGTGTTATGACATCAAGGCCTGTTGTGGGTTCATCTGCAATCACGATCCTTGGATGCAGGGCGAGAGCCATTGCTATGATTCCCCTCTGTCTCATTCCCCCACTGAGCTCATGGGGATAGGAATCAAGGAATTTTCTGCTAAATCCTGCCAGTCTGCAGCTTTCCTCGATCCTGTTTTTTTCCAGTAGCTTTCTCTTTTCCTTATCGCTCATATTGGGAAGTTTTGTCTTAAGATCCTGAAGCAAATTGTTAAAAATCTCCTCTTTTAGGCTGTCCAGATCCTTTATATCTCCAGTTTCCCTGTATTCCTGCACAGCTCTTTTATATGCCTCATCTCTGATTCTTTCATAAGTCCCATTCTTTTCCATGTATTCCTGTTTTTGCTTCTCCCCCATGTCCCTGAGGTTCGATTTGTATTCCTCAACAAGACTCTTAAAAATTTCTTCAGTCCTGCTATCTACCTGCCTCTTTTCGCTTTCTGAAATTTCCTGGAGAGCTAATTCGTACGCTTCTGCTCTCAGATTTTCCTCATCAATGTAGTCCTTCTCTGAAAATTTTGAAAGGTCTGCGAAGGTGCCATGAATCTCGAAAACCTCACTTATCTGGTTCCTTATGGTATGCACAGGATTGAACGCATTCATTGCACCCTGGAATATCATTGATATCTCCTTCCATCTGATTTCAGAAAGCCTCTGATCCAAGTCCCTTCTGTATTTCTTTTTCAGCTTTTTGGATTTGGGATATTCCTTAGAATTGAGGATTTCCCTGTCGAGATAATTTATTTCCCCTTCGACTATGGAATTTTCCGCAAGGAGTCCAAGGAGCGCCAACGCCGTTGTTGATTTACCAGATCCGCTTTCACCGATTATTCCAAGAATCTCGCCCTCATTAAGTACGAGATTGATGTCGTCAAGAGCTTTCACGTTTCCATCTAGGGTTCTGAATGTAACATTAAGGTTCTTTATTTCCACGAGTCTGTTTCTGCTCATTATGTCTATCTGTTCTGTTTCCATTTTTATCTCCTCCTCAACCTCGGATTAACTACCTCATCCATTCCTCTCGACACAAATATCAGGGAGAAGATAAATGCGCTAAGGGCTATGGCTGGCGGAATTATCCACTGTGGCTCACTTATGAGATAGAACTCATCCTTGAGCACAGCATTGAGCATTCCTCCCCATGTTGCTGTATTTAAGGGTGCCAGGCCCAGGAACTCAAGACCAGAAACTGCCCCCACACCTCCGCTAATGGAAAGTGCCAGCAAATAAAGAAGAAGGGGGCCAATATTGGGCAGTATGTGCCTTCTCATTATGGATGAAGTTTTGGAACCGAACAGTTTAGATGCTTCCACAAAGGACCTGGAAGATACGCTCCTGACAACTCCAATGAGCGTGAATGCCGCAAAGGGCCAGCCCGTAAGGCTTACTATCAAAATCAGGTCAATGAAGTTTGCATTTCCCGGCAGGACTGATGACAGTGCTATAAGCAATGCGAGGGCTGGAACAAGGAAAAGGGCAAGAGAAAGTGTCTCAATTATCTGCCCTCCAATGCCTCCCTTGTAGCCCACATACATGGCCACAGCCAGTGAAATAACTATTGAGAAAAAGCCTATACTTATTCCGAACAGCCAGTCATTATAGAAGCTCTGTAGAAATCTTGCCCACAGATCAGCCTTTGTATAGAATGTAGTTCCGAATGGGAAGGATTGCCCCGTAGGAGTTTTGATCATAGGCGGCAGTGGAGCATAGGAGGATGCGGTCGATCCTATTATGTACAGATAATTGGCATTGGTAACAAAGGCTATGGCACCCTGTCCTGTGTTGCTGTTTGAAAAGTAAAGAACCGGAGAAACATTTGTTGGTGTTGGTGAAACTGTGTAACTCCAGAGAAAAGCGTTGGCACTTGAGTTAGCACTATCATTGAAGGATAGGGCAATTCCCTTTTGGGCAACAAAAATAAGGGAATTTGTGACAGCATCATAGACACCGTGGCTTATAATTGCCCCAGAGGTGGCTGAAGAAAATGGCACACTATAATATACATATTCGTGAAGAGTGCTGTTATAAGATAGTATCATTATGCTATTGGCCGACATCCCCAGTATATCTGAGGGCAATCCATTTGTTCCCAATGTTGTAGAAATGGAATCTGCAGGATAGGGGAACCTGTATATCAGAGAAGAATTCCCTGTCCCTAAATTCATTGAGTAAACCTCAGATTTGTTCACAAGCACATAGGCCGAATTATTTTTTGCTACTGATACCTGGTAGAACGAAGGTATTACCACACCATTCTGTACATCTAAACTCTTAAACCTGTCATTCCACATCATTGTACCGTTAAATGGAGAATAGGCAACAACCGATGTATCATTATATATAAGAACCCTTGAAACATTGACAGCCTGACTTTGATAAAGCAATTTTCCGTAATATTCTACACCGGATACTTTAGACATGTTAATTTTTACAGATATCTCTTTTTGATATGGATATATGGAAAACCCATTCAGATATGTACCCGTAGAGTTCTTTGTTACTGCAAACATTTCTCCGTTAGTGTATCCTGGCGCCTGATTATAACAATATTGAGGCATGGGTGTGCTTGGAGCTTTATCAAAGGAGATTGCATTACTGACAACATTTCCCTCCAGCGTTCCATTTAGTTTAACATTATAAAGATATTGAAACTGAGGAGTATTAAGTTGTGCTGTTCTATATTCCAGCTCACCCACTGTAATTGAGTTATTGGAATATGGCATAATTATGAACCTGTGGATTACAACATCGAATCCTTGAGATCTTGTTAACTCTGCTCCATTTATCAGATCAAAGACCGAAGGTTGATACATGATCTCTGAATTATCTTTAAAATTAGAATTGTATAGCAATCCTAAAGATCCCAATGGTGTGTGAGGGTCCCCAAGTCCCACATAGTATAATGAACCATTTTTATTTGCCAGATATATGGCACCAACATACCCTTCACCCTCAACCGATGATGCAAGAGGTGTATAGAAGCCCGAATCCTTAAGGTGCGTTGAATTGGTAAGATTTACAACTGCGATTGGGGTAGCAAGCGTGGAATCTATGGCAGGTGCCGCTGCGTAATATCCCACGTTACCCCCGATATAGGGTGCCAGCATTGTAACTATGGCGAAGGCTAGAAGTATATAAAATCCAGCCCGTCCATATTTACTCCTGTAAAAGATGGTGAACTGCCTGTACAGCCTCTTCCAGTAAACAGGGGGGTTAATCAGAGCATATTTATTTTTTTTATCTGTCATTTTTACACCTTAATCATTAAATTCAAACCTTTATCCTTGGGTCAAGGTATGCGTGTATATAGTCTATCAGGGAATAGGCCAGTATGGTCAACAGGGCAATTATAAAGGTTGAAGCCTCACTCAGGGGATAGTCTTCGTGAAGGACGGCTTTGTATAGAAGAGGACCCATGCCTGGCCAGTTGAATATTATGGCGACAATCAAACTACCGCTCATTAAAAACGCAATCTGAAGTGCCAGCCTTGTCGTTACCGGTATAACTGCAATCCTTGCAGCATGCTTTCTCAATATACTTTTCTCTGGAACACCCTTAGCCCTTGCAGTTGTGATGTGGTCTTCACCAAGGGTGGAAACCATAGCAGCCCTCATGGTTATCATATGGCCTGCAGTTTCTATGAATAGAAGGGAGAAGAATGGAAGGGCCATATCATACAGCAAAACTCCTATAGTATAGGGGGTGGGGGACTCTATGTAGGATAGTGGAATTTGAGCCTTAATGGGAAACCACCCCAGGGCTACCACAAAATAAAGGAACAGGAAAACACCTATTATAAAGTATGGAATTGAATTCACTATAAGCGAGATTGATAGAACTGCGCCCTCTTTTTTTGTACCTCTAATCTTGGAAACCCATATACCGAGAGGTATGCCGAAGGCGAATGAGAGTATGGATGTTGTCCCTATCAAAACAAGGGTGTACGGAAGGGCCTGAGCAATCTCAGTGGAAACCAGCTCACCGTGATTAATATAATCTGGACCCCAATTAAATGTGAACATCTGATAAAGATAAGTTTCAAAATCAGTCAGAGAATATTTCCCATTCTGCAAACCTAGCTGAGCCAGCCTTGCCTGGTATTCGTGTGGATTCACATAGCCAGTTCTGGAAACAGTTATGAAAAGTTCAGCCGGATTGCCTGGCATAAGTCTGAACACAACAAAAATTATGACGGTCATTATGAGAACAAGCGATATATCCTGAATAATCTTCCTCATTAACAAATATTTATTCATCTACACTCTCCCGTTTTAAAAAATAAAAATAAAATATAGTTTAAAAACTTTTACGCCTTTTTATTATTCTTTTTGTTGTTCACCATGTATATGACTGCCCCAGCAACAGCTATTATGACAACTATTGCAGCAATTATGTAATATATGTCATTATTGCTGGTGACTGCTGTTGGTGCTTTAGTTGGTGTAACAGCTGGTTTTGCAAGACTGAACATTGGCTGTATGGTGTAGTTGTTTATGGTGTTGTTGTTTGAATAGATCATTGCAGTCAGTGTGGTATTCATCAGTGAGCCTATCAATGTGTATGATGCAAGGTTTGAGTCCACAGTGAAGTTAAACACAGCCATGCCTGATGAGTTTGTCTTTTCAGAGGTTGTTGAAACTGTTATACCGTCGAAGCTTGACTTCTCCAGCATTACAGTTGCTCCTGCATAGGCATTTCCTCCATAGGTCACTTCAAAGACCAGCTGGCCGCTTTTAACATAGTTCAATCCATTCACGCTGGTGTTATTGTAATCGAGGTTCTGAACCTTGTAGTTCGCCTGCAGTATGGTTCCGTTCACCACATCAATGGTTACGTTTCCAGTTGCAGTTCCAGTCTCAGTTGCGTGTGGCTGTGATGCTGCAACAACAATCTGTACAGTCTCGTTATGGACATAGAAAGTTGCACCTGTTGTCTGATTGGTGCCAGTAAGCAGTGAACCGATATAGCTTACAACCTTAAACTCCCAAACGGCCTGTCCGTTAGCATTGGTTGTGATCTCATTTGGCGTTATATTTACCACACCACCATATGTTGATGAGGAGCCAACGTATAAGGTAACTCCTGCTGCAGGTGAGGTTCCATTCATAACTGTGAATGTTACGTTTCCATAGCGATCTCCATTGAATGTGTTACCATAGTTCAGTGTTTCGGTTACATTGAGATGGTATTTGTCAACAACCTGGCTCACTGAAGTGTTCTTGTATATTGTGGTATATTCCCAGAACCAGTAGAGATAGGTTGCTGCTGAATAGGTTGTGGAGTAGTTTGAAAACTGTTCTGAAAGGGGTATGAGGTCTGTTGCGTATCCTGTGCTTATTACTGGATCCTGTTCCACTATGAGTGTCTGAAGCTCCTTGGCAACCTGTGAGGCAACGCTAAAGCTGTCTGTGCTTATGGACTTGTTTATCAAATTGCAGAACAGCTGCTGAACCTGGCTACCGTTGAGTAACTTTCCATTCACGGTCATTGGTGTGAATGGACCAAGGTAACTCTTGTCTGGGATTCCAACAACAGGTGAAAGGTGAGCCTGGCAATCCAGTATTGGGTCTGAAAGGGCTGTGCTCTCTCCTTCTGAGGCTATTTCAAACAGATTATTCTTGTGATAACTCAGTATGGTGTTATCCACATTGGACTGAAGTGTTGTGAATGCCTCCTGCTTCAGCACAGTCTTAATTCCCAGCTGATTCCAGTATTCAAATGTCTTTTCAACAGCGGCAACTCCAGTTGGGTTTTCAGCACCAGTTGTTATTTGAACTGTTAAGGTTACCTGCGTGCCATCATAGAGAAGATTGCCACTGGATGTGTATGTCATCCCTGGTATGCTCTCTATAAGGGATTTGGCCTTTGCCATGTTGAAATTGTAGTTTGGTGAACTGGCGTTGAAATAGAGTGTATTACCGGGGTTGATTGGGCTTGAGGATGGGTAGCCGAGACCATCAAGTATAACCTGATTTATGTAATTATAAGGAACAGAGTAGGACAGAGCCTGCCTGAATGCTGTTATGTTTAATGGTGCTATGGCAGTATTCAACTCCCAGTAACCATATGCGCTGGACAGTTTCTTGTAAATAAAACTGTTAGGCGTGGACTGTAACTGAGGAAGGAAGTTTGGCGGCGGGGCGAGAGTCATGGTGTCAATCTGTCCTTTCTGGAATGCGGCAACCTCGGACGAGACGGAGTCGTATATGGGCATGTATATTTCGTAAATCTTTGGTGTAAACTGTCTCAAACCACTTGATGCGGGAGTATACTGGGTGAAGTAATACGGGTTAACATAGAGTGTCTCGTGCTGGCCCGGTATTATCTGACCCTGAGGCATTCCGAAATTGTTTGTAACCATGAATGCTCCTGCTCCGACCATGCCAGGAACTGCTCCAGTTATGGGATTCCAGCTTAGGTTCCAGCCGCAATAACCGTCTCCAGCTATGGCTGTGTTCTTGAATGGGGAGGCAGGGTTTGATAAGTTTGTCCAGTTAAAGTCACCCTGACCAGATGTGGTGTAATCATGGTGGACCCATATGTGATAGGGCAATATATCACAGGCAAGTACATCGGTGAAGAATAGAAGAGTCTTTTGGGTTACAAAGAATTTGACTGATAGATTTCCGTCCGGTACTACACTTACAACATTTGGGAAGTCACCAAAGTATGCCTTTATCCTGTAGTTCAGAACAACGTCTGCAGACTGGAGGTAGTAGGTTCTCATTACTGTGGGTTTGTATGATTTGAAGGTGTGGTTTACTGGTGCACCGCCGTAGCAGAATTCTGTGTAGTTTGAGAAGGTATATGTGTCGTTGTTGTCTGTCTTATTCCAGTCAGTCCATCTTACATATGGTCTGATATTTATTGTGTAAACGTATGAATAATTCTCATAGCTGTTTGTTACGATGTTGTAGGCAGATCCGTTTTGCTGTGTTACGTTATAACCACTGGCCATCCATGGGACATTTGTTCCATTGGGAAGCGTCTCAAACAGAGCAGTTGCACCCCAAATCTGACAATCTACAAAAGCATCACAATATGTGGTTTCATCAAAAGGACTCATTGATCCGGCATTTCCAATTTGCCCAATCTTAAAAGTTCCACCCGTATAGTGGGGTTCGGTTGTTGCATTGTCTACCGGATAAAGCCACGGAGTGCCTGTTGACCCGGAAGCACTTTGAGCCAGGGCGTGAACCTTCAGATGAAGGCTATTGGGTTGTGCTTTTAAAATATTAGCACTACTGTTGCTGTTCACAGCAAGCCCGGCTGAGTTCTGCACTATTGCAAATGCGGTTCCCAGCATGAGAAAGCTAAGAAACAGAGCTATTAACATCTTCTTTTTGTTCATTGACGCTATATTCAAATTATAGTATATAAGTGTTTATGACAGGAAGGTAATTATATGTATGTTATAATTTATTATTATAAAGGCTAAATCACCGCAAAATAACTGATTTTTGAATTTATTGGATTTTCTCATTTGTGTGATAGATATTGTTATGCCATAGGCGATAACTTACAATAGTTAAAAAATAAGATGGGAAAAGCATCAAATTGTGAGGATAAAATGGTTTATTTTGCAATCCGTAACAGTTATCCTGTAAGGCCAAGCACAATTGCAAGTTTTTTCAGTAAAAATATGATTACCTGCATAATTAATGTCACAATGGAAAACACATAGGCCACATATGCCATCGAACCCTCCCACTGAATAGCTGAACCGAATGCCGTTAATTCCTTGGTTGTTATGGAATTGTAAATATCAGTATATGTTAGATAGAGCAGGAGGCTGATAATGGCATTTAAGATCAGACCAAAATAGGTTTTATTAATTTTAACATTGACCATTCTTTATGCTAAATCAAATTTCTTTAATAATTCTTTCTAAGCTATATCTTCATTCTATTTTCTAAAAGCGGTAAGGACAATTTAAGTATGAAAAGGTTGTTAAACCACAATTCATTAATGCTTTTATGGTTACTGAAAGAATTATAAGAGCCCCAAGAGGAAAGCAGCTCAATGCCAGAGGCTGGCAGCAGGAGGCTGCACTCAGGCTATTGATGAACAATCTTGACCCTGAAGTGGCAAAGGACCCACAGAATCTCATTGTTTATGGGGGAAAAGGAAAGGCTGCAAGATCGTGGAAAGATTTTGATGAAATTGTTGCAATGTTAAAGGAACTTTATTCAGATGAAACACTTCTGATTCAGTCCGGAAAGCCTGTGGGTGCGTTTAAAACTACAAAGTTTTCACCCAGGGTTCTCATAGTAAATGCCCAGATAGTGCCAAGATGGGCAACAGATGATATTTTCTGGGATCTGGAAAAGAGAGGACTGACAATGTTTGGACAGATGACTGCAGGCAGCTGGATATATATAGGCTCACAGGGAGTTCTGCAGGGAACTTATGAAACACTGTTTGCACTGGCAAGGAAAGAGTTCAATCAGCCTGATCTAAGGGGAAAATGGGTTCTCACAGCAGGACTTGGAGAGATGGGTGGAGCACAGCCCCTTGCAATTACAATGAATAATGGTGTTGGAATTGTAATCGATGTGGATCAGGAGAAGATAGACAGAAGGTTGAAGGGAAAATACCTTGATATGCAGGCATCCAACATTGATGAGGCACTTAAGATCAAGGATGATTATATCATAGATGGAAAATCTGTTTCCATTGGAGTCCTGGGAAATGCGGCCACCATTTATGAATACCTTGCAAACAAAGGCATAGTTCCTGACGTTGTCACAGATCAAACTGCAGCCCATGATCTCAATCTTGGCTACATACCTGAGGGTTATAATATTGAGAGTGCAGCGGAGTTCAGGGAAAGGGACCCTGAGAAATACCTTTCAGAGGTCAGGAAAAGCATTGTGAAGGAGGTCAGAGCAATCCTTAAGTTCAAGGAAATGGGATCAAAGGTCTTTGATTATGGAAACAATCTGAGAACAAGGGCAAAGGAAGCAGGTGAGGAAAGGGCATTTGAGATAAGTGGCTATGTTCCAGCCTATATAAGAGATCTTTTTGCAGTCGGCTCAGGTCCATTCAGGTGGGTAGCCCTCTCCGGTGAACCGGACGATATTTTCAAAATTGATGATGCAATCAAATATCATCTTGGTTACAATGAGCATTTGGTCCAGTGGATCAATCTGGCTAAGGAGAAGGTAAAATTCCAGGGCCTTCCCGCAAGGATATGCTACGCCGCCTATGGTGAGAGGGAGAAGATAGGCCAGATCATAAACGATCTTGTACACGATGGAGAGGTCTCCGCACCTGTGGCCATAGGCAGGGATCATCATGATACGGGCTCAGTTGCATCTCCATTCAGAGAAACCGAAGGAATGAAGGATGGAAGCGATGCAATTGCAGACTGGCCCATATTGAATGCTCTTCTGAATGTGGCCTCTGGTGCAACATGGGTCTCTGTACACCATGGTGGAGGAACCGGAATCGGGAATGCCATACATGCAGGATTTGTCCTGGTTGTTGACGGAACCTCAGAGGCTGCAGAAAAAGTCAAAATGGTCCTGAATGCCGATCCCGGAATAGGTGTGATAAGGCACGCGGATGCAGGATACGAATCATCAAAGGAACTTATAGGAAAGGGTGTAAAGTTCAAAACTCCTTACTACGGTGAGGAGGTATGAACTAATTTTTTTAATAACTGTTAAAAAAATCCTGAACCTATATAGTGAACAATTTTAAACCTGTTTATCCATTACAGGTTATGGGAGTTAAAGGAGTATTGATGGCTGGTGGAAAGGGCACAAGACTCAGGCCAATAACTTATGCCATACCCAAGCCCCTTGTTCCAATAGCGGGATTGCCATGTATTGAATATTCACTGAGATCTTTTCATGATGCAAAAATTGATGATGTAATTATAACAACAGGATATAAGTTTGAATCTCTGATCAATGGAATAATTAAGCAGGAAAGAAAGGGCAATCAGAAAGTGTTATTTTCTGTTGAAAGGGAACCTGCAGGAACCGCAGGAAGCGTGAAGATTATAGAGAATTTCCTTGATGACACATTTGTTGTGGGAAGTGGAGATGTTCTGGCAGATTTCGATATAAATGAGGCCTTGAAGGTTCATAAAAAGAGCGGAAAGATCGCAACGATTATCCTCACTGAAGTGGAAGACCCGACCCAGTTTGGTATAGTTGAAATTTCTGATGGACTGGTAAAAAGATTTCTTGAAAAGCCATCCAGGGATGAGATCTTTTCAAACAAGGTAAATTCTGGCATTTATATTCTGGAGCCTGAAGTATTGAAGCATGTACCTGAAGGGGTGCCCTACGATTTTGGAAAGGAGCTTTTTCCTAAACTTTTAAAAGAAGGCGTGGAGATCAATACCTATTCTGGCAACGGAACGTGGCTGGATACGGGAAGACCAAGGGAACTTATTCTTGCCAATCAGCTCATCGTTTCAAAATATGGAAGGGAGATAAATCAGAACTGCATTAATGGAAAAATAATAATGAAAGAAGAGCCCATCGGAAAAAACTTCAGTGTTGAGGGCAGCAGTTACATTGGTGAAAATATAAAGATCGGGGATAAGACAGTTGTGAAGAATTCAACATTATATGACAATGTAACCCTTTATGATGATGTGGTCATTGAAGATTCCATAATCTTTGATGGATGTGTCATTGGTAATGGTAGCAGGATCACAAGATCGGTGGTTATGAAAAATACAATTATTGGGGAGAAATGCATTGTGTCAAGCAGTGCCCTTTCCTCCAATTTAAATCTTCAAAATGGATCAAGAATATACGACGTGAGCCTGTCATCTGAAAATACAAATGGATATGACTGATATTAAATTTTTAAAAATACCATTCAACAATTTTTAAATTATATGATATGGAAATCTTATATTTAGAGAAATCCAGCTTTCTGGAGAATTAAAAGATCCTCAGTTGTGAGCTGTTCGCCATTCTTAAATTTCTCAAAGAGGTCGTTTGCCTTATCCTGCAATTCCCCCTCTCTCTCCTTCTTCCTGGTTGCTCTTGTCTTTGCCCTGACTCCACCAAGCATCTTTTCTATATCTCTCAATTCATTTTTGGCCTTTATGAACTCTTCGTGCTCTTTCTCTGATTCCTTATTATATTTGATGAACAGTTCGTGGAACTCGTCTGCCTTCTTTCTGGTTTCGTCAAGCTCCTGAAGGCCCTTGTTAATCTCTTCTCCAATGGCATTTATCTGTGCAGATATCTGATCAATCTCCTTCTTTAGCTGATCAACAACCTTTTTCTTCTCATTGACCTTTGAGGAAATTTCTCTTACAGATTCGCTCTCCTTCATTTCACTTTCCATTCTTTCCTTAGATCTTCTTATTTCATTTGTAAGTTTCCTTATGTCGAGAACAATTTTTTGCTCCTCTTTCTTTTCCAGGGGCTGGGTCTGCTGAACTTTCTCGAGCCTCTGAAGTTCCCTTTCTTTCCTCTTTAACTCGGCAGGATCTATACCGGTAGACTTGAAATTCTCTCTATTTTTCCTGAGCTCCTTTCTGAGTTCTGAAAATTCCCTGTAATGGGCCTCCTTTTCATCCCTCATCTTCTGGATTTGCTCAATAAGATGCCCTTTCTCATCTATCTTTTTCATAACAGCTTCTCGCATGCTCTTGGATTTCTGGTTAAGCTTATCTCTTTCTTCAGCGTAATAATGGCTCTCCTGGGAAAGTTCATCACGCTTTTTTATATGCTCTTCTACCAGATTTCGCAAAAGCTCTCTTTTTTGTTCAAGGTCAGGAAGAACGTCACTCATAATGATCAGTCATCGCAGTGATTATAACCCTTATTTTTCCTTATGATATATAACTTTCGTATTGATTTCGCTGAATTAAAATTTTATTATTGGAAAATCTTCCCAAACACTGTTTTATAAAAAATTTACTTTTACTTTTTTGTGGCAAGAGCATTTTCTATATCAAGGTTGATTTTATCTACATATTCTTCAGGATTGGAGGAATTATAAAGGCTCCTCCCTATTATTATGTAGTCTGAACCATTCAAAATTGCAGAAACGGGAGATCCGCCCTGCACCCCTATTCCAGGTGAAAATATCTTCAAATTTCCCTTATTTCTTGAGGTTTCTCTCAGCATATCGATATTGTTTCCTCCCACAACTGCACCATAAATATTCCGTTCCCTTATATCATCCATTATTCTGGGGAAGTTTGGATTGAGATATTTTGATGCTCCGGGGTTGCTCATTGCTGCCACAACTATTATTTTTATTTCTCCTGCATTTTCTATTAAAGAATCTATGGAATCCATGCCGGGAAATGCCTGAGCTATTACGGCAAAGGGCTTTTCATTCCTTATCTGCTCCATTATCAGTTTATCCGTGTTAGGAATGTCTGCAATTTTAAAGTCGCATATTACCCTGGATTCCTTTGACAGTTCAGAAATTATGCTCTTCCCGCAGGCCAGCACTGTGGGCCAGTTTATTTTTATGGCAAACACATTCTTTCTGATTCTTTCCCACAGGGCAATCAATGAATTTCTGTCTGTAACATCAAGGGAAGCCACTATTCTGCTTTTCATTAAAACGCAGATTTTATGGGAGTTATTAATTATATCTGGAAAAGATTTTATGGATTAAATTAAAAAAATTATTTTGATTACTGAATAAAATCTATGCCATCCTCATCATCACCAAAGATCTTTGAATTGGCCCTGTCCCCAGAGCCAATTATATAGGGGGAATCAACCCCGGTGAAAACAAAGAAAATCTTAATATTGCTGCCCATCTGTTCCTTATTTTCTATACCGGCAATTATTTCGCAATCCTCATCCATCATTTCGTGGATTTTCGTCAGAGCCCTGTCAAACTCCTTCATTTTTATGTCTCCACCGATTATCCTCATGAGGCATCCCTTTGCCTTTCTTATGTCAACTTCAATCAGAGGATTGCTGAGTGCCTTTTCTATTGCAAAATCTATTCTGTTTTCACCGCCTGCAGATTCTCCTATTGCTATATAAGCAGACTTTGATTTGGAAAGAACCTTCCTCAGGTCCTCAAAGTCAATATTTATGTGGCTTCTTTCATTAATCGTCTTTACAAGTCCGGTTATCTCCTCCATTATGAATCTGTTGGTTATTTCAAAAGACTTTTGCAGATTGTTTTCTGTCGAAAGGGATTTCAGTTTTTCGTTAGGTATGATTATGATCGTGTCAGAGTTTTCGGCGAGGTATGGAAGCCAGTTCTTTGCATTCATCATCTTGGCTTCACCCTCTTCCTTAAATGGAAGGGTAACAAATGAGAAAACCATGGCCTTGTTTTCCCTCGCAAGCCTTGCAACAACAGGTGCACTTCCCGTACCTGTTCCACCTCCCAGTGTTGCAACGAGAAATATTATGTCTGCATTGGATGTGGCTTTCTTCAGAAGCTCCTGTGTGTCCATTGCAGCCTCCTTCCCTTTTTCCGGATCATTTCCTGCCCCATATCCTCTCGTTACCTTTTCACCTATGAGTATTTTTGCATGGGCGTCCGTCTCAGTCCTGAGATGGGATGCATCTGTGTTTATGGCTATTATTCCGACACCCTCCAGTCCACTTCTCTTAAGGCTTGTTACGGTGTTTGAACCTCCACCACCACATCCTATGACTCTTATCTTAATTCTTGCCTGTTCGGCCATTAATTCCACTTCACTATCTTCCATTGCTGTTTCCAAGTTAGACACCTGTATGACAATTGTCATTGCAGTATTAAAATCTTGTGCTTATAAGGTGATAGAATTAAAACATTATATAATAAAAAATCAATATATGATTAGTTTTTACTTAAAGATTTAAGTATTTCTTATTTCATATTCCATTTAACATGCTCAATCACACTTCCAGATCTATGATTGATGAAGACATTTCTTCCTTTTTTGAATTAATTATGGATCCGGAGGTTCTTTTTGCCAGTGAATATCGTGTAAAAAGTATAATTAAAATTTCGGACAACCTTTACACCGTTATTTTTCAATGGAAAAAAGGGCTCCAGTGGAAATTCGAAGTGAAATTCAGGCTAAGAAAATTGATGAACCAGATAATATATGAAAGCACAGAAGATTCAAGGAATTATATGAAACTCTCTTTTTATGTGGAAGGGAAAAGTGAAGGCAAAAGCGAAATCATACTGGAAGGCCTTATGGATTCAGGTTTTATGTTGAGTAAGTTCGGACAGGGTGCATTTCAAAATTTCCTTGACGAATTATTAGCCTCAAGTTTATCAAAGGAGAGAATCAGGGGAGATGGAGCGAAGAAGGAAGAGGGAGAAAAAAATAACTACACGGGGACAGCCCAGTGTCCGCACTGTGCTTTTTTTGAACCCAAGAGGCTTTTTTGTTATTCTGAATTTAACGAGATCAAAAATATGGAGGAACCTCTCTGTAAAGGGGAGAAATTTAAACAGATAACCCAATGATATGAATTCATTTTGTATTGTCAATATTAATTAGGCATTCATTGTTAAGGTATTATGCTCAAAGATATGCTGATAGGAGAGAATGCCGTAAAGAGAGGCCATTTTGTTCTGACATCGGGAAAGGAGTCAGAATATTATGCAGACATAAAGGATGCCTGCGCCAATCCTGAAATCTTAAAAGAAATAGTGCGGCAAATATCAGAAAAGGTAAAGGGTGAAGGGGTTGCAGGGGTTGAACTGGGTGCAGTTCCCATAGTCGTTTCAGTTGCATATTCACTGTCAATTCCCTATTTTATCATCAGAAAGGAGGCAAAGCATGGGATGAAAAAGTTAATCATTGGAAATCTCAGGGAAGGAATGAACGTGGATATCATAGAGGATGTTGTAACGACCGGAGGTTCGGTTTTGAGAGCAGTAAAACTTCTTAGAGAATCTGGCCTGAAGGTAAGCAGAGTCATAACGGTTATTGACAGGGAAGAGGGAGGAAAAGAACTTCTTGAAAAGGAGGGTGTTGATCTTATATCCCTTCTTAAAATAAAAGACATCCTTTAGGAAAGAACGTCGTCTATGCTGCCAATTTCAATGGCAGTTGTTTTTTCACCCACAAGAATGCCCTTTGTGTTTGCAATCAGGCTGGCACCTACCATGGGGCTCCCAAAATTTGCAGTTCCTGCACTCACTGGTACCTTGAATATATCCTTAATTATTTCCATATCCTCGTCAGAGACCTCGGGATTAACAATCATTCCCTTGTTTGTTGCTATGCTCCCTGAGCCAACTGTGAGGAAAGATCCCATCCTTCCCTTGACTGTTTCAACTCCAAGGGCATCCTCTATAAGCTTAACATTTTTGTTGCTGAAATCTTCGTGGACCATTGCGCCGTGATCATTGGCAACAATATCATTTCCGACAGCATTTATTGTATCCTTCAGGAAAAGTACTCTCCTATCTCCAGGATCAAAATCCAGATCTCTTTTCCCGGCGTTTCCACCTATTATGATCCCATGGGAATTCATAACAGAAAAGACACCATACATGCCCGATGGATCCATCCTGCTCTGGTGGACTTCAACGCCCAGAACTTCCCTTAATGCGCCCCTTGATTTATCGTCAAGGTTCACCGGGACTATGGCCATATCCTCCCATGCTCTGCAATAAAGTCCTATGAATTCACTTTCAAAAAAGGATATTTTTCTAATCATTTTACGGCATTAATACTTCGGTTTCACCGTTCTGGAGCTTTAAAACTTTGACCTGAATTGTTCCAGGGATGTGCGACTTTCCTCTTTTCCAGACTTCTTCATTTATTTTTCCGTCGATCCATACCTGTGAAATCTCTGTCTTTGTAAATCTGGACACATGTTCCCTTATTATTCTTATGGCCGTGTCTGCCCTTCTCTTTTTCGAGCTCCTTAGAGCCTTGTTCAGAGGTATGTTCATCAATATCTCATTGTTTACTTCATCATCTGCCATTTAAATCACCTAAAGTTTAAGGTTGTTTCTTCTCCAGTTCCTTCTGTTTGGGTTTTGGGAAACCTTCCGGTCTGTCCTCATTATGACCCAGCCAGGCACCCTTCTGTTTTGAACCGTTCTTTTCATCAATCTAATCTTTCTTCCTGTTTCCTTATTTCTGCTCATTTTCATCTCCTCTCTATATGTGTTTCTCTTTTGGTTTCTGTCATCCTTGACAGAATCTGCTTAATCTCCTGATCTGTAATTACCCTGTTTATTCTCCCCATTGTATAGAGCTGAACAAGCTGGTTTTCAACATTGTCAGCTATGTCTGGCCTTACAAGCCTCACATTGGCAAGCCTTTCTCTGGCCTCAGGATCAAGAATCTGCCTCAATATTTGAAGCTTCCTTGCCCTCTCCGCTTCCTGCTGGGCTCTGGCCTCCTCCTCTTCCATCTGGGAATCCGACTGAGATCTTTGAAGTTCCTCCATCTTTCTTCGTCTTATCTCCTCAAGTTCTCTGTCCCCATCCACAGGTACCATCTCCCTTACAGATACTTTTTCAGTTCCGGGTTTTCTTCGGCCAGTTTTTCCATGATCTTTTTCGCAGCCTTATCAAGCATTGCCTGACCCTTTGGAGTTACTGATCTTCCCTTCTCTGTCTTCTTTATAAGCTGGAGTTCCTCAAGCTTATTGAACATGTGTCTAACTATTGACCTGCTACCTGCTGCAGGATGATAGGGCTTTGATCCCCCATCTTTCCTCCCGCCATATTCTTCACTAAGCCTCTGAATTCCGATGTTTCCTCTGACATACACCTTTCTCAGGGTTGATGCAAGCCTTCTATAATACCAGTCATTTTGTGTCCATCCCTTCTCCCTGTGGACACCTGATTTTGTATATAGAGTCCACTCTGGAACCTCTATATTTCCCATCTCCTGAAATTGCAGAGTAAGTTCGTTTACGAGCAGATCTGCAGGCACTTCCTTAACGTTTACCATTTAATACCACTCAGTCAGAGTGCATTTATATACCATTAATAAATTTTCCTTATTTTTCAATTATTTTTTTTCGGAAAGTAATATAAAACCTATTCTTGTTAGAATTAAACTCAGTACAAGAACCATGCCCAAAAAGACAGATGGAAAATCGATGGGTGATATGGCCAGAAAGGCCCCAATAATATATGAAGCAATGGGGGAAAGGGCACCAGAAAGGGCCGAAATGAAAAAGATCACAAGTATACCGAGTGTGCCTCCAAAGGAATATATGTTGATGTTGACAGCATCAACGGGAATTTTTGAAATCATAAAATAAATTGTCAATATGGACGAAAATAGAAAGGCAAGGGAAGCATCAATTGAGATCAGGATAAGATATGGAAGGTCATTCATATTTACCCCTATCATAATGATGGTAACAGGAATTGCAAAAAAGAGGAAAATTATGAGGGAAGAAATGGTCTTTGACAGGACCAGATCCCTGTTTGATATTCTCCATATTCTCATGTTAATGAAACTCTTTCCCTCCATAACAAGAGACTGTATTGCATAAAATGATACAGAAACAGAAGTGAGAACAAATATGGAAACATAGGTGTAAATTGGAGGGAAACTTCCAAATCTCCTGTTTACAAAAACTTCAAGAAGGGCAGGAAGGCTGAAAAATACCGGTATGAAAAATGTGGATATGTTGTTGAAATCCCTCGTTGCTATTTTCAGGTCTTTCGAAATCAGGGATAAGATTACTCCTCTGTATTTTACACTGCTTGATTTTTTCCTTTTTCCATTTCCTGTGCCATGACCTTCAAAAATATTATCCAATATTTTATTGGAAATAAAATAGGATGCATAAAGGGAAATGAGCAGATAAAACAATGTCCATGAGAAAGATGCGACCAGTGAATCAAAATTTATATGGGGTTGAAAGGCTATAAATTTCATATTGAGTACTGGAAATATGAAGTCTAAGGGATATTTCAGGGCAAAATCAAATATTCCAATATAGGAGGGGTAAAAAATTGTAAGGTCAAAAAGTATGAATACGGACGTGAGTGAAAAAAGTTTCAGGGCATTGAGGAAACCTGAACCTATGTTGCCTCCTCTTTTGCTTAATCCAGCAAGAATAGACAGGCTGCTTCCGAAGAGAAACCCAAGAAAAATACATGAAAGCCCCCAGATCATTTGAAGGATAAAGGTTTCAAAATTTCTGTTAAAATAGAAATAAAGAACGACTGGCGGAATATCAAGAAAAAGGGTATAAAAACCTGTGTTAAGGAACCAGCCCAGAGGTAAGGTAAAACCGTTTTGGTTTGGAAATAGAAGTTTTGAGGGCTCAAGTATTCCCTGATTTTTCAATCCCTGTATCCACGAGAAGCTGCCAAAGGAGTTTATGCCAAATTCATAAAGAAATATGGAGAATGAACTTGCAGAGATGGATGATGGATTGTGCGAAACCGTACCAAAGGTAAGAATTATGGAGAAGACAAGAAAAAGTGCACCATAAATAACACCAGATCTTCTAACCATGGCCCTCATATAGGATGTTGAAAAACCTCTCCTCTCAAATTCTTCGTTAAACCTTTTGGATAATTTCAAAGCTCCGTAACGATATTCAATGTTAAGCAGATTTGACCTTTCTATGAGTCTTCTGATCGAAATAGGTAATCACCAACCCTTTTGGCTCTGTCAATTAAATCTCCATTTCCTGTAATATTCAGGAATAGCTTCTCAAGAAAACCGCTTTCCCCATCACCCTGAAGATCATCCATATTCCCCTCAAGGACCCTTTTACCCTTATTCAGAATCTGCACCCTCTGGCACACAATTTCAGCTATGTCCAGAAGATGGGTTGAAAATATTACGAAGTGCCCTGTGGACGTCATCTCCTTTATAACTTCCTTCACAACAATGATGGATGCAGGGTCAAGACCATTGAGAGATTCATCCAGAATAAGTATTTGGGGATCAGACGCAAGTGCTGATAATATGGATATTTTCTGTTTTGTTCCAAAGGAGAGTGTGCCTATGGGCTTTCCCATAACTCCTGATATGGAAAGGGCGTCGGCAATTCTTTCCTTTCTTTTGTAATAATCAGTATCAGAATCCTTTCTGACCTCTGCATAAATATCGCAATATTCGTCGCCGGTTAGTGTTTCATAGAGTACTGGGACCTCAGGAACATAGGAAATGTCGGTACCACTGAATTTTTTATAGTCTTCCACCTCCTTTCCATCAATCATTATGGATCCTGAATCCATTTTAACAATTCCGGCCATTATTCTCAGGGCAGTGGTCTTACCTGATCCATTGGGCCCCAGTATGCCCTCCACAACACCCGAATTGAATATTAAGTTTAGATTATCAAGAGCCACGGTTTTTCCATAACTTTTTGATACATTGTTCAGTTCAATTTTTTCCGTATTTTATTAATAGTTTCCATCCTAAAATAGTTTTTATAATTAAATAAGGTCATTTAAGCTTCAATGGTGCTATTCAAATAAGGAATTGGATTCTTTTGCTTTCCATTTCTTCTTTTCGTTTATTCATTTTAAAATTTTCTCCCTATCTCTCTATTTAATGCCATATAAGGTGGACACAGGGGAGCATGAAAGGTAAAGGTTTTTCCAAAATATGAGGATTAAATTGGAATAACTTTATTGTAAACATTATGGGATTTAAATTCCATACTATTTGATTTTTGTTTAATGTTCCATGTGGATTAAACATTCCATTCTTACATCTGTATATAGGGAAATTTCCATCATTTTCCATCTGATGCAATATTGAAAAATAAGTGTGGTGGAATCAGGTTATGTACAGATGGAAATATGTATGGAATAATAATCCAACGCCATAGGTTGTTGCTGCAGCCAGAAGGGAAAGAATCGCAGCCCTTGAGGACGATTTCAATATGGATGTATTCAGAGCTATGGCTATCAACCCATTGCTTATGGCCTGAACAATTGCAACGAGTGCGACTGCAATTATGAGTGACATGAATCCAAGGGGAAAGAGAAAGGGTGTTATGGGAAATATGGCTCCAAAGACATAGGATAAGCCCGTTGTAAGTGCTGAATCCTTCGATCTTCCCTCCTGTTTTTTTATTTCCCTTTTTGATGCTCCTTCCGTATCATTTTCCAGCAACATCTGCCTTTTTATTGTGGATATCCTGAACTCGCTTTCAGAGGCTTTGGAAAGATAGGCGCCAAGGGTCATGCTGATGGTTCCACCGATTCCCACAACAAGGCCGCTCATGGCTATGATGAAATTATTATCAATGATTGCAGTTAAACCTGCAATGGCGGCAAGCACTTCAACCAGTCCATCGCTCATTCCATAGATGAAGGATTGGATTCTGTCCAGAAATTCTTCTCTCCTTTCGCTCATATCGCTAAAAAGGCTCTCATGGCTGATTTCATCTTCAATGATACTGGACAGGCCAGATGAAATATCCTTATCTTTTACCTTTTTCAGAAAATTTCTGTATTTTATTATTCCCTCGACCTCTCCCCTTTCCATAAGGTTTATGGTGAGATTCAGTCCAATGATTCTTGTAAGGAGAAGAAGAAAGAACAGTTTTACCCTGTATGGTTTAATATGTTCCTTACTTTTTTCTTCAGCATTCATCTTTGAAGCCCAGTAATTTGCGTGGTAATTCTCAGTCTCAGAGAGTTTTTTCAAGCTCCTGCTTATTTTTTTATTCCTCAATCTTTCACTTAATCTGAGATAAAACTCTCTATCTGTAATCTCATCCCTGTAAAATTCCCTGATCATATCTTCTTCCTGATTCGCTTCCATTGGGTATACAATACATTGCTGTAATAAATCTCTATGCATGGGATATATTTACGAGATTCGTATTATACTTCCGATTTTCATTGCATAATCTATATATTTACAGAGGTCATATTAAGCCAGGTGGTTTTTGTGCAAGAAAGTATTGAAAACAGTTTTAAGAAAGGAGTAAGTATAAAGGTAACCCCACCGGGTCCAAATGCTAAAAAGATAGTTGAAGATGATACCAGGTATCTTGCCACAAGTACAAAATCCCTCCCAGTGGTTGCAAGAAGAGCAAGCGGCGTATACATCGAAGATGTTGACGACAATGTGCTCATAGATTTTGCTGCAGGTATAAGTGTAAACAATATGGGTCATATACATCCCTATATTACAGAAAAGGTTCAGGAACAGCTCTGGAAGTTGTGGCATTTTGCAGGAACAGATTTCTATTATAAGGAGCAGGTTGATGCTGCAAGGGCACTGGAAGAAGTCACACCAGGAAAGTTTGAAAAAAAGGTGTTTTTCACAAACAGTGGAACAGAAAGCAATGAGGCGGCCATAAAGTTTGCAAAGGTAAATAAGAAGAAGCAGCAGTTCATAAGCTTCATAGGCGGTTTCCATGGTAGATCGCAGGGTTCCCTTTCATTTACGGCATCCAAGGGAATTCAGAAAAAATGGCTTTTCCCAACCATGCCGGGCGTTGAGCATGTACCTTTTCCAAACCCTTACAGGAACGTATTTGGAATTGATGGCTATGAGCATCCCCAGGAGTTGACCAATGCAGTTTTAGACTTTATTGAGAAATATACCTTGAAGATGTACATGCCCCCAGAAAACGTGGCAGCCATAATGGTTGAACCAATTCAGGGAGAGGGCGGATATATTGTGCCACCCATGGACTTCCATAAAAAACTGCTCAAGCTTGCTCATGATAACGATATGCTCTTAATCATGGATGAAGTTCAGGCCGGCTTTGGAAGGACCGGAAAATGGTTTGCTTCAGAGCATTTTGGTGTCGAGCCTGATATTATACCTCTTGCAAAGGCTATTGCAAATGGTCTCCCAATGGGTGCAGTTGTAATAAGGGCAGACATAGATTTCCCTGAGCAGGGATTGCACTCAAATACATATGGAGGAAATGTGCTTGCATCAGTCTCCTGTGTTGCAACAATCGAGGCAATGAAGAAGGAGAAGGCCGTGGAGAACTCTGCCAAAGTGGGAAAGCACCTCAGGAAGAGGCTCGAAGAATTAAAGGAAAAATACAACGTGATCGGCGATGTCAGAGGAATTGGCCTGATGCAGGCTGTGGATTTCGTCAAGGACAGAAGGACAAAGGAGCCAAACGCAAAGTTCAGGGATGCGGTTGAAATGAATGCCTTCAAGAATGGTGTAATCGTTCTGGGAACAGGAGAGAGCGCCATAAGATTGATTCCACCTCTGATTATTACAGAGGAGCAGATAGATGAGGGTATGGAAGCCTTCGAGAAGGGAATAAAACAATCAATGTGATTCCTTAAGATAGGAAAGAAGATCGTGAAGGGGAAGGCCTGAGTTCCACTTCATGATAAAATTATTATTTTTGCTAATTTCGATTTCAGGAATGATTGAATAAATGCTTCTGAATCTTCCCTTTGGTTCCGATGGCACCTTAAATATTCTCCACGGGTCTCCCTCGGCATTTTTAAGCCTGAAACCGTAGGTGAGAAAGAGGCCTGCACTGTTGCATTTTTCAGCCAGTCTCTCGGCCTGTTCCTGATTCTTTCCGGATGATGCTGAAAAGGCAAGCGTATCATTAATTGAACTCTTAATTTCAATGACAAATGTAATATCAAATCTCACGGCAACAAGGTCAGCGCCCTTTGAACCTGCGGCCCTTGTCACATAAAATGGAAATTTTTTAAGATCTTCAAAAGCCTCTTTTCCAAGGTAATCCATCTTCCTTGAAATTCTATCGATCATTTTGGGATTACCGGAAAGTATGCCCACAAGTTCCCTTTCATAAATACTTCCGTTCAAAGTTTCTTCACATTACTTTCCTGTACAAATATTTGCCTGATATTTCAAAAATATGCCATGAATAGATCCCATTCCTGTTATGTTTATAAATTAAATAAATAAATTATACTGATTCTTCCATACAGTTTCATGGATCATGACGATTTTGTCTATTTTCCGGATGCAGATACTATAAGAAACAGCAATCTCGATTCCCTCAGAAGATTTCTGGATCTGGAAACCATAAGGGATCTATACGATTATGCCGACAGTAACATGGAAGATTTTTATGACAGAATAATTTCCCATCTGGGCATATGGTTTTTCAAAAAATATGATTCCGTGAGAGAAAAAACAGAAAGGAAAGAGTTCACAAAATGGTTTCCGGGTGGGGAGATCAATGTAACTTTCAACTGCGTGGAAAGGTACAGGCAGAGAAAAAAATATGCCTTAAAATGGGAAAATGAGGATGGGATCAGGGGTGGAATGACCTTTGAGGAGCTTGACGAGAAGACAGGAAAATTATCAGGTTCACTTATGGATCTTGGAATTAAGCCCGGGGATAGGATTGGAATTTACATGCCCATGATTCCTGAAGCAGTAATTGCCATGTATTCCATCATGAGGATAGGGGCAGTTGCCGTCCCAATGTTCTCTGGATATGGCAGGGAAAGTGTGGAAATAAGGGTGAAGGACGCAGATATAAAATATGTTTTCACCGTTGAATCTTACACAAGAAAGGGCAGGGCAATAAGGATGGCCGAGTCAATCAGAGGCATAGATGGCCTTAATCTGATTGTTTTTGGCGGAATGGAAAATGAATATGATTTCCAGAGTCTTATGGAAGGGGGCCATTATACAAGAAGTGTACACACTAAAAGTGAAGATCCTGCCATAATGCTTTACACCTCAGGTACAACAGGAAAGCCAAAGGGTACAGTGCATGTGCATGGCGGCACCGTTGTGAATATCGCAAAAGAAGTATATTATTATACAGATGTAAGGGAAGAGGACACACTTTACTGGATAACTGATCTGGGCTGGATGATGGGTCCATGGGAAATAATAGGTGCAAATGCAGTTGGAGCATGCGTGTTCCTGTATCCCGGTGCGGTGGATTACCCAAATACAGAGAGGGTATGGGACATGGTGGAAAGAAATAACATTACTGTTCTGGGCCTTTCGCCGACCTTTGTGCGAACGGTAAAATCAAAGGGAGTAACAAGAAAATTTAAGGGGGTTAAGGCTTTTGCGTCCACAGGTGAGCCCTGGGATACAGAATCATGGATGTATCTCTTTGAAACACTTGGAAACAGGAAGATTCCCATTTGCAATGTGTCGGGTGGAACAGATATCATAGGCTGTTTTGTTGCATCCACTCCCGTGATTCCTCTAAAGCCAAAATGCCTTTACAGAGGCCTTGGAATGAACGTTACGGTTCTGGCAGAAGATGGAAGGGAAGTGGTTGATGAGGTTGGGCTTCTCGCTACAAGAGAACACCTGCCCTCAATGACAAGGGGAATATGGAAAGACGAAAAGAAATATATTGATACATACTGGAGCAAATTTCCAGGATACTGGGTACAGGGCGACTGGGCAGTGAGGGATTCCGATGGATATTTCATTCTTCTTGGAAGGTCAGATGATGTAATGAAGGTTGCAGGAAAAAGAGTTGGCCCCGGAGAGATAGAGGATGCAGCTAACAGTGTCAGGGATGTAGTGGAAAGCGCAAGCTTTGGAATACCTGACGAGATAAAGGGAGAGGCCATAGTGATATTTTATACCGGGAAAGATGACGATTCCGTCAGAAATAATATAAGCAGGAGAGTGGAGGAAGTTCTTGGTAAATCGTTCAAGCCAAAATATATATTTTGCATAGATGCCCTTCCAAAAACAAAAAATGGAAAAATCATGAGAAGGCTTTTAAGGTCAGCATTCCTCAATATTTCTGTAGGTGACACAACAGGCCTGGACAGTGGGGAGGTGCTTGAAAAGGTAAGAGAAATAGGAGAAAAATGTAGAAATTAGATTAATAGGGTTCTCCAGATCCTGTTCCTGGGGACGGACCATTATCTATTTCTCCAAGCCCTCTTCTCACCATAAGACCAAGATAAAGGAATGCAAGACCTATTACAAGAGTTCCCAGCAGGGATAAAATACCAACGTGGGTTATGGATGTGGAAACCAATCCATTTGTTGGTCCGGAAGGGCCGCCTGAAGCTTTGATAGTTGAAATTTCAGCATGAAAGGCTAAAGGTAAAAACAGGATTGTGTTTAAAACGTTCATTACTATTCCACCCAGGATAAGGAGTGAAAATATGATTCTTTCTTTTTCCTGGACAATTCCATACCCCATCATCAGGTAGCACAGTCCAAAGGGTATTATCTCCATAAGGACAATAAACAGAAGAAGTTCGCCAGAAATTGAATTAAAAAAGGTGGTTGTAGCTGTACTGGAATTACCTGTTGAGGAAACTGAGAAAAGTGTTGATAACATGACAGCCACAAAGCCAGAAACCAATATTATTATGGACAATACAAAAACAATAATGTCATATGTGAGGAGTCTGTGCTGCAAATCATTCATGGCATTCCTCTTGATATAAAGCAGAATAAAGCCAATGAAAACAAGGATAATCGATAAGAATGACAGAATGGGTATTAAAGAAATCAGAAGGGCTATCCCAATTAAAAAATATGCATTGGATATACTGTCAGATTCGCTTCCTGTGTTCAAAGCTCTATTTTTTACAGAAGATTCATCCATAGAATCCATTTTTTACCGAATAAGGTTTAATATTAAATACTTACGTTTTAAAAGTTATAATATAAATCATATTTAAAGCATTTCAAGAATCTCCTCTGTTTTCCTTACAATACCAATTCTCTTAAGCACATAATTCACAGATATGTTATGGCTTTCCTCTGACACATCGCCCATGGCATCCTCTGCAAATATCTGATTATACCCATATTCATAGGCAAATCTTGCAGTACTTTCCACACCATATGTGGTTGCAATTCCGCAGAGAACAATTGTATTTATTCCTCTTCTTCTCAGCTGAAGGTCAAGTTCTGTTCCATAAAATGCTCCCCACTGCCTCTTTCTGATAACAATATCCTTCTCTGACACCTTAAGTTCAGGTACAAACTCTGCCCAGTCTGAAGGAATGTTGCCAGGTCTCTGCATCTGGCTATCGCTTAAGGGTTTCAGGGCAGTTTCTGGCTCCGGATTTACGTGGACCGGAAACACCATTATATGTTTTTCCCTGAATTTTGAAGCAAGAAGAGATGCATTTCTTATCACATCATTCGCCCTGTGAGGCTTCGTATCCATTGCAGTTATGCCTTTCTGAAGATCTATTATTACAAGAGCAGTTTTTTCAGGCACCAGCTTAATTTTTTGTTCCATAAAATGATATGGTGTGTTGGAATTTTAAAATTTTCCTTATTTTTCAATGGGATCCAAATTTCCACCTGCAGTTTCCACAGCCAGAAATATGCCCAGTATCATAATTATTGATCCAATTATGAGAAGTATGAGCCAGGATTCATTGAGGTTGAAATATCCTGAAGATTCAACCAGATAAATAGCCGCTATGCCAAAACTGGCAGGTATGGCTGCACCGTTATAAACTGTACCCATGGCTGTTGTCCTGTGGGCTTTGCTGAAAATCTCAGACAAAAATGCAGGAATGTTTGCAAATATGGCCGCCTCAATAAAAGCAATTACAGAGAATGAAAGAAGGGTGTAGAAGAGATTTCCACTTATGGCAAGAAGATACATGGGGTATATGAGTACAATGAATATAATTGCATATATGGCAAGGGACAGTTTTCTCCTGAATATGAAGTAGGCCACAACTCCTCCTATCCAAACCCCAAATAGTGAAATCAGGTTTATTTCTGCATTATATGTATCAATTATGGGGTTGTTTGCAAGTGAAGCATAAATGTCACCCAGGAAAGTTGGATAAAAGCTCAGTGTTACTGTATTCAACAAAAGAAGTCCGGTTAAGAGAAGGAATGCAGAAAATGATGAAAGTGGTTGCTTTAAGATACCTGCTGCAGGAATCTCTTCCTTTTCGTTGTTCTTTTCCATTTCAATGAAAACTTCACTTTCCTTTGTCATCATTCTGATCAACAGTGCTATGATTCCCGGTATTATGGTGGTGAAAAACATCACCCTCCAGACAAGATTGTCATATTCTGCAACACCAAATGTGGATTTGAGGAATGCTACCACAAGCAGTATTATGAAGAAACCCACACCGTATCCGCTCTGTACAAGTGCACCCACAGGAAGCCTGTATTTCTGTGGTACAGCCTCCATGGAAAGTGTTGCTCCTCCAGAGTATTCAGCCCCTGCAAAGAGACCGACAGCGAAAAGTATGATATAAAGCAATACCGGGGCAAGATAAGAAACCTGTGAAAATACTGGTAAAAAGCCTATCAAGAAGGAGGAGAGAGAAAATCCCACAATGGAATAGAGAAGCATTTTTCTCCTTCCAAGCCTGTCTCCAAGATAGTTTCCAAGGATTATTGATCCAACAAGTCTTGCAACTGCACCCACAGCAAGACCAAGAAATATTAAGATGAGGGAATCATTCTTTGAAAAGCTGGCTGGAAAAAATACACTTGCAAGAATGGTTGCCACAATAACATAGCCAATGGAAACATATCCATCCATAACCCATCCTGAAAATGCAGACAATATTTGAAATATGGCCTTTCTGTCAATTTTTGATTCGGACACCTTTGGTTTAGTTAAATCCTATATATATACCTGATTGAGAAATATATGCACCCCTGACATTGTATATCCCTCATTTAATTTATATATTAAATCAACGTCCCTTATATTAGAAACAAAAGATAGCGAGAAAAATTTAAAAAGATAAAGTAATTAACTATTAATTTGTCGAAGAATAATAATTTTTTAGTAAAAGTAACCGGAGTACTTCAACCCCTGATTTTTTCCCTCAACTACCTTAAGGGCAGGAGATGGATAATTTATCTGATTATATTTGCGGCAGCCATTTCCACAGCAACAAGACTGTACGTGCCAATTGTTATTGGACGGATAATAGATGACCTTGAAGCGAAATCTTTCAATTCAATCTTACCCGCAGTGCTCTTAATCATGATTCTTGCAGTTGTGTCTGCAATCTCAACATTCATAACAAATTTTGGGGCACAATACTCAAGCCAGATATATGCCTATAATCTGAGAAAGAGGTTAGTAAACAGTTTGAGCAAAAAAAAGGTTGAGTTTTTCCAGGGCAACACCTCGGGAGATCTTCTTTCGAGGACAACCATGGATGTGGATGCCACAAGAAATTTCCTGATGAATACTCTTTCACAGCTCATACCTACAATTATGATAATCTTGTTTGCAGTTGCTTATCTTTTCATTCTAAATCCATTCTATTCTCTGTTCTTTCTTTTCACAGTACCTGTTCTCATATACATTGGAATTATTTTCCAGAGAAAGCAGCGGAAACACTGGATGAATATTAGAAAACAGTACGGTGAGATGACCGAGAGACTTCAGGAGGATATTGCGGGGCAGAGAACAGTGAGAACCTATTCCCTTGAAGACAGCCAGATAGAAAAATTCCAGAATATCACAGATTCTTATTTTCAGGAATATATGGATATTGCATATTTGAGGGGATTTTACAACAATATTATGCCTTTTATCATCAGTGTGGCAGCCACAGGAGTTATCCTGTATGGGGGCTACACATCCATTATAGCCCATTCTCAGGTGGGAAATCTTGTTGCAGCCGTGAATATATTCAACCTTGTAACATTTCCTGTGAGTTTTCTCGGCAGACTCATTGTATGGTCAGAAAATGCCAGGGCCGGAATAGGAAGAATAAATGAGGTTTTGAACAATCCAAAGGAAGAAGATCTCTCTTCAAACGGAAACTTTCCCGAAAGCAATGACATCGAACTTAGAAATATTAATATAAAGAAGGGAAAAAGGGAGATAATTAAAAATCTTGACATGAAAATTCCCTCAGGGAGTTTTATATGCATTACGGGAGAAACAGGTTGTGGAAAAAGCAGTATTGTAAACCTCATACCAAGGCTTGAGGATCCTCAGGAAGGAGAAGTACTGATTGGAGGGGTCAACGTTAAGGACATCCCTCTGGGCACCCTGAGAAAAAACGTATCCATTGTTCCTCAGGAGATAAATATTCTATCTGGAACAATAGAGGAAAATATTATCTTTGGAAGAACAGGAATAACACATGAAGACGTTGTAAATGCTGCAAAAATAGCGAGAATAGATGATTTTATTAGCACCTTAAAGGATGGATATGATACAATTATAGGAGAAAGGGGTCTCACACTTTCAGGTGGCCAGAGGCAGAGAATGGCCATAGCAAGGGCAATTGTAACAATGCCTTCCATACTCATACTGGATGATGTCACATCCAGCGTTGACCCTGAAACGGAGTTGAATATATTCTCCGAAATAGTCAGCAATGTAAGGGGGATTACGGTCGTCCTGGTATCACTCAGATATTCTGCCATGAAGTATTCTGGTGAAACCTATATAATTAGGGATGGCAGGGCCGAATTGCTTGAAAATATTGAGAGTCTGGATATTTTTGGATATGGTGATACCCAGTGACAGAAAGTTATGAAAATGCAGAGGAGAGAGTCATAAGAACACTGAAGGGAAGAAAGGCTCTTTTCAGAATGATTAGAGATATAGGGAGAAACAGAAAGAGCCTTGCCATACTGGTAATATCAGTTATGACAACTGCAATTGCCGGGACATTTATACCCCTTACCATAGGAGAGGCGGTCAACAGCATAAGTTCAGGAAGTTTGGAGGGGGTCATCCTTTTTGCAGGGGCATTTATAGGTCTTGCAATCATTCAGTTCATTTCAAATAGATTCAGGGCCATTAGTTCAACAGATGTATCCCAGAGAACAGTAAAGGGGATGAGGGATGAAGCATTTAAGAGCATTCACAGGGTTCCAGTTTCATTTTTCAGCGTTGTGAAATCTGGATTTCTCATAAGCAGAATAACCAACGATGGGGAAACAATCGGAGATTTCCTCACATTTCAAATTCCACAGGTGGTATCTGGATTTACAACGGTAATACTTTCAATTGCCATAATGCTCTATCTTGATTTCAACCTGACTCTCTATGCTTTGATTGTCCTTCCATTTCTGTCTATTTTCACCATTTCCCTTCAGGGGAAGGTAAGAGAGAATTATCTGAAAACAAGAAAGACGATTGCTGCAATAACAGGAAATCTCGCTGAGAATATCAGTTCCATAAGGAGCATAAAGGCGTTCAATGTGGAGAGATATGTTGAGGAAAGGTTCGATAACCTGAACAATGAAAATCTTCGTGCAAACATAAAGGCTTCAAGGCTCTCCTCCTTTTATGGAGCAGTCGTGAGGGTAATAGAATTTCTCGGAATCGCCATAGTGATTTATGCAGGTTCCATACAGCTTCAGGCAGGCCTCATTTCAATCGGAATCCTTGTGGCATTCATCTTTTATGTACAGGAATTCTTTGATCCTGTAATACAGCTGTCCCAGTTATACAATGCCTATCAGTCTTCCATAGTCGGGGCAGGGAGAATATATGGTATTATAGATAGTGAAAAAGAGGAAGTTCCTGAAGGGTCAAAGGACAAGGATGATTTCACCACAGGCCTTGCAATGAAAAATGTGGATTTCAGTTATGGCACCGGGGACACTCTTAAGGAAATAAACCTGGAAATAAGGAAAGGCGATAAGATCGGCATCGTAGGCCATACGGGTGCAGGAAAAACGACCCTGTCAAATCTCATTCTGAAGCTTTATCTTCCGAAGGATGGAGAGATTGATCTTGATCTATTAAATACAAAACTCATACGAACCAGATCGTACAGGGACATAATAGTTCCCGTTCTGCAGGAACCGTTCCTGTTCAGGGGTTCCATATACGAGAATGTAAGAATTGCGAAGAAGGATGCGTCCGACGAGGAAATAAGGGAAAAAGCTGAGCAGTTTGGCCTTTCCAGAATATTCTCAAGGCTTCCCGATGGCATGGACACAGATGTTGGAGAACTGGGCAGGAATCTTTCAGAGGGTCAGAAACAGGCCATAGCCATATTGAGGGCACTCATAAGGGAACCAGACATAATTATAATGGATGAACCAACTTCCAACATTGATCCCTTTTCGGAGAGGGATATATTTCTTAGCCTTGGAAAATTCGCAAAGGACAGGACACTTATACTCATAACCCACAGGTTTTCTATGATTTCACTGGTTGATAGAATAGCGGTTGTGGACGGGGGAAGAATAGTGGAAAACGGAAATTTCAGTGAACTTATGGAGAAAAAAGGGATGTTCTATAATATGTATAATATCCTGTATGGAAAAAATGATACTGGGGCTGCGGAGGCATAAATAATAAGTTTTAGTTTTCAATTATAGATTTTAACTTTATTCCACACAGCAGGAGCCCATGGAAGGATCTCTGTATCTTGACTGAGCACAGATTTTAATGGATTCTGAAAAGGTTGGAAATACATGAGGCATATCGATTATATCCTGCAGTTTTTTTCTTTCATTGACTATAAATGATATTTCTCCGGAAAACTCTTCAGCGTGGTAAGCAATTACCTCTATTCCCCTTGCCCTTTCTTCTTCATCCAGATAAATGGATATCTTTCCCTCAGTTCTCCCCACAATCCTGCTCTTGCTCACATTTGAAATTGGTATCTCTACAACATCATCTGTCCTTATTCCGCAAAAGACATAGGCCGGATCTGTAAATACTGCAAGGGGGTATCTTTCTCTCACATATTCTTTATTCCCATCACCATAAAGGCTATTTGCAGCAATGGAGCCCATGGAGGCTGATGCAGTTTCCAGCTGTGGGCTCTCATAAACGCAATCTCCTGCAGCATAGATCCTTGGGTTTGATGTCTGGAGGTGGCTGTCCACAAGGATTCCATCCTTTTTATGCACAACACCCCCATCTTCAAGCCCAATATCTGAAATGTTTGGAATCCTTCCTGTAGCAACCATCATCTTTTCTCCGGTTATTTCTTTTCCATCTTCCAGTTTAATTCTGATTATTCCATCCCTTTCTTCATATTTTCCCACGGAACTATTTTTTACAATTCTGATTCCATCCTTGATAAGGATATCTTCCATAATCTTTGAAAATTCAGGGGAGGCTTTTTTCAATATTCGATCAGACCTTGAAATAAGTGTTACGGAACATCCAAGCCTTGAAAGGGCCTGGCCTATCTCCACTGCAATGGAGCCTGAACCCCAGATCACCATGCTTTCAGGTATTTCATCAAGGTCCCAAATTGTGTCGCTTGTGACCACATTTCCATCGTTCTGAACGTTTTCAGGAACATATGGTTTCGAACCTGTGCTTATGATTGCATTGTAAAATTCGATTCTATTGCCCGCCACTTCGACCTCATTCTTCGAAATAAATCTTGCCCTTCCCTGGAATACTTCTATGTTTTCATAGCTTTTGAGAACATCGGAATACTTGCTTTTTTGTTCATTTTTTATGATTTCTCTTATGTATGGAAATATGCTATCCTTTTCAACCTCTGGATAAACACCCCGAATCAATTTACTCTGAGGTTTCTTCATGTTATGAACCTGTTCTGCTATGGAAAGAAGAATCTTTGAGGGAACACAGCCGACATTCACGCACGTGCCCCCAATAGGACCTGTACCTATTAAGGCAATTCTGGCGCTGTTAAAGGTCAGCTCAGAGGCCCTTATGGCAGATGCAAATCCGGCAGCACCCCAACCTAATATTGCCAGATCATATTTCATTTATATCCCTTACCTGGGCCCTGTAGTGGCCCTTTTCTGAAAATATGGGCATTTTAGGTATTTCAGAAGGTTGAATCTTTGAATCATCTATGACAACCTCCCCTGTACCCTCAGGATATTTAATATCGACCCTAATTACCGCTGGATTTTCTTTCAAATTCCTTTCAATTGTCAGCTTGCAATCTTCACAACTCATTCCGAACACTCTTAAATCAACCTTTTTTGTACTCATAACATCCCTATGGGAACAGATTTAATAAAGGAAAAAGTAAAAAACATTATACCTTGTATGGAATGACATAAAATTTTTAATAAAATATAATAAGGCAATATCTCATTATACATTATGGATTCAAAGAAAGTTGTTGTTGCTGGAGTAACGGGCGCCATAGGTTCTGCCCTTTCAAACGAATTAATAAGGAAAGGATATGATGTTTACGGTGTTGCAAGAGATAAAGACAGGGCAATGGAAATGGTTAAGGGGCTAAAGTCCTGCATAAGGTGGGACATAAACAGGCCAGATGAGCTCGCATCTGTAGCTGAAGGGGCATTTGCTGTTATAAATATGACCGGTGCACCTCTTTTAACAAAATGGAAGGGTGATTATGAAAAGGAGATAGTTTCCAGCAGGGTTGACGGTACAAGATATGTTGTGGAGGCTATTAAAAATACGGAAAACAGGCCAGAGGTTCTCATAAACGCTTCAGCGGCAGGATATTACGGATATGACAGCAAGGTTGCCGCAACTGAAAAATCACCTCCGGGAAAGGATTTCTGGGGAAACCTGGTCAGTACATGGGAACAGGCTGCCATGGAGGCTGAAAAGATTGGAGTAAGGACGGTGCTAATAAGAACAACGCTGGTGCTGATGAAAAATGAAGGTGCACTGAAAGTTCTTGTACCCTATTTTAAGAAGGGCCTTGGGGGATACGTTTCTCCGGGGGACCAGATATTCCCATGGGTCCACATAGATGATGAAATAGGGATAATAATAAGGGCTATGGAGAACGAAAAGTTCCACGGACCGGTAAATTGTGTGGATGGGAATCTGTCATCAAAGGAATTTTCGGCTCAGATAGGAAAGGCAATGGGAAAAGGTTCAAGGCTTCCCATACCAAAGTTTATCATAAGAGGAATGTTTGGAAAAGCCTCTGATCTTGTACTTCAAAGTCAGTTAATTAAAAGCGAAAGGATGGAAGAACTGGGTTATGAATTAAAATATGAAAAGATCGGCGATGCACTTAAAAACCTGCTGTCATAAACAGGTTTCCAATTTTTAATCAACAATAGTTATGTCTTTGAATGTAATTGGTGATAATCATGATAAAAGACCCCCGGGTTTTTTGGAAAGAGCAGATATCAAAAGCTCTCATTTCAGGGAAAGTTATTATAAATAAGGTCGATAGTGAAGGTGATCAGATTCCTCCACCGGGCGATTCGGGCCTTTTTAAGAGGTCTGTAGGTGAGCTGAGAGGCCAGATGTCAGATTGGAGGGCATCCATAGAGGGCTCAACCAGGGGCATACATGTTGTTGAGTTCAGGGATCACTATGAAATACACGTTGACAGATACGATCCGTATAAGAAACCCGTGGAACATCTTCTTTACGATAGCCCTGTATATGGTGCAATTTTAACCGGCGTGTCCATAGTGGCATTATCATTTCTAAAAAGAATGATGGGTAAATAATGGAGAGATCCAGAGAAGAGTTTAAGATCATTCTTGTTGCCGTGGTCCTGGCATTTATAATAAGAATGACAAACAATATGGTCAATACCACGGCACCTCTTCTTGCAAGATATGTATATGGCCTCAGTGGATATGAGGTTGGCTTAACAGGTACAGTCATATACCTTTTCACCCTTTTTTCCACAGCTTTTGTCAATCCAAAATTGCAGGGGCAGGGTAAGAAGAAAATATTCATTATTTCAATGATTCTTTCATCCCTTTCCCTTGTTGGTCTCTATTTTCAAAACATATACCTTTTCTGGGCCTTTCTTGCAGTTTTTGGATTTTTCACAGGTTTTCTTTTCACAAATCTTCTTACATCCATATCCGCCAATGTGGAAGGGGTTTCAAGAGAAAGGGGTCTGGCTGCCTATTCCATGGCCCTTTCCATGTCTCTTCTCATAGGACCCATAATTGAAAGATTCTCCCTGCCAAAAATAGGCTATGAAAATGTTTTTCTTGAATTTTTGCCTGTCATGATTGCAGGCTCAATAATTTCTCTTTTCATCAAGGCGCCGAATATAGTTGAAAAGAAAGATGTTAAGGGTGCCATAAACACACCGGGCTTCCTTGCCGCCATACTTTCCATAACCGCATATAATGTTCCCTTTGCAGCCTTTACTGTATTCATGGATATATACACAAAGGAAACATTCCATGTGAGTTCATCCTTTGCCTATTATGTGTTCATATTCTTCTTTGCCGCATCCCTTCTCACAAGAATATACATGCAGATAAGGCCGTTCAAACATTTGAGAATTCCATTGACCATATTCATTCTCATTACGGTTATTGCATTCCTTGTCATAGGCTTTGTAAATAATATATATGTGTATTTTGCCATAATCGCCATAATGGGCATACCCCATGGAGGCATTTTTCCAATTGCAACAATTCTCATCTCAAGGGGGACGCCCAGAGAAAGACTTAACGCTGCAAATTCTTACTTTACATCATACAATAACATACTCTTCCTGGCAGTACCGCCTTTGTTTGGCTATGTTTCCACCCTTATAAGTTACAATGCGGCATTTATTATTCTCTCCATTGTTTCATTGATAAGCCTGATCTTGATTTACGTGAAATTTTCAAAAAACAGAACCGTCTTTTACAAATGACCAAAATGTACAGAATGTTTACATTGTATGGAAAAAGTACAACTAATATGCTTTAATCACAGGTCATGGAAATTTTAATTTATGCCCTGATTGGAATCATAACAGGAATACTTACAGGAATAACTGGCAGCAGTGGGGTTGTCATTGTTGTTCCTGCCCTTTCCTTCATGGGCCACACCTTTCAGCAATCTGTGGGCACCAGCCTTCTCGTTGATGTAATAACAACCATATCGGTGACATATGCCTATTTCAGAAAGGGAAACGTTGCCATTCCTTTAGGACTCAGCCTAGGCACAGGGGCAATTATAGGTGCACAGATAGGTTCATTTATTGCCCTCTCCATACCTGAAAAGCCCCTTGAGATATTCTTTGCCATTTTCACTCTTTTAATGGCCTACCGCGCATACAGATCAAGAAACAGGAAAGCCATACCAAAGGAACAATCAGACAATTCAAAGAGAAGTTCATTATGGTACATATTTGCAGCCATTCTCTCCGTTCTCGTGGGCATAATTACGGGAACTCTGGGTGCAAGCGGTGGAATAATGTTCATTGCAGTAATGATGATCCTTTTCAAAGGCATGGACGTGAAGAAGATGGTTGGAACTGCGACACTCGCCATGTTCCTCTCGGCAAGCAGTGGTGCAGCCGCCTATGCAATCTCAGGCGTAATCGATCTGGAGGCTGCAATCATAATAGGCTCCATTGCATTGATTTCAGGATATTTCTTTGGCAGAAAAGCAAATGAACTGAATCCCAGAATAATATACCTGTTTCTTTCTTCAGTATTTGTAATTGTGGGGATAAGTGAATTTCTAAGGGCAATTTACTGAGCAGTTTCCTGATTTTCCATCATTCTGAATATTTCTTCATATTTTTTCTCTATCTCTTCTTCCTCTTTCACATTTTTTGAAAACTCATCTATCTTGTTCTTCCTGAGTTTCCACTGGTTAACCCTCCAAACCTTTCCCTTTGGAAGCGTTATCTCTTCCCTCTGTGTTTTCAGAAATCCATTCTCCTCAAGATCGTAAAAAGCATCTCTCTCGGGTGAAGAGAGAACGTTGTCAAGCACATAGTCTTCATATCCAAAGAACGCCAGAAGAAAATCGCCAAGTTCTATGACGTCTGCCTTGCTTACCCCCTTGCTCCCATACACATTCTGGAGAGCCTTTATTAAAACATTTCTTTTGAGGACGCTCATTTGAATCTGGTGAGTATCACATCTTCTTAATTAAATTTCCCTCTATTGAGTTAAATATTTATATTTAGTCAAAGGAATCAGTAATTATTGAATAAACATGATTTTTCATTATTTTAAATAAATTGGGAAAGTGTGTTATTATCTATCATCACTCCTCATCTTCCTCATCCTCCTCCTTTATTTCTCTAAGGGGTCTTGTTGTAAATTCCACACCTCCAAGGTTATTTTCTCTCTTTCCATACTCCATCTCCCTCAATTCCTTCCTCCTTATCTTGCCTGAAATTGTTTTAACACTGTCAAGGGAATCCACAAACTGTATTTTTCTGGGATGTTTGTATGGCCCTGTCTTTTCAGCCACAAATCTGCTTATTTCATCTGCAAGTTTCTGGGATGGCTCAAACCCTTTCTTCAGAACAATAAAGCATTTGACAACAGCACCTCTTACGGGATCGGGGGATGCAACCGCTGCAGATTCTACAACAGAACCATGTTCCATGATGGCACTTTCCACCTCAAAGGGGCCTATCCTGTATCCCGAACTCTTGATGACATCATCGGTCCTCCCAACATACCAGAAATAGCCATCTCTGTCTCTCATGGCCCTGTCACCTGTAAAGTACAGACCCTTTCTGAACACCTCTCCGTTCTTTTCGCTGTCATTCATATACCCGACCATCAGGGGTATGGGCCTTTGAGGTTCAGTCTCTACAGCAAGGTTTCCCTCTTCATTATCCTTAAGGGAATTTCCATCATCGTCAACTATCCTTACCCTGAAAAAGGGAGATGGTTTACCCATGGAACCTGGCCTGATCTGCGTGCCTGGAAAATTTCCGACCATGAGCACAGTTTCCGTCTGTCCGTAGCCATCCCTTATGGTCACTCCGGTCTTTTCCCTGAATCTTTCTATTATTTCAGGATTTAGGGGTTCTCCGGCACTCACTGCACTTTTAAGTGTTTTAAAACTGTATTTTGAAAGGTCCTGGATTATGAACATTCTCCATATGGTGGGCGATGCGCACATGGATGATATGCCCAGTTCATCCACAAGTTTGAGATGCTCTTCTGGGTCAAATCTGCCTTCATAATGGAATGCAACTGTTGCTGCCCCCACATCCCATGGTGCAAAGATTGAGCTCCACGCATGTTTTGCCCATCCCGGGGAGCTTATATTCCAGTGGATTCCGCCCTTATCCATTCCGATCCACATGGCTGTGCTGTAGTGACCTATGGGGTAACTGGAATGGGTGTGCAGCGCCATTTTAGGGTATCCTGTGGTACCACTTGTAAAATAAAGGATTGCAGGATCATCGGATCTTGTTTTTTCATGGGTTTCAAGCGCTTTAAAATCCCTGAGGTTATCCTCATTTATGTTTGACCATCCGGGTGCCTTCCCCCATCCGCATATTTTTAGTTTTATACTTTCCTGTACCTTTTCAAATTTCCTGTAATTCAGATCATCTGTTATTACACCTGAAACAGATGCCTTTTCTGTTCTATATTTAACATCATCCTCCGTCATGGAGGTCGCAGTGGGAACAATTAATGCTCCTATTCTGATTAAGGCCACAACAGAAATCCACATCATGGGAACATTTCCCAGCATTATCATGATTCTGTCGCCCTTATTTATTCCGGATTCCTTCATATGAAAGGCCAGTCTTTTGGAAAGATCGGATATTTCCCTGAATGAGAAATCCCTCCTTTTTCCATTATAATAAAAGATCAGGGCTTTCCTGTCACCCTCTTTTTCTGCAAGATAATCTATCCAGTCAGCTGACCAGTTATAATATTCAGGCAGTTTAAACCCATTCAGATCAATATTGGGAAATTTTTCATAAAGTTCCTTCATAGATTAACTATGCAAATAATATTATTTAATTTTCACCCATAATGCTGTAATTTATCATATGTTCATAAAATTGAATCAGGAATAAAATGTTATGATTATTATCTGGTAAGGATTAGAAAAAGGATTGAAAAATAGTTTAGATTATTTCTTCGTCCTGTTCCACTTTTTAAACTCTGTAGAATTTTTCCAGTCTTCGTTAAACTTTTCCATGAATACCTTTTTGTCCCTTCCCTTTTTCACAATCAGTCCAACTTCCCTGTTTTTCATTAAACTTGTGGAGGTAAAGTTCTGGGACCCGATGAATGCAATCTTCTTATTATGTATCATCTTTGCGTGCATATATCTTATATTTGCATCCATAATTCTTATCTGTACTCCTCTTTTTTCAAGTTCCTCCCCATTTTTCACATCATTTTCGGAAATGCTTGAGGGAAGTATCATTTTCAATTTTTTCCCCTTTGATGAAAGAATTTCAAGAAGTATCTTATCATCCCCAATCTCCTCAGTTTCTATGAACAGTTTCTTGCTTGCCCTTAAAAGGTCAAATATTCTGTTCTGGGAATCTGGGGAAACTATGAGGTATTTCCTGTCATGATCACCTGCTCTCTTCCCTTCCCAGTCAGAATTAAATATGTTCATCAAAGATTTGTGAATCTTTCTTTCATCTCCTCTCACAAAATATTCCCTGTTTTTTTTGAATGCCGCATCGGTAAGATTCATTGTCCCAATTATGTATTCCTTCTCGTTCAGCATATATTTGGCATGGTCAAACACATTGTCCCCTTCAAACCTTTCGGGTGCAATGTTTACCTGTGCACCTGTCCTTCTAAGGTTTTCCAGGCTTTCACTTCCAGAACCATCATAGGGATGGCCATCAATAATTATCCTTACAGGTATTTTCCTTGAGACAACATTGGATATGGCAGTCATAATATCGGGGTCGTCTATAAGATAGGAATTGATATGCAGTTCTTTCTGGGTGTTTCTTATGAATTCAAGCAATGGCTCCTTTCCTGAATCAGGTTCTGAGTAGATTATCACGTTTACACCATACTGCTTATTTATTAAAGTTTTTTCCATAGGCCTTCAGCATGGAAGCTGATTACAGCTCAGACCTCTGGATGAGGGTTGAAAATCTCATAAATTCAGATTTCAGCAGAGAGATAGAGAAAAAGGAAAGGGAGTTCAGACGCTTCAAGAACGAATCTGCCGAAAATATATTCTTTGAGCTGTGCTTCTGCATACTTACAGCAAACACCTCTGCGGTGCTTGGAGTGAAAATGCAGGAAAATCTGGGCCTGGAACCATTTATAAAATATGGAAGGGAGGATCTGCGCAATTCACTTAAGAATGCAAAATACAGGTTCTACAATACAAGATCAGAATATATTGTGAGCAACAGATGGATCATTGACGAACTCCCGGTTTTGCTAAACCATCCCGACAGCTGGTCTGCACGGGAGTTTCTTGTTGAGCACTGTAAGGGCATAGGCTACAAGGAGGCCTCCCATTTTCTAAGGAATTGTGGTGTTTTCGATTTTGCCATTCTGGATATACACATTGTTCGACTGCTTGATCCCGCAATGGCAAAGTCTGGAAAGCCACTGACAAGAAGAAAGTATTATGAATATGAAAAGATAATCAGAAAAAAGGCAGAGGAGTATGGCATTGAGCCAGGCATACTTGATCTTTACATGTGGAAGATTGCCAGCGGCCAGCTCATAAAATAGAATACAAAATAGGAGGGCTATTATGGATTGAATCCTCTCTTTTTTGCAAACTTTATGGTGTTTTTTCCGATTTCTGTGAGTTCACCATGTCGTCCAATTAAACCCATGTGAAGTATCCTTTCGTCACTTTCTTCCAGATTCACGGGTTTATTCAACCTTATATAGAGCCTCTCAAGGCAGTTTTCGCCCAAAATTTTGAGGTATGCCCTGCAGTCTACCATTTTTAGCAGGATCTCACCCTGCCTTGTTATTCTGTAATATGTGTGATGTTTGTGGACCTCGGCACTTTTCTTCAGTTTTGCAGAGGTTCTCTTAATTGACGTGTTTCCATATATTTCCAGAAGGCCAAGGCTCTCCAGTTTTTTTAAATACTCTGCAACTACAAGTTTGTCTATTTCTGTATATCTCATTATATTTTTTGCATAATCTACCTTTGCAATTTCCATATGCCTGAGGATTTTTATGTTATTTATGTCCTCAAGCATATCTTTCAGCACATCCTCTTCGTTCATAGGGTTTAATTCCTCATCCTCCTCATTACGTACTGAAGAATTCCTCCGTTCAGGTAATAGGACACTTCCACAGGGGTATCGAGCCTCACAGTTACCTTTGCCTTTCCTGCAGTACCATCTTCCTTTTTGAATGATATCTCTGCCTCAGACTGTGGTTTGAGTTTTTCAGGAAGGGTTATTTCAATGGGGCTGAAGGGATCCATATGGATTGATTTGAAATCCTCTCCCTCCTTGAACTGGAGTGGCAAAACGCCCATTCCAATGAGATTGCTTCTGTGTATTCTTTCATAGCTCCTTGCAATTATGGCCTTTACTCCCAGAAGATAGGGTCCCTTTGCAGCCCAGTCTCTTGAAGATCCTGTACCATATTCCTTCCCAGCAATAACAACAGACCCTGACTTTTTGGCATTTTCCATGGCTACATCAAATATCCATTTCTTCTCCCCATTCTTCTCCTTAAGAGTGTATGGACCCTCTTCCTGAACAAGCAAATTCTTAATTCTGTTGTTACCAAAGGTGCCTCTCATCATTACCTCATGATTTCCTCTTCTTGAACCGAAGGAATTGAAATCCTCAGGTTTAACCCCATGATCAAGGAGATATTTACCTGCAGGGCTTGATTTAGATATGGTTCCTGCAGGAGAAATATGGTCTGTTGTAACTGAATCTCCAAATACAGCCAGAATGCCGGTGTCCCTTATGCGGCTGTTGTATTCTGGCACCTTTTCTGTAAAGGCATCAAAGAATGGAGGATTCCTTATGTATGTGCTCTTTTCATCCCACTGGTACAGGCTTCCTCCAGGTACCTTCAACTCATTCCATAGCTGGCTGAATCTGTTTAAATCTGAATAGTTTTTCACGTAGAGGTCTTTCTTTATGTATTTTGATATGACACCTTCGATCTCCTCATTTGAAGGCCATATATCCTTGAGGAAAACCTTCTTTCCATCCTTTGACACTCCTATGGGTTCCTTTTCCATATCCAGATCTATCCTGCCTGCAATGGCAAATGCCACCACAAGGGGTGGGGACATCAGGTAGTTGGCTTTCACATTTCTGTGAATTCTGGCCTCAAAGTTCCTGTTTCCTGAGAGTACTGCAACGGTGTAAAGATTGTTTTCCACAATGGCATTCTCAATCTCACTTTTAAGTGGCCCGGAATTTCCAATGCAGGTTGTGCATCCGAAACCGACGAGATCAAAACCAAGTTTGTCCAGATATTCCTGCAATCCGCTGTCCTCAAGATATTGGGAAACAACCCTTGAACCGGGTGCAAGGCTTGTCTTTACCTTCGGGTTGATTCTCAGGCCAAGTTCAACTGCCTTCTTTGCAAGCAGTCCTGCCCCAACCATAACCTTGGGGTTGGATGTATTGGTACAGCTGGTGATTGCCGCAATCACCACATCACCATCTCTTATAGTTTCCTCCTTTCCATCAAGCTTTATGACAGAGGATTTAAGCGATACCTGCACAGGTGAATTTCTACCCTCCTGGAATTTTTCGCCGTTTTCCTCCATGAATTTGAGGAAGCTCTTTCCTGAATCTCTCAGGGCAACCTTCTGCTGAGGAAGCTTGGGCCCTGCAACCGTGGGCTCAATGGATGAAAGGTCAAAATCAATAAGTTCACTGTAGTCAAGGCCTTTGGGTATGCCAAACATGCCCTGTTTCTGGAAATATTCCTTCACAAGATTTACATGTTCCTCCGATCTGCCAGTAAGCCTGAGATAATTAAGGGTCTCCTCATCAACAGGGAATAGGGCACATGTGGCCCCATACTCAGGGCACATATTGGACAGGGTTGCCCTGTCCGTCAGGGAAAGTTCTGAAACGCCATCGCCAAAAAATTCAACAAACTTGCCCACAACATTGCTCTTCCTCAATAACTCTGTAAGTGTGAGAACCATATCTGTGGCAGTGACACCTTCCTTCGGTTTTCCATGAATGTTCACTCCCACTACCTTTGGCACCTGGAATGTTACAGGCTGCCCAAGCATGGCTGCCTCTGCCTCAATCCCTCCAACACCCCATCCCAGCACTCCAAGGCCGTTTATCATTGTTGTATGGGAATCTGTTCCCACAAGGGAATCAAAGTAGGCATGGTTCTTTCCATCCTTTTTTGCTGTATGGACAACCCTGGCCAGATACTCAAGATTTACCTGATGTACTATACCGGTGGAGGGCGGGACAATTCTCAGATTCTTCATGGATTCCTGTGCCCATTTCAGGAATCTGTATCTTTCCACATTTCTTTGAAACTCCTTCTCAGAGTTAAGTTTAAGTGAATCAGTTGTTCCATAATAATCAACCTGCACTGAATGGTCTATCACAAGGTCCACAGGAACTCTTGGCTCAATCTCTTCTGGATCCCTTCCCATTTTTTTGAATACATCTCTCATGGATGCAAGATCAACAATTGCAGGTACACCTGTAAAATCCTGCATCAGAACTCTTGACACTGTAAGCGGTACTTCAAAATCATTTTCCATATTTGATGTCCAGTTTAGAAGATTCTTGAGATCATCCTCCCTCACAGTTTCCCCATCAAGGTTCCTTGCCAGGCTCTCAATCATTATTCTAATGGATACAGGCATTTTTTCTATATTCTTATTCAACTCTGAAATTTTTTTCAGGGATGTATAAACATATTCTTCGTTCCCAACTTTTATCCTATCTTCAAAATCTGTCGCTCTCATAAAACAGGATTGCATATTATTTTATAAATATTGAAAACTATTTTTTCCGTTTATAAACTCACAATTATGATTTGCAGGTCAAAATGGGATCTTCAATATCAGTTTCAAAAAAACACAGAAATCATTTCAGAACATTATCTTTTGAATATTTCCGGAAAGTTATCATTTATCATATAATCCATCAAGTTCATTGAAACTGCTTATAATTTTGAAATTCCTGGACTTTTTGTAATCATTGCCATCCCTATTAACAAGAATTACGTTAATATTCGATTCGAATGCAGCCATAAGTTCCTCCTCAACATCGGAGAGAAACAATACGTTTTCCCCATTTTTTCCTGTAGCATCTAATATTTTGCTGTAACTATCAGGGTTTTTCTTATCTCCCATAGATGTATCAAAGAATCCACTGATATATGGGGTAAGATCACCCCATTCAGTGTGTGAAAATAGAAGCTTTTGAGATTGAATACTTCCAGATGAATATATAAAAATATCCTTTCCCTTTTCATTCCACTGGATCATTTTTTCACAGGCATCTTTGTAAACCTTAGCCAGTAGGGTTCCGTTTTCAAATCCTTTCTTCCAGATCATACCCTCCAGTTCCTTGAAAGGTCCAAACTTGCTGTCTCTATCAACAAGTTTGCAAATAACCTCACTCATGTATTCCACACTTTTATTTCCTGCGGAATCTCTATTCTTAAGAAAATTTCCAGTACCGGCATATTCATCAATTATTTTATCCGTTAAACTGGCAATATATGGATCATGGTTCTCATTTAAGAAATGCCCAACATGATCCTTTACGTACCGGAACATGTCTGAATGGACGAATTCAAAGGGAACTGTTGTACCCTCTATGTCAAGTATGATGGTCTCAATTTCCATTTTAACACTTCATCAGGTTAATGTTCATTATGTCTTATGAATGATGGTCCAAAGCATACAGGAATAAAGTTTCTGTCCTCTCCAGAATTAGTATAATTTGGGATCCATCCAGCCTTATTCTGAAAGAGTCTTATGGCAACTATTCGTCTCTCCCCGCAAAGGTCAAACCAGTGCCTTGTTCCTGCAGGCACACTTATGAGATCTCCTCTTTCAACCTCAATGGAAAACACCTCTCCTCTTTCAGGATGGATGAAAAATATCCCTCTGCCCTCAAGGGTAAACCTAACCTCATCCTCGCTGTGTGTATGTTCCTTTCTAAATTTGGCAAGCATCTCTTCAAGACCTGGAGTGGAAGGATTCATATTGATAACATCGGCAGTTGTATATCCTCCCATTTTTTTTAATTTTTCAATCTCTTCCCTGAATGAATCCAGAATTTTCTCCTGATCTATTTCATTATTTTCAATTTTCCCCGTATCCCATCTTTCATATGTTATTCCATTTTCTTTCAGAAACTTCTTGCATCTCTCAGGATCATCTATTTTTATTCCAATTTTTTCAATATTTATTATTGCCATTTCAACACCTACCTTATATTTGCGGATTGCAATAGTAACGTTCTGTATTTTACCTCAAAAAGAAATTCCAGGGCTTCCGCATGTCTCCTGGCCTCATCTACTGTTTTTCCCCAGGTATAGAGGCCGTGTCCGCTGAGAAGAAATCCGTGGACATTGATGAATTTCTCAAGCCCCTTAATAATATCTCCAGAAAGCCTCTCCATGTCTTGTGAATTGTTAAAAACTGGAATTTTCTCCTCCATAAGGTGTGTGCTGTTTCCAGAGAGGGCCTTAAGCATTTCATACCCTTCAATGGAAACATAACCATTTTCCGCATATATTTCAGAGAGTACTGTACCAAACACTGAGTGTGTATGTATCACAGAAGAGGCCCCGTATTTCTTAATTATGGATATGTGAAGAAGGGTTTCTGCGGAGGGCTTCAGATTTCCTGAAACTGCCTTCCCACTGGCATCAACATTTATGAAGCTGGCAACATTGAGGTTACCCTTATCCACCCCACTGCAGCTTATCTGGAGAAGAAACGGTTCGTCTCTCAGAACAGTGCTTATGTTTCCACCTGTAGCGGGAAGAAACCCCTTTCCATTGAGTATGGATGCAGTATGTATCATTTCCTGTGCGTTTTGCATAAACTTCCCCATTTCATCATGATAAACATCTATCCTTTCCCCAAACACTGTCATTTTGATTTAGTATTATTTTATAATCAAAATTTTTCTGTAGTTTATAATACCATAAAATATTAGTATAAAATGATGAAATACCTCTTCAAGACAGTTTAAATTATTACCTGCAATGTTTTTTCATTACCGAACGTTCCACTTAAGGAAGAATAAAAAAATTTCCAGGAATATGAAGAGTTAAAAGGAATCATATGTTTATATGGAAATAAGCAATAATCAACAATATGGTACCTCTGGAAATAGAAAGGCCGTGGATAAAGCAAGGTTTGGGCAGGAGGACCTTTGCCGGAGTTATGCTTGTAACTTTCATCACATTTCTTCTCATAGTGGCACTTAATGGCGTGGGTGGTCAAACTGTGAATGTGCAGCAGATCAACATAAAATTCAGTAATTCACAGGAGCCTTCCTTTTCCTCTCCCTATGGAAAGTTTACCTACTCAGGGTCATCCAGTGTACTGATAGATGTCCATATTAAGATAACAAACAACGCCCATTTCGCCATAACCCAGGTTCATGCAGGCAGCCCTTTCAATGCAAGATTAACATCACAGGTAAACATAGATGGAAACGGTGATTATTCAATTCCTGTTTGTGTTACAATGCCTTCACAGAACTATGCCGGTTCCCTGAACTTAACATTTCAATAAAATAGCCATTTGAATCAATGTTATTCATTGGTACCTTAAGGTTACCACCGGGTGTAGTCTGAAATCAGAGAAAAAATTTTTAAGGTTTTAAAATATGAATCAGAAATGAAAAAACTGACAGGGCTAAGTTACATTTTTCTTCTTATTGGCCTTTTTGCATTGATCGCCTCAACACTTTATATCCCTCCATCAGTTCCACAAAAAACCTCTCCTATCAGTGGCATTTCTCAGAGGGCTGATAAGATCATCAGAATGAATGAGGATAACGCAACAAAATATTTCTGGGACTGTGCCAACCCAGTTAACGGACTCATAAGGGACCATTCCCAGGCCAGTTCCCCATCATCCATATCAGCAGTTGGCTTTGGCTTCACATCACTCATAATAGGATATGAAAATGGCCTCTTTACAAAAAATGACGTTTATGATAGAATCTGGACAGCTCTAAATTATTTTAACAACACCACAAATATGCATGGTTTTTACTATCACTTTATAAATATGTATAATAGTTCTCCAGCCTATAACAGTGGCTTTTCCTCCATAGATACAACTCTTTTCATATCCGGAGCATTGTTTGCAGGACAGTTTTTCCAGAACACTTCCCTGCAGAGGCTTTCAGACAGGCTTTATGAAAGAATCAACTGGCAGTGGATGACGAACAACACCACTCTTCTCAATATGTGTTACTATCCACAATCAGGTTTCTCCCACTATTACTGGACAGATTACAGTGAAGCACTCCTGATGTATATCCTTGCACTGGGTTCGCCAACCCACCCACTTCCTGGTTCAGACTGGTCAGCATGGATTTCCACATGGAGGACCAACGGTCAGGGCCCTTTGAAGCACTGGGCGTCCTCAGATGAAAGCATGTTCACCTATCTTTATGCTCAGGCGTATATAAATTTCAAAAATCTCAGCTTCAATTACGTTGGCAACTTATGGAACAATTCAAGGAAAGCAATTCTTTACGATATATCCTTTGCTCAAGCCAACACGGAGTACGAGACATTTGACCAGGGCTTCTGGGGTATTTCAGCAAGCAACGGACCCAACGGATACAGGGCATACGGTGCAATTAATGGGGGTACAGACGGGACGGTTGCGCCATATGCCATGATCGGGGCACTTCCCTTTGTGCCGAACCAGTCAAAACTGGCCATAATAAAAATGTGGGATATGAAAAACCAGACCTTTGGCACATATGGTTTTGTTGATGCATTTAATATTGAGGATAACTGGTTTTCCCCTGTATATATAGGAATAGATGTTGGAATTGAAGTTCTAATGACCCAGGATTATATCAATGGCTTTGTGTGGAACTATTTTATGAAAATATCTTATGTTGAAAATGCCCTCTATCTTCTGGGCGTTTGAAAATATTTTCAGAGAATTCAATGAAAACTCTTTAAAATCAGATATTTGTTTAACAGTTTCTTGATTTTCTCATCGACCTTCTCCTTCTCAAGCCTGCCCATCATTTGAAGGTCTGAAAGGAGAGCTGAAATCTTTATGACGTTCGCGTGAATTTTCATGTATTCTTCATAGGACGAATAGTTTATGGACGCAATCTTTCCCTGGATGAAAGTTTTATCCCTCAGATTTTCCACATAGTTAGAATATTCCGATTCAAGTTCCTCTATGGTTTCCCTGTATTCCTCAAAGTTATTCTCTATCTCCTTAACTTCATCTACCGTGAGAGGGCAGATTCTTCTTATGTTATCAAGATCCCTCAATATTTCATCTCTTCCAGATAGTCTATAATTTCAACACTTGTCTCATAATCTTTTTTCTCCTCTTCCAGAATACTCTTGTTCGCCGTAACCACGGATGTTAAATTTTCTATTTCAAGTTTCAGATCTTCATTCATCTCTGCGTAATTTCTTATGGTTTCCCTTAACTTCCTCAAAATTGCGTCATTCATACTTAGCTATGGAATTTCCTTAATTAATATGTTCCTTCGGTTCAAAAATTTTAAATAAGAATCACTTGAAACTCTTTTAAAATTAACATTTCCATGAATCTGTCTGCTGTTATGGCCATTGTTTATTGACAGAAATATTTCCATATATTCATGCCTTTTCTATGTTCAATAAATAATTGAACCTCCTGAATAGTGGAGTTCGTAAATAATATCATCATTTTCACTTATGTTTTCATAGCCCATGAAATATTCAAACTCGCCGGAAAATTCATTTGTATAGGTAAATGTGCCGTCTGTGAACATTTTGGGGCCCCTATAAGGCGCCTCCCTGTCTACGAGATAGAGGCATTTTTTGAGAAAGGCATAAACTCTATCTTCCCTGCCATCTTCGTCAAGCAATCCGCCTGAATATACCATTCCCCAGACTGCCCGTTCATTTTCAAAGACCGTCTCTATTCCTGAAAAGGTTCTATTTCCAAACCATATGTCTCTGTACGAAAGGGAACCTTTTTTTGAGGAGTATTCTCTGGAACCTCGGATCTGTGGCTTTTCTTCTCTGTTTCCTCCCGCATAACCGTTCCTCTTTGATTCCACTATAAATTCCACAAGTTCATCCTGATTCATTTCCAGTCATTTTGATTTGGCATAAATATTTTGAATTAACTTTTAAAAAATTGATGGTGGTTAATTACCACAGACCGACTTTCCTTATTTTATTTATATAAGTTCCGGAAATTTTAAAGACTCTTTCAAAATTTTCATTGGCAACGGCAGGCACGGAAGCCCTTATTCTTGATGGGGAATGGGGATTGCTTGAAACTAACCACCTGAGAAACTCCTCCCTGTCCTTTTCTCTCCAGCTCTGGGCCCATCCTATGAAGAACCTCTGTTCCGGTGTAAACCCGTCTATGGGTTTCCTCATTTCGGGGTTTCTCTCAAGTCTCCTCTCAAGGGCCTCCAAAGCAATACTCACCCCTCCCAGATCGGCAATATTTTCGCCCAATGTGAGATCACCATTTATATACAGTCCCGGCAAAACTTCCTGTTCACTGTAAAGCTTGGAGACTTCCTTTGCTTTTCGGTTGAACTCCTCCTCATCCTCTTCAGTCCACCATTCTTTCAGGTTTCCATCTGCATCGAATTTTCTCCCCTCATCATCAAATCCATGGGTTATTTCATGGGCGATGGTTCCTCCTGTTGCCCCATAATTAACGGCATCATCAAGGTCAGGATCAAAGAACGGAGGCTGAAGGATTCCCGCCGGAAAAACAATTTCATTGTCTGTGGGTGAAAAGTATGCATTTACTGTTGGGGGTGTCATTTCCCAGAGTTCCCTGTCAACCTTCTTTCCAATTCTTTCAATCATCCTTTCACTTTCAAACACATTGGATCTTAAAACATTTCCCAGATAATCATCGGGCGAAATCTGAAGGGTTGAATAATCTATGAACTTTGATGGATAGCCAACCTTTGCCCTGAATTTAGAGAATTTTTCAAGCGCCCTGGCTTTTGTCTCCTCTCCCATCCAGCTGAGTTTTTTGAGTCTTTCCGTGAACACCTCCCTGATGTCGTTGATCATTTCGTTCATTTTTGTCCTGTATCTCTCATCAAAATGTTCTCTTACATAGATCTTTCCAAGGGCCTCTCCCATTTCATAATCAAGCAGTCTAACTGCTCTTTTCCATCTTGTCTCAGGCTGGGATTGACCGAACAGTTTCCTGTGGAAGAAGTCGAAGTTTTCCTCCTCCATCTCCCTGTGGAGAAATGGGGCAGATGACATGAGGACGTTCCATTTCAGATAGATTTTCCAGTCCTCTATGGAATATTTCTCAATCATTTTTTCCAGATTATGGAAGAAAATGGGCTGGCCCACAATTACATAATCTGTATTGGTTACTCCCATCCCCTTCAGGTACGTCGTAATCTCAATCCCGGGGAATTTTTCACTCAGTTCGGAAATCATAAATTTATTGTAGTTCCTTTCAGGGTCCCTCAGTTCAACCGGTGTGAAGCTCGACATGGCCATTTCCATCTCCATTGTAAATATCTTTTCGGACAGTTCTGCTGCTCTTTTCTCCTCCTCACCGGCAAGAGTGAACATTTTTTTCATATGTTCCCTGAACATCTTTCTTATATTCTCAAAGGTATCCTGTGTGTAATATTCCCTGCTTGGAAGGGAAAGGCCACCCTGCGTGAGGTAGAATGCATATGTGTCACTTTTTTTCATGTCCCCATATGATTCATAGGAAAACATTGCCTCCATCCCCATTTTATGCATTTGTGCAATGACTTGCATCAGTTTATCCTTACTTTGTAATTCATAAACGATTTTAAGAACATCTTCAGCAGGCTTCATTTTCAATTTCTCGATCAAATCCGTATTCATGGCAGAGATGTAAAAATCTCCAATCTTCCTTTCTTCAGTTCCTTCCTGCAATTTTTCATCAAAGGCGCATCTCTCAAGTATCTTTCCAAGAACATATCTGTTATATTCAATCAGTTCGCTTGTTGCCCCCCATTCCACCTTGTCCTCAGGTATTTCATTGATTTTATCCCAGTTGCCGCATGAATAGGAGTAGAAATCATCTTCCGGTTTAACGGTTGTGTCCATATATTCTATTGAAAATTTTGGTTTAGCCGGTGCCTTTTCATCACTTATTTTTTCAACATGCTTTAGGAGTTCCAGTCTTTCCATTTCACGTTATGGTTGTTTTAAATTATATATTTTTCTACATTCCATAAACGCCCGTGGATTATTGTAATGGTGCTCCAATTATTCCATTAATATTCATTTATAAATTTTATTTAAAAAGTGCAATACAAATTTGAAGGCTGTACTAAAAAATATGATCAGTCAAAGCCACATCCGCACTGTATTGCTTCAACTTCCTCTTCATACTCGCATCCACAGGATTCGCACCTGTATCTCCTCATTTCCTCGCAGGCTATTTCCATAATTTGTTCATAAACTTATCCCATATAAAAGTTGCCGTAGCAAATTTCGACAATAAGTAATGATATTATACATCTGTTTTTCTATCCGTAGGAAGGAGTGTAAGACTATTTCTGGTAAGAATGATGTTTTCCTCACCTTTGTTTCGTATTTCCGATTCCGTCATTTTTCTCTTTAATATTTAAATGAATTTTTTAATCTATTGATATAAATACATAAAACTGACACTGTTATGCCTTAAAATCGTCATATGACTAACATTTTATCCATTATTCCTTAAATTGCCTTAGCTTTGGGAGTATTTCATATATTTCCTGTTTTATCAGACTTAAAAAATTAAATAGCACTTAAAGGAAACGAAATGTGGAATCTTTTTTGAAAAGAGCTGTGTCAAAGAAAATTATTCTGATCGGTATGATCAACGTTAAAAATAGAATCTGCAAGGGTTTGACCTAAAAGATTTTTTTTATAACCTTGGGTTGGATGTTTTAAGGAGTTTTCACACGTTAAATATATATATACAATTAATATGTTACATTGTGCAAAATATACTTAAGAAGGAAATCAATCTTCTAAATCTTGATATCAGCTTTGAAGATTTTTGTTCTGGACTTGCAAGAATACCATTTATTGGTTCTATAACGTCAATGATTCTTGTTTGTTCCTTTTTGACTGGTAATGAGAGTATGGAAAAACAAAATGGTACTGATAGCATGATAAATAGCATCTCTCCATTTCAACAAATGGAGATAGGTGGAAGCGGCGGCACATACTGTTCCAGGACAACTTATTACGGAGGTTTTTCTTTTTCGTGCTGTATACATGCCAACCCAATATTCAGCGCAAAAGGCAAAAATGTTATGGAGCATCTTTGTTTAGAAGTATCCCAGCAGGTACTTGTATCCAGGGCTAACGGTTTTCAGTCTTTTTATGTTTTACCTGCAAAAAATTCAACAGAGATAGGAGTATGTCCGAATATATTTTTGTATTGCAAACCATACTCTTATGGGGTATTTAAAGAGACTGAGGGCGTTGTATACGAACCGATATCCCTAAGTTGTCAGGGTTGTGAATTTACATGGAACCCATCTTTTTCAGTATCTCAAACATTTTTTGGTACTCCCACGATTACTTTCAATTTTCTTTTACAGGTCATAATTCAGCATGACGGGGGCAATGTAAAAATTTATGAATGGGAATCCTTAAATGGAAAAATAGGTATAGATTGGGCAGAAGTGGTGATGGGTATAATTTCAATTCCAGTCCCATCATAATAATTTAAGGGAGAATTCCTATGAAAGTTAAGAAATTTCTGGCTATAAGCATATCACTTCTGACAATAGTTTCTGGTGTTTTGCTTTTCTATCCAATTATCCATGAGGAATACAGGAGAGATTCCCTGAACAGCAATCCTCTCAATCCTGGAACGGTTTTTAAATACTCTTTCTATGCATATGCTATTTATACAAAGCAACTTTACCAGACCCATCAACAGTTTACCTGTACCGATACTTCAAATGGAACCCTGACAATTGAAGTCAATCCAAACTCAACAATCTCTGTAAGTGTTACAGAGACGTCAGTGGTTCCGGGGCATATGGGGAATTATGGATTTAAAGGATATCTTAGTTCAAACAATTGTCTCATAAAATACTTTCTCAATAATGTTTCGCTTTCATCACCATTCATCCAGATAAATAGCCTTGTGGGAAAGGTATCCAGTTCACAGCACATATTTTGTTATCATCGTGATAGATGGGGACAGGGATTATGCTCAGATTGCTGGACTTTGCCAACAGATTTGAACATAATAAATATTCATACCTGCGGAATGAATACAAGCGAAACATCATACAGTGATAATTTTCCAAACAGACTCTGTTATGACCAGTCAGGAGGAGGTTATAATATACTCACCTATGCCTCCTTAAATGGAAATTTCAGTCTTGCAAAAACTCTGTTTCCAAATTCTGACGTTTTTCTGGCACAGGGTCTGTCAATCAATCTTTTGAAAACCAATGCAGGTCTCCACCCTCTTGTAAAAGAATACTATATAAGCATTTATGCATCCTATGTCTTATTCATTTGGGTATTATCAGCACCGGTAATTTATTCCGTAATATACTCGGCAAGAAAAAGGTCAAATGGCAGGAGAGGCTTGAAATAGATGTTCATAGAAATTTCAGGAGTGAGGGTACAGTATGCCCAAAATGAATCTCTGTGCAATATAAACCTGCAAATTCCTGAAGGAATTACGGTCATCATAGGCAGGAATGGTGCTGGAAAGAGCAGTCTAATATCTGTACTTGAAGGCCTGGTGAGAATTGATCGAAGGGAAAATGTTAGATTTTCAGGGATCCCAGTTTACAAAAAGCCCCATCTGGTCTTCAAGGACGTGGCTTCTATTCCTGAGAAGCCCTTTCCTTTGCTTGGCCCCACAGTGAAAGACTGGATCAGAATGTATTCTGTTATCAGGGAAATATCTTTTGAAAGAATGAAATTTCTCCTGAACTATTTTGACCTGAACTATTTACTGAGGCAAAAAAGTAAATTTTTAAGCATGGGAGAAACTCAGCTGGTGGCCGTAATTCTGTGTCTTGCATCAAAGGCCAGATACTTTATTCTTGATGAGCCAAATGCCAATTTAGACAGAGAGAATCGCATAAAGCTTTCCAACGTCATAGAAAAAATGAGAGATGAAATGGGAGCATCATTTCTCATAACATCTCACATACTTGATGAAATCCTATCCATCGCAGATTCCATAATCATGTTCAGTCGTGACAAAATTTCCAATCCGATGCCAAATGAAATAAAAAAGAAATTTCTAATCCTTAAATCCCTTGACCCTGAGAGACTTGAGGAAAAAATAAAGGGAAAGATAAAGTATGGAATTCAGGGCAGAGATATAATGATCAGAGACGGGAAACTTGGGGCATTAATGGCATTGCTTGATGAGGATATTATGGAGCAGATAATCAGCATAAATGCCTATCCAGAATTTATTGAAGGTGAATTTAAAAATGACTCTGAGGAAGAGCATAAGCACGATTGAATTTTTGACGAACCGTTTTCAAATCAGGGAACTCACTCTCATACTTTCTCTTTTCTTCATCATATTCGAGGTTTCCTCCGTATTCGGAGAAAATCATTCCCCAATTCTGTATATATTTATCCTCATACCTTCAACCACCTTGCCCTTTTATGCCTCTCTGTCATCTTTTTCCTTTGGTCAGCGAATAGAAACAGGTTACATTGGTTTCATCTTTACAATGCCAGTAAGGAGACAGATAATGCTGAGCGCAATGGCTCTCTTTGAAATTCTGATCGTTCCAACCTACATATGGGCAGCTGGTTTTCTCATAATTTATCTTAATTCATTCGTTTTTCCCCTTAATCTCGTGATTTACGGATGGCTCCTTTTAGTGTCATGGTTTGCGTTCACGATATCTCTTGGGAGGCTTTATGGGGCCGTATCAAGAAATGGTTTAATTTCCTTTGTACTCACCTTTGGTACAATTCTGGCTATTTTCAATATTGATGGAAACAAAGAATTAAGTAGATTCATTCTCCTTTTTATTTCCAATAAATTCTTTATATTGTCTTCACAGCACATATTCTTGCTGTTCATCTCACTTGCAGTTTCAGCTGTCCTTATAGCTGTATCCAATTTTATAACACTTCACTCAGACCTGAAGAGTGGCAGGTGAGGAAATGTTCCATTTCAAAAAATCAATCCTCATTATGATTGCCCTTGGTATTATTCTCATATCAGTGTTTAATTACTCAGGATCGGTTTCCGGAAACATTTCAATGAAAGAAAATGTTTCCGGGGAGTTTTGTAATTATAACATCAGCTCTAGCGATTACGTTTCAATTTCATTTATTTCATATGGCTATTCTGCCACTGCCTCAATTTATAACCCATTTTTTCAGGAAAATGTTAAAAATACATCGGCCTACATTGTTCAGGATTTTGCCCTTTTGAAGAGGGTTTCAAACGGTTCATATGTGCCAGTCAGCCAGATTTATCTCAACATGACAGGTATATCCATATGCTCTACCGAACTGAATCTAACACCTGGATCATACAAACTGGAAATGTCTATGATTTTTGATTTCACAAACATTTCCAAACTTGTCAATTTTACTAACGAATCAAACTTACACAGTTATGTGGTTCTCAGGCTGGGATTTTCAGCGGTGCTATTCTACCTTTCAGTATTCGATGTTTCAGGTCTTATGCTACTCATTGCAATGGCATATGTGTGGCATAGGAGAGATCTGAAACATGATATTTTTAAATAATGATTCTGTGGCTGCGTTTTCATGGTTTAATTCATATCCATTTTTTAATTTTACATTCCAAATTGGTTTCAGGGTATTTTATATGATGTAACTTGGCTAAAATTGTTATGCTCTTTTCCACACATGAATGGAGATCTCAATCGATGGGCAGTTTTAAGGAACAGGACATAATAGTCTTTCATACCTGAAACTATAGTCTATTACTAAAATTGTTATACTTTTATCATTTACATTCAAATGGCCAAAACGGAAATGTATCCCATCGAAAGAAAGATGGGAGATGATAATCTGAACAGGCTGATCAGGAGCCTTGAAAGAAGCACACAGGACCTGAATAGGCTTTTCTTCATCAGGTACGATATGATGATGATTCTGTTGAATCAGCATCAAGAAAGATCGGCGTAACAAAGATGATGGGGTATCTCTGGCAGAAGAGATGGAAACATGACGGATACAGGGGGCTGATACAGAGATATGCAAGGAAGGGGCCATCAAAGATGTCCCCCCGTCCAGCTGAAGGAACTGAAGGAGAAACTGCATGAAGGGCATTTCAAAATATCACAGGTAAAAGATATGATAAGGGATGATTATGGAATTCAGTACGCGATGAAGCAGGTATGGGTCATACTGAAGAAGATGGGCATGAAGCATGCAAAACCATATCCCCATGATAAGAGAAGACCAGGGAATGGTGAGGATATTCTAAAAAAACTCAGGCAAAGTATCCATAAAGGAATCCGTTATTGGATTCCTTTATGAGTCTGAGCCGCAGACAACAGTCAACACTGTAAGGTTTTGGTCTTACATGAAGCCTTAGATAATCGGGGTAATTCCAAAAACATGGCAAATACATTGGGTTTCTATTCACTCAATGGAAAGAGAGCGTTGTTGATTTTCAGGATCATTCAAGGAAGGAAAACGTCATAGTTTTCATAAATAAGATAAGGGAAAAGAATCCTGAAAAGGTAATAATCATAATACTGGACAAATTTAGATCACATCTTTCAAAATTGGTTGTTGAAACTGCAGTAATGCTGAATATCAAAATGATATTCCTTCCCCTGTGTATTCTCCTGATCTCAATCCTGTAGAATTCATATGGAAGAGTGTCAGGAGATCTGTATCCATTGCTCCAATAGATTGAGAAGGCGATCTGAAAGACAGGATAAGGAAGGGTTTTGTGAGTCTCTCAGGAAAACTGACATTTGCAAAAAGATAGGCAGAGAAATTCATGGATACAAGTATAATAGTGCAGGTAATTGACTATAATATGTCTCAAACCAAATATATTTTCTTTATCTGAATATTAATGAAATTTCACTGTTCAAAAAGCTTTCAAATCTTGTCAAAACAATGAAACTATTGCATAGTGTCTCAATTTCTTCGATGCAAACGTCCATTTCTGACATAGAATCATAATATAGTAAAATGTTGAAATAAGAACTACTATCATAATATAGAAGGAAATTCTCAGACAATTTTGGTAAGTTTAGAACATCATGGAGTTTTACTTCATCCTTCAAGTCATCTTTTAAAATAACAACCACAAATAAACCAAATCCTTTTACTAAAGACTGATTTAGTAAGGGATAGGTACTGAAATACCTTCTCCTGGTGAGGTCGTCCAGTTTGCGTGTTACGGTTCTTACGGGTTTTCCTGAATTTTCCGCAATGTCTTTAATTTTTACCTCAAACATATTTCGGTAGCTTATATAATCCATAATTCTCCTAACATTCAGATCCATCGATGGTAATGTCGAATATTGTTCCTTACTTACCAAAACTTCCCTGCTGCTAAGATCAGAAAAGTCAAGGAGGATTTTAAGTTGTTTTGTTATAATTTCTGGAGAGGAATCAATAAGGTTAACGGTTAAAAGCCAGTCAGTTGAGTTTGAAAGTTTCATCTTTCCTGAAACGTGATAAACATAACCTTTATGGGCCATCTCCACAAAATAAATACGGAATAATTTGGAAATTGTCTGCCCTATTTCATCGCTGTCAAGACCTTTGATTTCAACAGTCTGGCGTCTGGCAATTAATGGAGAAGGAAGAAAAATCAAATTCTTGATGTAACCACTTGAAAATAGGCTTCCATAGTTGCGGTATACAGTAGCAGGATTTAGATTTAAATTCTTAGAGATATTGTACGGTGTCGGCCTTGATGAAAACTTTTGTACGTTATGTCCTGGCCAGTTTAATGAACGGAATATCAACTTGATAGTCTTATCCATTTATATATATTCAAAAGGTCATATTTAATTTTTTCCTTACATTTTACTATTGTCTACAAAAATAAACTCTAAAATAATTCCAAGTTTATTCTCATTTCGTTTAAACCGGAGGTATAAACTTGTCTGCAATTAAAAAAATTGTGAAAATAGCAAAGAAAGATGGTTTAATTGCCAAATGGTCTGATTCGGGTGTTAAGTTCGACATACATATGACACAGGACCCCAGAGCAGGTGATACTTATGTTATTACCCAGGATAGCATTAAGGGAAAAGTTAAGGATAAGTACCTGGATCCAAATTTGCTGTACAAATCAGTAAAAGCCAATATATTACTTAAACTACATCAAAAAAATCTTGTTTTATTATTCAACTCAGAGGGCAAAGCCCTGGCGATCAAGAAAATTGTAAACATTAATCTTGGAATCTACCAAAAACGTCAAATTAATAAATTCTTAACTATGAATGAGCCTGCATTCGTCAATCTTTTTAGAGAGATGCAACAGATGAGCCCTAATTTAACTGGGTGATTCAAAATGGAACCTGAAAGTCTGGAATATTCCTTTGGAAATAATAAGATGATAATCGACGGGCATAATTGTTTGGTTACTGTTATTTCTCAAGGGATCAAGAACGAATATGCGTTTTCATCAATTTATGGATTGAAAATGATGAAAAGTAAAACCTATGTAAGATTCATCTATTTTACCGTAGTTTTTGGTTTTATTGGAATAGGATTATCTATTAATGGAATTTTGCAACTTCCTGCAGGGATTGGAGAAAGCTCAGCAGGAGTCTTTTTTGTTTTATTATCCATATTTTGTTTCTGGTATGGTGTTCTTCCAAGGTACTCGGTGAATATAATGAATTCAAGTGGTGACCTGGTTGAGATAAAAGCAAAGAGAACAGAGGAACTCGAGGCCTTTATAAGGCAGGCAAATAGGGTCATTTCTTTAAAGGTCTCCAGCCAAAGGTAGATTTAAAAGGTGAAGTATATGGTGGTAAAGAAAGGAAATATTTTGGAATTAAGAGTTTCAAATGGTAGTTTGTTAATGATGTTGGTAGTTGGTCTTATGGTCATCATTCTTCTTTCAACTTCATTTTCTCCGGTTGCTCTCAGTTCAGAAAATTCTAATGGAGGAATAAAAGCCCTATTTCAAGATTCATCTCCAAGCCCTCAAATTATACATTCCGGGACTTCACCGGAGGGAATAATTTTGGACAATTCAAACGGTTTAATTTATGTCGCCAACTGGGGTTCCTGCAACATTACAGTTGTGAATTCAAAAAATAACACTGTTGTTGGGAGCATAAATAATCTACCGTCAAAACCAAGAGTATTAGCAATTGATACAATTACAAACCAGCTACTTGTAACCGATGTAGGGGTACCAGCAGACGGAATTTCCGGGCAGTTTCTTACGGTAATTGCACTTTCAAACAACACAGTAGTACAAAACATAGACCTTGGTGGTTCTCCATGGGGAGTTGCCTTTGATCCTCATAACGGGATGGTTTATGTTTCAGACGTAAATGAGGGATTAATTATTTTACAATCGTATTACAATTCAGTCACGGGCGAGTATAATTTCAAGTCAATAGATACAATCAATGTAGGCTTCTGGCCTGAAAATGTTTTATATGATCCAGTTAATTATAACATCTATGTTGCAGTCACTGGTCCTGGTCCATCTCCTGGAGCCACAAACTATATCGCAGTGATAAACACAACCAACCAATCCGTTATGGCAGATGTTCCTGTAACAGGAAACCCAGAGTCTCTTGCCTTTGATAGCCAGAACAATTATGTTTACGCTGGAGTTTTTGAGGATGAGATATATGTAATTAATGGAACAGACAATAAGGTTATAAGGTCAGTCAATTCCGGGACAGGCTTTTTTCTGGAATATATCCCTGATGGAAATTATATTCTGACTGATAATAATTCCACAGTTGAAGTCCTCAATGCCAGCAATGCAGAAGTTATACGTCAAATAGGTGGAGTGTCTGGGGCTTCTGGATCGCTTTATGATCAGATGAATGGTCTTATATACATAGCAAGTTCAAACAACAACGAAGTAGTATATGTGGAAGGGTTCAGTGTTGAAAGATACGAGGTAAACTTTAAAGAAAACGGTTTGCCATCAGGAACAGTGTGGTATGTTAATCTTTCAAATGGGCAGTCACTGTCATCAAATACATCTACCATAACATTCTACGAGCAAAACGGTTCATACCTGTATACAGTGTCCACATCAGACAAGGTATATGCACCAGCAGCATACTCAGGTTCATTCAATGTAGATGGAAATGCAGTTTCTGAGTCAATTACATTCTCGAGAGTCATATATAAAGTTATATTCACAGAATCGGGTTTGCCCTCTGGAACAATGTGGAATGTAACAATAGACGGGAAAATAATTTCCTCTATAAATAGCACCATAACATTTTCTAACAGTAATGAAACATATTCCTATATGGTAGGTAATGTATCAGGATATGTAATAACGAATTACACAGTATCAATGAAATCTAACCCATACACCATATACATTAATACAACTTTCTTTCCGGTGAACCATAAAACTTCAGTCATAAGCAGTTTTGACCTTTATTCAGCAATAGCAATTTTGTCAGTAATGACAATAGTATCTGTATCCGTAGCAATAAGCCTGAAAAGAAAGATTTAGTCTTATTTCCATTATTGTATAACCTTAGAAATGCCCCTCTTTGAGGGAAAAATCCCTTAAATTATTGTATAAATCTATGGGATGTCTCACAATTTAATAACTGACGATTTTCTTTATCTCCACGGGCTTATCCCAAGTTTCATTATTTGATATTACCATGAGATTGCATGCAATGATCTTCAGGTCAATTCCAGTGTCATGTGATCTGCTTGGTGTGTACCAGATATTTTCACCATGTAATATCTCCTAAGGGATAGAGAATGTTCTCTCTCTATTTCCCACCTCAGGGAGAACATTGACGAATACTCCTTCCCGAGATCCATCCTGATCTTCCGGTTCACTGTGAGCCTTTCAGGAATGATGCCTCCCTCTTTTTGGTATCAGGTACAGGAAGAGCATGTGTGTTATGGAAGATGTAATCATATATCCCTGAGGTGTCGTATGCTGAATCTACAAGTATATGGGAAAAGTTCCTTGATGCATCAATGAGGTAATGCGATACTTTGGAATCATGAATATTACCATTCGTTAACATTTATGCAATGCAAAAAATTACCACATAACCAAACAAATTTCCTGTGTTCCTTATCAGATTTGCACCTGAACCTTTGAGATAATGCCGTGAGCCGGGATTGAACCAGCGACCTCCAGATCTTCAGTCTGGCGCTCTCCCTACTGAGCTATCACGGCCTCAATATAAACAGGCTCTAAATACTCTCGCTTTATTTAACATTTGCGAGAAAACACAAATTTTCATCAACCAAAATCTGTTTTAAAATTGAGAAATTTCCAAAATCATTTCTATATGCAATTTTTGCATAAAAAATGATTTATGCCTATTTGTATTTATAGAATATGATACCCGGAAAAATGAATTCACGAGAAATGCGCAGAATGATGCAGCAGATGGGGATTAAATCAACGGAAATGACTGATGTTAAAAGGGTTGTTATGGAAGCGGGTGCAAAGAAATACATTATAGAAAACCCTCAGGTTGTAGCCATAGAAGCACAGGGTCAGAAATCCTTCCAGATAACCGGTAATTTCAAAGAGGTTCAGTCTAAAAGCGAACCAGTGAATAATGCTCCCAGAGAAGAATTCCCGGAAACAGACATAAAACTGGTAATGGAACAGGCCGGATGTTCCAGAGAAAAGGCGGTGCAGGCTCTCAAAGATAGTGAAGGCGAACCTGCAGATGCAATTATGAAATTGATTTCTCAAAATTAAACTAAAATTTTAAAGTGAATTCATGAAAGAAGATAAACTGGATTTAGAATATATTTTTAAAAGGTATCTTCCAGATAGATTTGAAAGGGAAAAAAAGGAAAGAATATCCGGGGAAATAATAGAAAACATCAAATCAAAACTTGAAAAAATGGGTGTTGAAGCAGAACCAATGCTTGTGGGTTCCCAATCCAGAGGAACAGAACTAAAAAACAGTGATCTGGATATATTTATTGTGTTCTCAACAAAATACAGCAGGAAGGAGATGGAAGATGCCGGTATGGAAATCGGTTTTGAAATATTCCCGGAAGGAACGGCAAAATATGCAGAGCACCCCTATGTTTCTGGAATTATGGAAGGTGTTAAGGTCGATATTGTTCCATGTTTCAGGGTCGAAATGAATCGCAAAATAATATCTTCTGTGGATAGAACTCCCCTCCATACTCAGTTCATGAGAAACGCAATGGATGATGAGATGAGGAAAGAGGCAATCCTCCTAAAATTATTCATGAAGAGGCAGGGAATATATGGTTCAGAATTGAAAACATCCGGTTTCTCAGGTTATGTCTGCGAACTTATAATTCTGAAATTTAAAAGGTTTAATTCATTCATCGAGTACGTTTCAAACTTGAAGGGCCGGCTCATTATAGGAGATGAGGATAGAACATCGAAATTTAATTCACCCGTTGTAATTATAGATCCAGTTGATCTGGGAAGGAATGCAGCGGCTGCGGTGAGTGAAGGAAATCTTTCAATCCTTAAGACTGCTGCAAAGTTCTATAATTTAAATCCATGCAACTTTTTCTTTACCTTTGATGAAAAAATTGATAGAATAAACAGGGTGGAAAGAGGGACATATATGTGCCTCATAAGATGGAAAAGACCAGACATCATAGACGATATATTATATCCACAACTGGAGCTTTCAGAAAGAAATCTGAAGACTTTATGTGAAACATCTGGATTTCACTATATCAATGGATATGTAAACCTGGACGGGGAAAACATGGAGATTTTGATTGAAATGGAAAGCGGGCACCTTAACAGGATCGAAAAGAGAGAGGGTCCCCCGGTAGAAAACCAAAATTCAATCTCCTTCATAAGAAAATACCTGGATAGTGATAGAAGAAGCAGGGGGCCATATGTAGAAAATGGAAGGGTTTATTTCGACTTATTTAGAGATGAAACATATTTTAAAGATATATTTTTCAAAAATATTCAAAAGATAAATTTCGGCCATAACATAAACAGGCTCAAGGGAGAAATAATATTTGAAGATAGATTGGAAAAGATAAGAGAAACCAGAATATACGAAATGTTTTTGAATTTCCAGAGGCCAGTCTTACCCTCCGGAGAATATCTCAACAAAAACTAAATCATCCTCGGGATTGACAGTTTCGTCTCCTGTAACCGGAGTTCCGTTCAACAGGGAGACAAATCTTTCATCGGAAAGCCTGAGCTGTTCCATTATATCCCTAACCTTCATGCTTTTTTCCAGATTGCTGGAAAAACCTGTCCTCCCAATTACCCTTATCATATTAAAATCCACAGCCCCGGGCAGATTTGAACTGCCGTCATCGGATCCAAAGTCCGGTATGCTTGGCCACTACACCACGGGGCTATAAAAAATTATTTTGTTTATGGTGTTATTTTTATTGCTCTTGTTGGGCAGACACTTTCACATGCCATACAGAATATGCACTCATTCTCCCTTACGGGGTCGCACTTATCTGTTCTGTATTTGGCATAAAGTTCCTTATCTCCAGATATGTCCTTGCTGTTTCCGGTTCCCATCTGGCCAGGGTTGAGTACCCACTCATATAGACTCACAGGGCAGACATCCATGCATGCGCCATCGGCTATGCAGGTTTCCCAATCTACAGCAACCTTCGTGCCGTGTATTCCGTTCTTTGTTGGATATGGCTTTCCATCAGCATCCATTCTCTGAATGCCCTCTGCCCTTACCTCGTGGTCATGGTGTTTACCAGTGACCGGGTAATTTGTTGTGTCTTCTGCAAAATTTTCATCTATTGGCTTTGGTTTGTAGTCCAGATCTTCGAGTTTGACCATTCAATCACCTGAAACCATATTATTAGATCGTTATTTAATCATTTGTATGTATTTATTGAAAATTCACACAGGATCAAGACTTTTTAGGTAATGTACCGCATAAAACATACATGTTGAAAGGTCTCAAATATGGGATAAAGTCAAAATTAAACACCTTATCCCTGGCAACAGGAATCAAGATGCTGTGATAATAAGTATCATTATGATACCATATGGGAAAAACCGAATCGAAGTAAAACTATTGTTTGTTAGAATAATCAATATTCAGATTTAATTTTGAAAAAAATGTTCCTGCTTATAAATCGAACACGACATAAAATTGAATAAATAAAATTTATATATCTATTAATCATTAAAATGGGATGATTACAAAAAAATCAAAATTTGTGGCGATTTTAATAGTCCTTTCATTTATCATGGGTGGAGCGGCAGGAATAATTGGGTCAGGGTTTCATATTAGTTCTGGAAATGGATTAAGTGAAATTCCAAATTCAAGACAAACATCCCCCTCAAAATTGATAAGTCGGCCCTTGAGTCTAAACACAATTAATCAACCATTTAATTTTTTGAAGGAGAGTGAAATTTACCAGAAAAGTTCAGGAAATGGAAATTATATCCACACTCCTCAGACCGGCATCACAACCTACAATGTGGAAGTGCATCTTTTAAACTTTAATTCAAGAATGGTTCAGTCCTGGACTATTGTTCTTCAACCCACAGATAACCCCCAGGCTACCTGTTCTGAATCATCATCCCAATCATATCTAAATTATTCTCTGGCTCCGGGATCCTACTTCTATTACATTGAGTTGAGCAATAACTCAAATTACGAATCACAGTTCATAACCTTAAAGAGCGTAAATGGAACATTCACTGTGTCAGCCAACATGAATCTTACAATAAATTTGCCCCAGCTTTATGTGAGCACTTTCACATTTTCCACCAATTTAGGCAGCAGTGAAACATTTGAAGAGGCCCTCTTTCTTTATGATCAGTCAAACGGTAATAAAATTGAAGTGACTTACACGAACGGGTCATCTTACTCTGTTTTTACCCTGGCACCCCATATAATTGTTGTAAACGGTACATTTGGTGTAAATGCATCACTTAACCTCAAGACAGTAAAAACAACCCTTAATGTAAGTGGAGAGAATGCACTGGAAGATATCAACTTCTACACCTACTACAAAATTGATCTGGCAATAGAAAATATATCATACTCAAATTCACTGGGGTTGAGGCTTTCAAATGGATCTTCATATACTTGCATAAATACAGCTACTGGATCCAGCGAATTTACCAATTTATCCTTTCCATCCATGTACTTCCCAAGAGGAGTTATCAACACTTCTATCCTTACAGGTCCATTTAACAATCTGGGGGTTGTAACCACTGAAAAGATGGTTTACAACTTACAACTTGCCATCACAGGTCAGGAAAATCTTACAGTATCTCTGAGTAGACTCGAGAAGTTCCAAATTCCTGTAAAGAGTCAGAAATCAATTTCTATGCAAATTCAAAGCTTCAGTGGTTACATGTTTGTCGTTCAGTATTCAAACTCCAGTTTTAATGGAAACCTTGATTTTGATATGGTTCCAGGAGAAGCTTACTTCTCAATAAATTATAACTATTATTCCTATTACACAGCAACTTATGATGAAATAAATACTGCATCCAACATTTCTCTTAATTTTATAAACGTTACCCTATCCTTCTCAAACGGACTCAAAAATGGAACTCTGGGAGCAAATTTATTCGGTTCAAAAATCACTGCACTTACTCCTTTCTATTTTTCTTCAGTTTCCTCTGCCAATAATCCTGGAAATACAATCATTATAAACGTAATAGATGAAACCCAATATGTTCTTTTAAGCGAGATGAATTCAACAATATCCTATTCAAAATTCATTATGATAAATCCATCTCTGGAAAGCAGCTATGTTGTTTCACAGCCCGACTTCTGTTATTTACCCATAAACATTGGAAATGAACCTTCAAACTCATCAAGCATTGTAACATTAACTCACGAAAATAACACATCCAATTTTATTGGTCACAGTTTCCAATCTTCAGGAATAGAATGGATTGCAGGAATATTTGGGAGGGACCTGGCTAATGTTCAATCTACCCTCAGTACAGGAGAAACATTCAGCTACAGCATTCCTGTCCAGGTCAAGAGTGGGGAAACCATAGACATTACAATCCCAACTCTTCAAAGTTTTAAGATAACAATTAACAATATTCCGGAATTTTTAAAGTTATCTCAAAGCTCCAGTTTCATGCATATAAGTCTTGTATTTGACAGTTATGAGCGGTTTACCCTTTCAAATATTGTCCCAAGTCAGAACATTTCAACAAATGTTTCAACCGCAGAAATAACTTTGAATCCTCAGAATCAGTATGAAATATACCTGCCCTATGGAACTTATTATTCACAAATTTTGATTGACTTCTTCATATTTTCCTTATCTGTAATCGACCTTCCAAATGCCAGTTTTGTGCAGGGTGCATCCTACAGTTTTAATTTCCCACAAATTGCTTTCGTACCAGTAGAGGAAAGTGGAATAAATCTGGCAAGCAGTTTTGTTACGGCATCTGGACAGAATTACTGTTCCTTCAGCCTTCCCTTATTTATCTTTGGCGCTCAATTTTCAATGTTATCCAACAACATATATTCAATAACTCCAGTGGATACTATTTTGCTTGTTGAAAACAATACTCTTGTCACTGTCACTTCCACTTCTCTGGTTCAGGGAATTTATGTAACTCCAGCAATTCAATCTTCCTATGTGAGTGAAGTGGCAATATTTAGTATAAACCTGTCCCCGACAAACATAAAAACGTATAATCTTGAATTCAGGGAAAAGGGTTTGCCCTCTGGCACAGTGTGGAAAGTGTCGGTTGTAAACGATACGTCTGGAAAAACTTACAATCTGAGTTCAAACACTCAGATTATATCTGCATATCTTCCAAACGGGAGCTATTCCTATAATGTGACTGAAATCTCAGGTTATAACATTACAAACTCATCCGGTTCTATTACAATAAAAGGAACCAACATAACCGAGAATATCACGTTTACACCGATTCAGAGGCCCTTGAAACTTTATGGCGTAACATTCACTGAAACAGGACTGCCATCAGGAACTAAATGGTCTGTAACATTGAATGGGTCATCTCTGTCCTCAACCTCATCCTCCATATCATTCAAAGAAGCAAATGGCTCTTACACATATTCAGTTTCTTCAATTTCCGGATATACCATCACAAACTCAACAGGAACGGTAACTGTTAATGGAAATAACATAACTGTAAGGATAACATTCACATCAGTCAAAACACCTTTTGTTGAAAAATACAATGTAACATTCACTGAAACAGGACTGCCATCAGGAAAATCCTGGTCTGTAACCCTGAACGGATCAACTGTAACTTCAACAACATCAACAATAACATTCACAGAACCCAATGGAACATACTCATACAGTATAGGTTCGGTATCAGGATACACAGTTTCCAAATCAACAGGACCAGTTACAGTGAATGGAAACAATATTACAGTCAGCATAACATTTTCATCCACATCCTCATCGCCACCAGCAAAACAGCCATCATCGGGAATATCCAGTACTGAACTCTATGCCATAATCGGGGCAGTGGTGGCGGTTGCAGCAATAGCAATTGCCATATTGTTTTTAGTAAGGAGAAAATAGATTTTTCTCTTTCAATTGTTCTTTATTTTTCCCAAAAATTTGATGTAAAAAATTACAATATATTAAATTATATTTATTTTTGATAAACTTTTAAGTTATGAAGTCATACCCTATTTATATGACTGATCCCGATGGTAAGATGTTGAACAGGAGAGGGATAGGAGAATTTGTAAGTGTACTGGTCAGGCAGCTAAAATACAGAAGGGATGATTTCAAAGTTATGGGTCCAATGGGAGGTTTTACTTCACTTATAGACCTTGGAAATATTGCTATTGCTTTCAATACTGATGGAGTAGGAACCAAGGTAATGCTGGCCTCCGAAGCTAATAAATGGGAAGGAATAGGTATTGACTGCGTGGCAATGAATGTAAATGATACGATCACAGTTGGGGCAGAACCCATAGCAATGCTCGATTATTTATCCTTAAAAGACACAGATTCAAACATAGCCAGAGAAATTGGGGTTGGTCTTAATGTTGGTGCTCAAATGGCCAATATATCCATAGTGGGAGGCGAATCCGCCCTTGTTCCGGAACTTGTGAGCACCATAGATGTAGCTGGAAGCGTAATAGGGATAGCACAGAAGAACCAGATAATTACGGGCGAAAGAATAAGTGAGGGTGACATAATATACTCCTTGCAGAGCAGCGGCCTTCATTCAAACGGATTCACTACCGTAAGGAAAATACTTAAGGAAAATGGCCTTAAGATGGATGATAAATTCCCCGGGGAAAGTAAAAAAGTTCAAGAGGTGGTTTTGGAGCCCACAAGGATATACGTGAGAGATATTCTTGACATCATAAATATTGTGGATATTAAGGGTATGGCAAACATAACCGGTGGGGGTTTCAAAAACATTGTAAGATTGAAGGATATGAAATATGTGTTTGACGATCCGGTGGAGCCACAAAACGTCTTCAAGCAGATGAAGGAGATGGGGAACCTTAGCTGGGAGCAGATGTACGAAACATTCAATATGGGTACAGGTTTTATGGTGGTTATAAACGAAGAGAGTAAGAGCGATTTTGTAACCACATTGAGATCGAGAATGCAGATAAGGGAGATAGGCCATGTAGAAAACGGCTCAGGGATTGAAATACCTAAATTTGAGGTCAAGCTCCAAGGTTATTATTGATAAAATCTTCATAAATTTTTAAGGCTCTCTTTCTCATATCACTATATTTAGAAAGGTTGTTTTTTCTCATATTTTTGATGTTTTCAGCTTCTTTCCATACGTCATTATTCAGTTCTGGAATCCATTTTCTAATATAATTTCCTTCAGGATCAAGATCATTTTCATTCTTTACTGGATTAAAGATCCTGAAGAATGGCCATGAGAATCCCCCGGTACCTGAAATATATTGCCAGGAGCTGAAATTTACAGATTCGTCTGCGTCAACCAGCGTGTCCATAAACCAGTTTGCTCCAAAATCCCATCTTATGAGAAGACATTTCACCAGGAAATCCGAAACAAGCATTCTCAGCCGATTATTGATCCATCCCTCAGCCCATAGCTGCTTCATGGCACCATCAATAAGGGGAAAGCCAGTATTGCCAGCTTTCCAGGTTAAAAAATCTTCACTTCTGGTGGACCATGGAAAATTTCTGAACTTTTCATTCACTTCAATGCGATCCATGTTTTCCTTTTTAAAATAGGACAGATAAAAGAATTCCCTCCATGCCAGGTTTCTCATTATCTCGTCTTCAAACTCGTTTCCCTGAGATTCTTTCCATATATCTTTCACATCAATCTGGCCATGGCTTATGAATGGGGAAATCCTGCTATTGTTTTTTCTTCCATCTTTTAAAGATTTATTCAGAATATCATCCTTGCTGATGGACACATTCCAGATTTTTTTTAATTTTTCCTTCCATGGGCTATTTCTCCTTAATTGATTTATCTCAGGGTCTATGAACTCAGGGATGTCAGATGACTCATTCATTTTGCCCATGTCACGTTTTTTCATCTTCTGGAAAAAGGAGTTAAAATTGTTGAAATTGACATTAATATTTTCCATCTCTTCCAGTTTCAGCAGGTTATTAGAATCAAATTTTTTAACGGAAACCTTTGAGCCAAAAGCCTCGATCATCTCATTAACCAGAAAAGTGTATCGCTTGCGGGGAATATTATGTATTAGGATTTCATCAATCTTTTTTTCCCTGATCATACTGTTAATTCTATGCATGTACTCTCCCAAATCCATGAAAAATAATATATCACTCACACCGGTTCGTTTGGAAATCGATTTTAAAATCTCTTCCGTCCACCATCTGGATGCACCCCCGCTCAGATCAATCCTTGCGTCCATTATGATCACCGGTAGGACCTTTATGCCATGGGACGCAGCATATTCCACAGCTGGATTATTATCCAGCCTGAGGTTTCCATTCATTATGTAAAGAGAATTCATTACTAATTCGTATCAAATAAGTATTAATAAAGTTAATAAAAGAGATTACTATTGAACCATTATGAAGGTAATCGCAGTTGTAGACGACGAAAACGTGTTAATGCCACTGGAATACGGAAATACCATAGTGGAGATAGATACGGAAACAGGAGAAAAGAAGCTTTATGAAAACCCTGGATATGGTTCTCCCTATCAGGGAAAGGAAAGGGCCATGGCAGGCATATTGACTCTTAAGGCAGACACCATTCTTGTAAAGGAAGGTTTTCTGTGTCCAGGTTCATACCATATGTCAAAGGGAAGGATGAAATACATTCCGGTTGAAGAGGAGAAACTGGACGAAGTGGAGCCAAAGCTCAAGGATCTACAGTCTAAAGCAGTGTCTGAACTTGATTTCAGTATATACAGGGAGTAAAATTCCCCGAATTTTCCATAAAAAAGTTTAAAGTAATTTTTAATAACAGATCAGCCTTTTTAAAATCAAATAATTTTTATTAAAACCTTTTTCCCCTATGGGCAGGAAAAAATCTACATCAAATCAACTCTCATCACGTTCAGATGCATTTTGAGTATATTTTTATGAAAAAAGTATACTTACCAAAACCTTAATATCAGAGCAATCAATACGTGTGATACGCACGTTTAAATGCACCTTGTGATACAAATATCATAAGGGAAGGGTATGAGGTTAGCAATAACCGATGAGACCGATCAATGTTGTATAGAGAGCAAAATGGATTGTGCAATCTGTGAAACTGTCTGGGGGATGGTTCGGTTTGGGAGCCGATGAAGGACGTGCCAAGCTGCGAAATGTCTCGGGGAGGCGCAAGGAGCCCTTGATCCGAGAATATCCGAATGGGACTTCCTGTCGTAAGACACTCCGAAAGGAGAGGGAACTCAGGGAATTGAAACATCTTAGTACCTGAAGGAAAAGAAATCAATCGAGATACCGTTAGTAAAGGCGATCGAAAGCGGTATAAGGCAAACCGAATCTCTTTCTGATAAAGAAAGAGAGATGTGGTGTATGGGCCTCTTCCAATACTTAGCACTTGAATCAGAACGATCTGGAAAGATCGGCCAGAGAAGGTGATAGCCCTGTAAGAGTAAGAGTGAAAGTTACGAGAAGAGTGTCCCGGAGTACCGTGCGTCGTTATTCGCGCGGGAAGATGGGTGGCATCAACATCCAACCTTAAATACTCCTCAAATCCGATAGCAAACAAGTACCGTGAGGGAAAACTGAAAAGCAACCCGGAAGGGTGGTGAAAAGTACCTGAAACCAGGCAGTGATAAACTTATAGGGCACTAAAGCGATGATCCTTCAACACGGATAATAGAACAC
>JAKADM010000006.1 GCA_021820525.1 Thermoplasmata archaeon
AGGAGAATAAAATACAGGATGAGCTTTGTGCAGTCAGAAAGGAAGAGGAAAGAGTTGAGGGAGAGAATGGAAAATATTACTCAGTCCTTACTGAAGCAATATGCTGAAATCAGAAAATCCATGCTTGAAATAAGCGACAGATTACTGGAAGGTGAAAAATAATCATGGTAGACAGAAATGACAAATTAGATCTTAATTATATAAAAAACAATGTGAAGGCGATTTCCGATGAAATAGGTTCAAGGGTTATAGGAGCCCAGAACACCATAAAGTTCATGTTTATTGCCGTGGTAAGCAATAACCATATTTTGCTCGAAGGTGTCCCTGGGCTGGCAAAAACAATGCTTGCAAACGAATTCGCATCCCACCTGAAAATGCAGTTCAAGAGGGTTCAATTTACCCCAGATATGCTGCCTTCAGATGTTATGGGAAATATAGTTTTCAATCTTGAGACCAGAAAGATGGAGTTCAGGGAAGGTCCTGTTTTCACTAACGTAATGCTCGCAGATGAAATCAATAGAACCCCAGCCAAAGTCCAATCTGCCCTTTTGGAAGCAATGGAGGAGAAGCATGTATCCGTTGGAGGAAACACATATCAACTTCCTTCGCCATTCTTCGTTATTGCAACTCAAAACCCCATAGAGCAGGAGGGAACATTTCCAATCGCGGAAGCACTCATGGACAGATTCCTTTTCAGAGTAATATTAACCTATCCGGCACGCAATGATGAGGTGAGAATACTTAACAGGGAGTTTAAGAAAAGCGATACGCAAACATTCCTTGAACCCCAGACCATATTGAGAATGCGGGAATATGTAAATGATGTATATGTATCGCAGGACATGAAGGAGTATATGGTAGATCTTATGAGGAGAACAAGGGAAAATAGCAAGGTATATGTTGGTGCCAGCCCAAGAACTACCGCCAAGCTTTTAACTGCAAGCAAAGCCTGCGCCCTTGTTCACGGCAGGGATTATGTTGTACCGGAGGATCTATATTTCATAACTCCTTACCTCCTGAACCACAGATTAATATTGAAACCTGAAGCCTTGATGGATTCATCGGATAGCGGTGCGGATGCAGCCTTCAGGGTAATACAGGAGATAATTGGAGAGGTGCCAATACCTAAATGATAAAGAAAAGGGCGTATTCCATACTTGGCTTCCTGTTTCTGGGACTGGTCGAGTCACTGGTTTATGGCCTTTATGGATATGAAATACTCACCTTTTTTTTCATGGCATTGATATTTATCATAAGCGCAGACCTCATAATGCTTAATTCATCCACCTTTAAATCCATGAAAATGCTGAAAGTTAAGAGAAAGATGGGCAAATCAGAAATGAGGAAGGGTGAAAATATAAAGGTTGATCTTTTTTTCAGGAACGAGAGCAGACGAACACTGAATTTTGTTTATTTTGACACCCTTCTAGACATCTTCCATCTTGAAGGGGATTACACTTCAAAGGTAAAAATCAAGCCAGGTGAGACAGTTCACAAAACATATTACATTTCACCCCAGGCCATAGGAAAATACAATGTCGGTCCGATCAAGGTGATCGCAAATGATGGCCTTGGTCTTGCTTTTATAGAATTTTACTCTAAGAAGATTGACGTTGCAAAGGTTGCCCCTTCCGCAAAGGATGTATTCACACAGAGAAGCGAAAGGGTCAGCAACCTTAGATTCACCACTGGCCTCCACATATCCAGGAAGGCAGGGCAGGGTTACGATTTCTTTGGAATCAGGCAGTATAATGATTCGGATGATATGAGGCACGTCGCATGGAATCGTTATAATATATACGGAAACGACGATCTCTTCGTTAAGGAATGGGAAGAGGAGAGGCACATAGATGTCATAATTGCAATGGATTACAGTGAAGGCAGCAATATAGGCTATGGGTCTTCGAGACTTTACGATTTCCTGGTATCTACAACAATGAATACGGCAAACATCATCCTTAAAAATCAGGACAGGGTTGGTTTTATACTGTTTTCATCAGATCACCAGGTATATATTGAACCAACCTCAAGAAAGGATTCAATTGAAAAGCTGCAGAGGGAAGTATCTGAAATAAGGCCATCAGGCACATTTGCAATCGATGAAGTTAATAAATATATAAAAAATAAGGTAAGGAAGAACGCACTCATAATGGTATATGCCTCACCAGGGTACGGAAAATTCAAGGGCAGTGAGGATAAGCGGTACTTGAAATCTGACAGGCAGGAATACTATTATATTATAGATCCACAGGGATTTTACGACACTCCTGATTCCATGGTGCTGAGGGAATACGAAGTATCTCTAATTAAATTTGAGAGGAAGGCCATAGATATAAGTGTAAAGGCCTTCAGATCATTCGGCATAGTCGCAAGGGATGTTTATAAGGAAAAACTCCTTGCAACAACTTTGTCAGATTACATATCGGGAAGGAATGAAAACAGAGGTGCGTAATGAAAAGGGATACAGTTTACATTTTTATTACAAACATCTTAATCATGCTGCCCTCCATAAGCATGTTCGCATATGATTTCCCAAAGGAGTATCATTACTGGGATTATTTGTGGTATCTTTTTTTCATATTACCTGTATTGAAGTATATTTCTCCAACCAGGATAAGGAGGCTTATATACCCATTGAGCATTATAATTATCCTTTCCTATGTGCTTTTGAGTGAACTTATACAGCTTTACAGGGTTTCATTCTTTCTGTCAAACTATTTTTACGTGGATTTTTCGTCTCAGAATATCACTGTAATTTCCTATACAATTTCATCTGCCGTGGCCTTTCCCTTCATTGTCGAGGGAATAATGGCAAAAACACCACAGGGAACCATAGGATATCTCATTGCTTCATCCACATCAACCATATATTTCATAACGGCGCTCTATCTTGTTTCACTCTTTCACGGTTCTCTTTCCAGTAATGCATTCTTCTATTCCTATAACATCACAGGCTATTTGATTTTCTACAATCTTTATCTTCTGGCGTCCCAGGGGAATGAGTTCATTACCCTTCTGATCAGGCCATCCCCATTCATAGAAAATCTTCTTACAGTAACCTTCATGATATCGATCATCGGTTTAATCGCGAGGCTCTATCTCCAGAACCAGGAGATTAACAGGCAGCCCCTGGAAAACATGGCCTATCCAATATTTTATGGTTCCATAATAGCACTGGCAGTTACATTGCTTCTTGGAAAGCTTTCCTTTACCTATTATGGCATATTACTGATGGCCATATTCCTCATTGCCACAGTTGTTATTGCAAGACACGGAAATAAAAAGGATAATTATGAAATCGGCGATATGGAATAGTATGAATGAAGATCATATAAGGCTCGAATCGGTAAATTTTTACGACAGCTCCACAGGTACATTTAAATTTGGAGACATTTCCGTTAGAAATGGTGTAATAGAAAGCATAAGTGAGAAGAACATTGAAGAAAGATCGGAAATATTTGTGATTCCAGGGCTGGTAAATACTCATACCCATATTGCAATGTCCAGATTCAGAGGGCTTCTGGACGACATGGATCTGGAGCATTTTCTTATTAAAACCTTTGATCTGGACAGAGACAGAACGGATGATGACATATATCACAGTTCTATAATTGGGATGTACGAACTAATAATGAATGGAGTAACATCCTTCATGGATCTATACTATTCCGAAAATATTATAGCCATGGCTGCAAGCGATATGGGCATAAGGGCATTCCTTTCCTGGGTAACCCTGGATCCCGACAAGACTACACAAAAAGGAAATCCACTGGATAACGCAGAGAACTTTATTAAGGAGTTTTCAGGAAAAAAGGGTGGATATGTGAATCCATCCATTGGAATTCAGGGCGTATATGTGGCTTCAATGGACAATATATCCCTGGCAGGGGACATTTCAAGGCGATACAATACCGTCCTGCATATGCACCTTGCAGAAACCAGAAAGGAGGTTTATGATTACATGGATGAGCATGGAAAAAGGCCTGCTCTGGATCTTCTGGATCACAATTTAATAGATAACAGGACCAATATGGCCCACTGTGTGTGGCTGACAAAGGAGGAGATTGAGAAAATCGGAAAGGCGAGAGGAAATGTTTCATGGAACTCTGTGAGCAACCACAAGCTTGGGGTTGGAGGGGTTCCGGCCATACCTGAACTTATGGAATCAGGAGCAAATATAGGTCTGGGTACAGACAGCAATGGAAGCAACAATTCTCTTAATTTACTTGAAACAGCCAAACATGGGTCCCTGGCAATAAAGAATTCAAGATGGGATGCATCAGTCCTTACCTCGAGGCAGATTTTTCATATGCTTACGGAATCCGGAGGAAAAAGTACAGGCATGAAGGATCTTGGTAAAATTAAAGTGGGTGCGCCTGCCGATCTCCTTGTAATCGATGGAAACAACTATTCATTGAACATGGCCAGGAGTTCTGATTTTATAAACGATCTTGTGTATAGCATGAGTCCATCGGCCATCCGGGATGTGATAATCAACGGAAAATTTGTTAAAAAAGATTTTAAAATTCAGGATGAAATTGAGAAAAAATACAGGGAATCAGTGAAATGGATCAGGGAAAGATTTTAATCATACCCTGATCCTGTAATTTCTAAGCCATTCCAGGTCACTGTTGTAAATTCCCCTGATATCCTTAAGGTCGCTGTAAAGCATTGCAAGTCTTTCAAGGCCAAGCCCCCAGGCAATTACGGGGTATTTTAATCCAAGGATTTCTCTCACTTCCCCCCTTATTACACCCGATCCGCCCATTTCCACCTCTTTCCCATCTATTTTAACAATCACATCCATGCTTGGTTCGGTATATGGATAATAGGATGGTACAAGTTCTATGCTGTCAAATCCGAGGGAACCGTAAAATTTTCTCAGCAGCCATTTGAGTGTCTGAAGATTTGCGTTTTTGCTGTATATTGCCCCTTCTACCTGATGAAACTCAGCCAGATGTTTCCAGTCAACGCTTTCATGCCTGAAAACACGGTCCACGGAAAACACAGCCTTTTCAACATCAGGTTCTTTCCATAAGGCCCTCATGGTACTTGCGGTTGTGTGTGTCCTCAAAACCTTCTTCTTAGCCTCATCCATGGACCAGTCAATTCCCCAGCCTGAATGTCCTTCCGTTCCATTTTTATGTATCTTTCCAGCCCTTTCAAACAGTTTCAAATATTCATACTGGATTTTTTCTTCACCGGTTTCAAGGTAAAATGTGTCCTGCATATCCCTTGCAGGGTGGTTCTGAGGTATGAAAAGGGCATCCATGTTCCAGCCCGTGTAGTCCACATATTGATCCCTTATTTCCTGAAAGCCCATTGAAGCAAATATCTGCCTGATCTCTTCAATCAGTACATTTAAGGGATGGTAACCTGATCTCTCCTTCCTCTCCCCCGGAAGATTGAGATCATAGGACCTGAATTTGAAATTTTTATACGCCCCACTGGATATCAATTCTGGAGTGAGTTCCCCAATGGTCTTTTCCTTATTCAGTTCCTTAAGGGCCTGAAGGCCCATTTCATTTATTTTCAGAATCCTTGTTCTTTTAATTTTTTTCTCGATCAATCCCGATCTTTTCAGAAGGTTTTCAATCTCCCCGTTGTTTTCCTCTGCAATTTCCTTCCCACCTAAAATTGCGTTTAAGATATTTTGTCTCTCCTTAAGTTTTTCATAAATTTTTTCATCATTTACCCATTTCAGTTTGCCATCAGACGGTCTCAAGCCAAGCTTTGCCAGCTGGGCCATTGCAATTTTTCCGTCCTTTTCTCCAATGGCATCCATGATCTCTTCTATTTTCATCTCCTTCCTTTCCATGAGCATTTCGAATATTCTCATTTCGGGAAGGCCTGTCTTTGAAAATCTATTTGCATCTTCACCGGGCACCATTTCATAATTTTCCTTGAATTTAATTTCTATCAGGCCCTTCTTTTCCAGCCAGGAAACTGCACTTCTTACCGCCTCTGGAGTTTCTCCTTCTTTGAGGATCTGGTTCTCATCTATTTCTGAACCATTCTCCAGTATTTTCAAAATATTTGATTCAGATTCGCTTAATTCCACAATCTGTTAGATTTTTTTCATTTAAATACTTTCTTTATTCTGCAGTACACAGCTTTTAATCCTGTTTCTTATTATGTGATTGTTGAAAGAGATTGAAATTGAAAGGAATGTATACATTACTGATCTTTATTGCATATACCTTGCGGACATATCCGCAGCTGTGATTTCTGACCTGCACCTTGGTTTTGAGGAGGAGATGAATCTTAATGGGCTTTTCCTCCCAAAGCTTCAGAGGGATCATGTGGAAAAAATAGTGGACAAAATCCTTGAAAGATACTCTCCAGAACATATTTTCATAAACGGAGATTTCAAGCAGGAGTTTAGGAGAAATTTACCACAGGAATGGGATGATGTTATCCATTTTATAGATCGTTTCTCGGATCAAACAGATCTTGTTTTTATAAGGGGAAATCATGATAATTTCCTGCAGACAATACTGAGCAAGAGAAATATAACAGGTCTGGATGTGTATGAAGATGAAAGGTACTATATTTATCACGGAGACAGAGACATGGGAATAAAGAAAATTACCATACTTGGGCACGAGCATCCTTCAATTGTTCTCAGAGACAGGGTTGGCGGAATATTCAAGCTTCCGGCCTTCGTTTACGGTCCAGAGGAACATATCATTATAACGCCGGCAATGAGTTTCTTTTCCTCTGGAACAGATATAACCCAATCCCTTCTCAGTGACGATCATTTCACCCCTTCTTTAAAAAATATGAAGGATAAGAAGTTCAGGGCATTTGGGATAACTGATGATTTTGGTCTTGTCGATTTCGGCTTTCTTTTGGATCTTCAAAGGAAAAATCTTTCTGATCAGATTCATCGTCGCTGAAATCTGAGGCGGAATCAAGAAAATCCCTTACGCTCTCAGTTTTCCCCTCTCTGATCATTCTTTTCAGGGCAAGGGTTTGAGGTGCAAGAATCTTATTGATGAAGGAATTTCCCATCACAATAAGTGTTTCAGAAGGATCCTTTCCGGCTGCTATGGCTGCATTATATTTCACTATCTCATCTTCCATGATGGATCTTGCCCTTCCGTAGATTTCGGATATGTAGCCTTCGATCTCCCCTTCTGCTATTTTTGTGTATATCTTGTCCATTTCCTTTCTTATAATTTCCTCTGCCAGCACTATATCTTTTTCCTTCCTTTTCCTGTTTTCTTCCATGATTTGGTTGGCCATTTCAAGGTTTAGCAGTTCTACAGAAGGATTAATGAAATTTTCATCTATATTCTTTGGGTTGGAAATATCCACGAGAAGCATTTTCTTACTAATCTTTTCAATTTCACCCTTTTCAACAAGGATCGTTTTGGATGTGGTCGCAGTTATTATAACATCGCACTCCTCTATTATTGTCGGTATATCAAGGGTTTTTCTGAAATTTACATCAAACAGATCCGCAAGTTCCTTACCAGCATCTTCATTCCTTCCATAGATGGTTACAATGGGATTTTCCTCCTTCTTCAAATATTTCACTATGGTTGCAGCCATCTTTCCTGTTCCTATGATTCCTATGCGTTTCGAATTAATGAGTCCTCTCTTTCCTATCTGGTCTATCATTATGGACGGAATGGAAACCTTTCCATGGGATATCTCCGTTTTCTCCCTTATCTCCTTTCCAAGTTTAATCGCCCTGTGGAACACCATGGAAAGGAACTTGTTGCTTCTCCCATCCTTTATTGCCTGTTCCATAGCCTCCTTAATCTGCCTTAATATCTCATTTTCTCCGACAGACATGGACTCAAGGCCTGCAGAAACACGGAGTATATGTCTGATTGCATCCTCTCCCCTTAAAAATTTTGATCCGGGAAAGATGTCATCATCAAAAATAACATCTGAATCATAATATATTTCAAGCCTGTTACAGGTCCTCAGAATGATCCTTTTTTCAACACCCTTTGAAGAAAGCCTGGCCTGAAGATCCTCGTCATAGATTTTCAATACTTTCTCAAGTGAGTTGTCGCCCGTCCTGAAATCCCACATTATTACCTTTAAATCAGAAACTAACACATAATCCTCCTCACTATATCATCGGTTATATACGGTATTAAAAAGGAGCAATTAAGTTTTTACTTTCAATTACTTCAATATATTTGGATTTTCTTTTGTTTTTCTTGATAATAATTAAAAACAATTTACAGAGATTTTACTGTCATAGAAAAATTAGATTTAGTTTCAAGCTATTGTCATTGGAAGAAATTGTCCAGGGAAGAATTTTTGTTAAAGCTGAAAGATGATAGGAAATTCCTTAAGGAATCGAATGAACACATTAACAAAATAATGGAAATGATGGAAAAGGGATACGATAATGATAAAATCAGAGGTGCCTTCAGGAAAACAAAATATTTGGAAGAAATGACTGAATTTGCAAAATCAAGAATAAAGGTCAGGAGGAAGTTTTCAAGATATGATCAGCTATGGATGGATACCTATTCGGCATCCTATTCCACGCCGGAGATTCCAGCAATTTACAGGTCTGAAAAACTCAGAGGGAGAAAAATACTGGATGCAGGTTCCGGAGCGGGAATGCAATCCATTTTCTTTTCCACAAATTCAAAGGTAACAGGTGTTGATCTGAACATGGAGAGAGTTTACATGGCCCAATTAAATGCCATGGCCTATGATAGTAATGCAAATTTTATTCATGGAGATATTTTCCAATTAGGTGATGTGGGTGGAAAGTACGATACGGTTTTCAGTGATCCTCTGCGAGGAAAAACATCAGAAGAAAGGTTTCTGGAGGAGCTTAGCCCCAATCCTCTGGACATTTTGGAGTATTTTTCAGGGGTTGTGGGAAATTTCGTTTTTGATCTTCCACCCATGATAAGGCAGGATAAGCTTTCAAGATTGAACGGTGAACTTGAGTATCTTTCTCTGAATGGCGCACTGCAGAGGCTTACAAGCTACAGTGGTTCGGAGAGGAAATATTCGGCTGTAATGCTCCCATCAGGTTTAAGTTTCAGTTCGCCAAAGGTTGACAAAAATGAGGACACAGGGGGAAACTGGTCGGAAATCCTATTTGTCCCTGATCCGTCACTCTTTTATTCCCACCTTGAAAATCAATATTGCTTGAGCAAAGGAATGAAGCCTGTACAGAGGGAAAAGAGAAAGTCTATTTTCACCGCTGAAGGGAGCATTGCCGATTCAATGGGGGAATATTTCAGGGTTGTCAAATCAGGGGATTATGAGGTCATCAAAAAATTCCTTAAGGGGAGCAAATTCGGGAAAATATACCTTAAATATGATTCTCCAGATTATTATGGGGAAAAGAACAATCTGGAAAATGGATTGACAGGAAACCATAGTGGGTACATTTTCAAAATAAGGGAAGAATTTGTGTTGTGTGAAAAGATATAATGAAATTTAGTTTTCTTATAAATAAGTGGTAAAGATTAATTTTGTAAAAATAGCTAAAACATTTTTTTATATTTATATTTGCAATTATGAATCATGGGTAAATTGGTCCAACTCTCAACATTAATTGTAATGGCAGCAGTTTTATTGCTGATCCTTTCACCTGTTTCAGGAGTTCAGGGTAAACCGGTTGAATATTCTCAGATCATTTCTTCGGGAAATGTGCTTTTTGTCATGAAAGGCCTTCCTGAAAATTATAACTTTTCCCTTGTTATTAATGACAGAACATACAGCTCCGTTGGAAACACTCTTAACCTTTCACTTCCATCGGGAACATATCATTACACTGTACAGGTTCCATATAAATATATTGTCAACAAAAGTTCGGGAAACTTTAACGTTAGCCAGAAATTTTCAGAAATAGTTCTTTCTGTATCGCCCCGTGGATCCCAAACCGTACTTCTGCTGGAGTTTTCTCTATTTATAAGCGTTATGGCTATTCTAATCTTCCTCCTGGCCTATATAAAGTATATGAAAAATTAATTTCTAACAATTTTTTAAATTATGTGGCAGGATTTTTTATTTAATTAATGTTTCAAAGCTTGATTTTATTATTTAAATATTCCACCATTTTTTTCTTGAATCCATTTGAAAAAAAATAAATAGATTAGTCCAATCTCCTCAGGATAGCATGATGAAGACATACCTAAACGTGACCTTTTCAAGTGAAGGCGCAAAGCCTTCTGAGATAATTATGAGGCTGAGGTCACTGGGTTTCAGGCCGATAATGGGCGAGCACGATATGGTGTACGAGTGGGGAAACAATGCAACAGAAGAAGATTCCCTGTGGTTTGCTGATAAGATTCACGCAACACTTGAAGGATTTAAGGTTCTTTTCCATATTGAAACCGTCAGCGACGGTATTTAATTCTTCTAATATCTCCACAATAGGGGCAGGTAATTTTTATCAAACCGTCCCTGAGCCTCACGCGGGCATTTTCCCTGTAGAGCCTCTTGCAACTGTGGCAGTATGCCCTCTTTATATGGGACGGCAGGGTAAGATCAGCCCTTCTTCCAATTCTTTCAATCAGATCAATCCTTATGGTCTCATCCCATCCACTGGAATTTTCAAGGGAATTGTATAAATAAAGGACCCTGTCAAGGGCCATATTCCTGATTTCTTTCTTTTGCCTCAACAGAATGGTATAAATTTCATGCTATTATCGTTTGCCCAATCATGAAAAATCTTCTTGTTCTGGATATTGATGGTACAGTGACCGAAAGCGACAGATCCATAAGGGTCGAAACAATGGAGGCCCTGAGAAAAATCAAGAAGGAAAGGCCTGATGTGATAACAGTACTTGTGAGTGGGAATGTTTTGCCTGTAATGTACGGTATAAGGGGAATTATTGGCGTTGGGGAGACTCTCTTTGCAGAAAATGGGGGGATTATGCTTCACGATGGGATTATTCAAAAGTTTTTTGAGCCCGAAATTACAAGGAGAGCTTTTGAAAAAATAAACAGGGAAACAGGTGCGATTGAATTCATCACAAACAGGTGGAGGGAAACATCAGTTTCATTCATTCTTGACGGCAATCATGATTTTTCATCATACGAAAGGGAATTTGATGTCAGGATCGAGGATAGCGGTTTTGCAAAGCACATTATGAACCGTGGCCAGAATAAAGGCTTTGCCGTCAGAAAGATTATGGAAATTTATGGAGTTGGAAAGGAAAACGTTTATGCCTGCGGTGATGGTGAAAATGACATAACTATGTTTAAGGAAGCCGGGTTTACCGGATGTCCTGCCAACTCAAATCCAAGACTCAAAGAAATATCAGGGTTTGTATCAGAAAAATATTATGGAGAGGGCCTTCTGGATATTCTTCATCATTTTTCATTTATCTGATGAAATATAGGATCCAGTCCTGTCATCTATACTCTCTTTTCCACTGATTATGTCATTTCCCCTCATAATGACTCTGTCAGGGAAAATTGCCTTAAATCCATTAAATGGGGTCGCAGGGTTTTTTGAATGCAATCTCTCTTCGTTTATTTTTACAACATTTGAAAATTTTACACAAACAAAATCTGCAAAATATCCTGCTTCAATCTTCCCCTTCTTCAACCCAAACTTTTCAGCAGGCTTCTCTGCTGCTGTTTTTACCAGCACATTCAGGGGGACTATCTTCTCAGCCACAAGGGCAAGCATCACGGGAACTCTGGTCTCTACGCCAGAAATACCTGATTTAGCTGAAGAAAAATCCTCCTTATCATATTCCGTATGGGGTGCATGGTCAGAGGAAAGTATATCCAGTTTTCCATCCATATATGCCTGGAAGTTCCCTGCCATTATTTCCCTCGATCTTATGGGTGGATTTACCTTACCCATTGCTCCAAGATTCATGGAATAGTTGAGCAGCATGTGATGGGGAGTCACTTCAAGAAGGGTGAAATTATCCCTCTCATTAATATTGTTGTGATCGCTTAAATGGGCTACGATTTTATTTTTGTTTCCAACCTTCATTACCTGCCGCATTGCTTCTTTCTCACATCGGGACGGCCTTGAATCGTTATGCATTCTGAGGTCTTCCACATCATCAATTACATTCTCCTTCAGGCACTCCTCAAGTTCACCGTGAAAGACAATATTTCTCTTCCATTTTTTTAAAAATTCATCCTTTTCATAATCGATCTTTGCACCTGAGGAGTTTGTGCTTCCGCCCATATAGATCTTGATTGCAGCACTTTCCTCTGATATGATGTTGCCATTTTTACCGTTATACATGGAATAAAGGCCATAATCCACAAAACTTCTTCCCTTTATGACAGATTTTTTATTCTCAAATCTTTCATAGTCTGTTATGGGCACAACATTGTTTGGCATGTCAAAAACAGTTGTTGTCCCTCCAAAGGCTGCAGCCATGCTTCCCGTGATAAAATCCTCCTTATCAGTTTCTCCCGGATCCCTGAAATGTACATGAATATCGGTAAAGCCGGGTAGAACCGCACCCTCAAGATTAATTGTCTTTTCACCTTTTCTAAATTTTCTTATTTCCTTGATGATTCCATTTTCAACATGCACCGTCAGTTCCTCAAACTTGCCATTTCTGTAAAAGTTACCGGAAAATGTTCCATTATCCATCATATACCTCTCCTGTCGCCCCATATATATTTGTGCTCTTGAAGCATTAATCTGACCTCATATTTTTCCTTCAAAATTTTCTCTGCTATCCATTTCGGGTCATTACCCCAGGCTGGCTGAACGACAATTTTTATTTTCTTCCCATATTTTTCATAAAAAATTTCAAAAAACTTGAAATCCTCATCGTCTTGTATTACAATCTTAACATAATCTCTGTCTCTAAGAAACTTGAGGTTGGACTCAAGCATTCTGCCGGTTTCACCCGACGAGGGAGGCTTGAAATCCATGTCTATTATTGTATTTTCCATCTCAGTGAATTTTGAAATATCAAGAGAACCTCCAGTTTCGATCAAGACCTTTTTCCCATATGATCCCATGGACCGTACAAAATCAGGTGAATCCCTCTGGAGAAGGGGTTCACCCCCTGTAAGGCAAATCCAATCTCCCCAGAAATTCTTCCCTATGTTTATGAGTTCCTCCAGATTCATTTCCTTTCCATCAGCGAATGAATAGGTCGTATCGCACCATTTGCACCTGAGATTGCAGAGATTGGTCCTTACAAAGAGCATTGGTATTCCTGTTAAGGGCCCTTCACCCTGAAGGCTTTCGAATATTTCCGTAATTAACATAGTATCACTAAAAATATACCCTCTTGCCTGAAGATAGAAGTTTTGTCTTTCCAAATTCCATGCTCCCTTCAAGGGCCTTTATATGGAAGGTGGGGCCGTCTCTGCACACCTGGAATCCATCAATGGAGCAGGAATCACAAAGTCCAATCCCACATTTCATGGATCTTTCAAGGGAAAATTCCACATTCAGGTCCTTTCCTTTGAGTTTCTGGAAAATTGCATACATCATCCTTTCCGGTCCGCACACATATATGGCATCAAACTCCTTAAGATTCAGTTTGTCAAGAGCATCAGGGGCAAGTCCCTTCATTCCTCTGCTCCCGTCCTCAGTTACGCATATGGCCTGTCCCTCTTTGAAATGATCGGCAAACAGGAGTTCATCGGCATTTCTTGACGCTATTATTCCCGTTGCCCTGTCATCAATAAGGGGTCTCATGGATGCCATCCCTGATCCGCCACCAATGAGCAATTTCTTTCCCTCTGTTGGAGTGAATGGTTTCCCATAGGGCCCTCTCAAATATATCCTATCTCCGGTGTTTAAAGCGGCAAGCCTTGCTGTGGTTTCTCCATAAACCTTCACCGTCAGGCATTTCCTTTCTCCCGTGGAAGAAAGGGACATGGGTACCTCAGAGAAACCGGGAACCCAAACCATGACAAATTGTCCTGGCATTACCTTCATTTCCCACCTAAAATACATTGAGAATACGGTTGGTGTCTCCTGAACCTTTTCCTCAATTGTTACGTGATTGATCATTGAACAGCCACCCCGGTCATTTTAGAAATATTTTCATATCCATTATCCTCCATAAATTTTGAAATTCCACTGTTTATGGTGGAAAATATATTTCTTCCATATTTCCACACTGCAGTGCCGATCTGAACTGCAGAGGCCCCTGCCATGATATATTCGATGGCATCTTCAGCACTTTCAATCCCTCCAACGCCTATTATATTTAGACCAAGCTCTTTCTTAATTTCATAAACCATCCTGATACCAACAGGCTTGATAGAACTCCCAGACATTCCACCATAGGTATTTTTCAGAACAGGCTTTCTGGCATAGATGTCTATGGCCATTGCCCTTACAGTATTTATTAAAACAATTCCATCACTGTCCGATGCAGCCCTACCTATATCCACAATACTGGTTACATTGGGCGAAAGTTTGGACCATATGGGGATATCAATGGAACCCTTCAAGGTTTTAACAATCTCCTTCACAAGGACCGGGTCACTTCCGACCTCAGTGCCAAAGCCCTTTACATGGGGGCATGAAAGGTTGAGTTCTATAGCCTGGACACCATAATCCACCATTTTTTCTGCAAGATTTAAAAAGCCTTCAGGATCTGCGGCATAAATGCTCCCAATAATGGGTTTGCCAGCAGTTCTGGCAATTTTGATCTCCTCCCCAAAATTTTCTATTCCCGGGTTGGGAAGGCCCATTGCATTTATTATATAGTTCTCATGCTCCACAACCACGGGTGGCATATATCCATCCCTTTCCTCCATGCCAATTGATTTTGTTACTGCACCACCTGATCCTTCTTCCAAAATCCTCTTAATTGTATATCCGTTTTCATCAAGTATTCCTGAGGCAAGTATAAGCGGGTTTTCAAAGGAAACTCCACCTGCAGTTGTTTTCAGATTTCTCATTATAAGCATAATGCTGAATTGGATTTTTATGTTTTCTGAAATACATCATCACAATATGGTATCAGCAGTCATACTTCAGGCTATCAGGATAATTGGAGAGCCATACTATCCTTTCACTCTGCTCATAAAAAGGTCCGTAATAAAAATAGAGGCCCGGGCGGTCATATACCCTGCAGGTAAGATACATGTTCCCACCGAATTCGTTGAATTTTCTTATGTCCATGGGGCTTGCACACCTCATGACAAGTTCATCTGTAATGTCAAAGAATTTTTTGAGCATCTCATCGCTCAGGCTATTATTAATCACAACTCTTGAGGCACCTGAAATCATCAGGTCTATGAGGTCATTCTCCTTATATGGGTAAGCCATCAGAGTAAACTCTATGTATTTGGATATTTCATTGTAAAGATTAAAGTTGAAATGATACTTATTTAATGCATCCATATCTATAACAAAGGCCTCGTCCTCTGGAAATCTGGCTATTTGTGTCATATTTTTATAACCATAAACACTACCGTTATTAATTATAAGGCATTGCACCATGGGCAATTGTTAACATGATTATATAATTTATATGTCATTGATTGTCATTAGATACACACTAATTCCTTTTCCTTCATACGTCAGAAATATTACCATTATCTATATAGGAAACAAATTCACTCCAATATTGTAAACAAAAGTTTTTATTATCCGTTAAGTATTACATATTTATGATAGATCAGCAGACCTCCTATCTGGCAAGGACCGATAAAATTCTTGTCCCCATGGCTAGAGGTGAAAGTTCCAAAAAGGCATTCACAATCGCTACGGAATTCGCCAGGAATCTGGGGTCTCAAATTACAGCGCTTACCATAAAGGAAGAAACCAGGGAAGTAACGTGGAGCCAGAAGGTTGCCATAATTATGAATGCGTATAAGGAGGCAAAGAGCGAGGGTCTTAACGTTATTCCAAAAATTCAAAGTTCAAGAAGCGTAAAGGAGGGTATAATAACAGAAATTAATTCAAGGAACTACGACCTGGTTTTGATGAGTAGCAGGGCAAGGCCTGGAATATCTGCATCGCTGCTTGGCCCAATAGGTGATTATGTAATCAAAAATTCGAAAAACACCGTTGCAGCCATATCTCTGAAAAGAGATTCCTATCCATACAAAAATATATTCGTTCCCATGAGCGAGAGGCTTAACACCAGGAAGTCTGTGTATCTTGCAGCTCTTTTCGCAAAGGTTCTGAAGGCTAAATTCAACCTGTGCGATATGAGGGATTTTGACAGAAAAAAGGTGCATGGGTTTAAAACCATAATGAACAACGAAATATGGAAAGAACTGAATATTGATTATGAAATAACAAAAGGCAATGGTGAAAACTTAAGGGAATCAGTGATGAACAGGGTATATGCATCATCCTCCGATCTGATCATAATGGGACTGAGGCCAGATTCCTATTCCAATGTAAGAATAAATTCTGATATCAAAAGAATAATGAAGGATATACCAATAGATTCAATTTTAATTAAGAGATGACTGGTTAATTATCCCATTCTCCATCAGGAAATTTATAATTCCAACATCCAGATACATCACGTTCACATAGTATGATCCAAAAATTGGAAAGTCCTGCTGTTTACTCTGATTAATCAGATTATTAACTGTTCTGTTAACCGTGTTCCTGTTTAGATCAACACCATTCTTCCTTGCGAGATCTACAATTGAAACAACTACCCTGGGTTCTTCAAGCATCGCACCAGAAAGAGGTATGTTTGGGTCGAGTCCTGAATCAGAGTCCATCACCATTTCACCTGGAATCTGGCTTAAGGTTACATTGGGATTCATTTTTTCAAATTTATCTATGTTCTCTATTGTCTGATTCAATGATGCATTGGTATTGGGTGAGCATTCAGGCGCACCTGAAGAGGTCTGGTTAAAGTCTATGGCGGAAGGCCTGGGCTGGAAGAAATAACTCCTGTTGAATGCCTGTGCCAGTAGATAACTCCCATATACCTTTCCGTCAATATTTATCTGCGTTCCATTGGCAGAACCCCGGTCAACATTTTCTGCAATTAAGGATGTTACAGAGGGGATTACGAACCCAACCAGCAGTACAACTATTACCATTATTATAATCGATGATTTTGCCATTTTTTCCAATTCTTTTAGATTTACCATAGAATACCAGCCCCTATCATTATGTAGTAAATGGCCCCAATCGCTATGAAGGGTAGCAGAACACCACCTATACCATAAACTATAATGTTCCTTCTAAGAAGATCATTGATTCCAGAAGGCTTGAACTTCACACCTCTGATTGCAAGGGGAATAAGCAGAGGTATGATGAATGTGTTAAAAATCAATGCAGAGGTTACCGCAAGAAGTGGATCAGTAAATCCCAGAATATTTATGAATGAAAGTTGAGGGAACATGAAGAAGATTGCAGGAATAATCACGAAATATTTTGAAATATCATTGGCTATACTGAAGGTTGTGAGTGAACCCCTTGTGATGAGAATCTGTTTTCCGAGGAAGATTACGTCCATCAGTTTTGTTGGATCGTTTTCAAGATCTATCATGTTTGCAGCATCCTTGGCCGCTTGAGTTCCACTGTTCATTGCAAATCCCACATCGGCAAGAGCCAGTGCTGGAGCATCATTTGTTCCGTCACCAACCATTGCAACCATCCTCTGCTTTTCCTTCTCCTCCTGCACCTTGTTGTATTTATCTTTTGGCTTGCTGTTTGCCACAACTTCATCTATGGAAGCCTCCCTGGCGATATACTGTGCAGTTAATTCATTGTCCCCTGTGCACATAACGGGTTTTATATTCATCGCCTTAAGAGCCTCAATCCTCTCCCTTATCCATGGTTTAAGGACATCATTGAATTCAATGGCTCCAATCACACCTTCATTGGAGATAACAACCATGGCCGTGCCTCCCCTTGAGGATATTTCGGCGCAAAGGGCATCCACATAGTTATCTTTGCTTCCCACAATCTCCCATATGGCCTTTGGGGACCCCTTGTATATGTATGCGTCACCCTTTTTTACTCCGCTATATTTTGTATCGGGTGTAAATGGAACAAATTCGTACTGTTTCATATCGATTTCTTTGAACTCAGGGAATCTTTCAAGTGCCTTTTTAACAACAGAGATGCCTTCCTTTGTTTCATCGAAATATGAGGAAACATAGGCAGCCTTAAAGAGGTCCTTTTCGCTTATGTCTCTGTTTGGATATACCTGATTTGCCTCCCTGTCTCCAATGGTTATGGTACCGGTTTTGTCCAGAATTATGGTATCGATATCACCTGCATTCTCAACTGCCCTTCCGCTTTTAGCTATGACATTGAACTGACTCACCTTGTTAATTGCAGCAACTCCAAGGGCAGGAAGCAGTGCCCCTATGGTAGTTGGAATCAGACATATAAGCAACACTACAAGAATGAACAAATTTACATTTGCCCCAAGGTATGACCCGAGGGTAAATACTGAGGATGTTATTATGAGGAATACAAGTGTGAGGCCTGAAAGAAGGATTGAAAGTGCAATTTCATTTGGCGTTTTTGCCCTTATGGAGCCCTCCACAAGTTCAATCATTTTATCCAGGAATGTTTCTCCAGGATCGGCAGTAATTCTTATTTTTACTGTGCTATCTATGAGAACAGTTGCACCAGTAACACTATCACCCTGAACTTTGAATACAGGTTTTGATTCCCCTGTTATGGATGATTCGTTGAAATAACCCCTCCCCTCAACTATTTCCCCATCTGTGGGAACCATTTCATCCCTTCTCACCTCAACTATCATTCCTTTCCTGAGATCGGTCGAATTGACCATTCTTTCGCCATTTTGGTCAATCACTCTTCCAAGAGTATCCTTTTTCATCTTCCTGAGAGTGGCCGTTATATCCCTGCTTTTTCCTTCGGCCAGAGATTCAGCAAGATTTGAAAAGAATATGGTGAGAAAAAGTAAAATTATTACGGATATGTAGAAGTTAATGTATTGTCCACTCAGGGATAGATTGTACTGAGAATGGAATGCAAGAAGGTACAGTGAAATTATGAGTGCAAGCTCGGTTATGAGCATTACGGGATTTCTAACAAGTTTTCTCGGATCAAACTGCCTTAATGCATTAATTGTAGCGATCACATACGGATTCATTTGACCACCACCAGAGCAAGGGAAAAGGCTCTTCCCCAGGCCAGTAATGGACCAGCCGCAAGTATGGGGAAGAAGGATATCAGCCCAAGAATTATCATTGTAAACAATAGCATAAAGCCGAACCAGAAGGAGCCAACGTCCACCGACCTCCCATACTGCACCTTAGGCTTCTTATGGGAGAAGGATTCGGCCACAATCAGCTGGAAAGCAATGATTGGGTACCTTCCCAAAAGCATGATGACACTGTCCATAAGGTTAAAGAACACACTATTGGTTGCAAAACCTCCAATTTCAGAGCCATTGTTTGAGGCCGAGGATGCGTATTCATAAAGGAGGGCAGTTATCTGGTCAGGTCTCGTATTAACAAAACTTTCCATTAAAATCGGACCAAATAGAAGGGTGAAGCCAAGTGGTACAATGATGATCAGCGGATGAATTATCAGGCTGAATGTTGAATACTTGATCTCCTTTGAACTGATTTTCAGACTCATAAGTTCAGGAAGTTTTCCGACCATTAAGGAAACGAGGAACACCGTGAATATGACATAGGAAAATATATTTAACACACCTGTACCAACTCCTCCCAGTGGGTCATTTAGAAGAATTGGGAATAAAACTCCAAGAATACCTGCGGGAGTATAGTCTATGAGTGCTGCGTTTGCTGCCCCAGTTGAAGTCAATGTTGCTGCGCTGCCAAAGATTGCGCTCTGGGATATTCCAATGGCCGTCTCCTTTCCAATGTAATTGCCTCCAAAATTTATGCCAAGTGTTGATATGGAAGGCACGCCGGCCATTTCCCCGAAAAACGCAAGGAAGGCACTGAAGGCAAACAGTGTCATGATAACCCCAAAGAGCATCCTTGAGAACTTCCTGTTATCAAGGACCTGGCCTATGGCAAAAATGGATCCAATGGGAATTATGGTAAAAGATATAACTTCAATTATGTTTGTTATCCACGATGGATTTTCGAAAGGATAACCGGCATTTGTTCCATAGAAACCACCTCCATTTGTTCCTATATTTTTAATTCCTTCAAGGGATGCAACTGGGCCCACTGGAATACCCACGGTAAATTTATCAAAGAATGGGTGTATTATAATACTTGTATAGGTTGTATCTGGCACACCAAATGTTATTAATAGAATTGTTGCAAGGATTGAAAGTGGCAAAAGCAAGTCAAAAATGGAAACAAGAAAATCGTGGAAAAAGTTTCCAAGTTTTCCATCATCGCTGATAATACCCCTTATAAAGGCCATTGAAGCTGCAAATCCTGTAGCAGCAGATTCATACATCAATCCAATAATAACTATTGTCACATCTGTATAGGAGAGCCTTAGTGGGCTTGAATAGTGCTGCAGATTTGTATTTGTGAGAAAACTTATTACGGTATTGAGTGCAAGATAGAAATTCATGGGCCTCTGTCCTGGGAATTTAAAGAAATATCCCTGAATTATTAAAAATAGAAGAGAAAAAACGCCCACAATGAAGTTAAAAATTATTAAAGTCAGAAAATAGCCCTTAAAGCTGCTTGTATTGTTCGGATCAACTCCAGCATACGCCTCGATTTTTTTAATTACCGGAGCAGTAAATCTTCGAAGTTTTGTATTTTCTCCAGTATATAATTTTTTAATATATGGGGCGAGCAGAAATCCTAAAAATGAAATTACCGCTAAATATATTATAATTATTATAATTCCAGAAACCATTCTATTATTTACAAAAAAATCTATCCAAAAATTTCCCGTAGAACTGGTGCTTGTATTCATAATTTCTCAGCCCTCACAATACTATATAAGAGATAAAATGAGGCAAGACCGACAGCTACCACCAGAGGTATTAACCACGGATTTAACTGAAACATTTCGACTTACATAAATTTCCAATATTAAAGTTTAATTCAATACGTTTATATATCAAAATAGGAATTTATTATTCCAAAGGTCTAATAAAGGGAAAACGCAATAAGAAAAACTTAATGGTTTTAGATTAAATTTTTACTCATATAAGGGCCATATTTAGCATAGCCAAATTTTCTGAAATATTCTCTGACTCCAACACCGCTAATTACAAGGATTTTATCATAGCCGAATTCCTCTGAGGTAATTCTTTCAGCCTCCTGGAGCATCTGTCTGCCCAGACCCCTATGCTGGTACTGCCTTTCATCGTGCTTTCCAACCGGGACTATTCTGCCAACAGTCCTTATCTCCCTTATCATCCCTGAACCTGCAGTTTCCTCTTTCCATGAATCATCTCTGATCTTTCTTAACCTGAGGTAGGATGCAATATTGTTGTTTTCATCCTCAAAGGATAGGAATATTTCCTTGCTTCCAGAAGCATTGTAATCTACCCTTTTCATCAGAAGTCTCTGCTCACCTGTTGAAAAGAATCCAATTTCTCTCCCTCTGATTTCCATACTCCTTATCCCATTTTCCTTCAATTTTTCTTCCACAAGGTTTCTCAGGTCACTTCTCTTAACACCTGCATCTATAAATTTGACTGGTATGTCCCTCTGCATCCTCTGAACCCTTATCCATGGGGGCATCTCTTTCATCATTTCAAAAATAAGATTGGCTGCCTCCTCAGTTTCCATAGGTTCATATTCTCCATTTTGCCACATGTTGTAAAGTTTTGTTCCTTTGACAACCAGAGTCGGGTATATTTTGAACATATCTGGCTTAAAACGCTCATCATTAATCATGAGGCGAAAACTCTCAAGATCCTTCTCATAGGATGATCCATACATTCCAGGCATCACGTGGTAAACAATTTTTAATCCTGCATCCTTCGAAAGTAAGGTAGACCTTGTAATTTCATCAATGCCGTGACCTCTGTGGTTCATTCTCAGTACATCTTCATCTATAATTTGAACCCCCAGTTCAACCTTGGTAGTTCCATATTTAAGGGATTCTTCAATTTCCCTTTCCATGAACCAGTCGGGCTTTGTTTCAACAGTTAGACCTATACATCTTCTCTTTGCAGTCTCATTCAGCAAAATGCTTTCCTCCAGGCTTCCTGACACAGATCCATTCATCCCGTCAAAACATCCCTTTACGAAGTTTTCCTGATATTCCTTATCCCGGGCAGTAAAGGTCCCGCCCATTATTATGAGATCAACCTTGGATGTATCGTGCCCTATGGTTTCCAGTTGCTTCAACCGGTTAAATGTTATGCTGAAAGGGTCATAATTGTTCATTCTCCCCCGGAGAGCCGATGGTTCATATCCTGTATAAGCCTGTGGCGAATTATTTTCAAGTCCTCCTGGGCAGAATATACATCTTCCATGGGGACAGATTTCCGGAGAGGTCATGGCTGCGACAACAGCCACTCCTGAAATCGTTCTTGTTGGTTTTAATCTTAGAATTTCCTTTCCTCTTTCATCTATATATCCTGAATTCAATATTTCTGAATTTGATGGTACTCTGTCCATTCCATATTTTTTCGAGAGCCTTACCTTTATTTTTTGAAGATCGTCACCGCTTAAAATTTCTCCATTTTTTATGCGTTCCGAAATATCCTGGTAAATATTCATGCTTATTATCAATATGTCAATTTAGAATTTAAACAAATTGAAAAGAATTTATGAATCTTAAAATTCAATGGCAGGATAGGTGGTAAAACTTACTGGGTGTTCGGAAAAATATTTATATTCAGGAATGTGTTATTAAAATATGACAAATAGAGATTTTACCATAAAATTTCTCTTTTTCTAATTATAAGAATGGAACCGAATAAATGGCACATGTAAATTAAGGCGTTATATATATTTTAAATAGTTCAACGAACAAAATTACAGGAAGCATTATTGTGGGAAATCATCAAGACCAAATAGCAATGGAACTCCAAAGAGAGATAGGCAAATCTCTCAAACAAAGGCTCAGATAATGTTTATGTCATAATTTGGTCCAAAAATATGGAACAGGAAGTCATCCATTTTGGAAAATCTCCCGTAGGGGAAGCATATGATCTGTCAGATGAAAATGTGTGAGTGGCGAACCATAATTCAAAAAACTTTTTTATTAATACTTCACCCAATAAGATTATTGCAAAAATTAATGTAGTAATAGATATCCAGAAGCTTTATTTTACCATTCAATGAATGGATTGGATTGTTACGTGAAAGAAACTAATATTTTAAAATAATATGTAAAATCCAATATGAGAATTGTTAAGTTTAGTTGGAAAATTAGATTAAAATAAAATTTAAAGATAAAATTACTGGTGCAAAAAAATCAAAGGGTGATTTTTGTAATTTAAAGTTAAGGCATTTCCTTTTAGGGCCTTGAATTATGGATCATAACATACAACTTTCAATTTTTTTTGGCATACCATTTAGAAAATTTAATGACTATGACTATAACATAATATGACACAAGATATATGGAATAATTCATAAACTTTTAGTTAGGAATATCCTTCCAGGAATGATCTTAAAGAAAGTTTTTTCTGAAGTTTCTTTTGTTGATAATTGCCTTTTTAGCCATGGCAAACGACTGCTTTAGTTTGATCACATATAATTTATTTGGAACAGAAATCCAATTATATTTAATCCTGATCTTGAATCCATGGGTAATTTGGAGACTGTGAAGATAGATTTTCCGGAGGATTCCAATGTAATTTTGGGTTATTCCCATTTTATCAAAACTGTGGAGGATCTGGAGGAGATTATAAAAACATCAAGGCCTGATGCCATATATGCAATCGTCTTTTCAGAAGCCTCAGGGGAAAGGTTGATAAGATATGAGGGAAATGACGAGGGACTTATAAAAATAGGAATTGATAACATAAGAAAACTTGGCTGTGGACATACATTTTTAATTATATTAAAGAACGTGTTCCCCATATCCATTCTGAACCAGATCAAAGCATGTCAGGAAGTGGGAAGGATATTTGCAGCTACTGCAAATCCACTGTATGCAGTTATTTACAGGGAAGCTGAGAGAGCCGGAATCCTTGGGGTGATTGATGGTTATTCTCCCGTTGGAGTCGAAACTGAGCAGGATAAGGAAAAAAGAAGGGCCTTGATTAGAAAGATAGGGTACAAAAAATAGGCTCGTAGTGTAATGGATATCATATGGGCCTCCGGAGCCCATGATCCGGGTTCGAATCCCGGCGAGCCTGTCAACAGAAACAGGAGAATAAAAATAAAGCAATTTAAATTTCTTAAAAATAAATGAAACGATTAGAAACAATCCAATATATTGGACCGACTTCCCATGAATATTCTGTCCAAATCCAATTTTTCCACGAATAACATCATATCCTCACTGTCCAGAGATTTGGAAATTTCAATTTCTCTATCCCCATCAGTCTGCATTTTCATATTTTTGAGAATCCGGCCCTTTAAATAATGGAATATTGCCACCGAATTATCATTTTGGATTGCCAGGTCACATTCTTTCAAAGCATCATAATAAAGGTTAATTTCACCCCTGTTAAATGCAACTCGGGCTATCTCTTTGCCTTTAATATAATGAAAATAGCTATTTCCTGGGTAATTCTCTAATATTTTATCAATCTCATCAATGGCCTGATAGGATCGGCCAATGGATACGAGGTACTTGACAAAGGAATCTATGGCATATGTTTCTTCATCATCTGAATCTTTATTTTCCATAAGGAACCTGTATTCTGACACAATTTCAAAATCAAGAATATTATTAACTTCATTAAATGCATTCAAGATCTCCGCATCTTTTTGGTTTATAATACAGCCCTGGGTTGTAATTTTTAGCCGTAAATTACTTTTCATCGCTTTCTGAGCCTTTCCGAGATACTCGATTTTATGGTTCCTATACCAGTGGTTATTGGGAACTAATTTTATTGCAAAGTTAAATTCATCCACTGCCTCCACTATCAACTTCTCATCATTTTCTCTGTATTTATTATTAATATTACCATTAGTTTTATCAGAATCTCTGCCATCAATGTTTGAAACACTGGCCATACAAGGTAAAGTTTGGTCAGTTCTATACCCCTTTTTAAATGGTATTCTGATTTTTCTGGAAATTTTAATATTTTTTGATCAAGTTCCGTGAGTGTTTTTATAATGGCACTTCTTTCCTGATCAATATTTATATTCTCGTTCATTGAATTCAAATTAACTAAGACAAAAACTTATTTATATTTTTCTCTGCGCAAAAAATTGTAATATTGACTGTTCCAAAAGTTTATCACAGTGAAAAGTTCACATTGTAAATTTGAAGGGGTTGGAGGAAAAATCCACTCCTGTCATAAATATAAATTTACGTTTTATTTTTAAATATCTTAAAGTTAATTGTTCTGCCCTTTTCTATTGGAAAAATAGAAATCTTCAATGGTCTGTTTCTCGATCTTGAATGAAAGCACCTTATATCCATTTTTAACAAGGGTTGTGTTTAAATCATCCACTTCCGGGTCCTGTTCCGTAATAAGCTGATATGTGTTTCCTATTCTTCTTGCATCTCCCAGACGTGATAGAAAGGGGAGCAGGTTTTCATCAGGATTCTTCACCTCTAAAATGATCTTTACATTCCTTGAGTTATTTAGCTTTTCAATCCCTATTTCATCCTTCATCCTTCCATTTTCAAAGAGGATGACGTCGTCTGCAATGCTTTCCAGTTCCTTAAGAATGTGGGAAGAAACAATAATTGTCTTCCCCCTGCTCCTTTCCTCAAGAATGAAATCACTTATCATCCTTATTCCATCAGGGTCAAAGCCATTGTAAGGCTCATCCATCACAATATTCTTTGGATCATTAAGGACCGCAAAGGCCAGGGAAACTCTTCTCCTCTGTCCCAAAGAAAGCTTGTGCATGTTTTTTTTCCATATATTTTCAGGTAATCCAAATCTTATCATCAATTCCCTGCCCTTTTCTCCTGCCTCCCTGTAATCTAATCCCCGCATTGCTCCAAAATATTCAAACTGGTCAATTATTTTTTGAAAACCGTTAAGTTTTGAGGAATCAGGCATCCATCCAATCTTCATTAAGGATTCTTCCCTGTCTCTTATGGTGTCAAGGTTATCTATTAAAACAGTTCCGGATGTTTGAGTATGGGCACCTGCAATTATATTTATCAGGGTGGTCTTACCGGCCCCATTTGGGCCCACAATGCCGTAGATCTTTCCATCATCAAAGGTGTAACTTACAGATCGGACTCCCTCATTCCTTTTACTGTAAATCTTTGAAACATTTTGAAGTTCAATCATAAAAGAATAATAAAAGAATGTATTTAATATATTTCCTTCTTAAGTTCCTCGAGCAATTTTTCAGGGATCTGTGCCGATTCGCCGTAGTTCTTATGCTTTGTCGTGATAAAGGCGTTTTTAGAATTTCTGAACTTTTCTGCATCTGCCATTGAAAATTTAACCCTCAGGTACTGAAGGGTCGACTCAAGGCTTTCAGTCGATCTCCCCTCTTCCGGAATGGCCTTAAGCTCATTATCACCAAACGCTAGGTACACGCTGTCTTCAATTCCAACAAGCCTTTTCATCTCTTTCATCAAAATCTGTTCATCAGGGATTTCAATAAACATAGTTATGCTAAATTCATTTTTGTCAGGAACAATTTGGTTATACGTATTGAGAAGATGTTCTATCTCATTCTCGTCGTGTACATTTTCAACATATATCATTTCATTTATCTGATTTAATATGGTGTCCCTGTTTTCAAATAGATAACTGAAGGTACGTGAAGATACTCTCCTCTCTTTCTTGATCTCAATAATCCTTTTCCTTTCTTCGGTTAAAATTTTGGCGTACTGTTCAGGGGTGAAAAGATCACCCCTCCTTATTTTTTCCATTTTCTCACTGCTTCTTGTATTCTTCAAGGGTCTTCTGGTATTTTGTTGCGTGTGCCTTTTCCGCCTTTGAAAGCACCTCAAACCAGTGGGCTATTTCCTCAAAGCCCTCCTCCCTTGCAACTTTGGCAAACCCGGGATACATCTGGCTATATTCGTAGGTTTCTCCAGCTATGGCTGATTTCAGATTCTGCTCTGTTGTTCCTATGGGCTCTCCTGTTACAGGGTCGCCGACCTGCTGAAGATATTTGAGATGCCCAAAGGCGTGTGCTGTTTCTCCATCTGCTGTTGACCTGAACACTGATGATATTTCCTGCTGGCCCTCCTCGTCTGCCTTCTGTGCAAAGTACAGATATCTTCTGTTTGCCTGACTCTCTCCTGCAAATCCCGCTTTCAGGTTTTCAAGCGTCTTACTGTTTTTCAATTCCATTTTTTCACCGTTTGATTATTACTTTGGTATATATGTAATTTTCCTTTATCTATTATTAGTTAATAATTATTCTAATTTAGCCCTTCCTGACAATAATAAATACATACCAAGATAGGTTGGGACCTCCATTTCTCCATCAAGTGACCAGTTTCGATTCATTATTTCAATATTAAATTTTTTATTCATATTTACCCTTAATTCTCCATCCATGAAAATTTCGGGAATGGATTCCACAAGAGGATTGAAACTGTTGAGATGTTCAAGTTTTATTTCACATACCTGGAAACCTGTCTTTCCATGAAGGCTGTATGGAAATCTTATGAGCCTGTGAATATCTGTGCTCACAGGCTCATCAATTTCACATGCATTCTCCCTCTTCACTTTCTCTATAACATTCTGCAGAAGTTCAGTCTCAAGTTTTGATTTTTCCATTCTCTTATATTTCTCTTCACCGGGCGTCATCAACATCCTGAGTCTTTCTCTTTTCCTCTCGCTTTCATCAGAAGTAAAATATTTCCTGAAATTGTTTATCAAATTTTTATCTTCTATGGGATTTTCCCCATCCATTATCATACCTACATACTTGACAAATCTCTCATCGATATCACCTATCCATCCTTTTCCTATGAAATGCTCCCTTGAAACAGTTTCCAGGAAACCCTTGGCATTGAGACCCTCCCCTCTTACAAGATTGGATACCTCCCTCCTCTGATCTGAATTCATATCATAAACTGAGATATCCCTCACATGCACATGATAACCTCTTCCCCCTGAAAAATATAATTTTATATTGTCAGGATCAATGTTAAGATATCCGATGAGAAATTTATTTATCAGCCTGTGTGTATGCTTTTTCACTTCCTTTAATATCTCTTCATAACTGAGTTTGTCGGCACCCTCAATGTGATCTGCATCAAGATCAAAGATAAGTTCCGCATCTTTCCACTTCTTTTGAAGCATACTTCTTTCATCAGGATGTTCATATGTTGCTACTGAGTGATACAGGTGCCTTGGAACATTTTTCATTAAGAAACTGTAAAGTTCCTGCCTGATATTTGGCTCCTTAAAGGAGATATGTCTTGTCATGGTTCCGTTAAAGGGAATATAACCTATTTCCCTTTTTGATAGTTGAGGCGCATAAACCCTATTTTCCTTAAGATAATATTCGGAAAACTTTTTTCTTAAAAATTCGATCTGATCCAATAAGAGAAAATGATACATATATTAATAAAATTTCCAATTGGGGTTTAATGAGTAAAAAGATCTTAACAATATTTATTTTACTTATACTATTAATGAGTTCCATAATTATCCTGCAATCCTCAGACTCTGGTAGCAGGGATGCAAAATCAAAACTTCACGTTCAATATTATGGCAACACAACAGTGAATAATAGGGGAGTAGATCCATGGAAAATATTCGCCAAACCATACATTTCCTATACTCCCCAACCTGCATTCCCTACAGGGGAACCTCCCTTCTTCGCTTATGAAATAAAACAGGCATATAATCTGAGCACCCTTGAAAATAAAGGTTTCATGGGGCAGGGAATGAAAGTGGCAATCGTTGACGCCTATGGTGATCCCTATTTAAATTATGATGTGGCATCATTTAACGCCTACGAAGGGCTCCCATCTGCCAACATATCTGTAATTGAGCCATACGGGGCACCATCAACGTATAACCAGAGCTGGGCCATAGAGACGTCCACCGATGTGGAATGGTTTCATGCCATGGCTCCTCTTGCCAGGATTTTTCTCGTTATAGTTCCAAGTGCCGCAGTGGGATATCTTCAGGCTGGAATAAATTATACCATACAGAATCTCTCTGTGAATGAAATTAGTTTGAGCTGGGGAATACCTGAAAATGACCTGGGGAGCAATCTGGTTCAGATATACAACAATGACTTCAAGATAGCTGCTGAAAGGAATATTGGCATATTTGCGGCTTCCGGTGACCAGGGGGCATATGATGGCACTAAAACACTCACAGTAAATTTTCCTGCAGCCGATCCCTATGTGACCTCTGTTGGTGGAGATTCCCTGTATATTCTGGACGGCAAGTATGGCGAATATGCCTGGTCGGGAAGTGGAGGAGGCTTCAGCCAATACTTCGCAACACCATACTACCAGAAAGCTCCTGGATATTCCGGAACAAATCTGGGCATACCGGATATATCCATGGATGCAAATCCAAATCAAGGAGGTGTACGGGTTTTTGCGGGAGCAGGTTGCTATGTGATTGGGGGAACCAGTCTTGCCACACCCATGGCCGCTGCATCTGCCATAATTATCTCCCAATATCTCCACAGGAATCTTGGCTTCTTTGCACCCTATCTGTATGCCATTGCCAATACAAATCAGTATGGAAAAGCCATAATTCCTGTATATGGAGGAAATAATGGCTATTATATTGCAACTCATAGCTGGAATCCAGTTACAGGTTTGGGCTCGATGAATGTGGGCAGACTTGCCATGGATCTAAAGAGTCTTCTTGGGCCATACGGTTCCGCTGCATATTATGGGGTTCAAAGGAACAGCACGTTTACAATGTCCGCATCTGTAAATATAAGTTCGGACCCCAATCTGTCCACCGGACAGAATTCTTACAGTGGCATTGGGCTGTTCAGCAATATGTCAGGGGGCATAATCCTTTCAGGAGGACTTATGGTAAACAGTTCAGGATATTACTTTTACGGAGAGATAGGAGATCACAGAAGTTATGAAAAATTAGGCTCTGGTGAAAAATATCTGAATAACACCATAGCAATAAATTTCAACATTTCCAGCATTTCAATCATCGATGGGAAGCAGAGTTTTCATTTCAGTGCCTTTCCCTATGATATCTATAATTCACAATTCATATCGTACCAGTCGGTTTGCAGACCACTCCTACCTTTGCCGCAGGGAATAAACTCTTCAATATATAATTTAACTCTTTCTTCCGGAAAGATCAAAGGAGGAAGCTTAGTACCTGAAGGATTTTTTTCCATAGCCCCCTTCAATGAGGGTTACCTTTCCATGGTTTCCGGAAGTTTGAGGGGAAAGGTAGTCCATTTTATGGGGGGTTCAAGCCCATACATGAAAACCTATCCTCCCTCATCAAACATATTCACCATAGAACAGGGACAGATTGTGGAACTGAATTTTACCAAAAATATACAATATACGATAAACGGCGTTCCTGAGACAGGCAGAACCTATAAGTTAAGTTCTGGAGGATCATATAATTTAACATTTACATACAATTCAACTGTGCAATATTACAACATCCTTATGCCATCCTTTGTTCCATCAAATCTGTATTTACAGTACAATTCATCCAGTTATTTTTCTGCCAATTTCACAGGCTGGCTTGATTATCTGACTCCTATTAACGCAAGTCAGAGCCTTGCATTTTCAAGAATAGGCTCAGAAAGCAACATAACTCTTGATTCCACAGGCTTCTACCAGTTCAATGGAAACGTTCCGGGAAAGGCGTCGGTGGTGAGGATCGAGGAAAAGACAGTAAATGTAAGCATGAATATTTCCCCGGCAGACGCCAGAGTGTTCTTTAACGGTACAAATATGGCGGCAGCATATCCCTATGAGGAATCGCTTATCCCTGCCCAGTACAATCTTAGCATATCAGCCCCTTACTTCAAAAACTCCTCAGCTTCAATAAAACTTATTCCAGATCAGAACGTTATTTATGCACCCTTTAATCTTACGGGAGAAACAAGAGGCAGCCTGATTACTGGATATGTTACAAATGAATTTTACAGTGCACTTAACAATCTCAATGTGCCTGTGAGTGGCGTCAGGATAACTTACAACGGGTCCGATTATGCCTATTCAGACGTCAATGGACAGTATAGCCTTTGGGTTCCCGACGGTGCAGTTAAGCTATATGTTGCAGATCCCTATTTCCATAATTACACAGTCAATCTGAATGTATCTTCCAATATAACCCACAACATTACCCTTTATCCCATATACAGGACATTAAGCAAAAATCCACCGGAGGTGACAATTACAAGAATAGTCCCCTTACTCTTTTTTACATCCTATGTTTCATGGTCCACCAATATTGGTCAGGACATAAAATATTTCCAGATATTTTACAGGCAATCCGGGCAGGGGAACTGGAGCGTAATAAGAACGTCCTCTTCCAGTTCTGACGTTTTTATTAACGGAATATATCCATGGAACACCTATGAGGTGATGGTTTCTGCAATGCTTAAAGATAATGTTTCCATCAATTCAACAATTCAGAAGATTTCCTATCAAAATCCAATTTATCCACTGCTCAGTTCTCTCATATACCTGGGCATAATTCTCTACATATACGTTGTCATAAATTACTTCAAAAAGAGGAAAAAAAGAAAGGAAATGGAAAAAACATTTTTTGAAGATTGAGAAAATAATTTAAATTTTCTTTAAATTTGTAAAATCATTCCACGTTAAACTGTACACCCTGAGCAAGTGGAATATCCTTTCCATAGTTCTTGGTAACCGTCTGCCTTCTCATATAAGCTTTCCAAGCATCGCTTCCACTTTCCCTTCCACCACCGGTATCTTTCTCCCCGCCAAAGGCTCCACCTATTTCTGCGCCTGCTGTGGATGTATTTACATTGGCGATTCCGCAATCTGAACCTCTGGCTGAAAGGAAGTATTCCTCCTCTCTTAAATCTGTGGTAAAAATTGCCGATGAAAGGCCCTGTGGAACATTGTTGTGTATTCTCATGGCCTCTTCCATGGTGGAATATTTGAACATATAGAGAATGGGAGCAAAAGTTTCCTCCTTTGTGATCTCCATGCCTTCCCTGGCCTCTATGATTGTTGGTGCAACATAATATCCCCTGTTTCTTTCCAGTACCTTATTTCCTGTGATTACCTTTCCACCCTGTTCTATGGCCTTCGAGATTGCCTTTTCATAATCCTTAACCGCACCTTCATCAATCATGGGTCCCACGATGACTCCATCTTCCAGAGGGTTTCCAGTTTTGGCCTTCTCATAGATTTCCTTAAGCTTTTCCCTGAACTCATCATATATCTTTTCGTTGACCACAACCCTTCTGGTGCTTGTGCATCTCTGCCCTGCGGTGGCAAGTGCCCCAAAGGCCACGCCTTTCAATGCGATCTTCATGTCAGCCTTTTCGCTAACAATGGCACAGTTGTTCCCTCCAAGTTCGAGTATGGTTTTCCCAAGTCTTGAAGCAACCTTCTCAGCAAGATGCTTCCCTGTTTTCACTGAACCCGTAAAGGATATGAGTGGAAGGGATCTGTCTTCTGCCATAAGTTCACCTATTTCCCCTCCTCTTCCATTCACAAGGGCAAATATGGGTGGAATACTGTTCTTCTCCATTATGTCCTGTATGACTCTCATTACTGCCACAGAAGTCAGTGCTGCCTTGCTTGATGGTTTCCACAGCACCGTATCTCCAACGGTGGCCGCTATAAAAGCGTTCCATGACCACACGGCTGAGGGGAAGTTAAATGCGCTTATCACTCCAATTACTCCCAATGGGACATACTGTTCATAAAGCCTGTGATACGGCCTCTCACTTGCCATGGTAAGGCCATAAATTTGCCTTCCGAGTCCTGTTGCAAAATATCCCACGTCTATCATTTCTTGAATTTCGCCCTGCCCCTCTGTTGTGACCTTTCCTACTTCCAGGGAAACAATCTTTCCCAGAAGTTCCTTCTTCTCCCTTATTCCATCCGAAATATCCTTAATAGCCAGTGATCTTTTTGGCGCAGGAGTCTCCGACCATTCTATGAACTCCCTTTCCATCATCCTTACTGCTTTTTTATATTCATCTGGTGTTCCCACAGAAACCCTTCCAAGGTAGGTGCCGTCTATGGGGCTTTTTACCTCTATGGAATTTTCCTGTCTGTAATCAATCCATTTTCCATAAAAAACTCCGGAATTATTTTCGCTTAGACCCAGTTTTTCAAAGGTCTCATCTCTGATTTCCTTAAGGCTCTTCATAAAAGATATATTTTTCAAACCTTATTATCTGTAACGGTTTTTTAAATCCCCTGAAAAAGGGAAAATAATGGATTAAAAACAAAATAACAATTCCTATTAAATGACACCAAATATGAAATATCCTTTTCATATAAAAAAGGATTAATCTTTTCCTTAGGTTTTCACTTAATATTTATTTTCTTTATCTCTTTTGGTTCATCATTTGCCTTGTCCAGAAGTTTCTTCCCAAGGTCCACTATTTCTTCGGTTGCCCCTTTAAAAAGAGAGAGTATATCTATCATACCCTCCTTCAGTTCAGGCAATTCCAGGTCAATCTCAAAGTGAATTCTTCCGTTCTTCCCACCTATTGTTTTCTCTACCATTTTACACCATCTCTATAACAAGTTTTCCCTTATTAAATTCTGCGTTTTCAGGACTCAGATCTGCCATGGACTGTGGGAGGAAAAATACCCTTCTCCAGTTATCTATCTGGACGATCAATTCTCCGCCCCTGTTATGCAGATCAAGGTTTTCCTTTTTTGCAAATGGAACCTTCATCCTCACAAACTTCTTATTTCCCATGACTTCAAACTCCACAGGGGGTTCAATGTTAGAAAGGATATCCCACGGCTTCATATCTCCGTATATGTTTTTTCCCATTTTTTGAAGTCTCTTCATTCCAGTGGGTTCTTCATCGTCCATGGGTAGCTTGAATATTTTTATGTCTCCAAATGCATCTTCTATCTCCTTAATGATCTGTGCCTGGGAATGCCTCCACTTTGTCAAAAATTCTCCTGAATTTTCCTGATATATTTTGTTGATTATGAGAGCATCCACGGAATAACCGTACATAAGGAGATATGTATATGCTCTCTTTGTCTCATTGAATGACATCATGTCAGGGTTGCACACAAGCCTTATGGTTGTTCTTGACGAATCTGAAAGTATATCCTTGACATCCCTCATCTGGCTGTACAGTTCTTCAATACTGGCAAAAACCGTGTCGTCAGGAATGGGAAGGTTAAGGAAAGGCTTCATGAGCGGCCTCATGATTTTTGCGGTTTTCCTGCTTATGGGGAAAAGCCTTTCCATATACCATGAAAAAGCCTCAGGAAATGACAGGAGCTTCAATGATTCGCCTGTTGGGGCTGTATCCATCACTATGAGATCATAGGTATTTTCCATTGCATACTGTCTTATGTAAAGAAGCTGTGAGGCCTCATCGAAACCTGGAAGAGTGGCTATCTCCTCAGCTGCTATTCCCTCCACACCCTGTGACCTCATTAATGATGTCAGGTACAGTTTCAACTTATCCCAGTATTTTTTAATTGCCTCTGTTACGCTTATCTCCTGAAGGTACAGATTTTCCATAACCTTTTTCGGCTCCGATCCTATTTCTATGTTGAATGCATCCCTAAGGCTATGGGCCGGATCTGTGGATATAATTAGCGTCTTCTTTCCTTCCATGGCACTGAGAAGTCCAGTGGCCGCTGAAACGCTCGTCTTTCCGACTCCCCCCTTTCCTGTAAAAAGTATAATTCTTGTCATTTCATATCCTTATCCTGCTTACAACGCTGTATGCAATCTGCAAGAGGGTTTCCAGATCTGGTGTTTTATTTGCAGATTTCATTGCCCTTATGGCCTCCTCTATGTAATTTTTTGCAATTCCAATGGAGTAATCCACCGCTCCCGAATTTACAAGAAACTGTTTGGCCTGTGTTATACTTTCAAAATCTGTTCTCTCCCCCTTAATCACGTGTATAAGGTTCTTCACGTTTTCACCATCTGGGCTTTTAAGTGCCTGAATCATTGGCAGGGTGAGTGCACTGTGCTTAAAATCTGTAAATGGTTTCTTTCCAAGATTCTCCTCCTTTCCCACAATGTCAAGCACATCGTCGGTGATCTGGAATGCCATACCAACATTGTATGCAAACTTGAACATATTTTCCTGCATCTCCTTGCTGGCCCTTGCCACAACTGCTGCTGACTTTGCACCTGCACCAAAAAAATAAGCCGTTTTGTTGCTTATTATATTAAAATATGTTTCTTCACTTATTTTTAAATTCTTAAGATTTCTTGATTCCATTATCTGGCCCTCCGCAAGTTTTCTTGCAGCTGTTGCAACTATGGAAGAAACCTCCTTGCCATAGGTAGCACCAAGTCTGTATGCAACAGAAAACAGGAAATCGCCAGTAACAATTGCATCTGGTATATTGTATTTTATATGAAGTGATGGAGATCCTCTGCGCTCATCTGCCTCATCAATTATGTCATCATGGATTAGGCTTGCAGAATGCATGATTTCATATGCAACCGCAAGATCTAAAACTCTCTCTATATCTTCATCTTCATTAAGTTCATAAACTAGCATTACAATAAGCGGTCTCAATCTCTTTCCACCAGACCGCAGGGTGTACAGGGACATATCTGTGAGTTCCTGATTGTCAGTTTGGAGAACCTCCTCGATTCTTTTATTAATCATTTCGAGTTTTCCACTTACATCCATTTTAATATTAAGGACTTCTCCCATATCATATCAACATTCAGTAATTCAATGGAAGCAATTTAAACTTTTTACCAAACTTTTTGATCTTTTTCAGTTATTTTGACAAATTCAAAATTTTTTTTCTCCCCTGGAGAGGCACTGAGGGCATACGCAGTCACTTGAAACCTTCTTGAGGTAGTTCAAAAAATTGCGATCTGTGTGTATGGATGAACACCAACATATTCCTTCATCGCTTCCACACTGGAATTCCTTACCGCATAATTGACATTCTTTGATCATAGCCAAAAATTTTTCGCCAATATATAACTTATTCTTTTCTCCCGGTATAAATTAATCGTCATTACTTACTGCAATTAAAATAAGCAAGAAATTACTGCAACAAATGAGAAATCATAATTAAAAGAAATTCTTATAAATGGATATAATTAAATTGTTTACTTCTGGAGTGTAATCTCTATGGATGAAACGTTAGTTTCTCCTCTCTCTCCCTCGACCTTTTCTGTTTCTATGTTAATCTTTGAATACTTAAGGTTCTGTACAAACTTGTTTTTTGTTATCTCCGCTATGTCTACCGCCTTGCTTATGGATTTACCCCTTGCCTTTATTACAATCTTCTCAACATTGTTGTTGAACTGGGTTACTATAGCAAGCACATAATTCATAGTGGGCTTTTTTCCGACGTATATGATGTTCTCTTCAGCCATTGTAATCACTTAAGAAGTAAATTCAAAGATTCTATTTAATCATATCTAAAATTTCCTTTGATTATTTACCGCTTTTATTTCAGGCGAATTAGAGTTTCTGTGTTCCTGATTCCAGTAACTGATCTTATCAAATCAAGATTATCATTCAGCGTTTCAAGGTCGGCATATTCAACAACAATTGCAATGTCATTCTTCCCTGATACCTCATAGATTTTTTCAAATTTTTTCCTGATCTGCTGCAAAACTGAGTTCATGTATGCGGGTTCGCACCTGGCAAGTATTATAGCCTCCTTTTTTCCGTCGTTTATTTCTACAGTAAATTTTTTGATTATCCTATTTTTTACCAGTTTCTCTATCCTCTTTCTCACAGTTCCCTCTGTAATACCCAGCCTTCTGGCTATTTCACTGTTGGTCATCCTGGAATTTTCTGCCAGGAATTTTAATATTTCCGTATCTTTTTCGTCCAGATTCTTTCGATTACCGGTAGATTGTTCCATCAGAGCCCTGCCCGCCCTTCGTAGAATTCTTCTTAATCAATTCCTTTGGAACCTGGTTGAGCCTTATTATATTGGTAGCTTGAACCATATAAACAGGGAGACCCGTGTTGGGGTCATTTCCATTTCTCATTATACCTACGATTTCCATCTTTATTTGCAGTACTGAGCCGTCTTCAAGCTTTACCCTTACCCATTTGGGTTCATCCTCAACTTCAAAATTTACTATCTCAGCGTCTTCAGGCATGCCATTGGGAAATACCATAGGTCAATATGTCAATTCCGTATATAAAAAGATAGAAACAGTGATGTACATAAGGAAAGATATTTTATTTAATATGCACTGTTCCCAAAGAAGCGAGGGTTACTGAGCTTGGTCAAAGGTGCAGGACTTAAGATCCTGTCTCGCAGGAGTTCGTGGGTTCAAATCCCTCCCCTCGCATCAAAATTATTATAAATTTCGGGATATATTGTATTCCTGTTCATTACGGGAAAAACTATATTTTTTCATAAAGTACAGAACCTTAAAATTATACAGGCAGAGTTTGGAATAAATGTAAAATCTATAAGTGGTTGTATTGCATATAACAAAAAATTAAATGCAGGGTAGATGAAATGAATTCACCCCATCACAAATTTATTTTATCTTTAATTTAATTATTTTCCATTATATTGTTGTATTTGCTTAGCCTTAAGTTCATCCATATGAACTTTGGCTGCAACATCATAAAAGCATATGCAAATTTCGTCATTCGAATTCAGAATTTCAAGAATTGCTTCGCCGCCAAAGTTTTCCCTGTTTCCAGCCTCCGAATGAATTGTCTCTATTTGCTCATCCATTATTTCCAAATCAAACTTCAGATTATCTGAGGTTCCAATTACTATGCAATTTTTTATTTCCCTGGCCTTTGATTTAATATAAGGTATGGCCTGTGATCCATTCATATTGGTTTTCTCCAAAAGATATTCCCTTCCCTGTTCCCTGTAATTTATTATGTTCAGTATTTCAGGGATCCTCTGGGAGAAATGTTTTCTGAATATGTGCTCAGGAGTTAAACTGAAGTTCTCCCCTTTCAATCTATCCATAAGGCCAATTGAAGTCTCAAGGTCCCATTCTATATTTACCAGTGTAGAGGTTCCCACAGCCCGGTATTTTAATAAAATTTCCATCTTCACTTCATTGTCTACGCTTCCGCAACTGTATTCTATGGTATCCCCTTTTACCAAAGGTCCACTCAGCACACCGTAATATATTGTCCCTTTGGATTGGTCCACATCCGGGGCAAATACAATATCCCATTTTTCATCGGTGATTTTCTTCAAGACTGCTATATGGGCCATCGGATTAAAGAAAAGCCACGGGTTGCTCATATATTCTACCGTTACTGGTGGAGGCAACGGAATACTGATTTCATAGTTATATTTCGTTTTCATATAGAGATGTATTGGAATGAAGTTTAAAAAATATTTGTTAAAAATTTTTTTAAAAAATACTTTTCTAAATTATATTAATTTGATATAATTAGAAATAATTATATATTAATTATAATAAACTATCATACACTGCCTAAACCATTTTATTCCGCAGATTCACATTACTGATCTGATTCCATTCGGAATTGAGAGAAGATAATGGGTAGCATAAACAATCACAACAATTCTCCTTTTTCCTTTTAAATCTGATATGTTTTAAGTACTAAATTTATAATTTAGTTATATGGATGAAAATTTACCTTTAAATGAATATGTGAACCATCATAAGGGGAGTTATGATCAATTTTATAAGGAATCTCTGGAAAATCCTGAAAAATTTTGGCAGGAGCATTCAAAGATAATTGACTGGTATAGAAATTTTGATCAGGTACTTGATCAGTCATCGGCGCCATTTTACAGATGGTTCACAAACGGGAAATTAAATGTGTCATATAATGCCCTTGACAGGCATGTAAAAAGTTTTAGGAGGAACAAAGCTGCAATAATATGGGTCGGTGAGGATGGAAGAGAAAAGATTGTTACCTATCATGGATTACTAAAAAGAGTAAATGCCTTCGCAAAAGCTCTGATTGATAGCGGAATCAGGAAAGGGGATCGGGTGGCCATTTATCTTCCCATGGTAATCGAAACACCTGTGGTTATGCTTGCATGTGCAAGAATTGGAGCTGTATTTACTGTTATCTTCTCAGGTTTTGGTGCATCTGCCATTGCGGAAAGGATAAATGACTGTGGTGCAAAGGTCGTGATTACAGCAGATGGGGGAAGGAGGAACGGGAAGATAATCCCATTGAAGAATATAGTTGACGAGGCACTGGAAGATACAAAAACCGTAGAAACAGTAATTGTGTTGAAAAACACCCAGAATGAAGTTGATATGGTTGAGGGAAGAGATTTCTGGTACCACGAGGTTGCAAGTGATGAGAGGGCACTCGTTGAACCGGAAAGGATGGATTCAAATGACCCTCTTTTCATTCTGTATACATCAGGCACAACAGGAAAACCTAAGGGAGTGGTGCACGGAAACGGTGGATATTCGGTGTGGGTATCGAACACCTTAAAATGGGCTTTCGATCCAAAGGAGGATGACAGGTGGTGGTGTGCTGCGGATATAGGGTGGATTACAGGCCACAGTTACATTGTATTTGCCCCTCTTTTACTGGGCCTTACATCCATAATGTATGAAGGCTCAATTACCTATCCCGGTCCAGACAGGATGTGGCAGATAGTGGAAAAATATGGTGTAAACATACTGTACACATCCCCAACAGCCATAAGGATGCTGATGCGTTACGGAGATTCCTATCCAAAGAAATATGACCTTTCATCACTCAGGATCCTTGGATCGGTGGGAGAACCCATAAATCCTGCAGCATGGCACTGGTTTTACAGTGTAATCGGATCAGATCGGTGCCCCATAATTGACACATACTGGCAGACAGAAACGGGAGGTTTCATCATTTCGCCCTCTGCCAATCTGGGAATAGGGCCACTTAAACCCGGATCGGCTACATTCCCCATGCCAGGAATTGCCCCTGTAATTCTGGACGAAAATGGAAATGAATGCAAAGAAAATGAGAAGGGATACATCTGCATTCAAAGGCCATGGCCGGGGATGATGCTAACCCTGAATGGAGACGATGAGCGATATGTAAAGGTGTATTTCTCGCGTTTCCCTGGAAGGTATTTCAACGGAGATTTCGCCATGAAGGATAAGGATGGCTACTACTGGCTCCTGGGAAGGTCTGATGAGGTGATTAAGGTGTCAGGGCACAGACTTGGAACCATTGAGATCGAAGACGCCCTTGTGTCATTTCCTGAAATAAGCGAAGCTGCTGTAATTAGCAAGCCTGATAATGTTAAGGGAGAGGCCATAATTTCCTTCGTTATACCAAAAAGGGGGATTACTCCGGACAGGCATCTTTCGGAGAGAATTAAAAAAGAGGTAAGGGAAAGGCTCGGCCCGATTATTGTGCCAGAGGAAATACATTTCGTTGAATCCCTTCCCAAAACAAGGAGTGGGAAGATAATGAGAAGAGTACTGAAGGCAGTATACCTGAACCAGATTCCCGGTGATCTTACAACACTGGAAAATGAAGCCTCGGTAGAGGATATTAAAAATGCCATTGAAATGCTGAAAAAAGAAAAAATTTAGAACTTACCCTTTACTTTTGATTTTTTATAAGCATAGCCTGGATTATTTTCAAAATCTAAATTCTTATCAAATGGGGAATTTTATAAATTGCCAAATCGGATGAAATATCATAGAGACATATTTTTTTAATATATTAATTTATATGAATTTATTCAGATATTTTAATTCTTAATTTCGAAATTCATTTGAAGACATATGATTTGAACCAATAGATTGAAAACACATACTTTCCTATTAATAATATTTCACATTTGGGTATCTTCTGGCCATTTCGGATTACAGGTTTATTAAGGGTGTGAAGATTATTAAACAAATTTCATTTCACATGGTATGAATTTTGACGAGGAAATTTTTTCAGAATTAAGGCTAAATGTGAGAGAGTTTGTCAGGCGTGAGGTTGAGCCTATTGCTATAAAAATGGACAGGGAGGACTATTTCCCTGAGGATGTTTTCAGAAAGATGGGGCATATGGGATATCTTGGAATTACAGTTCCTGAGGAATATGGAGGGTCAGGTTTGGGGTATTTGGGACAGGCCATCGTGGAAGAGGAGATTGGATATTCATCTCCTCCACTTGCGCTTTCCTACGGGGCACACAGCAATCTGACCCTTGACAATCTCTACAGAAATGGGAATAAGGAGCAGCGGGAACTTTATGTTCCTGATCTCTGCACTGGCAGGAAGATAGGTTCACTTGGGCTTACGGAACCTTCTTCAGGTTCGGACGCATTAAACATGAGGACAAGGGCAGAAATTTCCGGCGAATATTTTACACTGAATGGATCCAAAACATACATCACCAATGCACCATATTCAGATATATTTTTGGTTTATGCCAGGACAGGAGAAGAGCATACAGCTTTTGTTGTTTTAAGCGATGATAAGGGTTTTTCAAGGGGAAAGAAGTTTGATAAAATGGGAATGAGAGGTTCTCCAACAGGTGAAATATTCTTTGATGGTATTGTTCTTGACAAATCTAGAGTCATTGGGGAAGTAAACGGAGGAAGAAACATAATTCTAAGCGGCCTAAATTCAGAAAGGGCAATTCTGTCATTCATTTTTGTGGGACTTGCAAAAAGAGCTCTGGAGGAGGCCACCAAATATTCCATAGACCGAAAACAGTTTGGAAAATCTCTGTATGAGTTTGAGATGATTCAGGATAAGCTTGCCATGATGTATAGTGAATACAGAGCCGCAAAATTACTTGCATATGATGCACTTTCCAGCGTAGAAAACAACAATATGGATCTGAAAAGCGCGGCATCATCCATTCTTTATTCTGCCATTGTTTCGGAGAGAATCGCCAGAGAAGCCATACAGATTATGGGTGGAAATGGCTACATGAAGGACACAGGTGTGGAGAGATTGCTCAGAGATGCCATTCTGGGGCAAATTGGTGCTGGCACAACAGAAATAAGGAAAAAGCTTATTGCCGGAGCACTAATAAAGGATATAAAGAAAGGAAGGGGAATAGAATAATTTATGAAATGCGTAAAATGCGGGAAGCATGAGGCTGTTGAAAGGGGTTTATGTGAAGTTTGCCTCTGGGATTCTCTGCACATTGAAGTACCAGGGTCCATAATCAAAAAAACTTGCTCTAAATGTGGGGCATATTTTGTCGGAAAGGCATGGGTATACAGGGATGGAGAGGAGAAGTGGGAGAGAAAAATATTCGATAATTTTTCAGTGAATGAGCCCTTTAAGATTTCTGGAGGAAAGCTCAATGGGACAAACCGTCTGGGCAACTACATTAAACTTGAAGTTGAAATCGAAAGAACAAATGATGACAGGAAAGTTGAAAACTTTGAAATTCCCTTTATAAAAGAATCCATAAGTTGCCCGACCTGTAACAAGGTAACCGGATCCTATTATGAGGCAAAGGTCCAGATAAGGGGCATGACTGGAAAGTACACTGATGAAATGGGAAGGATTGGAGACCATCTGGTAAGAAACGTAGAAAATAATCATACAACTGATCCCGAATCTTTCATTTCAAAGATTGAGTACGTGAAGGATGGTATAGATGTCTATCTTGGAAAGAGGAAAGATGGGGATTCCTTTGCGAAGGAGATGAAAACAAGGGAGATCACCGATATAATAGTATCAAAGACACTGGCCGGAGTCAGGGATGGAAAGCAGTTCTTCCGTTTTACATATATGGTGAGGATTATGGATATAGAACCGGGCTCAATCATATATCTAAACGGAAAGAGATATCTTTATCAAGGAAAGAGCGCCTTTGGAATATATCTGAACGACCTTGAAACGGGAAGGGAGATTCAGGTTAATAAGAGAAGCATCAGTTTTGACAAACTTCAGATTACAGGTGAAATGGCATCCAGAAGATCCTTTGTCGTGATAAGCAACGGGAATAATGAATGCAATCTTATGGATAAGCAAAACTTTTCCCAGATAACCATCAGTGGGGAATGCAAGGATTCTGAGATCAATCTATATGTTGTGGATGATGAATATTTCAGAATAAGAGGTGAATGATTGTTTGTACGCAGTGAATGGGAAAGATTGAGAAAGGTAGTAATACACAGACCGGGAATTGAGATCGATTATGCAATGATCGCTCCAAGGGCATTTCTGTTTGAAAGGCCATTCAGCAAGGGGAATGCCATAAGGGAGCACGAGGAACTGGAAAGCAAACTGAAGGAAAACGGAGTAAATGTAACACTTCTAAGGGATATGTTCAATGATAAGGCGAAAACTGACAGCAGATTCAGGCTGGCAATGGAAGATAACATAAAAAAGAGGGTACTTTTTTACGGGGATCTTGACGACTCAAAACAGTACGCAGATGAGTTTTCTAAAAATCTGAGCCATCTCGATGCAGACACACTTTTCAATCTGATGATTCTTGAACCTTCCATAGATATAAGAAGGGACGAAAGAAACAATATGCAGTATCCAAAAATATACTCAAATATTCCCCTTGCAAACCTTTATTTTATGAGGGATCAGCAGGCCACAGGCGCAAAGGGATTAATTTCAGGAAGAATGCGCCTTCCCCAGCGAAGGGGTGAAACTTCCATAACAGGCTTTATTATGGAAAACATCCTTGGAAAGGATCATGTGAGGAGGGTAAGTGAGAATGGTTTTTTCGAGGGTGGGGATTACATTCCATGTGGTGAATTCGGTTTAATTGGCACCGGACCAAGAACGGATCATCATGGTGCAATGGATGCAATGAATAGTGGAATGTTTGAGCACGATGAAATTTTTGTTCTGGAAAATCCCAAATATGATTTTATGACCAACGATCTTCTTAACAATATGCATCTTGATACTTATTTTAATGTGGCATCCTCAAGCACGGTGATTGCCTCGACAATCCTCTCAAAAAAGGCAAGAGGCCACGTATATTTGAGAGATGATGGGGTTTACCACGAGGACAGGGAAACGAACCTTTACGATTACATGAAGGAGAAGGGCTTTAATTTTATGGATTTAAGCGTGGTAGAACAGCTTTCATATTCATCCAATTTCCTTACCATCTCCGACGGAAAAATCGTGTGCGTTGATTCATTCAAAGTTTATGAGCGACTTTTAAAAAACAATATTCTGAGCAGGGAAATATCAGAAAGGGGGAAATTTAAAATACCCTCAAGGGGTGATCCTATGTTTCCAGTAAAGGAAAAAATGAATGATTATGGGATAGATTTCATAACTGTAGATCTTGAGGAACTTACAGGAGGATATGGGGGTGCACACTGCATGACCATGGCCCTCGAAAGAAATTAGAATCGACCTTTTTTAAAAGAATGTGGTGGCCGAGGTGAAAAGTTTAATAAAAAATGTATTATTCACCATTTATGTCAACTAACCTTAAAATATACATTTTGATAACTCTAGCAGGACTTTTGCCGGCTATATGGGGCTTCACCATGGTAGTAATGCCTCTATAGGCGTGATAAGATATGAATTTTAATGATCCTTTTTTCAAACAGGTTGATGATATACGAAAACAAATCAAAATTAAGGAAAAATTCACAGATATGCCCTTTTCCTCCATAGTCATAGCTGGAATGGGCGGCTCTGGCGTATCAGGGAGGATTTTTGCCTCTTTGTTTCAGATAAAGCCTGTGTACGTGGTTGATTCCTATGATTTGCCTGAATTCGTCCAGAAAGATTCCTTCTTCATTGCACAGAGCTATAGCGGAAATACGGAGGAAACAATTTCGGTGGCAGAACAGGCCAAAAAAAGAGGAATTAAGGTTCACGCAGTGACTTCTGGTGGAAAACTTAAGGAGATATCTGACGAAACAATTATCATACCTTCGGGACTTCAGCCAAGGGAGGCTCTTTCCTACCTTTTAATGCCGCTTTTGAACACATTTATGGAATCCGTCCTGAAGGACTCGGATCTTGAGAAGGCCATTAATCAGGCGGCATCAAAGAGCGATGAAATCCAGGATATAGCAAAGAAAATTGTAGAATCAAGAAAGATTCCCTATATTCTATCATGGGAACCATTCTCCGCCATGAGTTACAGGTTCAAGACACAATTCAACGAAAATTCCAAACTTTTTGCTCTTAGCCATGTCCTTTCTGAGCAGAATCATAATGAACTTGTGCCTATGGCTCTCAACAGAGAAATGAGGGAGAAATTTTTCTATCTTTGCATAGAAGGTGACGGGAGCTCCAAAAATTCAGAGAGAATGGAAATGGTTGAAAGAATATCTGGGCAGACTTTTGTCAGGATAAAACCAGAAGGAAGCAATATTCTGGAAAAACTGTTTTTCCTAATCCATTATCTTGACCTTCTCACTGTAATGGCAGGGATATTGGGCGGTTATAATCCGGAAGATGTCAGGGTTCTGGAAAATTTAAAAAAGGATCTTTCTAGGAACTGACAATTTCAAAATCCCCTGTTGGAAGGATCTGAATGATCTCCTCTGGATCAAATTCAAGTTTTTCTCCTATTTCCCTCGCAATCTTATCTTTTTTTCGTCCACCGGGGATTATGATAATTTCCCCTGCTTCCCCGGACGGGGGTGAAATCATCGGAATCCGAATGCCCTTATACTCTATTGGCCTTATGGAAAGCTTCAGGGGCAGTTCAAAAATATAGTTCCTCTTTCCTCTCACAATCCAGGAGCCCTTTCTCACATACTGGCCCGATTCCGGGGTTTTGCTCACCTGTTGAGGTGTAACCCAGTAGGCCGAACCTGATGCAAGTCCATTTTGCCATGCCCTTGAAAAGGAAACTGCAAATATAGCTGCCTCCCTGATGTCATCCTCAGTTATGGGATTTCCATCGTCTCCCTTCTTAATTACAGTGCTTGGAGCACCATACATATCTGCGTGTACATAAATGTCGTTTTCTTCAAGATATTTTTTAACAACCTTCTCATTCGTATCCGTATTTTTCCCAGAGAGGACCATTTTTCCGTTTTTTGTAAAGAACCAGTGGTAAATTTCGAACCAGAACTTCTGTCTGATTTTCTTCTTCCTTTCCCTCTCTTCCGTTATATTGCTCAGGGATTTTTCCATTGCAGCCCTGGCGCCTTCAATTTTCTCCTTAAACTCCTTGGAGGTGTTAAAGAGCCTCTCCATATTCTCTCCCACACTTTTTTCATATTCAATCTCAATTTCCATATCTCCTGTGGAAATAAGGGCTTTCCTTTCAGCGAGATCTTTCTTTGCAACAGTTAATTTGATTCCATCCAGATTAATTATTCCTCCTTCACCAATCCCGCCCTTAAGAATTTTGATAGCTTTTGAGAAATCCTGAAAATGGGAAGATATGAAATTCCCCTGATTTCTGTAAAGTTCAACCTTTTCCTCATACTCCCTTATGGCTCTTTCCTGGTTTTCCACTATCCTCCTGATTTTTTCATTTTCAGGATTCACAGAGGATTCCTTCTGTATAACTTCGGATATTCCATCATTGAAATTCTCAACAACCTTCAAAATATCCCTTTCCTTATGACGAAGCTCAACTGGTGAAACTGTACCGTCAGTGTAATAATAGGATTTATTGGCAAGAGTCTCATCGAGTATCTGCCTTGTGTAAAATTTCAGCTTTTCAACATCTTCATCACTCAATTTTGGCGGAGCATCCTTATTAACACCCATTCTGTAAAGGACCTCTTCAGCAAGATCCCCTCCATAGTTCATTCTCGTGGCAAGGGTTTGCACAATGGATGCTTTGCTCTTTCCCATAATCTCCTGAATCTGATCATTGCCTGCATTTAAGGGGTCGAACAGGGATGGAGGTATGTACCTTTCACCCTTTATGATCTTTCTGTTTTTCCATTCTCTTGGAAAAAGGGCATAATCTATTACATCATCATTTAGAACAATGAGGTTTCCATCCCTGAATAGTTCAATTACAAGGGATATGCCTGAATACATATCGATCCTCACGACTCTGTCAAAATTTATCTGACTTATATCCTTAATTTTTCTGTCCATGAAAAGTTTTCTCAAATACATTGCCGTTTGGCCTGCATCCTGGCCTCGTTCAGTATCCATAAAGCATATTCCCTTTTTTACGTCCAAATAAAGAGGGACATTTTTTATGGTTGGGCTGTGTATCTGAAAGATAAATCTTCCCTGGCCCAATTCGTAAACCTTCTTAAAAAAAGAATCAACAATGTCCTTCCTGTATATATTTATAAAGGCATAGATATCCAGTGAGCTCTCCTTATCTTTCATTATCTATGGGAATGTGATCATGTAATTATTTCCTTTGCTATGAAATATCCCATTTAAGGAAAATTAGGGAAAAAATTAGGATTGGGACAGTGAAATCATTATATTTATAAATGAATGTATTATACTGAGTTGCTATGCCCGTCGTGGCGATAGGTGATTCTAATTGTATGCAATTATAGAGGATGATTATCTGGCAAGAGTTCCCCCTACACTTCTGGGGGAGGACTATGATCGAGCAGTTGAAGATGTTACGAGGAAGGAGTTGCAGGGATCCATTGTTGATTATGTCCCTGACAGCAGTTCGAGGACAGATATGCAAAAATGCTATGTGGTTACAATTCTCAGTATTAAAAAGAATGGTGATGGAATTATAGTTCACGGTGATGGGGGCGTTTACCAGAATATAACCTACACGGCACTTGCCTTTATACCAAAGATGAATGAGGTGGTGGAAGGATTTATTGTATCGGTCGTCCCCAAGATTGGGGCCTTTGTGAGATTTGGTCCCTTCGAAGGATTGCTGCATGTGGGGCAGATTATGGATGACAGAATCGAAATAGATGAGGGAAACAAAAGGCTCCTGGGAAAGGAAACAAACAGAGAACTGAAGACCGGAGACAAGATAAGGGTGAGAATTGTGATGCTTAACATATCATCCTCTTCCCCGAGCGATAGAAGGATAGGATTTACAATGAAACAACCCGGTCTGGGCAAGTTGCAGTGGCTCAAAAATGATCCATCCATGGGAGAGGGGATTGTTGAGGAACATAAGGAGGCAGGGCAGAAAAAAGGAACAAGGAGAAAGAAAGGTTCAGATGAGCACCATGACATGGAACTTGTTTCTCACGGGCCAATAAAGGAGGAAGATGCAGAGGAGGAAAATCTTGGTGAAGAAGAGGATCCGGGTGAGGAGATATGAGTACAAGGAGTACAAAGAAAAAATATATGGCGTGCAAAACCTGTAAGCGCATATATTTCGATCAGCCATGCCCTGATCACGGCGATTCCCACATGACAGAGGACTGGTATGGTTTCCTTATTATTGTTGATCCGGTAAATTCTGAAATAGCAAAAAAGGCAGGAATTACAAAGGAAGGAACCTATGCAATTAAGGTTCGACAGTAATTATTATGTTACAGAGGAATCTGTTAATCTCATAAAATCAAATAATGGGACGGTAATAGATCCAAAAACTCTGAAGGGGAGAAATGGAAAGGAACTTTTTGCTGTTGGGGACTTTACCTGCAAGGTTCTTGAAGACCTGGATATTTTTCCAGGGGTTGAGGTTTATGACCTGAAAACCCAGAGAGGAAAGAGCATCTATAATAGCAAGGAAGGATCGGTGAGGGTTAAGAATCCACCAGGGGTTGTCACTGGAAATCTTATTAAATTGATTTACACAGGCATCCATTCTGAGAAAAGGTTTCTTATTGAAGTGGATGGTGAGGAGGATCTTGCAGTTTTACCAATAATTTTTTATGCTCCAATTCATTCACTGGTAGTTTACGGCATTCCGGATGTTGGAATGGCCCAGATAGAGGTTAACGATCTGTCAAAAAAACTGGTTGAAAAAATATTTGAAAAGATGGAAGTGAAGATGGAATGAACTTTAAGATTGTCGAATCAAAGGATAACACCATACTGAGGAGAAAGGAGATTAAATACACACTGGAGTATGAAAACAGCCCGACTCCTTCCAGAGATGTTATTAAGGAGATAATTGCAAGAAATACAAATAGCAACAAGGAACTTGTCATAGTGGACAAAAACATACAGAAAACAGGGCTTCATTTCCTTGAAGGCTACAGCAAGATATACTCAAAGAAGGAAGATGCAATGCTTTACGAACCAGATTATGAACTTTTCAGAAACGGTTTAAAGGTTAAGGAGGAGAAAAAGTAATGCAAAAGAGAGAGTTTTACAAAGTAGAAAATAACAGGCTGGTTCGCCAGAAGAGGAGCTGCCCAAGATGCGGTGTGGGAGTATATCTGGCTGAACACGAGGACAGATTCACCTGCGGAAAATGTGGGTATACTGAGTTCAAAAAGAAGAAGTAATTTTTTTATATTAATTTTACACACAATCTTTAGAATATTTTTTACAAGGAATTTACAAAACAATAAAATGTTTTACAATTAGAGTTCTACTATCTTTTTGGTCGTTTCTCCAGCACTCTTTTCAATTTCCTTGTATTTCTGGTTATGGTATATCTTTTCATCATCGTTTTTGGGTTCGATCCTGAGAAGATTCAGGAGATGGGTGAGTTCAGAATCAAGTATTAAGGAATAGCTTCTGAGTTTTTCCTCCTTGGAGCTGTCTATTTCCCTTCTCTTTGCAGAAATAAAGCAGTCAAAGTGTACTGCCCCCATCTTTGTAAATGTAAATTTCTCACCTGTCCTGACCTCTTTCTTACATTCGTAGCAATTAAACTGCGCCATATTATGGCATACTCAACTCATACTAAATCTTTGCCTGCAATCCTTAAGATGGGAGATTCTGGATCAAACTTTATATCTCTTCCCATATTCTTATTTCATGAACAGAAGAGGGGTTTCATACCTTCCACTTCATTATGGAAAACCTCCTGAGAATCTCTACAAAAAAATCGTGATTCTCACAGGGCAGATATGCACCCTGATCTCTGAGGTTTATTCAACACAGGATCTCATAAGAAGATTTTCAGACCCTGTCTGGTTTCATTCCCTGAGTCTTGTCACAGGATTTGACTGGAACTCGAGCGGAACTACAACAACCACAATCCACGCCCTGAAGGAATACGCAAATAACCACGATTTGGATTTTTTTGTTGCAGGGGGCAAGGGAAAAAATATGAAGCTAAAGAATGGAGAGATCGAAGAAAGATCACCCAGCATGATATCTTCCAATCTTGCAGGTAAAATTGCAAGAGAGAGCGATTATATTGCCAGGGTAGATAGCAATCTTCTCCAGGATGGTTTTGATCTATACATACACAGCCTTATTTCAGATTACAGGGGAAACTATGCAGTGGTTCAGCAGGGGTTGAACGATTCCCAAAAACTCGCAAGAAGGTACCACTGGACAAATATTTCCATGGATTCCGTATTTGAGGAACAGAGGGAGGGAATAGGTTCCAATACCATGGGCGAAGACACCCTGGATCTATCCTCACCCATAAATAGAAAGGTCAGGGAAAATATGCTAAGAGTAATGAGGGAAAAGCCAAAAATTTCAGGGGAAGGTCAAACATCCCTGGACAGTTTTTTTGAGCCAAAGGTTTTAAATTTGAAGGTAAAAGTGCCTTTCGAGAGATTGAAAAAGATATATGAATATGACCCATCTAATATGGCCGAACTTCTTTCCATTCCAGGAGCAGGTAAGAGTACCATAAGGGCAATAGCCTATATTTCAGAAGTGCTGACGGGGGAACAGATCAGTATGCAGGATCCTGTAAGATATTCCTATGCACTTGGAGGAAAGGATGGAATACCAAAACCTGTTGACCACAGGGATTACGATCAGGTAATCGCATTCTTCGCTGAAATACTGAGGACATCTGGGATGGAAAGAACTATGATTGTGAAAAAGCTTGAAAGAATAAGCAGACTTTCTATGGAGAAGACAGAGTTCGCCATAAAAAGATATGTTTAAAATCAGCAAACTTTATTTTAATTTAGATTCAAAAAAAATTTTCAAGAGAATCTATCCTTCATACATTGAATGATTTTGCCTTTGCCATGATTTGCAATCTCAATGGAAACAGATCATTGTAATTTCCCGGCATTCCAAAAATAGAGATATTATAATCTATAACGAAAGCTTTTATACTTTTTTTGACTGAACTAAGGATTAATACGGATGGAATAGAAATAAGAAGGAAAACTATAGAGGAAGAGCTTCCTTTTATTGACGATCTTATAGCAAAGTGGTTTAACGGTAAATATTCCTCACTCACAGTGCCTCAGAAGAGGGTCATTCCTTTAGTCCATGAGGGGAAAAATGTTCTGGTTTCAAGCCCTACAGGAACAGGAAAAACTCTCACGGGCTTTCTTTCCATAATCAATGAATTATTTATCAGGGCAAGAAATGGAGAACTAAGGGATGAAATATTCTGCGTTTACATAAGCCCTTTAAAAGCCCTGGCAAACGATATCAACAAAAATTTAAACAAGCCTCTGGAAGAAATATATGCCATTGCAAAGGAAGAGGGTCTTGATCTCCAGCCCATAAGGGTTGCAGTGAGAAGTGGGGACACTCCGCAAAATGAAAGGCAGAAGATGCTGCGTAAACCACCTCATATCCTGATCACAACTCCTGAATCCTTTTCCCTCGCCCTCACGGCACCGAAGTTCAAGGAAAAATTCAAGACTGTAAAATATGTTATTATTGATGAAATTCATGAAATATCCTCATCCAAAAGAGGGACATTACTCTCATTAAATATGGAGAGGCTTGAAGAAGTATCTCCTGCTTTTATCAGAATAGGGCTTTCTGCAACACAGGCACCCCTGCCGCTCATTGCCAATTTCCTGTGCGGATATAGGGATGGAGAACCCCGGAAATGCGAAATTGTGGATGTAGACATAAAGAGGGGGCTTGATCTGGAAACCCTCACACCTGTAAAGGATCTTACAAGTGCAGGTTTTGAGGTTGCAAATGAAAGAATGTACGATATTCTGGCAAGGCTTGTGGAAGAGCATAAAACTACACTAATTTTTACAAACACAAGAAGTGCCACTGAGCATGTGGCCATAAGACTGAAGGCAAGGGGTATAGACAGTCTCGAAGCCCATCATTCCTCACTGGGCAAGGAAACAAGATTGAACGTGGAGGAGAAGCTTAAGAGGGGAGAGTTGAGATGTGTAATATCCTCCACATCTCTTGAACTTGGTATTGATATTGGAAGCATAGATCTGGTTGTTCAAATAGGAAGCCCAAAATCGGTTTCAAAGGGCCTTCAGAGGATAGGAAGGGCCGGGCACTCCATAAATGAGCTGACCAAGGGTAGATTTGTCGTATTCAATCTTGACGATTTAGTTGAATGTTCGGTTCTTACAAGAGCAGCCTATGACAGGGATATTGACAGGGTTAGCATACCCGAGGGTGCACTGGATGTACTGTCTCAGGCAATTGTGGGCATGACCCTTGAAAGGGTCTGGGGATTGAAGGAATGCTACAATCTACTTCGAAGATCATTCCCATACAGGAATCTGGAATGGAAGGATTACATGGATGTGATAGAATATCTTGCCGGGAAACTTGAAAGTAAGAGCATCTATGCAAAAATATGGTATGATGAAAAGGAGCAGAATATAGGAAAGAAAAAGAGCACAAGAATGATATATTTCATGAATGTGGGAACAATCCCTGAAGATTCTGACTATCATGTAATAGATGTTAACGGCAGGCATCTTGGGAATCTCAGCGATAAATTTGTGGAAAGGATGGTCCCTGGAGATATTTTTGTTCTGGGTGCAAGAACATATTCCTTTGTAAAATCAAGAGGAAACAGGGTTATAGTAAGAGATGCCACAGGGCTGAAACCCACAATCCCTTCATGGACAGGGGAGATGCTTCCCCGATCCTATGATCTTGGGGTTCTCATAGGCCGTTTCAGGGAGAAAGTTTCACAGGATATTGAAAATGAGAAAACTGAGGAACTTAATTCATGGCTAATGGAAAAATATCATGTGGATCAAAATGGCGCCAGAAGCATAATATCATACGTAAGGGGACAGAGAAGTTTTGGTGTCCCCACAGACAGGGAACTTCTTGTGGAGGGTTATGTGGATGAAAACCTCTTCAGCTCAATCTTCCTTGTCCCACTTGGGAGGAGAGTAAACGATGCCCTTTCCAGGGCTTATGCACAGGCCATATCCAACAGGTATGAAATGAACACGAGGGTTACGGTTACGGATGATGGTTTCATGCTTACCTATGAGAGGAAACTTCCCATAAGGGAGATCGTGAGTCTCATAAATAAAGGCAATTTTGTGGACTATGTGAGAAAATCGGTTTTCAACACCACCGTATTTAAGGAAAGGTTCAGACAGTGTGCCACCCGATCTCTCATGGTTCTGAGGCGATATAAGGGCCATGAGGTATCCGTTGTTATGCAGCAGTTGAGGAGCGACAGGGTCTTAAAGGCACTGGAGAACATTCCAAACTTTCCAGTGATCACAGAAACATTCAGGGAAATTATGAACGATATGATGGATGTGCCCTCAGCCCTGAACTATGTGAAAGATGTAATCGATGGGGGAAAATTTAAAATAAAGAACTACAGCAACGAATCAAGCCCATTTTCCCTGTCTCTCATACTTGCCGGTGTTTCCGACGTCGTTCTGATGGAGGACAGGGCAAAACTCCTCAGAGAATTACAGAGCAGAATTGTGGACAAAGCCTACGGATCTGAGTACATGGATTTCAAAATCAGGGAACCTGCAAGGGTTGAGGCCTTTTACTCCTCAAGGGTTCCCATTGTTGAAAATGAAGACGATCTCATTCAACTCTTCTCCTATTTTCCATATATGGATATTACAAGATCGAGGTTCAATTCTCCATTTCCATACTCCAAAATTGACAGCGCAAAGCTTTCAAGGGAGCTGGCAAACAGTGGAAAAATATGCAGCGTTTATGTGCGGGGAATATACTGGACGCTTCCGGAAAGAGTAGAACTTTTCAAGAATCTCTTTGCGCGAAAGAGGGAAACAACAGAAGAGGAAAGGATGGTACTGGAAAATTGCAATGGAAAAACAATGAACGAAATTGCAAAAATGGCTGGAATGGCAGAGGATATTGTAAAGAGTTCAATTGCCAATCTTGAATCCATGTATCTCATAGAGAGGAAATTTTCAGGGGATAAGGTCATATATTTTCACAGGGAAGAACATCAAAGTGGGGCTTACAGTTCAGAAGATCTTGTTTTCGACACATTGAATTCAATGGGTCCAATGACAGGGGATGAAATATCCATAAGGCTCCCCATGGAAAGGGAACTTCTTGAAGAATCCCTTCAAAACCTTATGGAGGATGGAAAGATAATCCAGGAATATGTAACACCTGTTTTTGCAAAACAGTATATTGTAAAAGGTCACCTGGAGATGATCCTGGGCATGGAAAGTGTGGAACCCTCAGAAATAAGGCTGGCCAAATTTATGAAAACATTCTCCTCTGCGAAGGAGTATTTCGACACAATAGGCTTCTACACGGACAGGCAATCTCTCATACTCAGGCTCCGGGATGGAGGATCCTCCAAAGAACCTGAAAATGTCTTGCAGGGAAGATTCTTCAGACACAAAATGACTGTCATGAATAGAGATCTTGCCATGGCCCTTCAGAAATTGAGGGAGGATCAGTTAAGCGAGGAGGAAATTCACATTTTCGATTTTCTTAAATATGGCAGGGCAACTGCGGAGGCCATAGGAAAGGGAATCTCAATGGATATGAGGGAGGTCAGGCCCCTTCTCAAATCCCTGGAATACAGAGTTCTCATAGATTTCGATGGAAATACCTATGGAAGATTGCAGGAATCCAGGATGAGCAGAAATGAAGCCATGGGAACTCTTCTTAGATTTCTGGGCCCTCTTACACAGAGGGAGATAACACGGAATCTGTGGTTTAATATCCAAAAAGAGGATCTGGCTGGCATAAATGGGATAAATGGAAGGGGTGGAATGTATTATGGAGATCTTGAGAAATTCGAGCCTGAGGATGTAATCCTTCCGGTGTCCGATCCAGTAATGATACTTATGGGAAGGCTTGTGACCGAAAACAGCGGATATACCCATGCCTTTTACAGTAAGGGGAAGATGGTTGCAATTATGTCCATGGATTTCATGGCTGAGGCCATCTGGATAGATCAGATTGAGCTGGAACAGGAAGATGGTGTTCAGATATTGAGCGAGTTCCTTGACAGGAAATATATTTCGGCAGGAAAAACTGTACTCATAACTGATCCTGTTGAGAGAACAAGACTTAAGTTCATAGAAAATGGATACAGGGATATAAATAGGATTCTCATCAAGGGATCGGAGGAGCTCAACGCCATATATATGGACACACTTTTCACCCATTCCCTTTTAAATTATGGGAGTTATAAACCTCAATCAGGCAGAATTATCGATAATATTTATGATGCCTATCTTGGATTAAGGGATAACAGTGAAGCTACCGTTTGGAATATAAAGCCGTCAGAGGTTGACAGTTATTTCAGTTCAGAGATCATATTTTCCTTTTATGGACCCATGGGGATAACATCAAAGGGCACAGTGGAGACCATATCCCTGTACAGAACATTAAGATCCATTGTTCTGAATGAAACTGACCAGAAGGTAATGAAATTCATAATGGAATATCCTGCCGGAGAGGAGGAGATTATTGAAAATCTTTCCATACAGTATGACAACGTGAGAGAATCCATTAAGAAACTGTGGGAAGGGGCCATAATATGCAAGGATGCAAGATCGAAATACAGGTTTGTTGTGGAGAAGTTCAGTCTGGACGAGGCCGCAAGAACCATACTTATGAAGATAGTTTCGGTTTTTGGTTTTGTCAATTTCCAGATATTCTCAGAAATAACAGGCAGCGTGGATGAGGACGTGTTCAGGAGAAACATGGACTGGCTGGGGCATAAAATCAATCTTAAGAGAATTTTTGTCCTGGACAGCAAGATGTTCGTTATGGCAAGGGATACTTTCCTTGATAAGTCAAGAGCAGCAATGGGCGAACTGATCATCAGCCCCAGAGATCTGATATATAATTATTTTAAAGGCCAGATAAAGTCTAATCTTGGCGGAACCAGGAAATTTTTGTATGTTAAAAATGGGAATATTGTACTGTCAATGGACACAAAGAGAACAAAAAATGACATTACAATTGAAAAATTCGATGGAGATCTTACAAAAAGAAGGGATTGCATAAGGGCCCTTTCGGACTTTGGTTTTTCATCAAGGATGGTAGGTTGACATTCCGTCAACTTTATAAATTAAGTGGTATACGATTATAAATGATAGATATCCTTCTTGTGGTTACGGGGATAAATGCTGTGATTTCTGCCTTTCTCATGATAGTGTCATGGAAGGCTTTGAGAAAGGGGATTTCCATTGTTAAATACATTTTTCTCTACTTTGCACTTATACTTGCATCCTCCCTCATCATATCGCTTCAGTATTTTGGCATAAACTATTTTCAGTCCTATACACAGCTTATGCTTCAGGTCATTGATCTTTTGATGTTAATACTTGTATACGCTGGTATTATGAGGGGAAAGTAGGTTGAGTGTAAAGGACTCTCCCAGAGAAAAGATTCTTGAAATAATTAAAAACAATCCAGGAGTGCATTTCAGGGCAATCCAGAGGGAGAGTGGATTCGCCATTGGCCAGGTGGAGTATCATCTTTATAAACTTGAAAGAGACGAAGAAATTACCGTAAGGAAGGATGGGAAGTTCAAGAGATATTTTCCCTATTCCACATCGGATTCTCTGAAAAAAGCACTGGGTTTCTATCTAAGGAACAAAACCAGCAGGAACATAATATTCCTTCTTCTCAATCGGGGCGAGGCAACATCAGGAAGGATAAAGGAAAGGGTTGGTGAGAACTGGGAAGATTCCATAAAGGAATTGATCAGTGACGGGATCATAATTGAAGAAAATTCCAGATACAAATTGAGGAACCCCGAGGGAATCAGAGAATTCATAAAGCGTTCAAGAAAAAGTTTTCTTGAGGAACTGGCGGACAGCCTCATAGATCTTTTTGATGACTGGAAGGAAGATTGAAACTTATTTATATCTCCTTCTATGTGAAACGTAGCCTGAAACGATCAGGAGAATGCCGATAACTGTTCCGCCGGCAAAGGCATAAACATTGTTTTCAACTTCCGCAATTGCCTGTGTGATTGGTGTAATCACAATCGGAGCTTTCAAGGGATTACTGGTTGGAAGAGTTAAATAAGGATCATACTTTATGTTAACATCCGTGCCATTGTATTTCATCAAAAGGAAATATGCGTAGAAATTATGGGACTCGTGGAAGTATGAAATAGTTCCATTCTGACCAGTTCCATTTACACTGTATTGTGGTCCGAGGGAAAACATATAGTTTATACCATTCTGATCTGTTGACAGCTGCAGGGCATATATTTTCATTTTATCCTTTTTCTCAAAAAAGTCCCTGTGAAATTCACCCATGATCCCCTTTCCCGTGAAAACTGTAATGGGAATGGCCATATATTGCTCCCTGTCACTGTTGCTCTGTATGTTGATCGTATAGGAAATCTGGAGTGTATTATAATGAGTCAGAGAAATGTTTGTACGATCCTGTGTACTGTTATTGATCTGTTGTGTAAGGTTCAATGTTTTTGTCTCCCTTGTAACGTTTATGGTAATATTATAATGATCCATTATTCCTGAGAATGGCATTTTTGAGGGGAAATTATTATTAAAAATATTCTGGTTTAAGGAGTAAGCACTGAATGATGATGAATAGGAATAATTTAAAGGGCCATCCTTTTTAAGTTTCCATTTAATGTTTTCAAAATGATGGAGAAGTCCCATATTTTCCACAGGAAAACCTACACCAGTCTGAAACATGTCTACTGTAATGTTTGTTCCATTGTAAGTAGTGTTTATTACGGGATTCTTTCCAAATCCTATGGAAACATTTTCTGAATGGATATCCATGGGCATGGAAATCGGCACCAGAATAAGGGATATGGCTATGATGGCAAATATTATTTTCAACATTTTAGCATGTCATTGTATATTAAACCTTTTTTGGTACATTGAAAACATTATGAAAATTCTTCTTCCAGTTCTATTATAACCTGATTGAGCACATCTTCAAATGTAACGCCTCTGTATTCCCTGAGACCGCCCATTTCAGTTCTGAGCCTGGCAATAAAATTCTCTCCATTTTCAGTATCCTCGTCCTCTTTTGACAGTTCTATGTTGCAAATCATCTCCTGCATATAGGCACCTGAATCCGTATGAATTCAGTCTTATTTAACAGTTTCTTACACTGCAAAGTTAGTAAATTCAATAAAAAATATTAAAATTTGATAAAAACCCTGCCAAGATTCTTTTTTGCCTTTATGTTTTCAAAAGCCTCATTAACATCTTCTATTTTAATTTCATTTGAAACCACGGCATGAATCTTTCCTCTGGCAGACATATTCAGCGCTCTCTCCAGATCATATCTGGTCGATGAAATACTCCCGAATATGCTGTTTCCCTTCAGGATCAGTATTCCAAGGGGAAGGCCCGGGGATGCAGGCTTGAGGTTTCCAACGACAACCATCCTGCCACCGAAACTCAGGGACCTGAAAGCCTCAGAAAAGGTTGCATCCCCTGTATTTTCCAAAGCTATGTGAGCACCCTCATTCCATATCTCTTTGACCTTCTTGCTAAAGCCCTCTCCTGAGGAAATCACATGGTCTGCTCCCAGTTTGTACAGCTGCTCCTTCTTCCATTCGGAGCTTGTTACTGCCATTACCTCAGCTCCATAGGCCTTTGCTATCTGAATGGCGTGTGCTCCAACACCTCCACCGGCTCCTGTGATAAGAACCCTTTTTCCTTCCTTAATATTACCGCATGTATCCAGTGCGTGGATCACCATTCCTGTAACACATGCAGCTATGGTTGAAAGTTCTTCAGGTACACCATCTGGAACCTTAACAAGGCTTCTTTCACTTATCCTTACATATTTGGAATAGGCTCCATCCAGATTTTCTCCCAGTGTTTTCTTATACTGGCAAAGGTTTTCGTTCCCTGATATACAGTTCTCACAGTGGCCGCATGGTACATAAATAAGGCTTGAAACCCTGTCCCCCTTTTTGAAATATTCCACACCTTCTCCAACTTCTCTTATAATCCCTGATACTTCATGGCCAGGGACGATCGGCAGACTCAACCTCGGGAAAAATCCATCCCTTGTCAGCACGTCCCTGTAGCATATGCCTGTAAATTTCTGTTCTATAACAACTTCCCCAACACCAGCCTTTGGCTCCTCTCTTTCCTCAATTTCAACAGGCTTTCCAGTCTCCCTTATAACTGCAGTTTTCATAAGGTCAAAAGGATTAATTCGTATATATCAATTATCCGTCTTAAATGGGAAGTCCTGAAAGATTTGAACAAAAAATATCCGTTCTGGGATGTGGGGGAAATGGTCAGCTCGCACTGCAGATACTTTCTTCAATGGGTTATAACGTTGAATTCTTTGATGGAGATACTGTGGAAAAAACCGATCTGAGGAGGCAGTCCCTATTTTCCATTGAGGATGTTGGGAAAAACAAGGCAAGGGTATGCATGGAAAAAATTCATATGTTAAATGGGTCCAGAAAAGTCATGGGCATAGGTGAATATGTGGATTCCAACAATATTGATTCACTTCTGGGAAATTCAAAATTAATTATAGATGCCACAGATTCCTTCATAACAAGAGAGCTATTAAATGAATTTTCCATCAAGAGAAACATCCCCATGATATTCAGTTCAAGCTTTGGGAATATGGGCCAGATAAAATGCATAATTCCCGGAAAAACATCATGTCTTCATTGCCTGACCGGTGGAAAAAAGCTGGTTCCTCTTAACTGTCATTATGATAGGGTAGATCCATTTGTACCACAGATTATATCCTCAAATCTTGCCGCCTTTGCAGATTTCATTCTCTCAGGAAGGGATATAACTGGTGATCTTTACATTTTTAATTTTTCAGATTTTGGCATTGAAAAAATTAAGGTTAATCGAAATATGGAATGCGAAGTCTGCGTCAAAAATAAGTATAATTATCTTGAAAGTGAGAAAATAGTCGGGAGGCAATTAATATGAAAGGCAAAATAAATGGAATTATATTTGATCTGGATGGCACACTTTTGGATTCCTTTTCCGTGAGAGTCGATTCTTGGCACAGGGCTTTATATCTAAATGGAGCGGATGTCGACAGGTCAAAGATTGAACCATTCATAGGATTGCCCGGCATTTCACTCGCCTCAATTTTTTCCAATAGGCCCGATAAAGTTGAAAGCGACGAAGAAATACTGTTCAAGGAGAGGCTATGGGAGGTAGGTTTCTTCCCGGATGTTATACCAACTCTTGCAAAAATTGAAGGCATGGGAATAAAATGGGTCATTGTCACATCCGCAAGAAGGGAATTTGTTGATATGCTCCCCATAGCAGGAGAAAAAGTAATAACGATTGATGACGTCAAAAATGGTAAGCCTGAAACCGAGGCATATGAAAAGGCTGCAGAAATGATGAAAATTAAGCATGAAAATATTATGGTTGTGGGAGACTCTATTAATGATATGATACCGGCAAAAAAACTGGGAATGTTTTCTGTACTGGTTACCCATGGTATGAACAGGGGTATAAACATAAGAGATGTTGAGATAAAGGAAATTGGAGAATTGATGGATTTACTTTAAATTTATCTAAATCCCCGGAATTGACCATCTTGTTCCAAGGAAGGTGAAGGAGAGGTTGGTGAGATTTCCATTATAGTTGCCTTCATTTAACTGTCCTATGAGGTTTACGGTCCCATTGAATGGGTTTCCATTTCCCGAAGCAGAGAGATTTCCAAGGAAAGTTTTACCTGCAAAAACTGACACCTTAAAAATTGTGATGAGTATGGGAAGAACTCCAGAAAGAATAAGTTCTGACTGTCCGTTGGAATTGTTTTTTATGAGTTTTGCCTGAGTGAAAAATGGCGGTATTAATGTGGAAACGTTCTGACTATCCCTGGACAGATTAAATCCTGACAGAAACTCTGAGACAAAGATGGTGAAGAAATAGATTATGGATTTACCTGTCCACCCCTCGACCTTAAGTTTTGATAAATTGACAGGGAGTGAAACATTCTGAGACATTGAGGTTTCAGGGTTAATGGTTAAAGTATGATTCATTATTTCAATGTGGGATGGGAAAATGCCAGAATTATTCCCATTGAGTCTGGCAATAATGAATGTTTTTCCATCCTTTACCTGCATTTCCTCAAAGTCCAGACCAAGGCTCTTCAGATCGTTCTCTGTACTTACATATACTGAAGATGCGGAAATAACCAGAAATGATGCAAGAATTGCGAATGCACCAACTCCTATCATTCTGCTTATCTTCATAATACTATCCATATAATAAGTTGATTAAATAAAGTTTTCACACAATCATTTGAATTCAAAATCTGTCAAAATCAAATTACCAATCAGATTATATTGAAAGGGCCAAGCCCTGTTTCAATTGGCACTGTGGCTCAGTAAAAATTAGAGTATGCAGGAATGTCATCCGATTGAAATAATTAAGTCTTCAGTTCTAAGATCCAAATCTTCCCGGTCTGTACGGTAAAGGCTAATTATTATAAGATATATGGAACGGTGTTGGGCATTTTGAAGGATTTTGAGGGGAGCAGGAAAGATTTCATTTATCTGTTTGTGTCATACAATACAGGCAAGGTGTTTATTTTTCTAACTCTGTTTTTTCTTTTCGGTACAAAAATTGTACAGGGAATGAATTACTGGGATTCTACATATTATGTGAGCATAGCCCAGTATGGATACACTTCCATTCAGACGCAGGTTTTCAGCCCAATCTATCCATTTTTAATAAGGATTCTTGATTTCATAATGCCATCAGGAAAATACTGGTATATTGTTTCTGCAATTCTAATTTCAAATATCTTTGGTGAGCTGTTTGTTCTTTACCTGTACATGAAGAGGGGATTTAAGGTAGCCCTTTTGGTTGGTCTTTTTCCCGTATTTTTACTGTTCTCAACCATACCCTATTCAGATGATATTGCCATGCTTTTTCTTGCAATTTCAATGGAGGGATCAGATATTGTTATAATTGGATTTTTTTCAATGGCAGTTGCAACATTCCTTAACCTTGCATACGCCATTCCGAGCCTTATGTTAAGGCTCAGGAGATGGTATGCCTTTTTTATTCCCTCGCTTGTTGGTGTGGTAGCCCTGATTCTCTTCTGGCACTTTGACGGTACGCCCTTTGCATACTTTCAAATTGAAAGAAAATACTGGGGCGTATTTTTCGGAACACCTCTGATTCAGGGTGGAAGCATAATGTCCTCTTATCTCCACTATGGTATTCCATCCATAATCTATCTGATAAGAAACTGGGTATTTTTCATAATATTCTTCACCGGAACGTATTTATTATCAAAAAGTGACATCCCCCACAGATTTTTCCTCACAATCTACTGTCTCTCCATTGAAGTCCCACTCATATTTGTTGTGGGAGTTCCTGAATTCTCCATACCGCGCCTCCTTCTGCCTGCCTTTCCTGCCCTTTTTCCTTACGCAGGAATGGTGAGGGAAAGAAGGAATGTATTTTTCTATGCCATAATATGCACTCTAATTGCATGTATATTTGCAGTATGGCAGATGAAATCATTTTTTGCATGAAGAATTCGATCATGGCTCCTTTTTGATTATCATTACAAAGTTAGAAAATTTTTTAAAAAGATTTAATATCGATTTTCGATTTACATAATGTGAGAGGTGGTCTATTACATTTCTGGGTTCTTAGAATCATTGTTTTCCAGTCAATGAATGGTTCAGAAATAATAAGGGAGATTGAAAAGAGGACCGGAGGCCACTGGAGACCAAGCCCGGGGAGCGTATATCCACTTCTATCCTCAATGGAATCTAAGGGTGAGATCAACAAAACGGTAGATGGAAAATATGCTGTAACTGAAAAAGGAAAGGCAGTCTATGCGGATATGAACAGGATCCTTGAGGGATTCATTTCCAGCGAAGATCCCGACGATGTAATTGAAGAGACACTTTACAACATAAGATTCATCAGAGAGGGCATAGGGACTGGCCATTACAGGATTGAAGATCTGGGAGGCCTCATTGAGGAGTGCAAAAAAATTGTGGAGGCGTTGAAAAATGGAGGAAAGTGAATATATTCTTGAGACTGAGAATCTTGTCAAAACCTATCCGGGTGGAATTAAGGCGGTTCAGGGAATCAATCTAAGGATTAAGAAGGGCCAGATATATGGATTTTTGGGACCAAACGGGGCTGGTAAAAGTACAACTATAAAGATGCTTTCCACATCCATCAAGCCCACTTCCGGAACTGCTAAAATAATGGGTTATGACATTGTAAAGGATTCAATGAATGTGCGAAGGATAATAGGTGTTGTGCCTCAGGATCTTACAACAGATGAAGACCTGAAGGGGATTGAAAATATCCAGATGGTTGCAAGATTTTACGACATACCGGCAAGGGAGGCACGAAAGCGAGCAGAGGAACTTCTGGCTCTGGTTGACCTCTCAGATTTTGGGAATAAGTATGTGAGTTCATATTCTGGTGGCATGAGGAAGAGGCTGGAACTTGTAGTGGGTCTTGTACATAACCCAAAGGTACTCTTTCTGGACGAACCAACACTTGGGCTCGACGTTCAGACAAGAGCAAAGATGTGGGACTATATTAAGAAAATCAGGGATGAACTTGGAGTTACCATAATACTGACATCCCACTATCTGGAAGAGGTTGATTCACTTGCAGATATTATTTCCATAATTGATCATGGAAAGATCATTGTAACGGGGACATCCGATGAACTGAAGAGTAATCTGAAGGGGGATATCATACAGATAGAATTCGCAACAGAGGCAGAGGCCAAAAAGTTTGGGGAATACGAGAACAAAATAGATGTATCTTACCCAAAGGAAACAGAGGCGAGATTGAAGGTGAAGGACGCGGATTATGAATTACCTGAAATCATGAAATATCTGGTCAACAACAATATCAAGCCACTGAAGTTCAGCGTGCACAAACCTTCCCTTGATCAGGTATTCCTTGAATATACGGGAAGGGAGATCAGAGAGGAAGAGGGTGGAGATGTAAGAAAGATGGCAATGAATATGAGGAGGTTGAGAAGATGAGTGGTTTGATCCCATTGACCGTAAGGGAATTGAGGAAATGGTACAGGAATCCTGTATTTTTCATTGTTGGCTTACTGCAGCCAATTTTCTGGATTGCACTGTTCGGAAGTGCCTTTGATATAACGAAACTATTTTCAGGAATTCCCAAAGGTGCAGCAGTTCTTCCCTTTGGCAATGCACCCAATTACATTACATTTATTGTGGGTGGAATTCTGACAACCACAAGTCTGTTTACTGCACTCTTCTCTGGAACAAGCCTGATATTTGACAGGAGGCTCGGCAATCTTGGGAGGTTCCTGGTATCTCCCATAAGGAGAAGTTCAATTGTTTTTTCAAAGATTGTTTCAACGACCATAAGAATCCTTGTCCAGGCAGTCATACTTGTGGGTGCAGCCCTTTTGATTCCCAATGGTTTGAAACTTGTTCATGGTATTTCCGCTCCTGACATATTCATAATTGCAGCTGCACTCATAATGATAGCATTTTCCTTCTCATCTCTGTTCAGCATAATTGCCATAAGGCTCAAAAAGCAGGAAACCATATTTGGAATAATTAACCTGATAAACTTACCGCTTATCTTTGCCAGTTATGCACTGTTCCCTGCAGCCCTGATGGCTTCATGGCTTGCAAATGTTGCAAAGTACAACCCAGTTTCATGGTCCTCTGAGGCAATCAGAACAGTAATACTCAACGGAAACCTGAGCCCATCCCAGTTTCATTCAGTGATGCTTGATCTTCTATACCTTTTCCTCCTGAGTGTATTTATGATCATACTAACCATAGTGCTTTCAGAAAAGGAGATAAGGGATTGAGAAAATCATATTTATAAATTTTTTAAAATCAGAGGTGTTAGGAGTTCCAGTAATTCTTAAATAAGTCTGTATCTGTTCAAAGGATTAATCCCAACTTATCATTCTTACTGTTGATCTTCTTAATTACTGTTAATTGGATAGGTTGGCTGAGTGGATCCTTTTAGTGCATTCCATATATCTGCAATCAAGTTTTCCCGGACTTCCAGTGTGTATATATTTTCTAACCTATCCCGAGTAAGTGATAGATGGTCAAATCGGTTGATGTAATAAGATTTCCATCACCATTGAAATTCTTATTGGACTGTTGAATTTACATAATTGGATATTTTGTGTTTTCTCTCATGAAATCAGGCAAAAGAACTCTGAGGCCATGAGTCTATCATGCAATTTTTAAAAGATTTGCGTTTGACATTGTGAGAGCCAACGAAGTGCCAGCATTGTAATTTTATACATATATGTACATATTCATATTGATGTGTTAGCAGTTTAATTTATTATTATATCGGAAATCGAATCATGATAGCAATTATAATATTTTTAAATGGTTATTGCATTTTGCCGCTATTAGAGATGCAGTACTGCTGTGTAGTTCTGGTACATAATATAGACGGCAACAATTATTACAATTATGGCAAATATCTGGGTGAGTTTCCTTTTTGGAACTTTACCTGCAAGTTTCGAACCAAACCACCCTCCAAAAACCCCACCTGATACGAATAGCACTGATATTAAAAAATTCACGTCCGCGCTTAAGGAATATCTTGCTGCGGTAATTACTCCAAAAGTACCAACTGCCAATAGTGAAGTACCAACCGCCTGGAGAATGTTCAGGCCACCTCCGAATAGCAATCCCGGAACTATGAGAAATCCTCCACCAATACCAAAGTAACCGGAAGCAAATCCAACCGTCAGGCCCGTAAGAATTATTACTGTGAGAGCTCTTGATGAACCTGGCACCTTTCTCTGAATTTCTGAAAGGTCAACGCATTTTCTCTTTAGCATGTATATGGCTATGCCAATCATGAGAAAACTAAAAAAGAATAGTAGGTCATTGCCAGGTGTTAAGAGCCCCAATTCGGACCCAGCCAACACTCCTGCCACTCCTGGAATTGTGAATTCCAGCCCTACTTTATAATCAACATGCTTCTTTAGAGTATGCGGAATAAGATTCAGGTATGCGTTAATTCCCACTGCAAGTGCTGTTGTGCCTATAACGATATGTGGATGATCGTAACCTACGAAATAGATCAGCAATGGTATGGCCAATATGGATCCGCCTCCACCAATTAAACCCAGAGAAAATCCAACAAGTATTCCAGATATTATGGAGAGAATAATCTGCATATCTGTGATTGAGTACATCTTCAGATCCTAAAAAGTCATTACTGTATATCCGTCTTCTATCCGGTCATTCGTTTCAACGCCTCCCATTACCATTTCCAGACCTGGAAATATATCACTCTCGGATAGACCCTCACCTGCCATACTGACCTTGCATACTTTCAAGGGTATACCCTCAGATTTTAGCATATTTATTTGCTCAAGGAATTGGGGTGAACTTTTTTGATTTCTGTTTGCAGCCTGGACTCCCCTTCCGAGGAAGAGAAATTCAACATTTGCCTTGGCATTCTTTACCGCATTGAATGCGAAACTGAATGCTACCATTTCCGTATTAATATTTTCCTTTCCTGTTATCAATATCACCAATATTTTTGCCATTTCCAACCATTCCCCTATATTATTGGTATCTCCTGTATCTTACTTAAATATTGTCCTATTTTTCCTTACAATCATCTGTGTATTCCGGGAATTATATATTGGCTCATCCTTATTTTTAATAGAACTGATAAGATCAGAATCCGCGATGTTGCTGAAATAGAAGCAGATTCTTTATGATAACCCTAATATGAGCCTTTTGGGAAGGGATCTATACTATCCAGCAATATTCTCTCTGTAATTAGAAATAGTTCCAACACTTTTTCTATGCTCGTAGCGATTGTAATTTTTTAGATTGATTTTACCCATATAATTTATTCAATGAGAGTCACACCATTTATTATCCAACCTTTTACAGAATCTGTTCCTACTGCAAGAGAAATCCATTAATGAGAGCATCCATTTGCATATCTTTACTCTGCACACCTAATCAGGTGCATCTGAGTGCCATTTTCAACACAAATTGGTAAAGGAAAAAATCAGTGGATAATTCCACTCACCTGTTCCACTGTTCATTTCTACGTTTTAAGTTATATAATGATCGAATATCTGAATACTCATTGAAGGAAATAAATATATTACGAAACAAGTAAAAGGTCTTTCCAGGTCGGATAAGAATTATTAGAGTGGTAAAGATAAGTTTTCCACAATTTCAGGAAGATAACGGATATTGCCAGCAAGCCAGATGCAGGTATGGGTTTCACCAAATACCTGTTGAAGAAGCATTTCGGGTGGTGATGGAACTTAAATGAATGTGCCTGGAAAAGCAGCACATCATTTTGTATAAGAGTTAATTTTCATTGAATCAGCTTTATCACAAGGCTCCCATATATTATGGAAACGAAGAGATCTATCACAACAATGGCACTGTTTGGAACAACAAAAACAAGTATGAGTACAAATAGAAACAGACCTGTTGTCGGCTCCTTTCTGTAATATGCCGTAAGGGTATTGGGCATTTCAATGATATTCTGGACAAAACCTTTCTTGTTAACAAGGGATATGATCACGCTTAAGAGGGCAACTATGGTAAAAAGTGAATCAAATATTCCTCCTAATACCGGTATATAGGTAAGTAAGGTTGAAACAATGGAAATGAACAGTGCTATACCAAGCACCGATCCGTAAGAACCAAGAGCGTCTGAAAGGGAGCTTCTTATGGAAAAATCACCCGAGTCCACAAGATCCATGGCAGAAAAAGTCTGCCAGAAGATTGCAAGAATAATAAAGTAATAGAGGATAAAACTTTCAAGTTCAGAAAAAATCAAAAATTCCAGACGGGCGAGAAATGGATTTCTGGCATCAATTATGTTGAGAAGGACAAAATTTAAGATTTCATCGGCTATGATATAAAGCACACCTGCAATGATCAGGCCAAAGATGAATGGAAAAATGATCTCCGGTCTTTTTTTAACAAGTTCGAACGCAGAAGTCATTGATCTGGATTCGTCAGACATCCCGGGTCGATTTTTCTATTAGATATATATATTTCTAAAAATGCTCCTCATATTTTTTTATCAATCTCCATATCTACATTCTCAAGCCTTATTATTTCGCAATTTGATATTTTTCTATATCTAAAATCCTCACCTGTTAGAATGTTCAGAAGTATGCCGATCATGACACCATGGGATACGATGAGCACATTCTCACATTTTCCATTGATGGAATTAAAAAATTCCCTTCCACGCAAAAACTGACTTTCTATGGATTCCAGACCATTTACTGGAAGGTCTTTTCCAACAATATCCACAATCCCAACGTCCATATTGAGCATTTTTTTTATTTCCTCTGTGGTCTTCCCTTCCATTATGCCAAGATTCCTCTCCCTCAGCCTTCTATCCTCCATAACCTGTCCTATACCGATGGTTTCTGAAACAATTCTTGCAGTATCCCTGGCACGCCTCAAATCGCTGGAAAATATGCAATCTATTTTGTAATTTTTAAGCTGTTCAGCAGCCTTTCTGGCCTGCTCCATCCCTGTTTCACTTAGGGGGACATCAGTGTTTCCCTGCCATCTGCCTGTCCTGTTCCATATAGTCTCCCCATGCCTTAAAAAAATTAGGTTCATTATGATGGTTTATTGGAATAATATTAAAAAATTATTCCTTTCTAACTGAGAGGCCAAGCCAGAACTTCTCTTCAAGATCTAGAATTCCTTTTGCCCCCTGCATAAACTTTTCTCTTGCCTCGGGATCGCTCTTATGTGTTCCCAAAACGTCTTCCATTGCCTCCTCATGGTGAGATTCAAGCTCCCTGTGGAATGTGAAGTACTCTATATCTGCATTCTCAAATTCCCTGTGCTTTGGCAAAAATTCCCTGAATCCTGACAATATCTTGTCCCACATGGGTATGGCCATGTTTTCAAGGCCAAACTCAGCCCCAAGAGCTTCAAAGTAATCTCCCGCAAAGTATTGCCTCATCCCATCTAGCCATGCCTTTGTGGTAGGCAGCTGGGGATTTTTAACAAGAGCCACGGGATCCATGCCTATGGACCTTAAATATTTCCTGTATAGAAGTTCGTGCCTTTTGGATGGGTCCATGTCCCCAAGTTCAGATACAAGTATGGTAGTAAGGTTCGCAGCATCATCCTCATAGGGTGTATTTACAAGAAGAGTTCCTAGTATGGCAGGCCACTCCCGCGTAAAGTGGTAAAACTCCACTGAAAATCTTTTAAATTCCTCTTCGCTAATGTCCCCCCTTGCAAACCTGTCCAAAAATGGGTTGTTTGTTGCGTTGTGCCTCTTCACATACTTATAGGTGCTCTCATAAAAATTGTCCTCATTAATTCCCTCTGACATCATAATTATAATCATGTTAAAACTATTATAAATAGGTTGCTTCGTTAATATATACCTTCGTGATGTTCTCCTTAATTTCTTTTCATCAGAATGATAATTAATATCAAGGGGATCAATTTTATTTGTAAAGATCAGTGATCAATATTCTTTCTCCATTTGAAGAACCCTGGAAAGGAAATCCAGTAATATGGATGTAATATCTCCTTTCGTTCTCCATCATCCGTAAAATATTGGCAACAGGCATGTTCAATCCTTCTTCTAAATGGGAAAAGCTTTTTTTGAACGTCCCCTGGTAAAAATCGGCAGACCATCTTTTCAGGCCTGAAGCCTCTACATAGTAATATCTTTCGTCCCTTTCCTCTACCAGGGTTATCCTTTCTGGGTTGAAAAAACTGTTTTCTCCCATTGAATCCATTTTAGATAGAATTTTCAATACTTTTTCAGAATCAAGAAAAGATCTGTATAATTCTGTCGCTCCATCCCTGGGGCATAAAAATATGAGATCGCTGCGGTGGTAGTCGCATGCCTTCTTCAGAACCCTTTCAAACCTCATGATGTCAGAAACTTCAATCTCCACAATCACAGGATTTCCTTGAGGAAAGAATATGATATCTGGCCTGAGGCCATTTATTCTTTCTTCAGTTAGATATTTTATATTCTTCCTCTTCAAATATTCCAGGAATCTTTCCATAATTTTTTCATGAGTTTGAGTTTCAGGGTATGGTGAATCTGGTTCAAAATTACCCCTTTCTCTTCTTTCTTCAGGCAGGCCATATTTTTCAATGCTTAATTCAATTCTTCCCCTTATTCTATTATCTTCTGGAAAAATCTCAATGAGAGGCGGTTTAAAACTTGAGGCTGAAATTCCTCTCCTTGATATGAGATCAATCATTGTTACATTATGCAGAGGACCGAGCATGATGGATTTGAGTGTTTTTTCCCTGAGCCTTCTATCAGAAATCAGGGATGTAATTTCCCTTGAATCTTCTTCCGACATATTAAAGCAAAATATCTTACCACAGTTAGAAATAAGACTTTCCCTGAGGTTCTGATCATACTGGCCAAGAAACTGTGATGCGAGGGTTATGAACAATCCAAACTTTCTTCCCTCGCTGAGTATCTCCGAAACTATGGAAGAGTTTAGATTCTGGGCCTCATCCACAATAACCATTGTTTTCTGAATATTTCCATTCTGAAGAATATCGTTCCATATTCTGTTAAGAATCATGGAAGATATAATTCTTGCCTGCTGAATTGAGAATCTTGTCTTTGATACATCCACAATTATGAGTTTTCCACCTTGTTTCAGTTCATTTACAATTTCAACGCTTTCTTCCCTTGAGGATATGAAGGATGAGATATTTTCATCCGATATTATGGGAAATATTTTGTTTACCGTGCTCATGGAATATTCAATCCATGAATCCCAGTTTTTTGTTAAATTTAAGAGTATGGTTGAGGCATCACTGGAAGAGTTTTTTCTCAGCTCAATCATCATCTTTCTATCTGTTATCAACTGAAGAAATTCTCTGAGTGTTGGTTCGCTGTACTGCCTCACATATTCTCTTAAGACTGCAGTAAATATGGTTTGAAGCCGGGGTCCCCAGGTTCCACCTGAAAGTGAGTTTTCTTTGGAAAATATCTGGGATAGAAGGTAAAGGGATATAGACGAATCCCTTGCGCCCTTCAGCACATTTATTTTAATCTTCCTGTTCCCTGAATTTGTCTTTGGAGACAGATATATGAGGTCCATATGGCTGCATATTTCAATTACTTCGCCCGCCAGAATTCCATGAAAATCTATCAGAATGATATTTGCTCCATCCATTTTGCCTATGTGCGATGCAAGGTTCTTAATAAAATTGGATTTTCCGGTTCCAGTCCTTCCAAGAATCAGAGTGTGGAACATGAGGTTCATGTTCCTGAAGGAGTCTGTATTTTCGCGTATTTCTTCCTGTTCATTCTTCCCAGAGCCAATGGAATAGCGGAATGGCAATAATCAGGGGAAAGTTTCAAACAAATTTAATTTTTCTATAATATCCACATATTTCCACAAATCTCCCATTGTAAGGTATGGAATGGTAACTGTGCATATTTTTTCGCTGTTTTCACGCCTAATAATAGCAGGGCCTGATTCAGAGAGGAGGTATAATGCCCACTCATTAAATCTGGAGACCTCAGTGAAAAGATCACCTTCTGTATCATAAGAATAATAAAGGTTCTTTATCCCTGTATTTTTAAGCGCCCTATCAACCCAAAGGTAATCCCCTTCCACACTTCTGTATATATCAATTCTTTCCAGATTTCCAAAGGTTCCCGACGAATCAGGGTAATAATCGCCTATTCTTTCCTCCTTGCTGTCCTGCCATTCCATGTTTCCTATTCTTTCCTCCTCAAACCATCCATTCATCTTTTTTCCAGCGTAGAATGAAAGTCTGTAGAATTTTTCACCCAGTGGCTTAATCCTTATGCCTTCCAGTATTTCCCTTATTTTTTCCGAGAAATCGCTATTTGACCTCATTTCAACGGTTAGCCCAGAAGTGCTGAAAGATGCGGCATATCTTCCAAGATAATCCTTTCCATAGAATAGGGGTTTGAATTTACCATCCAGTTCAACAACGGTCCTCCACAGGTTGGAGTATGAACTGGATGAGGTTTTCATCAAATTCTTTGGAAATCCGTAATAGTACCAGTCCATAAAAAATTCCTTTGATGATATTTGAATACCCTCAATCTCAAAGTTTTCAACAATGGTTGTATGCCTTTTTTCATCAACTCTCAGGGAAATCTCTTCTGTATGTGGGGAAAATATGCAGTAAGGAAAGGGCAGTTTTAATGTATTCAGTTCCTTGACAGAATAATTACGAATCAGAGGAATGCACCCTGTTTTCAATTTTTCCTATGAGATCTGACCTTACCGATACAATATCTCCATCCTTTAAAAATGGAAACTTGCCTGAGGCGGCAGCACCGGATGGCGTTCCGCTCAGAATCATATCACCGGGATACAGGGTTATTTCCCTGCTCAAATATTCAATCATCTGTGAAAAGGAAAAGATCATATCATCTGTATTTCCGATCTGTCTCTTCTCACCGTTTACCTCTGTTATTATGTTGAAGTTTTCTTCATCACCAACGTACAGCGTGGATGACACTGGCAGGAAACTGTCAGCTGCCTTTCCCATTATCCAGTTCTTTCCAAGGTTTGGAGAAAATTGATTCTGAAGGTCCCTGGCACTGACATCATTCACAACCACATAGGCACCTATGGAATTTTTCGCTTCTTCCATATTCCCATTCTTAATTTTCTTGCCTATGATCGCTGCGATTTCCCCTTCGTAATCAAGCTTCTGGATACCTTCTGGCCTTATAATATGGCCATTATAGGATGTAATTGTGGAGGGGAATTTAGGAAAGAAGTATGGAAAATCAGGGGTTTTTTGATTTGTTTCACTGGAATGCTCCCTGAAATTTAACGCAGGGCATAGTATTTTTGAGGGATTTACCGGAATGATAGTTTCAAAGGAATCAACAACGATACCATCCTTCTGAATTTTTTCAATTCCTTTGCGCGTGTCAGAGTAAAAATGGTTTATATCCACCTCCCTTACATCTTTCCTTATGTTTTTTCCTTCAACAATTGCAGGAAATATCTTTCCATTCTCCTTAATAAAACAGATTTGCATTGTGGTATATTTAAAAAAGCGTATTTACATTTTCTTTTGTTCTTTCATGCTGGCTGAATATGGAATAGTTTGTTATGAACCACATAAAGGGCAGGGATATTCCAAGAAGTACAAGTGAAAATATCTCCTGAGTGACGAGATTATATATGGGCCATATTACGCTTTCTGTCACAACAGAATAATAGAGAACGATAACAAAAATTACAGGGAACATGCCTGCTGCATATTCCATTGCTATGACCCTGTCGTACCTATTAAAACTCAAGATAAGCACGGAAAAAACCAGGCCAGCTAAAATGGAAACAATTCCCATAATTGAAAACAGAATTCCGCTGCTCACGGTTGAAATAAGGACCTGAGGAACATACCAGATTACCATTGCTATCAGCAAAAAAATTATCATGGAAATTGTGGTAATTTTCCCCTGCCTGATATGGAATCCGGCAAATTCCAGAATGTTAAAAAATATGTAGGATGAAATTACAAAAACACCCACACTTGTTCCAAAATAGAAGAAAAGATTGCTTTGAAGTCCAAATGTTGTTCCGGTGGTAATAAAAACAGGTATAAAGAGAATGCCCCCAACAGACAAAATTATACCTACCCTGTTTACCGGATTTGAGGTCCATAATTTTTTGAAAATCCTGCTTTCTCCACTCCTTTCAATAATCTGAATGAAAATGAAGGTAAGCAATGAAAGGATCAGGCTTTCTAATATGATTGGTATGGATATTATCCCCAAAATTTCCGCACCTATTGCAGGCACTACTGAGGTAGTTGTTTCACACTGGCAGGATAGGATTGAAAAGGAAGCTGATGTAAGGCCAAAGGCCTCGCTTTTAACGTTTTTACTTTCTCTGGAAATTTCAATAATCTTCCTCGAATTCTCCATGAGCAAAAACCCCAGGGTCAAAATTATGAATACATATTGGTAGCTGACAGTGAAAATAAAAAAACTTTGCGAGAAAATTACAATTCCATCTTTAAAAAAGAGTGGAATCCCTGAATAACTTACGTCGTTGGAAATATTTGAAATTAATATGTTGCTGATATGCTCCAGACTGTCGAAGCGCATGAGGGATGATATGAAAAACATGATGGTGCCGTAAAAGATATAGGCAATCCTGTAGTATTTTCTTCTTACGCTTCCCAGAATATACCTGAGTCCAGATGCAACGGAAATTATCTGAAGTAAGAGTACATATAATTCTGTAAAGTCAAGAAGTATGGAGATTATTACTCCAATAAGGAATATGGAGATGAAATATCCAGAAAAAATTGGGTTTATCCTTGGAACTATGATTTCAACAATTGGCATTAGGCAAAGGAGAATGAGGAATGAAAAGAACAGTTCAGATGTTCCAAATGAATAAATGGGTATACTGGAATCTAAAAGCAAAATAAGGGAAATTATGTAAAAAACAAGCGAAATGACAGGAAGAAAGTTTAGGGAAATTTTCATGCAATTACCTCTATAAAGAACCCAAGAATGGTAAGGGATAGGCCCAAAATCACCAGTGATATGGACCACAGAATCATTCTACCGCCTGATCTTCTTCCAAGAGCCATTCCGAGCACTATCAGTGTTATATAGGAAAGGGCTGGAGATAGAAAATGGTACTTCGGGATCAGTGTGAATGAAAGAAGGGGGATTGATGCACCAACAAAACCCATAACAAGAGATATGGCGCCACCCTTAAACGCATCAAAAAAGATCTCTCTGTTAATCCTTGCACTTATCCTTGATTTTCCCTGTGGCCTTAAATGTCTGTAAACTATAGCATCCTCAGCCCTTAATCTTCCATATTCAGCCACGAGATAACTGGACGCACCTACCACTGATGACCCCAAAGCGATCCTGAGTGCAAAATCGCTGGAAATCAAATTATCCTGTAGAATAGCTCTGCTAGCAATCATAAGGGCTGTTATTAGACCGTCTATTGTACCAATGGTAAATGCGAATTCCAGATCAGAGTTCACTGATAACGCCTGATGTTCTCAACCAACTTACTACCCACAGCAATTTCATCCACAGAATGAACAACAGCTCCTGTGGCGTCTATTCTCTTAACAATCTCTTCAAAATTCATATTTGCTCCTTCGATTGTTATGTTGGTTCCCATTGTTTCCATATCAATCTCAGTCACACTGATATTCACTCCCTCAACTCCCTTCACAGAACTTATGGCTTCAGAAAGCTCCAGAAGGCTGGGTCTGTTTAAGCCCTTCCCCACATCCAGAATTAACCTCCGTATGTTCATACATTTATTCCTCTGAAATACATTTCACCTTATTACTGATTTTTTATAAATCTTATGAATGGTAAAGATACATTATTTCTTTAAACCTTCATTTATGATATTTTAAGTTCTTTCGGTGAGATTTTGTATTAAATGCCATTTAATAAGGACAAAACTAAATATATGGAGGAAATTACAAACAATGGAAGACAGGAGAAAGCAAATGATCATTATAATGCTTCTTGTCATAATGATGTCAGCCATAATGTTTTATGTATCTTACCTGAATACATCCGCGTAGATTATGGATATAGCAATATTGTCAATAGGAAACGAGGTCGTGAAGGGAAGAACCGTAAATACTAATGCCTCTGAAATATCAAAGGCAATGATTGAAAATGGCCATCAGGTCAAATATATTCTTACATGCATGGATGAACCTACTGATATATGCGATTCCCTGAAATTTTTGACTGAAAGGTCTGATGTCATAATAACAAGCGGTGGCCTTGGACCTACAGTGGACGATCTCACCATAAGGGCCATATCTGAATGCCTGAATCTTAAACTTGTAATAAACAGCGATGCTGAAAAGGAACTGAGAAAGAGATATAACGATCTTGGACTTGATTTTACTGAGGAGAGAAAAAAAATGGCCTATTTGCCAGAGGGTGCAGAGCCAATTCAAAACCACTACGGAACAGCGCCTGGAATATTTTTGAAGCATAATGGAAAATTAATTTTTTCCACACCGGGGGTTCCAAGGGAAATGAGAGGGATGCTTGCCCAGATTTTAAAAATTTTAGGAAAAGGAAACCTGAATTACATTTCCAGAGATATGAAGGTTTACGGGATCATGGAAAGCACAATTGCTCCTCTGGAAAGGGAGATAATGGAAAAATTTCAAAACAAAATATCCGTAAAATCCCATCCCGAGTCCATGGAATTTAAGGACCCTGTTTTAACAATTGAAATCTATGGGTACTCCAAGGACAATGATCTAGAGAGGGAAATAGAAGGCGCCATGGAAATGGTAAGGCAACATGTTGTCCAGCTTGGGGGAAGGCTGGAGGAAAAAGAGAAAAGTTAAATAATTTTGGTGCAGTGAAATAGAAGACCTTATTTATATTTCTCTCTCCTGTGGAGCAATGTTAAATCTTAATATTTTTATTTAGATTAATATTCGTTAGGGGATAAGCATGAGAGATCTTGAAAAATTCGAAATTAATGCACTGGAATTATGCAAGGATGAGAAGTTTAAGGAAAAGATGAAGACCAGGCTTCAAAAGAGAAGTTCTCCTCTGGATCCCTATGGACTGAAGAAATTGGAAAACAAGATTGAAAAGATTAATAAAAAAATAAATCAGTGATGACCCGGCGGGAATACGGCCATATCGAAATCGTAATATTCTTTTTCATCAAATCTCAATATATCCGGGTTAATATTCATTTTTTCTGCCATGTGGTAAGCAAAGTAATAAGTATACGCAATTGCCTGTATGGGGAATTCAAAATCATTCCGTGTATCCGGGTAGATTTCAAAATCGCCTACTCCATTTATGGTAAGGGACTTTGCCTTCACATGATGGATTCCCTGAACTATCTGTTCTGTCCTCTGCCTGTCTGAATGGCCTGATATGATTACTAGAAGGGTCCCCTCATCCGTAACTGAAGTGCATCCATGATTATATTCCTCCAGTTCAATACCTTCAGAATGAATGTGGGTTGCCTCCTTTAATTTTTGTGCCGTCTCTCTTGCGGCAATAAGGTTATTTCCAGCGCCCAGAACGAATATGTTTTTTATGTCACCTATCTCATTAACCACACTTTTCATTTCACTATCGGCCCTTTGGAGGGTTTTTTCCATAATTTGTATAAATCCGTTGAAATCGTAGTCCTCACATGCGTATTTTTTTGCAATAATTGCACTTGCAAGAACATTATCAAAAAACGCCTTCGTATTGCAAAGTGATTTGTCCTTTTCGTTTATCACTACCGGGATATCGCTTTCCTTCGCAAGCGGGGAATCTGAATAATGGGTTATTCCCATAACATTGGAATCAGAATGCCTTCTTATTGCCTCAAGAGTGGAAAATGTCTTCCCGGTATGGGAAATAGCAACTATATTTGGGTAAGGCTCGTAATATTTCTCAAGCTCATATCCCATATAACTATTCCATGGATGTTCATATCTGTTAATAAATTGGAAACCAAGTACGCCTGAATGGTAAGAAGTTCCATTGCCAGTAACGGTAACCCCCATTTTCCTGAATTCAAGATTCAGGTTTCCAACATCTTTCAACGCTGTCCTCAGAGCTTTTGGTGTCTCCTTAAGCATGTCGTACATTATGTAAGGATGAGATTTTCTTATCTCTGGTAATTCATCAGTCATAATGGATTAAGTAACTTATGACATAAAACTATTTGGAAAATTTTTTTTCACAATTCCTTTTTAAATTTATTACCATTGAACAAATCCAGTCAATTAATTTATACTATCATTTGATACTGGATAAATGGAGGAGCAGGTATCAATAAGTGGCGATTTCTCCAATATCATAAACTATTTTGGCCAGATGCTTTCCATTAAAAGACTGAGGGAGTTTGACGTGCATGATTTCCACATGAAATTTGATGGGTACGAAACCATAACAGATGCCGATTCCCTGAAGAAGAGATACACGGAGGACTTTCCAGATTCAAGAAATGTTGACAGGATAGTTTATCTTCAATTTTCTGTAAGGAAGGGAGATCAGAAGTTTAATTTTAAGGTCGGATGGGATTTTGCCAATTTCGATGGTATAGGAAATGAACAATCCGAGGCATTTCTTGACATGCTTGACAGATCAACCTTCCGTTTTTTCTGATTATCATCAACCATCCCTTAAGTATTTTGACAGTATAAAAACAAAAAATTATTTTATAAATAAATATTACACTTTTTAATGGCACAAATTAAACTAAGAGGGAAACTTGACACATTTTATAAGGTGAGGGTTGTTTTGATTGTATCATTTGTTGTATCGTTTATGCTCACAACTAAGATTGGACAGAAATATATTCCCCATTCGGAACTGCTGGCACAAAACATTGTAAGTTTCTACAGCAATTCCAATATTCTGAACTTTTATGGAACAATCATGGGATTATTGATGGCTGCCTATACAGTTCTCATATCCATGATTCCCATATTTCATCCGGACAGCCTGAAGCAGCCCATATTCGGCCAGATTAACAGGCTCTTTGTCTTTACCATCATGATTGGCCTGTTATCCATGCTTCTGAATTTTGCAAGTTTTATTGTGGACAAGTCTTCCCAGTATTTTTTGTTTGTAGAGGTTTTTCTCTTCATTGCCCTTATAACAGGTATAATATTCTCTGTTCTATCACTCTCTGATATATTCAACATCCTCCGTGGAAAGAAAATCTCCAGGGAACTCCCCAGGGAGGTTGGCAGCAGAGGATCAAGAATCCTGCAAGAGAGCGAGAAAGATGGTTCACATTAATGAATGGATAAAACTTCTCTGGCTGTTATTTATTTCCATACTCCTTATTTTCTCCTTTCTGAGATTGTACCTGACAAGATGGTGGGAACGCAGGGATGAAAATATAGACAACAAGTTTAATCCTGATGTTAAGGTAATAATTCCGTGTAAGGGTCTTGACATTGATATTGAGAATAATATCAAATCAGTTTTGAACCAGAAATACTCCAAATTCAAAGTGATTGGAGTGGTTGATGAGGAAACTGATCCAGCATACAAAATTCTGAAAAATCTAGGTGTTAACATTCTCATCACCGATAATAGATTCAAAGGAAGTGGAAAGGTAAGGGCAATCAGCACGGCCCTGAGCAAGATTGAAATGGATAATATTGTTGTTCTGGTGGATTCCGACACATCCGTTGGAGAAAACTGGCTTTCTTATCTCATAAATCCTTTAAGGGATGAAAATGTCGGTGCAGTAAGCACCTACCCGTACTATGTGCCAGTTGAACAGAACAATTTTTGGGGATATGTGAAAAAGATCTGGGGCTACCTTGGTATAAATATGATGGAGTTCAAACCTGCAAGATTCGTTTGGGGAGGTTCAGTTGCATTCAGGAGATCCTTGCTTGATGGAGACAATTTCAGGAAATTTTCTGAATCCGTATCGGATGATGCAACCATAACCTACGTTTGCAAAGAGAAGGGGCTTTCCATAGCGTATTCAAGAATGGCAACTCCCATAGTAAAGGTCAGGGAAACAAGAGGAACATTTATGGAGTGGTCAAACAGGCAGATGGCCATAAGCCTTTCTTACGCAAAATACGCCTTTGTCACAGGTATTTTGATGTATGGAATCATAATTTCATATGTACTTATTCTCATTCCTCTTTCCATCTTTGTATGGAATTTATTTGCCCTTGGATATGTTCCATATCTTTTCGCATTCTATGTGAATGTCAAGAGGGACCGATCCCATATATGGAAGACTTTAATCATAACTCTCATAATGCCATTCATATTTATGGAGAACTTTTTGAGAGGAAGGAATATGGCACATATAGAATGGAGAGGTGTGAAGTATTCCTTGAAAAATAAGTGATGTAATTAAACAAAATTATTATTATGTAGGTGGCATTAACAACCTATGCCTTCATTAAAGCTATATTACAAGCTGGGAATCGTTGGGGCACTCCTTGTGATTCTCATAGGGGTTGCTGTCATATTTTTGCATCAATTAACATCCTATATATCATTCTTTGGAACTGTCTCTGTGGGGGCAGATGTTGTTTCCAATATGGTCTTTGGAGTTGTTGCTCTGCTTGGAACAGAAATAAGCAGAAGAAAGAAGAGTGTGGGTTTAACTGCAATGCTTGTCATATCCTTTGCTGGAATAGTGGCCTATCCAGGTATTTTCACCATTGGATACCTGATCATAATAGTTGCGGTTGCCATAGGTCTCTTTGATAAGAACTGAATTAACATTTTTTATCTGGCTTTCATGAATATTTTAATATAAATTTTACGTCTTTTAATTTTTGCCTAATAAAAACATATTAATATTAATTGTGAATAATCCGCATATGTCATATGAATCTGAAATAAGCAGGCGAAAGCCAGGACTGTTCATATTTCTGGTTGATCAGTCAAGGTCAATGAGTAAAAAGATTTCTGGAGGAAAACATTCCAAGGCTCAGGAGGCTGCTGATGCCATAAACAGGCAGTTGAATGAAATAATAAGCAGGTGTACAAAATCTGACGGCGTAAGGCCCTATTTTGATGTTGGCGTCATTGGATATGGATATAAGAGTGGAGATGCCACAGGCCTCATATCAGACCAGCCCATTCCCATAAATGAACTTGAATCCCATATTTTAAGAATGGAGAAGAAAACGGAGAACATTGATGGCGAGGATATTGAAATAGAATTCCCGGTATGGTTTGATCCGGTCGCATCATACGATACTCCAATGGTCAAGGGCCTGACAATAGCAAAGCAATGGATTGACGACTGGGTTCAGAGAAATCCAGACTCATTCCCACCGGTTTTGATAAATATAAGCGATGGGGGAGCGACAGATGGGAATCCAAAAGACGTTGCAGACCAGATTATGGAAATCGGAACATCTGATGGCAAGACCCTCATATGGAACTGCCATATATCTGAGAAGAATGAAAAAAGCGTCAGTTTCCCCAAGGATGAAACAGAAGTGCCTGAGGAAAAGCATGCCAGGGAGATGTTTGAGATGAGCAGCGTTATTCCCGATTCCATGCTTGCCATAGCAAAGGAAGAGTACCAGAATGTGGATACAGGTGCAAGGGCGTATGTGTACAACGCAAACCTTGAGGATCTCATAAGATTACTGGACATTGGAACGAGGGTAGTATACAATAAGGTTAAGTAATGTCCATAAAAACTCTTAATTTTTCCAAGGCCGGAAACAGACAGGAAGAGTCTGAGGACAGCCTTGCAATCAACAGTGAGAGAGAAAGATATTCTGTCTGTGACGGTGCAAGCGATTCCATATTTTCAGGGTGGTGGGCATCCTGTCTGGCCGGTGAATTTGTGGATGGGGACTATAATCTTGACAGCGGAGAAGAATATTTCAAGATGCTATTGAATGCCAGAAAAAAATGGTATTCTGGCATAAACTGGAACCGGCTGCAATGGAATGTAAAAAATAAATCCATAAGAGGTTCTTATTGCACCTTTATGGGTGTCCAGCTTGTGAGAGATGATTCCCTGTACTGCAATGCCTGGGCAGTGGGCGACTCCTGTTTTTTCATAGATGACGGAAACAGGCTTCAGAGTTTTCCTGTCAGTTCACCGGAAGATTTCGGCGTTCATCCCGATCTTGTATGGAGCGGATATGGCCATCCAATGAACGAGAGAAAGGAGTATGTGCCTGAATATAAAGTAAAGGCTTTTAAACCGGAAATAGAAAATTGCAAAAGAATTGTGCTTGCAACAGATGCCCTTTCCAAGTATATTCTTGAAAATGGTGTAGAATCCATAGATAGAATATGGGAAAATTCCGGTTCAAGAGAGTTTTTTGATAAATTGAGATCGAACGGGTCAATCAAGAATGATGATATTTCCGCAATAATCATCTCATTTTCATAATTTTTTGCAGATCAATACCATCCCAGTCAGGGCCATTTTTCAGGAACTGTAGAAGCAGATCCATTAATCTTTTTGCCTTTCCCCCAATTTTATTAATATCCCTTATGACTGCAGATTCCCCGGGATTGTTAAAATCATTGATATCAAAAAGAAGTTTGTCAGGGTCGTTCTGGTTATATTTCCACAGGTCAGGGGATTTTGATATGGCGAAAAGGGAAAGATAAATGATAAGGGCAGAAAAGTTGTCAAGTTTCGGCCCATAATATTTTCCCCTTTTTGGGTGCTGGAAGGATTCGTGGCCAAGTTCTTCTGAACCCAGATCTTTTAAGGTGGGGACAAACATACCATCATAGTCAATTATTTTTAACTGCCCTCCTGATGTTATGAGTATATTATCTCCTGAAAGGTCGCCGTGGGCTATGGAGTGTGCCTGCATATCAATAACCGTTTGCAGGAATTGCCGTGCCACGGCATTCATTTTTGCCGAATCACTGAAGTTTTCCTGAATATAGTTGAAGAGTGTTTTTCCCTCGATCCATCCCATGGTGATTACGGGAAAATATTCTGCAGGTCTGGCTGTTGTCCTTACGGCATCACTGTAATATCTGAAATCAATGAGGAATGGAAGTTTGCTGTTTTCTATCCCCTTGCTTATCTCGTAATATCTAGTGTCTATATACTGGCTGGCCCGTGTGAAACATTTCATTGCATAAAAGGAATCATTTATCTGAAATTTGAATACAACCCCAAAATTTCCAGCCCCCTGGATCAGTGATCTGTATTTCACATTGGAGTTCGGTATAAACCTGGCTTTTCTCAAATCCTCATATTTTTTGGATATACTGAAGTCCACATTTTGAAGGGATTGGGCATATGCGGAGGAATTGGGCCAGTTCCTCTTGATCCTGGGGATCTGCTTCACCAGGTCCCCCTTTTCGTTATTCTGCTCAGCACTTTTTCTGTTGAACTCCTCAATTCTTTTAAGATCTTCCCTTATACTTTCCATGGTTTTTTCCATTCTGGAAAATTTGCCATCCTTTCCAAGCAGATAAAAGGAGAAGTTATACTGCCTTTCCAAAATAACTTTATTCCTGAGCATAAAGTTGTTCTCTGTTTTTTTTAGTTTCCTTACCCTGTCCCTGCCCTTGAAATCACGAATTGTTGCTTCAACCATTTTCAAATATTTTGGATTGGAAGGCGTAACCTTCACAGTAAGATTCTTCTTTTCATTATCATAAGAAACAGCTTCCACTGATGCCTCAGGCTTCTCGTCCTGATACTTTTTGTACAGTATTCTCTTGAGCCCCTTCAATTGTGGTTCATTGGTTTCCATTACTTACCTCAGCAAAACACTTTATGCAACATAATATTAAAATGTATGCAGTAGATTTAAAATATGTAATTGTAAACAAATAAATTCCTACATGGCAAATGTGCAGTTAATTTTGAAATAGTAAAATTATATATAAATAGATCTAATCAAAGGATGATAATATTTTAAAGTAACGGAAAATGAACCTCTTCAACTCTCTTGAGGTAAATAATAAAATAATTCCTATTATATAACGCATTAATTCCTTAAAACTGACCAAAGAAATCCCCGGGTTCTCGATAAGCCCCAATATATCATTGTGATCTGATTTGGTCAGTTAGATACGAATCAAAGCAGCCATGGAGATAGTAAGGAGAAAATGACGTTCTCCAACCAGTACATCAGGTCCGCTCAAAACTATTCCGCTGATGCTTGGAACATATGATTAATGGAATAGAGTAAAGAAACTTTTTCCACTGTTAAGTAAATGCATTACAAAATATCTCTTTTCAGTACCAGTAATATGGATCACGTAGCAATTGATTCGTATTTACTTCATAAATATCACTTGAAATATTTTCGAAATCCAGAGATGGTGTCCGATAATTTTTAAGTCATAAATATGATGAATGATCCTCTTGAAAGAATAAGGAGAAATGAATAAAGAAAAAATTCAACATTGAAGAATATCAGCTAGGACTGGCGTAAGAATTATTCTGACCTGAGTGATAAAGAATGAGATGGCCTTTATATCTCGGAAAATGTCTCTACAAACTGTGCCTGTGTATGATTTCAGGTTTCAAACGGAGAAATTGTGAGGGTAAGTGAGACAAAAGAATAATCCTGCTTGAAGAAATGCATGTCAGGGGTTATAAAGATCAAGGGTTCTGGAAATGCTTAAGAAGAGAAAAACAATGAAGAGACATATTTATATCATAATCTAAGCGATCTGATCTCTTATAAAATTACCATTCTTTGAAGACACCAAAAGCAATATCCGAACAGTATTCAAACATTCCCTAGTTTCAAGGTAAAGAAATAGAATTATGCCCTTTTCCCGAGTATTCAATAAACCTTGAAAAAAATTATTTTTGTGTCCCTATCATAAATGTTATCGATAACCTGATCAACTCTGTAATTTAATTCCATTAAATAATCCATTATTTTATTATAAATATATGATTTATTTGGTATTTCTATGATTATGGGGGGTTTAAATTTGCCTAACAGATCTTTTGCGCCCTTCAGGACTTCATATTCAAATCCCTCCACGTCTATTTTTATCAGGTCAATATTTTCATTAAAGTTTCTAAATATATCGTCTAATTTAACTGATTTTAATTTACCAGATACTTTATCATGTGAATTAATTACCATATTTCCATTTACTGTAAACGTTAAGTCTTCGCCATTCCCGATCAAAATGTTGGACAATATAATATTAGAATTATTTATTTTGATATTTTTAATAGCCTTTTCAAAGTTTTCTCTGAGTGGCTCATAAGCATATACCTTAGATTTATAGAATTTTGAAAACATAATTGCATAATCGCAATATTGGGAACCAACATCAATTATATTTGTTAAATTTTGTTGTTTCATGAAAAGGTACATATCTGGATAAGATAAAAATTCTCTACATTCTAAATAATTTTCGAGTAAGATGTCATATCTAACCTTCACATATAAATTTTTGAAAAAGAAATAAAAAATGTCAAAATATTGGTTAAATTTGCCAAGTTTCTTACCTATTAACATAGTAACCCTTATAGAATGGCAACCATATGTGAAAGCGGTAATTAATTTTTCACCTATGCTCCTTAATTAAATAAACAAATCAAGAACTACCCTAAATTATTTAAGAAGACGACACTTTTTAGGTTTACACATCAATAATTATAAATTTATATATCTCTAATAGCCATTTGATGTTTTCCGAAAAATCTATTGAAATACTTTTCATGATCTCGTTTTAAATATGCAAGAATCCTCTGCAGTCAAATTTCCCAGAATGGTACCGGGAGACATATAAGCCTTGTGATCCCTTAACAGGTATATTGGATCGAATTAACTTTGAAGGGGGCAGGTCAATTCTCCCAGATCTGTTTGAAAATGACATTGAGAAAGGAAGGAGATTCAATTATGATCTCATACTCATTATCAAAACACTGTTCCCGTAGCAGAGGTATAATCTCTCAGATCTATAGGTGGAAAGAGATCTAAGGAATCGCCATCATTCATAAACTCCCTTGGGCATCCTGAGAAGTTACAAAACAGGAATACCATATGGTATTTCCGTGAAAGACTATCAAAGATAGCTAAAGTTCGTCTCGTTTTCAATGAGATAAGAGATCAGATTATGGCGAGACATATAAGAATAAAGCAAGGAACAATGCCGATGAATCATTCATTGAATCAGACTACAGAGAATACTGCAAACCCAGAGGAGATAAATCCAGGAAAAGAAGATACACAGATGGCACATCAGCAATAAAGAGCCAAGAACATCATTTAGGATACAAGGTTCACCCCATTGTGAATGATGTAAAAATAATAGAGAAATTATGTGTAACACTTATCAAGGGTCATACATTGCCAGTTAAAAGCGTAGGAAGGAAGCGAGAATATCAAGAATCAGATCAGTGGTGGGGTATCCCGTGCATTCTTCAAGGGGATGTTTCACTTCTTCTATTTAATTGTAACTACTGTGCAGCGGATGAGAATGAAGACATGGTTCACAACAATGCATTACAATTTTGTAAGGGCAACATTTCCTGGCAGGATAAGATAAGCCATGGAAATTCATAAAAAGTACAGGTAAAATTCAGAGAAAATTGAATCGTATAACTATAATTTCAATGGATTTTGACAAAATATTACGGTTGCTAACATAATCCATTCTGAAATTGATGGTTATGGTAAAATATTAATCTATTAAAGGAAATCCTTGATAAACTATACTCTTTAGCATATTTTTTTTATAAACCTAAAATATTATAAATTATTTAAATTGGAAGAAGTAAACAGTATGTAAATTTTTTTAAACAAATGCCAATGTAGGTTTAATTATCATGGAAAATTCAGCCGTTGAAGAAAACATAATCATTTCTGCAAATCCAGGTTCAGGAAAGACTGAACGAATATCTGAAAAGGTTGTTGAAAAGATCAAGCGGGGAGTGAGACCTGATGAAATTCTTTGCATAACCTTCACCAGGAAGGCCATGGAGGAGATGCAGTCCAGGATAGAGAGGAAATTATCACAGAACCAAATAAACGCAGGTCTTCCAAGGATTGAGACCTTCCATTCCTTTGCCCTTTCCATTTTAAGGGAAAGGGGATTTTATAACGGCACAGTCTCTGAAAGATTCATGAGGTATTCTCTCTTAAGAAGCATGCAGAATAGGTCATTGATGAACTATGGGGCAGAAACACTCATGAAGGATTATCCCACCATAATCAACGTTGGGAAGATTACAAACGCCGTAAAATTTCTGAAAAGTTACGGAATTTACCCGGCAAAGGTTAACAGGCAGGACATGAAGAAGAGAATGGAGAGGTATTACAATTCCAGTGGGGGTATATCTGGATATACTCAGGAAGAAATGCTCATCTTTGCCGAAAAATTTTTTGATATTTTCCAGGACTATGAAAATTCCAAGAAAGAGGGATATTATGATTACAACGATTATCTTGTAAGGGCCATTGAAATAATGAAAAAATCGTTTCAGAAATTCCCATATCTTTTTGTAGATGAGGTTCAGGATATAAGTGAAATTGAATCCGAAATAATCAGTCTCGCCGGGGAGAACATTTTTCTGGTGGGTGACCAAAAACAGGCCATATTTGGATTCCAGGGGGGAAATACAAAGGCGTTCAACAGTTATCTCTCAAACAGGAAATTCAAAAAGGAAAATCTCAGTGGGACCCGAAGGCTTTCAAGAAATATTAAGGAATATTGCACAAACTTTTTCCTCAATGTGGAGAAAGATTACGCGGGAACAGAACTGAACAACTTTGAGACCTTTGTGAAGGATTATGATGGGGAAGTCATTGTAATGCAACCTGATGATGACAGGGAATGGGACAATATAATTGCCCAGATTGTACAGAAAAAGCTGGAAAAGATAGATAAAGACGAAACTCTTGGAGTTATAGGTAGAACAAACAGGCAGGCGGAAGATATATCCAAGGCACTTTCCGCCCTATCGATCAGGCATGAAAAGATTTCTGGGGAAGGCCTTTACGAAGATGCCAGGGAGGAACTTGCAAAATTCATAAGAGGACTGCTTAGCGACAGGAGGGAACACATTATAGCAATGCTTTACACACCTTTCTCAGATTTGACTCTTAAGGACGCCATGATGTATGCTGACAGGATTAAATTTGCACAGAACCCTTCTGAACTGATTCCGGATTATCTTATAAAGGCCAGGGAAAGGTACACCGGGGGGAAGAAGGAACTAAGGGAGCTCTTTGAAGAATATATATTGCCAATGTGCCTGACAAAAAAACCGGATTATTTCCAGACTGCGAGAGATATGGCTAACACAATTAATGAATACTTTGATTATATAGGGAAAGATAATTTTGTCAATCTGGATGATTTTATAACATTCCTTCTCCAGGATAATGTGGTTGATGATGATATTCCTGAACTTTCAACCGTATCTGTGCTCACTGTGCACAAGGCAAAGGGCCTTGAATTCGATCACGTAATCTACTGTCCCAAATATGTCTCAGGGAAGAACCCTTCCCCTGTGGATGTGGTTGTTGATCTTGCATTGAACCAGTTTGGCCATTCCTATGGAGCAATGGAAAGGGAAAAGGAAGAAAACAGGATCGATTTTGTCGCCATGTCAAGGGCGAAAAAATCCATGATAATTGTGCCGGAAAAAAAGAACGTAAACAGGTACAGAATCAAGGAGATATCTGTTGAGATTGTAAGGCTTGACAAAAGTGTTAAGAATGAATTTGTAAGCCTCAAGGATTTAATGGATCGGGATAGGGGTAAGAAAAATGTGGAACCATGGCTGACAGACTTCATATCAAAGAAACTCAAACTTTTCCCGAATTTGAGTTTTACAATGATCAGCTCTGTGAAAAAGGGAAGGCTTGAGGATTTTGTGAAAACTTACATATTGGGAATAAGGGAGAGTTCCACTGCGACCGAATTCGGAACAAAGATACATGCCCACATCGAAGATTACATAAAAACTAAAAATAAGCCACAGAATATGCTTGACCCAGATGAGATAAACGCCTGGAAGAACTTCGAGGAATATGACAGCTTTGTCAGGCAGACAATTGGGGGGCAGTGGATAGGTTCAGAAATGGCCATAAAGAAGGGAATAAACCTTATTTTAAGGGACATCCATGAAAATGTGAATATAGATGGCAGAATAGATGGCGTTTATATGTACAGGGATGGCGATATTGAAAAATATGTTATTGTTGATTTTAAAACCTCAAAGAAGGCCAGTCCAGAATACCAGGATCAGCTTTCCCTCTATGCTTATCTTTATTCCATTGAAAAATCCGTGGATTTAAAGAATATAGAATCTGAGATTGCCTATGTGTCCCTGAGAGATACCAAGGTAAACACGGGTGTAATGAGGTGGAAAAATGAAAGGATTCCCTATGAGATCGAAATAAGAGGGTTTCAAAACGTTGAGGAAAATATCAGGGCATTCTTTAATTACAGGAATTCAGTGAATGCCTTTATAAGGGATGTTCTGGACGAAAGGCCTGTCACAAATATTTTCAAAGCTTTTCAGGATGAATTGAGAAAGGAGATGGATTTAAGGTGATTTTTCCGGCCTATCTTATAATCGATCTAATGACCTTTGGAGGTCCATTATTCATTTCAATTATTGGGAAAGTAAAATATCTGAAAAATTACAGATCTTTCATACCGGCAATTGTTATAGTAGCCATCCCATATATCATATGGGACATGCTTGTCACAGGCCTTGACTGGCATTTCAATCCATCCTATGTTCTGAGCATAAGGATAGTTGACCTGCCCATAGAAGAAGTCATGTTTTTCATCGTTGTTCCCTTTGCAATGCTCTTTGTATATGAATATATACGATATTATCTTCAAGAGAAAACAATGTCTGAAAAAAGGGCATATTATGTATTTGTTCCCATATTTGCAATCTCCATTGCCCTGACGATTTTATCCTATGGTATACAGTATCTTTTCCTTGCCATGTTATCCATAGATATTCTCTTCATATTTGAGATTGCGACCAAATTCCATATGTTCAGGAGCAGAAATTTCTGGATATATATGCTGATGGGGTTGATTGCGTTTCTTATCGTGAACTATTTCCTTACATCCATTCCTGTGGTTGAATACTATCATTCAAAAATTCTTTCAACTTCTTACTGGAATGGAAGAATCACAACAATACCAGTTGAAGACTTTATCTATAATTTCTCCCTTTTGTCATTTTATTTATTTTTCTACAATATTTTCAATAAAAAATTTATTTCTAAAAATTAAGCATGAATCTCTTCCCTGACCTTTTCAAACTCAATTTCTATCATCTGTTTTCCATTCATTCCCTTTATATCTCTCACGCATCTGCTGGAGTTCAGCCTTATTTTCACCACATCTGCCAGAATCCTGGCCTTTGAGGGTTTCACTTTCTTTCTGTATACAACAAAAGGGTTCCTTGATATCTTCCATGCTGTCCACTTGTACATGTCAGTGGCAACCTTAACTGGAAGCAGGTTTTTCCTGTCAATATATGTAAAACCCTCTTCTCCAAATTTGTTCCATTCTCTGAATCTCTCTATTTCAAATCTCATTAACGCCTTGAACTTTTCCCTGTTTGCTGACGTCTCTTCATAATCCAGAGACTTAAGGCCAAATCTTTCCAGATCTTCATGTGGAATATACTGTCTCCCAAGCGATATATCTTCTGATATATCCCTTATGAAATTTATGAACTGCATGGTTCTTCCCAGCATCCTTGCATGAAAGAGTGCCTGATAGGGAAGATCCATTATTTTGGACATCATCAGGCCTATTACTTCAGCCGATCCGTACATGTATTCAACAGTTTCTTCAATCCTTGTGTATTTCCTGAAGTAAAGATCCATCTCCATGCTCTTCAGGAAGCTCATGATCCAGTCCCTGTTGAAACCACGCCTCAATGAAAGTTCAACCATATCGTTTATGATTGGATCCTTACTCTTTCCGGATTTAAGTGCCCTCTCAGTTTCGTTTCTGAATTCCACAAATTCGCTTACTTTCTGAGGTATACTGTCCACCAGATTATCTGCCACCCTTACAAAGGAATAGAGGGTGATGACATCCTTCTTTACGTCATCCTTGAAGAATCTGGCGCTGTTGTAATAGGTCTTGCTCCCCTTCTTAAATATCTTCAGTTTACTGATTTTCAACCTTTCTTCCATATACACCCTCCTCCTCAACATATCTTGTCCCGTTGTGTATGGTCTTTATTGATTCTGTTGAAACCGCCGCAGAAATAAGGACCATTGGCATCCCAATGCCTGGGTTTGTGTACTGCCCTGCATAAAACAGGTTCACTACCCTTTTGCTCATGTTCTTTGGCCTGAACATAGCCGTCTGAGACAGTGTATGGGCAAGCCCAAAGGCCGTGCCCCTGTACGCATTATACCTGGACGAGAAGTCCTGAGGACCAAAGAATCTCTTCACAACTATTCTGTCCGTAAGGTCCTGGTTTGTGTGCTTCTTTATCTCTGCCATAACCTTTTTGAGATAGTTTTCATAGATGCTTTCATTTGCGGTGAGTCCTGCCGAAACGGGTATGAGAATTACAAGATTCTCATGATCCGGTGGAGCCACTGAGGGATCGGTTTTGCTTGTAACCGATGCATAAAAGGAAAACTCTTCAGGCCACTGATGATCCCTGTAAATAGAACCGAAATGCTTCTCCCAGTCATCCATTAAGAAAAGGTTGTGGTGCTCCAGATTGTCAATCTTTCCTTCGACTCCAAGATACATCATTATAACTGATGGGGCAAGTACCCTTTTCTCCCAGTATTTTTCATCATGATCCCTGGCATATTCAGGAAGTAGTTTTTCTTCCGTATACTGGTATGGGCATGCCGAAACAACATAATCTCCCGTGATGTATCTGCTATCTGTCATTAAACCCCTGGCAGTTTTTCCATTCACATCAATATATCTTGCAGATTCTCCCATTATGAACTGTACTCCCTTCTCCTGGGCTATTTTGTAAAGGGATTGAGATATTTTCCCAATGCCTCCCATTGGGTACCAGATGCCAGAATCAAAATCTACCGATACCATAAGATCATAAATGGATGGAACATTGAAGGGAGAACCACCAAGGAACACGGTTGTAAATTCAAGGACCTTCTGGAGTTCAGGATTGCTGAAGTATTTCCTGACGTGATTATGATAGGACTGCATGAGCCTTATTCTCCTGACAGATGCCGAAATTAGAAGTTTTAAGAGATCAACCTTGCTCTCGTAATTGCTCCATAGAAACTTTTCCATGGAAATGCCATACTTTTTCCTTGAGTCCCTTATAAAGCCGTCCAGTTTTTTTCCTCCATCCTTTTCCATGGAATCAAAGACTTTCCTTATGTTCTCATATCCGTCGGGTATGGAAAGGGATTTTCCGCTCTGGAAAAATACCTTATAATGGGGATCAAGCCTGACCAGGTCAAGTTCCTCATCCATATCCCTCCTTACCTTGGTGTAGAACCATTTGAATACTTCTGGCATCATAACCCAGGAGGGTCCCATGTCAAAGGTGAATCCATCAGCGTGGAGTGTGGAGGCAACGCCTCCAGGTTCATTGTTCTTTTCCACCACAGTTACCCTGTAGTTTTTTTCTGCAAGTAAAATAGATGTGGCAAGGCCGCTAAGACCTGCACCTATGACAACAACCTTCCTTGCTTCTGGAAGTTCAATCAGCCTTACCACCCCCATTCTTCCTCTGTTCCCTTTCCCTTATGTATTCAGGGAATTTCCTTACAATATCAGGCTGGGAGTAGAATTTTGGCGCGTAAAGGAAGCCGAAGCTGTATCCCTTTTTACCACTGCTGTACCTGTGGTGAATCTCATGGGCTGCTATGATTCTGTTGAGGTATTTTGAAGATTGAGGCCTCTTAATCCTGATCCTCTGGTGGAATATTATGTCATGAAATATAGCATATCCTGCCCCATAGAGTGTCATTCCGAAACCAATCCATGCATATGGAAGAGCCAGATTTCTGAATCCAGAAAATATTAGAACTATGGCTATCAGGGCAAAACCTATGGAGTAAGCGTCGTTTTTTTCCAGTATTCCCTTCTCTGTACCGGGGGGTCTGTGATGACTTTCATGCAAAAACCAGCCAACGCCATGCATAACATATTTGTGAAGGCTCCACGCAACTCCTTCCATAAAAATGGCAGAAGCCACCATTATGGCAATGCCAGTCAATATTACCGTTATATTCATAATTGTATAATTTTAAAAATTAAATCAAAGCATGTAAAATAATTTTTTACAACCCACAGGACCTTATTCAGGCATTTTTTCTCAGGAAATTAAAGATTACAGCCATATAAACAATAAGGAAAATTATGATCGCAGGAAATATGCCTATGTCTATTTCCGGTGTTATTATTAGAAGGAATATGAAGCCTGCAGATATGAGAAGTGAGACTGCTCCAATGGAGATTATATGCTTTGTGAATCTGTTGATCTCAGTCTCAACCTCAGGGGAGTCATACCCTGCCCTTATCATTGGGATTTTGATCCTTGTTGCTGTTTCCTCTGCTATCAGGCAAAGAACTGAAAATTCAGGCAGAATTATGGATAGTGAAAAAAGCCCCTCTGAAGAAGGGCTTATGGCAATGAATGATGAAGTATATCTGGCCAGATATCCGCTTGAAAAAATCAGCGCAAGTATGGGAAAAAGGAAGAGGAAAAATTTGATTCTGGAAAAACGCTGAAGGTTCGATCCATCTTTATCGATTTTTATTGATAGATAAAGGGAAAGGATAAAAAGTACAATGAAGAGAGATGCAAGGATATATCCCAAATTTGAAACTGCTGAAAGCAGGAAAATGAAGAAAAATAAGAGGGATGCAAATAAGGATGACGCAAGGGCAATTCTCAAATTAAATCACCATCCTCCAAACTTTGCCAGTCTGAGTGCCGCATAACCCAGACTTTCGTTTACCGGATCCCAGATTATATCGCCCATAAGCCTTTCCTTTTCTCTCAAAACCATTGCAGGTGAAAATAAGGGCACCATTCTTAAGTCCACATTTTTCGCAACAATTCCCTCTGGCCTTATATTTACAACTGTAACTGAACCGCCAAGGGCAATAAGTTTGCTTCTCAATTCTTCAATAAGCGATTGGTTTCGCTGATCCACAGATGTTATTATGGCAATCCTTGCCCTTGTCTCCATTACAAGTCTTGCCAGTGTTTTATCTACAGGATAGGTTGAAGTGAATATTCTTGAGGATTCCACAAGAAGAAGCCTTCTCTTTATTTGGTTAAAGGTATCCATTCCCGATGAGGGTACAATGAAATCCTGGCGGCTCACCATTCTGGATGATATGGGCCAGTATCCAACATTATAACCTCTGGAAATAAGATAGTTCGATCCTGAGAGGATGAGAGATATGGCATATTCCAGTGGATTTTCATATTCTGTGCCCCTTCTCATCATCATGGATGTGTCAAGGTAAAATATGTATGTTTTCATCCCTTCCCTTTCATACTGGTTCACCAGCAAACCGGATCTGCTATTAATCCTTGCAGAGGCTTTCCAGTTAATGCTTTTGAATGGATCTCCCGGTGCGTATTCTCTTATGGTTTCGAAGTCTGTTGTGGGTGGCCCAAGTCTGGTAAGGGCGTTCCTTGGCTTTTTCCTTTTAGACATGATCTGGAACTGGCTTTTCTTAAGAATGTGGACTTCGGGATCAACTGTTATGGGTTTATCAGGTTCCAAGGAAATCTGCCTAGATTTGGAATGTGCCAGCACTGGATTGAAATCAATCTTTAAGAGTGTCCATTTAAAAATTCCCCTTCTCATTGCCTTTGCGTGATATTTAAATAAAAGGCTCCTTTCGCCGAATCCCTTGTAAACCATATGCACATTTGTTCCATCGGTAATTTCCATTTCATCATAAACTGGCATCATCACATTTACAATTCCATATCCACCCCTTATGGATATATCCACAGTAACATCAAATTCTGAGCCAACCTGAATTTTTTCAGGTAAATCGAAGGAATATTCTATCTGAACATCCATCTGGGAATAGATTAAAATAAGTGAGAATACCAGTGGAAAGAGAACGCCTGCAAAGAGAATCTTCTGGGTTGACACCAGGGCTGCCACTGCAATGATGCCAGCAATGAAAGAAAAAATTAATATCTGCTTATTCCAGGAACTTATCAATCCCAATCACTTTGGAACTTTCTGATTTTCAATGAATTCCTTCACTATATCTTCAGGCCTTACTTCATCCATTACCTGCTCCGGTTTTAGCACCAGCCTGTGGGCAATGCAGTTAACTGCAAGGGCCTTAACATCATCGGGTATGACAAAGTCCCTTCCCTGAACCATTGCGTAGGCTCTTGAAATTCTGAGAAGTGATATAATGCCCCTTGGACTGGGGCCAGCCATAATTCTCCTGTCATTTCTAAGCTCCCTGAAGGATGATATATAATTCATAATATCATCATCCACAGTTATACTCTCACTGAGGGCCTGCAATCCTATCAAAGAATTCTGGTCAAGTATTTTTGAGGCTCTGGATGATGGATCATCCGTTTTCCATTCCTTTCTCCTCCTTAATATCTCAAGATCATCCTCGGGATATCCAAAGGATAGTTGAATCATAAACCGATCCATCTGGGCTTCAGGCAATGGATAGGTTCCTTCGAACTCTATGGGGTTTTGCGTCGCTATGACCAGAAAGGGAGCCGGTAGTTTCAAGGTCTCCCCCTCTATGGTCACCTGACCCTCCTCCATTGATTCAAGGAGCGCTGCCTGTGTTTTTGGAGGCGCTCTGTTTATTTCATCAGCAAGAATCAGATTGGAAAATATGGGCCCTTTCATTGTTTCGAACTGGCCTGTTGATGCCCTCCAGATTCTTGTTCCTGTAATATCGCTGGGAAGAAGATCTGGCGTGAACTGCACCCTTCTGAATGAAAGGCCCAAAACCGATGCCATGAGCTTGGCTACAAAGGTTTTTCCTATTCCGGGATTGTCCTGAAGCAGAATATGGCCTGAAGCTACTATGGCTGAAACCATTTTGGAAAGATTTTTCTTATCTCCAACAAAATATCTTGAAATCTCCTCAACAATCCCTGACGTTTTCCCTATGCTCTCCTTTATATTGTCTTCAAAATTTTCACTGTTCATAAAACTTTTCACTCCTTGTTATTGCCCTTAAGAGGTTATCAACGATCTTCTTTCTTTTCCCGATCTCCTTCTGTAAATTTGCATTGCTGTCCCCAATCCCAAGAATTATGGACGGTGGGGTCTTATATTCAATTACTGGGGCTAACAGTTTAACAATATCTGTGTATTCAAAACCCGCTGATGAAAGAAAACTGGAAATGTTAATCAGAAGATTCTCCTTCCTTCCCTTCAGTTCAAACTCCTTTATGGAATCTCCCATGGTATTTACCTTAAGTATTTCGGTTTTTGCCCTTTCCTTGTTGAATTTTTCATATACTTGTAAACTGTTTCTGTCCATTACGGTAGATATGGATCTGAAAGATTTCACCAGGAGATCTGCAACAACCAAAATAGCTATGATTGCCACTATTATCAGGGATATATAATCGTAGGGTGAACCTTTCTCCATAAAATAGAGTCCTGTAAAAAAGCCTTCAACTGCAAGATATAGACCATAGGGAGATAGATTTGCAAGTACAAAACTTGATATTTTTACAGCACTCTCACTCTGGCTGTCAACATAATAGTAAAAGGGTGTAACCGCCAGAATAAGAAATTCTGGAAATAGAATGGCATAGGTTATGGGGACAAGATAGTTGATATTTACTGTGAACATTACGAGGATAATGGGAATAAGGGAGTTTGCAAAATGGGTATTGCTGTTTAGAAAACTCCTGTAATGGTCATAGTCATCTATTTTCCTGTTAAGGCGTATAGACAGGGCCTTGAAGGTAAGTATGAGGAGTGAAATAATGGATGCACCTTCAAAAACTCTGGATGCACCCGTAATGAAAAAGAGAACTGAAACCAGATCCAGATAGATAAAAAATATTGACAATATTGGAACCATTACAACATTAATGTACATTCCGGCGAATTTATGCCCTTTTTTGTAAATGATTGAGCCTGAGGTTTCTCCGAAAATATATGTGGATAGGGAAAGCAAAATTATGCCTATAAAAACAGGCAGAATGGAAAGGAAAAAAATTGCAAGGAAAAGGGCAGCCAGGGTTAATTTCAGGTAAACTTTATCCATTCTTCATCCCTGCTCATATTTTCTCCAGACAATCAGAGGGTTTCTGAAAGAATCTCTCACTCCTCTCAGGAATATTTCATATTCTTCCCTTTTAATTGTCTTTTTCCCATAAAATACCTTTTCAAATATAAGGGTGATCCTTTTTGAAGCCTCCCTGTTATTCAAATATTCTTTCATTCTTCCATCATTCAGTATTTCCCTTAATGTTTTGCCATTCATCTCCTCAAGTATTTTCCTCCCCAGGTTTGCCAGCATTACATCTCTCACATCTTCACTGTATATGTTTCCTACCATATCTATTGTCCTGGATTTTCCAGATTCATTGGATATAACCAGCCTGTTTAGGCCCTCCTCAAGTTTGAAAGATATGTGCCCGGAAGAAATATTTATGGATTCTTGATTTAAAGTTATTTTTAAATCAGAATCAAATATTTTCATTTCCATGCTGTCAGTAAATTGCCAAAGAGGTGGCAGATCCTCCTCTACAGGCAGGGAAATTCCCTCTATGGATTTAATCTCGAAGTATGGGATTGCATATTTGATCTGAATCTTTTCTCCCTTCCCGTCCACTTGCTCAATTACAGGAATAACCGGTTCCTGTTTCTCCATTTTTTGTTCCATCCTTTCCATCACAGGCCTTCCCCTGATCATCGCTGGCCTTAACCTCTGCCTGTTTGTTAAGAGAAGAACCACAAGAACGGCAGACACCGCTATAAGGATAATAATCAAGAATATGGGATTCAATAGGATGGGCACAACTGGGTTCTGCTTTGGAGTATTCTGTGGCCCCTTGCCTGTACCGGAATGCCCGCCTCCTCCTGGTGAGCTTGGATGGCTCCCTCCAAAAAGGGAAAGGTTAAGAGGGGGAAAAACAAAGTGAAAGGGATCTGGAAAAGAAAAATTTATAATGGGTATGTTGAAAGGAACCTTGAAACTCAATGGAGGTAAATGAAAATTTATGGGAAAATTGGGGAGGTTCAGGCCAAGGCCATTTCCGTTGCCATTGCCCAGACCAGTGCCACCTCCATTGCCACCGCCCGATCCAGTACCTGAACCAAGGGAACCGCCATTCCCACCACTTCCTCCCTGTACAGGCTGAACTACAGTTATGGCAGAAATTAATAGCCATGTAACAAGAAGAATGGCAATAATGGAGACCGCGGTGCTTCTCCAGTTCATAATACATGAAACAAATCAATTTATTATAATTTACCCAAAAATGTCTGAAACAGTAATAAATATATATCTGTAATGGCTATTTCATTGTATTATGATAGTACTGGATCCAGATGAAAATGAAATACTGCAGGAAAAAAGCGTTATGATACAGAATGGTGCAAAGGTCGAGAATGGAATACTCCATGTTACAAATAAAAGAATACTCTATGAAAAACAGGGGGAAAGAAAGCTGAGAAGGGCTGAAGCGTCAAAAATCTTTCTTGAAGTCCCCATGTATGAGGTGGTTAATGTGGCTTCAGCCGTACCAAAAATGAGCCTGATGACAAAAAAGAAGTTAAGCATTGAGTACAGGGATTCCGGTGATATGAAGATCGTGGAGTTCGAAATAAAGCATCCAGAGGCTCTGGTGGATACAATTAAAAATTGGGCAACAACATCAAAGAGAGATCATGAAGAAAAGATGAAGGCGGAAGATCAGGAAAGGTTTAGAAGGGAGGTTGAGCTTGCCAAGGCAAAGGCATCGAAAAGCAATGTAAATATGATCAATCTTGGAAATCCCTCCCAGAAAAGGGACAGTTCAGCTGTCCAGACAAATAATAATCTTCCAAGGAAGGCGGATACCCTTGAAGTATGCCCAGAGTGTGGAGAGGTAATTCCAGAAAATAGCAAGTTTTGCCCGCATTGTGGGTATAAGATAAGGGATTGATTTTTCATATTTATGAACAGGGAATGAACAGGAAAAGAAGTGGAATTTATATCTCATAAGTTTCCGTCTTATTTAAATTATGAAAGGCAGGCATGTAAAATACTTAAAGCCTAATTTTTGAAAAAAATTTGGGCAAAATCTTAATAATTGTTTATTAATTAAGAATCGTGGATAGGAATTTAGAATCAGTGGAAGAATGGGTTAAAGCCCAGAATGTTAAATCTACGAAAGACATAGAAGTTCCTAAGATTCTTTTTGATCAGGTTATAGGTCAGGAGGAGGCCAGGGAAGTAGTCAAAAAAGCAGCCCTTCAAAAGAGGCACGTACTTCTCATAGGAGAACCTGGAACGGGCAAATCCATGCTTGCTCAGTCCATGGTAGATTTTTTGCCCAAGGAAGAACTTGAAGATATTGTTGTATTTCATAATCCGGAGGATAATAACAGGCCAAAGGTTAAAACATTCCCGGCAGGCAAGGGCAAGGAGATAGTAAGGCAGTATCAGATTAGAGCGGAGCAGGAGAAAAGGGATAAGGCAAGAATGTTCGTAACTCTTGTATTTTCAATCATAATAGTTGGTTTAATTGTCTCCATACTCACTTCCGATTATTATATTGTGTTTGTGGCCATAATGGCAGCGGCAATGGTCTACTTCATTTCTGCAGTTAATCCTGCAATGAGGTTTGAAAAGGCAATGGTACCTAAGGTCCTTGTATCCCATACGCCAAGCGACAAGCCACCCTTTGTTGATTCAACAGGGGCCCATTCAGGGGCACTCCTTGGTGACGTAAGGCATGATCCTTTCCAGTCAGGCGGTCTGGAAACACCATCTCATGAAAGGGTTGAGGCTGGAAACATACACAAGGCTCATAAGGGCGTCCTTTTCATAGATGAAATCAACTTACTGAGGATGGAAAGCCAGCAGTCTCTGCTCACAGCAATGCAGGAAAAGAAGTTTTCCATTTCAGGACAGAGCGAGAGAAGTACAGGTGCACTTGTTCAGACAGAACCTGTACCATGTGATTTCGTCCTTGTTGCTGCAGGAAATCTTGATGCCATACAGGGTATGCACCCTGCTCTCAGGTCAAGAATAAGGGGATACGGCTACGAAGTATTTGTGAACGATTCAATGGAAGATTCAGACGAGAACAGAAGGAAACTTGTTCAGTTCATTGCGCAGGAAGTTGTTAAGGATAAAAAGATACCACACTTTGATGAAGGCGCAATAATAGAAATAATTAAGGAAGCACAGAAAAGGGCAGGAAGAAGAGGCAAACTTACATTGAGGCTCAGGGAACTGGGAGGCCTCATAAGAGCAGCCGGAGATGTGGCCATATCTGAAAAAGCTTCCATTGTAACCGCAGATCATGTAACCAAAGCCAAACAGTTCAGCAAGCCTCTGGAGCAGCAAATAGCAGACAGGGCTCTTGAAGTTAAGAGATTATACAAGACATTTAACAACCAGGGTACAGCCGTGGGAACAGTAAATGGACTTGCAGTTATGGGCGGAAACAACGGAATGGCAGAATATACGGGAATAGTTATGCCCATAGTTGCAGAGGTGACTCCATCCCAGACCAAGGGTCATGGAAGCGTAATTGCAACGGGAAAACTGGGTGAAATTGCAAAGGAAGCTGTGCAGAATGTAACGGCTGTATTTAAAAAGATAAGCGGCAAGGATCTTTCAGATATGGATATACATATACAGTTCATTGGAACCTACGAGGGTGTGGAAGGGGACAGTGCAAGTGTTTCCATAGCAACTGCGGTTATATCTGCCATAGAGGAAATTCCAGTCAATCAGAACATAGCCATGACAGGGTCGCTGAGTGTAAGAGGCTACGTCCTGCCTGTAGGTGGTGTAACCGCAAAGGTTGAGGCTGCCATAGAGGCTGGGCTTGAGAAGGTTATAGTGCCTGCCTCAAACTATGGTGATATCATACTTGACCAGAATCACAAGGATAAAATAGAAATCGTTCCTGTCAACACCATAGAGGAGGTTCTTGAGAATGCACTGGAGAAGACACCTGAAAGACAGAAACTTCTTGACAGGATAACGGGCCTGTTAAAATCTGGTGCACCAATCGCCCCTAAGGGAAGTCGTGTCGGGCCAAATGTCGCTTAAAATTTTTAAAATCCATTCAAAAATAGATTTAATTTTTTTAAAATCAGAACTAAAGAATTTTTCAAATAATTTTTATTCCGTAATCAATGGTTCATTAAAATTTCCTGTTGAGTTCATAGAGGAAGCCTATGAAAGATCGGCACATTTTGCCAGTACAAGATTTAAGGAGAGAAGTTCATATTTTCTGTGCCTTCTATCCGGGAAGACCAATCTGGATAAGGCCATAGGGGAAGTTGGATTTGGGCAAAAGGATCGGGTAGGCATCCTTGTCACCGATTCTGAAGATATTATTAACCATCTATGGGAATACGTTGATCAGATGTCACCCTATGTCAGTGATGTAAAGGACAGCAAGAAATTTTACGGGGAAATGACTATGGTTGAACTGGAGTTGATCAGATCTGACAGAGCATAAATTTCTGGCTTACAGTGGCCATCTAAATATGGATGTTGTGATGTCTGTTAAGAAAATTACAGATGATATAACCCTTCCTGTGGAAAATGTAAATGAGGTTTTTGGGGGTACAGCAGGAAATTTTACGAAGATAGCCCTCAAGATAAGTTTGCCCTTCCGGCTTTATTCCATTGTATCATCCATAAGCCATAATAAATATCTTGATTTTTTAATTGAGAAAGGTTTTGACATGAATGGTATTGTTATTTCCGATGATGATTTTGGACCTGTATGTTACGCAGTTAATGATGGAAAGGAGCAGAGGTATTTCATGGCAGAGGGTCCCATGAAAAGGCTTTCCTATAGGATTCTCGACGAAAAATACGATTATCTCCATCTTGGAACGGGAAACCCTGAGCTGAATTATCAGTTAATGGAGGGGTGCTCTTATGAAAGGCTTTCGTTTGATCCGTCGCAGGAGATATTTTATAAATATTCCGCAGAACAGATAAGGGATTTTATGAACAGATCCGATTTCATAATGGGTAATGAAAATGAGATAAAATTCATGAAGGATAGGACGGGAATAGACTTTAAGGAAATTGCTGGAATGGGGAAGATCATCGTAATGACAAGAGGATCGAGTGGATGCACTGTTATAGGTGGCAGCTCATTTTCGGTTCCCGCCTATGGTAAAGTTGAGGACGGGGATACTCTTGGTGCTGGAGATTCCTTCAGGGCAGGTTTTTATTATGGCCTTTATAACAATCTTACCCTGGAAGAAAGTGTAGCCTGCGGAAATGTGGTTTCCTATTTTGTCGTTCTTAACGGATTAAATAATTTCAATGTGGATGGTAGAAGAATCATAGAAATGGGAAAGGAATTAAGTAAAAAAGTAATTTACCACAATGGCGATTTACGAATTTGAGGGTAGAAAACCCGAGATATCCGGGGAAGCCTATGTGTTTCCAGGTGCAACCATAATTGGCGATGTTAGAATCACCGGGAAGGTTTGGGTAGGACCGGGAGCAGTAATAAGGGGAGATTATGGTACCATAATAATAGATGATGGCACAGCTGTGGAGGATAATGTTGTCATTCATGCAAGGCCCGGGAAGGAGACAAAAATAGGGAAAAATGTCACCCTTGGTCATTCCTGTGTGATTCATACTGCGACCATTGGGGACAATGCAGTTGTGGGAATGCATTCAACGGTGACAGATTATGCTGAAGTTGGAGAGTGGGCAGTTGTGGCCGAACATGCCCTTGTAAAGACAAGGCAGGTTGTGGAAAGGGAAACTGTTGTGGGCGGAGTTCCAGCAAAACCCATAAGAATGGTGGATGAGGAGTACAAAAAACTCTGGGCAGACTACAAGCATAATTACACATCCTTCTGCGAGAGATATAAAAAAAATTTAAATGAAAAGTTATAAAAACTTTCAATCCCTTATCTATTATGGAAAACGAGTTTGAAATTACGGGTGTAAAGTTAAGGACCATACTGGATTCAAGAGGAAACAGGACAGTTGAAGCTGAAATTGAACTTAACTCAGGTTTTAAGGGCATATCTTCAGCCCCGGCAGGTGCAAGCACGGGAGCAACAGAGGTTATTCCGTTTCATAATGGAAACGTTAAGGAAAGCATTGACTTTTTCAATAAGAATTTAAGAAATTCCGTAATAGGTTTCAATGCTCTAAATCAGTCAGGTTTTGACAGCCTTTTAAAATCAATGGATGGCACAGACAACTTCTCCAATCTTGGGGGAAATGTTGCCACTGCCCTGTCCATGGCAGTTGCAAAGGCAGTTGCAAATCATCTTAATATCCCCCTTTACAGATATGCAGGTGGGAATTTCAGGCCAAAACTTCCAAAACCAATTGGAAATGTGATCGGTGGGGGAAAGCATGCAATAAACGGTACAACAATTCAGGAGTTTCTGGTTTCAAATGATGCCCATTCATTTCTCGAGGCAATCGAAATAAATGCAATGGTACACAAAAGAATAGGAGAAATTGCCAAGGGCATATTCAAGGATGTCAGCATAGGTGTGGGCGATGAGAGGGCCTGGGTTCTTTCAGTGGATGATACCAAGGCAATGGAAATTTTAAAGCAGGCAGCAGATGAAATATCCAAAAAGAGAAATGTGAATATTGTTCTGGGAATGGATGCCGCTGCTTCAAGTTTTTATGAGAACGGTAAATATGTTTATCGCAAGGAAACACTTTCAAGGGATCAGCAGATCGATTATATGATAAATGCCCACAGGGAATTTGGATTCAAATACATTGAGGACCCAATGGACGAGACAGACTTTGAGGGCCATGGAAGGATTACTGAAGCCATAGGGAAGGAATGCCTCATTGTTGGTGATGATCTATACACAACAAATTCAAAGAGGATAAGGGAAGGAATAGCTAAAAAGGCAACCAATGGTGTACTCATAAAAGTAAATCAGATAGGAACACTTACGGATACATGGGATGCAGTTAAAACTGCGACGGAAGCCTCAATGAAGAATGTTATTTCCCACAGAAGCGGAGAAACAACAGATGATTTTATTGCCCATCTTTCTGTTGCATTTTCATCGGAATATATAAAAAGCGGTACAATTGGCGGAGAGAGGCTGGCAAAGCTAAATGAACTTGTGAGGATTCAGGAAGATCTTGAATGATTCTTCACATAATGGGCTCTGGCCTCAGAGGGATAAGATCCTTAACAACTGAAGAAATTAATGTTGTGAAGAAATGTGAAAGGATCTTTGTTGATTCCTATACATCTATCTTTCCGGACAGTTTTGTTGACGATTTCCATAATCTTTCAGGAAAGGACTTTATTTTTTTGACAAGGGAAAATATAGAATCCTTTTCTTTCCTGAGGGATAAGGGTGAAAATATTGCACTGATTGTTTCAGGAGACCCGTTTATGTCCACAACCCATTTCTCTATTTTGAGAGAATGCAGGAATTTGGGTATTGAAGTAAAGATATATGAGAATGCATCCATAATCGGAACCATTCCTGGAAGGACAGGCCTTTCCCCATACAGGACAGGCACGGTTGTTTCCATACCAAAGATTGATCAAAACTTTATTCCCGTAAGCCCATTGAAAAAGATTCTGGAAAACAGGAAGAACAAACTTCACTCAACAATCCTTATTGATCTGAGTGGTGGAAAAAATCTGAGTGGCCATGAGGTGAGAGATATCTTTGAAAGGATGATGGAAAAATCCGGTGAATATGGTATAATGGAAATGCCATCCATAATTATTGAAAGGGCAGGATGGCCGGAGGAGAGGGCCTGCCTGAATCGTCTTGGTGATAACCTTAACAGGGATTTGATGAGCCCCTATGCTATTGTGATTCCTTCGGAACCGGATTACAATGAACTGGAAAATATGAAAATAGTTTTTGGTGAGGAAAGAACCAAAAGCATACTGGGAATAATTTAATAGAAATGTAGCAATCAAGAATATTAAATGGACAGAAAGGTTTTTTATTTAAGCGTTGCAAGATTTATAAGAGTTGTGGGGAGGATGTCCACATTCATATTTCTGCCCATCATATTTGTTAACGTTTATGATTTAAGTCTTTTAGATACTGGCGTTATTACTGCCGCTGCCACAGCGGTTATGGCCGTAATACAGTACTTTTCAGGACCATGGTCTGACAGGTTTGGCCGGAAGTTCTTCCTTGAAGTTATTCCGTTCTTTACGGCGATAGCATATTTTGCACTCTTCTGGGCTGTGGGCTATTCCCACAGCCTCCCATATATGATAACATTCTGGCTCTCAACCATGTTTCTTGCATCTCTCCAGTTTCCGGCCATACAGGCCTCAGTGGCAGATCTCACAGCAGCATCAGACAGGCTTGCGGGATATACCTACGTAAGGGTCTTTGCCAATCTGGGAGCGGCCATAGGGCCAATGATAGGGGCATTCCTTTCAGTATATGGCTTCCAGTGGATATTTTTCATTGCAGGGATTACAAGTGTCTTTGAAGGATTTCTCCTTTATTTTGCCGTGGGCGAAACATTTTCGGGAAAGAAGAGGATGAAGGGGTTCAGGCCATTAAATTCGGAAAAATTCTCAATGAACCGATTTCTGATATTTTTTACACTGGCAGGTATACTGTTTGGTTTTGCCATAAGGCAGACCGGCCCTGCCTTTACCCTTTACATATTTGACCTCAGGGGCATTTCAATCATAACCGTAGGTATTATTTACAGTATGAACGGCCTTCTTGTTGTTCTATTGCAGGTGCCCATTTTCCGCCTGATGAAGAGCATGGGAAACGTCATGGCATGGAGGGCCTTTGGAACGCTGGTTTATGCAATTTCATTCCTGCTCCTTGTCATAATATCCGGAGAACTATCCTTCCTGTTCATTATGGGATTGATAACCATTGGTGAAGATTTCTCTTCACCCACAACCCAGACCATATTGATGGAGGTTGCACCGGAATCCATGAGGGGAGACTATGTGGGAAAATATTCATTCATAACAAGCTTCGGCAGGATTGCCGGTACCATAGTTGGACTTGGGCTCCTTCAATATTTCTATTCTGAGGCATCCATATTCTGGCTAATCATATCAGTTCTTACCTTCATATCAGCATTCTGGTTCTTCTCCATGGCACCTTCCTTCCTCAAGGCAAGGACACAGATTTCAAACCCCATGGAATCCTAAAAAATATTAACCCACGATCCTATTAGCCTTCATGACATTTGAGATTCAGGTTGATGGGATAAAATACGGCGAAAGGATACCTGACAGATTTACGTGCAAGGGGGAGAATATTTCTCCTGAAATCAAGTGGAAAGATGCGCCTGCATCCTCAAAGGAACTGGTTTTATTTCTTGATGATCCCGATGCGCCAAGGGGGAATTTTGTGCACTGGGTCATAACAGGAATTTCACCTGCTGCAGGTTCTCTCCATGAAAATGTGGAAAAGGTTCAGAAAACATCAGAGGGATGGATTCAGCTCAAAAATGATTTCGGCAACTTTGGATATGGTGGTCCATGCCCTCCAGCCAGTCAGGTGCACAGATACGTATTCACCCTTTATGCCCTTGTGTCTCCCCTGTCTGAAAGTGACAGGGATGACAGGGAAAAGTTAAGAAAACTGTGCGAGATAAGAATGGTTAAAAAGGTAACATGGATATTCCCGTATGGAAAAAAGTGAACCTCCATTTATCATTCTGGTAATGGCGGGTGGGACAGGCTCCAGAATGGATTTCCCGGACAAGGGCATTCTCATGGTCCAGGGAAAAACCCTGATCCAGAGGAATCTGGATATTCTTTCAAAATATTCGGATAAGATATACATTTCCGTTTCTGACAAAACAGGGATTACTGAAAAAATGTACAGGGACAAATATGAAATAATAAGGACGCCCGGTCAGGGATATCCCTCAGACCTTGAATATTCCATGAAATATATGGACAAATATCCAGTGCTTACTGTTGCTTCAGATCTTTATTTTGAAGATACAA
>JAKADM010000010.1 GCA_021820525.1 Thermoplasmata archaeon
AGTTTTTAGAATACCTATAAGGACTTGAAACTCGATATATGCATGTGTTCCAGCCTGTATTCCATTGTGTTTTTAGAATACCTATAAGGACTTGAAACTCAGCGAGAATATGGCCAAAACTGGTGTCAGTGCCATTGTTTTTAGAATACCTATAAGGACTTGAAACTCACCGTGAGAGAAATCAAGTATGATCCGGGCGAATAGTTTTTAGAATACCTATAAGGACTTGAAACTTTTATATCATTTCAATATTTCATTGGCAATGGAAATGTTTTTAGGCTATCTTCAACATTGGATGTATAATTTAACAATCTATCACTTTTATCCATGTATGGTTAGGTCCCCTAATTGGAGACAATATTGTCCTATAAGATTTCAAGCTTTCTGAATCTTTTCCATGCATTTTTTATTCATCTCCCTTGGTGTAATGTATCCTATCCCGGTATGCAGCCTTTCATTGTTATAGAAATCCACAAATCTATCTATTGTGGATTTCGCTTCCTCAAAGCTCTCAAACTCGAATCTTCTTATTACCTCCCTTTCCAGGATCGAGTTGAATGATTCTATGTGTGCATCCTCCTTTGGAGTTGCTGTATGGATCCTCTCATGAGGTATGTTCATCGTTGAGAGGAAATTCTCAACAGTATTGCATACAAACTGTGTTCCGTTGTCACTTCTCATGCGTATACCTGAAATACTTTCCAGGCCTCTCTGATCAAACGCGATCATCATTGTCTCTTTCACATGGTTTTCCTGTGCAGTGATATCCAATGTAATGCCCAACAACCTCCCTGCTGTAGCAGTCGATCATGGCAAGAAGATATGTATTCCTTGATTCTCCATGAATCCATACATACTTTATGTCGAATTCCCACACCTGATCAGGTTCTGTAACCTCAACAACGGATTTCACAACCCTTGTCACCGGCTTTCTCTTATTGTATGAATGATTCAGGAGGTTATTCTCTGCCATGAGTCTCCTGACCTTCTTCCTGTTTATTTCATATCCAAGCCTGTTCAGATGTTTTGCTGTCTTCTTATAACCATAACAGACGAACTCCCTTGAGAGGAGTTTCTCTATCTCATTTACCACAATGCTGTTATCCACAATGGTGATTTCATCGCCGTCTTTCCTTAAGGTGAAAGATGAGTGGTTTCTCCCTCTCTTTGACGGGGGATTTTCATGGTATTCGATCCTATAGAAGCTGCATCGTGGTATATGGAGAAGATCCACCACATCACTTATTCCGATTCCTTTGGTGATATATTCACCTGCCAATTTCATTATTTCCTCGCCATCTTTTTTTTATGGATTCGCTCAAGAGTGCATTCTCTAACTCCTTCTCTGCAAGGAGTTTCTTCAGCTTCTCATTCTCCTTCATCAGTTTCCTGACTCCAGGTTCCATTCTTCTGTAATGAGGTTTGAGACCATCTAATCCGAAAGTGTCATAGGATTCCTTCCATTTGTAGTACATTCCCGGATCAACAGAATATTTCCTGCAGGTCTCAACAACCTTGTTGTTCTCCTTGACCTCCTTTATGATCGCAAGTTTTTCTTCCGCTTTCCATCTTCGTCGTTCAGTCATTGTTCCCCCCAAACCCCCTTCAATTCCTCGTTTAATATATATTTAACACTATAGGACAACTTTGTCTCACTATTTAAGGGGGCAGACCAGTTTTGTGAATTTATTTTAACTTTTACTAATCAAATTATATTACTTCTAGAATTCTTTTCTATACCCAATATCTGTCTTTCTGTATATTTAGTACTGTTCAAGACGTAAATAATTATTGAATCACTATCTTGATCTATTATTTCATTTAATTCTGATTTCAATCTTCTTAGATTTGCCACTGATATTTCTCCCTCAAAAACCGAGTTCTGTACCCACGTCAAATACTTTCTTGATATGTGTAAAGCTTTGGTAACTCTTCGCTCACCTATATCATAAAACATGATTATAAACACAATACTCACCACATTGAGCGAAAAGGTACGTAATCTGTTTCTCCTAAAAGGTACTTTTCTATCTTATAGCATTCCATTCTAATCAAAGTTCTATATGATACTTTGTGATCTATCTTTTTTAATTTTATCGTTACTGATAATTTATTGTCAATGGCCTCTACCATAGTCTTTTTTCCTTTTTCCTTAATAATTATTATTCCACCTTCGCTTTCAAAGTCCTTATTTGTAATCATCTTCTCATTTATTAGTGAAAGAATAACCCTATCGATAATTATTGGTTTAAAAATTTCTGATACATCTAAATTCAAAGAAAAACGTCTAAAATTTGACTCGTGTAGGAAACCTATCCTAGGGTCGAGATGAGTTTTATAAATCTCTGCAAGACACACTGAATACATAATTGAATTTCCAAAACTAATCATTGAATTGAGGAAATTAAGAGGTGGCCTCTTCGATCTAATTTCAAATTTGAAATCTTCATTTTCGGTAATATGGTCAAACGCAGAATAATATATGTCTCTAATCCGTCCTTCAATTCCCATTAATTCTGGAATCGTTTTCACCTCAGAGAACCTTCTTTGCAAATTCTTAATTTCTTCTATTTGGTTCCCGACTTGCTTCCCCCTTGACAAATAATATTTGAGTACAGAAAGTATATTATCAGACGCCCCCATTTCTATTCTGTAGGCCACATCAAACCTCTGCCCTTGATCCATATACGCTTTGGCCTGATCAATAATCATCTCTCCGGAAGAAAGGAATTCTCTTGGATAATAAGATCCTGTGTAATAGCCATAGTAATTAAATGTATGCATAATTATATGCTTCTCTGATAAGAAGTTAAGAAGCTTAGTGTTTAAAGTTACTTCACCGAAAAGAAAAATTTCATTAATTCCCTCAACAGGAAGATATTTTTTACCCTCATCGTTCTGGAAAAGGAGTGTGTTATCAGACCTGATTAGATCACCTGACTTGAATATCCAGACGGTTTTATTCAGGTTCATCACTCCAGCAAAATTCTGAATAGGCACATTTCTTGCAGAAATGTATAATCTTGGCGGGCGGTAATTTTCCGTGCACCAATTTTTTAATTTTTTCAATTGCTTCGTTCAAACTGTTTTCTTCGTCCTGCGTTAATTCAACAGATATCTTCTTTTTTTCCGTAGGTACTCTTATTAACCCTCTTGCCTCAATTCCATATTCCTTAAGTATTTTCAAGTAATATAACAATTGCATTTTTGTTCCTATAAGATTTTTAGAAGATTTCTTTACCTCGGAAACAGTTAGAATTTCATTTTCTTTGGATACGATATCTATTTTAGAGTTCAGGAAATTTATCTGCTTTACGTCTCTTCTATAACTTTCATTTTCAATTTGTCTTCCTATCGTTATATTATCGTCCTCCTGGTCTGACTCTATTCCATGGTAAATAAGCCACACTTCACGGTCACAAGTATAATAATAATTCACAAGGGTTCCATTTATTTTTTCAGACTCGTAACTCATATTATTATGGCCTCCTCTGTTCCTCCTAAATCCAGACCTATCTCTTCGTCATACAAGGAATCGGAAAAAAACTTTCTCATTATATACAAGTTATGTAGTGGATTTTCAAGTTTTCCCAACCCCCTCAGTGTCATTTCATCTACCTGAATAATATGCTTATAAAACTCAGATCTAATTTCCAGAAAACTAGATTTTCTCCTTAATGGGTCCTTGATTTTTTGAATCTCTAAAAACTTCTCTAAAATACTACTTGATTTGTCATACTTTTCTATGAAAACCTCAAATATTTTTCTTGATCTTATTAAACTGAAATCAGAAGAATAGATCTCATCACCAATATCTAAAGGGTTTTTATCTGTGCCAAAATTGAATTGATTGAAACTCATTATCTTTGTGTTCTTTCCTTCAGGATAGCGATCTTTAAGTTTGACATAATAGCTATCTACAAGATTCTTAAGGTCTTTTTCGTCTAATACTTTTTTGTCTGAACTTATTTCATCCAAAATTTCTAACGTTACCGTGGTATGAATTTCATTATATACCTTACTTGAATAATACCCCCTTTTTTTGCTATCCTTTGAAGCATCTATAACATACACCTTACCCTTGTTTGAAAGAGAATCGTTCCGATTTGCTCTTCCAGAAGCCTGAACTATTGAATCTATAGGGGCCAAATCCCGAACAACAATATCAAAATCAATGTCTATTCCAGCTTCGAATATTTGAGTACCCACAACAATAGGATGTTTTCCATCTTTCAACTCCATAATAATTTTTTCTAAAACCATATGCCTGTGAAAGGGTATAAGGTTGGCCGAAATATAATAAACGTTATCCCCGGAAATTCCACTTTCACTTAACGAAGATTTCATGCTTTTATAGGCAGATACGGAAGAGGAAATAGTGTTAAAAATAAATAAAATTGACTTTTTACCGTAATAATCTTTGAAGAACTTAATAGCCTCATCGATAGTTTTTTGTTCCAACTCTAAATGTAAATTTATTCTATTCAATTTTTTAAATCTACTCTCAACCTCATCCTTAGTTCCAGCGAGTTCTATACCTCCCTCCACTATTGCTGGTAAGGTCGCTGACATTATAATAAAATACATATTAAAGAACTTTGCAAAATAAACAATTATATCTCGAATATCTGGCCATAACTCAACATCTATGGTTTGGATTTCATCTAAAATCACAACAGAATTTACAAGATTGTGTACTTTCTTTAACTTCTTATTTCTGTTTGACAACATTGACTCAAAAAGCTGAACAAATGTTGTAAAAACTATTGAACTGTTCCAAGATTCCACCAACAAAAGTGCCTCTTGAACTGGTTTACTCTCTCCAGCTTCCTTATAGGTGATTTCAGACAGATGATGATGAGACAGGATATACTGCTGCGTGTTTGAATGGAAATCTGGAATGGTTTTCAGCATTTGCAATGCCACATCATAGTTTTGCTCTAATATTGTCAAAAAAGGCATGGCATATATAATTTTAGACTCGGATACTCCACTGGAAACTATTTTATTTGACAATACAAATGCGGCCTCAAGAGCGGCCATCGTTTTCCCACTTCCAGTTGGAGCATTTATTGTAAATATGTGATTTTCTAGTTTGCACTCTTGAACCTTTTCTTTTACCTTGCTAAACAGATCATTTCGAATCTGATTCACATTGGATTGTTTGGCGGATGAAAGGCTTCTTTGTTTATATTCCTCTACTATACATTTTTCTAACTGTCTTGGTTTTTGATGCGATATACCTGCCGCGTTAAATTTATCACAATCAATCAAAGTTGAAAATAAAAAAAACAAATTGAACGGATCTTCACTTAAAGGTATTCTACTTTTAGTTCCAAGTTGCTCTTTATTTGATAATTCAAGACATTTTACATACTTGGTCAGCTTGTTAAATATATCTACATAACCACCACTCAAAAAATCATTTAGATAGGTTTCCTCGCTACCTAAAACTCTATTAAACTTATTAAAAATGTTTCTTAAAGTATGATCTATCGAATTATAATCTTTTTTAATCTGTTTAACCTGTTCTGGAATTATTTGATTCAAATCTCTTCTCAAAGCGAGGTTTGTTGTTTTAATATTTTGATTAATGATTTCATCTTTCCCAATGTCTTCAAAACCATTCCTTAGATTTCCGTGATGGTGTCTAATAACCGTAAATACAAAATACGAATAAGTGACATTCATTTCCATTTTACTTGATAAAAATGCTCCATATAAGGCTGAAATAAACGCGTGCTCTTTGTACTTACTTCTTTTTTCACATATGAGGTAATCCTGAAAATATTTTGTGAATTTACCAAAATCATGGCAAGCTCCAATAATTACTCCAGCTTTTTGAAGTTCTTTATTTAAATGCTTGAAATCTTTAACTCTTACCATCACGTCATAAGCAACCTGAATTAAATGATCTTCTAACTTTCGATAATTTACATTTCCATGATCATCATACCATTTGTGGGAATAATAGGTCAAAGACTGCATATTATATCTTTAACCTCCTCTCCATGATCAAGGTAGTATGTGATGTAAACATCCTGGCCGCTCTTTACCCTTAATGGGATGGCTCTGCCGTTTTCCTCAAATAGGTAAATCCTGCTTCTGAATCTCCTACCATCAATCGATGAAAATGGCATCAGGTCTTTGTTTAATCTTAACACATTTTTATCATCCTGAGAAAAATCTGATTTATTAAATTCAATATTTTCAACACCCTCAAGTGGCAATGGAGAATTAACTTGTAGAATCTCCTTTGAATTTTCTAATCTTTCTAGCTGTGATTCTCCAATGTATATTACATTTGCAAGCATATTTGCATATCCAAGACTCACTGGATATTCTACTAATCCATCTTTCAGTAGCTTTTTGCAATTTTTAACTTTATCAATTTCGTTGTCAGAATAATAAATTCTAAATGAAATTTTTTTGTTCCAATCATAAGGAACAAGAATTTCAATGGGAACTATTGTATGTTCTTCACTAACACCTTTTTTCAGGAAATTAAGATCTGATGGATGTTTAATCATTACGTTATTTACAGATTGGAACATTGACCTTGAAGGTTGCAATATTCTTACCCCTATAAATGTATTATCCATTATATTATAGTAGGAATCTTTTTCTAATCCCAGAATGGCACCTATTATCCCCATAATTGTTGTTTTTGGTGGAAATTTATAAGAAAGTGAAGATGAATTGGTGTCAATTTTCCTGAAGCTAGCAAATTTAGCTTCGATATCAAAAATAAGAACGGGATTAGTCATCTTCATTCATCATCTTGAAGGGTTCTTCTTTTAAATTGTCTTCGCCTTCAATTTTAAGATTAGAATGCAACCATATATTGGCCTTTTTACATTCCTTATTCCCCTTTATGCGCTCTGCAAGATCCTTTAAATTTAGAGAGTAATCATCAGTGGATCTAATTGGTGTTTTGCTTGAATTGAAGCTTATGAATTGCCTTAAATCCCCGATAAACTTCGGTTTCTCATATTCAGTTCTAATATAAAGTAGCGGATATTGACCTATTTTTGTCCTAGTTGATGACATCTGGATCGAGTTCAGCATAGCTTTGTCGAAATTTTTGAGATCGTCCTCGGATAGGGTTGATTCAAGAGCTCTTTTAGAGCTTATAACACCATAAAAAGCCATAAGTGAGTAGTAAACTCTGTAGTCCTTTCCTATGGAACCTTGAGTCTTTCCCTCTTTAGAAGCAAATGTCGTTGTAATAGAATAACTGTTCATCAGTTGCACCTGATTTAATGAGTACCCCCATGTAAATTGAATTGGGCCAGTTAATGCGATGCTTGAACCTTTCTTGGATTCTCGCTTACCCCCACTCTTTGCCTCGCCCGACTCGGAATCACTTTTTTCCTTTATTGCGATTGTTGCCCCAAACATCCTTATGTCGATACATTTTTTCAATATCTTCGACTTGTCAAATTCAAATTCTTTTGCCCTTTCAGTTGCGTTTTGAACTCTATCTACTCTCTTCACGAATACATCATTTGATTCATCATGGAAGTTTGAAATGAAATAATCTCGTATATACCTCTTAAGTCTTACATCGCTTACGAGGTTTCTGTCTGTTTCATAATCCATTCTGGGAACGTTTTCATTATCGGGATCCCCGTTTGGATTTGCCATCTTTGATTCATACACAAACAAAATTTCTCCATCTTTAATTTTCACATCAGTCATTTTCTATCACCTTTAATAAATTTCCTCGGTTTCCATAACGGAATCATTTGCTTCAAGCTCTTCTTTGCGTGAATGCAATGCCCTGTTTAATGAATACCCAACCATTACATAAAACACATTATCCTCGTTACTTAGGTTCCATCTCCCCATTTCCCTTATTACTATTGAGTTTACTTTCATTAAATCGATTATATTATTCTGAAAAAATAGGTTATATTGTTTCATCTTTTCCTCCAATCTTATTACCAGACCCCTGATTGCTCTCAAATCCATCCCATTAAAATTAACTTTATCTAAAATTGGTGAATTCCTGAGATTATTATTGAATTGAGCCGTTGATACACTTGATAGAATAAACCCCAGTCTTATCAGAGCCTCCCTTTGTTCATCCACTTTCATTTCCTTTAGAACTTCCATCTCTTTTCTCTCTTCAACATTTTCTAAATCAATCATTTTTTTAATCTCCCCATATTCATTTCTTTTTAATATTTGCATTAACTTTAAAAAGTATAAAAAGATTGCCATTAATATAAAGTCAGACCTGCTCTTATCCTTATTCTCTATAGATTGATATAATTTCGACCTTTCTGAATACATAAAATCAGAGATCAATTTTTCTTCTGATATTTTTGAACCTTTGAAGATGTCAATCAAATAACTTAATCCCTTGTTACTATCATAGCCAGACATTAGCCTGTAAAAAGTATTTAGGTTTAATCCAGGACCGTTATATAGTTTATTAAAAGCCTCTTCGCTTTTTATTAGACATTCGTAAATTCTCTCAATATTAAAAATTGTAATATCCTGTATTAGGTGCTTGATCTTGAATGATCCTTTTTTATCACGATAAAACATCAAATCCACAAGGAAATCAATGGCTTTATTTTCCTTTAACTCTATTAGTTCATTCCGAAATGCAAACAAATCTTGATATTTTCCATCAATGGTCAGTTTTGTTAGCTTGAATACTTTGAAAAGATTTTTTACTTCTGGACTTTTCATATGTTCTGGCAAGACTGTGTGTGGGATCACTATCAACTGTGTTCCCAAATATGTCTTAAAGTTTCTCACAATAAATTTTTCTCCCATTAATGCATCTGTATAACACTCCTCGCATATAGCAAAATTTTTTTCAAAATTATTTTGAAAATTACTTGAAAACGAAACTTTATCGGTTATATAATATTTAAAAGTCAATTTCGTGGTATCAGATGTTACCTCGGTCAGTTTTCCACATACATTACAAGTTCCTTTAGTGAATCCATCCTTATGAGGTTTTAGTTCTTCGTCTAGGATTTTCTTGTATTTTTCATACTCACATAATAGTTTCATCCCCAGTTTTATTGAGTACAATTTTACATTTTTTGCTTTACCTTTCTCTCCCAGATTATCTGTGAACTCTTTTTTTAAGATGTATTTCCCTTTATTCTTATTTTTTTCAAGTTCATAATATTTATCAAAAATAAAACCTATGCTTTCTGCAAATTTTTTTTCATCTTCATTATTATGATTATCCTCTTGATCTAATCTCTTCTTAATATTCGGTATAGCCTCAATTACATTTTTAAAATCTGTGGAGGTTAAACTTATTTTTTCATTGTTACGTTCACTGTTTCCCCTCCAATAATATTGCTCTACCAAATTATCTCTATTTTCATTGTTTAAATTTATTTGATGTTCTGAAATGCTCAAATTTTCTTCATCTGTAGAGAAAATTATTTCCTTTACGAAATATCGATCATTTTTTGAATTGTTTCGATTTTTGTTGTCTTCTAGAGTCAATTCTTCAAATTTAAGGTCGATTCCAGTCGACTTTGCAATCTTTCCAATTTCTACTGTCCTGTCAATCATAACTTCACCCTTTTCTTCAGCCAATTATGTCAAAACATCCAAAACCCGCTGAATTACCTGCACCTATTCCTGAATCATAGACCAGTTTAATAATTTCTCTTTCACCCTGCAATTTAAAGGTTCCATAATAGGCCTTAAACTTAAAATTTTTAAACCCGATGATTTTCCCATCTGTTGAATTTTCTCTGTTTAAGGTTGTTATATTGAAATCTTCTTTGTTTAATTTCATTCCCAGAGCTTCGGTTTTGGTATGTAAATTTTGAATTACAAGATTATTAAATTCTGGGTCCCACGGTGATACATATTTCCTAAATTTTGTCTGATGTCCAATTTCCGATTTATATAACAAAATGGGCGAAATCATTTTTATGTAATACAGAGATCTTGAAAATTCATATTTAACCGGAATTAATCTTGAGAGTGTTACCTTATTTTCGCCTATGTAAAGATTATCATTCTTCATCATGTTGGACAAGATGTCTGAAAAATAGTCATATCCTAACTTTTCCTCCAGCTTATCATATAAACTAAAGGTTAGACTTATTGGACCGCTGAATCTTATCTTCTTCAGGTCATTATCTATTTTAAATCTTCCATTCAACCTTGAAAAAGTAAAAAATTTCAACCTCCTCTTTTCATATTTAACTCCATCATCGTGCAACTTTTGTCTCATTTCTAAATTACTGATATTCTGATATATAAATGCCTGGATTAGATGATTGTAAGAAAGTGGAAGGATTATATCATCAGGAGAAGAGAATGTGAGAACCGCCCTCATAACTATATGATAATAAATTACTATTAAAATATTCTCTATGAGTTAATATATCAGGAGGAAACAGGCTTTTAATTTACGACTTTTAAGTTTCTAGTTCAGCTAAATCAATCCCCAAATATTAATTAAATTCTGGAAAAATTTATTAAAGTATCAAAAGTAACAACTAAATTTATTTCAGATTTACCAATCACATTTCATGATACTTGCAATAGACGGTGGCTCAACGAAAACAATTTCTGTAGTATTTGATGAAAAAAATAATGAAATTATATCCTCAGGACTGGCCGGTTCTGCCAACTACTCCACAAATCCTGTAGAAAGATCCATGGATAATCTGAAAAAATCCATTAGGGAAGCCCTCAAAAACGGAAACACTTCAATGGACAGGATCGACAGGGCAATTGTTTCCATCGTGGGAATAGGAGATTCTGAGGAAGCGACTTTAATTGGAAGAAGGATTCTTTCTGACGTTCTTGGCAGCATGAAGTATGACGCTGTCAATGATGGTCTGGCTGCCTATCAACTCGGGAATGGGAATATGGATGGAATAGCCTTTGCTCCAGGAACGGGAAGCGTGGGGCATTACAGGTATGGAGAGGAGATGAACAGGTTTGGAGGCTGGGGCTGGAGCATTGGTGATATGTCATCAGCAACATGGTTCAGCAAGAAATCCATCGAAAGGGCCATGTTTGAGATAGATTCTGAAACCGTTGATAGACCTTTTAAAAATATGCTTGAAAAACACTTTGGCATGGATACAAGAGAATTTGCGTGGAAGATTGAAACAAGAAAGATGCCAAAGGAGGTTCTTGCATCATTCTCAAGGAGGCTTTCCCTGATGGCTGCGGATGGTGATCCTTATGCGATTTCGCTTTATGAAGAATCTGGAGAATATATGGGAAAGATTGTGGAGGGCATAGGTAAGAAAATAGGAGCAGGGAAAAGAGTATCCATAATGGGAGGAACCATGCAGGCAGGGGATTTCTATCACAAAATTATAAGGAAACACATTCCTGATGCAAACATATTCTATGGATATGAAATTGTGGTTGGAGCACTTATGGGCGATCAACAGAACTTTGAATTCAGTTTTCGTGACGAACTTCTCAGCCAGCTGGCCCGCTCAATGGAAAAGATGCCTGTTAAAGATTTAAAGGAATACCTGAATATTGAAAAGCCTCTCTCAAGACCCTGATTCTATTTAATAAAATTGAATGTGCCCTTTGCCATTCTTATATCTTCAAGGGTTGCATTCTTTCCCCCAACACTGAAAGTTTGATCGCCGGTCCTCACAAAAAAGGCCTGCTGCAATCCTTGTATCCTTTTAACAGAAAGCACATCTCCCTCTATGGAGATTGGATCCATTGAGCGAAAACCCTCAACTTGCGCCCTTACTCTGTAACCCTTCCCTGTCATATTTTCTATGGCCTCGCAGGCAAACCATGAAGAACATGCCCTTATATTTTCCATGCCCTCAAAGTCAGAATAATAATGGGAAGAAACCCAGTTCATATTAAAGAAATAGAAATCGATCACGTCAACCAGTTCCTCCTCCTGAACGAATATGGAATAGTTTGATGTCTGAGACAGGGAATTTGCGTTCAGGAATGCGGTCTTCCTGTCTGCAATCACAATCTCCACGGGCATTATCTCCCTTATTCTCACCACTCCCAGTTCAGAAAGATAGTCAAGGTTGTGCTTTCCTATGTTCTCCTTCATGACTGCGCACAATGTTACACCCCTCTTTGCAGCCCTCCTGAGCGCAGGCAACAAATCATTGAGCTTCCCAAGTTCCAGGGAAAAAAGTATCTCGGAATCTGCATGGGATATGAGATCCTCAAGCCTGGCCATGGCACTTCTGCTGTTTTCCACAAACCAAACATTTGGCGCCCTTATTTCCGAACTTTTCCTGTTCCTCAGGACATATTCATCCAGGCTGTCCAGATACCTGTCCATCTCCTGGACCCTGCTTCGCAAGGCTTTCGATGGCATCACAGCCTCATAGGTCCTCTGTATGCTTGAATTAACAATTACCAGGCCCTTCCTCTGAAGTTTTCCCAAAATATCATAGGTCCTGGGCTGTGGTATTCCTGATTCCCTTGTTATTTCACTTGCCCTCATCGGTCCCTTCATGAGCAGGGAAGAATATACACTGACTTCATAGGTAGAAAGCTGGAATGATTCAAGTCCCTTAAAGGCATCAGATTGGAGATCCATAATCATGACCATGTCCTAAAAATATATAATGGTAGAGATTTTCAATCCTTTACGTCCCTTGAAAATACCCTTATCTTCAGATCGCCCCTTTCAGTGGAAATTGTCTTTCCCTCATCTGTGTGGGATAGTTCAAATTCACCATTCCTGTAAATTTTAAACTTTCCCTTTCCATAAATGATCACCGAGCCATCATATATTATGGAAGAGTTCATTTTTATGAATATGGGGTATCTGTGTTCCACCTTAACGTGGCAAGACCCTTCATGTATATGCCCGGAATTGAAATCAACCCAGGTGCCTTCGGGAAGATATACCCTTCTTCCCTGCCCGGAGTTCAACAGGGGAGCATACAGGATATTATCACCAAGCATATACTGATCCTCAATATGTATGGCTTCCTCATCTTTCCAGTAATAAAATGAAAGGGGTGAAATGGTTGGCTTCAGATATTTGTGGGAGAAGTATATTGCCTGATATATCTGGTCCAAAAATCTGTATCTCATGGACACGCTTTCAGCCATATCCTCCCTGATATCCGCTGGCTGCATGAAAATCTCCTGGTCATTTCCCTCAATATCCTTATGGTTCCTGTAAAGAGGAAAGAAAAGGGCCATCCTGTAGTATGCCGCAAGAAGATCTGGATTTCCCCTGTTGAAAAAACCTCCAAGATCACATCCACATGAAGTTACGCCGCTTATGGAAAGGGATGATGCTGTCGATATCTGCATGTGAAGATCATCCTCTGAGGATATGTTATCTCCTGTCCACATTGCGGCATATTTCTGTATTCCTGAATAGCCTGCCCTTGTAAGTATGAAGGGTTTTTCCTTGATTTCCAGCATTGCCTCATAGGTGGCCATGGCCTGGAAGTTAGGATATGCATTTCTCACATCCCTGTGCCTCATTACGCCATGATCCGTTCTATGTATGGCATCTCCCTCCATTGTCTTGTCACCCTGGAGAACGGTGGGTTCATTCATATCGAGCCATATGCCATCCACACCATATTTGAGCCATTCCCTTATCTCCTCACCCCACCTTCTTCTCCCTTCACTATTGAAGAAATCTGGAAATGCAGATTTTCCGGGCCACATGGGTGCAGTATATATCTCCCCGTTTTTGGTTTCCACATATGTTCCATTCAATCTGCCAAATACATCATAGTTCTGGTCAACCTTCACGGATGGATCAACAATTGTCACAATCTTTGTGTTCCTTTTATGCAGTTCCTCAATAAACTTCTCAGGATCCTTAAATCTTCCCCTGTCCCACGTGAACAATTTGTACATATCCATATGGTGTATGTCAAAATACATTGCATCCACAGGCACATATTCCCTGTAACTATCCAGAACCTCAAGGGCAACGCTGTCCGGATAATAGGTATACCTGGAAATGGCATGGCCTGTGGCCCATTCCGGTATGAGAACGGGACTTCCTGTAAGAGAAAGATACTGTCTCAGTATATCCTCCGGGGTTTTTCCAGTGAAGCAGTATAGGTCAAAACCTTCTGAATGTACACCTATTTTTATCCTATTATATACTTCTACACCAAAATCAAAATCTATTCTTCCTGGAAAATCTACAAAATAACCCTTCACATCCTGTTGGTTTATAACATAAAAGAATGGGATTGAAGAATATAGTGGATCCTGATCTCTCCTGTATGTATTTGGATCTGTGTTATAGCAGACCATCTTTCTCCTTTTCCTGTCCACGCCGCAGGCCCGTTCTCCAAGCCCCATAACATGGGATTTCACAGGGAGATCAATCATTATGAATGTGTTTTCAGATCTTTCTTCAAAAAACAGATCATCCATATCATATTTGATCAATTCCTTCTCCCCATTCCTGTTGAAATCCATTATGGAACTGTATGCGTTGAAATTAAATCTAACATAGTCCTCATTATAGTAAATGCTGTAACTCATATTATTACCTCAAAATTTAAAAAAAGTTTTCATTTTTTACCTATTCTATTACCGTCCTTTCCAAATAGATATATTTCGTCAAGGGGCACATACATGGCCATTTCTGTTGAAGGCTTTATTTCAGGAATTTCTGCCAGCCTTACCCTGACCTCCTTACCGGATCTTGCCTTTCCGATTATTACTGAATAGGAACCGAAGCTCTCAAATGTCTGGATTTTAATTTTTATTTCCACGTCGTTATCCCTTTCCTTTTTCAGTTTTATGGATTCTGGCCTTATTCCTGCAGTTATTTCATTCTCCTCTGCCTCTATCCCCTTCAGGATTATTTCCTCTGAACTGTACATATTTGAATTCCTTGTGAGTTCAAAGAAATTGATCTCAGGTTCACCAAGAAAGGCTGCAACATACTGGTTCACAGGATCCTTATAGACCTCCATGGGAGATCCTACCTGCTCCAATTTTCCATGTCTGAGGATTGCAATCCTGTCCCCAAGGGACATGGCTTCCTGCTGATCATGTGTCACATAAATGAATGTTTTTCCAAGATTTTCCTGAATCAATTTAAGTTCGACCCTGATCTGGCTCCTTATCTTTGCATCCAGATTGGACAGGGGTTCGTCAAGAAGGAATATATCGGGATCCCTGACCAGAGCCCTGCCAAGGGATACTCTCTGGGCCTGTCCCCCTGAAAGTTCCCTTGGATACCTGTCAAGGTATTTTTCAAGTCCAAGAACATTTGAAACTTCACCTACCTTCTTTTCTATGAACTCCTTTGAAGCCTTCCTCATCTTCAGCGGGAATGCAATATTGTTCCTCACCGTTAGATGGGGATAGAGGGCATAGTCCTGAAATACCATGGCAACACCCCTTTGCACCGGACCCATCTTATTTACAATCCTATCATCGAACAGTATGTCCCCTGATGTGGCCTTTTCAAGCCCTGCAATTATGTTCAGCGTGGTTGACTTGCCTGAGCCTGATGCCCCTAGCAGGATGAAAAACTCCCCATCCTGGACCTCAAGATTCATATCCTTCAATACTGTTGTTCCTGAAAATTTCTTATTTATGTTTACAAGTTTTACAGATACCATGATTTCACCCTTTCACTCCACCCACTGAAAATGCCTTTATGAGATATTTCTGGGCAAATATGTACAGAATCAGTGTGGGAATCATATAAATTACAGAGGCTGCAGCCAGTTCATTATATTTTACAGAATATGCTCCGAAATAGGTGTATATGTACACAGCAATTGGAAACAGATGCCTTGAACTTAGAAGTATATATGGAACATAGAAGTTTCCCCAGTTTGTTATAAAATCCAGAAGTATCAAAACAGCAATGGTTGGAAATGCCAGTGGAAGAAAGACGTGAATTATGGTCTGGTATGGGGATGCCCCATCAACCATTGCTGCTCTTTCGATTGATTTTGGAATCTGGTCAAAGGAGTTCTTCATTATCCATATGGTTATGGGAAGATTGAGAACCCCAAGGACAAGGATTACACCAACCTGTGTATTATATAGATTCACATTCTGGTAGAAAACATACATTGGAATGAGAAGCGAAAATACAGGAAAGCCTGTAAAAAATAGAACTGTAAGTATTAGTGCATTCCTCAAAGGAAACCGCTTTCTTGAGAATACATAGGAGGCAAATATGGCAAGAACTATGGATACGGCAGTTCCGCCGAAGGATTGAATAAGACCGTTTTCAATGGAAAGCACAAAATATTTGCTCCTGAAGATTGCATAATAGGAGCTGAGTGTAAATGTTCCAAAATCTCCAAAACCTATGTTGCCCACAGAGGCAAAACCCTCTACAAATACCCATACAAATGGAATTATGAACAGAAATGCAAGAAAAATCAGTGTTATATAGGCAAGGATTGCCGTTATTTTAATATCTTCAGTCTTCAATTTTTATCACCCTTATGTACACCAGTGACATTACGATACCGGCCAGAATTATCATCACACCTATGGTGTTTGCCAGGCCAACATCGAACACTGAAAATGCAGTATGGTACTGATATATGGTAAGTATGTTAGTTGCATCTGCAGGCCCACCATGTGTAAGAACATAAACAACCGTAAATGCCCCAAGAGTCCACAGGGTTATGAGTATGAGATCTGTCAGTATGGTTTGTTTAAGCATTGGAAAGATAACCCTGAAAAATCTTGAGAAGGGGCCTGCCCCATCCACAATTGTTGCCTTTATAACAGAGGGGTTTATATTTTTAATGGCAGAGCTGAAGAGCAGTACAGAGAACCCAAGCCCTATCCATATGTTTGAAAGTATGATCATATAAAGAGCATTATGGTATGACAGAAAATGGATGGGTTTTCCGCCCAGTCCGGTTATGATATAATTTACTAAACCAACTGGGAAATAACTGAGTGTACTGTACCATGTAATTCCGCTCACGACCTGAGGGGTTGCCCATGCCATAAGGATCACAAGAGTGATTACTGTTCCGAATATTTTCTTTGTACCATTGATTACATAGGCCACAATTGCACCCAGAACCATCTGACCAAGAATGGCGGAAAATATGAAAAAGACAACTGTAATGATAACTGACTGTTCAAAAACAGAGCTTGAAAAAAGCCTCCCATAATTGTAGAATCCAATATATCTGTAATGGTCAATGTTGAGAAGAGATATATTTGTAAAAGAGTAATAAACTGAAAGTACAAGGGGGTAGATGAAAAATATTCCCAGATAGGCAAAGGCAGGAATCAATGCCATTATATAAAATAAGGAATTGTTCCTTTCTTTTCTCTGTACCAATGTGCCTGCTTTAAACATATTTTACCTCAAAAAAATTAGTTTTTGGATGTTATATAAAGATTGCTGTAAAATATATGATAGGGTGACGTTGCAACATTATTAATATTCTGCGCCAGATGAACGTTCTGTATGGCAATGTATGGCCCTATGGTTGGGTGTGATACAACCTGAACCATGGAACTGCCGAAATCAGTTATCAATGCGGAATCGTATGCACTTAAGGCCTGACTTACTGTGTCACCCTTTACCACAACATCACTCATTGCTGCCTGAAGTGCAGTGGAAACTGTTGGATAGGTCGAAACAGGAGGCCTGTAGCTTCCATATTTCAATACGTTTGCATAGAATGTGTCCAGCTGGGGTGCACCTGGCATCAACTTCTGGAACAGGGGATTGCTTGAAGCATCGGTTTTTGCAGGAAGTCCACCTGCCAGTGCCTGTCCGGGAAGATTGATGTTGATCTGGTTGGTGGTGTTGTCCATAGCCTGCATGAATGAGTATACCAGAGACTTGTCTGTCACGCCTGAATACATTGCCCATCCCCATCCTCCAACCATTGAGTTATAATAGGGAGCCTGCCCAAATTCAGTTGGAATATAGGCAAGACCAATGTACTTTGTGAAGTTGTATATTTTGTGTGAACCAGATGCCCACTGGTATCCATACATCCAGTTTCCATCAATTGCTATTCCCAATTTTCCTTCCTGCAAATACTGGCCAACGGTTATGTAAGGAGTGGTGCTTAGATCAACTGTGGCAACCTTATCGGTTATAAATGCATCCTTATAAAATTGTAGTGTTGCATTCAATCCAGGATTGTTTCCATACCACTGGCCACTTGTAAAGTTATACAGACCCCAGCCTGTTCCATATAATAGGCCTTCGAAACCTGTGAATGATGCTGCCTCTCCAGCCCTTGTGTCCGTGTAAATGTTCATTGGCACGAATCCACTTATGCCTGTAAGGTTATCCTTCAGGTACATTGCTGTCTGAAGTATATCTGCCCAGCTTGTTGGCTGCCATGGCGTCTTGATTCCTGCCTCCTTGAACAGAGACATGTTGTAATATATCAGTGTGTCACTGACCTGAGTTGGCAGGCCGTATACTGTACCGTTAATTTCCATCTGGCCTATGGCAGATTTGAAGAATGAGGCTTTTTCAGTGCTGTTCATATAGCTGTTAAGTGGTGCTATAACTTTTTCGTGGGCATATGTGGCTGTATAGAACATATCTTCCAGCATGACATCTGGAGCCGTTGAGGGACTGGATGTCATAAGATCAAGCTTGTCATAATACTGTGACTCACTGCTTGCATCAGATGGCCCTACAAACTTTATTGTCACATTTGGATGGGCTGCCTGCCAGCTTGAAGTTGCGTTATTTATAAAATTCTCCCAGATACTTGTACTTGAACTATAAACGGGAGCCGCAACTGTAATTGTTACGGAACTGCTTGGCTTACTGGTTGACGGGTGATTCTGGGTTAAAACAAAATAGGTACCCAGACCAGCCACTATGAGCACAATCACAACTGCGACTGCAATAATGGCTTTTTTGCCGCCTGGTGCTGACGAATTATTACCACTACTTTCCATAGTTTAACACATGATTAATATACTATATAGGTATTTTGGCAGGTATAAATACTCATATTTAATCTTTGGTTTACTTATAATAACAAATATATCAATTCATTAATAAATAAGATTGCAGAATGTCTATCCCTGACATTCAGGTCTTTGAAAGGTTATCTTATCTTGAAGGCTGTATAGGCATGAATAATCAATTTAAGAATTCGGTTGCACTGTTTTCCTGTAAATCTGTAAAAATTTCAAAAATTGAAAAATTTATCCATAAATTTGAAAATAATGGAGGCTCTTATCCCTTAACAATGGATCCTATCTTGAGAACTTCCTCCAGTAATCCGCTATGGAAATCACGGAAAACAGAACTGTAAAACCGGCTGATATGCCAGCTGGATATGTGAATACAGTAACATCTGGCTTAACCAGGGTTGCAATAAACTCTCCTGACACATTTTTTTCAGCCGGGAAGAATGCCTGCGTGAGATTTAAATTGCTTGCCACGCCCACATTTACACTTACGTTTAATTGGATTGTGTAGTATCCCGGTGTCAATGAAAGCCCTATCTGGCCAGTAGTCTGGCTTGATGTGAAATTGTAAGTGCACGTGTAAGGCAGGACATTGGGATTTGATGTGTTTATAAGAATTGTAAGAGACCAATTTCCAGGGGCTAAGGAACTGTTAAATTTTAGACCATCGTAAAAGAAAATTGTTCCCCCATTGCCATAGGATGCAATATGATGAGATGAGTTAAAGCTGAAAATACAATCCACGAAAGTTGATGTCTTATTATGAATATGCAGTTCAACCTGAGGGTTAAATGAAGATGGGGAATTATTATTCGCAGAATAAGCCCAAAGACCTGAAAATGCTGTTAGAAAGATCAGGCATATAAGAGCCAGTCTTACAAAGGATTTCCACATTATTATTCACCTCCCCACCGGTCTGAGATTTCTTCTTCTGATTATCTCAAAGGATAAAAGCAGGAGAGCGATTCCCATAATAACCTCAAAGATGCCCCCATAAATGTACAGTGAATTGGATGAAACCCTGGCCTTAAGGAAATTGGGACCAGCAATGGCGTACATTAAAGCGCTTTTTATATTTTTATGTATGGTAGTCGGTATGATGAAAATGTATAGAGAACCAAGTATGCCCCCCGCCAGAACTGGGCTCCTTGTGAGGGTCGCCAGGAATAGCCCCATGCTTTCAAACAAAATTGAAAAGCAGGTAATGTAAAATATCAGCACAGCAGGGACCAGTGGCCATGTAGAAAATGAAAATGCCCATGAATCAACTGCGATTGCTGCTGCAAGAAGCACCCCCGGATAAATGGCCGAATAGGTGAACATGTAAGATGTGACTTTCCTCACACTGTAGGGGAATGAAATATAGGTTAGAAAACGCCCATCTTCCAGTGTCCGGGCCATGCTGTATATGACCAGGGTGAGGGCCAGAATGAATGGTACATATGCCGCCTTAAAAAGGGAAATGGCGAATGATACTACTCCTTCCTGAGTTTGGCCTGGCTGAATCTCGAGAAGCCCGATCATCGAATAGTTTGCAATCATTACTCCGAAGAGAATGGTTATCTCGACAGAAAAAAAGGGATCCAGGTCACCCGCTATCAATGATAACAAAACACGTTTATTCATAAATTGACCTCAACGCCTCTGGTATTGAGATATAGGAAAATACCGTAATGTCCCTCTCCAAAGCAGCTTTCACGCAGTTATCAATGCTGGCAGAGGTGAAAATGGCACCTCCGTTGATGGATGTATCCGGAAAATCAACCTCAAGAGCTGCCCTTAGAGCAATGTTATCTGAGGTACGAAGAATGCTTGCTCGCCTTCCAGAAGCCCCGTCTGTATTGGTTATCTGACCATTTTTGAGAACCATAACCCTGTCCGAAGTTGTGAGAAGTTCATCGAAAATATGTGTTGAGATGAGAAAGATGCTGTTAGATGCTTTTGCCTTATTCCTTATGACTTCAGATATTATGGATCTCCTGTGAACGTCAACATTGGAGTTTGGCTCATCCAGTATAAAGACAGGAGTTTCACAACTCAGATAGCAGGAGAGCATAACCAGCTCCATCTCTCCCATGCTCAGAGACTGAAAACTGGAGGACAGCGTGTATTCAACCCCAAAAAGGTGCATATAATCCTTGATGCTTTCTGTGCCTGTCCCCCTAATTGAAGAAAACCAGTAAATGTGTTCCCGGATTGATGCCGATCCAAGTACAGAGGGTCGCTCCAGCATAAAGGAAACCTCCTTCATGGCTGCCTCATGGGAAACCCACGGGTCATGACCGAGAATGGATACCGAACCTCCGTCTGGTTTCATGATACCTGTTAGAATATAGAAAAGCGTGCTTTTACCGGATCCATTAACCCCGGAAAGTATGTTGATTCCTTTCCCTAAGGAAAATTGAACATTATTGAGGACTTTACGTCTCCTGAACAACTTGCTCACATCATTGCAATATATGGCATCCCCTGACGATTCTACCATTTATCTCCGCCCCTTTCTCTTCATACCCCTGTATACTGAGACAATGTACATAACCCCGACCACCCATATGATAATTGCAATAGACAAATATTGGGTTATATAATGCTGAAGGTTAAGAGAAGACAGAGCTGAGTCTTCCTTGGTTAGTTGAAGTGAAAACAGTGTGACATTTGTGACAGAAGATGAACCCAGAAGCTGGGAAATCGCGGTGGAATTGCCAGAAAAACATAAATCACTTAGAAAGGCATTTGAAGGCGTGTCCACATAATATGCAATATTCGCATCCATCTCCTTTGAGACCTGCCCCCAAAAACCGGTAGGCTGGCCTGCAACGTTAAGAAGTATGACCTCCTGTGAGAAGGAGTATAATGAACCAGTTCCTACGTTAATCGTTGAGTAAACAGTAGTTGTCTCCTTATCCTCCGCCACTGCATTGAACACATGATAAAATTCACCATTGCCAGTAAGGTCCGGAGGAAAGAATGACTGATAGATTTGACTGCTGCTCGAGGCTGAGAACTTGAATGATTTTATAAGAGCAACACTTGAATTTGGCTGACCGTAGAGGGATACAGAGAATGTTGCACTTCCTGCTCCCAATGTAACATTCACATAACTTATAGTCATTTCGCAATTGGAAATACCGTGAATTATTGGGTTTTTATGCGAAAAACAGATGGGTCCCAACGCATCCATTTCGTATTGAAACTGTGCCCCCTCATGTGTTGCCCCTCTTACCAGTGAACCGTTGACGTCATAAGCCTGGATAACAGGAGCAAAAAGGACAAAGGCACTTAGCACAGTGAGTACAACCAGAACAATTATTATAAAAGTCTTCAATTTCAATGAGATCACCATTTATCCTATTTGATTTTATGGGAATTATTATTTTCCCTCAATTATCCTCCTCCGGAGGCAGAGAAAGTCTTTAGCTGATTTGTAATTGTAATGTAAGCTGCCAGCTCTGAATTCGTTACACCGTTGTATTTAACCCAATAACGTATTTTGATGACCCCGTTGCCCTCAACCTTATAATGGACAACTATATTTGTATACATATTACTCGTTTGGTGACCGTTCACCCATGCATAGTTTTCCATGACAACATCCCCATCGAATGTTTCATACGGCACCCCATTACAGGTTCCATTGACGAAATAATGAGGCCCGTTTATGCTGATTACCTTTCCACCGGGTAGGCCACTGACAGATGCACAAATTGACACTTCTGGAGGTTTACAGAATCTTGTGCCTGCATAAGTGTCCTGCACGTGAAAGTATGCTTTCTCGGTGGATTTGACAATATAGTAGGAGGAATACCAGGGAGTGCTGTTAGTGATTGTAAATTCCATTGTTGCCCTGGATACGCAGTATCCACCGGTTCCCACGGGGTGAGTTTCCAAATATGGAGAGTTACTGTCTCCCTGAGAATTAAGAGTTCCAGTCACCATAGACAGGGAATTCTGCCCAAATATAACTGATTGAACATCAAAAAATAAGAATATGCCTTTAAACACGGTAATTGGATCATGAGATGTGACAATTCTTTCAAGAAGATTTAATTCGTGTTTATTTTCCATGAATGATTAATGGCATTTATTATATATACATTTTCATATACCATACTGTTTAATATAATACATTAGATTATTCAGAAAATTTGAGTTAAGAATTGCAAAAAATTTAAGGTTATTTTTCTGCGGCCTTTTCCTTAACTTCCTTCTTTTTTCCGTCAGCTTCAGGTTTTGCTTCTTTTTTAAGTTCTGCCTTTTTCTTCCTTATGGCCTCAATGAGTTTAGGAATTGCTTCGTATAAATCTGCGTTGATTATGTAATCAGATATTCCATTTATCTCTGCATCCGGGTCAGTGTTTATTGATACAATGTTCTGGCTGAGCTTCATTCCCATAAGGTGCTGGGCCTTTCCAGATATGCCGCAGGCAATGTATAACTCCGGCCTCACCGACTGGCCTGTCTGACCAACCTGATGATCCCTGCCTATCCATCCCAGATCCACTGTGGGCCTGGATGCGCCAACATAGGCACCGATCTCATCTGCCAGTTCCTGAATCAATTTGAAGCCTGAAGCCTTACCAAGACCAAGACCGCCACTTACTATATATCTGGCTGAGGTAAGATCAACTGTTGTTTTTGGCTTGAAATCCACAATCTCCTTCCTGAGGTATTCCTTCTTTATCTTTGCCTTTCTTATCTCAGATTCATATTTTGCATTGGGATTTCTTTCAGGTACTGCGAAAATACCTGGCCTTGCTGTGGCCATCTGTGGTCTGTGCCTCTTGCAGAGAATCTCCGCAAGTGTGCTCTCACCATAGGTTGGCCTCCTTGCCTGAAGAATTCTTCCGTTTGGATCCACATCCAGCTCTGTGCAGTCTGCAGTGACACCTGTCCTTGATCTCACTGCAATCCTCGATGCCAGATCCCTCCCGTTCCTTGTTGCCGGTATGAGGAGGATGTTTGGTTTGAGTTCAACTATGAGATCGCTGAGAAGGGTTGCATAGGGAATTGTCCTGAAATCCTTCAAATCAGGGGATTCATATCCTATTACCCTGTCGCACCCATATTCTCCTGCCTGCTTTACCATATCCCCAACCTTATCCCCGAATACAATTCCTATGAGTATTTCATTGACCTTGTGAGCCATTGCAGAGCCCACTGAAATCATTTCAAGGCCAGGTTTCTTTAACTCTCCATTCCTTGATTCAAGGAATATCATCACATTCCTGTATTCATCAGGGTTTGCAGGGGGTTCAGCATTTATAAGACCTGCCATTTACTCATCACCCAGTTTAAGTATGCCCTTTGAAACAAGCTCATTGACAAAATCATCCATCTGGTCAGGAGTGAATTTCTTCCCCTCCCTCTTCTTTTCCTGTATGGATTTCATAGATTTCACAATTGTTGGTGAACCTTTCAGTCCAACCCACTCAGGTTTCAGTCCTATGTCATTCAGTGTCCATGTTTCTATTCCCCTCTTCATTGCATCTATTTTCATCCTTAGGGTTGCATTTCTGGGGATATTTGAATTTGTTAGCACAGTTATGAGGCATGGAGGCTCCATCCTTACAGTTTCAACGCCATCTTCCAGCTGCCTCTCTGCATAGACCTTTCCGTCCTCGACCCATGAATTGGATGTATATGATGCCTGTTCAATTCCAAGGAATTCTGCCACACCTGGACCAACATGGCCTGTGGATGAATCTGTTGATTCTTCACCGGCAAATATTATGTCGAACTTTCCGATCTTTGTTATGGTTGCTGCAAGTGTGAGGCCTGTTGGATATGTATCTGCCCCTGCAAAGGCCCTGTCCGTTACAAGGATTCCCCTGTCAACCCCCCTTGCCATGCAGTCCAGAAGTGCCGATTCTGCAAAGGGTGGCCCCATGGTTATTACTGTAATATGAGTATCAGGATTCTGGTCCTTTATTCTCAGTGCCTGCTCAACCGCATTTTCATCTGCGGGATTTATCACATTCCTGGCAGCTCCCCTGTTCAAAGTGAATGTTACCGGATCAATGACAACTTCAGAGCTGTCTGGAACCTGCTTTATCATTACAATTATCTCAAGCGCCATTTCAATCATCCAAACTTATATTTTACTCCGTGCCCGCCCTTTGTGTTTGTCCACGCAACGCTTCCATGGGAGCATGCAGTATCACATGTTCCGCATTCCACACAGTCCTCGTATTTGAAATTAAGCTTTTCGTCTATCAATGTGTAGCATTTTGCCGGGCAGGCAAATGTGCAGAAATGATCGGGGCATGTCTCACATATGGATGGGTTTACCGTAATGTGGGCATAGGACTTGTCAATCTTATAATTCAACAGAGATAACCTGTCTTCAATTTTCATCATTTTCACAACCTCCTTATCATTCTATATAGATCCACAGCAAGATCCTTTCTCTTATCCTTATGTTTCAGTGCCGAAGATAATACAATCTGGGAAAGGTGCTTCTTTGGATTTCCATCCTCGGAGAATATGTTGAGCATTGCATCCTCTGCAATTGCAGGTATGGTGTTGTGGATTGTTTCGCTCCATGTAACCCTGTCTATGCCAGAGAAGTTCTTCATATCCTTCATTACAAAGGTCTTTGCAAGGTTTTCCCCATAGTTCGCGAAGTTCATATCTGGACCTTTTCCCTTCTTCTCCATAAATGAATCTGCCGCAACTATGCCTGAAACAATGGCATAGTTCATTCCCTGAAGTACCAGTCCATTGCTGAAAGTAAATCCTGCAGTATCACCTGCAATCATGTATCCATTACCATACACTGAATCAACAGACATTCCACCCTCGGGAACAAGATGGGCACTGTACTCCTCAACCCTTCCATCCTGTATGAGCGGCGCAATGAATGGATGGTCCTTGAACTGTTCAATCACATTGAAAGAATATGTCTGGTTGTTTTTCCTCAAATCTCCCATGGATATGACTGCACCTATTGATATGGATTCCTTATTTGTATAGAGAAATCCTCCCGCTTTGACTCCTCCATCCAGGAAGCCAAGGACATATTCTGACGCAAAACCCATCTTTGGGGACGTCAGATTGAATCTTTCTGTAATCGTCTTTTCTGGAAGCTTTATAACCTCTTTCACTCCCAGAGCAATCTTTTCATCTGTTGGTTTTTTCTTTAACCCTGAATCATAGGCAATCCTTGAATTGGCGCCCTCTGCAAGTATGACTGCATCCGATGTTATTGTCTCTCCTGCCTGCTCAACCCCTATTGCCTTTCCATCCTTCATTGCAATCTTATCCACTGTTACTCCAGAAGCAACCATTGCCCCTGCATCCTTTGCCTTCTTTGCAAGCCAGGCATCAAACTTTGTCCTGAGGACAGTGTATCCACTCTTATATTCACCAAATTTTTTTGATCTGAAATCTATGGATATTTTTGAATCCTTTGTGAGGAATGTTACACCTTTGGCCTCGACATACCTCTCCAGCATGTTGCTCTTTTCCCAGTCAGGTATTACCTGCCCAAGTGAATCTCCCCATAGCACCCCTCCGGAAACGTTCTTGCTTCCGGGCGGATCTGCCCTGTCTACAAGGAGAACATTTACCTTATTTGAGGCCAGCCTTATGGCGGCAGATGCACCTGCCGGACCTGCCCCTACAACTATGACATCAAATTCACTCATCAACCCTTTATGGCAGTTTATATAATAACTGTTATTGTGCTTATATGGGTTGTTACTGGAATTTTTATTTATTAAAGATGGAACACCGGCGACCCATGAGCCGGCTGGAAAAACTTGAAAGAAACTTGCCTTCTCATAGTTTTTATAAAAATTTTATTAAACTTCAGTCATTTATGTACAATGGAAATCAAGGAACTGAATGAAATCAGGATATTTGATATTGATTCGCGGATATGGCCTTTGTGGAAAGATGTTAAAAAATTTCTCCCTCTCGCACATATTTTCAAAGAACTGTATCAGAGGATAAATGTTTATATTGTAAGCATCAGTGTTATGGAACAATTTCCCCAAGATGTGGTTCCTCAGAACACCATCCTGGAACTGAAAATGGATGAGGATTTTGATCCAGATAGATTACAGGATAAACTGGAGAAAATGGAGGGAATAATTGAAAGGAACCATTATAGGGAAATTCCCATGGGCCTTTATATTTCAGCATCACAATTCCCGACATATATTAAAAAAATAATTGACAGGAAAAATGCGTTGCTTCCCAATGAAGGAAAACGTCTGGAGGAGGCCCTAAGTAGATGGGATCAGGATTATCTTAAGAAGGATTCCATATTTATCTGCTACGAGAAAATTGCAGAGAATGATATTAATGATGAAAAAAATAACACTATCCATTTCGTTGCAACACTTTTCCATGAATTTTCCCACGCGTTCATGGACAGGGTGCATATGTACGGAGAGGAGGAAAGAAAGTATTCATTTTATTTTAAAATCATTGAAGAATCAATGGCAGACTGCCTTGCAGCATCCTGTTTTAAAGATAGCCCTATCCAGGGCGAGGCTTTCAGGCATATTTTTATGGCAGGCAAACCTCTGGAATACTGTGGTTCTTACTATCTTTATGAAATTTCAAAATATTGCCCCGCCATAAATCTTGCAATGCTATGGAGGGATAGAAATCTTAAGGCTCTTTATCTAAATATTATGGATAGGGAGCCCTACAAACTTAAACCGGAGGATCTTATTAATCCTTTCATTGTTGGGCAGAGATTGTTTGGAGAGCTGACAGACGAAAGGATAGGGGATGACAGAGAGGTAGAGGTTAAGGCCAATATTATTTCCATACTTACTCGCATTGTAACAATGAAATCCTTTTTCTCCCATGTGGTAAAGGGGAGGGTAACGGAAATAGGAAGTGTCGCAATCATAGGCTTCTACCTCCTGTGGAAATACAGGATGATGAATTTAAAGGGCGGGGTAAAGGTAAATCGCTCTGCAAATAAAATAGACAACCTCTTTGAAGAGGCTGCAAAGATGATATATGATAATATCAAAGATGAGGGAGATCAAATGAAAAAACAATAAAAAATTAAGCAAGTATGTATTATGCATTGGATGAAACTCATAGAAAACTGGTTTTCAGAGAGATATTCCGATAATCTGCAGCTTTCCTTCAGGGTAAGTGATCAGTTGCTTTCAGTGAAAACTGATTATCAGAGAATAGATGTTTTCCAGACGTATGACTTTGGAAAACTCCTTTCCATTGACGGAACAGTTCAGCTAACAGAAAAGGACGAATTTGTTTACCATGAAATGATCACAAGAATGCCATACCTTTATGCAGATTCCAAGCCTGAAAGTGCTCTCGTAATAGGAGGAGGTGACGGGGGAGCTGCCGGGGAACTTCTTAAACTTGGCCTGAAGAGAATTGTGAACGTTGAAATAGATGGGCAGGTTGTGGAGGTATGCAGGAAGCATTTCCCTGAACTGGCATCATCCTTTTCTAAGAAAAACGTGGAACTAATCATAGGAGATGGGATCAAATATGTGGAAACAGCAAAGGAAAAGTTCCACATAATAATAATTGATTCCACCGATCCGGTCGGACCTGCAGAGGGTCTTTTTGATTCAAAGTTCTATCATAATGTGGCAAAGATTCTTGCTCCTGGGGGTGTGGTTGTGACTCAATCTGGATCACCATTCTACCAGCCAAAGGCCATAGGAATGGCTCAAAGAGGCATGAAACCTGCATTTGAATATGTTAAAAGTTACACAGCGTTCATACCAACCTATCCAAGCGGTTTCTGGTCATTCACAATGGCAAAGAACACCCCCATCAAAATGAGGAAGGATAGTGTTCCAGCAGGTCAGTATTTCAACATGGAAATTGCTGAATCTGCCTTCAGTCTTCCTGAATTTGTTAAAAAACTTATTGCCTGATCTTCCAGGCACTTTTCTTTTCCACAAGCCTCTCTTCATAGGATGGGCCGTGCTTTCTTGCAATGGTTTCAAGTTCCCTCATATTTTTTATGAACTTTGACTTGCTGTCTGAGTTCATTATTTCGTTAAAAAATCTGTCATCCTTGAACCAGTCATAGGTGTAATAAAGGAAAATGCCTGAAAAAATCAGAGATAGGGTAAAAATCCAGTAGTTCCAGTTTCCTGCTGCTTCAAATGTCAGCCCATTGTTTATGAATCCATTATAATGGAAAAGGAGGTCATTTGCAGATATTATAAAAATTATCACGAATATGGCAGATAATATCATGTATATATAGAACATCCATTCCCTGTAAATCTTTGACATCTCTGCTTTATTTAAATTTCATATTTTAAAGTTATGTGACGCCCTGGCATTATGCACTTCCTTTATTTTCAAGAAATTCCATAAATTGTCTGAGAGCGTTTATTCTGTGGGAGTGTTCATTCTTCTCCCTTATGGACATCTCTGCAAGGGATTTTTCCGAACCTTCCGGTATGAATATGGGATCAAATCCAAACCCGGAACTTCCCCTTTCATATTCGCCTATTCTTCCCTTAAGTATGCCTGTAAACTGGCTTATATTTCCATTTTCGCAATACGAGATTACCGTCTTGAAAATCGCATCCCTCTCTCTGCCTTTCAAAAGTGAAAGGATACCCTCATTCCCTATGGTTCTCAAAACGTAGGATGAATATGGACCTGGAAATCCCCTGAGTTCTTTTACATAAAGGCCGGTATCCTCAAGGAAAAAAGGTTCCTCAACCTTTCCTCTGAGATACTGTGCACTGGCCAGTGAGATCGCCTCTGTTGTATCATCCTGTATCTCCTCATATTTCATTCTTACCCACTGGCATTCTATTCCCCTTTCCTTAAGATATTGGCGTATTTCCTCATATTTGTGTTCATTGCTTGTTATAAACCTTAAGATCAAACGTATCTCCTCCTTGCCTCTATATTTTTAACCTCTTCAAGAACCCTGCCTGCATCGTGAAAAGTTTCCCTGTAGGCTTTCTCAACATGACTCATAAATCTATTGCCGTCATGAATTGTTGCATTCACACTTTCCCTGAGCAGCCTCATATCATATGCAAAGTCCTGTATATTTCCAGAGGGGTTTCCCATTGATGGATCGATTATGACTATTTCATTATCTGCGACCAAAATATTATTCATTGTGAGATCGCCGTGGCAGAGAGAACTGGAATGCATCTTCCCCACTGCTCTTCCCAGTTTTTCTCCAATTCCCATATCAGGCTCAATCATCATAGATAACTGTACACCCTCGATCCTCTCCATGGAGAAGGATGCATTTTCCACATCCACAGCGAAAATTTCAGGTACAGGTACATTAGCCTGACTCAGTCTGTACAGCATGGTTATTTCCCTCCTCATCCTTGCCTTCCTTATGGCATGATCAAGTTCTTTCAGCCTGTATCCCTTTGGTATTCTTGCCTTCTTCACAGCATCAAAACTGTGGAATTTTTCATATGTTATATCCGATTCTGCCCCTCTGTTCTCATATTTCCTTTCGTCTATCTGGACCCATGAGGCAAATGCCTGATCGATCCTGTAAAACTGATCTATTGCGGTATCCTCGAGATTGTCCCCACCCCTCGCCTTAAATGTGAGAATGCCTGCCTGGCCTATCATTGCGCCATTATCCATGCAGTATTTGTCAGGAGTTTCAAATACCTCAACCCCTGCCTCATCTGCCATAATCTTAATCATTTCCCTCAATCTCTTATTCCTTGCGACCCCACCTGCAAGAAGAATCGATTTTTTTCCCGTTGTGAATATGGCTCTTTCCAGGGTTTCCACAAGCATTGAAAAGGCATATTCCTGAAGGCTCATGCATATATCCTCATTCCTTTCACCCTTTTTCATCAGATCCACACATGCCGTATACATGCCTGAGAATGCAGTATCCATTCCTCTCACGGTGTATGGGAGCTGAAGCAACTTTCCCCCATTCAGTGCAAGCCTTTCTATGGCTGGACCTCCCGGAAAGGGAAAACCCATCTGCCTTGCAACCTTGTCCAGAAGGTTTCCAATGCCTATGTCAAGTGTTTCACCAAAAACTCTGTATTTTCCATTCCTGTATGCGATTATCTGGGTATTGCCTCCAGAAACGTAAAGCATCACAGGATCAACCGCGCCTGTCTCCCTTCTTCCGATTTCAATGTGGCCCAATGGATGGTTCACACCAACTATTGGTATATTATATTTGATAGATAGGGCCCTTGCTGCAGTTGCAACAATTTTCAGAGATGGTGGAAGACCTGGCCCTCTGGAAAAACTTATGAGGCCTATTTTATCCATTCCTATCCCTGATTCCCTCAGAGCCCTTTCTATTATGCCCTTTATGTTTTTAAAGTGGAATTCTGCAGCCTCTCTTGGGTTAATTCCACCCTGCTCAGGGCTGTATGTCATGGATGCCAGAGAGTATATCTTTTCCTCGTCAAGGACTGAGGCGCTTATAGTATGTGCTGTCCCCTCAAGCCCCAATGTATACATCTTTTTCTGTATGTTTTTTAATGAAATAATATTTTATCATGATCTTGTGAATGTGAACATTGCATATATGGATGTTATGAACAGAATACCTGCGCCTATGGAACCATAGGCAATGGTTTTGAGCCTTTCCTTAATGCTTCTTCCCGCCACTGTTGCCAGGAACAGGAATGAAGACGTTGTTGACAGGAGCGACAACATTGTATATGTTCTCATGTATATATCACTTACATCTCTCTCAATCAGAAACATGGGATTTATGGCAGACAGCCCCCTGCGGTATATGAAATCTGAGAATGTTATTACCCTCATTGCAAGAAGAATCAGAAATAGAACGGGTATGGAAAATGTAAGAAACTGCTCCATTACATAGAATTTGTTTGATCTTTTGAATGTTCCATTCCTGATGTTTGCAAAGAATGTTCTCCATGCAGTTCTTGACCATCTTAGATTCTGTTTTGCAAAGGATTTTATGGTCTTTTTCGGCACGGTCATTACGTGGGCGTCGAATGCCTTTGCCACCCTGTAACCCTTTCTGATAGTGTAAGATGTCAGAGATGTGTCATCCCCTCCGCCGTAGTATGGTATTTCACCCCTTATCCTGAAATTCCTGAACTCGCTGGACGTGACATATTCCTTAATTACCTCTGTACGGTATGTGGCAAAGCTTCCATCGATCAGCATAATGTTTCCAAATCTGCTCATGGCCCTCTGGACTGTTTCCTTTGAACGCTCAAGGAACTCTGAGGCATATGCCACAAGATTGCCCTCTGATGTGTCCATGTATATGTTTGCTCCCACACCCCCGGTGTTTTCATCAAACTCCTTGAGTACTTTCTCCACGGCATCCATATCAGGCACTGTGTCTGCATCCATCAAAATCACGATTCTTGAACTGACTCTTTCCATTCCAATCCCCAGAGAATCCCTCTTTCCTGTTCTTTCTCTCTTGAGTATGAACTCTGCCTGATTCCTTTCACATATTTCCCTGTAAGGGTTCTCATTTCCATCGCTGACCACTATTACCCTTCCAGTCTGGCTCCTCACTGCAGAAAGTGACCTTTCAAATATTTCTGGGTTTTCATTGTATACGGGAATGATGACAGTTACATCCTCACCACTCAGTCCAGAATCCAATGTGCTCTTCTCCCTCTCCCTGACAGAAAAGTATGCATTCAGTGTGTAGTAAATTATGGAAATTGTGGATGAAACAATTCCCACAAGGATTAATATTAAAAAATCAAGTCTCATATCCTTCTCATTTTGGGCATAATAAATAGCCTGTTGGTTCATGGTTTTGGTACATAGAAGAGCAGATGAATCAAACAATGTTGACATGCTTTAGGAATCTTTTCGAAAATGGTCAGAACCAAAACCTGCAGATTCCAGTCAGGCAGACATTTTTCCATTGCTGCTAATCTGGGTAACCCGTGCCATGTCCTTTTTGTCAATATTTATTTATAAGGTAAGGATTCAAGAAATAGACTCAGATGAAATTAAAGAGATGCAACTGTGAAAGATCCATAGTGTAATACATAAAATTTGAAAAAAATAGATCCATTCAAAACATGGGTTTTAAATGATTTTAGAATGGGATTTGAAAATGCTGGCATATAACTGAAACATAATTATGTTGAAAAAATAAAATTTCTCAATATGGCGCTTGCTTTATTGGCTTTTAAAAGGTAATTTGCTGAAGGGATGCCTATATTAATTTATGAAATTTGAAATTTCCTGCCTTTGTTTAGAATATGTGTGGTTCCCTTTCCCTGACAAAATTTCCACTGTTAAGATCTGATATGGCTTCTGCTATCTCCTCTCTGGTAGACATAACGATGGGCCCGTACCATTCTATATTTTCACCTGTGGGCTTTCCTGCAATAACAATTATATCATTCACTTTACCCAAACCTGTTAAATTGAAACTGTCACCCTCAACAGACATGACAAAGGATCTTTTTTCTTCAAGCTTCAGGGATTCGCCCATTCTGACTGAACCTGAAAAGCAGAAAATTATGACCCTTTTTCCCTCATACCCCCTCAGTGTAAACTCTTCGCCTTCACCCATATTCATGTGTATATATGATATTCCATGAGAGGTAATGCTTTCATATGGACCCTCCACATCTTCAGCCTTTCCAGCGATCACCCTTATGGATGTGGAATTGCCTCTCCTTATAACGGGAATATCCTTTGATTTATAGTATGAATATGCCGGTGTTGACATCTTTTTTTCATGGGGTATGTTTATCCAGAGCTGAAGCCCAAGTACCTCCGTAGAAAATACATCTTCTGTATCCTTTTTGTATGGTCCGGGCATTTCCTCATGGTAAATGCCGCTGCCTGCACTCATTGCCTGTATATCCCCGGGAAATATTTTCCCTTTGTTGCCGTTGCTGTCTTCATGAGATGTCATACCCCTGATCTGGTATGTAAGTGTTTCAATTCCCCGGTGAGGATGCCAGGGAAAACCTGCCTCATATTCGGAAGGAATGGATGACCCAAAATAATCCAGGAGAAGAAAGGGATCGGTTTTCCTGAACGTATATTTTCCGCCGAAGACTCTGAAAAGTTTTACACCTGCCCCATCTGCAGTATATCCGCCCTTAATTTCTGCCTCAACGGTTTTGTTATGGATTTGCATTGTGTACCATATACTATTTCATTCATAAATATGAGGTAAATTTAAATTGATATAAAATATGAAAACTTCATAAAAATTTTTTGATCTTCAAAGCTTGCTTTCATATTGATAAATTTATAAGCCTTTCTTGTATTTCCTAAAATCTAACCTTTAAGGGGGAATGTATAAATGGCTGGAGGAAACTCAGTAGCAATAATAGCTGACAGAAAAACTGGAAAGACATATAAAAAAGAGGTCAAACCTGAAAACCTGACTCTTCTTAATGGAAGAAGGGTAGGGGAAGAGATAGATGGCATATTCTTTGAAATGCCGGGATATAAATTGAAGATCACTGGAGGCTCATCCATAGATGGATTTCCGATGAAACAGGATCTTGCACTTCCTGGAAAGAAGAGAATACTTGTGAGGTACAGGGAAGGACAAAGAGCAAAGAGGGGTGTGAGAAAGAGGGTTACGTTCAGAGGCTCCATAATCGGCCCTGACATATCACAGCTTAATTTTGTGATAACACAGTATGGCCCTGCTCCTCTTGAGTCCCCTGAAAACCAGGCAGAGGAAAAGAAAGAATGAGTTCAAATCTTCCCCAGCCCACGGTTAATATAGGAATGGTTGGCCATGTGGATCATGGCAAGAGTACACTCACCAAGGCACTTACAGGAAGGAAGACCGACATACATTCTGAGGAGATAAAGAGAGGAATATCCATAAAGCTTGGATATGCAGATACACCCGTGTATGTATGCGAAAATGGAGAGAAGGTTTTTTCCAATAAACCCCTCAATGAGAACTGCAAATTGAGCAGAGTAATATCCTTTGTAGATGCGCCTGGCCATGAAACTCTCATGGCAACAATGCTTTCAGGGTCTTCCATAATGGATGGTGCCCTTCTTGTAATAGCGGCTAACGAAAAATGTCCTCAGCCCCAAACAAGAGAGCATCTTACGGCTATCGAAATAATGGGAATAAAAAACATAATTGTTATTCAGAACAAGATTGATCTTGTCACAAGGGAGAGGGCAATTGAAAGCTACAGGGAAATTAAGAACTTCTTGAAGGGAAGCATTGCAGAAAATGCACCTGTTATTCCTGTGAGCGCCTACCATAATAAGAATATAGACAAGGTGTTTGAGGCAATTGAAGAATACATACCAACACCGGCAAGGGATAAGAAATCAGATCCCTTAATGTATATTGCAAGATCCTTCGATGTGAACAAACCCGGAGCAACACCGGAATCACTTAAGGGCGGCGTCCTCGGAGGATCACTTGTGAGAGGCGTCTTAAATATTGGAGATGAGATTGAAATAACC
>JAKADM010000011.1 GCA_021820525.1 Thermoplasmata archaeon
TGACATTGTTCTCAATGTTAAAACAACAGACAACTACACCTTCACCGTTAAGATAGTTGCCATTACTGATGGGAAACTGACATCTGCAAAGAGGGTTGAACTCAGAAATGCAATCCTGAATATGGTTGTTGAGAGAACAAAGAACATGGACTATTTCGAGTTTGCAAGATATGTAATGGCAGACGAGTCTATAAATGATATTCTCACCGGAGTAAAGGATGTATATCCTCTAAAGAAGCTGGAATTCAGGAAGTCTGAGCTTGTGGACACGGGAGAGAAATACAACTTCTCAGTTCCGGAAACCCCTTCAGAGCCAGAACCCTTACAACAGTAATTTTTTTTGGGCCGGGGTGGCTTAGTAGGTGGAGCGCCGGACTCATAAGAGTAAAATCTGAGAAATCCGGAGGTCTCGGGTTCGATCCCCGATCCCGGCATATTTAATGTCTTTTGATTCCGTCAAATCAGACAAATTTGGGTTGTCTTTTCTTACCTGAAATGGAGGAATTCAAGGATCATAATGCAGAGAAGATCACTTAATTCAATGAAGGATTCATTGCTTAGTGAAAAAGTATTAAATATATTAGAGTAATACTAATGTCATATGCAAGAGACTAATCTTGAAGCCAGATACGAAAACAGGCTCAAAAGAGGCGAGGTTGGGGTATGGGGTGCAATTGCAGAGGAGGTATCTGCCATGGCGCCCGCATGTGATTCTGTTGCATTTGTTGTTTCATCTGCTGCATTTGCGCTCATTTTGACCCCGCTTTCTTTTATTATTGCAACCCTTACAATGTTCCTTGAGGTGAACACACTGTACCATCTTTCCAAAAGACATTCAAGTGCAGGGGGATATTATGGGTATATAGCCAACGCCTTTGGACCAACGCCGGCCGTCAGTGCAGGTTTGATGTATCCTATGTATCAGATCGTCAGTACGGCAGCCATTCCTGTGTTTGTGGCAGGGGTGTTTCTGCCAGGAACTGCCAACTATTTCTTTCATGTTGGTATGCCTGCATGGGTATGGATACCTTTCATCCTTCTATTCATAATCGTTCCAATAGCAATTGCAATCGTTGGTATAAGGCCACAGATGAAATACATAAAATACGCCTCATTCTTCGAACTCATATTTCTTGCAGTCATTTCTGCTATAGAAATCATTAAGGCACCTGACAATACCCTGAACGTTTTCAATCCATTTGCATGGCCGCAATATAGTACCCAATTTGCAAAGAACGGAGGGGTTTTCGCAGGAGTGGGTCTTGGAATGATATTTGGACTTACCAGTTTCATTGGATATGGTGGCTCCGCACCTCTTGGTGAGGAGGTGAATCACCCTAACTCCATAACAAGGTCTCTGACCGTGGGTCTATTGCTTGTAGGAATTGTCCTTACTGAGGTTGCCTATGCCCAGATAGTTGGCTGGGGAATACCAATGATTAAATCCTTTACTGAAAGTTCCATTCCAGGAATTATAGTGGCAGTAACATATACGGGCATATATGGTGGAATTCTGTTCACTCTTGTAGCATTCAATTCTGCCTTTTCAGATTCAGTGGCAATGCAGGCAAATGCAGGAAGGGTTTATTTTGCAATGGGAAGGGACGGTGTAATACCCCACTTCTTTGCAAAGATTCATAAAAAGTATGTCACACCCTCAAACGCACTTATTTTTGTTGCAATGATGTCTTCCCTTGTGGCCATATTGGCAACATTTGTAATAGCCTATGGGGGTGGTGTATCCCCAATTCAGCTCATATCGGGAAATGCAAACAGCCCTGCAGTTACAGCTTCTCTAGAAAACAGTTTTGACTTCCTCACAACAATGGCACTGGGTGGATTGATCATTACCCATGTAATGCTCAATGGCAGTGTAATGACAATGTTCAGGAGACTCAAGGAAAAGCATACGGGCATAATTGATAAGATAATCCACGTGGTTGAGCATTATGTATTTCCTACGGTGGCAACCATAGTATTTATATTTGTGCTGTATGAATCCATAATACCTCCCGTATATCCCATAACGGAAGCCATTGCCATAGTGGCAATCTATTCAATTTTCAGTGCCGTTTACGCCATATACATGAAAATTACCCGACCTGAGATAATGAAAAGGGCAGGAAAAAATGTAAATCTTGTGGACGAAGAGCACAGATAAAATATCAAATTCTTTTTTTTATGTCAGGGAGTTTGGAAACAGCCTCCTTTGTAAATGAACCCACCGGTTCATTTTTTATTTTTTCTGGTGTGCCTGTTTCTATTATACTTCCATTTTTGAGCACACATATAAAATCAGAGACAAACAAGCATCTATTAAGATCATGATCCAGATAAATGAACGCGGTTTTTTCCTTAATATCCCTCATTATGTGAAGCAGATTGAAAATATTCAAAGAATCCAGATAGGAAAAAGGTTCATCCATCACCACATAGTCGGGTTCCTGCGCAATTGCCATGGCATATGAAAGCCTCTGTTTTTCTCCTCCTGAAAGCACACCAACATTCTTTGTGCCGTATTCTTTCCATGGAAGACCCACCAGCTCTACAGTTTCCCTTATGCCTGCAGCGTCAATGCCATTCAATCTTGCAGCAGTCTCAACATGCCACTCCACATTCTTTGCCGGGTTCAAAGAAATATAGGGGTCCTGAAAAACATACCTTACAGTTTTCTGATTCCTTTCGGGATTTCCATCATACAATACTTCGCCAGAATCGGGAGAGTTGAATCCTGTTATGATATTCCCAAGAGTTGTCTTCCCTGATCCGGAATTGCCAAAGACTGCAGTTATGTTATTTTTCCTGAAAGAAATATTCACATTCTTTAATGCAAATATTTTTTCCCTTTTCCCATTTTTTATCTTCCAATAAAACTTATCCACCCCCATGAGTTCAATCATTTAACCACCCCGGATATCGAATACATCTGTAGGAATGATCCCCATCCATAGAATAATCTATTTCATTCTTGCATACCTCCCTCATATGCAGACAGGTTTTTGAAGAAGGGCAGCCTCCCGAGACTTCATTATAAGTTCTAACAAATTTTTTATTTCTATTGTTAAATTCCGGTATGTAATTTACAAGATCATATGTGTGGGGATGGTGAGGTTTCTCCAGTATTTCATCCCATACCCCATCTTCTACTATCATTCCGTTATCCATCACATAAATTCTATCGCATATCTGAAAAACTGGAATTACGTCATTACTAAGGAACAGGGTTGAAGTGTGCTCTTTCATTTCCTTTAAAAGCTTGAGCAAGCCAAGTGAACTCTCAAAGTCCAATCCTGTGGTGGGTTCATCAAGAATTAAAATTTCAGGTTCAACCAGGCATGCCATGGCAAGGACAACTCTGTGCTTTGTGCCATCGCTTAATTTTTCAGGCAATTCCTTAATTATATCCATATCAAGATCCAGGTATGCAAAAATTCTGCGCAACTTTTCACTGTCATATTTTCCGCCCTTGAAAAGTTTCTTGAACTGGAATTCAACAGAATATTTAGGCCTGAGAATGTTCAGTGATTCCTGCCTGACATAAACCCTCCTCTTTTTGAATTCAAAATAGTTCTTTTTAGAAAATATGCTTTCCCCGTCATAATATATGTCGCCATAGCTTCTAAAAAGTTCTCCTGCCAGTGCCCTTGCAAGTGTGGTTTTGCCTGATCCACTTTCCCCTATTATTCCAACAATTTCTCCTTCTCCAATCCTGATATTGATATCTTTAATTTTTTCAACATATCCTTCTCTATTCTTATAACCTGCACTCAGGTTTGAAATCTGGAGCATTTTTAGGAATTGGCATTTCTTATTTAAATATTAGTAGAATACTAACATAATTAGAATTACAAAACTTTAACAACTAAAATTTTCCAGGATTTGGTCGATAAATTTTTACGCCCATGTAATTTTATCCATTTAATAGTTCATTTTTAACACTTTCTGTGAATCTTAATCTGTATCTTTCAATAATCCAGTATGAAAAAACAAGAATTATGCATGAAACATAGCCAGGGATGGTTACGATTAACCATAGCCATATGGAACTTAGATGGACAGAAAGGGCATATCCTCCAAAGAGTGGCCCTATGGATCTTCCAGCGGACATAAAGGCATTATAAATACCAATATTTGTGCCAATTCTTTCCTTTCTTGAAATTTCTGCGATCATGGCATATCCAGCAGGGAACGCCAGATCTTCACCAATGGTGAAAATAATTGTTGAAAGAATCAACTGCAGGAAATTGTGGTCAAGTCCAAAGGAGGTGTATCCAAGGGTATAGGTAAAGGATCCAGAAAGAAGGGAATAATAGGGTTTAATTCTGCTGGTAAGCAGGTAAATTAAGGGTTGGAGCATTATGACGAATATGCCATTCGTCATGTAAATGATTCCTATGTCTGTGTAATTTCCAGAAAGGACACCGTCTGAAAAAATTGAAAGAGTGACAGTTTCCTGTGCCTGGACTGTAAACAAAAGAAGGGCAGCAACGGAAATAATTATGAGGGAAAGATTACTGGTTTTGAAGGACATTTTCTTTCCTGTCGTTACGGTTGTGTTTGAAACCATTAATGATATGAGAAAGGAGATAACAGTCATGACAAGGGCATATCTGAAGAGGGCCCCAAAACCATAGGTTTCAATGATATAACCTCCTATGGCCGGGCCGAATCCCCAGCCAATATTGTTTCCAACCCTGATTATGGAAAAGCCCTTTAACTGTACAGAACTTGAATTTGATACAAGGGCATTGGCGGAAGGGGACTGAAAGGCATTGACCATCATGAGAATGGAAACAAATATGAAATAGTTCTGGAAATCATTGCTTATTCCATGAAAAATTGAGAGCAGTGCCATTAAAACTACAATTATTCCACCGGTTGAAACAAAAATATATTTGTGTCCAAACCTGTCACCAAGCCTTCCTCCTGCGATCTGGCCGAAGGATGAAAGGCTTCCCCCTACAAAGAAAAGAACGGCTGAAAAAAATACTGGCATACCCAGATAAATTGTTATGTAAATTGAGCTGAATATCCATATGGTTGAATAGGAAAGGGATCTGAAGATTGACGCAAGTGTAACTGTCCTGACGTTATCCATAAAATTTCTTAATCCCTGCTATGATATGTTACTACTTAAATCTATTAAAGCTGCAAAATGTAAGGTTAAATTGAATAAAATATTTTTTTAAAACAAATTCCGGTTTATTCAGGTTAAGATTAACAAACTCCACTGGATTGGGAAAATTTAACATTAAACCACTGAAAAAGCCATCCCTTCAATATTTTATCATTAAAAATTGAATTATAGATATTTTTTATGATGCAAAACTATTCTTTTTGAAAATAGGAAATTTTTCAATCTCATAGATATAAAAAAAGTGTTGAGATCAGAATATTTACTTAACAACAGAAAACACACTGATCGTTTCGCTCTTTTCAACTCCCTCAATTGCCCTGAGTTTGTCCAGAACCAGTTTTCCAACCTCTTCGTTGCTCGCAGCCCTCACCTTGACAAGTATATCCCACTGGCCTGCGATGATGTAAACTTCCTCCACCTCTCTCAGCATGGAAATTGATTTTGCCACATCTCTCTGCGTAATCTTGCCTGTGGGCCTGAATGATACGAAGATAAATGCTACAACCGGAATTCCTATCTCAGCATAATCAGGGACAACTGTAAATTTTTTAATTGTGCCCCTTTCGATCATTCCCTGTATTCTTTCATGAACAGTAATCCTCGGGATATCCAGATTTCTTGAGATATCCGCGATCTTATCCCTCCCTCTTTCCATCAGGTATGACAGTATTTTTCTGTCTTTTTCATCCATGACAAGCAATGTCGTTATTAGATTTATATTTTATGTATATCGTCAACTTTTTACGACCAAATTATAAATTAATTAAACAATTTGTCCATTTCATCGGACAAATTGTATTATACAAACACATCATAAGTTTATTTATGGATACACAGGTTGTTTCGTTAGCTCTTGAAAGGTTGAAAAAGGAAAGTTTGAAAAGTGCACTGGAAATTAACACCTCGGTGAGAAGGATTATGGCTGAAACTTTGATCAGCAAGGGATTTCTGGAAGCTCCACCTGTCATATTTTCCATTGTAACTGATCCGCTTAACCATCCCGTATATGATCCCTCTTTCATGTATGGCGATTATAAATATTCACTGACAAAGAGCATGATATTCCACAAACAGATTCTTGTTCAGGAAATTCCAAAGTTTTTCATATTTTCGCCAAACGTAAGGCTTGAAACTCCAGATAAGGCGGCATCGGGAAGGCATCTGCTTGAATTTACTCAGCTTGACCTTGAGATTAAGAACGCCCACAGGGAGGATTTGATGGAACTTGCAGAGGAGCTCTATGTTAAAACGATAGAATATGTGATCAAGCATAACAGTAAGGCACTGGAATCTCTGGGAAGAAAATTGAAGGTTCCGGCGAGGCCCTTTAAGGTATATAAATATCTGGACCTTCAAGAGAAATACGGAGATGATTTTGAGGCAAAAATGTCCAGAGAATCCTCGGAGCCCTTCTGGATTATTGATATACCTCTTGAAAGCAGAGAGTTTTATGACAGGGAAAAGGATGACGAACCTGGCATACTTAGAGACATGGACCTCATCTATCCTGAAGGGTTCGGAGAGGCTTTGAGCGGTGGCGAAAGGGAATATAAGATAGAGAGGATCAGAGAAAGGATCATCAAGAAAGGACAGACCTTTGAGCAGTTCCACTGGTTCCTTGAGATAGCTGAATCAGGGCTGGAACTGTCCACAGGCTTTGGCATAGGAATAGAGAGGTTTGTAAGGTATATATGCGGGTTCAAGAGAATTGAGGATGTGCACCCATTCCCAAAGGTACCCGGGGAGCTTTCTCTATAAATAATCTGAATATGAAAGAAGCATCAGAAGTTTAAAAAATAATTTATCATAAATTCTTAAAAAACAATACACTTAACCTTATTCGTGAAACTGCTCAATTTTTCTCCCATGGGGGCATTTACTGGGTTTTCCAATCTTTTCAAATATGTTGTCTATACTTTCATGATCAATTAGAAAATCTATATTTTCACTGATCAGGCAGGCCCTGTCAAGATCCATCCCGTTCTTTACCATGAGCGTTTCAAGTATTCTGTGGTTTTCAACTATTTCCCTGTACCTCGAAATTCCACTCTTTGTCAGTACGGTCATGCCCTTTTCCCTCTCCACGTATCCCTTATCTTCAAGGCGTTTGAGTAGATTTAAAATTGTGGGAGGTTTCAGGGACATCTCATCTGAAATGTCCACAAGCCTCACAGGAAACTCCTCGTCTATGTGGTTTCCAAGAATAATAAGGGCATCCCTTTCCTTTTTTGTAATTCTGATCTCATCTGACATATTAGGTAAATACTAATAAGATTCACATATAATAAATTAATCTAACATGTAAACCTCAAAAAATATATGTCCATATATGATGTTTAAGAGATATTATGGAAGATATACATAAAGTTGCAGAAAAGGTCGGACTTGAAAATTATTTGGAAAATTACGGAAAATATATGGCCAAGATAGATTTTTTAAATTTTCTTAAGGATCACAGGCAGGCCGGTAAGTTGATCCTTGTTACAGCCATCAGCCCTACACCGGCAGGGGAGGGAAAAACAACCACATCCATAGGCCTTTCCATGGCACTCTGGAAGATGGGAGTCAAGAACGTTGTATCTTTGAGACAACCCTCAATGGGACCTGTTTTTGGTATAAAGGGTGGGGCCACAGGGGGTGGAAAATCAACACTTCAGCCATCGGACAAAATAAACCTGTCCTTTACGGGGGACTTTTATGCCATATCGCAGGCACACAACCTTTTAAGCGCATTGATTAACAATCATATGTACCATGGAAATCATCTGAGGATTGATCCTAACAAAATCAGCTTCCCAAGAACCATAGACATGAACGACAGGTCATTGAGAAAGATAATTGTTGGTGTGGAAGGCAGGGAATCGGGAATACTTGCAAAGGATTCCTTTTTGATTGTGCCCGCATCTGAGGTTATGGCCATTCTTGGCTTATCAGGAGATTACGTGAATTTAAAGGAAAGGCTGGGAAAAATATACGTTGGAAAGAATGTTGATGGAAAGAGCATATTTGCAGGAGACCTCAAGGCGGAGGGTGCCATGGCAGCGATTTTGTCCGATGCCCTGAAACCCAATCTTGTTCAGACAGTTGAAGGCACACCTGCCCTTGTCCACACGGGCCCTTTTGGAAATATTGCCCATGGCACTTCAAGTATCATAGCCGCAAGGGTAGCCATGGCCTCAGCAGATTATGTTGTCACAGAGGCAGGTTTTGGATCGGACCTTGGCGCAGAGAAGTTTTTTGACATTGTTTCCAGAACAAATGATCTGAAGATTTCAGCTGTGGTTGTGGTGGCCACAATCAGAAGTTTGAAATATCATGGAGGTGCAGTGGATTACAACAGGGAAAATGTGGATGCACTGGAAAAAGGCTTTGATAACCTGAGGGCCCATATTAGAATAATAAAAAATTTTGGCTTCATACCCGTAATTGCCGTAAACAGGTTCAAAAATGATACGGAAAAGGAAATAAAAAGGCTCGGAGAGCTTCTGGTGGGGGAGGGCGTGAAATGGGCATTATCCACCGTATACAGCGATGGTTCCTCAGGAGGTCTGGATCTTGCAAAGAAGGTTATGGAAGCAACCGGATCCGGGGAAAGGAAACCTGACTATGTATATTCACTTGAAGATCCAATCAAATCAAAGATAGAAAAAATTGCAAAGAACGTATACGGAGCAGGTGCCGTTGTATTTAAAAAGGGGGTCGAGAAAAAACTGCAGGGATTTGAAGACGAGGGTTTTGGAAGGTTGCCTGTGTGCATGGCAAAGACTCAATATTCGCTTTCGGATAATCCGGAGAATCTGAATATACGTGAAGATTTTTCTGTTACGGTAACAGATGCCACACTTTCTTCAGGTGCCGGCTTTATCGTGGTATTTCTTGGAAATATAATGACCATGCCAGGTCTGCCTCTTCACCCTGCATCTGAAAATATAGATATAGATGAAATGGGGAATATTTCTGGCCTTTTCTAATTTTTATTCCACTATTTCACTGAAGCTTATCTTTTTTCCAGACTTCATTGCCTTCTGAATGTTCTGGCCGTTTTCACTGTCGATCTTAATTCTTATAATTCCCTTGCTGGAAGTTCTTCCCTGCAGGATCATCATATCATCCACATATATGTTCACAAGGCTATTCTCCACACCGCAGTACAGATACAGTATCTTATTTTTTGCTTCAATATGGACATCCCTCTTCCTTCCATCGGCAAGGGTGTCCACATCTATGGATATCCCCAGGCTTTTCTCGATTTCAGATATGTTGCTTCCCCTTTTACCAATGAGTTTTGGCCTGAGGCTTTCCGGAACGGTTACCTTTGCCCTTCTTTTACCGTGCATGGTAACGTCAATGTCATCCGTGTTCAGATGCCTTGAAATGTAATCCCTTACTTTCTGCCCTCTATCTATCCCATCCTCACTGCTTCCCTGAACGGGAACCACAACAATCTGTTCACCAAATGTATAGGCCTCATATAAGGGGGTATTGGAACTGAAATCGGTAACAACTATAACAGGCCTGGCAAGATCATCCTGAACCATACCCTCAGGAACCTTTACCTTCTGCTCAATCTTCAATATCTTTTCCACAGCCCCATTCTTGATAAAGAGGATTGTGTCCACGACCTGAGGGATCATTCCAAGTTCAATTCTTCCGATGAATCTCTGAAGGGCATCAATTGCTCTTGTTGCATGCACAACCCCTATCATCCCAACACCCGCAAGCCTGAGATCTGCATACACCTTAAAATCAGATGTAACCCTCATTTCATCAAATATGGTATAATCGTTTCTTACAAGAAGCAAAATATCCCCGGTTTTTTCCATTGACCCTTCAAGTCCAGTATATTGTGTTATTTCGCTGTCAACCTGAAGATCCCTTGGCCGCTCCATGGTTTTAACAATCATTCCGTTCCTGCTGAGGAAGTTTGCCATTGCCTGCACAAAGGTACTTTTCCCTGCTCCGGGCGCTCCGGCCACAATAACTCCTGAGGAGCCATTTTTCATATGTTCGATTATGGCAGGATCAAGGTCATAATCCTCTATTTCAGTCTTCTTAATTGGTCTCACAGCGGTTATTTCAGTTCCCTTTGAGAAAGGTGCCCTTGAAATTACTATTCTAAAAAGGTTTAACTGTACAACTGTGGCACCTGCCATGTCCATTTCGATGAATGAGTTTGGTTCGTTCCCGGCCCTTCTTATGATATTATTAGCTATGGCAGAAGCCTCAATCTCATTCACAATCCTTTCCGTCTTGATGACCTTCACCTCTCCGGGCAGGCCATCCTTCCTTCTCACATTGGTTCCCGCCTTTATGTGCACAGATATGGTGTTTTCCTCAAAGAAATCCTCAATATTTGAGGCATTCTCCTGCTGTGCAGGAAGATATTCCGATCTTATTCCCTTGATTTCTGCAATATCCTTCTGTATTCTGTCACCTGTCACAAGAACTGCATTGCTTTCCCAGGCAAGGTTTCTGATTATGTTATCTATTTCGCCGCTCTTGCCATTTTTCATCTGCCATTCTGACGGGCGCTTACCCATAAAGAGAATTTCAATTCCCTTTTCCCCCGCTATTTTTTTGATTTTCTTAAGTTCGTCAAGGGCCGCAAATCCAGTTGACCTGTTTTCGTTTGCCTGGTGCTCTATTTCAGAGAGCATCTCCTCTGAAAAAATTATTCTGTCCTCGCTTTTCAGTTTTTTAATGAATTTGGTGAACCTGCCATCCACTATAACTGAGGTATCTGGTAAATATTCCACGAAGGATTAGCCCTTAACATTATTTATTAATTCCTATGAAATATGCAAACGTGGATCTGGATCAGGAAGCTGGAATGCTTGTTTCATATCTTAAGGATTATGGCCAATCTGTGAAGTCGGGTGAAACTGCTCTGCTGCTTTCAGGGGGCGTTGACAGTTCCCTTCTTTTCTCAGTATTTTCAAAAAATGTGCATCCATATACTGTTTTCTATGGAAATTCTGAAGACTTAAGGGAGGCCCGCATGCTCTGTGAACATATGGGTATGAAGCTGAAAGAGATTGAGATGACCAGAGGAGATATTAGAGAATGTGCCAGGGGATTAAAGGATATTGATCCCAAAATATCCCTTCTGAGTTTATCCTATGAGATACCTCTGTATATGGCATGCAGCAAAATTGAAGAAAAATATGTTATGACGGGCCAGGGTGCGGATGAAATATTCTACGGTTACGGCAAATTCAGGGATGGAAGGGAAACAACAAATAAATCAAGCATCACAAAGCTTGTGGATGAAACCATACCAAGGGAGATGAAAATCACGTCGAAATTTGGAAAAGTTCCCTTGATGCCCTATATGCAGAAGAGTATTATGGATAGATTTGCAAATATGCCTGCGGATCAACACATGTCTGGCAATATGAATAAGATCATTGTAAGAAAGGCCTGTGAAATAATGGGCCTTCCGGAAAGGACATTCCTGAGGCCTAAAAAGGCTGCCCAATACGGGTCAGGTGTTATGAAAGCCTTGAGGGAAATGAAGGGGGAGCTGGGATTCTGAGAAAGGCTGGAATTGGTTTGAGTCTATTTCTGATGCTTATTTTAAGGGCACTTTACTCAATGAACTGGTACAATGTTTCACCACTACTGTTCAGAATAACTTCCTTTTATGGTATATCCGATGCCTATTCAGGCCTTATATTATCAGCATTTTTGATTGGGACCGCCATATTCCAGGTACCGTCGGGAATTGTGGCCGCAAGGATTGGATCAAAAAACACCGCACTGAGTGGTATGGTCATCATGTCTATTTCAGTCATATTTTCCATATTTTCTCCAAATTTCTTCATATTTCTCATATCCAGGTTTCTTGTTGGTGTGGGTTCAGCCTTTTTCTTCTCTTCCGGCATAGGAGTGCTGAACGATCTGGATAATACAAACTCATCAAGGAATATTGCATCATTCAATACTGCATTTTCCATAGGTGGTGGTGCGGGGGTGATCATATATTCAGTTGCCAATATATATGTTCAGTGGCAGCTTCTTCTCCTTTACGGTGGCATTGTAACACTCATATTTACAGTGATAGCCTTTATACTGATTCCCATATCGCCAATGGCGGAAGAAAGAAGCGATTTTATTAAAAACGTAAAGGGAAGGATAACTTCAAAACCATTAATTCTTCTATCTCTTGCCCTGTCAGGTTATTGGGGGCTTAATTTTACCTTTGAGGAGTATGAGAAGCCCTTTGCTGTTGCCCTGCATTTTATGCAGACCACTTCCGGCTTGATTGGGAGTCTCACGCTTTTCTCAGGCATACTTGGCCTGCTGGTGTTTAAGAGGTTGTCGCTGAACAGGCCATCCAGGATTCTCCCAGCCCTTCTTTTACTTGTATCCCTGTCTATTGCTCTGCAGGCAACAGGAATCTCTTACTACATATTTTATACTGCCATAATGGGCGGAGCATTGAGCGTGATTCTATTTTCACTGGAATATTCCTATGTAATAAAGCTTGAGCAGGAGCAGAGATTTGTGCCACTGGGAATTTCCATAATGAATGCAATTCAGATTGCTGTAGGTTCCATAATCACCTTTGCCTTTGGATATATGTTTTCATTGAGCCCATACTATTCCTGGGTTGCATTGGGCATAATAAGCCTTCTCTTCTATCCTCTTGGCTATGGAACCATAAGGAAAATATCCTAATTTGTGTGTTCGGACATTCTTATTTTTTTCCAGAGGGGTATGAAGGCAAAAAAGAAAAGCGTCCCTGTGATCGCCAGAGGGTACCACATTAATGCAAGATTCTTTGAATACAATGTCAGGAGAAATGTACCGAGCACAGGGGCCACAGGATATATGAAACCCGTCATAACCTGGAAGGATGTAAAATACTGCCCCCTTTTTTCCACAGGGGAGATTCTGCTGATTATGGTATTTATTGATGGAGATATGACATTTTCCCCAATGGTAATTATCAAGGTATCTATAACAAGGAAGAGGAACCCCCTAAAGAAAGGGAGAATTGAGAAGGCGGAAAGATAGAGCAGAAATCCTAAATTTACCTTTGTGATATCCCCGAACCTTTTCAAAATTCTGTTCACGGGCAGCTGTCCCAGCGTCACCACGATTCCATTTACAGAATATAGCAGGCCGATCTGGAAGTTTGTCATCAAATCATAACCTTTCCAGAACAGGGTCAGTGTGGTCCCCCACTGTCCCATAATGAGGTAAAAAAGGGATATGAGCATGGCGGCTATGAAAAATGGCCTGTCCTTGAATGCATTCAGTATATCTTCCTTTTTCTCCATTTTTTCAGCGGATTCATCCTTTATTTCACCGGGGAGATATTTTATGTAAATTGAAAGTTCTATGATCGAAGAAAATGTAGTTATGAGGAAAATATATCCAAATCCATCGCTGGCTATAAAACCTCCAATGGCAGGACCTATGGAAAAGCCCACATTCTGGAATATTCTTACAATGCTGAATGCATTATTCCTTTCTTTATAGGATGTGGAATTTGATACAATAACATTATCTGCTGCCCCTATTATATTCATCAGAGGTTCGCTGGCAATGAGCAGAATATAAAGGATATAAACGCTAACATTCAGAAAAATTCCAGCCGTGAGTGCCAGGAAAAGAAATATCAGGGAAATATTGCTCGTAATGATTATTTTCCTTACACCCTTTCTGTCAATGAGTATTCCTGAAACAAGTGTGAGCGGCAGGGAAATAATCGCCATGAGAAATATGATAATTCCTATGGTAATATAGGGTATGTGGCGTATTTCAAAGAGATAGAGGGGAAGGAATATCCACATCTGGGACCTTGCCAGTACCCTTATAAGCTGGTTCAAAGATACGGCGAACATTCCCTTTCTCCTTAAAATTAAAAGTGTGGAGTTCTCTTTCATAGAAAATAAGGAGATATGCCAATCAATGATATAATGAATAACAAAATGCGGTTTTAATTTATATATTTATGAAAAGTATGAAGAGGGATTAATTTCTGACAGAGATTTTTTGTGGAACGTAGAGGCAAATGGGATCACTTGCAAGGAAATTGCCTGTCTCTGCGAAGGCTCTGGCCCTGCTCCCGCCGCACGTATCAAAATACTCGCACCTGGAGCATTTTCCCACATATCTCTCCTTCTCAGAGAGATTGTTTAAAATCTCTGAGTTTTCCAAAATATCATATAGCCTCTTCGTCCTTATATTTCCAAGTTTTAAAGGAAAAAGCCCTGAAATCATGACATCCCCTGAGGATGAAACAAAAAGTGTTTTAAAACGCTTTCCGTTCTTTAGGTCTTTTCCCTTAACAGATATGTCTACTCCTGTAAGTTCCTTTGTCTTTTCCCTCAAATAGGAAAAATACTTACCTCCAGAAATTACAGTAGCTTCTTTCATATTTTCCTTTACCCTTCTGTATTCAGGCGCTTCCACGGTTCTAATTGTTAGGTTGAAGTTTGATTCAACACCATAAAGGAATTTAAGGAAATCCTCAAACTCACTGGCACTGACAGATCTTTCTGTTATGCCCCTTCCCACATTGATGAGGAAGAATATTTCCCAAATTTTGATATCACTTTCCAGAATTGTTTTGAGTATAAATGGGAAATCGTTCATATTTTTCTTCATCAGGGTTGAATTTATCTGAGTTTTGATCCCTATTTCCCTGCTCAGATTCAATATGTCGAGGGTGTCCCTGAATGAACCTTTCCTGTTTCTTATGAGATCATGGGTTGAAGGTGTACCATCAAGGGACATGGACATTGAAGCCAATCCATTTTCTGACAGATATTGAAGATATTCGAAACTCAGAATGGGGGAAGCAGGAGGGCTTAGGGAAAATCTTACCCTTCTCTGCCTCAGGTAAATCATAAAAGAGCTGAAATATGGACTCAGGAGGGGATCTCCTCCCGTAATTACCACAACTATTTTGTCATTGATTTCAGTAATTTCATCAACTATCTCCTTCAGGTCATCAATCCTTAAATCTGTCTTCTCCGGAAAGGTAATGGAGTTTGCCCTGCAGTGTGAACATGAATACTCACATGCCCTGGTCAATTCAACGAATAATATATCTGGAACATATTGCATGAAAAAGGATTTCATAAATAATAATGAATTCTAAAGCTTATATGTCAGGAGCACAGGAGAGAAAAGAATTTATGTGTCAGACATATAGCATACATTATGTTTCTTCAAACCTTTCTCTATGGAATAATTTCTGGCGCAATAATTGTAGGCCCACTTTCATACGCTTTGGGAAAAAAACTTTCTGATTTAAGCCACAGAAGATCGGGAGAAATGGCTAAATCCATAGCCATGGATATATTGAAGGAAACCGGGTCTGAAAATGAGAATGTTTCCAGGCTCATTGCACAGAATATATCCTCATCAACAGAAGCTGTGCTTGAAAGGAAGCAGGCTGAAATAGAATCCATAATCAGGCCTCTAAGTGAAACTATTGATATTTTCCAGAAGAAGATCGGTGAAATGGAGAAGGAGAGGATAAGGGAAAGCACAACTCTAAAAGAATCACTGAAGCAGATTGCCGAATTGAACCAGATGACTTCGGAAGAAACAAGATACTTGAGCAATATACTTAGAAATTCAGTGAACAGGGGCAGGTGGGGCGAACTTACTTTAAAAAGAATCGTGGAAATATCTGGCCTGCAGGAAAGAATAGATTTTGAAGAACAGGTAAGAATTGATGGAGGCAACAGGCCAGATATGATCATACATCTACCGGGGGACAGAGATATAATAGTGGATTCAAAGGCACCCTTCAGCAATTACCTGGATTATACGGAGGCAAAGGATGAGGCATCAAGGAAGAAAATATTGAAGGATTTTTCAACCGATCTGAAATCTCATATAAGGGCACTGGGGGGAAAGGATTATTATAAGTATGTTAAGGGCTCTGCGAATTTTACCGTTCTTTTCCTGCCAGAAGAATCAATGTTCTCTGCAGCCCTCTCAGGGGATGAAAGATTGATGGATTATGCGCTTTCACAAAATGTTGTGATATGCACACCCATGACTCTTCTTGCACTTCTGAGGGTCGTAAGTGCGGGGTGGGAGGAGAGAACCATAATGGAAAACAGCCGAAACATTCTCATTCTGGCAAGGGAGCTTCATGACAGGCTCAAAATGATAATGGAAAGGGTGGAAGAGATCGGAAAGAATATAGGAATTCTTTCAAAAAGTTATAACGAACTTATTTCAGGCATGGAGGCAAGGTTGTTTCCATCCTTGAGAAAACTTGAGAAGATAGGAAACATGCAGGGGTTAGATCTTGACCTGGAGTTAAGGGAAAATGTAAACCAGTTGAATCAGGAAAGATGGAATTGAAATTAATGAAAGAAGCAATCTTTCATTTTTTAAACTCAAAGGTAATACTGGCTATCATCTTATTCTTTAAATCAAATGGAAAACAATTTTAAACATTAAATGTATATCTAAACAATGTCAGGAGAACAAGATCCATCAAGAAGAGGGTTCCTCAAGGTTCTTGTAGGTCTTTCAGCCGTAGCCGCAGTAGGCGGTCTGGGTAAGGGAGTCGTGCAGAATCTTGTCACACCAGCAGTTGGACTCACCAGTTTTCCGGAAACTCAGCTTTACTGGGTAAACCCAAATTCAGGCAACAGTGCGCCTGTTCCATTAAAATCTGAAGATTTCCCGCCTGAAAGTCCACAGATCTGGATTTATTATTATCCACTTTCAGATGAGCCCAATTTTATAATAAAGTTCAAGGAGCCAGTTAGCCCGTCACAGGTGACCATAGATGCCACTGGTCAGGTTTTTTCTTCGCCAGGTGGAGTTGGCAAGAATAATGACATTGTATCGTTCAGTGCCATTTGCCAGCACCTTGGTTGCATTCCCCCTGTAATCCATTATTATCCACCCACGGATTACAGCGCACTTCCCGCTAACGTTCAGGCAGCGATTAAATCACAGAATACAAACGGAGATCTGAATCACGGAGTTATACATTGCAACTGCCATGGAAGCACATACAACCCATTCAAGGGGGCAGGCATTGTGACTCACCCGACTTACAGGCCTCTTCCCAATGTGGTTTTAAAATATGACCCCATAACCGATTATCTTTACGCTAAGAAATTGATAGGTCCTGTTGTATTCGGCCATCCATCGGATCTTACGGGCGGCAATGCCATAACGAATCTGAAGAAAACTACAGTATTCAAGATGAGTTCAAGCTGAGGTGAGATATTGGGAATAAAAGAAACAATTAATAATTTAAAAAATGTAATAAGTGTTAAAAATGTGCTGGGAGAAGATCCCTTAAAGATCAATGAGTTGCCTCTCACTACTGTGCCGGATTATATGAGAAAAAAGGGAGGTTTCTGGTACTGGACAGGTGCCCTTATTTCAATGGCATTTGTATATCAGATTGTAACTGGTCTGATCCTTCTTCTCTATTACGATCCAGCTAACGCATATAATTCCACAGAGTACATCCTCAGGGACGTCCCCTATGGTGAACTTATTCTCACAACACACCTATACGGAGCGTATGCAATGATTGTGCTCATATATCTTCATATGTTCAGGAACTACTTTAATGGTGCCTACAAGAGGCCAAGGGAATTACAGTGGGTTACCGGCGTAATATTGCTTGCCCTGACCATAGGTGTAGGATACTTCGGTTATTCCATGACCGGAGATGTACTTTCTGCAGATGCTACGGATGTTGGAAGAGGTATAGCCCTTTCAGTGCCTGTGCTTGGAAGCATGGCTGAAGCAATAGTGTTTGGAAACGGAACGGACACATCCTTATTCATAAGGATGCTTGGTTTCCACATAATTCTTGCAGCGCTTATTGGGGCACTTTTCGGTTTCCACTTCTATCTTGCCGAGGCAAACGGAATGATGCCCAGCCAGAGAAAGGTAAATTACACGGCTCCAGCTGTGGAAAAATCAAGTCCCGAGCACAAGCCATGGTATCCTTACAACATGCTCTTTATGATACAGCTTGCGGCATTTGCATTTGGAATCATGATATTCCTTCCAAGTGTCATAGACGCTATGAGGGTTATTCATATGGGGGTTCCACCCATATTTGATCCATTCCCTCAGGTCTCACCCTCTTCCCCTGAGGCCGCCTTTGTTCCTCCCTATCCTCCATGGTTCCTTCTGTTCGTATACAAGGCTGTAGATTTCAAGATGTTCAACGCATTCGGTGCATATTCTGCCCTTATGGCCTCAGTGGTCTTTGGCGGAATTCCCCTTATTTATTTCATACTCGTTCCATTCATTGACAGATCAAACAACCTCCATCCACTCGCAAGGCCTTTCTTTACAGCATTTGGTGTTCTTGCCATAATATATCTGGTGCTCCTTTCAGCATGGGGTGTACTTGCACCAGGTATACCAATTTCAACAAATGATGTTGTGATAGTTCTCGTTCCGCCTTTCATCATAGTCATGGCATTCTTCTATGCACTGAATGCCCTATATAAAAAGGGCGCATTCAAGCCATCCCTGAGTAAAATCACGGCATCATTCGTAATATTCCTGATGATACTTTCCCTTGCAATATTTGAATTCGCAATGCAGATTGGCAATGTAATGCACGGGGTTACAACAGGAAGCGCCTTGAATCTTGGAGCTTACGGTGCAGCAACTGCCTTCGCAGCCTTTGGAACTGTAAAATCGTCTGAGTATGCACACCTGTCCATGTCCCAGCCGAGGGAGGTTAAAGGCCTCAGTATAAGTATAAGAGCAGCCCAGGCAATAATTTCCATACTGTTCATAATTTCAGCAGAGATTCTCTGGCTGATGATACAGGCCAATCCATTGAACCTTGAACAGGAAGCCGCTTTTGGAATCGGCCTTGGGGCGTTACTTATAATATTCGGTATAGGATTACGTGTATACAGGTTGGTATATTACAATGAGTAAGGCACCTAAGGTAGCAGGATATAAGGAAATTAGCTTCTGGCAGGAAGACGGAATAGGCGTTGTGGCCATACTTTCCGACGAGGAAGGTATGGTAAGCCTTAATTTTTTCAATGAATTTTTGAAGGTAATGACTCTGGCCATTACGGATGACAAGGTAAAGGCTCTTGCAATTACAGGTACTGACAGGAATTTTCTTACAGGCATAAGAGGATTAAGCCTGGAAACAACAAGAGATTTTCTTGATTTGACATCTGCAACAGTTTCATTCCTTTCATCAATCGAGAAACCCGTATTTGCAATGGTAAATGGAAAGGCAAAAAACATTGGCGTGGAATTTGCATTGCTTTCAGACGTCATACTGGCAAGATCAGACTCAGAATTCTTGCTGGATATGGATTTCGAGCCCTTAATGGGTTTTTCACTGACTTCAACACGCTTCCCCCATTTTACGGTGGGTCCGTCTAAGGAAGGCCATAATTGCGATGTCATTCTAAGGGACGAGAGTTTCCTTGAGGATTCTTCCAATTATATTAACACAACAAGCAGCCATTTTCTCCCTCTGGTTAGAAAAAACAGATTAAAGGAGATAAGAAGTACCATATCGATGGAAAGAGAATATTATCTAATGCGCTCCCTTCAGGGAAGATAATTATAATATTTTAGCGTATTTCCAGGGATTAAAATTTGTAATTTCAGTTCAATTTTTTGATTGTTTTTCAATCAAATCTTAAAGTTTCAATGAATATATGCAAAGAAAGGTATTACAAATAGAATTGCGGAGAAAGAAGCAAGAAAATTAACCTGTCCTTTGCTAAGTTTTCCGTCATTTTCAAAAAGAGCGCCCAAGACTGAATCAACCTGGCAGCTGATAAAGCCGGCTATGGTAATGGCAAGAAAATCCAGGTAAACATGCTGGTTTATGGACATCAGGGAATAGGAAAGCCCTATAATAGAGGCACCCGCAAGAGCTGCAATTTCACCAAGAACTGAAATTCCCCCATTTACACCAGTATTTGTTCTTTTTAAGGTTGTTATCATATAGGTGTTGGAATCAAGAGTCCCTATTTCTGACGCAAAGGTATCTGCCGTAATGGCTGCGAAAGATGCCGAAAAGAGTAGAAAGTATGGGAGATGGTAAGGTGATATATAATTTGCAACAGAAATTATCAATCCTATGGTTCCTGCATACACCACGTTGCTTATCTTTCTCTCACCAAGTTCCCCTTCCTGATATTTGTGTTCTTTTTTGTACTGGAATCTATATTTGGTTACAATATGGGAAGACAGGGCAAAAATTATGAGAAGGATAAGCCATGTTATATAACCAAGGAAGGATACAACCGCACCAAGAACCACTGCGGCAATCGCACCTTTCAGGTCAAAGATGTGGAAAAATTGTGAAAGGATAAAAAGCAAAACCAGAACTGCCGATACGAGCAAAATATAGTTTTGTGAGAAAACCTGTAACATTTATTATCTGCTTTATATGCCTCTTTCTGCAAGTCTCTGCTCTTTTGGTATATCCTCGATGTTTCTTCCATCCATTGCAGGAAGACCTATGGATACGTTTCCTATCATCCTGTAATCTTCGTAGTTCTCCACTGCATCCACAATAGCCTTGGCCATCCTTATGGGATCTGGAGATTTGAATATTCCACTTCCCACAAAAACTCCATCCATCCCCATCTTCATCATCAGTGCAGCGTCTGCTGGGGTGGCAATTCCTCCTGCGGCGAAGTTTACCACCGGGAGTCTGCCCATTCTCTTCACATCCTTCAGGAGAGAAAGGATTTCATCATTTATTTTTGCAATGTCCATGCCATAGTAAATATCATTTGTATCTGGAGATGCTTCTTTCTGTGTAAGTCCACCGATCGTTTCCCTTCTGAGGTTCAGGTAAGAATCGGTTATGGCTACAGCAACCTTGGCAAGTTCACCGTTACCCATGCTTTTAACCATCTTTATTCCCTCGGCCACATTTCTGACGTGCCTTACGGCTTCTATTATATTCCCCGTGCCAGCTTCACCTTTTGTTCTTATCATGGCAGCGCCTTCGAAGATTCTTCTCAGGGCCTCCGGAAGGTTTCTTGCACCGCATACTGTGGGTATCTTAAGCTGTTTCTTGTTTAAATGGAAGTAAGGATCGGCCGGGGTAAGAACTTCACTTTCGTCAAGCATATCCACACCCACTGCCTCAAGGGTCAGAGCCTCAGTAATATGGCCTATTCTGACCTTGGCCATTACTGGAATTGTAACTGAATCAATTATTTCCCTTATTTTTGCAGGGTCCGCCATTCTAGCTACTCCACCCTGGGCTCTTATGTCTGCAGGAACCTTTTCCAGGGCCATGACCGCCACCGCGCCTGCAGTTTCAGCTATTCTGGCCTGTTCACCATTGGTAACATCCATAATTACTCCGCCCTTGGTCATTTTGGCGAAACCTGTTTTAAGAAGTTCATCGCCAAATCTTAAGTCTGAAATATTAAGTGCCATATTATATCAACATGCTATTGGTACAATATATTAAAGGTTTATTGCATATATTACATATATTCAGATTTTGATTAAAAGAATAGGAATAAATATAAGCTTGGAAGAATGTTAATATTTAAGGCAAACTGAAAGATAAAGTAAAATCCAAAAATTAGCAGTATAATGGAACTGAAAAGGTCTATAATCACGGCCAGTTTTTCTCCAAAACGCACATAGGACCTGTTGATTATATAGCATACAAAATATGTATATAATATGATACCGATATAAAAGAAGACAAAGGGTGAAACACCAAATCTACTTATTATGCTGAGCCCTGCAGTTAACCACCAGCTAATTTGCATAGGATTGACCAGACCTGTGGTAAGCCCTTTCCAGTAACTGCCATTCTCCCGGATATTTTCATCAGGTATCTGGGACTGTCCTTTGATCAGGGTTCTGATCATTTTGTATCCAAGATAGGTAAAGTAAATTCCCCCAAGGAGATATATGGCCCATTCCAGGCTGGATATGTCTACAAGATCTCTGAATAAAATAATTGTTACCATAAGACAAAAATCCGCAGTCATAGCTCCCATTGCCACAAGAAATCCCGAGAGAACGCTTGTTCTCGAACGGGAAAACATCATTGCCATAACTGGACCGGGAGGTGCTGCCATGGAGACTCCAAGTGATGCCCCCAGTAATACAACTAAGAGTATATTCAACGCAACCAGTATAAATAGGTTATAATTAAATATTACAAACTTTTAGTAGTATATTTGCATTTTCAATCATGAGCAAAAATATAGAACTTATATGGCAGGGACATGCATGCTTTGAAATAAGAGGGAGCAAGAGGATAATTGTGGATCCCTTTCTGGAGGGAAACCCTGTTGCAAAGATAAAAAAAGAGGATGTTGAAGCAGATATTGTTGTGGTTACCCACGGTCACTCAGATCACGTGGGGGATGCCCTTTATATAGGGAAGAAAAACGAGGCACCCATAGTTACAATGGTTGAACTTGCATGGCTTCTTTCAGAAAAGGATAAATCTCTTACGATCCATGACATCAATTTCAGTGGAAATGTCATAATCGATGGGGTCAAGATAACGGCAGTACCGGCCCTTCACTCATCAAGTTATGAGGGAAAGTATGCAGGAAATCCTGGAGGAATGATTATTGAAATGGACGGGACTACCATATACCACGCAGGAGACACTGGAATTTTCAAGGATATGGAATTAATTGGAAGTATGTATAAACCGGACATAGCCATGCTGCCCATAGGAGGTCATTATACAATGTCTCCCAATGAGGCAGCCGAGGCAGTTAAGATGATAAAACCAAAGGTAGCCATACCCATGCATTACAGCACATTTCCACTTATCAAACAGGACCCTTCTGTTTTCAAAAGTCTGGCAGAAAAGGATGGGGGCATTAAGATAATAATCCCGGAGATTGGAAAGAACTTCAATGTGGACATTAAATGAAACTGAAAAGCTGAACCTTATATTGGAAAAAACTTCCATCAATAAAATTTTAAACAGAAATATAATTTTTAAATCAGATCCTTTCATCAAGCTTGAACTGCCTTGATTGCTTTACATCACCAATGTTTGAAAAGTCAGGATCATCAAGAATATACCTTTTCATATCATTTTCCCTTCCTGTAATCCTTATGAGTCTGGTTCTTCCATATCTGCCCAGGCTCTTTAATGTTGTAGAAATCAGGCCGTAATCTTCCAGATCAGTAAGGAAATCACTGATTCTTCTCTGTGTGAGCGGCGCAATGCCAACCCTCTCGCAAAGGTGGTTGTAAATGGAAGATACTTCACCGGTTGTTGCTGAGTTTGGCCGCGCTTCCCCGCATAGTATGACTGAAAGAAGCACAAGCTTGGAATGAACAGGCAGAGTTTTTATGGTTTCTCTCATAATGTCGATTTCCAGGTTATCTCTTGCTTTGTATACATATTCCCTTGTTACTCTTTTGGCAGAATCTCTCAGTGCAAGTTCAATGGCAACCCTCATAAGATCAATGGCTTTTCTTGCGTCACCGTGTTCCTGAGCACCTATGGCCGCACATAAATTAACAGCCGTTTCGTCATAGTTTTCATCTCCCAGAACTCTTCTGACCCTTGGGAGGAGAATATCCCTTAGTTGCTCAGAATTATATGGTGGAAAAACAATGGATTCCTTATTCAGCCTGCTCTTGACTCTTGGATCAAGTTTTTCATAAAATGCCGTATCATTTGTTATTCCTATAATACTTCCAGAAACGCCTGGATTCTCATCTGTCACCTTTAGAAGAAGGTACAGGGAATCTCCACCATTCTTTTCAACAAGTTTATCCACTTCATCCAGAATAATAATTATTTCCTTTTTCAAATTCTTAAGCCCGGAAACAAGTTCTTCATAAATCCTGTCTAATGTCCATCCGGACTGTGGAACAATATCAGGCCCGAGAAGAGTCCTGGCAATAAACACCAGTATGGAGTATGGCGAATCATAGTTCTGGCAGTTAATATAGCATACTGTCAGGTTTCCTCCAATTTTTTCAGAAAGCTTGGATGTTACAAACTTTGTAACTGAAGTTTTTCCAGTCCCTGTTTTACCATATAATATGAGATGGCTCGATTTCATTCCGAGGAGCAGTGAACTCATGGCATCTGCCATTCTTGCTATCTGCTCCTCTCTATGTGGAAATTCCTCCGGTTCGTGAGTCGCACTTAAAACTGTTAAATCTCCTTTCAGAGAAAAGGATTCAAATTGATACTTGTCAAACGGATTCAATTAACTCACCGGTAATCCTATGTAATTGGTGAATGCTAAAAAGCATTTTTAATATGAACCTGATCAATGATATTGATCAAATTGTGTTACTTCCAGTAAGGAAGCATTTCCACGTTTAATTTTGATGCTATTACGCCTATAAGATACATAGATCCTGTTATCACAACAAAATCTGAAGAACGTATGGCATACTCATAGGCCTCCACTGGATCTCGAATCACTTTTACAGAGTTAAAAACTTCCTCGGCAATGGGTCTTAGTTTTTCAGGATCCACGCTTCTGTCAGGTTCCTCTGGCGTTGTAAGAATAATGGAATCTGAGCAGGATGAAATGTTGTGTAGATAGGAATAATGATCCTTGTCAGAAAGCATGCCTACAACCAAAAGTGGCTTTTTCCTGAACATTTTCCTTATGGAAGTGGCAAGGGTAAGTGCGGCAGATGGGTTATGGCTTGAATCTATCATAACAAGAGGATCTCTCCTTATTATCTCCATTCTACCGGGCCAGCGTGAATTATTTAGACCTGTTTCTATAATCCTGGGATCAACACCATCATTTAGGTTTTCCATCGCACTTATTACAGTTCTGACATTTTCAACTTGAAATGCGCCGGGCAGTTTCAGTTTTATATTGTAACTGTGGTAATCGGTCTCTATCTCTATGTCTGAATCATATTCGCCTGGATTAAATTGCTTTAATCTTGTATAGGTTGAACTTTCTATGAGTTTTGATTTTCTCAGGGATGCTATTCTTCTCAGTTCCCTGAGAGGTTCAGGTTTTGTTTCACCAGTTGCCACCGGAACGCCCTCCTTTATGATCCCTCCCTTCTCCCTTGCAATTTCCATGAGTGTGGTTCCAAGCCTGTCAGTATGTTCATAACTTATTTTTGTTATGACTGAGATTTCTGGGGTAATTATGTTCGTTGCATCCAATCTGCCTCCAAGTCCAACTTCTATGGATGCCCAGTCCATATTATGATCCTTGAAAAACTGGAAAGCCATCTCCGTGGTGACTTCAAAGAAGGTGGGATTTCTCTTGATTTGCATATTTCCTGTTATATATTCCATGTATTTTCTCAGGTAATTTTCTATTTCATCATCTCCTATCTCCCTGTCCTGCCCAAATATTCTCTCGTTGAATCGTACCAGATGGGGTGAGGTATAAAGGCCACAGGATGATTTCTTCCTGAGAATATTGAATATCATATTGGCAACAGATCCTTTCCCATTGGAACCAGTTATATGTATGGTTTTGTAGAATTTATGGGGAGAGCCAAAAAAATCATCAAAATCTCTCATTACCTTCAGGTCATATTTTATTCCTTCACGCTTAAGATTATAAATAAAGTTAAGGATGTCTTCTTTCAAGCAAAAAGGGAAGTTTAATCATCTATTTATTTTTTATAACCTTTTAAGCATCTCCATTAAAAAGATACGCTGGATTTTCCCTGCTGTTTTAAAATTTGAGTTATTATACAGTAAAAGATAAATGGGAATATCCATTAACTGGTTGAATGGCAACAAAACACAGTTATCTTGAAGATCACTACAGGAAGGAGGGCAAAGGAAAGGTCACTTTTGTAGAATTTACAGATCTGGTCGTTGATGACAGCATATTATTTCCAACATCCTATGGACAGCCAAATGATAAGGGAAAAATAACCATAGAAGGGAAAGATTTTGAGATCGTAGATGTGTGGGATGACGGTGATGGTATACACCTGATATCCCATGATACCTATCCTCAGGACTGCAAGGGAAAGGAAATTACAGAATATGTGGACTGGGATATCCGCTATAATCATATGAAATTCAGGACTGCCATGAGGGTAATGGCGGGAATTGCCTTTAAGAAATATGGTGCAACACACAGAATCAACCAGACCTACGAAGACTATGGATGGGTGGACCTTGAATTCTCTGATATTACGGAAGAAAAAGTCAGGGAAATCGAGAATGAAACAAATGAACTGCTTGCATCAGGCCTCAAGCCTGAATATTACTATGTTTCAAAGGAAGAGTTCCTTAAGGATAAAAACCTCATGGAGATATCAAAATCCAAGGTGCCTGATCTTCCAAAGCTGAGGATTGTGAAGCTTGCGGGTCTCCCCGACCAGCTGGAAATGGGTACACTGGTAAATGATACAAAGGAAGTTGGAAAGGTAAAGTTGAAAACAAACCTTGTCAAGGGCAAGGTAGGAAACAGGGTTAACGTTTATCTGGAATAATCATATCTCCTATTTTTGTTAAACCCACTATGATTGAGGCCAGTCCCAATATTATAATGGGAACCGAGACAAGATTTAGATACCCATATTTTTCTCCCATGGTAAGGCTATCCACCGTGACCCTTATATGAATGGTCTGGGAAAAATTCTGGGTGTTTCGAAAACTCACATAATAGTTCGAAATTGGATCAACTGATATATTACTGTCATTTAATTTTGATGTAAAATAGTTTGAATCTGTGATGCCTGAAACTTTTATATTCGTGTAATGTACAGACTTATCATTTATGTTGATGTAACTTCCTGATGAAACAAGGCTCCATTTTATTCCACTTGCTTCTGATCTTATCTGGATAAAGGTATAATAACCATAGGAAAAACCTATGTCTGATGTGTTATATACCTGTTTCGGCTCAAGATTAAAGCTACATGTGATAACCTGTTCCTGTATGTATTCCGGTTGCCTGTATTCATAGGCAATTGTGGAGAGTATACCACCAATTATTAGCAGGATTAAACCAGCAATAATCAGTTTCCCAAATCTGCTCTTCAGTCTTGCTTTAAATCTTGCAAAAGCATGGGAATCCCTCTGCCTTACAGGAATATTTTTCATGTAAATTGGGAAATGAGAACAGAGTATTTAGGTTATGCCGGATTTTATGAATTTAATATGCCCCAGGAGACGCAAAGGAATATTTCAATCTTCCATAAGAAAAGGGCACGTTAGGAAAAATAAACCCATGTGGTTCAGATTTAGATAATTAGAAATAAACATATGGCATTATGAAAAATAGTGGCGCAGATCGTTAGAAAAAATTTCAGAGGTTATATAAATATTGTGGACACAGTTATGGTTTTATTCATTTTAACCCTGACACTGGGTATTTCTATTTATGCAGCTGGAAGATTTTTAATATACGGTAAGGGTTCAGTTAGAAGTTATGCCCTCGAAAGTTTTGTACTTGGCATATCTGGTGTATATTCCAACGTTGTAATTTCTTCAATAATATTCATTGCTGTACTTATCCTGCTTATCCTGTATTTCTTAAGTAAGTCCAGATCTGGATCCGCTTCAGAAGATAATGGAAACGTGGCTGAAATCTATTTTTTTCTCTTCCTCTGGCTTTCTGCCATTTCTTCCGTAACGCCACACATAAGCCACTTAACTAATTACTTTGGAGAATTGGGGTTGACCATATATTATGAGCAGTCTGCCATTTATTTTACAGTTATTTCGGTTATCTTTGCAGTCATTTTTTTCACTGCCCTGAATATACATTTTGATATAGGGAATTTAAAAGCCCTTCTTGGAGGGCATAAATATAGAACGTCGTTATATATTTACTCCGCCATTCCTGCTGCTGCAGCTGTGGGTGTTTTCACTCTTTTAAACACAATTTCAGATCTATATATTCTTGGTTTCTTTATGATTTTCCTGTCCATAATGGTATTCATACAGAGATATGGCATTGTGAGGGGATCGGCAGCACTTTTTGTCGTTTTTGGCTCAGAAATAGTTCCGAATTATTTCAAGCAAGTGACATCCCCAATTTATGATATCTTCCTCTTTGCCTTTCTCATACTTGGTTTCATATCCCTGCTTGTTCCATACAAAAACTATGCGGAAAAAAGCCTCATGAATAAAAGATCACCCGATCTTGATAGAAATGAAGATGAAATGGAAGGAAAGGGGAAGAGAGAAAGTGAAACAAATCCAAATTATGTAACAGGCAGTGCAGCACCACCGCAGAAGGCTTCAGGCATAAAGGATTCAAGGGAGATGGCCGGTATTCTCTTTATAAGAGGAACATGCCCCCATTGCGATTCCGTTGAATTTTATCAAAATCAGGATGGAACACTCACATGCAAAAAATGCAAGTCTGTATTGACTGGCCATGAGACAGAATTCAATTCATTTAACATAAGCAAAGGAAGGAGACCCTTTTAGATATCCAGAATAAATCGTGATGGAGTATATGAGTGATGGGATAAACATCAGGAGGCTGACATCAATCCCGTAAAGTGAAAGGAGTGTCCCTCCAAGGAGTGTTCCAGAAACATAACCAATGGAGAACAGTGTTTCGTAAAAAAACACCCCGTTTCTGGGGCTTTCACTCTTTCCTATAAGGCTCAAAAGTTTGGAAAAACCGAAACTCCCTCCGAATCCTCCCAAAAAAAGCGACAGGGATATCACCACATAACTTGTGGATATGAAAAGAAGGAGGAAGGAGGATGCAAGGAGAGAGGAAATCCATGAAAATTTGGGATAATTGTTGTTCTTTAAGGTTCCCGCATAGATTGATCCAAGGGCAAAGGCTATGCCAGATATGGCCAGAAGAGCACCTATCTGAAGATAGGAATAGTTTGAATTCTTGAGAAAGGGCACAAGGACATAACTGGAGTATCCCAAAAAGATGCCCACAAAGGTCATGGGAAGAAGAAGTATGAATTTCAGGTCGCCCTTCTTTGTTATTCTTCTCTCAACTGAATCCATTGGCTGAATTAAAAATCCGATGATGGATGTGACAATAACCAGTATATACACTGCATTAAAACCTACATACTGGAGAAGAGCTCCTGAAAAAATTGGAAAGAGGCCTGATGGAATGGCCCAGGCAGCAGAGTATTTTTCAGCATTTCCTTCAACACCAATCAGGCCTGTTTCTATCTCCACAGATATCCACCACATACTCTGAAAGAATCCGGTAATGCCAATTATAAAGACGTAAATGAAAATATTATTATTTACAAAAATTAAAAGCGTGGAAAACAATGCAATAACAATATAGGGCGCTTTCATTGCAAAGTTCAGCGCTCTCCTTCCTAAAAATCGGAATGAAAAGGACACAATAACAAAGGGGAATGATGTAAGTGTACCAATCATACCTATTTCCTGGTATGACATTTTATCAAGTGCAAGCTTGAGGGGAAATGTGAAGCTAAGCCACAGCCAGCTAATTGAAAATAATACTGTGGCAATGGATAGATATTTTATATTCTCTATATTTTTAGAGTATCGGTGCATCTGTGGGAAGGAAATTTAAGGGCTGTATTAAAATCTATTATGAGAAACAACATAAAAGAGGGGAATGGCAAAACAGGATTTTGATTGATGTAGTTGAGTTTTTATATGGCTTAGTATTCACCATGGGATAACGATGGTAACGAAACCAGCCAGAATGTACACAAAGATTACAGGTCCAGCATATACAAGAAGAGAGTTCATGGGAGGGGTGCCCTATCCAAAAATCACCACGTTTACTCACGGAAATCAGAAGAAGGACTTTCCAATTGAGTTAAAAATGATAGCAAGAGAGAGTTGCCAGGTAAGGCATTCTGCCCTTGAAGCTGCGAGGATTTCCATAAACAGGAAGCTCACAGAATCGTTGGGGGTTGAGAATTTCTATTTTCAGATAAGGCCCTATCCTCACCATGTAATAAGGGAGCACAAGATGGCAACTGGAGCTGGTGCTGATAGAATTTCAAGTGGAATGAGGGCAGCCTTTGGAAGACCTGTAGGAACTGCAGCAAGGGTACACGCCGGAGATATAGTTATTATTGCAAGAGTAACGGTCGAAGGCGCAAAGCAGATGAAAGAGGCCCTTCACAAAGCTTCCATAAAGCTTCCAACCCCATGTGATATAGAAATTAGCAAAGGAAAGGAACTGGCAGGAAAAATAGGAATTTAAACTAAAAAATTTAGAGTGTCTCATCTTTCATGGTATATCCAAAAATTTTCTAATTTTATCTATGGAAATGATGTTTTTAATTATGCCCACCTGCAGGTGCAGTAAATTATAGAGATACAGGAAAATATTGTTTCGCCTGAAAAGGGGTTAGGAGTTTATTCCTGAGTACTCACCAAACAAATATTGACATTGTGGGAATTCAAGAAATTTTTTCTGTCCAGGCACTATTAAGAATTACTAAGTTATTTGTTCTTCTTCCAATAAGTAGGTGGTTTTTCCCGTACACAATGAGGTAAATTATTGCATTTGATTCCTACATTTTACAAACATGAAAATATTTAACAGATTCAAGGAGAAAGGTATGGGTGTACATGAATCCGGAAAGTGGGAGATCTAAGAAAATTAAGGGTTGATCTTATGAAAGGAACTACCACAAATCTCAGTATATGGATACCCTGTTGATAATTGATTGGCTGGTGCCAGGGGGAAATATGCATGATTCCTAAGTTCCAGACCAAAGAGTCGATTATGTCTGAAGTTTTAAACAAATATTGGCAGATTCAACATTTGAAAACACACATTCCATATATATTATCCAGATCAAACAGGAGAAGAAGTATCATTCCTGACGGGTTGCAAGCTAACAGGAAACCTGCATGGACCTTAAAAATTAGAGTTCATTAATTTATGCAATGAGGCGGGAGAATGAAAGGGCCTCCTCAATTCTCTAATAAATAATACGCTAAGAGAATATGGGTATAAACGGAACAGAGATTAATGCTGAAATAAGATTGAAGATACTTGCATATAAACTGAATCCACCATCAAACATTAGGATCAGAGAAAACCCTCAGGGAGATAATGAAAATTATCGGATGTTGAAATATGAGACGTCCTATAACCGTTTTTAAAATCTGTTAAATGTCATCCATATTTTTAGGATTAGTTATGGCAATAAAACATTCCACGGACATTTGATACACATGGAAATAATTGTTTTAAATCCATTTTTTATAAAAAAATTATTAAATCTTCCTGGTAGTTTCTCTAGACCCGATAAAATCCTGAATTAATTTTGCTGCAAGCATTGAGGTATTTCCATTATCAAAGTCTGGTGTAAACTCCACGATATCAAAACCATTTGTAATCTTGGCCGTTCTTCTTATCAAATACCTTACATCAGTGTCCTTGAGACCGTAGGGCTCTGGTGTTCCAACACCAGGTGCATACGCAGGATCTATGCCATCCATGTCTATGGAAAAATAGATCTGTTTTTCCATTCTGGGTGAATATTTGAGAAATATATTTTCGATTCCCTCAGATTTTATCTCTTCGGCCCTTACAAAGGTTACCTTTTTGAAGTCTGGATCCTCGAATTCTTCCCTTGAGGTGGATCTGGTGCCAAAGGAGAAAATCTTACCCTCTCCAAGAACTTCCAGTGATCTTCTTGTTGCGCAGGCATGATTGTTTTTATGCCCCATGTAGGAGAATCTGAAGTCGGAGTGTGCATCAATAATTATCATACCGTGTTCCTTAAAATTCCTGATGGAACCACCAGTTATGGAATGCTCTCCCCCTATCATAATGGGTATTTTTCCATCCTTTCTTATTATTGCCACAACTTCAGACACCAGATCAACAGTTTCATCTGGGTCTTCATTTACACCTATATCTCCAAGATCACATATTGGAATTTCTGTAAAATCGATATCGTATGTGACGTCATAGGATTCAAGATTATCATATGCTCTTCTTACTTCCGCGGGTCCTCTTGAGGATCCTCTTCGATAAGAGGATGTATAATCGAACGGGACACCAAATATCACATATCTGGCATCCTCATAATCGTACTGTGCGTCTGCAATTTTTTTAAGCGAAAGGTAGGCTGAAAGCTCTACAGCATGATCTTTCTGGTTCCCATTGCTTCCCAATAAGATACCTCCGTACCTGCCTTTACCTTTTCTGCCTCCTCATCTGTAAGTGGCATTACGAACGTTTCAAAGGTTTCGCTGTCCATCAACTGGGCTTCCTTATTATTCACGCTCAAAACCTGTGCGTTCTTTTTCTCTATTATGGGAACCTTAACTTTGTGCTTGACAGGATATACAACACTTCTCTTCTGATTGTCGAATATCCCAATGGCAACAATTCTTCCCTTAGCTTCTCCGTGCTTTCCTGGCTTTGACATATTAATCTCCATAATTTTGCATGGAGCATCATCTATTAACATGTACCTTCCAACTTTCAATTCCCTAACTTCAGCCTCTTGCCAACTCATTTACATCCCTGCCTTATTGGTTTTAGTTTTATAATATTGTCTATTAATCTTTGTGTTATCCTAATATATCAAGTAAGTATATAATTGATTTGAATGAGGCTCCAATTAGAGCATATTAAGATAAATTATTTAATACTTTCAATAATATTAATCCTGCTCGCCTTTTTCATAATCCAGATATTTTACCTTGATCTTGCTGTCTATGGGGTTCCGGGCCAGGAGCTCATTACGTTCTATTACTACAGTATAATATACACAGTGGTAGCGGTTTTGTTTTCGTCCTTAATCAGAAAAATGCGGGGAAATAAGGAGAGAATAAGCCAGATTCCTTACTCCCTCAACATTATCCTGGGCGGCCTCTGGATCCTTGACGGGGTGCTCCAGTTCCAGCCTCAAATGCCTTATGCATTCCTGACATTTGTGATAAAACCTTCCATTGTATCCATAAACAATATTCAGATTCAAAATTTCCTTTATTTGGGTTACAATATATGGGCAACCAATCCATTTCAGTTTGATGCCCTCTCCGGGGCATTGCAGATTTTTATAGGTTATTCCTTTCTGATTAATCGTTCTGGGAGAATTTTGAAATTCATAGCCATAATCTCTATTGTGTGGGCATTGGTAATATGGATTTTTGGTGAAGGATTTGGGGGCATACCTGAAATCGGGGTATCTATATTAACAGGTTTTCCAGGTTCTGCCCTCCTTTACGTCATTCTGGCAATCCCTTTTGTCAGTTCAAGGTTTAATTCCAGGGAATATCTTCAATCTTTCCTTTTGAAATCCGCCTTTTTTGTGCTTGTTATTTCCTTAATTTTGCAATTAATTCCTGTTAACGGTTACTGGAATAAGGGTATATTTTCCCAGTTAATATTCGACAATACTTTTAATCAAGGGGAATCTCCATTACTTTACAATATATTGAACAGGATATGGCCCATATTGATTTACCACACTCAAGATTTGAATATATTTCTTTCCTTGCTAATGATATCATCCAGTTTTCTGATTTTTTCCAGAAATAAGATCGGCTATCTTATTCCGATTCTATTCATAACAGTCATGTGGATATTATTCCAGAATATGGGAATATATGACAATCCTGCAACCGATTTCAACTCAGGCATTGTGCTTGCCTTAATTATTTATCTTGGAACTCTTGACAAACATCTGTATGTTGGAATTAAGGATTTTAGGAAGGCCTTAACCGAAAATAAGATTAGATAAAATGCGATTTCTCCCTTAAGGGTTCGTGGGGTAGCCTGGTATCCTTCCAGCTTCGGGAGTTGGAGACCCCGGTCCAAATCCGGGCGGACCCATGCTCTATAGGGGGGATATAGATAAGCGAAAAAAAGTTTACCTTTTATCTTATAAATATCAGCCAATGTGAATATTAATCTTCATCCTTCAGGATTGTTTGTTTATATAATTGTATTAAGAATTTAACAATCTTTGTCTTAGGATTAAGTTGTTTGTTTTGTTTTATCTTATCCTTAACCTTCCACAAAGCCATTTTTGAAATTCTTTTATGTTTAACATCCTTAGGCCTCAACAACAAAACCCAATCAAGAAATTCCTTGCTATTGGTAATCTCATGATCCTTCAAGTATTCTAAATAATCCTCTTCACTATGACCTCATCTCCTTCAATGTAAAACCCTAAAAAATAACTCCTATAATCTATATTCTCCATCAACCGTCTATAATTCTTAAACCCCATTTCTCAAGTCAAATTTTATTTATTCAACTTGAATGAAATCTCATAAGTAAGGCAATGTATGTTTGGTGTTACTAGTAAGGCATATCTGAGATCTTCGTCTATCTTACTGCAAATTACTATGCCATCGACGGGTTTTTCCTTTGCTAAATTTTGTTTTACCCAACCCATGTACCTCTGGATCTGCCCTACTACAGTGTCAGAAGCTATACCACGCTTCAACTCAATTACTGTGTAACCACCTGTCTTTCTATTCCTGCAGAGCAAATCAATCCTATTCCTTGTACCAGCCATGTATTGTTTACCTATTATAGCTTCTCCAGTCTCCTCATCTGTTAAAACCTCCAGATTATATTCTCTATCCAAAACCGTATTATCCCAGTTCTCAAGTAAGAAATCCTCAAGGTGAGATTCAAGCGAAAAACTTGCTTCGATCATGTCATCGACTGTAGGCTCTTCGTTATGCACTGAAACTCCCCCTGCGTGATTTTGTTCACTGCCCTTTGATGACGACTCATCCTCATGAGAAATGATGTAC
>JAKADM010000012.1 GCA_021820525.1 Thermoplasmata archaeon
AAAAACAATATATGAAGGAATATATGAGGAGACAAAGAGAAAGTTTCAAGTCCTTATAGGTATTCTAAAAACAATAAAAAGGAGATGTCCCAATATCTGATCCAATATCGTTTCAAGTCCTTATAGGTATTCTAAAAACTACTTCGGGAGGGAGGTGAAGGATGATGCTAAACCCAGTTTCAAGTCCTTATAGGTATTCTAAAAACTCATGATAACCTTCCAGTTTAGGTCTATCAATGACAAGTTTCAAGTCCTTATAGGTATTCTAAAAACCCAGACTAACTGTTGCAAGTATTTGTGTATTGTCAAAGTTTCAAGTCCTTATAGGTATTCTAAAAACGGATAAAATCAATAGTGCTGTTAAGGGCATCACTGGGTTTCAAGTCCTTATAGGTATTCTAAAAACTGGAAAAAAGAAAAAATATGCAGGGCTTCTGGTTTAGTTTCAAGTCCTTATAGGTATTCTAAAAACTATTCCACTCTGTACGATCAGAGGATACAGGAAGGAAGTTTCAAGTCCTTATAGGTATTCTAAAAACCCTCAAACGATATTATTAACAGTAATTTAAACATATTTAATTTTCTAATTTTCCACTTTAAAAATAAATCACTATAATATACATATCAACAATGTGGGATTCAGCGATAATCTTTTTTAATCACCATCTTTAAATATTGTTGTAAAAGATTTATCATAGAACTTGTTTTTGCTTACTTCTGTCGACATGCCGTTACTTTTACCATATCTATACTCGACAACCTTCACAGTAATACGATCCATACATATCATTATAATATTGTTAATACAGAGTTATATTTTTATTAAAAAATGTGATTACTTGGTTCTCTCAAGTAAAATCTTTGTTATATTATCTGAAAACTCCTCTCTGCTCATGCTTGAAATTTTATCATTTCTGTCCCTTATAGACACGCTGCCATCTTCCATTTCCTTTTTACCAAGTATGACGAAGTAGTAGGGCCTGAATATCCTTCCCAGCTTTATCTTTTTAGATACGCTTTCGTTGGAATCATCAAGGAATGTCCGCACACCAAGCTTCCTTAAATCTTCCTTAACCTTTTCTGCATATCCCCTCTCATTTTCGCTTAGAGGAATTATATATGCCTGAATGGGAGAGATCCAGAGCGGAAGTTTTCCATAGGAGTTTTCCAGAAGTATGACCATGAATCTCTCAATGGAACCATATATGGCCCTGTGAAGCATCACAGGGGTTTCCTTCTGGCTTTCACTATTGATATAGTAGAGATTAAATGCTATGGGCATGAAGAAATCAATTTGAATTGTGGTAAGCTGCCATGACCTTCCAATAGCATCCTTAATATGCACATCTATCTTGGGGCCATAAAAGGCGGCTTCGCCTGGATATTCTTTATATGTTATTCCTCTGGATTTCAGAGCATTTCTCAGCTGCTCAGTAGCATTATCCCAGAGAGTAAAATCCGCCTCCAGTTCAGTTGATCCACAGCTGCTGCAAACCATTTCCTCCTTTCCAGAGGACATCCTCTTAGGCTCGTTCAAAAATCCGCATTTTTTGCATCTGTAATTCACAAGGTAGTTTTCCGGTTTGTTCTTATCAGCAACCGAAAGATCATATGTTACATCGATATCTGAAAAGAATGTCTGGAACGTAATATCCATCATTTCAAGGACCTTCTCAATCTCACCCTGAATCTGGTCCTGCCTCATGAATTCGTGACCATCATCTATGGTGAATGTCCTGGGTCTTGTCAACCCTCCAACCTCTCCAGATTTTTCATATCTGTAAACCGTTCCAAATTCGCTTATCTTCACGGGCAGTTCCCTATAGGAATGGGGTCTGTTTTCATAGATTGTTATATGACCGGGGCAGTTCATTGGCTTCAGTGCATAGGAATCCCCATCAGGAAGGGTAAAAAGGAACATATCATCCTTATACTTGTAATAGTGCCCGGATATCTTCCACATGGTATCCTTGAAAAGATGGGGTGTGCATACCTCCTCCCATCCAAACTTTGTGTTTAATTCCCTCATGAAATTTATGAGTTCGTTCCTTATGGTGGCCCCATTTGCCGTGTACATTGGAAGGCCGGGAGCCCTCTCAGAATTGAATACGAACAGATCCATCTCCTGCCCTATCTTCCTGTGATCTCTCTTTGCAGCTTCCTCCCTGTTTTTCAGAAATGTTTTCAGGGATTTCTCGTCAGGAAATGCTGTACCGTATATTCTTACAAGTTTCTCCCTGTTTATGTCTCCCTTATAGTTCGTGCTTGCCACATTCAGGAGTTTGAAATATTTCACATAGGATGTATCTGGCACATGGGGCCCTCTGCAGAAGTCCACAAAGTTTCCCTGCCTGTAAACAGTTGATTCCTTTTCGACATTATCCATTATCTTGTCAATTTTGTATTTATTGTTATGAAAGATTTTTAGCAATTCCTCCCTTGTATGTTCTTCTCTCACAATGGGTATTTTCATATCGGAAAGTTCGTGCATTTTCCGCTCAATTCTCTCAAGCTCCTCGTTATCAGGGGCGGGCATATCTATATCGTAATAAAATCCATCCTCTGTAACAGGGCCTGCATTGGGCCTTGCCTCCGGATACAGTTCTTTCACAGCATGCGCCAGAAGGTGGGCTGCGGAATGCCTGAGTATTTTTATACCCTCTTCATCCCTTATGCTCACCCCCTGAACCTGGCAATCCTCCATTGCAACCTCACTCAGGTCGTGCAACTGGCCATTTAATGTGACTGCGACAATATCCTTATTATTTGTAAACTTTGAAGCGAAGGTCTCACCCTTTTTGACTGTCTGGAGTTTTTCAATCATATGACTGTAATAAAACACTTAAATTTAAAGAAATCCTTTAAAAATAAATCATTCCATACTAAAGGATAATTAGATTAAGGATCATATGAGTACATAATGAAAATATTATCATGGAACCTTAATGGCCTAAAATCTGCCATGCAGAAGGGCCTCATGGATATAATTTCCTCAGCGGAGTATGACATTCTTGCATTCCAGGAAATAAAGAACGATGGGAGGAACCTTCCACTTGAAATTACCATGTCTGGTTATAATATCACAGTGAATCCGGCTGTAAAAGCTGGTTACAGCGGCACAATGACCATGAGCAAGTTCAAACCTGTTTCAGTTTCAACAGAATTGAGCATGGATGAGGGGAGGGTTCTCAATGTGGAAATGGAGAATTTCTACTTCCTCAACTGCTATTTTCCAAATTCCAGGCGGGATCTTTCAAGGCTTGATCTCAAGATGGATTTCAATAATAGATTTATGGAATATTGCCTTGAACTTGATAAGAAAAAACCTCTGATCATATGTGGGGACTTCAACGTTGCCCATGAAGAGATTGATATAGCCAGGCCTGCAGATAACCACAACAGTGCTGGATTTACAGACAGTGAAAGACAGTGGTTTTCCCGCTTCCTTGATTCAGGATTTGTTGACACATTCCGAATATTCCACAAAGAGGGTGGAATGTATTCATGGTGGTCGTATATGAACAGAGCGAGAGAAAGGAATATAGGATGGAGAATTGACTATTTTGTTGTTAGCAGAAGAATAAGGGAAAGGGTAAGAAGTTCAGAAGTACTCGGTGACATTACGGGTTCAGACCATGCACCAATTTTTCTGGAAATCGATCTTTAAAATGTAAGGTCCATACCAAAAGGGATTCTTGAAATACAGATATGTATGCAATTAACTGCATTGGACTGGAAATATTCTTTTTGTGAAAATGACATATTTGAATCACAAAAATAACTGGCCATGCTCATAATAAATATGGGAATCAGACTGATCTTGAATTCATGAATTTATGATAAACTTTTAGTATTTGCAACATGCCCTGAGGAAAAGAGTGGAAAATTTTGAAAAAAAGGCATAGAGGTTAAAAAATCAGCCCTATGATACACCAGCATGACAGAACCATAACCTTTAAAAAAATATAGGAAAGCGTGATACACTCGCTTTCATATCATCAGAAGGCATTTATATGAAGATTTCACGGGCAACAGGGATAGAATTAATATGCGTTTGCCTTTCACCGGATTAAAAAAATGTTCAATTTAAGGAAATTTAACAAACAATATCCATTACTGAAATATCAAATCACCTGTACAGGGTTTTAATAAGTCGCATAAGAATCTTATGGATCAACATTATAGAGTTTTTCAAAAAACCGTTATTTTTCATTTTTCCCTTCCGTGAGAATTGGTTTGTGATGATTATCAATGATACTCTGTACAACATGATAAGACGATTTAATTCTGAAACTCACAATCTTTAGATCTGTTTAATCAGTTCTATTAAGTCTGTTTATTCCAATTATGGCCAGTATTTTCAGAAGGACTGTTTCTCTATCCCATTTCCACTTCTTGAAATCCTCCATACCCACAGAAATGTCAGGTTCCACACAATAGAACAATTCCCTGTCTGGATATTTCAACATTAATTTTGATGAAACTCCACCTCTAAGGCCTGAAATACTAAGGGAAAATGGAATCACATTGGTGAATGCATTTGCAGGCTGAGCTGGAGGAATCCCAATGATAGTTGCCCCACATCTTTTCAGCACATCCAATAGATCAAAACCCGCACTGAACGTTAAGGGAGAGCATAATACATATACTTTGATTCCGCAGTGAGGTTCAAAATTTTTTTCATATTTTGCAAAGGTTGGCGACAAATTAACTTCCTCCTCCCATTCTTCCCGGTTCATTCCTCTCTTCCCTGATAGCCATTTATGCATATCCTCAAAATTATACCCGCCAATTGTTGCCCCATTCTCTATCTTTCCATACTGTTTTTCATACCATATGGAGTATCTTTCTATATCATATCCCTGATCTATTTCAAGTGCTTTAGATCCATAGAGAAAATAAGATAGAATATTTGTTAAATATGAATTTCCTCCAGTGTTTTTCCGCAGATCTACAATAAGGTCTTTGAGGTCCATTTTCCTCATTTCATCAAGAAGTTCAATAATTATCTCTGATGCAGACGGTACATGAGAAATTACCTTCTCAATTTCCTCATTCACATCAAATCCTTCTTCAATTAATCTTTCTCGCACAAATGACTCAGTGGCGCCATGACCTCTTAATGATTCATAACTTTCCCTGTACCCTGTCATGGAATCTATTTTGAGATAGGCAATACTATCTTCAATTATTTTGTAAAATATATTTGATTCTGAGGGTGTGTCCAGCCTTAGGGAACTATATGAGATGAGTTTTCCCGGTGGATCCTGAGTAAAGGGTACAGTAATTTTTTGAATTGAACTGTTTTCAAGGGACATAAGGGTAAAACATACAGATTCCCCATTATCTCCAACATGTCCCGTAAGATAGGAGATGATGAATGGATCTTTAAGTCCATATGAAAGATTGAGTAGTGTGTTATAGATTCCATTCGCACCCCTTATCTCTAGAATTTTTGATTTCACCTCTTCTAAGGGCACATCATTAACAGCAATAAGACTGTAACCTATAAGATTCTGAAATTCATTTCCATACACATCCATAAGGATGATCTTTTTATCAACAGGTTCAAAGTCCAGCCAAACCCGGTATTTATTTTGTCCAATGTTCTCTATAAATGTATGGCTGTCTCCTATTAGGGCAACTATTTTTCTTGCAATTGTTTGAAGTTCGCTCAGATCAAGTTCGTCTGGCAAATCTTTTACAATTTCATCAACTTTTTTGTAAAACATAATCTGTGTGCCTGAGTTCCTGTAAGGATCTGGATGTGCTTCTGTAATTATGGCAAGGAGCTGATTTATGTCTGATAAAGCCTCTTCCTTTTTGAATCTGTGAGCTGACATGTCCATAAATTTGTATAATGGAATACAGGCATTAATTTATCTTTTCTTTTTATTATTTTGCAATTAGTGGTCTTTCCATACTTTATGCTTAATTTTCCAATTTTCCCACATTTTTATGCTGATTTATTGTGAAAAAAACAACAAATTTAATTTAATCTTAAAGTCGCTATATAGTTTTGAATTTGGGTTTTAAAGGCTTATTTAATTGCCTCAAGGCATTTAATTTTCCGCCAATATAGGGTATAAGGGAACGCATTTACGACCTTTCACAGGGCTGGTATAATTTATTAAAATAGTCATATAAGAACAGAGAAAGGGAGGGGAATATAGGATGGAGAATTGGCTATTTTGTTGTTAGCAGAAGAATAAGGGAAGGAGTAAAAAGTTAAGAACTAACCGGTGGCATTTTCTTTCCCAGTTCAATAAACTATCTTATCAAATTGTTTTAGCGGAGAAGATGGGAAATTAAAAGAAAACATATTCCCCAAAGTTTTAGATTTCAAATTTTTCTTTTCTGTTGAGCCCTATTATTAATTTCCATATTACCAAATATTTATGTGTTTCATAAAAATTTAAGAGTATTTCACAATCTATAAATCTGCCCACCATAATTCTCTTGAAAATAACTGTAAATTCAATCAACAGCTCCAATCTATTGACCGTTGGAATAGGAAATTGAAATTGGGATAACACGGGTCTGGAGGGGTTCGAACCCCCGGCCTATGGATTAAGAGTCCATCGCTCTACCTGGCTAAGCTACAGACCCAGTAGGAAAGGAATAGCCTTATAGGTTTAAAGATTTTGTTTTGTACACAAAACACTTCATTTTTTTAATTTGGTTATTTTTAAATTCAGGTGAATCAGGTTAAAATGGTTTGTCCTGTCTAATCTTTCTGAAATCTCCATTCTATTTATGGCTTCATATCATTTTTAAGGCATAATATATTATCATACTATGGAGATAGATGGTGAAAATCTTGATCTGAAAAGGTTGAAAAGTGTAATCGAAAAAAAAGAAGAGGTTGAAATTTCAGAAGAAGCCCGGAAAAGGGTGGATCATGGAAGAAAATCATTGCTTAAACTCATAGAGAAGGGAAATCCAATTTATGGTGTCAATACGGGTTTTGGAAGCCTGCTTAATAAGAGGATAAATGCCGAGGATAGCAAAAACCTTCAGCTCAATCTAATAAGAAGCCATTCAAGCGGTTATGGCAATCCTCTTTCTGAGGAGAAGGTAAGGGCAATAATGCTTATTCGGGCAAACAGTCTTGCAAGAGGATTTTCCGGAGTATCCATTGAACTCATTGAAAAGATGGCAGAGTTCCTTAACAGGGGTGTTTATCCCTTTGTGCCTGAATATGGTTCTGTTGGTGCAAGCGGAGACCTGGCACCGCTTGCCCACCTCTGCCTGGCACTGATTGGAGAGGGCGAGATAATACATAATGGCAGAATGGTACCTGCAAAGGAGGCTTTGGAGGAAATGGGAATAAAGCCCTATGAGTTGAAGGAAAAGGAAGCCATATCCTTCATAAATGGCACATCTGCCATAACTGGAATTGGATCAGTTGAACTGATCAGAGCAAAAAAGAACCTTGCCATGGCAGGCGCCTCATTCCTTCTTGCCTTTGAATCCCTGAGAGGAACCAGGAAGGCTTTCACACCATGGGCCCTGGCCACAAGAAAGCAATTTGGGCAATCACTGATTGGCTCGAAAATGTACAGTATCTTTTCAGGGAGTGAAAGGGTCATTGAACAGGACAGTCTCAAGATACAGGATGCATATACATTGAGATGCACTCCACAGGTTTATGGTGCAGTTTTTGATACCATATCCTATGTTGAAAGCATATTTACATCTGAAATGAACTCCACAACGGACAACCCGCTCATAAATGATGATGAATACGTTTCCAGCGGGAATTTTCATGGCGAACCGGTGGCCTTTGCATGCGATTTCCTTGCCATAGCACTTACAGATCTTGGAAATATGATTGAAAGAAGGCTCGCAAGAATTACTGATTCCTCTTTGAGCGGACTTGAACCATTTTTGATCAAGAACAGCGGTCTCAATTCAGGATTTATGATAGGGCAGTATGCCGCAGCAGCATTATGCAACAGAAATAAGATTTTATCCTATCCGGGCTCTGCAGATTCAATTCCGACCTGTGCAAATCAGGAGGATCATGTGAGCATGGGCACAAACGGTGCAAATAAACTTGAGGAAATAAACGGCAACCTGAAAAGAATAATTGCAACAGAATTTGTTATGGGTGCACAGGCTATGGATTTATCTCCAGGGGGATATTCCAAAACAAGTATGGAAATCCACGATCTCATAAGAAAGAAAATCCCCTATCTTGAAAGAGACAGGCCTATCTACAGGGATATGAACTGTATGGAGGAAATAATGGATGGTGAACAATTTATGCATATTGTGGGGGAAAATTTCAACTTTCTCCTTTGATATGGAAAAATACTTCATACAGATAGGTCACTGATGTCTGACCAATAACTTATATAGATGATCTCAATAAGTATATTACAGGTAAGGCCAGGCGACTTATGTACCTTGAGGTGCATTTTCAAAAGGGTTGTCTGGCACTGGCTTATTTTTCCCAGGTTCCATTTACATAATATGGAAATTTCTCAGGGTTAATAACATCCATATAAGTATTGTCAGAAGAATTCAATTTCTTGAATAGCGCCCCTGCAAGAAAATCCGCAACCTGAATTCCCCTGGATGACTGTGAATCTAAATGTTCAATTTTCAGATCAATTCCAACATTTTTAATTTGAGATTTATCTATAATATAATGATTAAAATCTTTTATATCATAAGCTTTAGACTTGCTTTTATCAATAAATACATGGGCCATGGTCCCTGGAAGATCTATTCTTCCGAAAATTTTACCAGCAACAAAATTGTAAAGCTTGGTTTTATCTTTCTTCAAAAATTCGCTGGTAATTTTTTCCTTCATAACATAGGAATTATAAGAATAGCATCCGGTGGTTTCATTGAGTTTGCTCAGTATATATTTTCTCAATTCAGGGCTTGATTTGTTGAATTTCAGTTCAGTCACACCCTTAAGCACTTTGTTAAATTTGTTCCGTCTGGCATTTTTAATGATTCTGTCCATCTGTTTTTCATCAGGACAGACAATGGCAGAAATTACCAGAACTCTCGAACTTTTTTCTGAAACTCCAAGATCACCACTTTCATCCATATAGATGTAGAAATCACTCTATCCTAACCTGTAAAAGATAATTATCCAGGTTATAAATTAATCCGTTTTTGATTAAAAAGTGATTCCAGAATGGATTCATTCCTGTTCAGAAAGCATGATTCATTTTGGAAAATTTAAATACATAATTTCTTTAAAGCGCAAAGGCACTTTCATGATTAATATTATTCAATTAAAGATTTTTAAATTTTAGTGGCTGTTACATTTAATATGTCATTTTTCATGTTCAACAATGGTACTCAATAAAATATATATGATTCCTCACGGCGATGAGATTATTGATATGCCAGATGATGACAGTGTTAAAATGAACAATATTATAAGAGAAATATGCGAAAAGGACATTTCGGAAGTTCTTGTAATACTTTCCCCCCATGGGATCAATCTATCGAAACATATTGGGATTGTGAATACTGAGAGATTCTTAAGTGATACACAGCTCAAAGAAATTCATCTGAATGAATACTGGAAAAATGAAAGGAATCTCTGTGAAAAGATAATCCATTCCTCGGGAGAAATAGGTGAGGAGGTTAGATTTGTTACCTATTCAGGTGATCTTTCTGTCTTTCCAATGGATTTCGGCACATCCATTCCCCTATATTTCTTCAAAAAAAGGAATATGGTTATGATCGGACAGTCCAGATCCCTTGACAGGGAATCTCTTATGGATTTTGGAAAGATTCTTGGTGAAACTGTAAGTAAATATGAGAAGACAGTATCTGTTATTTTCAGTGCAGATCAGGCCCATACACATTCAAAGAATGGACCATACGGTTTTTCCCCTCAGGCTGATATATACGAGGAAATTGTTAAAGAATCCATTGAAAAAATGGACTTCAGAAAATTGGAAAATATTAACATGGATGTGGTAGGGGAGGCCAAACCGGACAGTTACTGGAATCTCCTTATAATGGATGGTCTTCTCAAATATTCCGGACTGAAGATGCAATTTCATTTTGGTTATGTTGCAGAGTACTTTGGAATGATGTTTGCCTCTTCAAATTAATCTATGATGGTATATAGATTTTTTTGGGTTACACCATTTTTATTTTCAAGATTAATTTTGAGTATTTCTATTTTTTACCAAGATTTTAATATTCAATTATCATGATCTTTCGTGAATAATAAATCCACAGTAATTATTGCGGCAATTATAGTTGTTTTACTTGTTGCAGTTGGAGGACTGTATGTATCAGGCGTTTTTAATTTTTCAACGACATCTAAAACTCAGTCCAATAGTTTGCAGTCCACTCCAACGGAGAGGGCTCCCAATGTGGTCAGTTCCCAGGTTGTATCAAAGGCCTTTGGTAAAAGCTGGACAATGACTGCAGGGGCATCAGGGTCATCTCTGAATGCAAGTACATATCTCAGTGGAAATACAGGCATTCCATTGATATCCCAGGCAGCAGTATCTCCTGAAGTTGCCCCAATGGATGTTTCAGTAAGCCCATTTTCAATTTTTAACGTTGGCAACAATGTTTCATATAATACATATCAGGCAGGAATCTTTGTTCCACCGCAGGAGGGTTTTGCAATTGTCTCATTTGCCCACTCCAGGGACAGTTCAACTCCCGGTTATGTTGTTTCAACCATAACAGAGCAAATTTCATCTCATTTTCAGGGGAAGAGTTCATACAACTCGTCAAGAATCCATTTTGATTCCGGAGTAATGGACGGAAGCACCTATATTTTCCTGGCAATCCACGGAATTAATGTGTTCGGAGAATCCAGTATAGGTATGGGGGCCTGGAACCTTGAAGGCCTTCTTGCCAACTACTCAGCCTACACCATTCTCATAATATACTATGTTCCATCCTATTCTAACTTCACCAATTTCACAACAATCCTGACAGACCAGGTGGCCCAGCTTAAGGCCCCTCAGACACCTGCAGAACCATCTGTAATGGCAAGCGCCTCTCAGATCAGTTCAATTTCAGGGCTAAGTTACAAGACCCAGAGTGCAATTGCATTGAACTTAAACGACACAAAGAAATTACTCCATGAATATCTTGATCTTACAGGATCGGGCAGCGCAATTTCATCTACAAATTATACAATGTTGAATAATACCATTGGAGAGGTTACAGGCATAGCTGCAAAGGAGCTTGTATCTGGGGGAATTTCTGGTTCGAGGAGTAACATAACCGCCTTTGCAGTTATAGGCTTCTCAAACAGCAGCGCACCCAAGACACTCTTTGATTTAATTTCAACAACAGGAAACACAGCTGGTGCTCACTTCACCACTTACAATGGATGGCACTTTGGATTCAACACAACGGTTGAATATACTGGAAATTACGTATACAATAATACAAATGGGAATTATACATATGTAAAACATATATTCGCCAATATGTCAGTGGGAATCGCAGTAAACGGTTCATATATGGTAATATTAGAATCCACACAGTCAAACAGCGTCTTCACAATGGGTATGTTTGAGCAGTTCCTCAATGACGAATCCACTCTGCTCTAATTACCAAAGATTTTTTTATAATTTTCAACAATCACATTTTTTCTATTTATTTCCATGATTTTTATGCCATTTTTCACGGCAAATTCCATGAAATCATTTATGTTTCCCCTCAGAGTTATTTTGTTTCCCTCAACCTCAACTTTGTTTTGAAAATTTGAAAGGAGTTCACTTTTTCCATCAACAATAACCTCCATGAGGTCATTCTCTTTCCCATAGCTGAATGCGACTTCACCTTTTTTCAGGAAAATTATCTCATTGCATACGGCATTTACAAACTGAATATCGTGGGAAGCAACTATTACTATGGTGTCCTCCTCAGATGCAATATCATTTACAATTTGCTCAACTCTTTCCCTGCCAATCTGATCCAGATTATCAGTGGGTTCATCAAGAAGAATTATTTTGGGATTTCCACAAATTGCAGAACCTATGCCAAGCCTCTTTAATTCTCCTGTTGAAAGCCTTCTTATCATTTCATCCTTCTTCCCATCCAGCCCTATCATATGGATTATTTCATTTACCTGTGCACTGCTTTCCGCTTTCCTCCCGGTTCTCATTTCGATTTGATATTTTATGAAAGCTAAAGGTGTGGAATAGGGATAAAAGGATGGATTCTCAATGAGGCTTCCAATTATCATTGCGTTTCTTTTATGGAATTTTTTTGTCTCCAATCCATCCACCCGTATATCTCCTTCATAATTCTGGATTATTCCGCATAGGGTTTTAAGAAACGTGGATTTCCCAGATCCATTGGGCCCAACAATCCCATACACTGTCTTTGAGTGAAATTCCAAATTTCCAATATTCAGAACAGTTCTCCTGCCAGATCTGACTGAAAGACCCCTTACATCAATTAATGTCATGAAAAATTCCTCCTGAATGAGAATACAGCGTATGCCACAATTAAGGCACTGAAAGAATACAGTAACAATATTCCTGAAGTATATTCAATCCCTGGAAGAGCCATGGGCGAAAGAGAAAAGGAGTACTTTAGAAAATATGGATCTGCATTTATGAAAACTCTGTAAATAACCCTGTCTGTATTGGTTTTCACAAAAATGGGTGAAATAAAATGTGTTCCGGTTGCAATGAGGGATATTATGTTCATTATAACGAGATAAACAATCAGGAAAGCTATGGCAGAATGGCCCGAGTTATTAAAGAAAACGCTCACTGCAACTGCAAAACAAACATCAGAAAATGTCACAAGCAGCAATAATAGAATATAAAATAGAAATTTAGACCCGGGAAGGCTCTTAAATATTATAACAAAAAATAGGATTTGAAAAACAACTATTACTGATGTGGATAGAAATGACAGTACTGTTGCTCCGGTGATTTTAGACATCAATATTTGAAAACGGTCCACGGGAAGGGAAGACAGATTATATATTGTGCCCCTTTCATATTCATAGGGAATTGCGGTAGAACCGAAGAAGGCGGAGGAAAGAACGGGTATGTATATCATTATATTCGCCCATTGAAAATTGAAAAGCCTTTTGACCAGTATTTCTGGCAATCCATTCACCTGAATATTTCCAGGCACAAAACTTTTCAGAAGTACAGGAGAAATGAACATTATGGATGCTATGAGAATGGATATGACTGCGTTTAAAAAAACCATGAAGAGAAATGCCCTTGATTTTACCGTATGATATATGAAAAATTTTGTCATGGTTAGAAACCTGTATATCACAGTAAAGACCCTCCTCCTGTGAAAATAAACTTTAAAAGTTTATACTGAAGCATTAGAAAGGCATCATGCCCATCAGCGATTATCACAACACTGTCAAACCTTGGAAGGACAGTGTATCCACTCCCAAGTATGTACTGCAATGATAATGCAACATATACTGCATATTTTATACTCTTCAGAGTTATTATTGATGTGAGAAAACCGCTGGAATAATTTCCTGAGATTGTTTCAACTGAACTGGAATTTATAAAATAGGCAAAGGATAGCTGGGCTGAGCCATTGATATAATTAATGAGCCTGTTAATTCCCTTTGAATTCTGCTGGTTGATGGATGAAGTGACAGAATTGTAGTTTCCTGCCACAAATATTCCGGGTTGGGGGGAGGCAAGGGTAAAATTATTTACATTAATTCCAAAGTATTTTAAAATAAGTGCTGGAATTCCTGAATGTTTTACACCATTATTTTCAAATCCTTTTGCAGAATATACCGGTATTCCATCCTGGCAGCCTATCTGCTTTAAACTTATTCCTCCATTTCCGCTTAAATCTGGAATCACACTGGCACTTCCCTGTATCTCCTTAAAATCCAATATTACGCCGGAAAAGTTATCTCCAGTAAATCCATAGATATCCACAGAATTGTTTTCAAAGTGCGCAATCGCCACTGCCCCATCAGGTATATAGGAGCTCAAAGTTCTAAAGAGGCCAGAATTCTGGGAATTATGGTAAAGGTATGTGGCAGAGGCCCCCATCAGTATCAATAGGATTACCAGAGGAATGAGTTTTGCTATGGGGAACACCAGTAAATAATGGTATAAGTCTAATAAAGATTATCGTAACCAGATTTTGCAAATATTCAGATATTAAATTCCCATGCTTTCCGCTTTTTCTGACAAAATTAATTATGGATTTAAGCATCAGAGAGGAAATGGAGCTAGGGGCCGAACAGGAATATGTCGGAATAAGCGCAATATACCAGTTTGTTGGCAACGCTGTTCAGGTAATTTCCGGTGCGCTTTTCTATGTTCTGGCCGCAAAAATTTTCCCCCCTTCCGACCTGGGAACCATAGCCCTTTTTATTGCCATTGTAGGTTTATTTGGCATAATCTTTACACTTGGGCTGAACAATTCCATTACCCATTTCATCTCATCTAACCTCAAATCAAAGGTATACTCCCCTGGCAAGATTCTTCTCAGGATTCTATTCATTGGTATTGCCGTAGATATTGCCGGCTTCCTTTCTCTTTATTTACTTTCAGGCCCGGTATCCGTGATATTCTTCCATTCCGTTTCAGATGGAAAATATGTGAGGGACCTGGCCTTTGTGCTCTTTGGAAATATCATACTTTCAATCCTGACAGGTGCAATTATTGGATTTGAAAGGTTCAGGGCATCTGCAATCATATCCGTGTTCACATGGTTGATATACTACTTTGGGGCCCTGGGCCTTGCCCTCATATACAGGTCATTAAACGCCATTATTTTTGGATGGATAGGCGGCCTTGTCATAGGAATAACAATTAACGCTCTTTATCTTGGTGGAATACTTGCAAGGGGATACATGAAGAGAAACCAGAGAGTCGTTGGAAGCAGAACCATTTTTGTCTATTCCCTCCCCATTCTCCTCTCATCCATCATGTCCTATGGGGCATCCTATACAGACAGGCTTGTAGTGGCCTATTTTTTAAATACGGCCTATCTTGGAATATATAATTTTTCGCTGTTAATTTTCTCAGCCATAACCTTCATAGCCATTCCTTTTAACAATATAACACTCCCAAAGTTTTCCGAATTCTATGGCAGTAACAATAGAGAATTTATTAAGCAAAATGTGGGTGCAGCATCCCTGCTTCTTTCATATTTCTATGTACCGGTTGCACTTGGAATTGGGGCAATGGCCCCCATTGTTCTTCAAATACTTGGAGGACCAGCATATGTTATGGGACAGTATTCCCTTATGATCGTAATGTTTGTACCTTCGCTGTTTGTCTCAGTTAATATACTTACACAGGCCATTTCCTCCGTGAGAAAAACCAACATCTTTTTGTATTCAAGCCTTGGAGGTTTAATCACAAATCTTGTACTGTCATTCCTTCTCATTCCAGAATTAAAATTAACCGGTGCAGCCATAGGTTTTTCCTCTGTATCCGCAGTAACATTCATCATTCTTTATATGCTTGCAAAGAAGGAAGATATAGTGGAATTCGACAGGGCCGGTCTTATAAAGATCTGGATTTCTGCGTTGATCATGTTCTCTGTTGTATACACATTTTCAAACTTTCTGGCGTCCATGGTTGGCGATTCCATAATAAACCTGGCCATATTGATTCCCACAGGTATGATCATTTATGTTGGAATCAGCTGGAAGCTTAAAATATTCAGCAATGAACAGAAGGAATATATATACAGCATGTTCCCTGAAAATTTGACTGTCCTCAAAAGAATCATTACAATGCTCATTCTTCACTGATAAGACTGGCAGATTCCAATACTCCTGGAAGATCGTTTTGTACTTAAGCAAAAGTATATCCAATAAGAGTAAAATAGGTATGGGGTATGTTTGAAACCTATGCATTCCACCGAGAATGAAAGAATGAACAGGCCATATGTTGTGGCACACAGGGGCGGTGCAGGCCTGTTTCCAGAGAACTCGAGAAAGGCCTTCCAGAACATAGAGAAAACAGGAGTAGATGGGATCGAATGTGACATTCATGTTTCAGCGGATAACAGGCTTGTGGTAAACCATGATCCCTTCCTTATCACAGAGGATGGAAAAAAGATATTCATAAAGGATGAAGACTTTAAAAATATGGAAGATCAGATTCTTATAAACGGAGAAACACCTCTTCTTCTGGAAGATGTTATAAACATGGTAGAATGCAGGGTTGTTGTGGAGATAAAGGATCCTGGGGCGGCATCCATACTCATAAAAATGATTGAGGAAAATCCAAATTTCCAGAGTAAGGTACTGGTAACATCATTCTTCCACAAAATCCTTATTCCCTTCAGGCAGAGGTATCAAAAAATCAATACGGCAGCCCTCATAATGGGATTTCCCGCAGATCCTGTTCATCTGGCCAAATCATGCCTTGCGGATTCCATTGCTTTTTATTATCAAGGCATGAACAGGGCTTATGTGGAAGAATGCCACCGGGGAGGTATAAGTGTCAGTGTCTGGAACCCTGTGGAATATAAAAATATCAAAGATATGGTTGAGGCCGGGGTTGATCTTATAGCCACTGACAGACCGGATATTGCATTCAATGTAATCAATGAAATGAAGAGCATGGAGAAAGGTTAATTTACATACAGTGATGGGAAAATAATGTTTAAGTCCATAGTAAATTTTAAAGTGTACAGGGAAGGCATACATGGGAATGGAGAAAAGTTGGTCAGGGATCTCTCTTCGATCAGAAGGGAAAATTATGATCTTATCATGGCTGTTTCCTCACCCCAGTTGCATCTTTCTTCAAAATATAAAGGGATAATTGCACAGCATGTAGATCCCTATGAAAGTGGTGCACATACAGGAGCAATAATAATAGAAGAACTTCTAAATATGGGGGTAAATGGTTCACTTCTGAATCATTCTGAAAGGAAGGTTCCGGGGAATCATATAACTCAGTGCATTGAAGAGGCCGAAGAGAAAGGCTTCACACTTTACATATGCTCTGAAAGCCTTGAGGAGACAAGATTTTTGTGCGAATCAGGTGCAAAATATATAGCCTATGAACCTCCCGAACTTATAGGTGGGAATATATCTGTTTCTGCCGCAAAACCTGAAATTGTGAGGGAATCGGCAGAATTATGCAAATCATATAACTCAGTGCTTCTTGTGGGGGCCGGAGTTAAAAAGGGAGAGGATGTGATTGCGTGCAAGAATCTTGGTGCCCAGGGAATACTTGTATCATCCGGGGTTGTAAAGTCAGAGAGACCGGTTGACGCGTTAAATTCATTAATGATATGAATATAACCAGAAAAATGGCGAAACCTAAAAATGATGCTCCTATTTTTGTGGAGCCTGAATTCGATGAAAAAACCTATATCCGTGAAGAGAGGGAAAGGGCAAAGACAACCATATTCGTTTTCCTCATGGCCATAGGTTCCGGCCTTCTGGAAGGCATCCTACAGCTGGAAGGTCTTTACTATCTATCTGCTCTTCTTCTCATATTCCTATTATATGCCCTTTTCAGGATAGTAAAAGCTTTGGGATTCAGAGTTCCGGAAAGGGGTTCACATAGATTTTATCTTATAATGGTTCTTCTGTTAACTTCCATACTTTTCTGGTCGGTTGCACTGAATCCGCCCATATCTGTAAACACATCGCCATCACTCAATCTGGAAATACTTGAGGGCGGTAAGTGGATTTCAGTGGGGCAGTCCAATGGCCAGTATATATTGCCTGTAAATCAGAGTATCCTGCACCTCAGGGACAGGATATACTTTGTTCAGAATGTGAAGGTATTATCATTGAGCATTTCTGGCATATCCATTTCAAGTATCATGAAAAACTACACACAGTCGGGACAGACAGAATACATGAATATGACGGTGCAGCCAGTGAACACCATTGTCCCTCTCACTCTGTACCTTCAGTCAGGAAACAGGTACTTCAACGAAACTCAGAGTCTGTACTTCAAGTGAGGATGTACAGATAAATAATCATATATAGGAGTAAAAAATTTCCCAGTGAGGCAGGTGTAGTGTAGTCTGGTCTAGCACGAGAGCCTTCCAAGCTTTCAACCCGGGTCCAAATCCCGGCACCTGCATTTTTCTGTGTTAGTTTTTAATTTTATCTGATCTGAGTGGTCCAATCTGAATCCAGGAAAAGAGAATGGGAATCTAAAGATGTAAGTAAATATGGAATGGTGTGTCTCTCAGGGAATAATAATCTTTTTTTACTGGATTTTTTACTGCCAGTAATCCTAAAAAAATTAATGTTATTAAAAAATTTAATGATAAGTTTTCCAACTATAACTGAAGGTATGCATATCCCTCAAACTGCCTCTTCACTATTTCCTCCACACCCGCATTGACGATTCCAACGCCAATTTCCATTGCAATCTCATCCTCTTTAATGTTTTGTTCTTTCAAAGAATTCCTGCAAGCATTAATCCTGACGTTTAAATCAATAAGCTCCCCTATCCTGTTTATCTCCTGATTGTTCTTTAAAAGGCATTTTACTGCGTTCCTGGTAAAAACAACTTCTATCACAACATCAGGCATGGCATTTCTCAGATTTTTAATTTGCCTTAATATGGCGTTGATTTTGTCAAGGTCATTTCCGTTAACAATTACTCCTTTCATAAATCATGCCATTGCAAAATATATTTTTAATATTTTCAAAACTCACTTTTTATTTTAGAAAAATTTTTTCAATTCTTTGCATATTTCCCAATAATTACCATTTCCATATCTTTTCCATCCATTGCCCTTATTCCCACAAAGATTCCGTACAGCCAGAGGAGAAGGGATATGAGGCCAAGTATGAGGTTAACTATGGCAATTTCAGAGAAAGCGGTGCTGTAGGTAAAATTTGGAGCTGTTGGGATAAGAAGAATATCAAGGATTCTTCCTATAATAAAGAGAACGATCAGCACAATACCCACAATGGATGACTGGACTTTATGGAATTTCATCCTGTCATCGCTGCTGCCATAAAGAACCGAAACTGCTATTGCACCTATAATAGGCAATACATAAAGAATAACGTACCAGAAAGTATCAGGTTTTCCATCCATCAATCCTGTAGAGTAATCTGATATTTCAATTTATATATTTTCAATTATATGACATTTATGTATAAATTTTCACGCTCTTACGGGAAAGTATGCCATCTTACTCTGAATTAGACGGAATATAAAAAATTCCTGTATCCTTGATTTTATGCAGTAAAAGATACCGGAAACATTTGTTGATTCCATAGGATCATTAAAAAATAAGAAGGAAAGGTTATAAGTTATAAAATTGGTTTTCTAATAAAGGTTTAAATATGCTCGTATATTAACCTGAAGAATAAAGACCATACACCCATGGCAATGCAAAAGCATCCATAGGCCTTTTCTCTAATGACGTAAAATTATGAGAAATGTGCAGGTGTAACGGTAAAAGGTGAAATAATATGGCGACGCCGCATCACCCCAGAAGGGGTTCGTTAGGATACTATCATAGAAAGAGGAAGCCCGGTCTAAAATCTACCATAAGAAGCTGGCCTGAGATTGAAGGCAATCCAAAGATCCAGTCCTTTGCCGGCTATAAGGTAGGTATGACTCACGTGGAGATGGTGGATTACAGAAAGAACAGTACCACAGCCGGAAGGAATATTATGGCTGCTGTTACTGTTGTTGAGGTTCCACCGGCAAAGGTTATTGCCCTCAGGACGTACAGGGAAACAGAGGATGGGCTCAAGGTTTCCTTTGAGAAGTGGGCAGAGAACCTTGACAAAGAACTATATGAGGTCATACCGGAGGCCAAGAAAAGGGAAGAGAAGCAGATACCATCTGACGTGTCTGAAGTCAGGGTTCTACTGATGCTCAGGCCCGGTCTGGTTACAGGTGTTCCCAAAAAGGCACCCGATATATTTGAGGCAAGAATTGGTGGATCTACCATAGACGCAAGGCTCAAATATGCTCAGGAAAAACTTGGAAAGGAGATCGAATTCTCTGACTTTTCAAAGGCAGGAAACTTTGTTGATGTCATATCTGTAACAAAGGGTAAGGGTTTCACAGGCCACGTAGAGAGATTTGGAGTAAAGCTTCTTCCAAGGAAGAACAGGAAGCACAGAAGAATGATAGGTACTCTTGGTCCATGGCATCCCGACTGGATTAGATGGCAGGTTCCACAGGCAGGTCAGATGGGTTCACACCAGAGGACGCAGCATAACATGAGGATCATCAAGTATGCAAAATCACAGGGCGCTGATGATATTAATGTGAAGGGCGGATTTGTGAATTATGGACTGGTAAGGACCAATTATGTTCTGATCCATGGCTCAGTACCAGGTTCAGTTAAGAGATTGATCAAGTTCAGAGATCCTGCAAGGCAGAAAACGCCTTCAGTGGAGAACCTGCAGATTTCATACATTTCAAGAGAATCAAAGCAGGGTGATTAAAAATGAAAACACAGATATATTCAGTTGATGGAGACAGCAAGGGAGAGATAGAACTGCCCGATGTCTTTTCATTTAAAGTCAGGGAAGATATTCTTGTCAAGGCTTTCAGGATTATATCCCTTTCAAACAGGCATCCCTATGGGTCTTCTCCACTTGCAGGAACAAGAAGGGTTGGCCACACATCAAGGCCAGGTATGGGTATATCAAGAATGCCCAGAATCGCCGGAAGTTCAAGGGCTGTTGAAATGGGCAGCACAAAGGGAGGAAGGAGTGCCCATTCCCCAAGGTCCAGCAAGAACCTTATCCTTCACATTAACAAAAAGGAGAAGGCCATAGCATGGAAGACTGCAGTGGCAATGACTGCAAATGCAGACCTTGTGAAAAAGAGGGGCCACCAGTTCTCCGATGAACTGAAGTTCCCAGTTGTTGTTGAGGATAAAATTAACAGCATAAACAAGGCAAAGGAGGCAAAGGAGTTCCTTGAGAATCTCGGTGTATGGGACGATATTGAGAGGGCCAAGGAAAAGACAAAGATCAGGGCAGGAAGGGGAAAAATGAGGAACAGAAAGTACAGGACGCCAAAAAGCATCCTTATTGTTTCTCAGAGCCCATCAAGCCTGAAGGCATTCAGGTCCCTTCCGGGAGTTGATATTGCCTATTCAAAGAATATTTCCATATCAAAGCTTGCTCCCGGAGGAGTGGGTGGCAGATTGGTTATATACACAGAAGGTTCAATTAAGGAAATGGCAGGTGAGCAGTAATGGATTACATAATATCTCCGGTGGCAACAGAAAAGACCATGCTTAACGGACAGAAGGAAAACAAGCTTACCTTCATAGTCGCAAGGGAAGCAAAAAAGGCAGATGTTGCCAGGGAAGTTGAGGATAAGTTCAGTGTGAAGGTCACAAAGGTAAACATCCTCAGGACAAAGAAGGGCAAGAAAGCCATTGTCACTCTGGATCAGTCATACAATGCTGAGGAGATTGGAGAGAGGATAGGAATATATTGAGGTGAACGTATGGGTAAACGAATTATAACGCAGAGAAGGGGAAAGGGAGGACTTGTATACCAGAGTCCAAGCCACAGGCATCTTGCACCTATGAGAATGCCTGCCGATGGAGTATACAGGGTAAAGGATATAGTGCACGCTCCAGGAAGGAACTCCCCTGTTCTTTTATTAAAGGGTGAAAATGGGAAGGAATCATACCAGATTGCATTTAACGGTGCATATGTGGATCAGAACATTAGAGTGGGACGGGTTGAGAATCCAAAGTCCGGAGATTCCACATTTTTAGGCTTGATTCCAGACGGTTCCTTTGTTTACAACATAGAAACTGTTCCTGGCGATGGCGGAAAACTGTGCAGGACAGCCGGTGCTGCATCACAGGTAATAAGTCACGGTGACTTAGTTTCCATAAAGCTTCCATCAGGAGCCATAAAAAACTTGAATCCACAGTGCAGGGCCACTGTTGGATATGTTGCAGGAACAGGTGCAAAGGATATTCCTGTACTTAAGGCAGGAAGGAAAGTACACTACTTACAGAGCAAGGCAAAGAGGCCGTTCTCAGTGAGGGGTGTAGCAATGAATGCCATTAACCATCCCCATGGAGGAGGAAACCACCAGCATGTGGGAAGGCCCAGCACCGTAGGAAGGGGTACACCTCCAGGAAGGAAGGTTGGAAGGCTGTCACCACAGAGGAGGAAGATTAAATGACGACAAACAGACAGGCTTCGGCCAAATCAATAAGAAGAAGGTCAAGAAAGTCTCAGAAAGTAGCAATGGGCAGATCCAAGGAGTTCAAATATAAGGGCTTTACCCTTGAGGAACTCCAGAAGATGGACAGGGAAAAACTCTTGCAGATTCTTCCCGCAAGGGCAAGAAGAAGCCTTAAGAGAGAAATGGGCCCTGACCAGAAGATACTGGTAAGAAGATTGATGAATACAAAGAAGGAGCTCAAGACTCACGTAAGGGATCTCATAATTCTTCCAAGGTATGTAGGAAAAATAATCCAGGTGCACAATGGGAATGGGTATGTCAAGTTTGAAATAAAGCCTGAAATGATCGGACATTATCTTGGAGAGTTCGCGCTTACAAGGAAAGAGGTAAAACACTCTGGACCGGGAGTTGGAGCAACAAGGTCATCAAAGTTTATGCCGTTGAAGTGATGTAAAATGAAAGGATATTCAATAGAAGAGATACCAGAAAAATCTGCAAGGGCGATGAAAAAGGGATGCAACATCTCCCCAAAGGACGCAGTCAATATAGCACATAACATAAGGGGAATGAATCTCACAAAGGCCATGGATTTCCTGAACAGGGTTATAAAGAAGGAGGAGCCTGTAAGATACTTCAGGTACCTTGATTCAGTTTCCCACAGGAAGGGTGCAGGACCCGGCAGATATCCGGTCAAGGCATGCGAGCACTTCATCCAGCTTCTTGAGAACGTTGAAGCAAATGCTGAATTCAAAGGCCTTGACACAGATAATTTAAAAATTATCTATGTGAGCGCAGACAAGGGAATGATTCTTAAGAGATATATGCCAAAGGCTTACGGAAGGGCAGGAGCAAACAACAGGGATCTTGTAAATCTTTCCGTTGTGGTGGAAGAGGTGGAACAGTGAAGGAGAGAAAGTTTATCAACGAAAATATAAAGAGGCTTCTGGTTACGGAATATATCAAGAGAGAAACTGACAGTGCAGGTTTCGGCGGAATTGAAATGAAGAGAAATCTCCTTGACACATCCATAAGGCTGGTTGTAAATAAGCCTGGGCTCGTCATTGGAAGAAGGGGATCCAAGGTTCAGGAGATAGAGGAAACCCTCAGAAAAAAATACAAGATAGAGGGACCAAGGATAGAGGTCATGGAGGTCAGAGACCCAGATCTGAATCCGCAGATTGTATCAAAGAAAGTGGCCATGTCCCTGGAGAAGGGATGGGCATACAGAAAGGCAGGGAACACAGCCTTGAGAAGGATAATCGAAAGCGATGCCAGAGGCGTCATGATAAAGATAGGTGGAAAGATATCTGGAGAGAGAGCAAGGTCCCAGAAATTCTTCTATGGTTCCATAAAATACTCTGGCGAACCAGCCAGGTCCGGCATTGAATATGGCTTTGCAACAGCCAAGCTCAAGCTGGGTATAATAGGCGTATCTGTGAGAATACTGAACAAGAAGTACAGGCTTCCTGATGATATTATTGTCAGGAAGGAACTTTTAATGAAGGAGGAGGTTGTAAATAGTGGCAGAGTTGAGAGCGAACAAATTGAGGGAAATGAGCCGAACTGAGAGAGATGAAAAGATGAAGGAACTTAAGGAGTCCCTTCTCAGGCAGAGGGCAAGTGTAGCTATGGGTGGGGCGCCACTCAATCCCGGTCTGATAAGATCCATAAGGAGACAGATTGCAAGGATTGAAACGCTTAACCACGCGGAGGAAATTAAAAGATGAAGGATAAAAACTTTACAGGAATACCCAAGGAACTACAGCCATGGGACGGTTTCACCAGGGACACGCAGGCAGTGAGGATAACGGTGGACAAGAGGAGATATGGCAAGAACGTTACCATTATCGAGGGCATCGATCCTAAGTCTGAAAACATAGAGGATATAGCAAAGACGCTGAAAAGGAAGGTTGCCTCTGGTGGAACCGTAAAGGATGGAAAGACCATTGAGCTTCAGGGTGATCACAGGGATTCTGTAAAGAAATATCTTGAGGAAATGGGTTTCAGAACGGAGGTCGTTGGCTGATGTTTGAACTCATCGCCGGGGAATTCCTTGGAAGGGAAATAACGGTTGTGGAATCTACGAATCCCACCATTGAAGGCATAAGGGGATGTGTTGTAAACGAGACAAAAAATATGTTCCTTATCGATTCCAATGGCAGGGTTATCAAGGTTCCAAAGTCCATATGCCGTTTCTCCATTAATATGGGGGAAAGGAAATTCGTCGTCGATGGGAAATTCATATGCTACAGGCCTGAAAACCGTTTGAAAGAGATCAGGCGCATTACAAAGAGTATGAGGAAGGTGAAATAATTGTCCAGAAATATTGGAATTGATGTAGAAGCTCCAGAGAGGGAGTGCAATGATAAAAAATGCCCTTTCCACTCAAATCTGAGTGTGAGGGGAGGAATTACCAGAGTAAAGGTAGTTTCAACTGCAATGGTTAACAGTGCTGTGGTTCAGAGAGAGTTCAGAACATTTAACAAGAAGTATGAAAGGTATGAGAGGTCCTTTGCAAAATACCATGTACATTTACCAGAATGCATAGATGTGAAGGTTGGGGACGAGGTTCTCATAGCTGAATGCAGAAAGATAGCCAAAACAGTATCTCATGTTATAGTGGGTAAGGTGAAGAAATGAAGGGAATAGCAGGCAGGCAGAGCAGGGGTCTTCCCCTTGGTGCAAGGATTCCATGCGCAGACAACAGCGGAGCAAAGATCATCAGTTTAATTGATGTCAAGGCATATCACGGTGTTGCCAGCAGAGTCCCATCAGCCGGTGTGGGAGATCTTTTCATAGCAAGCGTAAAGAAAGGCGGCCCTGAGATGAGAGCCAAGGTCGTTTATGCGGTTGTTATAAGACAGAAGAGGCCCTTCAGAAGGGCAGACGGATCCATAATATCCTTCGAGGAGAACGCAGCTGTGCTTGTTACTCCAGAGGGCGAGGTCAGGGGATCTGAAATTAAGGGTCCAGTCGCAAGGGAAGCGGCAGAAAGGTGGCCAAGGATAGCAGCAATTGCCTCTACCATAGTTTAAGGTGAATGATCATGATAAATAAGGTTAAGATAACACTTTCAAAGGATCTCAGGGAGAAACTGAAGATTAGGCAGTTCCCTGTTATGAAGGGCGATCTCGTGGAGGTCGTGAAAGGTGGCAGAAAGGGAGAGGGCGGCAAAGTATCCATGGTTGATCACAGGCATGGCATGATAGTTATTGAAGGTCTCAATATTGCAAAGGCCGACGGAAAGGAAAAGGCCTATGAAATTGCGCCAGAGAAGGTTGTAATTAAAAAGCTTGATCTCTCAGATTCAAAGAGAGAGGACAGGCTAAAGGCACTTGCAGCGGCAAAGGATGTTTCACTCACAGAGGAGATTATTGAAGAGACCAAAGTTATACCTGAACCTGAAGAGGTTGAGGAGAACCAGGCACCTGAAAATGAAACTGAGGAGAACTCACCTCAGGAAGGGGAAGAAGCTCCGGAAGAAAATGAGGAATCAGAGAGTGATGATAATTTAGAGGAGGAGAAAGAAGATGATAACGAAGAGTAAAAGACAGATGATTCCCAGGGTAGTCAAAATACCCAGGAAAGAATATTTCTGGGGTGTGTCTGCACTTCCTGGGGCACATAAGAGGGATGAATCCATTCCTCTTCTCCATCTGTTAAGGGATTATTTGAAATTGGGCGACAAGGAAAGGGAAATATCAAGGATACTGACAAACGGCTTAGTCAAAGTTGATGGGAAAGTTGTCAGGCAGAAAAGATTCTCTGTGGGTTTCATGGATCTTGTATCCATACCATCCATAAAGAAGAATTACAGAATTGTTTATGACAGATTAGGTAGACTCACACCTGTGGAGGAAACTGAGGAATCATCCAGGATAAAGCCAAGAAAGCTGGTTAATAAGGTAACAATAAAGGGCGGCAAGACAATGCTTGTCTTCCACGACGGCACAAACAAGGTATCGGATATTGATATAGAAACGGGTGACGTTGCGGTCTTTAACCTTGACAAGAAGAGCATAGACGGCGTTGTAAAACTCAACGAAGGCGCCAAGGTATTCCTTACGGGTGGAAACCATGTTGGTTCCATATCCACAGTAAAGAGTGTGGAGGTAAGCAAATCTTCAAGGGCAAACCTTGTGCATATGGAAGACGGCTTCGCCACTGTGGAAGATTATGTTTTCCCGGTTGGAAATTTAAGAGTTAACCTTACAGATGTCCCAGGAGGTAGGGCATAATGGAAAGCCAGAATCAGATGGAACAGATTGTCATTGATAAGGTAGTTGTAAACATAGGGGTTGGGCAGGCTGGAGAAAGGCTGAACAAGGCCGTGAAGGTTCTTGAAATGCTCACCCACCACAAACCCGTGCTTACCGTATCAAAGAAGACCGTGAGGGAGTTCAACATAAGAAAGGGCCTGACCATAGGTGCAAAGGTAACACTCAGGAGGGAAGATGCAGTGAAATTCCTCAAGGAGGCATTCTACGCAAGGGATAACAAGTTTCCCACATATTCCATAGACAGGCAGGGCAATGCATACTTCGGCATTGCAGATTACACCGATTTCAAGGGAATGAAATATGATCCTGAAATAGGTATTTTTGGCATGGATGTTGCTATTGTACTCAAGAGGAAGGGTGGATACAGGAATTCCAAGAGAAAGATCAGGAAGCAGTCTCTCCCAAAGAGCATACTTATTTCAAAGGAGGAAACGCTTCAGTTTCTAAAGGAAAATTTCCAGATAGAGGAGGTTAACTGATGACAAATTTAACATTGAGGCCCAAGAAAAATTATGGAAGAACAGAGGGCTGTGTAAGGTGCGGAAGAAAGAGGGGCATGGTCAGAAGGTATGGAATCAGAATGTGCAGACAGTGTTTCAGGGATACGGCGCCTGCAATAGGGTTCAAAAAATACAGCTGAGGTGAAAAAATGAGACACGATCCACTAAATGATATAATAAATTCAATCAAGAATGCCTCTTCCATTGGGCAGAGGGAGATAGTTATAGGTCCGGCTGCAAGGATGATTGGAAGAGTCCTCAAGGTAATGCAGGACTACAACTATCTGAAGAGCTTTGAAGTAATTGAGGATGGAAAGGGTGGAAAGTTCAGAATAAGCCTGAACACCACCATTAACAACTGCGGTATAATAAAGCCAAGATATTCCGTCAAGAAAGTAAACCTTGACAGGTTTGAGTCCAGATACCTTCCTGCACAGGACTTCGGAATTCTGATCGTTACAACAACGAAAGGAATCATGAGTCACGTGGAGGCAAGAAATCTGGGACTTGGGGGAAAACTCCTGGCTTACATTTACTGAGGTGGCAAAATGATAAAATGGGAAGTTAAAGAGAAAATAAAAATTATCTCAGGTGTCAAGGTAGGGGGAGCCTCAGGTACATGGAAGTTCAGTGGAAAGCTGGGCGAAGTATCAAGGACACTTCTTGACAACTATGTAAGAGTGAAAATGGAAAAGGACCAGATCATAATAGAGACTTCAAAAGACAACAGGTATACAAATGGTATAGTTGGAACATGGAAGTCTGAGATCTTAAACTGCATGAAGGGAGTTACAGAGGGTTTCACCTACACAATGAAGGTTGATTACACCCATTTCCCAACAAGGGTTTCTGTTAAAAACGGAAAGGTTGTTGTGGAAAACTTTCTTGGTGAGAGAAGCCAGAGGGAAGCCATAATCATAGGGAGCACAAAGGTGGCAATAAAGGGTGACAGAATAACCCTGACTGGCATAGATAAGAGGGAGATCGGGGAAACCTGTTCTAACATTGAGAGATCAACCAGAATAAGAGGATTTGATCTGAGAATATTCCAGGATGGAATATTCCCAATTGAGACGGAGGAGAGCGAATAATGAATACAATTAAACCCACTCTTGATAGGAAGACAAAGAGGCTCCTGAAGAAGAAGAATGAACAGGCCAGAAAGAGGGTAGAATTCAGAAGGCAGGAATGGTTCCGCTACGGGAAGTTTGGGGAAGAATGGAGAAAACCCAGGGGAAAGCACTCAAAATTAAGAGAGCATTTAAACCACAGGCCGCCTGTGGTTGATGCGGGCTATAGGGGGCCCACCGCAGTCCGTGGAATGCATCCATCAGGATTCAGGGAAGTCCTTGTATATAATGCAAGGGAACTGGATTCCATAGACAGGAATACACAGGCTGCCAGAATAGCATCATCCGTAGGCAGGAAAAAAAGGATTGAGTTGGAAGCCAGAGCAGATGAGCTTGGCATAAGGGTATTGAACAGGAGCGTGCAATAAAATGAGGCTAGATACGGCAAGAAGAATTGCTTCCGATGAGTTTAAGGCTGGTGAATCAAGAATATGGATTGATACAAACAGTCTCAATCTTATACAGGAGGCCGCCACAAGGCAGGACATAAGGGAATTGATTGAAAAGCACGTAATTCAGGTAAAGCAGAAAAAAGGAAATTCCAATGGAAGGTTTAAGCAGAGGCTGAAACAGCTGGCCAAGGAAAGGAGGAGGGGCCCAGGTTCAGTCAGGGGAACAAGAAATGCAAGATTTCCCAGGAAGAGAAGATGGATCAAAACTATCAGAGCACTCAGGGATGAACTGAGGCTCTTGAAATCACAGGGAAAGATCGATTCAAAGGCCTACAGAAAATATTACAGGATAATCAAGGGTGGAACAATCAAATCAAGGGCACAGCTCAGATCGCAGCTGAAGATTGCGGGTTTACTGGGTGAGGATCAATGAAAACGCCAACAGTATTGAAAAGAAAGAAATCGGGAATGACAGACTATAGAAAGAGGCTTGCCCTTCTTAAATCCAGGTCGCCAAGGCTTGTGGTAAGGCCTTCAAGGAAGGGCATTGTGAGCCAGCTTGTGGAATATGAGCCTGTTGGGGACAGAGTGATTGCAACAGTGACGGATATAAATCTGAAAAAGGAGATAGATGTTTCGGGAAACAATACTCAGGTATCCTATCTTACAGGATACATGCTCGGCCTTAAAGCCATTTCAATGGGCATTGAGTATGCAATCCTTGACCCGGGAAGGTACAACATCACAAGGGGTGGAAGGATCTCCGCAGTTCTTAAGGGTTTCAAGGATGCAGGTGTTGATGTGCCAGGATCAGAGGATATATTTCCCGGGGATGACAGGCTTCAGGGCAAACATCTGAAACATCCTGTCAATCTCGAGGATATGAAGAAGAAGATTGAGGAAAAGGTGAAATAAAATGGAAGATGAAAAGTGGATCCCAAGAACGGAATTGGGAAAATTGGTTGCCTCAGGGCAGATAAAGTCAATGTCTGAGGCTCTGGCAACAAAGCTTCCGTTAAGAGAATACCAGATAGTGGACATATTGATGCCCGACATTAAGGATGAAATCATATATATCGAAAGAGCACAGAGAATGACAGACTCAGGAAGAAGGATGAACTATTCCATAACTGCAGTGGTAGGAAATGAGGACGGCTTTGTGGGCCTGGGCAGGGGAAAGGCAAAGGAAGCCGCACCTGCCATAAGAAAGGCAATAAACAATGCAAAGCTGAACCTCATAGAAATAAGGAGGGGCTGTGGTTCATGGGAGTGTGGCTGCGGAAGGGCACACACACTTCCATTCACTGTCACCGGTCATGTTGGCTCTGTAACCGTGAGACTCAAGCCCTCACCACAGGGTGTGGGAAGGGCAACAGGAGATGTGGCCAAGACCATATTGAGGATGGCAGGCATTGAGGATGCATGGGGGTTCGCCAGAGGGCACACAAAAACGACTGTAAACTATGCAGAGGCAACATTCGCTGCCCTCAGGCAGACAGTTGAATTGAGGATAAATCCTGCAATACAGCTCAGTACACCAATATATACGGGGAGTGTTTCAAATGCTGGCAGTCATTAGAATAAGAGGAAGAACGGGCATACGCCCACAGGCGGAGAAGACGGTTGGTCTTCTCAGGCTTCACAGGATTAACCACATGGTCATAATTCCGGAATCGGAGACCACAAAGGGAATGCTTCAGGTTGCCAAGGATTATGTCACATGGGGTGAAATAGACAGGGAAACACTCATAGAACTCCTGAAGACAAGGGCTCTTCTCTCGGGAAGAAAGAAGCTGACCGAGGAGTTCATCAAGGAAAATCTTTCCTTGAACGGGTACGAGGAACTTGCAGATGCCCTTCTTGAGGGGAAGATCAAATATGGTGACATTCCCAATATTATCCCCCTGTTCAGAATGCATCCGCCGGCTGGAGGACTTGAATATATAAGAAAGTCTGTTGGTGAAGGTGGCACTGCAGGATACAGGGGAAAGGATATAAATAAACTGATCAGGAGAATGCTTGTTCCGGGGGTGAAATTGGATGGTTCGAACAAAAACTAAGAAGCAGAGAGGCGGCCACTATGGCCGTGGAATGAAGGCAGGAAGAGGAAAGGGAAAGAGAGGAGGCTCAGGCATGTCAGGCCTGGGAAAGCACAGATCCGTATGGATGCTCAAATATGACAGGAACCATTTCGGAACTCATGGCTTTAAGAGCCACAAGATGAGCAACCTTGAAATACCCATAACCCTGAGGGAGCTGACTGAATCTCTCGAAGTCTTCAGAAACAAGGGATACGTGACCGAATCTGACGGAATAATGGTAATAGATCTGAAATCTGCGGGTTATACAAAGTTGCTTTCATCTGGCGAATTCAAGGTTAAGTCCAGGATAATTGTGCCGAAGGCAACCGAAAGATGCATAAACAAGCTTAGTACTATGGGGATATCGGTAGAATCAGATGACGAAGGAAATACAGCGGAATAAAGCAGCAGCGGTCCCTGTAATTCTGCTTTTTATTATGGCAGTTGCAGGGTTCTGGTATTTTAGCAAGTTACCTCTGATCCAGCTGGGCATAGCGGCTTTGTTAATTGCGCCTCTTTTTGGAATAGCCTATCTTGTATTGAGTTATGCCGGGCCAAAGAAATCCAAACTGTATGGTCTGGAAAATCTTACAGCCAAACTTCCTGCAGTTAAGAAGGCAAAGGGACACGTCCAGTTTAAGTATAAATTGATGTGGACGTTCATTGTGGTTGTTCTCTATTTTGCCCTGACAAACATATACATATATGGTCTTAACACGTCACAGACAGTGGATGTATTTGCGTCCTTCAGGGCCATATTTGCAGGTGCTGAAGGTTCCCTTATGGATCTGGGAATTGGCCCTATTGTAACTGCAAGTATAGTCATGCAGCTCTTTGCGGGTGCCAAGATCTTTAACATAGATCTAACAAATTCAGAGGATAAGGCAATATACCAGGGCGTCCAGAAGTTAATGGTTATTTTGATGATCTTTGTAGAAGCCATTCCACAGGCCTTTGGATATCTTGTTCCAGACGCAAGCCTTGTCTCCGGTTTAAATGGACTTGCACCAGGCTATGGGCATTTCCTTGCAAGTTCCATAATTATAATTCAGCTCTTCTTCGGATCCTACCTTGTATTCCTGATGGACGAACTTGTTTCAAAGTATGGTATAGGTTCAGGAATATCACTGTTCATCGCAGCCGGTGTTTCACAGCAGCTCTTTACGGGTGCATTCAACTGGGCACCTCAGAATCTAACCCAGCCCCTGTCTCTGTCCAATCCTCCATCGGGAACGCTTCCCGATCTTTTCTATACAATCATAAATAGTGGTGCTGGCTATCTTCAGTCTGCTTCCGGAATACCCAGGCTTCTTTTTGGTGAGCCTAACCCCATAATAGCACTCATTGGCACGCTTCTCATATTCTTCATTGTGGCCTATTTCCAGAGCAGCAAGGTGGAATTACCCATTGCCCATGAGAGGGTAAGGGGAGCCAGGGGAAGATATCCATTGCAACTGTTCTATGCCTCAAACATACCTGTGATCCTTGCTACTGCCCTTCTTGCCAACGTTTCAATGTGGACACTTCTGTTCTGGAGCAGCCCTGTTCTCAGCAAGATTCCACTCCTGGGCCATAATCCCTATCTTGGCTCATATCTCACACCTGCTGCAGCAAAGGCACTGAATATTTCATCCACTACACCTACAGGTGGGCTTGCTTTCTATCTATATACGCCAAATGGACTGGCTAACTGGCTGTTCCCCATATTCCAGCCGCAGATATATGGAACTACAGTTCTGTTCGGACACACACCCCTTGAAGAGATAATCCATGTGCTCATATTCCTTGGTTTCCTTACAGGAGCAAGTATATTATTTGCAAAGTTCTGGATCGAGACCACAAATATGGGTCCCAATGCCGTTGCAAAGCAGATAATATCCTCGGGAATGCAGATACCCGGTTTCAGAAGGGATCCAAAGATTCTGGAGAGGGTTTTGAAGAAGTATATCCCTGTAATTACCATATTCAGTGGGGCAGCAGTGGGACTTCTTGCAGCAGGTGCAGATCTTATAGGAACTGTGGGGAACACCTCAGGTACAGGTTTGCTGCTTGCAGTGGGAATTGTAATACAGTTCTACGAGGCTGTTGGAAGAGAACAGATTATGGAGATGCATCCATTGATCAGGCAGTTCTTTGTGGAGGGATAGGATGAGAGTAGTTATCGCAGGTGTGGCTGGTGTTGGAAAATCAACAGTACTGCAACACCTGCAAAAAAGCACAAGCTATGACATAATCAACTACGGTACATTGATGTTCGAGATGGCCAAGGATATTAAACTGGTAGAATCAAGGGACGAGATCAGGAAATTGAGTGTAGAAACACAGATTAACCTGCAGAAGAAGGCCGCATCAACTATTGGTCAGATGGAGGATGTGGTTATAGATACCCATATGGCCATAAAGGGCAACCAGGGCTTTCTACCGGGACTTCCGGAATGGGTCATAAGGGAGCTTAAGGTTTCAGCCTATTTCCTTCTTGAGGCAAGCCCTGAGGAGATCAAGAAAAGAAGGGAAAATGATCCATCCCGAAGAAGGGATAACGAGACCGTGGAAGATATTAGACTTCATCAGGAGGTCAACAGGATGTTTGCCGTGTCATATTCTGTCTATACGGGCGCAACTGTAAGTTTCATCAACAACACGGAGGGAAAGCCTGAAAGTGCATCGGAGGAGATTGTGAGGAGGCTTGCAAGATGACAGAACAGGACAGAAAGCTTGAGCAGCTCCAGCGCCAGAAAGAGATGACAAAATCTCTATATAAGTTCCAGGGGCTCTATTTTCTTGTTTTCATATTCAGTCTTGTGGTTATTTATGTAATCCCAGTGAGAGATGCCATCGGTGGAGCATTCCAGTTTATACTAGGCCCTCTCATAGGTTTTGGATATAAATATCCGGTACTTACAATAGCGCTCTCCGGTATTATCACAGGATTGGTAAGCGGAATTCCAAGGTACTTTTTCACCGACTGGGTTAAGATTGGGAAGTCACAGATCAGGCAGAGGGCTTTCAGCCAGGCAATGTCAAAGGCTTACAAGGATAATGACAGGGATAGAGTAAACAAGCTGAACAAGATGAGACAGGAAATGATGCTGGAACAGCAAGCAACCCAGATGGCAAGCACAACACCTCTGATTTTCCTTTCAATGTTCACACTTCTCATATTTGTGTGGCTCTACTATTTCCTTTCAAACCTCAAATTCTCCTATGTATCATTCCCGTGGGCATCCAATGTAAATTTGAATGCCATAATCGGATTCTTCCCAAGCTGGATCATCATATCATTCATTTCCAATATAGTTGTGGGTTACTTCATAACAATGGTAATAAAGTACGTTGATTTCACATACAAAATTAGAAAGGATGAGGCTGAAGGAATAGCATGAAGATTACTGTTAGTGGCCACATAGGGAGTGGAAAAACAACAGTAGCAAAATTTTTAGGCGAAATGACCGGATATCAGGTCTATTCCGGTGGATATT
>JAKADM010000013.1 GCA_021820525.1 Thermoplasmata archaeon
ATCATTGATTGCCCAATAAAGCATTGTACCCCAGTTTACCTGGCTAAGATTCCCTACTCCAAGATATTCTACGAATGTAAGCCCCATAACACCGTACATTGCTGTGAAGAAGAAATTTGAAACTATGACAGGCATTATGGCCTTAATGATTTGCCTGAAAATGATGCTCACCTTTGATTCACCTATCAATACGGATGATAGAATGTAATCCCTTTTGGAAACTGAAAGGGTTACAGATCTGAATGTTCTTGCGCCAAAGGCCCAGCCCGTAATTATGAGAATCAATATGGTTGGTACATATCCTAAATTCTCCTTCAGACCAAGGAAATAGGTTCCAAACAGCATTATGAGAAGTACACCCGGAACTACAAGAAATATGTTTACTATGGAGTTTATCAGGTCATTTACCCTTTTAGATGCAAAACCTGAGAGAACTCCCACAAATACAGATATGAGCGTTCCAAGGATGCCCACAGAAAAACCTATGAACAGTGTAGGTGCTGCTCCTGCAAAGAGCTGGGAAAAAACATCCTGCCCATAACCGGTGGTGCCAAGAATATTCACAGAATTTGGAGGAAGAGACCTTCTGAATATATAGGCATCAGGATTGTAAGGAGCAAAGAATAATCCAGCTATGGCAAATATACTTATTGAGACAAGAATTATGAAACCTGCAGCCGACTTTCCATTCTGGAAAAGAATTCCAAGGGTGGATTTAGTTTTTCTTATTATGCCAACAATTTTGTCGAAACCACTCACGTGATTTATTGAACCCATTTCATTTAATTTATGAATTTTAACCACTCTCCTGCCTGATTCTTGGATCTAAAAAGCCATAGAGAAGATCCACAATAAAGTTACCTACCAGAACTGCAATTATAACCATAAGGAATATACCCTGCATCAGTGGATAGTCCAGGTTGTCTATGGCTGTGATCATATACATTCCAACACCTGGATATGAGAATATGGATTCTTCTATGATAACCCCGCTCATTGATAATCCTATGGACATGGAAAAACCGGTGAGATTGGGCAATATGGCGTTCCTGTATGCAATGCTTTTAATCTGGTAATTTTTCATTCCGAGATTTTCAGAATAGTTAATGAAATCACTGTTAAGATTGGGTATAATATTATTTCTCATTCCAAGAGTCCATCCACCAAGGGAGGTCAGGACGATAGTTAAAACTGGAAGAGCTGCGTGATATATTACGCTTAAAATGAATGGGAGTGTAAACCCCGCATTTATTGAAGAACTATAAGCCCCACCCAGCGGGAAAAGTTTTCCGTTCACAGCAAATATGTCCAGAATTATGAATGCCATGACAAATGCCGGGAAGGATGCCATGAACATGCTGAAAATATCCACTGTCAGATCCTTCCATGTATTCCTGTTTATTCCTCCGTATCTCCCCATTCTGTTACCTATGAAGAAGGAAATTGATATGGAGGTTATAACCAGAAAGAGTGTCCAGGGAAGAGCCTGTGCAAGTATGGTTGAAACAGGTACCGGATAATAAGTTATGGAAACACCAAGATTTCCATGAAAAAGATCAGAAAGGTAGGTAAGGTATTGCACATACAGAGGTGCATGGGAAAGGCCGTATTCAGCCTCAAGTTGCTTTAAATATATGGGATTTACAGCACCTCCAGATGCTTTCACCACATCCTGATATATGGTTTCCGCAGGGTTTCCTGGTATTAGCCTTGGGAGTACAAAATTAAGCGTTATGGCACCAAATAATACGATTATAAAAAGAAAAATTTTGTTTATTATATATCTTACTGGAATTTTCAAACATACCTACCTTCATTCTTTTTGCTTCATCTTTTTAGATCTCACCCATCCCACAGCAGCCACTGCTGCTATTACGACGACGATTACTGCTCCTATCACATCATAGTCACTGCTTGTTAGCCCACTGGTAGGTGGAGCGTTGCTCTTTACATAAAGATGTAGAAGCACTACTTCGCTTGGTCCAGGGTACCATGGCATGGGTATCCAGTATGGATGGGCAGCATTTGGCCATCCTCCTATGGTTGTGTTCACATATTCATACCAGTCAGCTGAATACACTATGGGGATTATGGGCATCTGCTGGAGCATTATGGATGCCATGCCATTTATATCAGCTTCCTGTGTGGAATTGGTAATTGCTGATGGGAAGTTGTTAAAGTACTTTTCGAACTGAGCGCTGGCGTTCCATCTTTCCGGATTAATGTAGGCGTTTTGACCTATGGGTACTACAGGTCCCTGTATTCCGCTGTAATCATACCATGGGTTTGGACCAATTCCCGTATCTACATAGAGTGCCATTGTATAGTTCCCGTCTGTAACATCGCCGGATACCACGCTGTTGGTTGGTGTGGTTGTGGTTACAGATATTCCTATCTTTGATAATTCGGAGGCAATTAAAGTTATGTCAGTATCCCAGTCTGAATATCCTGCAACTGACATTAAATTGAGTGTTGGTACCTTTTGGCCGTTAGGTCCATAAAGGGATCCAGATTTCATTGTAAATCCATGGTCCTCAAGAATCTGCAAAGCCTTCTGCGGATTGTACTGGGCAAGTTCATTGGCCATCTGTGTGTTGTTTGCATTTAGATATGACATCTGCTGTTCAAGAATATTGGCTGCGTTTGCAGGCGTTTCATATCCGTACTCTCCTATGTTCATTATGGCAGTCCTGTTTATTGCAAGGCTTATTGCCTGCCTGAAGTAACTGATGTTTAATGGATATATGAGGTTGTTTAACAGAAGGGTTACAGGCTGTCCAGGAGGATACCAGTAATGATTGTGTGCAGGATCATTTGCCGTGAACAACTGTGTTACATTTGGTTCAAATACAGATGCCCACTCCACCTTTCCCTCTGCCAGGGCAAGTGAAAGGGCACTGTTACTGGTATAGTCCACATATACAACGTGGTCAATCCTGGGCTCTCCTGGCTGCCAGTAATGGGGATTCTTTACAAGAACGATCTTCTGAGGGCTGAATGACTGTATCATATATGGACCGGTTCCAATTGGATCTGTAACCTGTATGCTTGCGGGGTTAGATTTTCCCTCCCACACGTTCTTTGGTATTATGACTGTTGAACCTATGTAAAAGAGATACTGCGTTTGTGGCTGTGTGAAATTAAATTCAACCTCATAATTGTTAATTGCAGTAATATTCTTTACTGTTCCCCATTCATCATAATCCTTCTTTTCAGTCTGGAATGTGAAAACAACGCTGGACGCATTGAATGCTTCGCCATTTGAGAATGTTACGTTGTGCCTGAGATATACTGTAAGATTTCTACCATCGTGAGAGAAGTTGTATGAGGTTGCGAGCCATGGAAGAACTGTGCCGTTATAAGTGTTAATCTGAAATAGAGGCTCGTATATGAAACCCATTATTCCGGCAGGTGTGCTCCATATGTTGAACGGATTAAAATTGTCCGTAAATGCAGGAGTTGGCCCCGGGGACAGATAGAGGGATGTGTTATTCGAATTGCTTGCGGTCTGAGGGTTTGCAAAAATACCTCCCGACGAATTTTGAGACATTGCAGGAGCAGCAAGAACCATCATCGATGAGAGTATCATGATGACAGCTGCACTTATTGCAACTACAATCTTCTTTTTGTCTTTTATATTCATAAACGATTTGACTGAAATTGCTTATTTAAATTTATTCTAAATTGCCATACTATATGTCATAGTATGTTATTATGAATTTTTTTCTATTTTTCTAAACCTCAAGAATAATTATAAAATTAAGGGCTTTCCTGAGACTTGTCCAGGTATGAAAAAATATTAAATTTAATTTGACACTTTGAATACTATATATATTAATTTTTCTAAAGCGTAAGGAGCATATATGCAACTATGAGTCCCGCCATTACAATTATTAAAATACCTGTAAGCAACTCTGCTGCCGAACGGGGATGGAACGTTTCATTTTCAATACTCTTTTTGTTGATAATGAATGAACGCATTGCCATTATTTGAAGTAAGCCTCCTGAAATCACCAGGAAAACTCCAATGGCTGTTGATAAGTGATAGGAAGTCTGAGCAGTACCTGGAACAAGCTCCTTGATGATGATGCCAAATTTGGCTACCACAAACCCGAGGGCAATAACTGCTATTCCCGTTCTGACCCATGCAAGATAGGTTCTTTCATTTGCCATGTGATCAGTTATCTTGCTCTGGTTAAACTTCTCCTTTTCCACAGAGGTAAATTGCCTTTCTTATTATAAATAGATCATCCATCCATGTTTAATTTAAGAAATATGAAAAATTATGCGATAAATTAGAATTTTTATATTTTAAATTACCGGACTTTATCATAATCCTTATAAACAATTCTGCAATGAAAAATTGTGACCGATGAAGAATATTTGAAAAACCTGACAATATCCAAATTGCTTGAGATATGTGAAAAGGAAAAGTTGCAGAATATCCCAAAGAGGGTTAAGAAACAGGAATTGATTGATTTTATGTTGAAAAATATTCCGTCTGAGAATCTTAAAAAATATGAAAACGATCATAACGAAAAGGAAAATGAGAGGGGAGAAGAGAAACATGAAGAGATCAAAGAAAAAGTTCCTGAGACCCAGACATTTGTGAGGGAAAGAGTTATTGTGGAACTACAAAAGCACAGAATCCACAGAATATTGATAAATGAACTCTCAGAAAAATTAGGAGAAAAAATACCCACAGGAAAGGGCGTTCAACTATATGACGGCATGAGCGATAAAATGCTTCAGACCCTGGACAAACTATTCCTTAACGGAAATGAAGAAGAAGATGAACTTGTTTTTTCGATGATATGTTCCAATTGGCTCATATTTAAGGCCAAAGAGATAGAGAGGTTAAAGACTGATTATCCTGTAGAAGGAAGTGAGAAAATAGGTGCCCTTGCCTTTGATGTGGAAAATCTACCATATATAATTGCTGAGTTTAACTCCGGCAACGAGGTGAATGAGAATAATTTGAATAAGATTATTGAAAAGGCGACAAAGATTCTGGACAAATATGGGAAGGATATTGCTAAGAAATACAAGGAGGCATGGATAAGGATATACATATTTGCAAAGGGAGAGAAAGCCAATGATTTTCTAAAACTCATTAAAAATAATAAATCAATTGATGAATATGGGGAAATGCATATTAAAAGGGGAATTTTCAAAACAGACTATAACTTGAAATTTAACGTTTATGCAGTAAATGATGGGAAGTTTCACGGACTTCTCTTTTAAAAATTTTTAAATTTGTTGGGACTGGGTTTCAATGGGATTTTTTATTCCTGTTCCCACATATTTTCTCTTGCCAAGAACCTCTCTTCCCATCATGTTAATCACCGCTGCAATGAGAAATACAACTGAAGAGATTACGAACACAATGTGGTATGACGTGTTGTCCGGAAAAGAAAATATATGGTTACCTGAAACTACCACGGATATGGTAAAGGCAGAAAGGACGGCTCCGGCAATTGGTGCACCCAGGGTACTTCCGAGCGATCTGAACGTGCTGTTCATGGATGTGGCCAGAGCCATATTTTTAGAGGATACTGTAAGAATAAGAAGATTGATTACCGATGCGTTCAGTATGGACAGACCTGCTCCTATGAAGAATTCATAAACAAGGCTCACATAGAATGTGGAAACAGAAGATTCAAAGAGAAACCCTATGGCAGTAACAACACTTCCAATTACGGCCACAGGCTTAACACCAAAACGTATGGAAGCCCTTGCCGTTATTGGAGCAAGGAATATCAAGCCAAGGGCAAAGGGCACAAGGGAAAGACCCGTATCCAAGATGTCAAGGCCAAAGCCATAGGGTTTGGGGGTTTCAAACCTGTAAGAAAGGGCCTGCATTGCAAGAAACATTCCAAGGCCTGAAAGAGCCAGTACAAAGTTGGGGACCATGACATTCCTTTCCTTCAGTAAGGGAAAATCAAACACAGGTTCACCCCCATTTTTGAGATACCTTTTTTCATAAATGTACATAGGTATGAGAAAAATGAAACCTGTAAAAATAACACTTAGAAATAGTGTGGATGTCCATCCCCAAAGCGAACCCTCGGAAAGTGCAATCACAATCATTGCAAGAGATATTGCAAGTATGGCGGAACCTGTGAAATCAATCTTGACCTCAGGTCTCCTGAATCTGGATTCCTTTATGTAAAGAACAGATATTATTGTTAGAATTATGATGAATGGAATGGATGTGTGATATGTCATTCTCCACCCATAATCATTTGATATAAAGGCACCAAGGGGAAGGCTTATGGCAAATCCAACACCAAACATTGCACTGAGAAAGGCCTGGGATTTTGGTATCATATCCCTTGGAAATTGCTCCCTCATTATGCTCATTCCCAGTGGAAGTATGGTTATTCCTATGCCCTGGAATGCCCTTGCTATGACCATAAAATAGAAATCTGGTGAAAAGCCGGTTATACTCACACACACTGCATAAATGATCAGCACTGCAGTCATTATCTTCTTCTTACCCAGAAGGTCACCCATCTTTCCCACAATGGGGCTTAGAGCCACTCCAGTTACAAGATAGGCACTCAAAACAAGGCTCACCTGGGCCACATTAACACCAAACGATTGGGCTATGGATGGAAGTGAGGGCGTCAGCATGCCTTCTATATACATCACAATAAGTACAAGGGCAGAAAGAATGGCAAGAATGCCATAGGCATATCTTTTGTCGTAGTTTTCCATGGTTACAAAAGATTGTTCATCCATCATACCCCAATCTCCATCTTTATATGATTGTTTATCTCATTTATTTTTACCAAATTTGCAATAATTTTTTGTATGCAAGCCTCATCAATATCCTTAAACATACTCTCTCCAAGATCCACCAGAATATCTCTTGATTTTTCTATTAGAGCCTCTCCCTCCTGGGAAATATGAACATAGTACATTCTTCTGTCGTTCCTTGACGAAATCCTTTCAACCAGGCCCTTCTGAACAAGGCCGTCAACAAGTGATGTGATGGTTGGTTTGCTTGTGCCCATAATTTTTGAGAGGGCTGTCAGATTCTGACTTCCATGAAGATTTAAATATTTAAGTATGAAGAATGAAGAGTAGGAGAGACCATTTTCCTTCACAATCCTGGAATTTACGCTCATCATATTTTCAAGAAGCATTTCAATAAACTGATATTTTGTACTGGAGTGTTTCTTATCTTTCTGGTCTGTCATAATTATCCCATCCATATTTCAATTGAATATTTAATCATTAGATATATCTAACAATTTAATAGTAAAATAAATTCTTTCCAGATTGTAAAATAGAATTAGAAATGGAGATAATAATTGTTCATTGCAATATTTGCCATTATGAAGATAATGGCAATCTGAAATATTGCCTGTACACCTGAGAGGCGAAAATTCATCATTGCGAGTCGTGACATTTTTTGTATATCTGGTTTTTCCCTGTTCAGTTCAAGGAATATCCTAACCTCGTTTGGGAGAAAAATTCCAAAGCCCTGTATTGTGAGGACTGCTACGATTATGCCAGCTGCTATGATTACGGGGAGGCTCAGGGTAAAAATGCCCTCGCTCATTGCCAGATATATACCTGCGGTGATCGCAACTGTGGCAATTGAAGGCATGAGGAAAAGCATTACGGGCACAAGCCTTTTGATTATCTCTGTTCTTGCCTGAGGTGAAACTTTTCCAAGAATCGGCCCGAGAACAAGGCCCATATAAAGGTCTATGCCAGTCCACATTCCACCAAATAGAACGTGGGTATAGTCAAGGAAAACCCCCTTAATAGCAATTGCAACGATTAAGGCTGCTGCAGGAACAATCACATAAATCCAGCTTTTCCAGCTAACCAGAGACTGAACCCTGGGCTGAGAATTTGAAACGCTGACACTTTCCATTTTTGTATAATAGTTTTTATTATTTAAGATTTAGTATAAATGTAAAACATCTCACTGTTGATCATATCCTGAAAATAAAAAAACAAATTATATAGGTCAAAAATGTAAACGTGAAACCTTATTACATCCTGTCTGGATTCAAAAAGAACTCCGTGGATTTAAATCATTCCCATAATTGCTTTTGTTAATTTATATGATGCCATAATTTTTGTAACAGGGAAAAGTATTAAATAACAAGATAAATTATATTACATATGTATAACCATATTAAACAAAATCTGAGAACGCTTGTAGAATTTATGGTTATAATTTTGACATTTCAATTTCTTGTTGGAATTTATGTTAATCTTTACGTGAATATTCCACCAATGGTATTCCCTTCTGGAATGATGATGATGTTTTCTATGGGTATGCCGGCGTTAATGGTGCACATGCTCATAGGTATTGCTCTGGGTGTTTTATCCATAGGAGTTTTGTTTTTGGCAATCCTGTCAGATAGCAAAAATGTGGTGATTTATCTTTCTGCCATTGCGCTTGTGTTTGTGGTATTGGCTGGTTTGAACGGCCTTGAATTTGTGTTTAATGGCCAGAATAATATAAACTCGTTTTTTATGGCAACTTCTTTCATAATAGTACTGTTATCTGAATTTGGTATTTTGCTTACCCTTGATTGAAATTTCAAATCCAGCATCTTCATCCTTTAAACAAATATAGGTGGAGACGGGAGACTCAGGGATCTTATTCCTGGAAGAACGATTTTCTTTTAAAAGAGGTTTGAATTAGTGAGTCCCATTGCCTTTCCATGATTTTAGGGATTTATCCAGGCCAAAAATATCTTCCATATAAAGGCTATATGAGGTGTTTCTAAATAATAAGGTGAGAAGCAATTGCCATAATAGATAGACCTTCACTGTTATGACCTCGATTCAGGTAAATTATTAAGTCCGTCAATTTCAAAGCGAAACTAATGCCGTTTGTAGTATATACTAAATATTTAATTGAATAATTTCCTGCCCTTCCTTGGGTATATACCAGTTCCACCCCAACCCATGGTATTCCTTCACTTCAAAAATCTGAATTGCTGGTTTAGTTGTGAACAATCGGTTTACCTTGCTATTGGGGCCATTCTTAAAAATAGGATTTCTAACATAACCATTTTTGGAAACCATGCAGTCACCAATAAAATTTGTATTTCAGTCTTCAACACCGAGAATCCTTTTTCGACAGATATGGGATTGGTTATAAAATTATTCTCAGAATGACGGGAAATGTTATTGCCAAAATGCATTCCCCTCAAGGCCTGGCGAAAGCAAATATTTTCATTCCATCAGCCAAAATGGTACAATATTGTTTGGGCCCTTATGACATAACACCCATTGTTTGTTTTTATTAAATTTCCATGGCTTTATTTGGGCCAAAGCAAAGACTAACATTTTAACAAATTGTTAAGTGGACTTTTCTTGATAAGAGTATGTAAGGAAAGAATTTCTAAGGAAGTTCTAATTGATTTCTGCATAGATTGCAAACCTTTCAATTACTACTTCGAAATATAACCTCAACTATTTTTTTCTATCAGTATTTGACCTTAAATTCAACCCAATTTATATTCACTTAATTAAATAATCAGTTAGCTACCCATATATCAAAAACAATAATCATTTGCAGTTACGAATGGGACCGTTGAGATTTGAACTCAAGTCACTAACACCCCAAGCTAGTAGGATACCAAGCTACCCCACGGTCCCATAAAAAATTCTCCCTCAGGAGAAGGGCATTATTTCGTCTATAAGTTCAATGTGGGAGAGGATCATCCGTCTGCAGCAGTATCTGTCGAGGCCGAGGTCGTCCATTATTTTGGACACTTCCTCTGGAGTGGGTTCCCTGTTTCTTGACCTTATTTCATTCAACTGCGTTTCAAACTTGGTGTAATCGGAAGCGATTACCTTTCCACAGCTGAAACATCTGATAGGTATAATCGTTCAGATCACCTGTAAGACTTCTGTCTCTTTGCCCTTGCACCCCTTCCCATGGGTTTCTTTGGCAATTTTCTTCTTATATCGTTGACCATGATTGTCCTGTCATACTGCCTGTATATGTCCTCAACTGTCTGATCATTAAGGAATTTGACTATTCCCTTGGCCATTGCAGTTCTTGCGGCATCCACCTGGCCTGTCATTCCGCCCCCTCTGACCTCAATCTCAACATCTATTTCCCTTGCCTTATCCCCAAGCAAACTGATAGGCTCTATGAGCTTATCTTTTAGAAGGGCTATGGGGAAAAGTTCAACAGGCGTTCCGTTGATTATGAATCTTCCAGTTCCCTTTTTGGTATAGGCCCTTGCAGTTGCAGTCTTTCTCTTTCCTGTTGTTATAACAACCTGTGCAACCTTATCACTCAACCAGCTTCACCTCCCTTCCCATCGTTTTTGCAATATCTGCAAGAGTCACGTATCCACTCACCTTTTTATTCAGTGCCTTTTCGAGCACCACTTTCTCTGCATCTCTAAATTCAGAGGGGACACCATCATAAACGATGCATCTCCTCAGCGCTTCCTTTCCCCTTGTCGTTTTCTTTGGGAGCATGTCACCTATGGATCTTTTAAGTATGGCCTTTGGAACCCTTGGATAGTAAGGACCCTTTCTCACGCTTCCAATATCCCTCCTTGTAAGGAATCTTTCAAGCACATATTTTCTTGAGCCAGTAACCACTGTTTTTGCGGCATTTACAATAATAATCTTGTCCTCAGTGTTCAGGAGATCCTTTGCAACAAGAGTTGAAAGCCTTCCATAAACACAGTTTGATGCATCAATTATCTTCATTCCAATTACCTCATTATTTTAAGATTTGTACCCTTTGGTTCTTTATCAGCCATTGCATCAAGAGGTATAAATTCTCCTCCAGCTTCAGCCATTTTCTTAAGTGCCTTTTCGCTTATGGACAGAGCTGAAACCCTGATTTTCTTCTCCACATATCCTCCGCCCAGAACCTTGCCAGGAACAATTACCGTGTCCCCATCCTCGGCAAGCTTTGATATCTTTCCGATATTGATAGATGCATAATTTTTCCTTGAGCCTGCAAGCCTTTCGGCTATATCTCTCCACAGAGGAGTCTGGTTTTCCCTGGATACTTTATTAAGGTGATCCACAGTCTCCCTTAGATTTAAATCTGTTTTGTTTGATGTTTTAATTGACATTTTGACCATCAGAATTGACACATAAATAATCTGAGATTAATAAGGTTTTTTACTTATCCTCTTTTAAAATGGATTCAGCCATTTCGCCTTTCCTTTTTTCCACATCCTTCACATTTCTCATATCTATGGATGCAATGTCAATCTTCCTCAATATGCCCATTATCCGGTGAAATTCAGACCTTGAAAGAAATGCCCTTGAAAACAGCCTTCTTAGCATTACCCTTGTTGAAGGTATTTTATGCGGAGGAAAGTTAACCTTTTTGCTTATCTCCACTATTCTTTCCACAAGCACCCCTATCTCATTCCCGTCGGCCCTTTCCTTTTCGGGAAACTGGAAATCATCCAGCTTCATCCCCTCATACATGATCAGGGTTGTGGCGTGGGAAAGGTTGTAAACAGGATAGTTTTCATTTCCCGGGATGGTTATGAAAAAATCGCAATATTCCAGCTCCTCATTTCTCAGGCCGTCACCCTCCCTTCCCATCAGAATACATGTTTTCATTTTTGGATCATAATAGTTTTTCCAGAAAAAGTCAGGTTTTACAGGGATTCTCCTGTAATCCTTCAGATTCATGGATACAACGGAAGATGTACCCACAAGGATATCAAAATCATCCCTCAACTCTCTCACTGATCTATAAAATCTGGCTCTGTCAAGAATATCGGACGCCTCCTTGGCCCTTGCATAGGCATCATCATCAATGAAAGAGCAGCCCACAATATAAAGGTTGGAAAAATCCGTATTTTTCATCGACCTTGCGACTGCACCTATATTTCCCTGTACTTCAGGTTCTGTAAGTGCAATCGAAACGTTTGAAAAATCAGGCTTCATTTACCGCTTCTTTTTTGTCCCCTTCTTCCTTCACTTCCTCATTTCCCTTTGGTGTTTCTGCGGGGACCTCTTCGGCCTTTGGCTCGTACCTCTCTACGAGTGCAAATGTGTATTCCTTAAGATATTTCCTTGTGCTCTCCACAACCCTGTACTTGGCGTCAAACCACTCTATGTTGAATCTGAATTCCTCGGGAACATTAACAGTTATTTCCTTTCCCGATTCGGACACGTCAAACTTCTCGGAACCGGGTGTGAAGTTCTGATCAATAAGGGCCCTTATCTTATCCTGTACGGAATCTATCTTTTCCACTATTTTATATTTGTAATAAACGTCCTTTCCTGACCATGGATGGTTATAATCCACAACAACTCTTCCCGGACTCACGGAAAGAACTCTTCCTCTCCTGTTGTTAATTCTTACTTCCTGGCCTGGGACAGGATCTATCTTGTTTCTCTGGAACTCAGCATATGTATGTACTCTAATATTCTTTGGGTCTCTTATGCCATAGGCATTCTCTGCCTTTATCTCAACTTCATTTTCATCGCCCGGGTTTGCCTTGAGCAAACTCTCGTTTATCTCCTTAAAAATATCCTCTGAACCTACTATGAGGACACCTTCATTATACTTCTGCTCTGGATCATATATGTTATTTTCCTTTGCAAGTGCCTCGTTGTTAGTTGCAACAAGCTGTTTATCTGCTCCTATGCGCATTTCGAACGTAATTTTTACGAAATCTCCATTTTCCATTATATCACCGGAATAAGTTATAGGTAATTTAGGATAATATTTAAAAGTATTCTGTTTGTGAAGAAGACATGGATATTCATTCAATAGTTTAAATAATAAATATTATCTAAAAACAGAACCAATCTCTGCATCTATGTAAAGATCTGCACCGTCGGGAGGGGTTTCAAATATGATTGCATTTGAAATGTATGTCTTTCCTCTGTGCTGAATAGCCTTCAACACGGACCTCTCCACTCTTCCTGACAGCACAAAGGCAGAATATTTTTCTATCCATTCTTTGTCTGAAGAAATCTGAGAAAAATTGCCGATGAAAATTCCACCCTTTCCAGCCTTTCCTGAACAGGAATCCCCTCCGGGATAACCCCTGGCTACCTGTTTCCCCACATTGAGAAGTGAAACTCTTGATGTACCAGAAAACATGTATCCCTGGTTTCCGGACACAAGAACTACCCTCTCACCTCTGTTCAAAACCTTTGCCGACACAAGTTCATTCAGGATATCTTCCGGGGACGTATCTTTCGTAAAATTTGAAATCACGTATGGCCTCACATCCCTGAGTATGTTTATCTGACCTGCAGTCACGGTTGATCCCGTAACGCCAATGATTGCACATCCCGGCCTCACAGAAGAGAGCATTCTTGCGGTGTTTCCTGATCCGGTCACAGCAACAATCCTGTGCGCCCTGGATTCCTGCGCAATGACTCTGGCAGCCCTTGCCATTGAATAGGTGATTCTGCTTCCATAGAAGTCCTCAGGTTCTGGATATACAGGAGAATTGGCCTCCACAAATAGTGCTGTGTTCTTCAGTGTTTTCACGGCCTCAAGGGGAAATTTGCCAATGGCGGTTTCCTCCGAAAGCATCAGGGCATCCGCGTCATCCAGTATGGCATTGGTAACATCTGATATTTCAGCCCTTGTAGCACTCTCGTTCTCAACCATGCTTTCAAGCATCTGTGTGGCAACGATAGTGGAAACACCATAGCTGTGTGAATCCCTTATGATCTTTTTCTGGCTCATGGTAACTTCGTGCAACGGCATTTCTACCCCAAGATCGCCCCTTGCCACCATAAGGGAATCGGATGCCTGTATGATATCATGGAGATTTTTCATTGCCTGCTGGGTTTCAATCTTTGCCACTATTTTTGTGTCCCCGCCTTTCTGTATGATCATATCATGCACACTGTCAATTTCATCCCTGCTCTGAACAAAAGACAAAGCGACGAACTCAATCCTGTTCTGGATGCTCATATCCAGATACATTTTGTCCCTTTCCTGAAGTATTCCCAGGGGGATAAACCTGCCAGGAATATTCATCCTTGCCCTGTTCCTCAGTGTGCCTGAGTTTTCTGCAACCACCGTGCACATGGAACCGGATACTTTCCTGACTATGGTCGAAATCTTTCCATCCATGAAGAGTATCCTGTCATTTTCCTTAACAATGGCCAGAATTCCCTTTACCTCAACCCTGATATCACTTCCACTTTCCTCTCCAATTTTATATTCCTTACCTTCATCAATCTGAAGCCCATCTCCATTCAAAATGGCCCTGAGTTCGGGCCCTTTAAGATCAACCATTATGGAAACTGTGAGAGAATGATCTTTTCTGAACTTCTCCCGTATGGATACAAGATATTCAAGTTCCTCTGGCGTGCTGTGCGCCGTATTTAACCTGAAGCATGAAACACCATTCCTGACCATTTCAAGAAGGGTGTTTTCATCTTTACATGCAGGACCGAAGGTTGCAACGATTTTCGTTCCTGGAAGATTTTCAATTTTTTCCATAGTTAATAATGCATCGGACAATAAAAACTGTTTCCAATTTTCAATCCCATCATTGGAGGGATTTTGTGGGATTGAATTTTCTGTCCATAATTTTCTTTGAAAGTATTATATCCGATTTAGTCATTAGTTTTTGATAATATGGAATATCCCATTGAAGCTGTCATAGAGGTCGAGAGGGATGACTGCAAAATTACAGAGGCCATAATGAGCATGGAAGGTGTCAAATCCATATCGAGGCTGAAGATTGAGCCGGAAGAGACACTGCACAGTGTTGAAAAGGACTCCTTCAACGAGAAGGATCTTATAATACTGAAAAGGCTCTCCTCCAAGGTTGCAAAGGCAGGCCAGAATAAGGTCTGGGTCTATGGAAAGAGCTGTTCTGCCTGCAAGGCCATGGCCCTGAGCGATGCGGTTGTTATTTCGAGTCGATCCGTGGACAGGAAGAGAGTCCATTTTCGTGTACTTTTACAGAGCAGAGGTTCCCTCAGAAAATTGATCAGGGATCTGGAATCAAGAAATCTCAACCCCAAAATAATTGAAGGCCCGGAGGAGATGAAAAATGAAATGTCTGAAAGGGAGTTCAGTGTTTTGAAAATGTGTTACGACCTTGGCTACTTTGAAAATGAGAGGGATGCATCCCTCACTGAAATCGCCAAAATAATGGGTATATCCACATCCTCCCTTTCTGAAACGCTCAGAAGGGCAATGAAAAAAATAGTTAAGGATTATTTGAAAAGCAAGCAGATTTAGGACATGGCCTCCCTTATTTTCATGGCCTGCCCATATATTTTTTCGAATGTTTTAAAATCAACCTGCTGTCTTGCGTCGCTCATGGCCCTTTCAGGTTCAGGATGTACCTCAATCATTATTCCGTCAGCTCCCGCACCAACCGCAGCATATGTGAGCGATGGCACATATTCACGCTTCCCTGCAGGATGGCTTGGATCCACAAGCACAGGATATTTTACCTTCTCCTTCAATACTGGAACTGCTGATATGTCCAGTGTAAATCTGGTTGAATCCTCAAAGGTCCTGATTCCCCTTTCAACCATAATTATCTGGTCATTTCCCTCCTTTGAAATATATCTTGATGCCTGGTAGAACTCCTCGACTGTGTTTCCAAAACCTCTTTTTATTAAAACTGGCCTGTCCAGTTTTCCCACAGCCCTTAAAAGGGAAAAGTTCTGGCAGTTTCTACTGCCTATCTGGAATATATCGGTATATTCTCCAACAAGCTCCAGATTTTCCTCATCCATCACTTCGGTTACAACCAGCATATTGTACTGGTCTGCCGCCTTTCTAAGTATTTTGAGGCCCTTTTCTGCGAGCCCCTGAAAACTTTCAGGGGACGTCCTGGGTTTATAGGCACCTCCCCTCAGTATCTTCACACCTCTTGATGAAAGGAATGAAGCTGCTGCATCTATCTGCTCTTCACTTTCCACGGCACATGGGCCTGCGATGAATCTTAACTGCCCCTCCGGGAAAAGTTCCCTTACATTTAACATCTTACTCATCATGGTAATTACCTTCTGTTTCTTTAATTTCGTTTAAAAAATTTTGATCATTCAGCACTGATGTGCCTATGAGATAGGCATCAAAATCCATTTCAAGGCTCCTCCTGAGATTTGAACTGTTCATTCCGCTCTCCAGAACCTTCAGGTTATCCCTTCCCCTCAAAACGGATAGGGCCCTTTCCTCCTCAGGCTCCATTGTGAGTGTTTTCAAATTTCTTCTATTGTATCCAATGATAATTCTATCATCATCAGGAATCTTCCCAGCGGATTCCATATGGTGAAATTCCACAAGAGGGTCCATGCCCATCTCTATTCCGTATTTGCATAACTCCTCCAGTTTTTCCCTTCCGAGAAAATCTGCTATGAGAAGATAGGCATCAAAGCCGGATATGTATGCCATATCTATCATAGCTTTCCTGTCGATAAAATCCTTCATGAGGATTGGTTTTCCCAAATCCTGCAAAGGAATGGCATCCTCAATGGAACCCTTAAAGTAATCAGGTTCTGTCAGTACGCTCATGGCATCTCCATATATTGCTATCTTTTCCTTAAAGGATTCAGGGTCATTTATGGTGGTTGATTTGAAACCTGAGGGAGATTGCCTTTTGAATTCCAGAATAAAGAATTTCTTTCCCATTGATCTTTTTCTTCCAATCCTGTTTGCCATGGAGATTACAGGCCTTTCCCTTATTCTTTCTGAATATATTTTTCTGTTTTCATTTCTGGCATAAATGCTCTCAACTGTGCCCATTCACTGAACCTCCATAAAATTTTTAATTATTTCCCTTCCATATTCAGTGTAAAAGCTTTCCGGATGGAACTGTATTCCAAATATATGGCCCTCCTTTGTATGGAAGCCCATGACGGAGCCATCCCTCGATGAAAGGGCATCCACAACAATCCTTTCCGATGGAATCACCGTGAGGGAATGATAGCGCACAGCCCTGAAACTTTCTGGAATGCCCTTATAAAGAGGAGAATCCATGTGCATGATTCTGTCTATTTCTCCGTGAAGAGGTCTGTCCATGACCCTTATGGAAGAGCCAAGGTAATAGGCCAGGGTCTGATGGCCAAAGCAAATACCCAGAATATGGGAATCCGGAGAGGATTTTAGAAATTCCAGTATCTTTCCCCTGTCACTGTAATTTTCAGGATTTCCAGGCCCCGGGGATATGATAATCTTTTCATATTTTTCCGGGTCCAGATGATCCAGATCCTCATTCATAACCACATCCATTTCATATCCCAGGGACCCTGTAATCTGAACAATGTTGTAAACAAAGGAATCGTGGTTATTGATAAGAAGAGACTTCATTGTTAACACCTCCCATGGCTGACAGCGATTTGCTGAACATCTCCATTACCTCCTTTTCCGGTACTGAATCCTTCACAATGCCCGCTCCTGCCCTTGTGTAATAATTCCCGTCCATTGTGTAAATGCATCTTATGGTTAGAGCAAGATCCATTGAATCTTTTCCTGCAACTCCAATGGCTCCTGCGTATGGTCCCCTGTCATCATCCTCATATTCCCCTATTATTCCTGTGGCCCTTTCCTTGGGTGCACCGCTAACTGTCCCTGCCGGGAATACTGAATCCAGGATTTGAGATTTTTTAACTCCATCCCTCAAGGTGGATTGAACCCTGCTCACTATGTGCATGACTGAACTGAATTTTCTGATTTCCATTGATCTTGTGACCTTAACAGTTCCATACTCTGAAATCCTTCCAAGATCATTTCTTGCAAGATCCACAAGCATTCTGTGTTCAAGCAGCTCCTTTTCATCGTTTAGAAGAGATTCCTCCCTTCTCATGTTTTCCTCAGGATCAGAAGAGACTGGCCTTGTTCCTGCGATTGGTTCAATCATCAATTCCCTTCCATCCAGTGTTACCGTATTTTCAGGGGAGCTTCCCATAATCTCAAATTCATTAAATCTGTAATAGAACACATACATGGAACGGTCATAATTGAGGAATGATTCCAGCCTTTCCATGGGATCTATGTTTAATGGCCCGAACTTTCTTGAGAGTACAACCTGCAGGATTTCACCCTTTCTTATCCTCTCCCTGGCAAGTTCGATTTTCCTTTCCATTGCATCATCATGAAAAACATATTCATGTGATCTCAATTTTACATCCTGTTCTCTTACCAGGCTGTTTTTCATAACATTCTCCGGTATGAGTGCCATCAGAGGTGGATAGGATGATTCTCTGGCCATATTGAATATTTTAAATGCGTATGGGAAAGAAATAACCACGGGAGTGTCTTTTTCTAAACTGTCTAAAATTTTTGAATCCTGGCTCCTTATTATTTTTTCACCCGTGTAAAGATGTTCCGTGCCATGTTTCCTTTCCCCGTCCTTAAATTTGCACATGTATGCAAAACTCTTTCCTTCCCTGATCAATTCAGGAATATATTCAATGAGGGATTTCATTTTTAATCCTCCCGAAAAAGCTTCTTACCCTGTCCGGATCCTTCTTTCCCGGATAGGATTCCAGTGAACTGCTAAGATCCACAAGACAGGGATTGTACTTCAGGATAACATCAATATTTTCTTCACCTATTTTTCCAGCCACTCCTGTTTTACCCCCAAGCAGTGGAGAGATTTCTTCCATTCTTGCCGAAATGCCCTTCCTGCTCTCCAGAAGAACCATATGGCAGTGCCCCCTTATTTTATTATAATAGGAAACATAATCCTCTGAATCAATATCCACAACACCAATTATTTTCCTTCCATCCATCCCTATTTTTAATATATCATCAATATCTGCTCTGTAATGTATCTGGGCATATTTCTCAACACCGCCCATCCTGAGAGCATCCTCCGTGGATGTATATACTGCAACCGTTTCGTATCCCTGATCTACAAGATCCCTGACGAGCCTGGGGGTTCCCTTTCTTGGTGATTTTTCTGACAGTACGACTCCTATAAGATCCGCCCCCTGATCTATGCAGAGAAAGGCATCATCAATGTCTGTAATTCCACACACCTTAAACAGCATTGAGAACCTCCTCTATCCTTCCTCCCGTGATTTTGCTGAACTGTCCCATAGCCCGTCCCGATGAAATTGTTTTTCTGGCAAGATTGAAGGCTGACTGGAATGAATCGGCCATTCCGCTTGCAATGATGCATGGTGCCGCATTCAGACAGATAAAATCGGCAGCATCCTTCGATTTCCCATTCAATCCGGAAACGGTTTTGAAAAATATCTCCTCAACACTGTTTCCAGTGGTATCTTCATCTTTTATCCTCCTTCCAACCACTGCCTGAGGATCAATAACAATCTCCCTTTCCCTGTTCTCCACACTTACCATTATGGATCTGGATGCATAGGATATCTCATCCATTCCGTCCTCAGCAGTTATTATAAATCCTCTGGCGTTGAGATATGCCACTGCACCTGCAAATATCTTCTGTACATCCCTGGATGTGCATCCAATGATTCTTGTTTCTGGCCTGAGGGGGTTTGTGAGAGGCCCCATCAGGTTGAATATGGTTGGATGGCCCAGTTTTTTCCTGACATTTCCGAAATTTTTAAAGGCAGGATTGTGCAGTGGTGCAAGGAGGAATGCAAATCTGTTCTGTTCCAGTTGTTTTCTTATCTCACCATCATTCTTAGGAAATACGTATCCGGACATTTCCATGAAATCTGCTCCGCCAGATTTTCCCGTGACACCTCTGTTCCCATGCTTGCCCATGGTTATGCCAAGGGAGCTGCAGAGGATAGCTGATGCTGTACTTACATTGATTGTGCCCTTTCTATCACCGCCAGTTCCCACTATGTCTGTGCAGTGTGTATAAGGAGTAAGGGACGAAAATGACATGAGACCGTCGGCAAACCCCCTTATCTCCTGTGATGTGTATCCCTTCAGGTAAAGGGCTGTAAGGAATGCCCCCCTCAGTATGTCCCCGCACTGATCTTCAGAAAGGGATATGGCCGCCTCTTTCATTTCATCTCCATCAATATCCTTTCCTTCCACAATTCTATTCAGAACATGCTCAATCATAAACACCACCCTGAAGCATCCTTACTTCGCTGGAAAAACCTTTATGGTCATTGCTTTCGATGTATGGAACAAGGCTTGAGCCAACCGCTATACCGTCTGCCCCATATCTCTTGAGGTCAGAAATTGTCTCTGCACTGTTAATTCCGAAGCCGAAAATTATCTCCCTGTTGCCGCATAGAGATCTTATTCTGGCAACCATCTTGTCAATGCTTACGGGAACCCTGATTCCTGTGGATGGTTGCAATCCATGGTATATCCACCCATCTGTGAGGTCAAGCATCTCTATGATGACTCTGTCCGGTGTGGAGGATGTAAAGAATGGTATGAGTGAAATCTTCCTTTTCCTGAACTGCTCTGAAAGGTATTCCCTTTCGTCGTAATAATCAGTAAGCAGATCAGGCACAATGGCACCGTCAAGCCCTGAATCTCTTATGTTATCAAGAAATTCGTCCACACTTTCATGAAAGTGGTTGTAATAAACGAGGGCATAGTTCTTCTTCCCCCTGCTTACGGAAATATTGACCACTTCTTTCAGATACTGGAAGGAAAATCCCTCCATGGCCTTTCTGTGGGTCCTCCTTATGACAGGCCCATCGTAATATGGTTTTTCCGTTGGAATTCCGATTTCGAGATAATCGAATCTCATTCCGAGCAGATCATCCAGAAAGGACTGGAATGTTTCCCTATCCGGGTAGGGCATGGTCAAATATAAAGCGAGTTTCATCTCAATCCCTTACGAAAGAAAGATCAAGGAGGCCATGGCCGCTAACATTTATGACCACGGTTTTACCCTGATTCGCAGGATTTCTGCAGTAGTTTATGGCAGTTGCGATGGCATGGGATGATTCCGGGGCAGGGACTATTCCCTGCGTTTTTGAAAATATTTTGAATGCCTCAAGGCTCTGTGATTCCCCAACTTCATCCGTTTTAATTCTGCCCTTCCTGATGAGAAGGGAGAGTGCAGGAGCAGCACCGTGGTAACGCAATCCACCTGCATATATGGACTTCGGAACAAAATCTGCACCCAGTGAGAACATCTTAAGCTCCGGCAATATACCGGCAGTATCGATCATATCATAGGCGTACTTCCCCCTGGAGAATTTAGGCACCTCTGAGGCGGCAGTGGCTATCATCTCAGCATCAGTTTTAATGAATGGAAAGGTGAAGCCTGAGAAGTTGCTTCCTCCACCAACACATCCTATGAGCGTGTCTGCCTTTTCACCTATTGTTTCCAGCTGCTTTACGGTCTCCTGTCCAATTACTGTCTGATGGGTAATCACACAGTTTTCCACACTCCCGAGCAAATATCTCATGTCATGGTCAAGGGAATACTGCACAGCCTCACTTATGGCAATTCCAAGTGTTCCTGGATGATCTGGGTCCTTTGCAAGGATTTTTTTTCCAAAGTCGGTCATGTTGCTTGGGCTTGCATATACCTGGGCACCATACAGATTCATGATCTTTTTTCTAAGGGGCTTCTGCTCATAACTGACCTTCACCATAAAAACGGTCGATTTTATTCCGTTCAGGGTGGCTGCAAGGGCAGTGGCCGTTCCCCACTGGCCTGCTCCGGTTTCAGTTACAACCTCCTGTACTCCCTCGTTGGCAGCATAATATGCCTGGGGAAGGGCCGTGTTTATCTTGTGTGAACCGGTTACAGTTGCCCCTTCGTATTTGAAAAATATCTTTCCATTGAACTTTAAAAACTTTTCAAGGTTTTTCGCCCTTATGAGAGGTGTTGGCCTTCCAATCTGCATATATTGCTCTATAACCTCCTGGGGAATCTGCTCATATCTGCTTGAGGTAAATTCCTGCCTCAGAACCTCCTTTGGAAGTATTCTGTTTAAAAGATCAATGGATGAATTTTCAGGATCGTGATCCCTCGGGGGTGGAAGTGGTTCTGGAAGATCAGGTACAATATTATACCATTTTTCTGGAATTATGTCTACATTCTGCTCACTATACATAGAAAACAGAATGTAATGATAATATTAAAACATTAGTGAATATTATCTAAATATTATTCTTTAATTCCTCTATGTATATATACTGTGCCACCTGCAAGCCTGAACGTATGCACATCCCTGAAGCCTGCCTCCATCATTTTTTTATGGAATGTTTCAGGTGAAACGAAATTTTTTACAGAACGGGCAAGGTAAGAATAGGATCCTGTACCGCTGGCCCTGTCCAATAGAGTTGGTACAACCCTGTAAAAATATACCCTGAACACAGGTGCAATGAAACCATGGCCCGGATCAAAAATGTCCATATTGCAGAAGATCGCCCCTTTCTTTGTTACCCTGAAAACCTCCGAGAGATACCTGTCAAGATCAGGCACATTTCTTGTCAGGAAGCAAGAAACCGCCCTGTCAAAGCTATTATTCTCAAAGGGCATGCTGTCTGCCGAGGCAAGATTGAAATGGACACCTTTCAGATTTCCCGGGAACATCTCCCTCGTTATATCCAGAGCCTCAATATGCAGATTCTTTCCCCTTGATATGATCTCCTCTGAAACCTTTCCTGAGCCTGCTCCTGCATCAAGAATATTCAATCCGTCCTGAAGGTCCAGAAGATCAACAACCCTCCTCCTCCAGCCTCTGTCCATTCCAAAACTCATTAAAGAATCAAAGAAATCGTACTTATTGCTTATATTTTTAAAAACTTCCTGAACCATTTTTTCCTTTTCTTCCATTTCTAAAACCTCAACTTTGCATATTGTGCATGGGGAACACCCTGTATTCTTATGATGTTGGATGGATCAATCAGCCCCTTTTCTATGCCTATTTTTATGGTATATTCGCCAACAAAATTTCCAATGGTGCATATTTCCATTGCCTCTTCAAGCGTTTTCCTCGAAACTTTCACGTCACCGTAGAACTCCCTTTTCACATTTATGTGCAAACCGTTCTCCCTCAGATCCTTTCCAATTAAGTCGCTGTCTGATGCACTTAGAAGAATTTCCCCGTTGACGTGAACAACCTTCATGTTTACCTTTGATTCCATTCCTACACCTTATCTATATGCTTATCCTGGGGCGAATAGAATATGGATGAACTCCTTCCCATCTTTATTGCCCTTATGGCATCTTCCCTCTTTATTCCCCTTGCAACGGCCTCTTCCACCACTTCCGTTTCCAGTGGGGATAGGCCCTTCTTCATATTTTTCAGATCATTGATTATGTCTATTATGTTCTCAATATCAGATCTTTTTGCTGAACTCAATCCGGTCTCAAGCATATCTATATCCACACCGCCCCTGTCACTGGATACATCTTTGAGATAACTGTCAACAATGCTCTTGGCAAGAATGGCGTCATCCAGCGTGACAACATCCGAAAGCCTTGCCTTTGCCGCAGCCTCAGCAAGCCTGATTGTGGATTCAAGCTGCCTGGCAGTTATGGGCACAGCCCTGAATCTTCCATTGGTGCCTCCAGTTCCTCTTGTTCTTACATACTCCTCCTTCAGGTATTCCATGGCATCCTCCGTCATTCTTGGAAATATATGGCTCTTTGCGTATGCCACATATTTTCTGAACAGCTCCCTTCCAATGGGGGGCTCATAGGCGGTTTCGTCCTGCAGATCAGGCAGCTCAATATTGCTGTTTTCCTGGCTCCTGTATATCTCACCGAGCCTGTGAGCATTCAACACATGTTCTGCAAGCTCCTCGTCATGCTTTCTATCAGGCCTGTCAATCAATCTGAATATGACATCAAATCTTGATACCAGAGGCGGAGGGAAATTAACCTGTGACATAAAGTCCTCGTTCTCATCATATCTTCCGTTTTTTGGGTTTGCAGCAGCAAGCACAGAACATCTGGACTTTAGAGTTGCCATTATTCCGGCCTTGGAAATTGTAACTGTCTGCTGTTCCATGGCTTCATGCATTGCCGCCGTATCCTTATCATCCATCTTATCCATTTCATCAATGGCCACAAAACCATTATCTGCAAGAACCAGTGCACCTGCCTCCAGTGTCCACCTTCCTTCCCCAAACTCATCTCTCACGGCTGCAGCAGTGAGACCAGCGGCACTTGAGCCTTTTCCGATAGCAAGAACTCCCCTTGGAGAGATTTCAGACATATATCTTAAAAGCTGGGATTTCGCTGTACCGGGATCACCGACCATGAGTATGTGTATATCTCCCCTTATGGTTGTCCCATCCTTCATAACTTTCCTCACGCCGCCAAACATCTGGAGGGCAAGCGTTTTCTTTATATTTTCAAGCCCATAGATGGATGGGGCAATGGAACTTGCAAGCTTCTCAATTATTTTTGGATCCCTGGAAAGTGCCTTGATTTCCTCCTCCTCTGAAGGAGTTATATTTATCTCCTCAAGTTCTTTCAGAGTTTTCCTGAAATTAACTGTGTATAGAAAGGTGCTGAACTCTGTGAGCAGATTTCCACCATATACTTTCTGCTCTGCCTTAAGAATGCCATCAAAGGACACTCTGTCGCCTGGAAAGAGTTTCCCTGCAATGTCGTCCTCCACAATCACCGTCAGTCTGAGCGGCTGGGCACCACCATTAATATTTTCTGGGTTCTCCTGAATTTCAATCTTCTGTGTATCTATAAACCTTGATTCACTGAGCAAAAGTTCAAACTTCGGCTTATTTTTTTCATTGGGGCAGTTTTCATTGCTGCAGGTATCAGGCTCTTCCAGTTTTCCCTTATGCTGAATCTTATAGTTGATATGGCCACAGTAGGCACACTCAAAGGCGGCATTGTAAAGCCTTGGCATTACCTCTGTGTTCTTCCTTATAATTCCTGATATGGATATGAGTTTCCCCACATTTATGCTCCTGAGATTCCTTATCTCTATCTTTACGTCAGATGTTTCAGGAAGATTGGTTATCCTGATATTAACGATTATGGAATTTTTGTCCCTTGCTGTGAAATTTGGGCTGTTTGCCGAAATATATTCTCTCAAAAGGGTGTTTCCTGCGTTGATTGTTTCCTCCGCATTCTGAAGAAGATAGAGAGAAAACCTCGGATCGAATTTATCAATATCATCGAAGGAGACATAGAGGCTCCTCTCCTCCGGATAGTGTGAACTCATTTCTGTAATGTCATCAAAATAACCATACTGCTGGAAAAGATGATCCCATAGTTTGAAAAGCTCCTCCGGCTCGTAGTATTTTTTCTGTTGCTCTGAAAGATCATCATTAATCATAGCCATGCATGTGCAATGTAATATTTAATTGTTGTAAAGAGGAATCTCCCATCAGGACATATTTCTTTCAGGAAAAAAATTATAGATTGCTGAACAATAACGAAAGGGGCATTAAACAGATTTATTGATCTGTTTAGATTGTTTCCTTTCTATCTTTCCCTTGATTCAAGTACCAGTCTTTTTTCCATTGCTGCCTTGCATGTTGGGCAGCACATGTAGTATGTTCTATTTTTATATGTTAAAATCTGAGGTGTATTAATGATTTTACTTCCACAGTAATCGCAATGGATTTCCTTAACTCTCAGAGGATTTTTTCCCCTGAACCTTTCCCTTGCAATTTTAACATCCTTAATCTTCAGGCTTTCAAGCTTAAGAAGATCTTCATAATAAACAACAAGTATGAAACTTCCATCTATGAGACTGAAATATTCCAGAACGGGATCATCCTCCTTAATCTGGTAGTTTTCCACATGAACGAGAGCTATATTTTCAAGATCTTCCCTGAGCGTAACTGTAAAATCTACTATCCTTCCACTTTCCACAAGATAATCCAGTGCCTTTTTTGCAGTTATCCTGCTGGTGCCCATTTCAAATGCAGCATCCTGAATGGGTATCCTTGAATTTCTTTTGAGAATTTCCAGAAGCCTTTCCTGCACTTCTATCATGCTTCTTTTCATAGTGAATAATTTCCCTGAACTTAATATACATATTGTAAAGTCAACATTTAATTATTAAGCAAAAATATGCAATTATGCCAGTTGATGTTGTATGTGGAATGAAAGTAAAGGAAAGCTCTGAATATAAGAGTGAGTATAAGGGAAAAATGTACTATTTTTGTTGCAGCTCGTGCAAAGAATCCTTTGACAGGAATCCCGTAAAATACACAAGGTAGATGGGTAATACGCCAACTGACCCCGTATGCGGAATGTATGTTCCAGAAAATACAGACCTTTTTCTGGAAAAGGATGGAAGAAAATATTATTTCTGTTCCAAAGGGTGCATGGATAAATTTGCTTCTCCTGAGAAAGAGATCAAAAAGCTTAAAGAAAGGCTAGCAGTTGCCTGGACATTTTCCGTACCTGTCCTTCTAATTACCTATCTCACATTCCTGAGTGTACCATACAGGAATTATATCCTTCTATTTCTGGCAATTCCTGTACAGTTCTTTTCAGGTCTGGGATTCTACGATGGGGCAATCCATTCAATAAAGAACAGATCGGCAAACATGGACCTTCTTGTTTCCCTTGGAACACTCACCGCTTTCTTCTTTTCCCTTTTCATAACGGTATTTCCCGATGTTATCAGATCTGCAGGTGTTTATTTTGATGCCTCTTCGTTCATAATAACAATGATACTGACAGGAAACTATATTGAAAGCATAACAAAACAAAGGGCAAACAGATCTGCCATGCGCCTCATAGATATGATACCCGATACTGCCCATATTGTGAGGGAAAATGGAAAGATTGAGGATATAAAATCTGATCTTTTAAAACCGGGAGACATAATTTCCGTAAGGGTAGGGGAAATATTCCCCGTGGATGGAGAGGTTCTGGACGGGGAGAGCGATGTGGACAAATCCATATTAACTGGAGAGCAGAATCCCGTAACGGCTCACAAAGGAGACATGGTGTTTTCAGGAACAAAAAACCTGAATGGAACCTTAAATGTGAAGGTTATAAATACTGGGAGAGATAGCACCCTTAGCCAGATATATGAACTCATTCAAAGGGCTTCCTCTGGAAGGGCTAAGGTTCAGAGAATTGCCGATGTATTTTCATCCTATTTTGTGCCTGCAGTCCTGATTTCAGCCTTTGCCTCTGCCATATTCTGGTTCTTATATTTAAGAAACTCCGGATATGCCTATCCTCTTGAGATTGCAGTACTTGCCTTTGTATCTGTTGTTGTGATTGCATGCCCATGCGCCATAGGGCTTGCTGGCCCCATAACACTCCTCATATCATCCAGCATATCATCAGAAAGTGGAATTGTGATTAAGAATTCCAGTTCGCTGGATCGCCTTTCTAAGGTAAACAGGGTTATTTTCGATAAAACAGGTACACTTACTGAAAATACTCCCTCTGTCACAGAAATTTCCTTTTCAGGGAATCTTGATGAGAATGAAACCATTCAGCTTGCAGCTTCCCTTGAATCCCAGTCAAACCATCCCGCAGGCAGGGCCATAGTGAATATGGCCACTGAAAAGGGCATTGATATTCTTAAGGCATGGGATGTGAAAGAAATTCCAGGAAAGGGGATAGAAGGGGTGGTGAATGGCAAAATGGTTCAGGTTATGAGAAATGATCCTGGCACTGACCATTCTATAAAGATCATGGTGGATAAGCTTTACTGCGGAGGCGTAAGGATTGAGTATGAACTCAGAAATGGGGCAAAGGAAACTGTGAAGAAACTTCAATCCATGGGGATTGGGGTTTCCATTGTCTCAGGAGATGCCAGACCAGAGGTTGAGAGAATAGGTAATATTCTTGGAGTCACAGATATTTACAGTGAGGTTCTGCCAGATCAGAAATCTGAAATAATTAAGGATTTACAGAACCACGATGAGTATGTGATGTTTGTCGGTGATGGAATTAATGATGCCGTCGCTCTGGAAACCGCAGACGTGGGGGTGGCGATGGGTTCAGGATCGGATATTGCCAGAGACAGTGGCGATATAATTCTTCTGAATAACCAGATTGAGAATATTGTTAAATTGAGAATAATAGGGGAGGATACAATTTCCAAAATCAAGCAGAACATAGGATGGGCCTTTGGTTACAATACTGTTCTCATACCTGTTGCAGCCGGCATACCTGTTGCCTTCTTTGGCCTTGCCATATATGGCTTTCTTCCAATTCTTGGTGCATTCGCCATGGGCATGAGCTCTGTTTCAGTTGTGATGAATTCCATGCTCCTGAGGAGAAAAATCAATAAATCCATGGTAAAATATTTTGGTTCGGCAAATAGTCCAGTGTAAGGGAAATATGGATGGTGAAAACTTGAAAAACAATTTGACCATAAATGTGGGGAACGGAAAGATTGTGATAGGGGAAAACGTTATACCATATATCAGTAACAACCATATATTCATAACTGTCAGAAAGGAGAAAGGCCCATGTGTTGATCAATCCTGTCAGATAATTACAAAGGTGAATATTCAGAAACTGGATAAAATTCCAGATGATGCCATCAGGGTTGAAAAGAATGGCATCTCCCTTTTCCTTAACAGAGAAGTGGCAAACTCCATAGACAGGGGAAGGGAGAATGTTCTGCTCAAAAAAACCCTTGCAGGAAAGATTGGAATCAGGGGATTCACATACATAGGAGAAGACTCACAGTCCTTTTCAGATCACCATTCTAATCTTTCTTAATTCATATTATATCAATAAATAAAATCAAAATTCAAAGTAAAAATTGAATATTTGCTGAGTTAAAAGTTTTGAAAATTATAGAAAAATAATAAAAATTTTTCAGGAGCGTTTTATTGTTTCTACTGCTCCCTGGATGCATTCATTCCTGTTGTTGCCGGGGCCTTAAAGTCCCATATTCCCATGGATGGGGCTTCTGAGGACTGCTCCAGAGTAAGGCCTTTTGTTTCCCTTATGGTAAGGATTGTCACCACCGCTCCAATTGCTGCCATTATGGCCAGTAACTCAAACTCCCCACTCTGTCCGAGAATTGTTCCCAGTATGAGGAAAAGGAATGTGAAAATACCTGCACCCAGTTTTGCTATGGATGCTGCTATTCCATGGCCGGTTGACCTTATTTCTGTGGGGAACAGCTCTGTTGGGAGGATGAATGTTGTTGTGTTTGGCCCTATGTTTCCGAACAGATAGGATATTCCGAATATCACTATGAACAGATCAAGATCCGTCTTCAGGAATGAATATTCAATTCCAAGGACTATGTATGAAAGTGCCATCACAGCAAAGCCAACTATCTGAAGGGTTCTTCTTCCGAGCCAGTCTATTGAGCCCACTGCGATCCAGTAACCCGGAAGTGCAAATATTCCTGCAAGAACGGTATCGCCAATGGCAGTGTTGAATATGGTTCCCTTGAGCGTTGATGCTGAACCATATCCTATATTCTGAAGGATGAAACCGTTGTTCAGGGTTGTTCCATAGAAGGCCATATCAAATATGAACCAGCTTATGGTTGTCCCGAGGACGAATACCATATATTTTCTGAGCATTCTTGCGTAATCCTTTGTCTGGTATCTTGCCTTGGCAGTTGAGGTCTGGGATGATACTGAGGCAGATGACCCGGTTATTGTTCCAATGGCTTTCTCTGCCTTTCCTCTGTCACCCTCAACCTGCAGTGAGAACCTTGGTGTTTCCATCAGTTTTCTCCTGAGGTAAACCACATATATTGCAGGTATGGCTCCGAAGGCAAGCATCAATCTCCATGAGTCAGCAAGAGGAAGGATATATATGGATGCAAGGCCCACAAGTGCCCCTGATACAAGGCCAAAACCCTGCATTGCAAATACCATGCTAACAAGCTTTCCCCTGTGCTTGCTGCTTGAGTATTCACTCATAATTGTGGAACTTATGGGGTAGTCGCCACCAACTCCTATACCCACAATGAACCTTGTTACTATCATCATAACATAGTTCACTGAAAGAGCAGATAGTATGGTAAAAACAATCATAATTGCAAGCTCAAGCCCATATACTTTCTTCCTTCCCCATCTGTCAGCAATATGGCCGAATATCAAGGCGCCCACAAAGGCCCCGAACAATACTGCCGATGAAATTGCCCCTTCAATAATTTGAACTGTTGGGACGGTGTAACCAAAGAGCAGTGATGTTCCCTTGATTGCACTCAGATTAAAACCGTAAGATGAGGCCAATATGGGACTGGCAACCGTCAAAACAAACAGGAGATAGGCGTCGGTAAAAAATCCCATTCCCGCGACGAACATAGTCTTAACATGGCCCATCTTGAGACCACTTCTGTCAAGAGGTTCAAGAACTCCATTTTCGCTATTTGATGATGTCATCAATTGCTATATCTCTCTTATAACTTATAGATAATCACAATACGATATATTAAATATATATTGGCTAAATAGATATATAGATAGTTTTTACGGGAAGATTTTATATCTTAAAATTGCCAATGCTCCTGGAAATTTAAGTTGTGTGGTCACCAAACCACGTTGTTGCCTTAATTTCCTTTACTGCATCTTCAAGCATTTCGATCTCATCCTTATTCATGCGCCATCCCATTGCCCCAGCATTTTCCCTTACATGATCAGGATTGGATGCCCTTGGGATGGGATACACAAAGTCATATTTGCTGATAAACCAGTTTAAAACAATCTGTGGCAGAGTCTTTGGCCCATGATTTTTTGATATTTCCTCGATTATTTTCTTCCCATTATCAGATGCAGAGGTCAGTTTGCCGTGTGCCAGTGGGAAATAGGCAAGTATGGCAATATTATTCTCCTTGCAATAGGGAACGATGTCACTTTCAATATTTCTATGGGCAACGTTGAAGTTCATCTGTGTTGATGCAAGATCATATTTTTTAAGCCACTCCTTTGCCATTTTTGTGTGTTCAAGGTCAAAATTGCTTATTCCGATGAACCTTATCTTGCCCTGATCTGCAAGATATTCCATTGCCCTGAGTGCATCCTTTATTTTCTCATTGGAGGACTGCATATGAAGCTGATAGAGATCGATATAATCCGTACCCAGTTTCTTGAGACTTTTCTCGCATGAATTTATTAATTTGTCATAGGAATAGTGGGAAGGCAGAACCTTTGTTGCTATAAACAGGTCCTCTCTTTTTGTGTTCTCAATGGCATCTCTTACCATGGGTTCAGTTTCATACATCTCTGCGGTGTCTATGAAATTTATACCAGATTCTATGGCAGTTCTTATGGCCTCTGTACGCCTTTCCCTGTCCTTTCGTATTCCTGTTAATTTGGCCATTGCAATCCATGAAGGATCATAGTATGTCCCCACACCCACTGGGGAGATCATTTTTCCTGTTTTTCTAAAGTCAACCCTTTCCATTATTGCTCCATAGATTGATTCAATATAATACTTATTTAAGAAAATTTTTATAAATTCATCACGCAGGCTTTTTCAGAAAAGCTTATTGGAAGAGTTTGAAATATTAAGATAAATGTTGATGAAACGGGGACGGTATATGGATGGGTTGTGCTGGCAGGAGAGATTGAGAGTGTTTACATCATAGGAAAGTATAATCTCAGAGCTGTATGAAAACTGAACATGGGGTCCATAGGTCCAGACACTGCATGATTGATATTTTGATATCTGGGGTGCCGTATATATGGTTGTGCCATGGGTGAAATTCACCACAGGATTACTGGAAATATACCCAATTATCTGCCCGTTAAAAATACCATAGGGAACCGACACATTGGACGTAAACAGGATATATTCCGAATCAAAACTCGCCACGCTGAATCCTGCAGCAACTCTGTTGAAAACAGAAACTGCGCTGGATTGATCCACTGACCATCCACCTCCATCATAGTATGACCAATTTCCTTCAAGATCTGTACCGTTAACACGGGCAACATACATTGAGGATGTGCCGTTTCCAATTCCGTAAATATATGTGGTATTATTGATATGAAGGACCCACTGTGACCAGTTGATCTGACTGTTGCTGATCAATATTATCTTTTCAAGATCCAGAGTTGACTCGTTAATAATTCCAAGATATGTTACCTGAAATTTTATATCCAGAGGATTGGAACCATATGATGAATATAGGCCTAATAGAATTTCAATCCTGTTTCCAGATATTTCTCCTGGACCTGGCCAGTACCACTGGTACTGAGTGGGATCAGGAAAGTACGCAAGATTATTATTAACTGGTACACCTGAGGTCAAAGTTTCATAGAATGTTCCGTTCTTTTCAAGTACCATAGAGTTCCTCATAAGTGAAGAGAGATCTCCTCTTGTTCCATTGGGCAACATATCCCTGTAGAAAGTGTCATCAAATATCCAGAGTACTGTTCCATTTGGAAGTGTTATGTGATATGTGCCATCCGATCCTGTCCATCCCTTTCCCATGTTTCCATAGGAATTCAATGCGTTCTCTAATGAATAATTTACCTCGACACTCCTGACATCAATTGTTTCCGATGAGTTTCCGTTGAATTGAGTTTCAATGAATGAAATTGCCGGCGAATAAAACATAATAAGGAGTATGAGAAGGATCAAAAATATTGCCAATATTGCTCCGGCTTTCATGAAATAATAACATTTAGTTAAAAATAAATTTTTCTGAATAGTTATTTCATTTTAAATGGGTAATTTAGATGTAGGCTTCATTGGAATAAAAACAAATTTACTCCTGAACCCTGAAATTCCAAAATTAAAAAGGTATTAAAAGATGTGTTATATGTATAAGCTCTTTTTATCCTTGATGATTATTGCCGTACCAGGAGAGATATCGTACCTTAACTTTGAAACTCTTTTGACATTAATGAAGACCACTGGTTCAACTGTTTTCTCCATAAATTTTAGAAGCTTTTTCCTTATGGTTGTGTTAATGGATAAAATCTCAATAGTCTGTTCATATATGCCATAAACAGCCACAGGAATTTCCATGGAGTTTTCATCAAGCACCTTTCTGTCAAATTCAAATGTCAAACTCTCTCCTATTTCGAGCCTCATTCTTTACACAAAAACTTAACAATACAGTGATATATAAACATAACTCATAACCCGGTATATAATGAGTATAGTTTACATAAAATTATTTCCAGTAATTTCAATGAATTAAAGTGATTCTATGAACTCTGTTTTTAAATTCCTGAAACTTAAAATTACACTTTAGATTCTCCTGGAGTTCAAACGCGATAAGGTCGAATCACATTACTAAAACGATATATATTGTTATATTATTTGAGATTGAGGGCTCGTAGTCTAGTGGTTATGATACCGCCCTTACAAGGCGGTGGTCACCGGTTCGAATCCGGGCGGGCCCATTCTATATACGGTTTAGTTTTTTAAGAAATCCTTAATATTACTATCTTTGTAAGCGATAAAATGGTACATGTATCTTAGGATTTGATAGTCTTCCTTTATATAGTGCCGGATCGGTTTTTGGAATATAAAAATAACTAAATAAAAATAATCGATTTCTACTAAGAGAATAAATTACAATCTTATCCACCTTAATAAAGTCTCTTTTCAGTCATGGTTATCCTTATGTTTAAAATTTAGCGTTAATTTATAAACGATTTAAGAGTGTTGGAGTTTTTCATGGTAAATTACCTAATAAAATTAATCAGATTTACTACAAGCCTATAATTTGGATTAAAATTAATTCCTAATAAGGCATATCTCCATTACCTTATCGTATATGTCAGAATGATTAACCTTAAAATGTA
>JAKADM010000007.1 GCA_021820525.1 Thermoplasmata archaeon
ATTTATGCTTGAAAATTAAACGGTTGTTTACCATGGAAAATGGGTAAAATAGATATGGCTCTATGTTCCCGAATCCCTTAGAAGTTTAATGTTTTGTCTGAACTTATGAAGAGTTCTTCCAAGATCATCAGTTTTTCCATATTTGAGCATGCAGGAAATTGTATAAAGAGGCTCAGCTGCCCTGTAGATCCTCATCCTTTCCCTGTAATGGCTAATTCTTTCTTCCCTGATCCTGTCAGGCAACATTCTGATAACCACACTTTCAGGATAATCCACGGAAAGGGATGCAAGGTCAAAGGCCATGTCTCCCGCACAGGATTCACCCCAGTCTATGATCCCGTTTATCCTGTTTCCATCATTGGATAAAACTATATTATCCCTGTAAAAATCGCCGTGAATAAGGGTTATGTCCCTATCCATAATATTTTTTGAAGCGACTGAGAATTTTTCCTGAATCATATGAACATTTTCCCTATCCACATACTTGCTTAGAGTTTGTTTAAATTCATCCAGTGTCCCCAAATATTTCTCAGTCCATTCGTATCTGTCGCTCACAGGCAGATCTATTTTCTGCAAATTTCTCAGGTCAAAATTTGATGTGTAATTGAAATATTCATAAAAATCATGGATCAGGGCAGAACTCAAATCTTTTAACGAAGTGAGAGGAATACCCTTAATAAAAGCATAAATTTCCACTATTTTTCCATCAAGGGGCATAATCCTATAATGAGGAACCTTAAATGGGAATCCCTTCAGGATCCATACAATATCTGATTCTTTGACCATGCTTTCAGAAGATCTTCTGTCTCGCGGGAATTTTATTGCTATTTTTTCATTCCATATGAGAATCCTGCTATTCCATCCTGTTTCCACCAATCTGTATGGCCCATCTTTTTCTATTGGAATAAGGTTTTGGGCAGCTTCAATAAGTTCATTCTCTGTATATTCATTCCACCCTTCCCTCTCCATGCAATCTCATGTAATTTTCATACAAAAATAAATGCAACGTTTACGGTGACTTATTAATCAGGGTATAATTCATATTTCAAACTCACAATTTTTCCCACATATTTTCATTTCATGCGAATTCAACTGACACAAATTATAATATTTATAAACCTATACTTAATGAAAATGTTTTCCTTTCAGGCTCTATTCATAGCAGTAATTTTACTGGGAACATTGCATATGATAGCCCCGGATCACTGGTTACCCCTATCAGCCATAGCAAGAAGATTCAAATATACGAGGTATAAAATTCAGGGCACAGCCACCATTCTTGGAGGCCTTCATTCTGGAATATCAGTAATGGTAGGTTTGATAGCCTCCATTATAGACATTATTTTTATTTCATATTTCAGGAATGGCTTTTCACTTATTGGCGCCGTTCTTCTTCTTTCAGTTGCGATTTATTTCTTTGCAAATGGTTATAGGGAAAGCAGATCAGGCCATCTGGATGTTCAGGAAAATGGAACTGTAAAATCGGCCCTTGTTGTGAGTATTTTCCCTGATTTTGCAGTAATACCTTTCATTATCCTTACGGTGGACCAGAATTTAATATCTGCAATGGAAATAATAGCTGCATTTATCCTTGCAAGTATAGTATCCTTAAACGCAATGGCATACATCGGCACAAAAGGTCTGGCAAAGATAATCGAAAGAGTACCGCCATATTATATTGATTATTTGATGGGCCTTATCCTTCTTTTTACCATACTGTTTGTCTGATCCTATCCCTCAGTTTAAAATCATGATTTTTCTCAACTTGAAATTTTAATTTTAATTTTCAAATTACTTTTTTTCAGAGCTTATTGAATTTATATATTCCATTGCCTTCTTAATAATCTCCTTCTGGTTAGGATATTTTAGCTGTGCCATGGCCTCATCATAGGAGAGCCATTCATAACCCACGTGTTCATGTGAAATCTTAACAGGGGTTTCTCCCTGAACCTCTCCGAGAAACATTATGAGGTCTTTCCTTATATTTTCTCCATTGAAATTGAAATAGTATTTTGTCCTTTCCTCAAAACCTGGAATGATCCTGCAATTTATACCTGCCTCCTCAAAGGTTTCTCTCTTCGCAGCCTGCGTGTTGTTCTCCCCCTCCTCCACATGGCCCTTTGGGAAGTCAAGGAAACCCTCCCTTCGTTTCAAAAATAGAAACATTATGTTACCTTCGGTCCTTTTAAATACTATAATTCCTGAACTTACTTCATTTCTCATAGAGTATGTATTATTAAAACATATAAAATGTTAGACTATTTTCCCACACAGATATAAGTTTAATTTTAAGATGGCACACCCTTTCCTGAAAGATTGCCCAGATATGTATAGGCAACAAGGAATGCTATTATGGAAAGGGCAGATAAAGCATACATGGCATAAGTTTCATGTGTACTGAAGATCTGAAGCAATCCTATTCCGAGAAAGAGTGAAACCGGACTTACTATGTTGTATATGAAAGAGTTTATACCGAAATATTCCCCTCTTTTGTCCTCTGGCGCAATTTTTGAAATTATGGAACTGGATACAGGCGACATTAAATTTTCCCCAACCGTCAAAATTATTATGGCTGACGCAAGCAAGAAAATATTGGCTGTCAATGAGAATATGAGAAAGGCAAGGGAATAGAAAAGTATGCCTGCTGAGAATATCCTATGGTCTGTGTATTTTACAGCAAACTTTGTGATGCTTGATTGAAAGAAAACAACAACTGCAGTGTTGATTGAATAAAGTATTGTTATTAAAAAAGGACTGAGTAACCACTGTGTTTTCAGATAAAGGGGCATGGCAGGGGTTTCATACTGGTTGGCTATGGCAAAGCATACCCCAATCAAAAGTGAAACAGATATAATCCTACCGTAGCCGCTTCCCCTTATAATTGAAACTTTATCATCAATTCCAGCCTGTTTAGTTTTTCCAGTTTCTTCAAAGAAAACATAGAAAAGGGTCATTTGGGCCAGGGAGCCTATAATTGGAGCAATAAAGAAAAGGGAATAGGAAAAAGTTGAAGCAAGGCCTGAACAGATCAACCCTATGCCAATCCCAACATTTGCCCAAATTCTCATCACCGAAAAATATTTCGTTCTTTCTCCTTCAAGGCTCAGATCAGATATTATGGTATTTTTCAGTGTGCCTTCAAATCCTGATAGGTAGGAGGAAAGAGTTAGCATTATGAAAATCAGGTATATGCTCAGATTGAAACTTACTGAAAGGTAAAGAATGGAGTAAACAATGAACATGAAAAATGGAATTATATAGGAGAATCTGAACCTGCCCAGTATATCAATGAGTTTTCCTGATTTCCTCTGAAGTGGTGAGGAAATAATATTGGAAAGAACAATAATTATACCAATGTCAATGAAATTGTACCCTCTGGTATTGAGATAAAGAGATAGCAATATCCAGAGAGGATATTTGGAAAATCCGTTTATTACAGAATCAATAACCAAAAGATTCATCTGCTTCTTGAGTTTCATAAAAATTCTTCCGGTTTAATTTCACAAATTATGCAATCATAATATTACATTTTCTGGCGGAAAATTTCATAATAATCCATCAACATATGAGATGAATTGCCAATCATTTCCCATATTGCACAAACCCATATGTTTGACCAGAAAGAATGCAGTAAAATTTATCTTTATAAGGAAAATCATAACCTCCAAACATCACTTTTGCTATCTATGGCTATGGCATTTGCATAAATTTTTTCAAATATTTTTAAGAGGTTTGGCATGAATATCGCGGAACAAATCATGTGTTTATCATATTTATGTTTTTCGCATGGAAGAACAATGGACAATCTAAAAAATCATCTGTTTGCATCTGTTGTTCTGTTCTCTTCTATTTGAGATAAGTTTCGATTCAAAATGAATATAAGGGTTTATGCATACAGATACCCATGGAAGGGAATCAGCAGGATTTCTTTAATCTGGACGACTTTGATCTGAGAGGAAAACGTGTGTTGCTGAGGCTTGACCTCAACTCTCCAATCCATCCCATAACCGGAGAAATAATGAGTGATACTAGGTTTCATTCCCATGTAAAGACAATTAACAGGTTGAAGGATTCTAAGGTCATAATACTGGCCCATCAGAGCAGGCCTGGAAAATATGATTTTGTATCTTTAAAAGAACACGCCAGGGTACTTCAAAAAATTCTTGGAAAAAGCGTAAAATTTGTGGATTCCCTGTTCGGTTCAGAAGTTCTTCAACATATTGAGAAAATGAAAAATGGGGAAATACTCATGCTTGAGAACACCCGTTTTTATTCTGAAGATGTGGTTCTTGATACATCAGATTTTGAAACCATGGAAAAAACAAATTTTGTAAAAACACTTTCATCGGTCTGTGATTATTTTGTAAATGATGCCTTTCCGGCAATACATAGGAACCAGACATCCCTGACTGGATTCACAAGGCTTATGCCAAACATTGCAGGCCACCTGATTCACACGGAAATATCAGCGTTAAATGAATTTCTCACAGGACGAAAGGGGAAAAAGATTGCCATACTTGCAGGTTCCAAGATTGAGGATTCCATAGCTGTTTCAAAATCATTCCTGAATAAGGGAATTACGGATGAAATTATTGTTGGGGGCGTTGTGGCAAACGCCTTCATGTGGGCGGATGGGAAGGACATTGGAAAGAAGAACAGGGACTTCATCATAAAAAATAATAAAAAATACGAATCTTTGATTAAAACATGCACTGAACTCATAGAGAAGTACAGGGAAAAAATTGTCCTGCCTGAAGATTTCATATTAAATCCGTCCAGGACAAGAATACACTGCAAGGAGGAAGTGCCTGAGGATCAGATACTTGCCGACATCGGGCCGGATACAATTGCCACATTCTCTGAAAAAATAAGGGAGGCTGACGCCATATTTATCAATGGCCCAATGGGAATGTATGAGCTGGAAGATTATAGCAGTGGAACCTATGAAATATTGAAGGAAGTTGCAAGTTCGGGCGCTATGAAAATAGCTGGCGGGGGCCACACCATATCGGCAATAGAGGCATTGAAACTGGAAGATCATTTCAACCATATTTCAACGGGTGGAGGTGCATTAATAAGCTATTTATCAGGTGAACCAATGCCAGTTATAGAAGCCTTAAGGCTCAGCAAGAGTATGTTTCATGGGGATGATTTAAATGGAAAACGGCAATCAGATTGAACAGGAACTGGAGTTTCTCCAGTCCTATATAGACGCATCAGAAAAACAGATCACAATTTTGACTCAGGGCATGGAGGATTATGGCAAGGCCCTTGCCGTACTGCAGTCAAGAGAGATCGGGCAGTCTTCAGAGACTTTAATCTCCCTTGGAGGAGGAGTATTTGCGAAGGGGAAGGTTGAGAATTCAGGGAATGTTCTTGTCGCAATAGGTTCTGATCTATTCATTGAAGAGGATTCAACCAGGACTGAACTCAGACTCAGGGCACAGATTGAGGATGTAAGAAAATCCATAGAAAATATTAACAACCAGAGAACTGAGGCCATAAGAAGGTACCAGGCAATTATATCCGCAATAAACAGTGCTGGAAACAATTCAAGAAAAGAGTAATATGTCCCTGAAGGATAGGTTAAAATCGTTTTTCAGAGGCAGTTCAGATCTGCTAAAAATCGATGACCTTGCAGATGAGTTCTTCAATATTCTTCTGGAATCCGATGTCAGCCTTGAGACAGCTGAATATATATTGAATGAGTTCAGAAAGATGGGGTCGGAAAAGAAGAGGGTCAGGAGAGAAGATGCCATAGGGATGCTCAAGGTAATCCTTAAAAAAATTCTTGATGGTGCAAAGACGGATTTCAACATACTTGGCCAGACAAAGAAGCCTTTTATTATTCTTTTTATTGGAATAAATGGAACTGGAAAAACAACAACGGTCGCAAAGGTTTCCAATTATCTTCTGAACCATGGAAAAACAGTTGCCCTTGGGGCATCTGACACCTTCAGGGCAGGTGCCATAGAACAGCTGAAAATACATGGGGAAAATCTCGGTGTAAGAGTCATTTACCAGGGAATGGGAAGCGATCCTTCAGCCGTCGCATTTGATACAATCGAGCATGCAAGGGCAAGAAACCTTGATTATGCAATTATAGATACTGCTGGAAGGATGCAAACCAACAGGAACCTCATGGAAGAAATGAAGAAAATAAAGAGGATATCCAAACCCGATCTCACAATTCTCACTGTGGATGCACTTGCGGCAAACGATGCCATTGAGCAGGCAGCAACCTTCAAGAAAGAGATTGGATTTGACGGGTTGATTGTGAACAAGCTTGATACAGATGCCAGAGGGGGCTCCATATTCTCCATTGCCCATCAGTTTAGAAAGCCCATATATTTTTTGGGAACGGGCCAGAACCTTGATGATCTTGTTCCCTACGACCCGGATTTCATAATAAATAAGATATTTTCATGACTGATTTATCTGGGACATTATTTTTGCAATCTCCAATGGCGGGAGTTCTGTGGTTATGAGTGGTATATTTTCTACATCGGAAAGCTTTATGGCAAGTTCGTCCACTCTGTCCGCCTGGATATATACAACTGCTGCTGGTTTAAGGGGATGAACCCTGATGGCAATCATGGGGCTCCTGCCCATTTTAACTTCTGTGAAAAAGATCACTCTCTGGCTGGACCAGCCGTATAGAAGGCTATATTCAGAATATGAAAAGGAAAGTATGGCCTTGACACCATTCACAATGGTGTATCCCCTTACATATCTGTTCAGATCAGCTGAGGATGTTGCCTTTCCCTGTATCTTGCTTATTACCGTTTTGAGGTTAACGTCCCTGTGGTAATCCCCTATGTCTATGAGTGCTTCGTAGGGAACGCCAGAATTGTATCTTCTCAGTATGGAGCCCCCGTGTTCCTTTTCTATGGCAATCAGAGCATATACAAATTTTCTTATAGTTGCTATTCCCGGGGATTTTCTTCTTCCCGATTCATAATCTGTGATCATTGAGAGCGGCACATCCATCTCTCTGGCAAGTTCCGTTTTTGAAATTAAGAATTCCTCCCTCCACTTTTGCAGAGTCTTTCCAAAATTCTCTGAAAGGGCAATTTCACCGGCAATCTTTTCTTCAATATCCATTAATTTGTTAAGAAACAAAAGTATAAAAAATTGACGAAATGGGTTTCGTCATATGCTTAAATTTTCTGGCCGTGCAGCATGGATCTCATTAAGAGGCTTATGTGGCCTGCTTCCTGCATTCTTCTGAAAGAATACTGGACCCATTTTTTTCCAAAGGGTATATATGCGAATACTGTTTCTCCCTTTTTCTGAAGGTCAACCAGGTACTGGTTCCTTATACCATTGAGCATGGCATACCACACATCTTTCTTCCTTTCCCTGTTTATCTCCCTTGCCCTTTCGATTATCTTATCGTCATGGCTCGCAATCATAAATCGTGGTGAATTGTCGAACAGATACTGCATAATTTCAATATAATTTTTATCAATCTCTGCCTTTGTTTTATATGCCACATTGTCTGGTTCTGTATAGGCACCCTTTACCAGTCTTATGGTACCATCCTTTTCTGTGACCTTTTTTACATCATCCATGGTTCTTCTCAAATATGCCTGCATACAGAGGCCCGTATTTTTGTTGGGAAGCTGGGACATATATAGCTCAATGGTGCTGTCTACAAGTTCTGATTCCTCCATGTCAACCCACACAAAGATGTCCTTCTCCCCTGCAAGCCTGACAATTTCGGCATAGTTCTTTTTGGCCATGTCAGGGCTTACAGAAAGACCTATCTGCGTTGGTTTTACTGAAATCTGGGTGAGTCTGTCCCCTTTCTCCACCCTCTTCAGGATTTCCCTGTAACTGTCCATTGCATCCTTTATATCTTCCTGCGAGGTCAGGGCTTCACCAAGATAGTTCATTATGGCCCCTATGCCAAGCCTGTTAAATCTCCTGCCCCTCTCCATAACATCGCTTACCGTGGGGCCTGCTATCCATCTTCCTGCAACAAGTTTTTCCATAAAGCCATTGAGCATATAACTTCATTGGGAGCATGGCATCCGGTAATTTATCCTTTTATTTTCCTTATATGGGGAGATTTCATAAAATGGAATGGGAAACACTTAACATAGGATATGGATTTACCAACAGTGAATGAGAAAATATATCCCTATCTGCTCATATTATCTGCATTATCCCTGTCTGTTGGAGGGTATTCCCTTTACGCAGGAAAACTTGTACCTGTTTTCCTCACCTATCTTACAATTTTTGCCCTGGCTGTAATCCTTATCCTGGCATTTTTAATGATGAAAAAAATGAATTATAAACTCAAAGTTGCCGGCCTGATTCTTGGCATTCTTGGAATTGCACTTTCACTGAACCCTTCCCATATTTCTGCCCTTCTAAACATCGGAAAAAGCCCCTTTCTCACCATTGCTGATATCACAATGATAACTGGTTTTTTCCTATTTCCAGGAATATATATAGTGTTGTTTTTCTATGAGGCAGTTAATGGGGGCGATAAATATTAACGGCCTGATTACTGCCGCCGGACTGGGAACAAGGTCAGGGCTTGATGGGAAGTTCAGAAAGGAGATGCTTGCGCTCTATGATTATAGAGAGGGAAGGCTTGTACTGAGGCCAATAATCGACATGGTAATTTTCAGGATGTGGAATGCTGGCGTAAAAAATATAGGAATTGTATTGAATAGGAATGATGGAATCACGGGTGAATATGTAAAAAGGGAATATCCAGATATTGAAATTTTTTATCAGGAGAAGCCCAGCGGTTTCGGAGACGCCATTTTCTGTGGAAGGGAAATGCTTGATAAAAGTTGCATTGTCAATGCAGGGGATGGCCTGATCCTCGATCCAGCTTATTATGTAAGGATGACAGGAAGCAGGGAATCAAGATTGACACTCTTTGAGGTTGAAAATCCGTCAAGGTATGGAAATGCCATGATAGATGAAGAAAGGAAAATGGTCATAGAGGTCAGGGAAAAGCCTGAAAAGCCACTCTCAAGGTATGCCTTGGCCGCCATTTACTTTTTTAGAGAACCCTTCAAGGAATATGTATCAACATCACGCACAGAATTTACAGAATACATACAGAATGCAATTTCATCAGGTTATCCCCTGAGTTATAGCATCATAGATAAAAGGGAATGGATTAGCGTTGGAAATGTTGAAAAATATGTAGAATGTGTTGAAAAAACTTATAAATATTTTAAAAAAGATTAGAAATTTTACTTCATTATTTTCCTGTATGCTTCTGAACCAACCAGTGCCAGTATTACAATGATTATTCCACCTATGGCACCATAGCTGTAATACAAAAGCCCAGGTATCTTTGAAAATCCAACGTTCTCCTGAAGTTCTGAAAAGTACATTGTAACATTTCCTGAGGAAGAGGATGTTTCATAACCGGATGGTGCAAATACGGTGTAGTTATAAGTGCCTGTCATAACAAGGAATCCTACGAATTCTCCTGTTGTGTTGTTGTACATATTTCCAAGTTCAATGCCCCATTTGCTTCCATTGGGGAGCCCGTTCTCATTGAATAAAACCCAGTTATAGGTATTGTTCTGGAACTGGTAAGTCATATTTTCATAGCCTGAAATGGTGTTATTCATTGTTCCGCCGAACATCACAATTGTGTTGTTTGCACCATATGTGGAAATAGCCTGCCCATATTCCGGGGATGGTGATGCAATATGGAGGTTAACCCACTCAGCCATGGAATTAAATATATATGTGCTGTTTGATGGCATTCCATTGCTCATTACTCCTCCATAGAGGAGGGTGAAGTTGTTGAATTTAAAGTAATCAAGTGAAGCAAAGGCCATAGCCGGTGGGCTGTTTGATGATGATATGTTCATCCATTTCATGGAGGTTGTGTTCAGTACATATGTGTAGTTACTGTATTTCCCGTTATATCCGCCATAATAGAGTATGTTCCCATTGGGAAGGGGGCTTGCAGCCATCCCTTCCATTGCCATGGGGGCAGTTCCATTAACCTTCAGGCGGCTCCAGGAATTATCCTTGAACAGCCATGTGGAATTTGAGTATCCCTTTGCAGTCATTCCTCCAAAGAGAACAATTCCTCTGAGGATAGGAGAATAGGCCATTGTTGTGAATGCCCTGGGTGAAGGGGCAAGGGTCAAACCCTTTAAAGGTGTCCATGTCAGGCCGGTAAATATCCATGTCTGATTGAAATATGTTCCATTGTTAATTCCGCCAAAGAGGACAATGCTGTCGCCTCTTGGATAGTATGCGGTGGATGAACCTGCCATCTGTGGTATGGAACTCTGAGTTGTGAGTTTTGACCATGTTCCTGATTCATATGTCCATGTCTGGTTTGAAAAAACCTCTGTATTCTTGTACATCACTTTGCCGCTGTTGTTATAACTCATATTTACAATGGACTGGCCACCAAACATCACCACCTCCTTGGTAGGTTCGAAGCATGCCATTGTGCTGTTGCTCATTGGTGCCGGGCCTGAACTCCCTGTGTAATTCATCCATTGATACTTATAAACTGTACTGTTATAAGCATAGCTTGGACTTGCAACTGGCCTCGCACCGACCGTTGCCGGCACACCTGCCTGAAAAAAGGTGGCTGCAAAAACAATAACAGTCATAATCGTTATGCCTGCCACCATCCATTTCCTGAAGCTGTTTGACTTTAACTTTGGAGACATTGACCTTAAATTGTTAATTCATTAATAAATATTCCATAAAATTTAGGATTTATAAACACCCAGTTCATTTTAGACCCCTGCTCTCCTTCCAGTATGTTCTGGGCATAACCGCATCCTTAAATCTGATTGCATTCTCCCTGAACCTGTTCACATCTTCAATAATCTTCTCAAGTTCTGCTCTGAGATTTCCTGATGGTTTATATCCAAGTTCCTTCAGTTTTTTATGCTCTGGGTTATAGTAATGCTGATCCTTTTCAACCCTTGGGTTTTCCACGTGCTTTATTTCTACCTCTCTCCCAAGGATCTTCTCTCCATTCTCTTTCACGTATGCTGCAAGTTCGTTTATTGAATAATGTTCATCAAACTGGTTGTAAACCCTGTATTCTCCAATTTCAGGTGGTTTGTTCAGGCCAAGCATCAGGCAGCTGATGCTATCTTCGAGAGAAAGAAAACCTCTTCTCTGTTCGCCCTTTCCATAGGCTGTGACTGGCATTCCAAGAACAGCCTGCACACAGAATCTGTTGAGAGCAGTCCCCCAGACCTCATCTATATCGAATCTCGTATAGCTTTCTGTCTCTTTGATCTCTTTAGTACCTGTGCCATATACTACACCCTGCATTACATCGGTTATTCTCAATCCCCAGACCCTGTTTGCAAACATAAGGTTGTTTGTATCATGAACCTTGCTCCAGTGGTACCACGAACCGGCAAACTTTGGGAACGGAAGTGTATCTTTCCTGCCACGGTATTCAATTTCGAAAAAACCTTCCGGGATGTCAATGTTCGGAGTTCCATACTCACCCATTGTTCCCAGTTTCAGGAGGTGAGCCTTTGGTACAATGTCTTTCATCGCATAAACCAGGTTTATTGTTCCCCCCATATTCTGTATGAGGGTTTCTCTTGCCTGTTTAAGTCCAATCATGGAGTATGGAGCAGATCTTTGCTCGGCTAGATGGACAATCGCATCAGGTTTTTCCCTCTCCATGAACATATAAACAAAATCCGGGTCATTTATATCTCCCTCGTAGAACCCAATGGTTTTGCCATAGAATTTTGAAGCATCCTTGATCCTATCCTTCATATCCTTTATGGGAGTTATGGATCCAGAACCCACTTCACTTACTCTTGCTCTTGTATAGAAAGAATCAACTCCTACAACATCATGACCTTCCTTAAGGAGTCTCAGTGCAAGGGGCCAGCCAATATAGCCATCAATACCAAGAATAACTACCTTCATATAATGAGGGATTTGAATCATGAATAATAAATTAACCTTAATTTGAGACTTTAATTTTCTTATTTGCTATGATATTCTTTATTGAACACTAACAAATCCAGAGATGGGGATTTTTAATAGGATCTCCAAGTACCACACAATCCTGAATGAGTAAGTCTGTTACTTAATCTCCAATTTTTTCCTTTGTAATTATGAGTTTTGTTAGAAATTACAGGGAAAAACAGGAAACCATTTTGTATTCTATTTTTAGACCATATAGGGTTTTCCCTCATTGAAACGATAGGTTAGCAGTTTCCATAATCCATCAGTTCCATTTTTTAGATAGGGACTTTGGTGAAGTGATTCAACATATCTTTCATCATCCAGGTTCAGATATTTTATCAGTCCACCCTCTTTAAGGGCCTCCAGGTATATATTTATGATCATCTGCTGCATATTTTTTTCATATTTTTTAAATTCCTTAATATTATTTTTTACATACTTATAGTACTCTCTTGAAAATATATATCTCTCAGGGTTGCTTATTTTTTCTTTTAAAAGGTATGCAAGCATACCAGCAATTAAAAGTTTGGAATTCAAAGGTCGGTTTCCAAAAATTTTACCTGCAAGTTTATTCAGGAAATCCGGAAAATCCATATTATATATTTCCAGAAAGGATTGGATAATTGGAGGTCTTGTGGTGCATTCTATAGTTGTATACCTTTCCTCTCTTCCCTTTTCAGTTTTCCACGTATCTCGGTACGCCTTATGGTATATGAAATATTCTTTTTTGAGAAAAATTTCTAAAGGTTCTCTGTCCTTCATAATGGGCCTTTCGTGAATATATCCGCGCCACAAGATTGCTTCCTTTTTGAAAATCCTTGGAATATATTCTATGTAGCCTATTTCTTCATTGCCTCTTGGTATAAATGCCACATCAAAATTACCTAACTGTCTAATATTATTTATGAGGCCATCTGATGGTATCTCGTCGGGATCAAGGTTAATGACATACTGGCTTTTCATCTTTTTAAACGCATATTCTCTGTATATCTCAATATAGCCAAGGTCAAAAAGCCTTATGATCTGAAATTTCTTCCTCTCCGACAATTCAAGATTCTTATTGAAAATCTCATCTCTGGAATTAAAATCTATAACCAGGATTTCATCCACAACCTCATCCATCTTTGTAATAACTTCTTCGACCATCTCGTCCTTAGTAAACATTAAAAGGCCCAAAGAATGCAACAATCACCACTCAATGTACCCCAATATGATCCCTGGAAATAATGGTATCTAAAGTAATTTTCTTTTAAAATTAAAACCAAATTTCCACAGACTGAAACATGCTCTACTTCTCCACTCATTTTGATTGCCCATTCTTGAAAAGATTCAACAATATTACTGCGTGACTTGATTCCTTTCTGCAACCTTATTTAATGAGAATTTGGTTCTAATATTGGGAAAGAAGGATGGGTTAAATAATCGAGTGAAGAATGGGGGCAAATAAAATAATGAATAAATAATCATTAAATAAAACAAATCATTTTAACGATTGAGGGATGGGGAAAATGGGGATTAAATTTGTTAGATATAAAGAAAAGAATTTCAAAAGGACAGGCTGTGATGGATATTGCATTTCATTATTATGCAGGGTTAAAGGGAATTTCCCTGGAGGACGCATTCAAAGAATTTAATCATCTCTTAACTATGGGATCTTATGACAATCCCTGGCTTAACTGCGCCATAAGGATGGCCGAGAGAGAAGTCCAATCCTATGATTAAATTTAAGTCAATTTTAAAGAATTGATTTTCTTATTAAAAAGAAGACCATCTGAGATTATGGAACAGTAACCAATGTGTGGAGTTTCCCCATAGATTCCACAAAGATAATGATTTCTCAATGGAATTTAAGTCCCCTGACAATTAATCATCAAATTAAAAGTACTCCATTTTCTGGACAATTCCTAATAAATCGATTTTTAAGAAAAAGGAGATAATTATTGGATGCAAAAGATCTTCTTAAGGTTTTAATCCTTTCAGGTTCTGTAATGTCTGTATTTTATGAAGAAAAGAATGTCATAGCTTATCTTTATGGCTGCACCAGCCATGAAAACACCAGCAGGAAAGACCTCAAGGAATAATCCTGCCAGTCCAGGCCCGGGTATTTGACCGCCATTCCTGGCTGCAAGGAATGAGGAGTTTGCCCTTATCCTATCTTCCCTGGTAAAATAGGAATTTATGAAACTATCCCTCGCAGGAACATCCATCTGGCTGGTACTCTGCCTCAGAAACAGGAAAATTTCACTCAGGGGGAGAAGGTGGAATACCGGTACCATGAAGAGAAACACGTTGCTTATGAGATGGGTATAAACCATTGTTTTTACCAAACCAATGGAACCGGAAATAAAACTGGAAATAATCACTGAAAAGGCGGTAATTATGTTCACAATAATAAATATGAAGCCTGTTTGTGAAAGCGTCGTATGGTAAACAACATCAAACCACAGCGATATTATGGACGAGTTTACGAGGCCTCCTCCAAGAGCATCCAAGGAAAAAATGGCTGATAGAGTGAAAATTTCCTTTTTCGCCTTAACATTTATATCATCATTCTTTTCGTTTTTACCCTCTTTTACGGGCATCTCCGGGAATTCAAGAATCAGATAGATGATAATCTGGATCAGGGAAATCAAAAATATTACTTCAAAAATTAATAAAAAGGAATCCGGGGGAATAAGGAAGAGGAAGGCAGATGCCACTGCACCGCTTCCATAGGAAAGGAAATTGTATATGCTGAATAGAAAATTTTTTTCTTTCTGAACCTCTGTATATGTGCTTATGGTATATTTTTCCAGGGACTGATTTGTGGCAAAATCCCTTCCTCCAAGGGATATTCCACCTATTATGATTGATGCAATGAATGCAAAAACACTTTGAAAATAAAGGAGGATAAACAGGGCAGTGGAAAGAAGAATGGAAAGAAGAAGCAACTTTTGTTTTATTCCCATATTAATTATGGTATAAAGGTAAAGAAAAAAAGTGGATAGGGCAAGACTGAAAAGAACAATTATGGAAATCTGAATTGGGTCTAGCCCTTTGCTTGAAAGAAAATAGGGTGAAGAAACTGCAATGGTGGAAAGTATAAATGTCCTTGATGACTGTGAAAGGCTAATCAGCAACGGTTCTTTTCTCATTTTATCACTCTTTTCCAATCTATCATAATGGAAGTGGGAAAGTCATTACTATGAATTGGGTTAAATCAATAATTGTATAAAAGAACTCCTGAAGGATGAAGATAATCCATATTCATATGTGTTCAGGTAAAAAGAGCAGTAAAAGGAGTATATATTTAAAAAAGAATAACAATATAATCGATTATGAAATTACCAGAGCATGAGAGCAAAAATTTCAGTTATTGGAGCTGGAAATGTTGGCGCCACGGTGGCTCAGTTCCTTTCCATTGAGGATCTTGGAGACATTTATCTTTTTGATGTAGTCGATGGAAAACCTGAAGGCGAAGCACTTGATATGATGGAGGGGACACCTCACTGGGGTGTGGACAACAACATAAAGGGATTCACAACAATAAACCCCGAAAACTATGCACACCTTAAGGGCTCAGATGTTATTGTAATAACAGCAGGCCTCGCAAGAAAGCCTGGTATGAGCAGGGATGACCTTCTTGTTAAAAACATTGGGATTATTAAGGATGTGGCAGAAAACGTTAAGAAATATTCACCGGAATCCATAATAGTTATGGTTTCAAATCCTGCAGACACGATGGCCTATGCATTCCAGAAGGTCAGTGGAATCGATCCGAAAAGAATAATCGGACTTGGTGGATCACTGGACAGCTCAAGATTCAGGACGTTCATTGCAATGGAGCTTGGGGTATCTGTAAAGGATGTTAACGCATTCGTTGTTGGTGGTCATGGCGATGATATGGTTCCATTCATAAGATACTCAAGTGTTGCAGGAATGCCCATCTCAACACTCCTTCCCAAGGAAAAGATAGATGAAATAGTAAAGAGAACAAGGTTCGGTGGAGGAGAAATTGTGGACCTTCTCAAGACAGGAAGTGCATATTATGCTCCGGGAATATCCATAACTGCAATGGTTGAATCCATAATTAAGGACAAGAAAAGAGTCATACCATGCGCAGCCTACATGGATGAGGATGCGGCAAAACATTACTCAGCAAAAGGGCTCTTCATTGGTGTGCCCATAAAGATCGGAAAGGAGGGTGTCGAGCACATATATAAGATAGATTTCAACGATGAGGAAAAGGTCCTCTGGAATAAGACCGTTGAATCTGTCAAGAAGAATGGAGAAAAGGTAGATTCAGTGCTTTCCCAGCACTGATAAAATTTAATTTTTCTTGTTTTTAAGATAATTTGAATAAAATTCTGGATATTTTTCGTATTCTACAGGATCTAAATAACCCGCTTCCATGAAGCCTTTCAATCTTAACAGGCATGAATCGCATTCTCCACAGGCCTTTTTCCTTCCCTCGTAACATGAATGAGTCAATTGGTAGGGTGCTTTCAGTTCCATGCCCATCCTTATTATTTCGGCCTTGGAAAGCCTCTGTAATGGTGCAATAATCCTGAGTTTGCTTGATTTTGCCAGACCTGTTTGAAGTGCTTTTTCCATGGAGGATATGAACTCCGGCCTGCAGTCAGGGTATCCGGAATAGTCAACGGCATTAACCCCAAGCATTATGGCATCTGCCCCGTGAAGATCCGCAAAGCCTCCAGCAATGGATGTGAAGATAATATTTCTTCCTGGAACATAGGTGTTCGGAATATTGTCCCTTGAAATCCTGCCCTTCTCCACCTCCAAGTTGTCTGTAAGTGAACTGCCCCCAATCTGGGTCAGGTCTATTTTGAAAACCATTCTTGCGATGCCATAATACTCTGCTATTTTTTTTGACGATTCCAGTTCAATCCTGTGCCTCTGGCCGTAGTCGAAACTTATCCCGGTGATCTCATACCCTTCCTTCAGGGCGTATGCAAGGACGGTTGTGGAATCAAGGCCCCCAGACATTAGAACGATTGCCTTCATTGGATATCCTCTTCCCATGTGGCCCTCTGGCCAGGGCCTTCGTATACTGAAAGCTCAATTCTTTTCACATTCTTCCCGAATTTTACCCTTCTCAAAAGTTCATGTGAAAAGAATCTTGCCAGTTCCTCACTTGAACTGTGGCTTACATCACAGAGGAAAACAAACTCCTCGGGGACAACCATTTCATATTTTTCATAGCTTATGTAATATTTTCCATTCTCCTTTCTATGCTTTATTCCCTCACCATTGAGGGGAAGAATCAACCTGTGGTCAACGTCTTCAAGCATGGCTCTCAATTCTTTCTTTACCTGTACAAAATCTGCAACCATTCCGTTTTCAAGTTCCCCATATATCTTCAGATCAATGGCATAATCGTGGCCGTGAAGCCTCTTGCACTTTGAGTGTTCTGGAATGAAATGAGCTGCTGCAAATTTCAGGTTTGTATCCCAACCATTTATGAATATACTCATCATTGTTTTTTCCTCCTCTCTTTCATCCTATCCCAGACATCTTCAGGAAGCATTGAAAGGTCATTGAACTCCCCGGCTCCTCTGAGATATTCTCCACCATCTATCCTTATTACTTCACCGTTAATAAAAGATGAAAAGTCACTTAAAAGGTACGCTGCAAGCTCAGATATCTCCTCTGTGGTACCAAGCCTTCTGGAGGGATTTTTCTTTATTAGATAATCTTCAAAGGACTGATCCGGAATGAGATTTTTCCATGCCCCTTCTGTCTTGAAAGGTCCGGGTGCAATGCCATTTGCCCTTATTCCCTTAGGCCCCCATTCCACAGCAATGCTTCTTGTAAAGGTGCTCAGGCCTCCCTTGGCGGCCGCGGATGGAATAACATAGGCAGAACCTGTTTCAGCATAGGTTGTGAGTATGCTCAGAACCACACCCTTTCTTTTGGACTCTATCCACCTTTTGCCGGTCTCAAGAGTGATGTTTATGGAGCCGTTCATAACAATATTGATCACTGACAGGAATGCATTCATTGATAGATCTTCAGTTCTTGATATGAAATTACCTGCAGCGTTATTCACAAGCCCATCCATACCGGAAGAGGAGAATATATCATCTACAATTTTCCTTACCTGTTCAAATTCCCTTATATCTACAGGGAAGAAATTACATTCTGTTCCAGATTCCTCAATCAGCTTTTTTGCCCCAGCCAATTTTTCTCTGTCTCTTCCCAAAATATATATATTGGCACCATAGGACGCAAGTTTTCTTGAGATCTCCAATCCGAGGCCACTGCCTCCACCTGTAACCATATAAAATTTTCCCTTGAATGGCGATCCGCTTAACATAAAACTTTATGCCTTACACAGCATTAAAATTTTACATTATATGGGTGTTGTCGAAAATGAAATCCATTTCCCAATTATTAAAATTCTTTGGGGGATTGGAGTTTGAGAGATTTCTCATTCCATAAAAAAAAGACAATGATGTAGTCAAGATGGAACAGATGCAAATTTCATGAAATTTGAGTTTTCCCTTATCTGAACTGTAAGTATGAATGATTGTAAAAAGAAATTATAAATCTACTCTAACAAAAAGATGATAAAATCCATGTTTTCATGGTGATTTAACTTCTGCAAAATCGTCAGGTTCAGATAAACAAATATACTATTTAGTATTTCACCGAAGTAAGGGCGCGTGGCCAAGCCTGGATATGGCAACAGCCTCCTAAGCTGTAGATCAGGGGTCCGAATCCCCTCGCGCCCGTATGAAAATCTCTTGCCATCAACGTTTATAGATGATTATTTTTAGGGCTCGGTGTTTAAAACGAACATTTTAAAATAAATTTGCATTTGGGATATAAATAAAAAATGTTTCTTCCAATTTCATTCCATTCTTGGAGCAAGGAGATATTTAACCCTTTTTTCACCGCTTGACTGTGCAAATTCCAGTTCTATAACAAGGGGATAATCGTTATTGAAAGCAAGCTTGAGATTTTCTGCAGTTCCAATGGATTTCATTATCTTTATGAGATATTCAGAAGGATAGCTGCTCTTAATTTCGCCATTAGATTTTATCTCCTTATAGTGCTCAGAATCAATTTTCATCTCAGCATCCTCGGAATCGCTCTTTGAGGAAATGGTAAAGCCCTCCGGGGTCAGAATGAAGCGGACCGAATCTCTAACGTCTGCAGCCGCCTTCAGACCTCTTTCAAACTGGCTTTTTGGAAAAACAATGTAATTTTCAGGATTTACTGAAGGCAGTTTTGGGGGATTTATATTTCCATATTCCAGAAGGGCTATGCTTTTGCTCAAATTTCCCATAGAGAACTTAATCTTTCCTGATGTGGGTACAAGAGTTACTTCATCGGAGTTGCTTCCAAGTTTTATTACACCTCTGAGTTTCTCCATATCCATAGGAAGATCAGTCTTTTCCAGTACATCGTATTGTATGAAATTCTTTGACTCTACGAAAAGATCAACCATTGCTATTCTTGCACTGTCGATGGCCCTTATGTGAAGACCATCCTGCTCAAATTCAAATTTAGCCTCATTGGTTATGGACCCAATTATGTCTGAGATTTCCTTCAAGCTGCCTATGGTCGTTACTACCTTCATAAAAGGATATGCATATGGATGGAAATAAATGTTTTCAATATTGATCAAAGATAATGATCAAATTAGATAAGAAAAACATTTTTAAGTGCAATAATACTGAAATCGTCCATATGATAGAGGATTCAAAATCGATGTGGTCAACAATGAGTTTGAATGTAAAGTTGAATTATGAAATATTCAAGGTTCTTTCAGATGTCAAATACACCTTCAGATCAACTGTAGTCTCAACCCAGGATAAAATAAAGATCATTTCCTTCATACCTGAGAATTTAAGCGAGACCGGAAAATTTAAGGTTTTTTTAAGATCCATAGAAACAAAAGTATCTGGGGATATGAGCATAATTGAATATGAAAATCCTGATGATATGAATTTGAATTTTCTTTCAAGATTGGTGAATACCGATGGAGTCATAGTAACTGAGGTTTACTCGGACAATAATGGATTTCATCTATACTGTAAATTCCCAACATGTGTGAGGGAAAGGCTTTCAGATCTGATCTTTGAAGCCACAGGTGAGATTCCCGGTATAAACATTGACCATTTTTCAGATATGGAAAGGTATAACCCTGTATTTCCCATAGAAGTTGACAGGGCACTGTATGAAATAAAAATAAGGAAGAAGATTCTATCAAATGAGGACAGTGCAGGCAGAGCTGAGTCAGATAATATGAGGACTGACAGGATAAGGCTTGTGGGGTGTTTCTATGGGAATCTTCCTTCTGATATACAGATTGAAAAAACGCTGAATTCAATGGCAATTTACAACCTTTCAGGTTCACTTAAGGAACCTCTGCTGAAAATGGTGGAGCAAAACATCCTGACATACACGAGGGAAGTGGAACTGGATGGGGATGGAATAATCTTGAAAATCCTGACACCACAGGCAAATGTGAGAGATATAATACGCATATTTTCAGACTTTATGGATGATGATCTGGAAATAATAAGCATAGGGGAAAGGCAGACAGGTTTTAATCAGGAGGAAACACTCAAAATATCTAAATAAATGGGAATAATAAGTTGCTGGTAACTGTTAATGAGCTCCCCTGAAGAAATGTTTAAAATCCTGAATATTAAAGGGTACGACGATCTTTTTTCTGACATTCCAGACAGCGTGAAAAAACCCTTAAAAGGAATTGGAAAGGGAAAGAGTGAGATGGAAATCACTCTTGAAAGTGAATCCGTTGGAAATCTGAATAGATCAGATCTCCGCATATTTCTTGGCCTCGGTGCCTATGAAAGATATATCCCTGCAGCTGTGGGAAATATCATAATGAGAAATGAATTTATCACAGCATATACCCCATATCAGGCGGAAATATCTCAGGGAATGCTTCAGGCCCTTTTTGAATACCAGAGCATAATATGTGATCTCACTGGAATGGAAGTCACAAATTCCTCCATGTATGATGGGGCCAGTGGACTGGCCGAGGCCGTAAGGATGGCATACAGGGTAAATGGAAAATCGGAAGTCCTTGTACCTGAAAATATATACAAAAACCACCTTGATGTGATCAGAACATATGCCACAGGCATGCCCATAGAGATAAAATTCTACGATGTAAATCATGATGGTACAATCGATCTGGAAAATCTGAAGGAAAGGGTAAATTCAAGCACATGTGCCATCATAACATATAACCCTTCCACATATGGAACACTTGATCCGGCGGTGCCTTCCATAGGAGAGATAAAGGGCGATGCACTGCACATTGCCTATTATGATCCCATCTCCCTGGCGTTAATTATCTCTCCGGGGGAATATGATGCAGATATAGCTGTGTCCGAGGGTCAGCAGCTTGGAATACCGTTGAATTTTGGAGGACCCTATCTTGGTCTTTTTTCATTCAAGGAAAAATATGTGAGGAAATCTCCCGGGAGGTTGATAGGCGAAACTTTGGATCACAACGGGAAGAGGGCATATGTGATGACTCTTCAGACAAGGGAGCAGCATATCAGAAGGGATAAGGCCATGAGCAACATATGCACAAACCAGGCCCTGATGGCCCTTGCTTCATCTGTCTACCTTTCCGTTCTGGGAAAGAGGGGACTGGAATATGTGGCATCCAAAACAATGGAGAACTCAAGAAAATTAATCTCCACAATTGACAGCGTTCATGGTTACAGGACAAGAAAGTCAAACAACCCCTATTTCTCAGACATTATTGTGGATGTAGATTCAACACCCGATCTTATATTTTCCTATTTGCAGAAAAATGGAATACTTGGAGGATATCCTTCAAATATGGCTCTTAATGGTCCATCTGGCAAAAACGGAAGGTCTGTTTTCTTTGCAGCTACTGAAATGACGGGGGAAGAGGATATGGAAAAATTGAAAAAAGTTCTGGAGGTGTTCTGATGCCTTACCATCAGGCGACTTACGACGAAAAAACCCTGAAGGAAATAGGGTCGTCAAACACATTCGCTGTGGAAAAGGTAAATAAACCGGAAATTCCAGAAAGACTCAGGAGGAAGAATATTGAACTTCCAGATGTGGCCGAATATGATGTTATAAGGCATTATGTCCATCTTTCCCAGATGAACTATGCCGTGGATACTGGATTTTATCCTCTTGGTTCATGCACAATGAAGTACAATCCAAAATTTGCAGACAGAATTGCAAATGACCAGAGGTTTACAAGGATGCATCCCCTGACTTCACCAGAATATTCTCAGGGCGAACTCCATATAATGTATGAACTTCAGGAGTTCTTAAAGGCAAGTTCGGGTATGGATGCCGTGTCGCTCCAGCCTCTCGCAGGTGCCCAGGGCGAATATACTGCCATGCTTATTGTGAGGAAATACATGGGAAGCATTGGGCAAAGCAACAGGAATGAAATAATCGTACCTGATTCTGCCCATGGGACAAATCCAGCATCTGCGGCAATGGCGGGATTTCAAACTGTCGAAATACCTTCAAAGCAGGATGGAAAAGTTGATCTCGAGGCCCTCAGGGATGCAGTCTCCGAAAACACAGCAGCATTTATGATAACCAATCCCAGTACCCTTGGAGTTTTTGAATCTAATATACTGGAAATTGAAAAGATTGTTCATGGCGCGGGGGCACTTCTATATTATGATGGTGCAAACTTCAATGCAATTCTGGGAATCACATCGCCTGGCCTTATGGGATTTGACATGGTCCATTTCAACCTGCACAAGACCTTTGCAACACCCCATGGTGGAGGGGGCCCTGGAGCAGGACCTGTGGCAGTCAAAGATAAATTGAGGGAATTTCTGCCTGTGCCCGTTGTGGTTAAGGATGGGAAAAAATACTCCCTGTATTATGGATATAAGAACAGCATAGGAAGAGTTGCAGGATTCAACGGTTCATTCATAAACATACTCAGGGCATGGAGTTATATGAAATACAAGGGTGACGATGGCCTCACTGAAAATACAAGAAAAGCTGTCCTCAATGCAAACTATATGGCAAAGAGGCTGGAGGGTATCCTTGATATACCTGCAAAGGGAATTAAGAAGCATGAAGTTGTGGCATCAAGCAAAAAGACAGGAAAGAGAGCCCTCGATATAGCAAAATACATAATCAACAGTGGCGTGCATGCACCAACAATCTATTTTCCCCTCATAGTTCCTGAGGCACTTATGATCGAGCCAACCGAGGATGCATCGGTTGAAGATATGGATCTCCTTGTAAAATTAATAAGGGAAGCAATTGAAATGCCACAGGAAGAGATTGAAAAATTGCCAGTCAACCTTTCCATTGGAAGGGCTGACGAGGTAAGGGCTGCCAGGATTATGAAACTCCACTGGTAATTCAGGCAGTCTTAAACTTTCTTTTTCCCGCCTCAAAGATCTCTCCATCAAGGCCAAGTACATTCAGAGATTCATCTATATCCTCATTGGATGCACCCCTGTTTTTGAATTCTCTCACAATTTCATCGTAGGTCGCCCCGCCTATGGGATCATTTTTCTGTATGAAGGCAAGAATATCATCCTTGAGTTTCATTGCCTCCCCTGATGGCCTGGCAACGGAAACGGAAAGGGCTATCTGTTCAAGCCTTTGAATATCATAGGAAGGATATATTTTGGCAGATTCTATTGCGCCTGTTGCCTCATCCTCTGTAAAGCCCTTTCCCATCAAGGATTCCACGGTCGCTTCAGGATTGTTTCTTATCTCCTTTATGGCAAGAATCCTTCTCTGCAGGAGAAAGGCAGTTCTGGAGATCCAGTAATTTGAGGAGTCCTCATCTATTTTTCTCACGCTTTCGGGATTTATATTGACATACATCTTTCCCTCCTCCGTTCTGTAATAGGATGTCCTTCCCATAACAATTATTTCATCCTCCACATTGACCTTTGATATGTCATTTTTCACATCCTGATTGAACTCCTTTGAGAAATATGTGACGTAGAATGCGGCCGTGGGATCTGCAACCGTCAGTTTTGTCATATCCCCATCTTCGTTCTTTGCCATCAATTTTCCGCAAAAGAGAACTCTTCTTCCCACTGATCCGCCTGGAGTTACAAAATATTCCTTCCTGTAATCACCTTCGCCCTCCGTAATTGTGTTATTGCATTCCCTGAGTTCCGATGAAAATATCCATCTTGCCGGTTCTCTCCTCTTTTCATTCATATAAACTCCTCCTCCTGAATTTTTCTTATTTCACTGAGAGCATTTTTGTCAATATGGCCTATCTCAGTGGCGCGCAGATTAAGACCCTGAGTATTCTCCCTTACATTTCCCTTCACATATATGGCATTGTGCAGAAGGGCATTTTCAAGCTTATCCTTAACTTCTCTTTTCAATGGAGGCCTGCTTTCGTTTTTCAAATAGGATTCCTCTATTCCGCTGATACTTTTTATTGCATCATACCCCGCATTTACCTGAATGTAATCTGTGCCGTCATCCAGTGTAAAATAGGCAAAAACATCATACTCTGGCAATAGGTCAGGGTGATCGGGGCATCTTATGTCATCTATCCTCTTTTTGCATTCCCTGCATCTTGTTATGAGGCCAGCCTTATCCCCCATGCTGATTACAAAGCCGCTCACCTTGATGCCTCCCACAGGATTCTTTATATCCTTAATGTAAACATAATCTGGCTCATCCCCTATGTTCAGGGTAATATATTCAACACCAGTCTTGTCAGATATGTTCAACCTGTAATATCCGTTGAACTCATCCAGTCTTGCCCCCTCAAGCCTCACAGCCTTGCCTGGTTTTAATTGAAGGCCAAAGGATGAAACACCTATGGTCCCCGTCTGATCCTTCAATATATACTGGAATATTTTTCTCCTTTCCCCATCCTTCTCATATTCCCTGATCCTTTCGTCCTTCACCAGGCCCTCTACAGTCACAAACTTATCCCTGATATTCAGATCCTTAATGCTATAATACCTGTAATTTCTTTTTACCTCAATATCCTCAGTAAGAAACTTAAACTCAGTTTTCTGGTCAAAATATACCCTCACCTTATCCTTATAGGTTTTGGAATAGCATCTCCTTATCTCATAAACATCCTTTTCCCTTACTGTGGATGGCAGTGACCATGCAGTATATGAAATAACGCCAGTATCATCCCCAATCAGGCCGTAGTGGTATGTGGTTTTACCCTTTGATGTTTCCATATCTTTGCTTGAAAGGGATAGAATTTTTACCTTTATGTTTAGATCAACAGCGTCTCCTGATATGTCAGATAACTTTACAAATTTTTCCTCTGCCATTGCATTCCCAATTCCATAAATATTATAGACTTATCGATTGTATGAAAGAATATTAAAAATAGATTAAATATTATCTGGTATTATAGTGGTGGAAGTGTAGACTCTTTGATAGGCATAATTGGAGGAAGCGGAATTTACAATCTTATAGAAGTGGAAGAGAGCAGAAAAATAGACACGCCCTTTGGGGTCCCATCTTCTGATGTGGAGATAGGAAATTTTAGGGGCAGGAAAGTTGCATTCATTCCAAGGCACGGAAAAAACCACAATATCCCACCCCATATGGTAAACTACAGAGCAAACATCTGGGCAATGAACAGCATAGGAGTAAGTGAAATTTTGGGAATAAATGCTGTTGGTTCATTAAAGGAAGAAATGGCCCCGGGAGATGTTGTTGTTCCGGACCAGTATGTTGACTTTACAAAGAACAGAAAACTCACTTTTTATGATGGACCTGATGTTGTACATATTTCAGCAGCAGATTCGTTTTGCCCGAGAATGAATGGGGAACTTTTTGAAGTATCGAAAAAATATGGAAAAACACATATGGGTGGTACCTATATGGTGATAGAAGGGCCCAGGTTTTCTACAAGGGCAGAGTCAAAAATGTTCAGGCAGTTTGCTGACATAATTGGGATGACACTTGTTCCAGAAATAAATCTCGCCAATGAGATGGCAATGTGTTATTCGATGATAGCAACGGTCACCGATTATGATGCATGGTCTGAAACTGCTGTGGAGGCTTCAGAGGTCATTAAAATATTGAAAGAAAACGAGGAGAAGACACAAAAGATTGTTGAGGACTTTTTGACAGTTCACAAGGAAGAAAGAACGTGCAAATGTTCTAACAGATTGGATGGAGCGAGGTTATAGATTTGATAAAAATAAAGTTTTTAGGCGGAGCAGAAGAGGTTGGGAGACTCGGGATAATAATAGATATGGATGGAAAGAGATATCAGGTTGATTACGGTGTAATACCGGAAAAACCACCTCAGTTTCCCATGCCTCCTGAAGAGATTGACGGACTGTTCATTACCCATTCCCACCTTGACCATATTGGGGCAATGCCCATGTATTTTCAGGATGAGGGCGTGGATGTGTTTGCAACAGAAATGACTGCCAACACAACAAGGCCAATGTTAAACGATTCTATAAAGGTCACAGCCCTTGAGGGCTATGTGGAGAGGTTTAACAGAGAAGATGTGGAAATGATGTATACCATGATGAATGTTCTCAGATACGGTGAGAAAATAACACTGGATGATACAGTGATCACACCCTATTCGGCCGGTCATATACCGGGTTCAACAATGTGGAAGTTTGAGAACTCTGACGAAATTATGGTTACGGGAGATCTATACACAAGGGATTCCAAACTCCTTTCAGGGGCCAAGCCAAGAAAGACAAGGAATCTCATTGTGGAGAGTACCTACGCAGGAAAGAACCACGAGGAGAGGGAGGAGGTAAGGAAGAGGCTGAGAGACAGGATAAGCGAGGTCGTGGAGCATGGCGGAAAGGTTGTTTTGCCATCCTTTGCCATGGGAAGAATGCAGGAGCTCATAATGTCCCTTTATGATCTTCCATATAAGATTGCAACTGATGGGATGGGCAACCTCATAACAAGCATATACCTGAACACACCAGGCTATCTCAGATCAGAGAAAGAGTTCAGAAAGGCAGTGGCAAGAGTTAAGGAGGTTCGTGGAAAAAGAATGAGGGAGCATATGGAGGATGTGGATATTATCATATCAACATCAGGCATGCTTGATGGAGGACCTGCCCTTGGATACATTGAGAAATATGTACATGATCCAAAGAGTGCCATTTTCATGACCGGATATCAGGTGGAGGGCACAAACGGGAGAAATCTCATGGAAAAGGGAACGCTCAATCTTTCAGGAGCAGAGATAAAACCAGATATGCAGGTTGAGTTCTTCGATATGTCTGCCCATGCAGGCCACGACGATCTTGTGCAGTTCATCAAGGACTGCCAGCCTGAAAACGTAATTCTCTGCCATGGAGATCAGAGAGAGGCCATTGTGGACGATCTGGCAAACTACAATGTCATATTGCCATTTAATGGAAAAGAGTTCAAAATCGAATAAGGATGCTATCCACGGAGAGAGGATGAATTCTAATCTTTTCCTTAATTATGTCTTGTTGGAGAGAAAAAACTGAAGGTTGAAAGTAAACAAATTATTTTTTGCCTTAAGGATACTGTTAAAATCTAAATTTTTCTGATACGCAAAAACTATTATTGATATGGAATTTCAAATGGCAATCTTGTAGAGAAGTTTTTTCTTTAAATTTCCTGATACAGGTACATACTGCATGTCTATTCAACTCGGGAAAACCAATCATACCCTATTTCTTGTCATAAAAACATCATATGAGTCCTGATATATGAAAGGAAATTTCACAGTGAAATCAACGTTTCCACAATGTTATGAAACTGAGCCTTTCAGTCTTAAACACCGAGAGAAACCACTGCATCAATTATGAACTGAACTGCAAATCCTGCTACAAAGAGACCAAATATTCTTGTAATTGCCTTCATCGATTTGTCGCCCAGGGCCCTTGATATGGGCGTGGCAAACCAGAAGAGTATTAAAACAATAACAAAAATGGAAATGACTGAAATTACTGTAAGGCCCATGGAAAGTAAACTTCTCTTTGAAAGTATAATTACAAGGGAAATTGCTCCAGGACCAGCCAGCAATGGTGTTGCAAATGGTACAATGCCCAGATCGGGATTCTTGTACGATTTTCCCGTAGATCTGGGCCTGTCCCCTTCCCTGACCATTTCTATACCCATAATCAGTAGAATTATTCCTCCTGCAATCTGGATTGACATAAGAGAAATACCCATGAGAAAGAGCACGGTTGAGCCAATAAGGGTAAAAAAGACAAGGATTATGGTGCCATAAACAAAAGCATCCTTTGTTGCAGTCCTTTTTTCCTGCTCCGAATAGTCAGAGGTCATAGTTAAGAAGAGTGCCATCGTACCGAATGGATCAATGACAACAAATAGAGGAAAGAATATTTTTACAAAGGTAAGGAGAATGCTCACGTAAGGGTCATTGCGGCAGTATATAATAGTATTGTGAATTTAAATATATGAAAGGGGAGGTAAGGAAAAGAATTTATTCATCCGAGACCTATTTAGATGTTAGAAATGGCACTGGAAATAAATCTAAAGGGAAAGGTGGCCGTGGTTACAGGCTCAAGTTCCGGGCTGGGAAGGTCTATCGCCCAGTTCTTATCACAGGCAGGGGCTTCCGTGGTCATAAACTACAGAAAGGAGAAAGATAAGGCTGACGAGGTTACGCAGGAAATTATTCAGGGCGGAGGAAAGGCAATCTGTGTTCAGGCGGACGTCTCAAAAAAGGAGGATGTGAAGCATCTTTTTGAAATGGCAGATCAGGAGCTTGGCCCTGTGGACATTCTTGTAAATAATGCTGGCATAGATGGAAAAAGACAGATGTGCGGCGATGATGATCCTGATGAATGGGAACGGGTGATATCCATAAATCTTCTGGGACCATATTACTGCGCCAGAGAGGCTGTGAAAAGAATGATTCCGAAGAAAAGCGGGGTGATAATTAACATCACATCGGATCATGAGTTTGTGCCATGGTCAGGATATTCTGCCTATTCAAGTTCCAAGGCAGGCCTTTCTATGTTCACAAAAACTCTTGCACAGGAGGTGGCAGAGAATAATATCAGGGTAATTTCTGTAGCTCCCGGTGCAATAAAGACACCCATAAACAGGGATGTGTGGGGCAATCCCGATTCTCTTGCAGACCTTTTGAAGAAGGTAGCCATGCCGAGGCTTGGAGAAGTCAGCGATATAGGCAGCGTTGTTGCATTCCTCTGCAGCGATCTGGCATCCTATGTAACAGGTATAACCGTTCCTGTTGATGGCGGAATGCTTCTTTATCCTGATTTTAAGCACGGTGGATGAAATTTTTTTTCATAAATCAATTCTCATTAACAAATAATTTGAGAAAGGTCTGTGTAAATTTACTTTAATGGGTCTGATTAAAAAGAAATACTTCAAATATTTCAATAGATGCATCTTATGTCTGTTCATCTTTTGATTTACTGGCATATTTGAATTAATATTAAAATTTTTCCAGCCCCAGAATTAAGCGTTATTTAAAAAATAAAATTATAACTTTTTTTAAATTCTATTAAATCAGGCAAAAAACCATAAAACTCAAGGTTATGTTCAGATTCATATCTTCTCCTATGTTAGATATATGATAGATATTATGTTTCAATCTGTTTTAGCAGTTTTAAGAAATTGAAAATATTAAAATATGTATTATAGATAATCTCAACAGGATCAGAGATTAAGATAAGGCGAGAAGATATTCCCAGCTAACATATTAACTGTTGATCTGGATCTAAAATCCAGTTCAATTAAAATTTAATCAGTGATGATCATTAGCTGGTATAAGAAAAAAGTGAAAGGAAATGATGATTAAGAGGACAGGTTATAATGAATGATGCATTCAAAATATTCAAGAGTTTCTTTAACCAAAAGTTCGGGAAATCGCTTGTAATCAAGGGAAGCCCTGGCAGTGGAAAGACGACGTTTTCTCTTGAGTTGGCCTCAGAACTTTTTGAAGAACAGCCCATACATTATCTTTCCTCAAGATTTACCGATGAACCCTTAAAGGAAAGTTTCGACTTCATTGACAAAATTTCCTATAGAATGAAACAGAGGGAGAGCGAAAGGAAGGAAAACCTGAAATATGTAAGCACTGAGTCATTGAAGAAACTTGAGAAGATTATAGAAGAAAATAACATGAAAAATGAAAACGACTTCAGCGGTGGACTGGTTTTTGATATAACTGAAGTTGTACCTGAAATTAACGAGATTTACAATTTCGTGGAAAAAAACATAGATAAGGGGCCCGTAATAATACTGGATTCCATAGAGGCCCTTGCGGAGAAATACCATCTGGATCCAACACTTATATTTTCAGTATTCCAGAATGACCTTGTGGAGAAAAGCGGGGCAGGCTTAATCGTTGTGCTTGAGTCTATCGGGAACGAAAAGCTGGAATACTATTCCGATGGTGTGATTTCCCTGAGCAATAAGATTGTTCAGAACTACCTGGTAAGAAAATTGCGAATCGAAAAACTTAGAGGTATGTCTGTGGGTTCTCTTCCTGTTTATTCCTATACCTTGCTGAATGGAAGGTTCACCTTTTTTGACTCGCTGAATCTGAACTATCCAAAAAAGAGAATACCCATGCCTGAAGTAAATGAGGAAATTCAGTATAAGGTACCCCTTGGAAATAAGGAAATCGGAAAACTCATGCCAAACGGAAATCCGTATATTGATTTAGGGTCAATCGTCATTTTTCACAGGAATACCATATCGGACAGAACGGAAATGGCTGTAAACCTCATAAAGAACACGCTCATAAGGACAACCATTGCCGATGGAAGGGGTGCAATGGATGTATCCTCAGGAAGTTACGAAACCATGAGGGTTCTGATGACAACAACCGATCCGGAATACCTCACCCATTATATTACAGCCGAAAAGACAAAGAGAACAAACCAGTTCATAATTAATCTGGAGGGGAAAAGTATGACCTCAGACTTCCCAATGGAGGTCATTGATTTCTTCATGAACTCTTCAAAAAGGCCCAATGTGTACATATTTTCCACAGACTTTCTGAACTTTACATACGGAGAAAACTTCGTGGGAGAGCTGTTGAGTCTCATAAATGAACTCAGGATTTCAGGCATTATTGTCATAATTACCGATGACAACTATTATAGAAAATTGAGCCACTACGCATATATGACCCTCCACTTTGTAGACATTGAAGGCTGTATATACCTGAATGCAGGGGGAGATGACCATTTCGCCCTGGAAACAATAACAGATGAAACAGGGTGGACCAGTTATAATCTGACAGAAAGTGTCTGATATTTTCATCATTGCTTTGACCATATTTCCATTCCTTTCCGGTAAGAGTTTTTAATACCCTCAGGCAATTCCTTTTCATGTATCCACAAAATAGAATGAGAAGGCTGAGGAATTCTGAGAATTTAAGAAATCTTGTATCTGAAACGTCCATATTGAGGGAGAAACTCATAATGCCTGTTTTCATAAATGAAAATATCAAAAAACCTGAGGAGATAGGCAGTATGCCAGGTATATATGCCTATCCTCTAGAAAGCCTGGACAGCTATTGTGAGAAATTAGGGAAGGCGGGAATAAGGAATGTACTCCTTTTTGGCATACCATCGGAAAAGGATAGTGAAGGTTCCCAGGCATATGACGAAAACGGAATTGTGCAGAAGGCAGTACCCTATTTTAAGAAGCATGGTTTTCTTACAATAACCGACCTGTGCATGTGCGAATACACAGACCATGGTCATTGTGGAATAATAAGAAACAACGATGTGGAAAATGATACAACCATCTCATATTATGGTAGAATAGCTGTCAGTCAGGCAAAAAGCGGTGCGGATGTGATTGCCCCCTCAGGAATGATGGATGGACAGGTATATGCCATCAGAAAGGCTCTGGATGAGAACGGCTTTGAAAATATACCTATTATGGCATATTCTGCAAAGTATGCATCTGTTCTATATGGTCCATTCAGAGATGCTGCACAATCTGCCCCTTCCTTTGGAAACAGAAAGACATATCAGATGGATCCTCCCAACAGAAGGGAGGCCATGAGGGAAATCCAGAGGGACATTGAAGAGGGTGCCGATATGATCATGGTTAAACCGGCCCTGTTTTATCTTGATGTTATAAGGGAAGCAAGGGAAAGGTTTGATCTGCCTCTGGTGGCCTATGGGGTTAGCGGGGAATATTCCATGATTATGAATGCTATTAAGAACAAACTTCTGTCGGAAAATGCCATAGAAGAATATGTAACGTCCATATTCAGGGCAGGAGCAGACATGGTAATAACATATTTTGCCCAGTATCTTGGGGAAAAGTTTGAGGCGAGGATGGGCAGATAAAAATTTTTGGATCGGCTTCGCAGATTTCACATATTTTAAATATTATACAAAAATGTGACCGTGGATGAACAAATGAGGATCACGTATATACTTGAAATGAGAGATCCCAACAACAGCTTTTTCCAGGTAACGATCAATGTTGAGGGTGTTTCAGAGGATATAACTATGGTAACAATGCCTGCATGGACCCCCGGGTCCTATGCCATTCGGGACTTTTCAAGAAATGTCCGTCTGCTGAAGGCAAGAACCCCTGAGAACGAAAATATTGAGATCCAGAGGAAGGACAAATCCACATGGAAACTTCTCAACGGAAAAAATAAAAGTTTTACCATATCCTATGAAGTATATGCAGGGGAATTTTCCGTAAGGGAAAGTCATATGGATTCAACCCATGCATATTTGAACGGAACAAGCGTTTTCATGTATATTGAAGGTTATAAGGATCAATCGGCAGAACTCATAATCAAGCCTTACGGGGAATGGAAAATATCAACAGGCCTGGAAAAGATAGGGGATAACAGATACAGGGCAACAAACTATGACATACTTGGGGACAGCCCCATAGAAATTGGAACACATCGCTCCTATTTCTTTACCGTGGATGGAAAGGAGCATGAGGTTGCAATTTATGGAAACGGAAATCAGGATGATGAAAGAATTGTTTCCGACACAAAGAAGATTGTGGAAACATACAGGACCATGATGGGATCATTGCCATATAAGAGATATCTTTTCATAATCCATCTTACAGAGGATCAGGGTGGCGGCCTTGAGCACCTGAATTCAAACACGATTGACGCAGACAGGTTCCTTTTCAGTGACAGGCAGAAATACATAAGGTTTCTGGAAACCATATCCCACGAATTCTTCCATCTATGGAACATAAAGAGGATCAGGCCAGTGGAACTTGGGCCATTCAACTACAAGGAGGAAAATTACACAACAATGCTTTGGGTTGGAGAAGGCCTCACAAACTTCTACGGAAATCTGACAGTTCTCAGGGCAGGTCTCATTACAAGGGAGGAATACCTGAATCATCTTGCATCCATCATATACATTTATGAAATGTCTCCAGGCACAAGATATGAATCGGCATCCGATTCATCTTTCGATGCATGGACGAAGCTTTACAGGCCATCGCCCAACAATTTCAACAGTTATGTTTCCTATTATCTGAAGGGCGAAATCCTTGGGCTGATGATAAGTGGCAGAATATGCGAATATACCAGAGGACAGAAAAGCCTGGATGATCTTTACAGGCAGTTGATGGAGAAATACAATAAGGACGGAAAGGGATACACAGAAAAGGATTTCATTGCATCCCTCATGGAAATATCTTCCCTTGATTTTGCACCATTTTTCTCAAAATATGTAAATGACACGGAACCCATAGATTTTCAAAAGGAACTCAGAAGAATAGGCCTTGAACTCCAGGCAAAGTATGGAAATCAGAATGAACCCCACGGTTACCTTGGAATTCTAAGCTTGCCTGGAAAAAACTCCGTATATACTGTGGTAGAAAACTCTCCTGCGCAGAAGGCTGGAATAGGCCCAAATGATGAAATAGTTGCCATTGACGGATTCAAGTTCAACCCTAACTTCATGCGGAAAGTCTCAGAGGAAGCACATATTATGGTAGATAACTTTCAGGACATGAAACCCGGAAAGAAGGTGAAAATACACTTCTTCAGAATGGGGATCCTCATGAGCGTTGAAGCCATTCTTGGTGAATCACCTGCTGACAGCTACACGGTAAGGGAGATAGAGAATCCAGATGAAAATGTTAAGGTCATAAGGGAAAAGTTCCTTATGGGATAATCTAAATTTTAATTTAAAGCGATTAAAAATATTATTTCAAGATTAATTTTCAAACCTTTACAGGAATATGAAAAAATAAAATAGACAGATATCATTATAGAGTCTGCAGTGGAAGAATATAAAATTGAGATATTGAGAGAGATAAAGTCATTTCTTGTATCTCTGGATTTTCAGGTTTCAGAGGAATACACCTCAGGCGTTTTTGCATTTGATATTATAGCGAAAAATGAGAGTGAAACCTATCTAATAAAGGTAACATATAACATCGATACCATAAGGTCCGATGTTGTAATTGAAATGCAGAGATTTTCGGTATCTTTTAAAATATCTTCTCTTATTATAGGAGTCAGGAGTGGGGCTGGCCTGCTTGAAGATGGGATACTATATTTCAGGCATGGAATGCCCATAATGACTCTGGGAACATTCAAGGAGTATGTGAAGGGAAACAGGCCATACATATATTCAGGTCCCGGTGGTTATTATGTTCCAATTGATGGAAAAAAGATGCAGGAAGCAAGGGTAAGTTCAGGATGTTCCATAGGATATGTATCAGGAAAGATTGGCCTTTCAAGAAGATCCATATCACTTTACGAATCCGGAAGTTCAACAACACTGGATGTTTTTGAAAAGCTTGTGGAGATCCTGAAATCAGATATCAGCAAATCCATAGATCTTCTTGAACTTTCTAAGGAATGGAAGGTATTCCCTGAAATTGAATCTGATGAGGATATATTTATAAAAATGGCAAGGAAACTCCTCATCGATTTTGGTATAATGACAGAAACATTCAGGAGATTTCCATTCAATGCTGTTGGTAAGAATGATGAGGCAGATACAATTATTATGGGCCTTTTCGAAGATATTGAGAACAGTTCCTCCAGATTTCCAAAAATAAGGAAAATATCTGATTTCCTTGATAAGGATCCGCTGATCATTGTGGAAGAGCAAACAGACAGGGATTTCTTTGGGGGATGCGCCATAGTTTCCTTAAGCAAAATAAGGGAGGAGGGTCTGTCAAAAATACTTAATAAGAGGGAGAAAAAGGAGGAATAGCTCCAATGGAAGTTATGGAGGTAAACCAGAACTTCACCATACTTTTTGCAATTAAGGGGCTGGTCTCTGAAGGGGACAGGGTGAAGGAAAAACTGTATGAATATATTCCTCAAAAAATACTTATCGGCATATCTCCGGAGGAGCTTGAGGGTTTGAAAAAATTTATAGAAAAACCTTTCACTGTTCCCATGGGTGATTATGACGTCATATATGGCACGCTTCTGTCCAAGTTTGGCGAGGTCGAAATTCCGCCGCCCATATTCACTCAGGCAGTAATCTATGGGGTGAATAGAAAAGTTCCCATGGAGGGTATTGATCTGGACGAAGAGACCTTTGGAAGCTATTATGGGGAGAATTTCAGGGTCGGGGATCTGGTGAGGTACATTACAAGAAAGAGGAGGATGATGAGAAGGAACTTCAATCTCAATTCTCCTGAGGAGTTTGTAATGGAATGGAAAAACAACATGGATAAAAATCCCGGGACAAAAAGGATGGAGGATAGCCGGGTTCAGGAAATTTGCAGGAGGATTGTGGAAAACGCCAATCATGGTGGTTCTGAAAGAACCATTGCCGTTATTGAGTATGAATTCAAAAATGATGTTGAAGATTCACTCCACAGACGGGATGAATCTTGAAAATATTATATAAATCTCACTGCTTTCTGATCTTGAAGAGGGCGGCTTTGTTATATATGACTTTCTGAACATTTTTTTATATTTTTCAACAAAGGGACCTGTCATATCTCCCTGAAATTGCTTGAGCACAACAGTACCACCGGGAAGGAGAAAACCATTGCAATGTTCCATAATGGCATTGCATATGTTCACCGAGGCCCCATGGTCCCTGTCATGCTGCCCTGAAGTATGGGCCATGGCATCGGAAAGAAAAAGATCGAATCCATCCCCCATGACCTCCCTGATCCTTTCCCATGTTTCACCCCTTGTAATATCACCCTTTATGTTTATGGGAAAATCTGATCCTTTCCCAGCACTTAGATCGACACATACAAGATTGGCAGGATTCCTTTCCATAAGTACATCGGTCCATCCTCCTGGAGACGATCCTATTTCAAGAACCCTCATTCCAGGAAACAGAATGGGGAATTTCCTGTCTATATCAATTAATTTATAGGCAGCCCTGCTGCTATAGCCCTGCTTTTTGGCCTTCTTATAATAAGTGTCCTTTCTCCTTTCCATCATTCACCAATGAATTTTTTGTATTCCTCAGGCGTCATCAATCCGGAAGGCTTATTTTTAAGTTTTATTCTGACAAGCCAGGCTCCAAAGGGGTCCTTATTTATCTTCTCAGGTTCATCTGACAGCTCCCTGTTTACATCCTGAACGGTTCCATCCACTGGAGAAAACACATCCTCTGCAGACTTTACAGATTCAATGGTAAGCAAAGGCTTCCCTGAATGTGCTTCCTTTCCCACATCGGGAAGATCAACGTATACCACATCCGTAAGCTGTTTCTGGGCGAAATCACTCACGCCAACAGTTGCCATATCCCCTTCAATCTTGACCCATTCATGTGTTTTTGCATACAGGAGTCCATCCTTTATTATGCTCATAGCTGTGTAAGATTAAAATAGTATAAATATTCTCATAAAGCATGAGAGCCTTCACAGGCATTTCGATTTCATTTTTTCCACTATATGGGGAAATTTCGAAGGATATGGAAATGCTTTTTGCAAAAAATGGGAAGATCGTTAAGGCAGAAAATCTTCATGTGACACTGCAGTTCCATGGAGAAATTTCAATGAACAGGGCGGAGGAATTATGGAAAAATATGAAATTTCCGGAATACAGGTTTCAGATTACGGGGGATAGCATATCTCACTTCCCAGAGGAGACAAAACGGGCAAGAATCATATTTATTCATATTCTTTCAAAGGAACTGAGTGAATTAGCATACGTAAACCACTGGGAGCAGAGTTTCCACTGCACACTTTGCAGATTGAATAAACCTGAAAATATTAATGAACTGGAAATGAAATATAAAGGAACTGTTTTCTTTAACCTTACGGTTGAAAGAATTTGTATGTTCTCAAGCGAACTCACCAGTTCCGGTCCAATTTACAGGGAAATCTTTTGCCATCAACTGATATAGTTTATGGAATCCCTTGAAGTCTCCTTTTTCTTTTCCTGCACAATCTCTTCAGGGCTGAATTCTATGGCTATGAGATTGGAAACAGGTATGAGCCTGAGGAGGGATTTTTCGCCCTCAACGTTGAAAACAAGCGCCCCCTCTTCACCCAGAATGGTATATCCCGCAAACTCCCCTCTGGTTTCCATGGGGTCATCCTTTCCACTGTTTGACAAAACTCTGTATTTTCCACCTTTTTTAATCTCTATCATATCCATTTTGTTCAGCATCTCCATTATGTTGATTATTTTTGATTCAGTTATTTTCAACAGTTAATGATATCTTTCTATGTAATAATATTTTCACTGTTTTTTTGACAATCTCCACACATGCTCAACGGTTTTCTCATAATTGTCCAGGGCCATGTTTATATTTATTTTGACCCAGTTCCATGCAGTTTCGAGATTTCCACCGCGCAGCCTGTACTTTTTATTTTTGCCGTCATGCTCCTCCTCAAGAAGATCCATGGATTTCAATTTATTTAGATGCCTGTAAAGGGTCGTTCTGGAAGTTTTCAAAAAAGCCATCAATTCTTCGCCAGTCCAGTATCTATCCGCATTGTCAAGAAAACATTCCTTAAAAAGCCTGAAATAAACAGATTTGCTTATGCTCTCAAAATCTGTGTTTGGATTCAATCTTGGGATATAGCCTATATCTGACAGGAAATAGGCAATGCTCCGGTTCAAATCCTGATCCAGAATCCTCTGGGGTGTTGATGCTATGGTGATCTTAAACATTAATCTGCATAATGCAGTTCATAAAAATATTTTTATGCTTTTCCCAATCTATTATGGTGATGGCATTTTCATGCAATGATCTGAAAAGAAGGTCTGGAATTCCTGTAATCGTTGCCTCCGTAATACCAGACATGAAAAATATGCATAAATTAAGCGATGATGCAATCCGCTATGGTTTCATACCGGAATTGCGCTTTGATCTTTCAAATATGGATATATCATCCATAAATAAATATGTTCAAAATCTTGAAAAAAAGGAGGTTAATGCCATATTCACATTCCGATCGGATTCAGTAAGTCAGATCAATGAAATGTATTCAGAAGCATCCAATTACGAAAATATCTTACTTGACATTGAGGTCAAAAATTATCCTGATATATCATTCCCATTGAGAGGGGAAAAACTGATACTCTCTTCCCATTATGAAAAAAGCTTTGACACAATGAAAATGTATTCAAAAATATCAAAGTTTGAGTGTGGTGCAATAAAGCTTGCCTGCAGATGCGCAATGAAGGATGCGGTTGAAAATATGTTCCAGATAGAAAGGGTAAGGGATGAAAGGCCGGTCTCATTTACACCAATGGGAAGCGATACATCCACTCGCATATCAAGCGCAATTTCCCTGAGCGATTTTGCCTATACATATTACGAAAGGGAAATTGCACCGGGGCAGCCCTATTATAAGGATATGCTTGACATTATGAAAATCCTTTCCAAATATGTTAAAAATTAAATGTTTATACGGTCTGGGCAATTGCAATAATTCCTGATGTTATTAATTCAACGGCTATGGATGCAAGCAAAAGTCCCATTATCCTTGAAATCACCGTAGTTCCGGTTTTCCCAAGTTTTCTTGATATGCTCGTGGCGAAATAGAGGATCACATAGGAAAGAATCAAAACGAAAATTATTCCAACGATAAGTGATATTTTTAATGGTATGGTATCGGCCCTTGAGTTTAAGAGGATCGCCGTTGTTATGGATCCGGGGCCAGCCAGAAGGGGCGTTCCAATGGGGACAATTCCCACAGCATCCCTTTCAGCATAATCCATGCTCTCTTCCCTGGTGAGCTTTGTATTTGAAGTTTTACCCTGAAGCATGTCGAAGGCAACCTTAAAAAGTAAGAAACCGCCTGCAATTTTAAAATCGTTTATGCTTATTCCAAGTATCTGGAAGACATATACTCCAACCGCAACAAAACCAAAGAGCATTCCTCCGGCTACTATTATGCTGCTTCTTATAACCTTCATCCTTTCTGCTACGCTGAAATCCTCTGTAAGATATACAGTGGTGGGAACGGCACCCACAGGGTTTATAATGGCAAAAAGTGCCGCAACCACATAGCCGAAAAACTCAAGCGTTACAGTTAGATCCAATTCAATGCGAAATATAAGCGTCCCTATTATTTTTTATGCATCCTTGGGGTAAGGGGACGGGTGTTGTTTGCTTGGGAAAAAAAGGATATATACCACGGTAAATTAGAGATGTATTGAACTCTCCAGGCATCGGTCAGATAGTTGAAAATAATGTTATTCGAAGAGGTGGAAGCTTCATTTTTAAATATATCTATGGAAACCCAGAAATAAGGGACTGGGAAATTGAGGACAGCATTGTAATACCCCTAAATGGAAAATTGAAAATAATTACCCCAAGAACCACAGGTAAATTAAAGGAAAATCATGGGTCCTATCTGAGGCTACCTGAATCGGCCCTCAGGAAAGCAGTTACGGATATACAGGAGATGGGGTTTTTCATAAAAAACATGAATTTGATAGGAACGGGAAATGATTATATCCGGGGGGCAGCATCTCAGGGAGATATACTGGGCTTTGAAACATTTTGGAAGGCGCTGAATTCAGGATTCACATTCCAGTATGGTTCTTTTTTCAAAGAAGATATCTATTTTGGTATGGATAACTCCTCAAGAATATGGTCAAACAACAGGGATCTCATTACAATAATGGGTGAGAAGATGGCTGAATATATTTCAGAGGCCATATCTGGCCTTGAAAAATTTGTAATAAACGATCAGAGAGATGAGAGAATTATAGGAAAAGAGAAAATAATAAGATATTCAGCAGACGATGAATCTTTCAGGGAAATATTGAAGAGAATAGGTAGAAACAGAATCAATATGATGAAAAGGGAAAAAAATGGAGATCACATAATTTATTGTAACAGTGTCTCCGGTGAAATATTCATGATTCATTATGGTAATGGAAACATAACATTGATGCCCATAGGGGAGGTCGGTCTCAACAGCCTTATGGAGTATGTCGAGTTAATAGAGAAGATGGGTGGTGCGTACCTTGGTTAGTGATCCTGTTCTCATAAGATTCAGGGCGGAGCAGAGTGAGCGCACAAAACTGCACAATCTCATTTCCTTTGCCTTTTCCACATTGCTCATGGATGATTCCGAAAGGAGAGCAATAAGGAAGTTTGATCTAAATGAAAGGTCATTTTTCATTGAAACAGTGGATTCAAAGGGGAAGAGTTTAGTTTTCAAAGGCTTCATAGACCAGCCCGGAATGATGCAATGCCTGAATAATGTAACGGGAGGAAGTGAGGTATATGTATGCTTTGGGAGCCACAGGAACGCCGTATCAGAAAGAACCGATAGCAAGGTCATATGTCCGGAAAGCAGGTTCAATGATTTTCAGGGAAACTATGAAATTTCACTCTATCCCTTTCCCTATCATTTGAATATGCCGGAATATGAAAAGTATCTCATATTCAAATCCATATTGGGAACTAAAAAGACCCTATCCCGTGAGAAAATCACAGACACGGTATATGGAAAGATAAGGAGAATGTCCATAGGCATATACGGTGATGAACTGTACAGTGCTGTAATGGAAGATGTGAGGCAGGGAATAGAATGTGGAATCCTTGCAGGAGAAAACAGGGAATATTCCATAAGGGCAGATATTCTTACATCCTCCAGATCCTTTCTGAACTTTTATTATAAATATTATGAGAAGCTTTACAAGACTACGCTTTATGATTTTTGATCATTCACACAAGCAAAAATCCAACAAGCATCCCAAAAAGTGGGGATATTATCCACATGGCAACCACCTGGAAAAATGGCCTTGAGATCATGGCCTTGGTGTTGTATGAGAGGCCTGAGCCAAAAACACTTGATGTGAGCGTCTGGGTGTTTGAAAGGGGAAGGGAAAAGAATGTGGCGGCCTCCACAAGGGCAGATGATACAAGCAAGGAAATGAATGCATTGGCATATCTCATCCCGTATATATCCTGGGAAACTCTCTTTATGACACCGCCGCTCAGGAATATTGCCCCAATAAATATGGAAAGGATCATGATTCCAAGGGTAAACAGGGTGTCATGGCCCAGGGATGCCAGAAGGCCAAAGGTGTTTGCCCCAAGAGTGAACGCGGTCAGAAATGATATGATTACAAGAAGAATTTTATAGATTCTTGCAGCCTTCCATGCATTGTTCACGTTTATGGAAGAGATCTTCCTGTTGAGATAGAAGGAGAAAAATATGGATAAAATGGGGGCAAGAACCCAGGCAGATATTACAAAATAAACATAGGACAAATCCATGGAGAATCCAGCTCTGAGGGAGATTCCTATGGAAATTCCCACAATGGCCATGGTGAGTGAAAGCGGTACCCTGAAAAAGGTTGCAAGGGCAAACAATATGAACGATATGAAAAGAACTACCACAATATAGTAAGGGACATCCGGCATGATCCTGAATATGGAATCGGAAAGAAACCTGCCCTCGATTATAAGGCCCAGTGAGAAACCGCCGGCACCAAGCAAAAGACCAAACCATCTGGACACAATTCTAGACCCCACAACCGTTCCAACTGCCGCAGAAAGATTGTTGCCAGAAACAATCATGGAGAGAAGGGCAATGAGAAAAATTGAAATATAATATAATATCATCTTGATACCGACATCATTGTATTCAATATGAGATCAGAAATATCTTCACAGTCGTCAAGAAGATCGTCCAGTGTGTGTACAACGGAATTTATGTGATTAAATGTAAGATAGCTTATGCTTTCCGATATTCTGTATAATCTGTCAATTATTCCGTCCTTTATTTCGTCAACGTCCTCCTCCATCTTTTCAATCTCTTTCCTGATCTGTTTTGCCTCTGCAACATCACTGACCTGGAGCATCCTGTCAACCAACTTAACTGCCTCAATATTTATCTCCAGTATGGCACAGAAGCTTGCATAAAAATTGCTGACAGGCTCCATGTGAAATGAGTTTGCAATCAGACTGTCCTTGGTTCTTGACATCTCTCTGGATATCCAGTATGTCCTGTCAATTATGTCATCAAACTTTTCTATAAGATTGAGAAAATTATCCATCAGTGTGGAACCGATTGCACCTGATGTAACGTTCCTCTTTAATTCAAGGGTAATATCATCCGCCTTCTTTTCATTTTCACTTACCTTTCTGATCATATCATCCAGAGGGTCCTCAGGCTTCTGAAATATGCTTATGAGAATATTGGAATTTTCAATTGCCAGATTCATATAGCTTTGCATGCTCAAAAGGGATTGCCTCTCCCCAATAACCATAATTTTCTTAAGAAAATGGTAATTTACCATCAGCAGGAATTTTTATTTATTATAAAATCGTATTGCAATTCTAAAAAATATTTCCAGATCATATCATGGAACTGTAAATATTCATGTTTTCCCTGTAATGATGAACCGTTTCTCTCAATCCATCTTCAAAGGATATTTTGGGTTTCCAGCCAAGGGATTCGGTGGACGACGGGTCCATTGCATATCTCCTGTCATGGCCTGGCCTGTCTTCCACGAACTCTATTAATTCCTGTTTCAAATTAAGCATTTTGAGGATCATTCCCACAACGTCAATATTCCTCATCTGGTTCCTGGCGCCTATAAGGTATTTTTTTCCGGGAATTCCTCTTTCAATAATAAAGTCAACAGCATCATTATGATCCCTTACATGAATCCAGTCCCGGATCTGAAGGCCGTTGCCATACACAGGGATTTTTCTTGAATTCAGGGCATTCAATACTGTCTTTGGAATGAGCTTTTCCGGATGCTGGTGCGGGCCGTAATTGTTGCTGCAGTTGCTTATGGTTATCCTCATGCCATATGTATTCCTGTAAGCCCCTGCAAGAAGATCTGCAGATGCCTTTGTGGCAGAATAGGGATTCATTGGTTCATAGCATCTTTCAGGAGTGAACATATCGGTTCCATCGGGATCAAGTGATCCATAAACCTCATCGGTGGATATTTGATGAAATCTCATATCATGCCTCCTGGCAAAGTCAAGCAATTTCTGGACACCAACAAAGTTGCTCATCACAAAGGCCGATGAATCCTTGATTGAATTGTCTACATGGGATTCTGCGGCAAAATTTATTATAAGATCGGCATCATTCAAAATATCCTCATACCTGTCCACATTTAATATATCGTCCCTGATAGCCATATATCTTTTTTCAGGAAAGTTTCGCTCATACCATATATTGGATGCGTATGTACCCTTATCCATATTTATAATGAAATCATCCGTCTTCTCCAGTCTTCTCTGAATATAGTTGGATCCAATGAATCCTGAGCCCCCTGTAACAATAATTTTCAAAACACATCTCCCCTGGAGACTGCATCACTTAAAAGTGGATAGGATCTGTCCTTTTTGGAAACAATCCTTTCAAGATCGGGCCATTCTATTCCAATCTGGGGATCATCATATCTTATGCCTCTTTCCCTTTCCGGATTGTATTCCGATGTTGTCCTGTACAGGACAAAGGAATCTTCCAGGGCACAGAAACCATGGGCAAAGCCTTCAGGAATCCACAGTGAGGTGGCATTATCTTCAGAGAGAACGATTGAAAAATATTTTCCGAAGCCTTTTGAATCCCTTCTTAAATCAAGGGCAACATCCATTATCTTCCCGGAAATTACGGAAACAAGCTTTCCCTGTGCATAGGGATTTAGCTGATAATGCAAGCCTCTTATGACACCTTTCCTCGAAAAGGAAAGATTTTCCTGTTTAAATGCTCTGTTAATGCCAGCAGGTGTAAAATCACCTTCCTTATATGTTTCGGTGAAGTAACCTCTTTCGTCCTTGAATATCTTTCTCCTGACCATAATCAGGCCATCCATATGGCACTTCTCAAAGGTAAACGGCATTTTACTCCATTGTTCATGTGTAATTAAATTTTTAAATTTCACCTATGTATGTTATATTTGATTCTGCGGAATGGAAATCCCATAGAATGATTTTCTTCGCTTTTTCTATGCAAAGGGAGGAATCACGAGGCCTTCTGGCTCTTCCGCCTGAAATTTCCGTGCTTCTTTTAACAAGATTCTGATCAAGATTGAAATGTTTGGCAATTTTAATTGCAAACTCATACCTTGAAATCCTTTCTCCTGAAACATTTATGAGGCCATTGAAATGCATATTATTGAGTTCCACAGAGGCCCGGGCAAGATTTCTTGCACTTATGGGTGAATAGAAAGATTCAATTGCCCTTATTTCTCTGCCTTCCTTCAAATTTCTGTAAACAAATAGGGGAAAGTTCATCTTATTGCCGAATACGCCAGAAGTTCTGATTATGATTGAATTGGGAACTGGCAATATGGCAAAATCCCCAAGAAGCTTGGATTTTCCATAATAATTTATTGGATCAGGAATATCATCTTCTGAATAATTTCCTCTTCCCCCATCAAAAACATAATCTGTGGAAAAGTGAATTAACCTTGAGGAGAATCTGCTTGCATACCTTGCCATGGCCACAGGGGAGAGGGCATTGATTTTTAAGGCATCCATCCTCTCGGTTTCGCATTTATCTACATCCGTCATTGCACCGCAGTTAAAAATCTGATCAGGCTTCTCCCTGAGAAGATAGGAGTATACTTCTTCAGGATCTCTGAGATCAAGTTCATCTTTGGCTGGTGTGAGTGCATCAGGAATCAAGCTTTTTATCTCCCTTCCAAGCTGCCCACCTGCTCCAGTTATGAGTGTTTTCATATGTTCATCTTCGAATCTCTTCCGGCTATTATGCTTGTCCTCCTTGTTTTTGAATAACCGGAGTTTATGGTACAGTTCGGGCCTATTATGCTTTCAAATATTATCCTTCCATCGAGGAAATCCACGGTGCAATGATCCATGAGCACAGAATTTTCAATTTCGGTACCCTTAATCCTGCACCCATCGCCTATGCTTGTATAGGGACCTATGTAGGAATTCTCTATGGTCACATCATTCCCTATATAACAGGGACCAAGCACCCGGCTATTTTCATCTATTACGGAGTTCTTTCCAATTTCAACCCTTCCCGAAACGTTAAGCATGGAAGGGTCGGAATTTCCCTTAATATTTTCAAGGACCAATCTGTTACATTCAAGAAAATCACTCACGGTACCTGTGTCTTTGAACCATCCCCTTATAATTTTATACCCTATTTTTCCGTTCCTTTCAAGAAGAAGCTGCAGGGCTTCCATTATTTCATATTCACCTCTCCATGATGGCTTGAGCATATCGATGTATCTGAAAATTGATGGTCTGAGGAAATATACGCCTGAAACTGCAAGGTTGCTCCTGGGCTTCTTTGGTTTTTCCTCAAGTGAAACTATTCTATTGTCCCTTACTTCACAAACACCAAATTTTTCTGGATTCTTTACATTTACAAGCATTAAATAGGCATCCATTTTATTATTCTCAAAATCATTTCCTGGCTCAGTAAGATGATCCTGCATCACATTGTCACCAAGGTATACAACAAAGGAATCTTCACCCACAAAGTTTCTACACAGGCCTATGGCATGGGCAATTCCCAGGGGCCTCTCCTGATATATGTATTTTATGGAGCAGTTCCATTTACTTCCATCCCCGTAATATTTCTTAACTTCCTCCCCGCCAACAGAGCCTATGACTATGCCTATCTCCTTAATCCCCGCATCAAGCATGTCCAGCAGGGCATATTCACTCGTTGGTTTTCCGGCAATGGTGAGCAGCTGTTTTACGTCAGAATATGTGATCGGGCGGAGCCTTGTGCCTGTTCCACCGTGCAGTATTATACCTTTCATCCTATTTGCATGATCCCTTAATATATTAAATATTCAGTATGGAATGATCTGTTTCAATTGCCTGAAACAAGAGTAAACAAATCCTTCAGGCTTTCCTTTAATTTTAAACCCTCCTCTGTGAGAAAGTATGTTATGTGGTTATCATATGTGGCCCTCTCCACAATACCCATTCTCTCCATTTCCCTGAGCCTTAAAGATATGGCCCTTGCACTTGCATCAGGAATGCCCTTTCTTATCTGATTAAATGTGGCCATCTCCCTGCTTCCTGAAAGCATTCCCATAATGAGGATTGTATATTTCTTCCCAAGCATGGAAAATATGGGAAGGGAAGAATCAACGCATATGAGGCTCTCACCATATCTTATCATGCAGGCCTTTTCCTCATCCATAAATCATGATCCATTCCAGAATATATAGAACTATCCGCCTTAAATAAAAGCAATAAAAAAGCTTATGATGTATCCATCCCATGTGTGATTGAATTGAAGTTAGAAACGTTCTTTTCAGACGTGGTTAAGGGTGAAATGTACAGGGACATAAAGATGTGCATTGAAAACAATTCTCCCGTTATGGCTGTAATTGCCATATTTGCCTACGGAGAAATGGTTGGCGGAATAGGAAGGATTCTGGAAGGGGAGGACGAAAGAATCGTTTTCGGCTCGGGTCAGTCAAATAAGAACTTTGCATCATTTATCAAATGGGCAGGCAAACCCTACAGGGATCTGGACCCAAGGGAAACATACAGAATTATAAGGGGCGGATTATTCCACAGATATTTCATAAGAAATCCTGCTGTCATAGAGATAAACCCTGAAGATCCATCTGCCATAATGGAATATGGAATGAAGAGGGGAATATGGCTTGAAAGGGACAGGGTCGTCATTAACGTGAACCAGCTATTTAAGGATATGAAAAAAACTGTTAACAGAATGAAGATAAAAATGAAAAAGGAAAATATGGGAAATTTTGAAATTGCCCAGAATCTCGGAATGGAGTTTTTAATTATTGGCAGGTGAGTTTGTCCTGTTTGGGTTTGCCTTAAAGAGTTTTGAAAAGTCCACAAAGCCAAGCCAGAGGAGCACAATCCCCAGAAATTCCGCATAATAAAGGAATGCAGGGAATGCCGCTATGTAAAGTGTTCCTGCAATGCTCACAACTATAACTCCAAGGATTATGCTTATAAGTTTCCTGTCCGCTTTCTTCCTGTACGATATGGCAGATATTATTATGAGAAGAGCTGCTGCCGGAAATGTAACTATGGATGATGTAATTACAAGACTGAGCGGAAGAAGGCCTGCTACAACTCCAGTTATTATCATATTGGGAATTGGGGTCAGGGCAAGAGATATGGCAAGTATTATGTCTGATATTATGGAATAGGCAACATATGATCTGATCAGAGTTGAGTTATTGAAAAGATATACCGATCCCAGTGCAAGCATCTCCACAAGTATGGCCACAAGAAACAGGTAGGAATCCATCAATAGGTTATTGTAAATGCTGGCAGAAAATAGTATCTCAAGCAGAACTGATATGGCAAATATCCACAGACCTGTTGACCAGAACAGGAAGGGCATTTTTCCTGTTCTCACAAGATTTGTCGTGATAAGTATCGCAAGAAGTATGGTCAGGAGGAAAATTATTATGGTGGATATAAAAACTATGGGGTAAAACATCATTCCACCTCATCTGCACCTGCATTAATCCTCTTTTTAGAAGAGTTTACCCACACTCTGAAGAAAACGATTGACATTATGAGAAGAAGGGTACCTCCTATGAGCGTTGCGTAGAATATCTGTGTCTGCATTGCGGAATCATTCAGGAGTGAATTCACATCTATTGTCTTTGAACCAAGGTTTGGGTAAACGGAATAAAATAGAAGGAACGCCGCGGCTGCAAGAAATCCCTGGAACGTGATCTTATCTGATATGTATTTTCTAAGCTTTGGAACCATGTTTATCACGGGTATGCTGAGTGTCACAAGTCCTGAAAGCATCATTATGTAAAGATTGCTGTAATCGTTTATGGCAATGAATGAAGCCCCTGCAATGATTAAGCCAATAACTGTGACTGCAAGGGAAAGGATGCTGTTCACATCAAGTTTATAGAATATGGATGAAAGACCGAAAAGAGCAATGGCACTTCCTATGATGAAACCATCATCGGGAAGATAGGATACGAAGGATGCAAGGTTAAATGTTCTGGCATTTATATTCAATCCCCTCCCGCTCATGAGGGAAGTGTATATGACGAGAACAAAGAAACCAAGGATGTATGTGAGTATGGCATAGGTTGAATAGAGGGTTTTCCTGCTTATATTCCACCTGTTTTTGAATATGAACTCCGCAGATATTATGGAGAGGTTTCTCAGAATGTATATTACGATGAATATGAGTATGTACGAAATATAGGAATAGGCCAGAATCGGAAGGGCATTGGGGATAAGTGCCTCAACATTCACCACATAGAATACAAAAAATGTACCTGTGATCTCCCAAATCGGTACAAGATAGTAGAACACCTTTCTCCTGCTCTCCTCATACTTGAATATAATTGCCGAGGCGGCCATAAGTTCGGTCGATATGATTGCAAAGAACATTCCAAATATTATTCCGTTAAGCAAAACTTCAACATTAAACGCCATCAGAGATCACCTACCCTTTCAATCTCCTTCTCAACGGATGAGTTTTTCAAAACCTTTGCTGAAAAGTAGAATGTGAACGGAACCACAAGGCAATAGAATATAATAATGCCTATTCCCAGAGGGAGCACCGAGGGAGATGTGTTTGCAGCGGAGGCCACTGTCATAACATGATTGTAAATTATGTAGGGCTGCCTTCCAACCTCATCAGTCACCCATCCAGAATCGTATACAATTTCCAGAAGAATACCTGAAATAACCATGGAGTAAAGGTAGAATTTGCCCGATATGTCCTTCTTTAACACAATCCTTAAGAAGAGAAGAAGGGCAAAGAGGCCAACAAGGGCTCCACCACCAACCATTACATCAAAGGTAAGATGGATGAACAGTGGGGGCCACTGTGACTGTGGGAATTGTGTCAAATATGGAACTGCCTGATGGGAATTGAATGAAAGAAACATTATGAGGCTCTGAAGGCCAGGAACTGCGATATAATACTGTGGAACACCATTTATAACTATTCCCCCTAGTTTTTCGGCGGCAGGTATGTGATTGTGGAAATTCAGTTCAATTGCAGCATACTTTAGTGGCTGCAGTGAATAGAGCATCCTCATGGATTCGTCTCCCGTGAGCCCTGCAATTCCTACTGCAATGAGGCCAACGATGGCTGCAACCTTGATGGATTTCATATAAATACTTCTGGTTATGTCTGTCTTCGCCTTCAAGTAGTTTATTGCGAAATAGGCGAGAAGGGCAAAAGAGCCAGCTGCAAGAGTTGCTGGTACAACGTGACCTATCTCAACTGCTGCGGACGGGCTGAACATGGCAGCAAGGGGGTTTACGCCTGAAACAGTCCCGGTTGATATATATTCGGGAATGTTAAATCCTGATGGGGTGTTCATCCATGCATTTACCATGGTTATGAAAACTGCAGAGAGAAGTGTTCCGGCTGCAACAAACAGGGAAAGAGCCCAGTGCTGGTACCTGTTTTTGAAATAATCCCAGTAATAAACATACAGTACCAGGCTTATGGATTCAAGGAAAAAGGCAAAAACTTCATAGTAAAAGGGAAGTATGTCTATTTTTCCCACAAGCACCATAAAGTTAGGCCACAGTGAAAAAAGCTCAATGGCAAGCACGGTTCCACTTGCAGTTCCTATGGCAAAAAATATTGCTAGGGCCTTTGAAAGCCTTCTTGCCATGACCTCATATTCCTTATCCTTCAAATATATGCCCAAAAACTCTATTACACTCATAATTACAGAGATTGCAATTGTAAGCGTAACAATAAGAATATGAGACCCCAAAGTGAAACCCATCATAAAACGATCAAAGTTAATTATGCTGGTCATTCATATCACCTAAACATTGTTGTTTATGTAATTAAGATTTAGCCTGACTGGTAAGGGAAAACACTTAAATATCATAAAAAAAATTATTGGGAAATTTTAAACAATTTCCATCTTAAACTCAGGTAGAAGCTTCATATCCCTTGCCTTCTTATAATAAATTTCCAGAGCTTTTCTACCTTTTTCCCCAAAATCGACGGACAGCTCATTCACATACATCTTTATAAATTTAGTCTCAAGTTCAAGATCCTCGTATCTGGCATATTTCATCGCATACCTTGCAGCCTCTTCCGTATGTCCCATGGCATATTTTATGGAATTTTCAAAATCTTTTATGTACATGCCTATGGTCTCCTTTCCAAGGCTCTTTCTTATGGCGTTGAAGCCGAGAGGTATGGGAAGATCACCAGCATAGGCTTTCCACTTTTCGTACAGATCAACAACCTTGAGCAAACCCTTATTTTGAAATGTGAGCTGCTCATCGTGTATTACAATACCCGCATCTATCTCTCCCTTTAACACTGCATCGGGTATGGTGTCAAATCTCATTGGCCTTATATTTGCATCCTTGTTGACAAACATTTTGAAGAGAAGTTCTGAGGAAGTCCCTGATCCCGGGCTTCCAACTATGGCCTTTGAAAAATCTACCTGGCTTTTTGCCACAACCATGGGTCCATATGAAATTCCAAAGCTTGCACCTGACCTTGTAAGGGCATATACTTCATTAAAGGATGCATAGGCATTTGCTGAAATGGCAGTCACGTCATACATGCCACTTCTTGCCTCCTGATTCAATGTCTCAATATCCTTTATTATCTGTTCATATTCCATTGAAGTCTCTATTTTTCCCGTGATCATTGCATAAAACATAAATGCATCATCCGGGTCTGGGGTATGTGCTACCGTTAGTTTCATGAGTTGACATGTTTTCATCGCATAAAAACCGATATCAATTAATTTTTATTTTTTCACTTATAAATGAAATCATGAGAAAAAATTCATTCTCTGTGCAAAGAGACTAATATTTAAACCTGTGAGATGGCGTAAATTTTATTTATATCTAAACTGTATTAGGATTTTCCTGCGTGATTTTATGTCTAAAATATTGATTGCTTTGGGGGGAAATGCTCTTCTTTCAAGTAAGGACAGAAGGGATTTCAAAACACAGGTCGAGCACGCCTATGTCGCACTGAATTCTCTTTCAGATGTGATTCATAGGGAGGATGTGGTAATTACTCACGGAAACGGCCCACAGGTCGGTGATATACTCTTAAGAAATCAAGATCAGGATGGAATGCCTCCAGGCATGCCTCTTCACGCATGCGGAGCAATGTCACAGGGACTCATAGGAGAAATAATACTTGAGGCATATGAGAGGGTTAAGAGAGAAAAGGGCTTAAGCAAGGATATGTCCGTAATTGTGACAAGGACGGCTGTCAATTCAGAGGATCCGGGATTTAAGGATCCCTCAAAGCCGGTGGGCGAATTCTTCACGGAGAAGGAAGCGAAAAAGTATGAAATAGAGAAGGGATGGAAATTTGTAAGGACTGAAAGAGGATTTAGAAGAGTTGTCCCTTCCCCATTTCCTGTGGATATATTGGAGAAGAGGGTTATAGAGAGTAATCTCCTATCGGGGCTGCTCCCTGTTTGTGTGGGTGGGGGTGGTATTCCCGTGGTAAGGACAGAGCAAGGATATGAGGGTGTTGATGCAGTTATTGATAAGGATCTGGCATCCGCAGTCCTTGCATACTTGCTTGAGTTTGATCAGTTCATCATCCTCACAGACGTAACAAATGTGTATGTGGATTATGGTAAGGAAAGCCAGAGGGCACTGGAAAAGGTCAGGGTGAGTGAGATGGAAAAATATGTCAAAGAAGGCCAATTTGCCAGAGGAAGCATGGGCCCCAAGGTACAGGCTGCACTGGAATTCTTAAGGCATGGTGGAAAAACGGCCAAAATAGGCAAACTTGAAAATGCAATGGATGTACTCAATGGTAGGAGCGGGACTGAGATCTTACCGGATTAGGGTAAGTTGTATCTCCTATTTTCAACCTTAATTTTTCCAAGTTTCACCATTTGATTAAGAATTTTATTCAGAGTTTCATTTTCAACCTTCAGATCATAGGTCTCTAAAAGCATCCTCCCAATGTCTTCTATGGATGAATCCTTTATTTTCAATTTTCCTGTTAGATTTGTGAGATCTTCGTATATATTCCATGGGAAGATGAACCAGGTCCACTTATCTTCTGAAATCTCCTCACCATAGAAATCCGGCACAAATTTTGAATGAGCAATATGGAGCATCGTTGCAGTCTTAACCTTTGTTGCCTTGAGAGTCATGGCATAATCATATGCCAGCTTCATACTCTGGCCCGTATCCGTTATATCATCCACCACGAGAACATTCCTCCTCTCCACAGATACGTTAAGACCGTATTTCATAACGGCCTCTCCATCAACCGTAGCAGTAAGGCCCCAGTGTTCTGTCTTTATGGCAAAAAGATCCTTGATGAGATTCATATCAGAGAGGATTCTTGCAGGAACAAGTCCGCCCCTGGACATTCCTATGATAACATCAGGCTTAAAGTCGGAACCCATTTTCTGATTGATCGTTTCACACCATTTTTCTATTTCATTCCACGTTACAATTTTTGCCCTGAAATCCATAATATCATTGCCATATCTTTATCTGTTTAAATTATTTGCTGTTTTTTTACAAATTTATTTTATAGGATTCAGGCATTTACGCAAAAATAAATATAGGCTTGTCCCTTACAGGAAATAAAGCTCCGATGGTGTAGTCCGGTCAAGCATATCGGCCTTTCGAGCCGACGACCCGGGTCCGAATCCCGGTCGGAGCATTTTATGTATCATCAAGGATAAATGTCTACAGTTAATTTTCTCAATCCTGAATCATCTATCCAGAGATTATGAAAAAGCTCAGGATTTTAAAAAGTCTCGCATTCATTATATAATATCCCAAATATCAACAGAATAGGGCAACAAATATCTTATGATAATCTTGTGTTCTCTTTTCCTCGCAATTTCATATAGCAGGGAATAATACTCATATGCGCTGACAGTTGGGAGAAGAACGCTAATTTTTAATTTTTCCCCTGTAGATCTTACAAAATGCCTTAACCTCATAATATGTTCCCTGTTTGCATTTTCCCTTATAATCGAAAGTAGTCTGCTTTGAACATTCTGATTGTAAATTCCATCACTCTTGCTTATGGCATAGGCCCCCTCGGTTTCAAGGTCAACTTTTTCTGAATATAAAATCAAATTCAATTTTCCAGGCTCACTTTCATTGCTTTTCATTTCAGCCATAATTTCCTGATTTTTCATTAAGGACAATATTTCAGGGGATTCATCTTCTGCCATCATTTCAAATGTTACCAGGGAAATTGGATATTCCGAATTTATGAGGTTATTCGTCCAGATTATACCGGGGTTTGGGCCTAGCCAGGCAATTCTTGAGTTGTCCCTATCCGATGTGTATTCAGCAAGAAGATCAGACACCTCCTCCATTTCATTGCTGTGGAATCTGGCATATACATTAAGAAATCCACCGCTCATATCCGATCTGTTTATAACGAAAGAGTGGAGTTCCATAAGTTTGTTTATTATGGTCAGATCCTTCACATTATTGATCTTTGAATCTATAACATATGCACTATCCTTTTCAATGGCTCCAAACTTTTTGAGCATTAGCATCAAGTTATTGCTTTTACTGTTCTTTGGAAAATATGTACTTATCCATGAACTGCCGTCTAATCTATATACGTATGCTGGAATCTTAGTTGCAAGTTCGGAAGTTGTATTAAATAAATCAGTATTTTCCCTTAATTTTAAAATTAATCTCATATCCAGTTTTTTATCAATATCTCGAATCAGCATAATACAATAAATAATCTGTTATAGTTTAAATTTGTTTTGTTTTCAGATACACCGGTCCTGCTAAGAAAATTGTTACGTAAAGAATTGCAAGGTTTTTGTGTATATATTAATAATTCGAAATAGTTCAACACAGAAAAGACTCTGAATATAAACGGGAAATTGGGTGATAATGATATTCATATTATTTGAATAATATTAAAAATCTATTACTAATATTGTAATAAAAGATAAGACCTTTATATGAAAATACAGACATTTCCATTGGACATAAAATTATATGATTTATTTTATGTAATTATAAAATTTATACTAATTTCAGGCGCAGAGATGAAATGAGTATGATATATTAAGCAATTTTTTAATTTAATTGAATTCTTTAATTATCCGGAGAATCAAAAATAGAAAAACTTAATCCATAGATTTAAATTAACAGAGGATAAATGAGGCTTTCAAAATTTACCATAAAGGTAATATTTCTAACCGTTTTGTCTACCATGGAATTCATATTTCTATATTATGGTGACTTGTTACTTGGAACCAGTGCAGTCCCAAATTATATTTTTTTTAAAACAAACACATCAATTTTTACGGATGGTGCGGTTGAAAGCAACCTTGCATTTATATTACTCCCACTGTCCCTTCTGGGTAGCCAGATTTATACAACCATTTATCTCTGGCTGGTTTTTGTTGTAACATTCCTTTCCGTCTCCTTTGCCGTAGAATACTTTAACAGGGTATATTTTGATTGTGCTGTAGAGGACCCAATTATTACTGCCGTGGGGATTATTGTATCTGTTAGTCTGACATTGAGTTTCTATTATTATGGAGGGCAGTTCTTTGGATATTCGCTCTTTATTGGCCTGGTACCACTGTATATGGCATTGCTTGATCAAACCATGAACTTACGGGAGGCCTTTTTCTCAAAGAAGGGTCTGGAAAATAGTATACTGACCTCTCTTGTAATGGCCCTTTTAGTCGTGGATACAAGAACAATACTCTATGCCATATTGTTGTTTATTTCCTTTACTCTCTTTAAATTCTTACAAAGGATCAGCCTTAGAAGATTTATCCACCTGGGCAGTTACTTCATATGGATCTTTTTCCTGTTCATATTGCTTAATCTAAAGTTTCTAATGGGTTTTTTTATGCTTAAAAGCAGTGGTATTCAGGCCATAGGAGATATAGTTCCAGTACAATTATTCATAGCTTATCAAAAATATACGCCCATATATGCATTTTCTGCAGCAGAAAACTGGTTATCTGTTTATAATCCGTCAATGGTATTGTTTGGTTTAATACCATTTTTTGCCGGTATTTTAACCCTATTCAGGAAGCGTTTTCCATCAATGGCCATTTACCTATTTTCCTTACTTTCTCTTCTGATTATATTTGCGGTATATCTGTCCCCAATCATAAATTATGGCCTGGGCCAGACATCCCTTTACCCATTTTTAGTATATACCTATGACACTTACTTTTTCAATATTCTTTATCCTTCCCTTCTTTACATTTTCTTTGCCATGGGCATACTGACAGTCTTAAGCCTGATCTCTAAAATGCCCTGGAAGAAAAATACCATCAGGTTAATCATGGTAATTTTCCTTGTATTTATTATAGGAAGCCAGGTGATCTATTTTCAGCCAAATGTCCAATCCATAAATCAAAATTTTAGACCGGTGCCCTTAAGCAACAATTTTGTAAAGACTGCAGATTATGTTTATTCAATCAATCCTCAGGGGAATGTGATGATTCTGGCCAACTTTTCCATACAGAACAACTCCTACCTGAATTTTCCCAATGCTATTACGGAAGATACGGGATGGAATGGCTGGCTAATGTCCCTTCCATCTTATCTGCTGGAACAAAATTTTACAATGTTTGCAAGGGCCATGACATACATGGGTGTTCAGTATATAGTGTACAACTCAGAAAACTATACACAGCCATTGAATTTACTGATGCATGATAAGGGTTTGGTTCTCGAAAAGAGATTTGGCCAGATATATGTTTTAAAAAATCTTTACTTCTCCGGGAGCATAATTTCTAACCAGGGCGCATACATTGCCTACAATATACCACAAACCATAGAATTTCTATCTTTAATGAATAAAACCATGCCGATTATTCCCTTTTATGACGTAAACAACTTCAGTAAAATTTCTTCATATATATCGGGGTTTATCTATCCAGCCATGTCCAATGTAACCCTTATGGAATTGGTCTTAAACGGATCAAATTCCTATGAAATAAATGCCGGTGCCATGAATATAAATCAGGAACCCAACGGCTGGCAGATTGCACCAATAATCTGCCTCGGGGATGAAATAAATGCCATAGCTGCAAGTTATCAGAATCACGCTCCCATAGTTTTCCATCCAAAGGTACCTGACGGCTATTATGATGTAATCGTTCAGGGTGGTGTCAAGGTTGGAATTCAATATGGATCTTCCATGCAAACATTGAATTTCACGTCAGGAAAAAGCAATGTACAGGCGGTTTTCAATCAGACAGTCTATGCGCCGGAAATTCAATCTGTTAACGCAGGAATCTTAAGAGTGCAGAATCAGACCATAACAGTTCAATCCGGAAAATATGTGGATAACAATTATGAGCCATTTATTTCCAAAATATTTCTCATACCCCAAAAAAATTTGAATAAATTGGATGAAGAAGTCAATAATTTTTATAATGAATATAACATAGTAAAGTTCTCTCCAGATCTCAGGCAGAACATAAGCTTTAATCTTAATAATAAGAATGTGCAAAATAACAATTTTACCGTGATTGTGACATTCAGGAATGAGCAGATGGGCCTCTGGACATATCTTCAACCAGTGACCATACCTGGGACTGTTTTTAGGGCTTCATATGATTATGGCCTGTACAACATTTATATTTCTAACCAGAAAAATCCAGAAATATCCTATATGTCTCCTTACGGTATGGACCTTTTGATCATAAACACCATGTTGGATCTGGCCATTTTAGGCGCCTATGTTTATTTGAGGAGATTTAGCTCAAATGAGGATGAAGAGAGAAAGGAAAAACAAAAAAGGGTGGAAGAACCTTATGTCAATAATCAAAGGGCAATCAGGGAAAAAATAAAGATGGGTATATTCAATATTTCCCTATTCCAGATTGTATTAACTCTTTTGGCCATAATTTTGTTCACATTATTGTATTTGAACTATTCAGCCATTTACGTAGTTTCCGATCTCATATTGTTTTTCCCGGCAATGGTCATTTCCAGAGTAAGGGATTATTCCTTAAGGGAAATCATTCAAAGGTTTTCAAAAAAAGGTGGAACTGCAAGGGTAAAATGAATAAACATAAGAATTTCAATGCATGTCTTCACATATATTTTTAAATATTCTTTAATACTTACAAAAATTTAAGTGACAGGTGCATGGAAACAAAATTTTCAAAGAATATTTTGTATATGAAAATGATCAAAAAAAGGCTGGGGATGGGATATTTTGATGTTTTCCTTGGTCGTATATTCACGTCAAAAAAAGATTTTGAGGTAGATATTAAGGGTAGAAAAATCAAAATAAGATCTGGAATAGGAAGTCTGGCCAGGCTTATGGATAATGGCTGGAACGTATTTCCATTGAGTGAAGATATGGTTCAGTTGGAGAATAATAACGGAATAAAAATCTCATGTAGAACAGATATGGGCCTTGATCTTGTACAGCTGGAGGAGATTTTTATCGATGAGATTTACAAATGCCATATTGTAGATAAGAACGTTATTGACGTGGGAATGAATAACGGAGATTCTTCCATATATTTTGCGAAGAAAGGTGCAAAAAAGGTTTTAGGTATAGAGCCTGATTTAAGAAACTATGACATTGGATTAAAAAATATCAGGGATTCCGGTGTGGATAATATGGTCACGGCAATAAATAGGGCCGTGAGCAATGAGAAATCTGTTGAAATTAAGATGTATGAAGCTTTTCCAAACTCCAATTCTTTTCCTGAATTTGAGACAAGTCCGAAGAAGGATAATGCAAAAATATGTGTCGTTGATGGCATAACTCTTGGAGATATAATAGATATGTTTGAAGGTGAGACCATAGGTTTATTAAAAATGGATTGTGAAGGCTGTGAATATAGCAATATTGAGAAATTGGAAGAAAGGCACTTTAAAAAAATTGAAAATATAATAATGGAATACCATCAGGGTCCGAAGAATCTACCATCAATTCTTGAAACCATGGGTTTCAGGGTTGACTTGAAAAAATATGGGGTATTTCAGGGAATGTTAATTGCAAGTAGAATTTAATTGGGGATTCCAATCAGCAAAGTGCGGTTAAGGGAATTTTGGCAAAGAAAAAATGTAAATCTTTCATTATTACAACTTTGGAAGAAATCAATTTCTTCATACTTATTTTAAAATGATCGGATCCTTAAACAGATCCAGTTGCCATTTTAAATTAAAAAACTATTAATGACAAAAGAAAATGGATGTTTTGAAATTACATGGTCTGGGAATACAGGATCGCAGGGGATTCCATAAAGGTCCATATTGGGCATGGCGCATTTGAAGAACTGTGGAAAAAAGAGGGAAACATTTGTTTCATCGTGAGTAAAAATGTTAAAAATGCCCATGTAAAGATGTTTGAAAAGATTGCCCCATCATACATTATTGAGATTGAAGACGGTGAAAATTCAAAAACACTGAATTATTATGGGAATCTTATTGAAAGGCTTGCCTCAGAGAATTTTGAGCGTAACAGAAAAGTTGCATATGTCGGTGGTGGAACCACAGGCGATCTTGTTGGTTTCCTTTCAGCCACATATAAGAGAGGGCTCAATCTAATAGGGGTACCAACCACAGTTCTATCAATGGTGGATTCCTCTATTGGCGGGAAAAACGGGCTCAATTTTAAAGGGGTTAAAAATCTGATCGGGACATTCAAGAACCCTTCAGAAATAGTTATGGATACATCCTTTATAATGGGAAATAATGGAATGCTCTATGAAGCAATGGGGGAGATTATCAAGCATGGTTTGATGCTGGACAATTCAATAAATGAACTGTTGATGCAAAACAGTATGGAAACAATATGGCAAGGTAACACAATTGAAAAACTGATAAAGTTGAATGTGGATGCCAAGATGGATATATGCGCCAAAGATCCTTTTGAAACTGAAAATATAAGGAACGTTTTGAATTTTGGTCACACAGTGGGCCATGGTATAGAGGCCGTCTCTGGAAACAGGATAAGTCATGGTTATGCTGTTATGATTGGAATGAAGGTAGAGTCAGAGATTGCAAAAAACCTTGGATACAGTAATTATGATCCATGTGAGATAATTGATAGCATTGTATTGAAATACGGCGTAGATATTCCTGAACTGGACAGGCATATGCTGAAGGAGTGCGGAAATTACATAAAAAACGACAAAAAGATCAGGGATGGGACTCTGCACATACCTGTGCCTTTAAGTCCGGGCAGGCACAGGATTATTGAAATTAGAGCTTCTGAGTTCATCACTGAGATGGAGAGGGTTGGTGATAATATATGATACTGGGTCTTTTAGGAAACCCCGTAAGCATTTCATGGAGTGAACTTCTCTTCAACAGAATCTTCGAAATAGAGGGAAACAGGAACGCATACTATGCCATAAATGCATCTCCGCACACAATTAACAGAATAATCGATACAAATATTTCTCCCTATGATGGTTTCAATGTTACGGCCCCATATAAGGAATACATTCTTAATTTTGCAACAGACAGGGAGCCACTTGTATGGAAAACAGGGTCTTCCAATGTGATTAAGAAATATTCCGGTGGATATTCTGCTTTCAATGTGGATTACATTGGTTTCGATTTTACACTTAAGAAAAATCATGTGAATCTTGACGGAAAGCGTGTGGGAATTGTCGGTTCTGGAGGTGTATCAAGGACCATACTTTACTATGTTCTTACAAATTCATCCCCTGAACTGCTGGACATACTCACAACAAACATGGAGAAGGCAGGGGAGAGGATTAAGGGTACATGGCAGTATTCAAACATGGCTATCAAACCCTATGATTCGGCGGATGAATATGATGTACTCATAAATTGCACTCCTCTGGGAATGAGGAAAACTGATAGAGATCCAGCACCAAATTCAAAAATATCAAATAAGGGGTTCCTCATAGATCTGACATACCAGCAGGAGGAGACTAAGTTCATGGAAAAGGCTAAATTGTTCAATGCGCGAGCTGTTAATGGAAGGGATATGTTTTTTGAGCAGGCAAGGGAAACCTACAGGATATTTTTTGACAATTATCCTGAGAATCCGTTGTTTGAAAGGGCAAGGGAGGATGTGCTCAATTGGGCTGGAAAGAGTTAAGGATCACGGCAAATTCTGGAATTTCAGTGGTAAGTGGGTTTGTTACTGGAAAGGGGGCAGCCGTTGCACTGGAACTTGGAATGGTCATATCCGTAAGGGAATGGAAGGATCCGGAAAATGACCGAAATGTTCAGAGATTGCTTGAAATTATGAAGGAAAGATATGGGGGCAATAATGAGTTTTCCGTACGTGTTTTGAAAAGGTTGCCATCTTCGCAGGGGTTGAAGAGTAGCAGTGCAATTGTGGGAGGAATATTGATGGCCTATGCAGAAATGAATGGCATCGAACTTTCACAGGAGGAAATGCTCAGAGATGGGAGTGAGATTTCAAGGGAGACGAAAATGTCAGCTACGGGTGCCACAGACGATCTTGCCATATCTCTTCTTGGAGGCCTCTGCATTGCAAACAATTATGAAGGTAAACTTATAAAGAGGCAGATCATAGAAGAGAAACCAGTCATAATTCTGACGACTAACAGGAAAAAGGAGAGTTTTAAATTTGGAAGCAACGACTTCTCCTTTCTAAACAGGGCCTATGAAGATATGTGGAACCGTGTTAACAGATATAATTTTGAATATACTGCAATAATCAATGGGAACTATATGGGAACAATCTCCCAATCAAAACTGGATTATGAAAAACTTCAGAATCTCAACTTCTCGTATGCAGGAGTAAACGGGAAGGGTCCATCAGTATTCCTCATTTATAGAAACACTGCGGACAGATCAAAGGATGCATCCATACTTAAGGCAAAGGGAATAAAGTTCATAAGCACAAGGCTGAGCAACAGGCCTGCATATGTGGAGCGGATCAAGGCTTGATTTCTGTAGTTCGGGGAAAAATAGGGGGAATGATAAGGGCCCCTCCTTCAAAGAGTTTCATGCAAAGATATGTCCTTTTGTCTTCCTTCCTGGATGGCCATATTTCAATTCATAATCCGGGTTTTTCTGATGATGATATGGTATCCATGGGGATAGGGCAATCCTGCGGAAAAACGATCCATCAGGATATAGATAGAATCACATTGGAAGGAAAATTTGAAAAACCAAAAACTCTGGCAGTGGGGGAATCTGGAACAAGCTTCAGGCTTCTCCATGGACTTCTGGCATCAAGAAGATGCAAAACTGAAATACTCTGCAATCCATCCCTTCTAAGAAGGCCAATTGATCCTTTGATCAGTTCACTAAAGCCTTACGGTTATAATTATTCTTTCTATGGAAATAGGGTACAGGTGGATGCATCCGATTTTTCATGCCCGGGAAATATAAGGATTGATCCATCTCTCAGTTCGCAGTTTTTATCATCCCTTATGTTCTGCATGGCCCTTTCCAGAGAGGAGAATGGAATCATAGAAGTCCAAGGAAAGATTGCCTCAGAGGGATATGTGAAAATAACCCAATCCGTTCTGGAAAAGTTTGGTGTATTGTCTCATATGGGTAAGGTTATATCAATTGATTCCAGAGATATTCACATTCCAGAGGATGTAGAGATTGAAGGTGATTATTCCTCTGCGGCATTTCCCATAGTTATGGGTCTTTTGCTGTCTGATGATGGCATAACTGTGACGGGATTGCCTGAAAGAACCGTGCAGCCAGATAGGGAAATACTGGAAATCCTGAAGAAATACATAAAAATAGAACATTATGGGGATTCAATATCTGTAACATCCAAAAAAACTGAAATTGGAAGGATATCCCTTGACGTGAATAAAAACCCCGATCTTGCACCGCCGGTCTCAATCCTCTCTCTCATATCAGAGGAAGGCGTTGAAATAAGGAATGCCGAAAGACTAAGGGCAAAGGAAAGCGACCGGCTCAATGGAATAATGGAAATTTTGAAATCCATTGGTTGCCAGTGGGAATACTCTTCTGGAAATCTTTATATTTATAGGGGAAAGGTAAACTCTTCTGGAGAAATACCTGAAAGGGCAGATCACAGAATGGTAATGACAAAATTCATTGCATCCGCATTTTTTAAGGATAGATTCCAAATTCAAAATGAATCATCAGTAAGCAAGAGTTACCCCGATTTCTTCAGGAACGTTGAGGAACTTGGATTTAAAATTGAGAATAAAGAAAAATTATAAATGTTGCATACATAACTACACATGCTTTTATTTCAGGACTTGCTTGAAATTATAAGGTCAGAGGCAAAGAAAACCCTGAGCGGCATTGAGGAGAAGGAGGTAATATTCGACCCGACCGAACATGCCCACATAACTCTGAGGCTTATCAAATATGGAAAGACAGAAACGAACTTTGACGGAAAGCTGGATAAGATATGTTCTGATATAGAAAAGCTTGGCTTTGTGTCTTCCGTAAAAAAGGAAGGTTATTATGTGAACGTATACCTGAACCCAATTGCAATTTTAAACACCATATCTGAATCTATCCATACAGCAGGAATATTTCCGGATTCGTTCCAGGATCCTGAAAGGGTATCGGTTGAGCATACAAGCACAAATCCAACAGGACCCATACACATGGGCAGGGTAAGAAACTCAGTTATAGGAGATTCTGTTGCAAAGCTCATAGAGAGATATGGATACAGAGTCACAAAGCAATACTATGTTAACGATTCAGGAAAACAGATGCTTTCTCTCTATCTTGGATATGAAAAGTTCCATAAGGGTGATGAACTCACAGTGGCAAACCTTCTGGATGGTTATGTCAAAATCTACAATTATTTTGAGGAGCAGAAGAGCGAAAGGGAAGTGGAAGATCTCATGGAAAGATATGAAAGGGGCGATGGGGAGCTCATAAAAAATGTGAGGGAAATCGCATCTGTTGTTTTGGAATCCATTATCAAGGATCTTGAAAAACTTGACATAAAGTTCGATGAATTCACATGGGAATCAGAATTCATCACCTCAGGGGAAACAAAAGAGGTAATAAGGAAACTTTCAGAAAATCTGGAAACGGATGAAAAAGACGGGGCAAAGTATATTGATATACCCAATCTTAGAAAGATCTATCTTGAAAGGGGAAACGGAACAAGCCTGTATGTGACAAGAGATATAGCATATCATATGTACAAGTTTTCCCAGTATGACAGATGCATAATTGTTCTCGGTGAGGATCATAAGGAACATGGGAAGATTATGAATTTCATAATGCACACCCTTTTGGGATATGAAAACCAGATGGATTTCATATTTTACGGATATGTGAACCTGGAATCAGGGAAGATGTCCACAAGAAAGGGAACAAGCATTCCTGTTTCTGAGGTGTACAACAAACTGGTGGAAAAAGCCTCACAGGAGATTGAAAAGAGGTATGGTAGTTCGGATAAAAGTACAGCGGAAAAAATAGCATCCTCAGCCTTAAGATTTTACATTCTCCGCATAAATCCATCCAAGCCCATAACCTTCAGGTGGGAAGACGCACTGGATTTTAATGGTGAAACTGCTCCATTTATAATGTATTCATACACAAGAGCATCCAGCATTCTTGAAAAGAGTGGTTCAGGCGGAAATTTTACAGAGGAAGATATGAATAAGGAAGAAATAGATTTGATTGTGCATTTATATGAATATCCCTATAAGTTGAAGGAAGCATTCAACTCTCTCAAACCTGAGGTCCTGGCAACTTACCTTCTCAGCCTGTCAAAGAAATTTACAAGTTTTTATGAAAACTCCAGGGTGATCGATCAGAAGGATGAAATTAAAAACAGGAGGATTGCCATAATAAAATCATATACCAGTATTGTTCAGGATTGCTCATCCATACTGGGTATAAAAAATGTAAATAAAATGTAATTTTTTTTAAAATATAAAAAAAATTATTGTTTTTTGTTTCCGCTTTTAGATTGTTCTGCAGGTTTTTGCTCACCAGCTTTTGGTTTTGATGGCATTGTTGTCTGCTGTTTCTTTCTTCCGAAGGTTGGGAAAGAACCCTGTGTAACTCTGTAATAGAGAAGTCCCACTATGATTATTATTACAACTATGGCAGCTATTACCAGAGGTACCTTATATGGTGAAGCACCAACGCTTATGGAAGTTGAATATTCACCAGATATGGCAATGAAATAGGGCTGGGATGTTGTGTTTGCATATACCACTATGTTCTGGGAACCTGCATTGGGGAAGCTTATGTTTACATCAAGGCTCTTTGTCTGGTTCTGTGTCAGATTTATATTGCTGAATGTCTGGCTGCCCACTATGGAGTTTCCAACTTTCACAATTATCTGAACATTTCTTGCAGTTGCTGTACCATCGTTTGTAACATTTACCTCAATCATCTTGGTTGTACCCTGTGTGAATCCTCCAGTGTAATAGATAGATGTAACCTGGAGTTTTGGTCCTGTGTAGGATGGCACATATGATTGGTTGCTGTAGGCAGTCACATTCGGATTAGATACCTGAAGTCCAATGTGGACATGTGTCAGGATGTTAAACTGTACAATCAGCCAGTTTGATGAGTTCCAGCTTGATGCAGACGGGTTATATGCAATCACGGAAAAGTTCGAGCTGCTTGTATTCATTATGGTTCCATTTGCATACCTGAATGTCCAGTTGAACTTCAGATCACTGAACTGATAATACTGATCAGATGAATAGTTTGCTGTAACGATCATTGGGGATCCGGCAAGAACCGATGAGACGTTTGTGTGATTCATATTTTGGAGTGTTATTACTGGGCTTGGTGGTGTTGTATCGTTAACATAGGCCATTATCATAACTGATGTGGTTGTGTTTACTGAAGATGTTATGTTAAGGTATGAGTTCTCAATTCCGGCCTTCACACTTGGCACTGTATATATGTAACTGGCCTTGAAGCCTGACGTTGTGTAGTTGGGGAATGCCCATGAATAGGAGAGCTGAAGTGAATATTTCTTCCCATTGTATGTGTAGTTCAGTGAACTGGACTGAGCATTGAATTTCACTGCCTGATTCTGGTTTACCACTATGTTTGCCATTATGGTTTTTCCCATGGGTGAATACCTGAGGGTATGGTTCTTGCCATTTACATTGTATGTTAGATTTACATATGGCATATCTGTTGATGGAAGGGCCAGAACGGTTAAGTTAGTTGAATTGGATAGATTGGATGTATCTGTTGCCATGAGATGTATATTTGTTACTGTATTTGTGAACTTGTATGAGATATTGTATTCTTTTGTCACGTTGCTACCAGAAAGAATTTTTCCACTGACATTCCACATAAATGAAACCGGTGGCAGGTATTGATACATGCCGTTTACGGGGTTGTAAAGGGTCTGTGATACATTTATGCTCACATTTTCGTTAATGGGCACAACAATCACTGTATTGGATGAACTTGAGTTAAGCACGGAGGTTGTTGTTTTTATTCCGGGATAGTAAACCATAAGGTTTGAATTCATGAACACCGGCTTCTGGGACTTTCCGAAATTGACCGTAACCCACTGGGGTGAAGATACGGGGTAAATTTCAAAGGGATTTGAATAGGATACTGTGGATGATGCTGATTTTACTGAAACGGTTGAATTGCTGTATGAAACAAACGTCTTGTATTGTAGGAATCTGTAGCTGTTCTGGAATATTTTCAAAACCAGATTCTTATAATCTGAACTGCTCATTTTATTATTGTAATATGTTGCAGTTACATTTGCAAATAGATCTCCCTGCACCTTCTGATTTATTTTAACACTAACATTTCCAGTAAGATTGTAATAGGAATTGTTTGCAAGGAAGAAATAATATGAGTTGGTGCTCATGTTTGCCAGCATCATTTTCACATCATTGGTGAATGAACTGCTCTTTTCCTGGAATGCAAGGTATCCTGCACCTGTAGACTGCAGTCCCGGGAATGGAGTGTTGTTCTCTATGGCATAACTCTCATTCACAGTCAAATTCCTCAGGTCTTTGCCCAGTGAGTATTTTATCACCACTGAAGAACTTAAATTATATAGTGTGAATTTATGGGTTCCAGTCATTCCCGTAATGTTCATTGGGTTGCATCCTGAGCATTCAAGTAGCACATAATTTGATGAAGATGTGCTCACAAAGAATGAAGCACTGTTGAATTTCATTGCGCTGTATATGTTGTATGTACTGTTATATACCAGAACCTTAACTGCTGGCACAGTGTTTCCATTCGCCTGGTAAACAGTCCCGTAATAATTATATGAATTTGCATTGAGATCAAGGGTCAGACCGGTGCTGGAAACCATTACGTTGTAAAAATCAACACCGTTATCAGGATTTCCATTGAAGTATACTACGGCATTGAATTCACCTGTGGATGGAAGGTACGTATTGAATGAAGATGAAGATGTTGTAACCATGTTGAATACATTTCCATTCATTGATGAGAAAAGAATGGTTGCTGTCTGTCCGTTAAGACCCTGTATTGTCACAGGTGTGTACTGTGCAGATACAGAGCTTTGGTTAATTGACAGATTCAAATATGGTTTGTCAACATTCACAATCTCCATTTTCTTATTTGTGAAATATACCTTTCCAGCAAGGGTTGTATTGGTGGGCAGTGCTGTAACCATATAGGTACCATAGGGAATTGTAACCATATTGCTGTTACTTGATCCCATTGTAAACATACTCACTGTGTAACCACTTGTGGAATTAACATATACTACAGGTGCCGCAGACGGCCCTACCTGATTTCCTCCGTTCTCAACATAGACACTGATGGTCACGCTCGAAGAGGGAGGACTGCTTGCATTTGATATCGCTGCCAAATTTGCCATTCCTAACAGGAATATTGCTATCAGAAAAGCTGACAACATCTTTTTACTGTCCAAAGTTATCTTCCTCTTTTTCGCTAAATAAACCCTCACTTATAAACATTCCTTTTAAATCTTGGGGTTGGCTTCTATCTGAATGAATGGAATTTTTCCTGATGACCTTATAATAGAATAGGGTGTCATTTCCCTTTCCTTAAAGCATAACCATTTTTCCCTGTATTCTATATGGAAAGTCTCCAGCATCTTATATGGGTTGATTGTAGCCATTTCAAGTATTTCCTCAGGTGAAATCCTGTTCACATTTTTTTGTATTCTATACAGAAACTCCATTTCACCAAAAAGATCAGGCAAACATATCATTGCATTATCCGTACCAAGGCACAGATTGAAGCCATTATCCAGAAATTTCCTGTAATCGCTTTCAATATTAAAGAATCTGTTGGACCTGGGAGTGACCGCAATATTTTCAGTTATTTGATATAAATCCATTAACTGTTTTTTATCCAGTGCAGTACAGTGTACAAGGAAATCGGGTTTGATTTCACCAATATTTTCAAGGCTTTCTACCCTATTTTCACTGAAATGGCTTGCCACTATTTTCCCATTTTTGTGGGCAAACTCTGAAAGGGACCTGGCATAATCCATATTCATATCCGATACGGCGCTGAATCCAATTCCATGGATAATATCCAGCACTTTTTTAAAATCTTCAATGTTTTCCGGTCTTGCAAGCACAATCCCATCAGAATGGTTTCTTATGGTCTCAATGGTCATCCTTGCCCTGTTTCCAGTTTCTCTGAAATCAAAGAAAATATGGGTCCCCGATCTTTTCATGAATTCAATGCTTTCTTCCATGTATTGGGAAATCTTTTCCACATTGGTATTTGCCAGATGGGTATGCTTAAAACCTCCAGGGCCCACTATTTCTGCAAGTGTTCCAACAGGCTCATCCATTATGAAGGAATCTCCAAGGTGTGTGTGGGCGTTGACAGGCGCTCTTATGCATGTGTATTCTTTCCTGCCCTCTACACCCTGGTGGAATATTCCTTCTTCCGTATCCAGATAACCTTCAACCATTTCCTTTCCGTTAAAGAAATCTCCACAAACTAAAACCATATCCTATCATCCCTTTATAACTCCAATGGGAATAAGCGATGCAACCTTTTTCGCGATCGTTGACCGTTCACTTGCAATTATAACCTCATCAATATCTTTGTAGGATTCGGGTGACTCCTCTGAGAGTGCATACTCCGATGGTGAAAGGGCCAGTATGTTCTTATTCATTAGATTCCTGTAAACGTCAGATGAGGATATTTCATCCCTTGAACGCTTTCTGCTCAGCAATCTTCCCGCTCCGTGGCTGCTTGATGAAATGGATATGTTTTCATTTCCATCCTGGCCCGTAAGGATAAAAGATCTGGTACCCATGCTGCCAGGTATGAGAACAGGATCTCCCTTACCTGAAAAATGACCAGTTGCCCTTGAGGGTCCAAAGGCAGAGGTTGCCCCTTTTCTGTGTACAAGGGCATTTACCATTCCGCCATTTGATACAACCCTTTCAAATCTTGCAATGTTGTGGGATATGGAACAGACAAGATAGGAATCCTCCAAAACAAACTCCCTGCCATAGATAGACCTTAAAGAATCCCTGATACTGTTAATTATGATCTGCCTGTTCACAAAGCCATAGTTGGCAGCCCCATTCATTGCAGATATGTACCTTTCACCTGTCTGGCTTTTAACTGGCACATATTTCAGCTGCCTGTCAGGAACATTTTCATCATGGCAGATATTTTCAACCTCCTCCATGTAATCTGTCGCCACCTGGTGACCCAACCCCCTGGATCCTGTATGAACCATGATGTAAACCATATCTCTGAAAATAAGGTAATCCTGAGCCATATCTTCATTATATATATCGCTGGCATTCTGGATTTCCATAAAGTGATTGCCTGAACCCAATGTTCCAAGATAGTTCATCCCCCTGTTCATGGCGTTTTCGCTTATATTCTGCCTCTCTGCCGCATACATTGATCCGGAATCCTGCGTCACTCTCATATCATGTTCATCGCACAACCCCTCTCCATAGGCCCATTTAAGGCCCGTTTCCACTATCTCATTCAGGTCATCCAGTGAGGGCTTGAATCTGCTTCTTGCCATCCCGACAGGAACCCTTTTGAATACCTCATCCATGAATTCCTTTCTCTTCTCAAGAAAGACCTTCAGGGAAATTCCGGTAGAAAGAAGAGAAACGCCGCAGTTAATATCATACCCCACACCTCCAGGCAGTACAATGCCTGAATCCGCATCAAAGGCCGCCACAGAACCAATGGGAAAACCATATCCGGGATGGATATCTGGAAGACCTACAGGAACATCCACAAGGCCAGGGAGAGACCATATATTCAACAGCTGCTGAATCGCATTAGTTTCCATTGCCTGTTTAATTATATTTTCTGTACCTATGATTCTTGCCCGTTTATTTTTATCGCTAATTTCATATACAGACTCCTTAAGGGATTCCACTTTCATGTTATACCTTCCAGGGAATCTAAAATAGTTAATAAAGTAAAACATATTCCTAATTGTATGGAAAAAGAGGTCGTGAGGGTGGAAGATCTCCCGGAAGATATATCCTTTAAACTCAGGCTCGAAATATACCTGAGAATAAATGCAATCAGGGTAAGCAAATTATCTGAAAATAGAGAGAAATTCAGTGAATATATTAAAGAAAGGGAGAGAATTATAAAGGAAATCGTGGGTGAAAAGAGTGTAAGCGAAAAGGGAAAGATAATATATCCTTAATTATATACTGTTTTTTATTACACTTATACAATAATTAGATTTAATAAACCCCTTTTATATACCTAATGGATAATTTTGAATCACGAGCACAATTTGTTTAAGGAACTGAAAGAGACGATGGAACCTGTAAAAAGGCATATAAAGATAATAGAGGCCCTGATGAATGACCAGCCGGCGGGCATAATAAAGATATCTCAGTCTACAGGACTGCCAGATCATAAAATCAGATATTCTCTGAGAATTCTCGAGAAGGATGGAATCATTATGCCATCCAAGGATGGAGCAATTCTGACTCCGGAATTTATAGAAAATAAGGAAGAAATTCTTAAGGAAGCAAAGGAAGTTCTGGATTCCTTCGAAGAACTATATTCAGAGATAAGGAAGGCCATACTGGGAAAGAAGTAGGTGTTTTTAACGGAAAGCCCTGAAATTGAATACGATATCAGAATCGCCAAGCCATCCGATGCCTCAGGCATAATCAGGTGTATGCAGAGCGTCATGGATGAGAAAATATACCTTGTTGGCGACATATACCTGTATACGGAAAGAGGGGAAAAGGATATGATAAGGAATCCAGATGACCTCAATCTTGTTGCCACCAGCAAGGGTGAAGTGGTAGGCATAATGAAGATTCAGAGAGGAATATTCAGAAAAAACAGGCATACGGCAACCCTGGGTATTGCCATTCTCAGGGGATACAGGCATCTTGGAATTGGAAGCAAAATGATCTCACAGGGAATTGAATGGTGCAAAAGGGAGGGAATTAAAAAGCTCAATCTTGAAGTATTTTCATCCAATGAGAATGCAATAAGCCTTTACAAAAAGATGGGATTTGAGGTAGAAGGCGTGAGAAAAAACCAGTTTCTCATATTCGACAAATATGTCGATGATGTTCTGATGGCCATCAACTTTTGAAATTTTTAGTAAAAATAAAATAAGTTTGATTGCAATCATGTTACCAGAATGAGGAAGATCGGTATTTCAGATATATTTTACAGTATATTCTTTGCAGATTTGACATTTCTAATGTTTATCGGGCTCTTCACACTCATTTCAAACACCTATGGAAGAGCACTTTTTGCGGGTGTAGTTAAGGGTAAAAACATTTTCATAAGCAATGCTTTCTACTATTTCTACTACCCACCAAAGGGTCAGTTCGCCTTTCTTCTTCCCATTCCATTCTGGGCAGGTGTGGCAATCCTTCTTTTCCTGTATATTTTAATATTTGCATATGACTGGAATGGGGAAAGAACCCACAGGGGAAAAAACCCTCTGGAAACACCCATTGGCTTCATAATCGGTGTGGGGAGCCTCCTTTACTTAATATCTATATTTCTTGTGTTAATTCAGGACTTGCTTGGAGCACCCATCACTTCAAGTTTTATAACGCAGGACGAGAAGCTATATCCTAACCTTCTCTATTATGAACTCATATATGCACCCTTTGTGGAGGAGATTGAATTCAGAATATTGCCAATCGGCATATATCTGTTTGCAAGGTATAAACTCAGTAAGGTTAATTTCAGATGGTATGAGGTATTTCTATTTCCAGGGAGGATCATGAAAAGAGTGGGCAGGAAACTGGATATGGCAGATTGGGCCGTAATTATAATTACAAGCATGCTTTTTGGCTATGCCCATTACGATTACGGCGGTTGGTCTATTTCAAAGATCCCACAGGCAGCAATTGCCGGCGTTGTTCTTGCCATGGGCTTTATGCTGTTCGGGCCATTCGTAGACATACCCATCCATTTTCTCTTTGATGGCGCATTCACCGTCACATTCCTGCCCAATGTTAATCCCATAGGTGTTGGGTTAGCCTTCCTTGGCATAATCTTGATCTTCGGTGCCGCCATAGTAACAATCATTTTGATTGCGCTCATTTACATTAGAAACAGGTCCGGGATTGCAGACAGAAGTTTTCTTGAAGGTTAAATACCTTTCAATAAACTTTCAATCATGGATGGAAAATATTCAAGTTCCATTTTATGGACTCTTCTTTCAATATCTTCAGGCGTATCACTGTCAAGAACGGGAGTAACCATCTGATAGAGAATTTCACCCCCATCCACATCCTCGGTAACCCTGTGTACAGTGAAACCTGTGAATTTGACGCCAGATTCCTTAACGGCCCTGTGCACCCTTATTCCATAAAATCCCCTTCCACCGAAGGATGGAAGGAGTGATGGATGTATGTTTATAATTTTTCCAGAATACTCATGTATAATTTCGTGCCTGAGTATTTTCAAAAACCCTGCAAGAACAATAAGATCTGGTTTTATGCTTGCAAGTTTATCAACAATATTTTCATCGTATTCAATGACATCTATTTTTTCTCTTTTTGCAATTTGTACAGCACCACAGTCCATTTTATTGGAAACAAGTGAAACAATGGAATATGACCCATTTTCCTTTGCATATTCCACTATGGAATTAAATGTTGTTCCGGTACCTGACGCAAATATTACTATTCTTTTCATATTGTTGATATATGATTGTTTATTGGCAATTATCTGTTACGGTTCGTTTAGTTTATATTACCTTAAAGCAATAACCATTGGATGGAGATCTGGATTGAGAAGCACAGGCCAAAAAGAGTTGAAGATATAGCCGGGCAGCAGGAAGCCACAAGAATACTGAGAGGATTTATCTCTTCAGGGGAGATGCCCCATCTTATCTTTGCAGGTCCTCCAGGTGTGGGTAAAACAACCGCAGCCATATGTCTCGCCATGGAGATGATTGGAGAAAACTGGAAGGATCATTTCCTTGAGTTGAATGCATCCAATGACAGAGGTATAAGCATTATAAGAGAGGACATTAAGGATTTTGCAAGAACGCAATCCATAACAGAGGGGAAATTCAAAATCATATTTCTGGATGAGGCTGATGAACTGACGCCTGAAGCCCAGGCAGCACTCAGAAGGACAATGGAAGTTTATTTTAAAAACGTAAGGTTCATATTTTCATGCAATTATTCAACCGGAATAATCCCACCACTTCAGTCAAGGGCAGTTCTCATAAGATTTAAGAAAATTGAAAATAGTGATATGAAGAAGGCCCTGAGGGGTGTATCTGAAAAAGAAAATTTGAAACTTTCGGATGATATAATGGATGCCATAGCAGAAAACGCTGAGGGAGACCTTAGAAAGGGAATAAACCTGCTTCAATCTCTCTCATATGTGGAAAAGCCAACCGTAAGGGATGTTTATGAGATTGCAGGCAATGTGGAAGAAAAGGATATTATCCCACTTTTAAGCAATGCACGCCATGGGAATTTTGAAGAGGCGTCAAGAATAGGAATGAGTCTGTTAATTGACAGCGGATATTCAGCGCTGGACATAATAAAGGGCATGCACAGCCTGATGGTCCGAGAGCAGATATCACCAATAATGAAAAGGGAGAGCCTCATAGCCCTGTCAGATGCTGAAACAAGACTGGTTCAGGGTGGATCTGACAAGATACAGCTTGATTACCTCCTGGCAAGGCTCAGTAAAATATCCTCAGATCTGTCCTAATATTCATCAATATGTCTTGGTCTTCTCCTGTCCATCTCTTTTTTCATGCTTTCTATCATTTTTCTCTCTTTGTTCTGGCTTGAGAAATAGTATGCTTCATCTCTTGTTCCGGAGAAGATCAGTATGTATACCTTCCCATGCCTGAATCTTCCAGTTCTTCCCCGTCTCTGTATGCTTCTTATTTCAGATGCGACCGGTTCATAAAAAATAACAAGATCTGTTGATGGTATATCCAGCCCCTCTTCTGCAACGCTTGTTGCAAGCATAACATTATATTTTCCCTCCTTAAACTGTTCTATTCCCTCAATCTGTTCCTTCTGGGACATTCCCTTATCTCCCTGTTTTCCAGCCTGACCTACAAACCTTAGGGGCTTTACAATCTGGGAATTCTTCTCAAGGAATTTTAAGAGAAAATCCGATGTTTTCCTGTAATGAGTAAATATGATGCATCTTGACTGTGGCCTCTCCCCTATGGTATTTTCGCACAGGTTAAGCGCACCTCTGAACTTTGGATTTATATATTCTCCAGAACGCTTTTTCAATATATCTACTGCATCCTGGAAATAGGATATTTTACTCAGGATTCCATAGGTTCTCATCATGGATTTTTCCTCGCTATTCTCCATTTCATTCAGGTAATCCAATCCTATTTCCATCCCCTGAGTTTCAATATATTCTGAGAGTACATCAAGCCTCACCACTGCCGTAAAATAGGGTATGTCAGAAAACAGGTTCTTTTCTCCGGCTACGGCCCTTGCCGAAAGATCTCTTATATATGCGCTCATGTCTGCCCTTGACGATCTTTTCCTGACAAAGGGAAACTTTACCTGTAACTTTCCAATAATTTCATCCTTCGCATTATGAAGATACTCAATGCATTTCTTCTGTTCTTCAGCAGGGGTAATAAATATTGGCTCAATGTCAGAACCCTTTACATATTCAATTATATCAGGGTCCCTGTCAGTTTTGATAATGACGTTCTTTATGAATAGATTGCTCTTGATTTCATCTATCTTCTCATTATTTGAACCGGGACTTGCCGTCATGGCAAGTAATCTCCTTCCAGGAAGATCGCTGATTGCCCTTGCCACATTAACATAGGAATAGTTGCCAGTGGCTCTGTGTGCCTCATCCACTATGAGGAGGTAAAACTTATTGAGGAATATATTTCCGCGCTCAATATCTTTCTGTACGGTCTGCGGTGTGGATATGACAAACTGGGATTCTGCCCACAGGGATGATCTTTCAAGAACTGAATTGTGGCCGGTTATGCCATTAATTTTAAAATCATATTCTGAGAAGAGATTTTTCATAGTATTTACGTGCTGATCAACAAGGGGTCGTGTGGGTGAAAGCATTATGACACATTTCTTATCAAGGAGGTAGTGGGCAGCAGTCAATGCTGCCACTACTGTTTTACCCAGACCTGTGGGCAATACGAGCAGCAGGTTACCTTCAAGGGATTTTTTGTAAGCCTCAATCTGATATGGCCTCGGAACAACATCATGAAGCTTAGGCACACCGGAATTCATTATGGTTGACATACTTACCAATTAAATATGCTTTACATTTTTTGGGTTTATATCAAACTTCAAATGATCTATCAGGTCTTCATTAAAAGTAAATGAAAAATAGGAAGTTATCATAGGGCATAGAAGGGCCGGTAGATCAGGGGTAGATCGCCTGCTTCGCAAGCAGGAGGCCTCGGGTTCAAATCCCGACCGGTCCATTTAAACTATTAATCTAATCCTTTTATGTGATTACTGGTTATGTTTTCATGGCCATACAGCCGAAGTATCAGGGATATAAAAATACATTGAATCAGAAATATATGGAAGTTGAGGGAAAAACATTAAGAAACCGGGGAGACAGGGACTTACTCATACTTGCATCTCTGATAAAGAATCAGAACATAAACAAAGCTTATTTTGGGTATGAAAAAGCAGTAACATTCTTCTAAGGGGGATGGTCAAATCAAAATTCTTACAAAGAGTAAACTATTTACAGAACCTTGGATTAATCACATTAATCAAGAAAAAGATCGGCAGATATTATAAAATGGAGTCGCAAATATTATTAGCCGATGAATCTATAGTATCTGGAACGCAAAGAAAGAGGCTGTAAACTAAAAGGTGAAATTGTGATATGAAAGACTTCGGAATTTATTGGAAGAATAAACGCGAAGAAGTAGAGAGAGTAGAACTGCCGTTTCAAAAGATCGAAACAATAAACCTTCCGAGGTCTGATATCGGAACCTTAGATCAATTTAGGGATAAGACCGAAAATAACGAATGGAAGAACAGGTTAATCTGGGGTGACAACAAATATGTGATGGCTTCGTTATTACCGGAGTTTAGAGGGAAAATTAAACTGATATATGCGGATCCACCATTTTTTACTGGAACAAACATGAATATAACTTTGGAAGTTGGAGATAAAGGAGCAGTAAAAGAACCATCCGCTATAGAAGAGATAGCCTATAGAAACATGTGGAAAGAAGGGCCGAGCTCTTTCTTCCAGTATATGTATGACCGTTTTGTGTTAATGAAAGATTTACTATCGGATGATGGCTCTATTTGGGTGAGATTTGACTATCACTATTCTCATTATATAAAGGCAATTTTGGATGAAATATTTGGTTATGAGAATTTTAAGAATGAAATCATAGTGAATAAATCTGTTAGGATGAAAACAGAGGGTAATAAATTTATTTCTTGGCATGATTCAATATTCCTTTACTATAAAGATATTGAAAAAGGATATTTTAACCATTTAAAGGAACAAAGGGCTTCTGAGGAATGGCGATCCTTGGATATGGACGGCGAGGATTATGAGATAATACCTCAGGACAAAATCAAGTTATTTTCTCCAGAGAATGTTATTTATGATGAAGAGGGGAATGCTATGACTAAGGTCCGTATTATTGCAGGGAAGGAATTTTTACCAAGAACTGGGAGAAGATTTCCAAAGCAACATGTAATAGATGAGTTGGAAAAACTTGGTAGAATCAGAATCAATAGTAATGGAAATCCACAAATGATGAAGCCAGATTCTGTCTATCTTACTGACGATTGGACTGGAAAGTATGGGTACTCAAATTCAACGGGATATCCAACTGAGAATGCCGAATGGATATTGGAACGGGTTATACTGACAGGAACTGAACGAGAGGATCTTGTTGCAGATTTCTTCGCAGGTTCTGGAACAACTGCCGCTGTTGCGGAGAAACTAGGCAGAAGATGGATAGTTGCTGATATCGGTAGATTTTCGATTCACACTATAAGAAAGAGACTGTTAGACATACCTAATTGCAAGCCCTTTGAAGTTTTAAACCTAGGAAAATATGAACGTAAGTACTGGATGGATCAAAACCTTGGTTCTGTATATAGAAATTACATCGATTTTATTCTACAGCTTTACAAAACAAAGCCAGTGTATGACTACAACAATGTTCATGGAATCATATCGGGCAAAGCCGTTCATGTTGGCCCGATAGACTATCCAGTGACAAAGGGAGAGGTTGAAGAATGCTTAAAGGAAGCAAAAGAAAATGGTTTTGATTCTCTGGATGTCCTGGGATGGGACTTTGAAATGGAATTTAATGATAAGATATTAAAGGAGCTTAAAGAAACCTACGACTTTGGGATTTCATTAAGGATTATTCCCAATGAAGTAATGGATAAGAGAGCTGTTGATGCTGGAGATGTAGATTTCTTTGAACATGCATTCTTAGATGGCAGTTTATCTGTAAACGGAAGAAAGGTTCGGGTTAAATTGGAGAACTTTATTATTCCGAATCCAGAATCGATACCTGAAGAGCTGAGAGATAAAATGCTGAAGTGGAGTGATTTTATCGATTACTGGAGCGTGGATTGGAACTATAGGGATGACACATTCCATAATGAATGGCAGGGGTTCAGAACAAAGAAAAAGAAGGATCTACAACTCCAATCTATTGAGCACACTTACGACGAGCCTGGAACTTATAAAATAGTAGTGAAGGTAATAGACGTTTTTGGAAATGATACCACAACCGTAAAGGAGGTGAAAATAAAGTGAATCCATTTGAGGAACCAGAAGTGAGGGTAGAGTCAACCGCACCTTTAGTTGAAGCTTTACGTCAGGAGGTTATAGCATGGAGAGATTCCGGTTATCCTGGTTCCTCTGATACAACTATGCGATTGTTACAATTCTGGTTTGATGAGGAACATAAAATAAATGAAGAAAACTTTAGGTTTTATTTCGCACAAAGAGAGGCAATAGAAACCCTCATTTATATATATGAAATAAAGAAATTTACGAAAATGAGCGACCTAATACTTAATTATGATAAAACTAAAAAAATAGCATACAATCCAAACGAATATCTGTTTCCTAAATACTGTTTTAAGATGGCCACCGGTTCTGGCAAAACCTATGTTATGGCGCTAGCCATTGTGTGGTCTTTTTTCAATAATATTATTGAGAAAAACAACCTATTTCCTAGAAATTTCCTTATACTAGCACCAAATATTGCAGTATATGAAAGACTTGCTGAAGATTTTTCGTCTGGTAAAATATTTAACACAGGTGTCCTAATTCCTGAAGAATTCCAGTATCTTTGGGACATAGACTTTGTAACTGAAGATTATATACCTACAAGAAGTTCCAAAGGACGAGTTTATCTGACTAACGTTCAGAAAGTTTACGAAAGAGAAGAACCACCTATAAATCCCATACAAGAGATAATAGGTAAGAAGCCTACGGATAGCATCAGATATTATGATCAGATAATATCCGAGCTTGAGTCATTAGATAGCCTTGGGATAATTAATGATGAAGCCCATCACGTTTGGGATAAGGATCTGGTCTGGAATCAGTTTATTCTTAAGTGTAATGATATACTTAAAAAAAGAGGGAAAGGGTTATCATTTCAACTTGATTTTACCGCGACTCCAAAGAGACAGGATACGGGTAGCGTTTTTGAGTGGGTTATATCAGATTTTCCTCTGGCAGATGCCATAAGATGTGGTATCGTAAAATCACCCATTATCGGAGAATTGGAAAACCCTCATGAAACACCTTCAGATAAGGCAGATGTTATTTATAGAGACTATATTGAGGGCGGATGTAGGCGTTGGTCCTACTATGACAAAGCTATGGAAAAGGTAGGTAAACAGCCTGTAATTTTCTTCATGGCTACTAAGACGTCAGAGGCAGAAGACATATATAATTATCTTCAAACGAAACCAGAGTTCAAAGGAAGAACTTTGATTATACATACTAATCTCAAGGGTGAAATAAGTGACAAGGAATGGAAAAAACTGAAGCAAGAAACAAGGGATATTGACAAGGCAAACAAGTATAGGGCCATTGTAAGTGTCTTAATGCTAAGGGAGGGGTGGGATGTCAAAAATGTTTGTGTAATTGTTGGTCTAAGACCATTTACCTCCAAGGCAGAAATATTGCCAGAACAAGCCTTAGGGAGAGGACTTAGACTAATGTTTGGGCCACAATCTGGATATGAAGAAACTGTTGATATATTCGGAACTCAGGCATTTGTTGATTTCATAGATGAGGAGATGAAAAAGCAGGGAGTTGATATAAAAAGATATAAGGAAAGAGACTTGCCTACTATCACAAATATTTTCCCAGATACTTTAAGAAAAATTGAATATAATTTCTCAATTCTACTCTTATCGCCCAAGTATAAGAGAGAGAACAGATCTTTTAAAGAAATTGACGTATCCGCCCTACCACAAGGAAAATTTGACCTTGATCTGAAAATTTATACGAACATAAAAAAAGCAGTAGGAAGAGATGCCCTAACTGAAAAAGAGAGATGGCGTGACAGATGGGAACAACCAATACCTGAAAATTATCAATCTGTAGTATCATATTTGACCAATATAATACTTAGGGCCTGTAAAATACCTTCTAGAAACAGCGAACTTGTTGGAAAATTAGATGAATATATCAGTAAACGATTATTTACCACTAAGGTTTCACAAGAAATTAAGGAAGATTACAGGTTTCTTCATGCCTTGAGTGAACCAAAGGTAGTAGATTTCTTAACGGAACTTTTTGTGAAAGTGATAAATAAGTTAACTATACTATCAACGGAGGTTAAACTGGAATCTACTACGAAGGAGGTCAAAGATATTAGACCGTCCTTGACGAGGAAAAAGACCTACGATCCTAAGAAATGCATACTTAATTTAGTTCCAGTAGCCAACGATTTTGAGTACGACTTCTGCAAATTTCTAGATGATGCAACAGATGTATGGAAGTATATAAAGAATGACAATAACCTGAATTTCTATCTAGAATATGTAAATGAAAAGAAAGGACTTTCACATTATATCCCAGATTTTATTGTAATATCCGAATCTGAAAATTATATAATAGAAACAAAAGGAGAGGAATCTGTGGAAGTGAAAAATAAGGATAAAAGAGCAAAGGAATGGTGCGAAGATGCAACTCAACTAACAGGTAATAGATGGACTTATCTTAAAGTTCCTGAGCATATATTCAGAAACAATCAAGGCGTAAAGAGTCTGAAGAAATTAGAAGATATCGTTAGAGCATATGAAAGTGTTCAACAGATATAAAAAGACTTTTTATAGGTTCCGGCTCAAATTCACCCCGTCTTGCTTCGCAATCCACCCCTCTTTGAGCCTTCGCCAATTACTATGTGCCCTCCGCTCGCCTGCACGCCGAGCAGAGGACCCCATGCTTCGCCTCCAATCAAAATTCACCCCCTGCCCCCTTTTTTGATTTATGGCTTGCACTCTTTCTTCGAAAGAGCCCCTCATTCGCATGCTCATTCGGGGTGGTGTCCTGTGCTCGCCGCTCGTGGTGTATGTGTGGTGCTACATACCTTCGCTTCGCTTGGTGTTCACACCACCCACCGCTATCGCTTACACCACTCGGTCCTGCTTCGCAGGACTTCCGGCTCGCTCCGGGCACATTGTTCTCTCCTACGGAGCGCAATTCAGGGGGAGGGGGCTTAAGGGGATGCTTGACCGCACAATGCCGCTCCGCTTAGTGCGGAATAATACGGGGGGTTCTCGTGACGTGCTGTTCCTCACCTATTTTAGGCAATAACTACATGGCTCTTAGACCATACTTTTTAGAAAAGAATTTGCGAAAAGACCAAAGAAAAGATTAATAGGATATTGAAAAATATATAAATAGGGAAGTGAATGATATGGCTAAAGTATCACTAATAGGTTACTCAATAAGAATTAGGAGGACAAGATCCAAAGAGTATACTGATTTATATTCATTTGATGGAACTACTGATCTATTTTCCGTATTCAGTCAATACTTTAGGAGATACTCTAACCCCGGTTCAAATACTCAATATGCAGTAGAGAATGTACCCCATACAGATAACAAGACCATATCAATCGAATCTGTACAGACTAACAACAGAACAATACAGGGAGTTATCAGAACCGGTGATTATGGCTACAGTACTCCAATAGTCAACCGTCAAAGTCATCAACTTTCCTATACTAAAAATAAGGATGATACAGAATTAGCCCCTCTTTCATTTTTGTTGTACATTCCGAAGAAAGGGGATGTTCCTTTAGAAAAAATGGGAATAGCTATCTTTCAAAAATTCAGGAAAAGTGGTTTAAAGGGTGTATTTCAATCTCACTTTCAAGATTTCTTTGCACAGGGTTTTCCCGACTATTTGTTAGAGATGATCCCACTTACACCTGAAGAAGTTGTATCGGCCTTTAAAAATGGGATTATTAAAAGTGCCAAATTGATCTCACACTCGCCCTCCGGTGATCTAGCCAACTATTATTCAACAGAAGACGATGATAGAGGTAAGATCATATTAGGATTTGAAGGGGGAAATTTTGACCCTAGATTCATAGATAAACTCAT
>JAKADM010000017.1 GCA_021820525.1 Thermoplasmata archaeon
ATACTCATTGAATCTGCCAAATGGAACATATAAGGTTATCATATCAACATCTAACAAGACCTACAAGCCTGTTTCATCCCAAAGAATACCAGAATTCTCTGAAACCTTAAGCGTTGATGGCCAGGCATTGACTCAACAGATAGCCTTTGTAATTGTGGAATATTCTGTTACGTTTATACAATCAGGTCTTCCATCTGGAGAGTGGTATGTGAACCTTTCTAATGGCCAGATTCTTTACAATCCTGCAAGTGAAGAAATTGTACAGTTCTTAATCAACGGCACATATACTTATTCAGTATCATCTACAAATTCAGCATATGAATCTCAGGGTGGTTCATTCACAGTTAATGGAAAGAATATAACTGTGAATGTTGTTTTTTCAAAAAAATATAATGTTGAATTCACAGAATCTGGTCTCCCATCAGGAACAACCTGGTACGTGAATCTTTCAAACGGGCAGTCATTTTCATCAACAAACGCAACAATAACATTCTTTGAAACAAATGGATCATACTCATACAATATATCCACAGCTAACAAATTATATGCTCCGGCATCCTATTCGGGCTCATTTACTTTTAATGGTGCCCCTTTATCAATGATAGTTAAATTCACACAGGTCAAATACACAGTAACATTTACAGAAACTGGGTTGCCTTCAGGCACAGTCTGGTATGTGAATCTTTCAAACGGGCAATCATTCTCATCAAACACCTCAATAATTTCATTCTCCATTGCAAATGGTTCATATTCATATACAATGAGCAATATTTCAGGATACACTTCAATCAAACCAAACGGCACATTTAACATATCTGGAGAGAATCTTTCATTGAGGGTCCAATTTAAACTCTATAGTACAGAACTCAAATCAACTGAGATATATGAAATCATCTCTGTCATTGCAATCATAGCAGTCATTGGTTCTCTTGTAGGTATTATAAGATTCAGAAGTAAATAATAATTAAAGCCATAAAAATATGAAAATTATAATTAATTTTTTAATTTTATGAAAAATCATACTATTTTTTAGCATGGTGTGAATTTGCTAAATATTCCAATTTAGAATTTTATTCCTTATCTAAATTGGTTAGAAGTTACATCACATTCAAAATTAAAAATATCTGACTCCATTCTATTATGATATCTGTTTTTTGCAATACTTTACAAAGTATCACTTTCATGGAAAAATAATAAATGGTTGTTGAATATATCAGTTTGCTTAATTATGATCAGGTATGGTATAGCCGGTATTCCCCTTACCGGTAAGGGGAGAACTTTTATAGATTCAGTGGAAGAGGCTTACAAACTTGGGTTAAATGCACTTGAAGTGCAGCTTCTGAGGGTAAATTTTCAACAGAATCCTGGGCTGGAATATGCAGGAATGAGGCCAAGAGATAATGAGAATTCCATAATCATAGATGTGCTGAGGCCCAATGATGACGGAGATTATTCAAGCATTGGAACGGATACTGTAATTCAGGATGAAGATATTGTGAAGGAACTTTTCTGGAATATGGCCAAGAATTATGATGAACTTGAGCTCGGAGGGGAGCTTGCAAGGGAGCTGGATATACTACTGTCAATACACAGCCCATACTATATGGATATGCTTAATGGTGGCGATATAGCCGAGAAATCCCTTGATCATTTGAGGTGGACACTCATAATTGGAAAGGCAATGGGTGCAAAGAGAGCAATAACACACACAGGGTTTTACGGAAAGACAAAGAAGGGAAGCCTGAAGGAAGCCGGAGAGATATATGATCTCATAAGCAGGGAAATGGGCCACGAGAATGGATATCCTTACATAGGGGTTGAAACATCTGGAAAACCAGAGATCTTCGGAACTGCAGAGGAAGTGCTGTCCCTTGCAAAGAAGAACAGCAATATTGAGCCCATATTGAATATGCCCCATTATCATTCGCTAACAGATGGAAGCCTCATAAACACAAAGGATTTCATAGACATTACAGCCAAATTCAGGGAATTTGCCAAGGGAGATCTTTATGTGGAATTTGCCGGGGTGGAACACGATGGAAATGTGGAAACGAAATTGACTGCCATAAAACATGGTGATCTGAAATTCGAAACCTTTGCTGAAACACTCATAGATTATGAGGATGATATCACCATAATATCATGTTCACCCCTGCTGGAACATGATGCCCAGTATATGGGTGCCATATTCGACAGAAATTTCATAAGGCATCAGCAGAGAAAAAAGGAGAGAGGTAAGGACAAATGAGAGAATATCCTGTTAAGAAAGGACTGAAAACATCAGTTGAAGCTGTTTTGGAGATCGTGAATAAATATGCACATGGGGCAAAGGTTGAGGGAAACACTGTAATATTTTCCATGCCGGGCATCAAAACAATAAGAATAGAATGCGGCAGAAAAACCCTGGACGTGGAGACAGAAACAGACCCCTCCTATGAAGATCCCGCAAAATCTCTCAAGATGTACAACAACATGATAACAGAACTGACAGGATTTGATTCAAAGGAAAGAAAGAAGAGAATGAGCAAAGTATAATCATATTTTTTATATCTTTTCAGGAATTTTTCATTCTCCTGCATTACTGTAAAATTAAGAAACAGTACCACGTCAAATTTTATTGAAACCGCTTTGCGAACATCGTGCTGTGTGATGGGATAAGGCCTGATAAGATGGTATTTTATCATGATTAAAAATTATGGCATAGAGCATTCAGGGAAATTTAATTGTGTTTAGGTTGCAGTTAAATTATAATTTCCATAACTGCGGGAAAATACAAATTTAAACATGGAAAAAACTAAATTATTTATTTATATAATCTATGGATTAAAATGGCATTATTCGCATATGATTATTATGAAAAAAGATACACAGGAAATGATCCAAATGCTGATCTTCCTGTATCCATAGAGGACTGGATGGAGGCAGCAAAGCAAAAGATGAGCCCCGAAGCGTGGTCATATATTTCAAGTTCAGCAGGTTCTGCTTCAACTGAAATGGAAAACAGGAAGGCACTGGAAAGATACAGGCTAAGACCAAGATATATGATAAATGTGAAAAAGGATGATATGTCAACCACATTCCTTGGAAAAAGGCACAAATTCCCCGTAGCTCTTGCTCCCATTGGGGTTACGTCCATAATACACGATGATGCAGAGGCAGGTATTGCAAGGGCTGCCAGGAATATTGGGATTCCATTTTCTGTAAGCACAGTATCATCCATAACAATGGAAGATGCAGCTGCTGCAGCACCTGATGCAGAGAGGTATTTTCAACTCTATCCTCCAAAGGACACAGATGTAATGAGGAGTTTCATTAAGAGGGCAGAAAAGGCAGGATATTCGGCACTCATAGTCACAGCAGATACAACTGTGATAGGCTGGAGGGAATCTGATCTGAAGCTTTCGTACATACCTTTTTTCAGAGGCATAGGACTTGCAAATTATATGTCAGATGATGTATTTGTAAGCAAACTTAAAAAATCTCCATCTGAGGATATGGTTGGGGCTGTAATGGCGGCCATATCCATATTCATGGATCAGTCCCTCAACTGGGAAAGGTTCAGAGAAATAGTAAAAATGACAAAACTTCCTGTTGTTTTGAAGGGTGTAACCCATCCCGATGATGTCAATCGTGCATTCGAACTTGGTGCAAAGGCAGTTGTCATATCAAACCACGGAGGAAGGCAGGTTGATGGTGCCATATCATCCATAGATGCCCTTTACGAGATATGGAAGAATGGGGGTGCAAAGGGAGAGCTTCTATTTGATAGCGGAATAAGGCATGGGGCAGATATTGTAAAGGCACTGACCATGGGGGCTTCTGCAGTCCTCATAGGAAGGCCATTCTGTTATGCCTATGCTGCAGGCGGGCAGAGGGGCATAGAAGTATACATGAAACAGCTTCTGTCTGAACTTAATGTGCAGATGGCCCTTTCCGGGAACAGAACTGTGGATGATTTGAAAAAGGGTGAAATATACAGAATATAATTGACCAAAATTTTAACGAAATTAATAAAAAAAATTTGCCTTATCTTAATAAATAATTGGAATTGGTGAACCCTGAGGGATCACTTGTATTTTATCTTGCTTGAAGGCCTGAAAACAAACTTCTCCTTCTGGGGGACTTTTATTTCCTTCCTTGTCTGGGGGTTCTTTGCGCTTCTTGCCTTCTGGGTCTTTCTCTCGAAGATTCCAAAACCTGCAAGGTTTATCTTCTGCTTTTTGTCTGCCTCATCCACAATCTTGTCCAGAAAAGCCTTTATAACCTCTCTGGCAACCTTCTGTGTCGTTCCTGTGGTCTTGGAGACCTCCTTGGACAATTCGCTTATGCCAACCATTTTTATCAATACTATATGTACATACTACTATTAAAATATTTTTATTCAAGATTTAATTCATATGGGTTTTCATTATGTTTGTGGCTATATGACATTATGGATAAAAATTAAAAAAAATAAAATCAGATTTATGTGCCGGTAAAACATGATCATTTATGAAGTTTGAAAAATTCAGGCAAATACTGGATTCTCATTATGGCAACCTTCACTGGTGGCCTGCAGATACGGAGGAAGAGGTGGTTATTGGGGCCATACTGACACAGAACACATCATGGAAAAATGTAGAAAAGGCAATGGAAAATTTAAAGCAGGCCCACATCCTCACATTGAACGATATTGTAAATGCAGATAGAGAAAGGATCAGGAATGCCATAAGACCATCAGGCTTTTATAATCAGAAAACTGAAAGACTCATAAACATATCGGGGAAGATTGTTGAAAAAGGCGGTCTGAGGGCACTCAGGGAAATGACTGACAGAGAACTTTCATATTTTTTAGGTTCACTGAAAGGTGTTGGTAAGGAAACTGAGGAGAGCATTATGATTTACGCACTGGGAAGAAAGAGGTTTGTGGTGGACAAATATACCTTAAGGATATTCAACAGAACAGGGCTGATTGAGGACGATACTGATTTCCCCAAGTCATTAAAGAATGAGATAGAAAGGAAACTTTCACTTGAAGAACTGAACAATCTCCATGGGCAGATAGTAAATCTGGGAAAGGATTTCTGCAGAACACAACCAATTTGTAAAAAATGCCCTATGGCCGGTGAATGTGATTACGAAAAGGAAATCACATTGCCGTAACCAATGAGTCTCCATCTGTTTGTGATCTTTCTTCCAATGGCAATTCTTTCATTGTTCTGTACTGCCACAGGATACCTGAGTGTGATCTCGGCAGTTCCTTCCTTTACCGTTGTGGCCATACCCAGTGTGTTGGATGTGCCGAATGTGAGCATGAGGTATTCCCTGCTCTTTATGGGCTCCACTCTCATTTCATCTTCAAAACCAACTACTCTGTTGAGAAGATGGGTTTCCACCTCCACATTCATGGCCATGGGTGGGACCTTACCAACCTTTCCAAGGATTCTTCCTGTAAGAAGATCATTCTTTGTCAGGAACGGATCAAGTTTTGTTCCAACAGCAGAAAGACCTCCTGGAACAATGGTATCATAGGAGTTGGAACCAGCCATCAGGGAGGTTATTTCTGTCGTAACATTCTCCCACACATTCTTATTTCCCTTTGTCTGCTGTATTCCAGGGGTTATTTCAATCTCATCTCCAATATTTAAGACGCCTCTCACAAGTGATCCTCCGAGGACGCCGCCCTTAAGTGATTCCGGTGTTGCTCCGGGTTTGTTCACATCGAAGGATCTTGCAATATACATCAAGGGATCTGA
>JAKADM010000014.1 GCA_021820525.1 Thermoplasmata archaeon
GGCTGGGGTTCTATTGATTTCATCTGCGAGCATTACGTTAGTGAAAACAGGACCTTCCCTGAACTCCATCTTTCTGGTCTCAAGATTGAAAACTATATTTCCCATAACATCTGAAGGCAGCATATCGGGGGTAAATTGAACCCTCTTGAACTGCATTTTCAGGTGGGATGCGAATTCGTTTGCAAGCATTGTTTTTGCAAGCCCAGGGACACCTTCAAGCAAAATATGGTTATTGCTTACCACAGCAATAAACATGAACTTTATGGTGTTCTGGGCTCCTATAACCCTTGAACCTATTTCATCGGAAATCGCCTTCACATTGTTTTTTATATAATTAAGATCTAATTTGTCGTTTCTGTCTACCATGATTATTTTTCACCTTCCAGTAATCTGTCGCTTATTTCAAGCATGGATTTTCTAATTTCAGCATATTGCTTCAGTAAGGACTGAGTAATATTTTCCATTCTCTCCCTCAACTCTTTCCTCTTCCTTTCTGACTGCACAAAGCTCATCCTGTATTTTATTCTCCTGTATCTCCTCATATCCCTTTTCATCTGCTTTGTTATAATATTGACCTTATTGCTGCTCTTTAAAATTATATCAGAAACATAATCCAAATCAGAATTTTGCACATGAACCATCTCCAAATTTATGTAATCCCTTGGCACAGGAAATATTTCCTTTTCCTGCTTGAGATCGGGATTCCTATCCACCTTATTTCTCGCAGCAGATACCTTCAAAAGAATTGCATAGAAAACTATAAGAATTGAGGGTATGAGAAACCTCAAGGTATGTATGGGGTCAGATTCTATATAATCAATAAACTGCGACAGGGAAGGTGGCGGAAGATTTAACATATTATCTCTTTACCCTCTCATCAGGATAGTAAAGTGCCTTTACATCAAGATAGTTGTAGATATCAGTAAGATGCTTTACAATTTCATCCGGTGTAAAATCAGCTGATCTTGCAAATCTGGCCTTTTCGTATATGTCAAATATGTACAGGCCAAGTTTCCTGATGGCCCCCATCATATTCTCGTCTTTCTGGTTATTGGAAGATTTAATTACAGAAGATTGAAGAATAAATGCCTCCCTGTCAACGAGTATATCCTCGCTGATCTCCCTATCCTTCCCCTTAAGGATTGTATATATATTATACAGTGTTGAAACGTTTGGACTGAAGTTTATGCCGAAGGATCTTGCAATATCTTTTTCGGCAAACTCCCTGCCCTGAATGGCCGCTTTTAAAAGGTCATTGTCTGAGGCGAGAGTCCTTACGGTTCTTATGGGAGGTATATCTGCTATGGTTTTAATCTCAACCACACGCTCTGTCTGGGTGCTTCTCTTATTTCTCTTGAATAGGGACCATTTTTTTGGCTTTGCCTGATCCTCAGACAGCAGTTTCATCAGTTCATTTTCATCTATTTTGTCATTTTCAGTTTGTTCATTTTCGACCATTTTATTCACTCCTTGAGTATACATGGTTCTGCGGCACGAAATAACCAACCTGGACCAGTAAGGGTTGGGGTGTTCCGGAATTTAATTTTAAGTATACGGATACCGGTGCTCCATTGTAGGAATAATCAAGACCAGATATTTCAGATTCCGATTTTGTAAAAACATAGGATTGAGAACCTATTACCAGGGTTGATCCTGAGCTGACCGTGTATGGCCCATACTCTTCCAGAACCCCATTAACAACCGTGTAGTTGAAGAATGTGAAGTTTTCCACATAGGAAGGCCCGGCTGAGAGAAGTGCACTGTAATTGTATATTGTGTCACCTGAAGAGTTCATTTTAAACTGATATATTTCAGGAGTTATATTAACATATTCCATGGCAAGAGGATCGGATTGGGATATGACAAACTGAGACGTTTTTATATTCTGGGTCCCATTGGTTATTACGTAATACCCTGTATTCCCACTTAAGGAGATATTGTTCAGATTATCAAAGAGGTATTGCCTTACCACATTTGCCCTTACAGGGCTTGTAAGCAGATCAAATGTTCCCTGATGTACTGAAACAGTCAGATTTATGGTTGTAGATATATTTAAAATTGTACCGTAGGAAGATATGTTAAGATATAGATTGGAAGGTGCCTGGGATGCGGTGCTAAATGTTGAGGAGTTGTTAATATACCCGGAATATGGGTTGCCTGGTGATATCCTCTCCTCATAATCCTGGTTTACGGGAAGATAATAGTAATACTCCGTATAAAATCCAGTTTCTTTATAACTGCTGTAATTTAAAGGCAGAGTAAATCCAAAGACGCTGAACCAGCCCGGTGTTGTAAATGTTGCCACATTACCTCCGGCAACCCTGTCATAAATCCTGTAGAATGAGTTTTCAGTCGTTATGGATATCTCTTTTAAATCTCTTTCCTGAATATTTACGTTAATAATCTGGCTGGAGGATGTTATGTTAAATAGCTGGCTGGAATAGTTCTGTGATACAAGATACATTTCAAGCCCGCCTCCACTGAAACCCGTAAAATTTGTGTGGATAACTATTACTGAATTGGTTGAATTTTCAATGCCTGAATACACATAACCATCTTCCCTTGCGTATATAACAAAGGGTTCACTTATATTTCTATTGAATGAGTTCTGGTAAATAAGATGGAGATAATATGTTCCATATCCCCTGTTGTTAATATTTGATGTCACCGAATCATTAAGGATTCCACCATTGAAATTTGAACCCCCAAGCATTTCTGAATTTATTCCGGGAGCACTGCTAAATTTATCTCTTGAAAGAACGCTTGATATACTTTTTACGGCATTGAGCGTTACATATATGGTCATATTACCTGCTTTCAAGCTATTAACTGTGAAACTTGCATTATTTTGCATAAAGCCAACTTCTGAAGTGTTTAGAGTAAAATTTTCTTCATAACTTTGTGCCGTATCGATGAAATAATAGAAGGTTCTCTTCAAACTTATTTTCCCATTGATATCGGAATAATAGGAACTGAAGTATGATGTATTTACGATGATTCCATTTTCGTAAAGCGTAAGGTTTGGATACTGCAGGAGAGGTGAAACTATCTGACCATTTTCAATGAACGAGTAGTTATTGCCAGTAATGTGTTCACTTATGTAAAAAACCTGACCTGGGAGAGGAACAAGTTTTACTGGAAAAATTGGAGTTGCAGATGAATGGAAATCGTAAGACTCATTAAGGATGTTAAATCCGTTAACATATATGATCATTCTGTATGAACCATAGAAAAATGAGGGCACATTGGCTATGCCATCATTTTGCGAAAAATTAAATTCCCTGTAAAAAACCGTGCCAAGCTCATCTATGGCAACCACTCCCCTGAGAGGCTTGAAGAACATGTTTCCCTTATTATTGTTATAAAAGGTGTTGTATGCCTCAAGGCTGAAATGGTTCGTTGATGTGGATAGATTATAATTCAAATCTGACAGATTTCCTTTCAAATAGCGGGATGCATTCCGTTCTATAAATGATGGGAGAAAAGACAGGCCTGAGGGGCCACTTCCAGAGGCATAGAATGGATCTTTTGCCGTAAGGGAGAAATTATACATCATATTTTGTTTTACAAAGAGCAATGAAGAAGCATTTGTCTGGAAATAGCTTCCCCCTGCCTTCACAATGTTTGGTCCATATGGAACGGATATGTCATAATAACCAGAACTGTTTGTCTTCACAGATGGGGAATCCGAATTTCCCGCATTATTATATGAAGTTACTGTGGCATTTGCCACGGGCTGGCCCAACTTGTTAAATACATAACCATAAATATTGTAGCTTGAATTATTGGTTCTTTCCATTCTAAGTTCAAGATTGCCCAAATTCTTTCCTGTTACATTGAAATAAAGTGGCTTCGGTTCAATTTTATAATTCTTTTTAACAGTTAATACAGCGTATGTGCCATTCTGCAAACTTGAATTAAAATTGGATGTTGATGACGAATAGCCAAAGGTATAGCTGAAGAATGATACGAAAATAAGTTTTACATTTCCTACCGGTGCTGAGGTATTATTCAGTGTATTTCCAGAAATATGGTAAAACGTTGCTCTCTTGAGTGTTATATTTTCCCATAGGCTGTTGCCAGAAAGAACTGTAAATGTCCTCAGGGTTGTCCCATATCCAGGAGCCTTATAACCTGCCGTAAATGTCCCATATTTTAGCAAAACAACATGATAAAAACCATTGAATGTAGTTGTGTAATGCACAACCCAGGGAAAAATATAAACTGAGAGGTTCAAATTGGAAATTGGAGAGCCCCCAGTGTCAGTCACATAACCATATATATTCACAGTGGCGTTTCCAATGGGAGTTCCCATTGAACCGTCAGGGGAGAAAGAAAGCATCTTAACCTCATTTTGAAAATATTCAGGTAGAGAAATTTTCTCGTAGGGTTTTGATCTATAATCTGTATGGTAAAGGCTTAAACCTGAAAGAATAAGAATTGTGGCCAGGGCTATGGCAATTATGAATTTCGGGCTTATTTGTACCATTACGCTTAGAGATTGTCATTAATACTAATAAATTTGTTGATACAATTTAGTTCCGTACCTTTACTGCTATTCCTCTTTCATTCATTTTCATCATTTCGGAACTCATTCTTGCCGTTCCAACGCCTCTTGCTTCTCCATTATGGTGTATTACAACCTCGTCTCCCTGCCTTACCTGCTCTGAACAATCTCTTATTCCCATGGCATAAATGTTTGCCGTAGGTTTGAAGTCATCTATCTCTACAAGCCATTTTCCCTCCTTCAGGAAGATCCAGGAAGCATCCCTGTGTATGGTGAGCTTCCCCATGTCCTCGTTAAAAATGAAATATGGCTTCCCATCCAGGGTTAACATAAACTGGTTGAACATTCTGGTAACCTTCATATCTCTGGTGTATTGGCTGATCCATGATCCAAACTGATAATCTGCAATAGCAATCATTTTCTCCTTCAGAAAGTCCCGCTTCTCATGCTTCTTATCCTCGGTAACTTTCCTAAGAATGCCGAGAAGATCTTCAAACTCACTGCTTTCATGCTTTTTCCATGGAACAAAGTGACCAGATATGCCAAAATCTTCCACAAATCGCATATCTTCAGGTAAAAAGAAAATTATGTCCTTGTAATTATTTCTCCTTACATATTCTTTGAGAATGCCTTCTATTTGATTCTTCTCTTCCTCATACCACTGGCCAGTTACAGGAATGTCGTAAAACCTCGGAGGATAGGTATCTTCCAGCTCCCTTGGCACAAGGGCGATGGGTGAGGTTAAGATAATTTCATGAACGTGATTTCTGAATGGATATATGGCCTCAATAAGCCTCATGTGACTCTTTGATTTTGAATATGGTTTTCGCGCGGAACACGGTATGAATAGGGCAATATCTGACATATTTTTCCTTGAATATTCAGTCTGAATATAACTGTTGAATCTTTTAACGTCAGGCCTCCTCATGGAATCGAGACCTCCGGCAAGTATTTTTGGGGTATATCTTGGAAAGTTCTTTTCAAAATTATTGAAAAAAGTTCTCTCGAGGTGCCTTATTATTTCCATACTTTTTGGCGACACGTTGAATCTTTCCACCACATTGAAGAATGTTTCGTTTTCTATGGATCGGGCCAGAAGGTCTACCTCATCCTCGAGGAAACGAATATTATTTTCCGTCTGATCATCCACATCGCCTGCCCTGCCAAACATAGTATACCTTACACCGTGAGAACTTTCCATTATGGCATTAATATCATCAAAAACGTCAACCCCAAGAAGCATCCATACAGGAATAAGGTATGGATCGGAAATGCCGGGAATGTACAGAAGTTTTGAATAACCGAGCCTCCTCTTCAAATTTATTATGCGCCTTACTGCCAGGCCGCTTCTCATTATGAAATCAGGGTTTTCGGAAAGAGTGAAAAAATTCTCGCTTTCCCATACCTTCAACTCTCCCGAGTCATCTGAAATAGTTTTCTCCTCGGCCCTTTCCCCCCTTATAATGAAGCTGTCAAAGGTCGAATGAATCTCTTTCTTTGAATTTAAAACAAAGGGAAATTTGTGCATGCCATCATCTGATGAATATTCTCCGCTTCTTGAAAATGCAAAATAGTTCTGGCTCTTTATCACGCTCAGGCATCCATAATTTTTAAATAAAGATTGGGTTAGATTTTTCCCAGACTTTTGAAAAATGGAAAATCCAAAATTCCCTTAGATTTTTGAATCCCGAAACTAAAAATATGTGCTTTTTTTGAAAAAAGATTAATAAGATAATTTACATCATTCAAAACAGTCAGTGAATATTAATGAAAGAAAATCTCGAGAAATTTGTTTTGCCTGGTGATAAATTATCAACAGCTGAAGAGTACGTTCCTGGGAAAAATACAGTTGAAACCAATGGTCTGGTAATATCCCTCGTTCCAGGTATTCCAGAAAAGAATGAGAGGGAACTTATTATAAGTGTTAAATTTCCAAAAACTAAAATAAGAGCTGTTATTGGCGACATTGTATATGGACAGGTAACAAGAAGCGATAGCAGACAGACCATAGTTTCCATTGCAGGCCTTGGCAGGGAAGGAAAGATAGTGGATTACCAGGCTGAGGGCTATATAAGAAATATGAACGATGACAGGAGGGATGACAGATTTTTCCAGAGTGCCAGAATAGGAGATATAATAAGAGCAAAGGTAATAAGGGTCGGTCAGAACCTCGAGCTCACTATGCATGGAAACAATCTCGGAGTCCTGCTAACAAGATGTGGCAAATGCAGGAACTACTTGGTACTTAAAGATGGAAAACTATACTGTGAAAACTGCCAGAGAACAGAAGCAAGAAAATTTGCCCCTGATTACGGCACTCCTGTTCCGTAATGGTGATTGAAATGGTAAATGGAGTAAATGGTAAAGAATTCGAAAAAATGAGTAGGGAAATTGTTAGCATGAGAAGAGAGCTGGATGACATGAAAGAGGTTGTTAGAGGTTTAATCCAGTTCATAATGAAAAGAGAAGAATTGGATGACGAAGAGTTTAATTGAGGTGTTAAAATGATATTGCCCATGAAAATACTTGAGGAAAATCTAAACAAGAAGGTTTCATTGCTACTGAAAGACAACAGGGTTCTTGAGGGAGTTCTTACAGGATATGACGAATATATGAACATGGTAATGGACTCTGTGGAAGAGATAGGCAGCGAAGTAAACAGGAAACTTGGAACTGTTATAATAAGGGGAAGCAACGTAGTAAGAATTTCTCCATCATAATTTTTTTATAATTTTTAATTCTTCTTTAATTAATTTTTACCTATATAGTTAACTTTATTACTATTGTTAAAATGGTGCTTTGTGTCAATGAATAGCGGACGGAAGGTTGACAGGATTGTAGCTAAGAGGAGAGAGAGCAACAATCTCAGGAACATTCCAGAGGTACTTGTCCCTATCTGGCAGGTTAAGATCAGGGAACGCTTTGGCATTAATATTGACAGGGAAGTAGCCAGGTACATAGTTATGGCTACCCATGAAGAGGGAACATGGAAAAAACAGAGAGCAATGTTGAAGATTCAAAAAATACTTATTGAAAGGGGAATGAGCCCTGAAGAATCCATGAAGGTTTCCCGTAATGTAATTAATATCGCTGTTGGTGGGGGAACAGTAGAAGAGTGAAAATTACAAAAAAGAATCTTTCGATTCAATTATCAAAGCTAAGGCAATTTAATAAGCCTAAGAACTGCCTTGAGCAGTATGCAACCGATCCCTATGTTGCATCAGAAGTTTTGTGGTCTGCAATGATGGACGGCTTCGTCATTGACAGGAACATACTTGATGCAGGTGCAGGCTATGGCGTCTTTTCCTTTGGATCTCTATACCTTGGCTGCAAATTTGTGGAGGCCGTTGAAATAGATGAGGATCAGAAGGAGGTTCTTGAATTTAATCTGAAGGATTTTACCAACTTCCGTATTACAATAGGTAATATTTCCAGTATAAGGGAAAGATTTGACACTGTTTTTTGCAACCCTCCCTTTGGGGCCGTGAAAAGAGATGCGGATATACCTTTCCTTAACTCCATATTCAATTCAGGAGAAAGGGTTTATCTTCTACATAACTCCATAAATGAAAAATTTCTTGACCAATTTATAGGGGAAAAGGGGAAAATTATTTACAAGAGGAAATTGAGCATGGAAATACCAAGAATGTATGCCCATCATATGGAGGATAAAAAATATCTTGATCTTATATTGTATTCTGTTGAAACGAAGAGATAAACCCATGCCTTTTTAATAAACTACATAATTAATATAAAAGTTAGATATGGTATAATTGATCATTATGAAAAAAGTAGTAATTGTCGGTGCTGGTGCTGGTGGTGGCCTGGTAGCAACAAAGCTGAGAAATAAGATAGATAGGGAAAGTGTTGAGATTACGGTGATCGATTCCTACGGCAAGACTGAGTTTCAGCCCTCTTTCCCAATGGTTTCAATGGGACTTAAAAAACCAGCAGAAATAGGTGTTAATTTTGAAAACCTGAGCAAGGTTGGTATAAAACCCATGAAGGCGAAGGTTTTGAGCGTAAATGGTGATGAAAGAATTGTGAAGACAGATAAGGGTGATGTTGCCTATGATGACCTCGTTCTTTCACCCGGTGCAAAGATTGAAAATGATAAAATTCCACAATCCCCCAATGTAGGTCATTTTTGGGATATGGAGCACGCACTTGATCTCAGGAAGAAACTTATGAGCCTTAAGGAGGGGAAGATAGTGATTGGTGTCTCAAGCATGATATACAAGTGCCCGCCGGTACCCTGGGAAATGGCCATGCTTCTCAATGATATGTACACAAATATGGGTGTGAGGAATAAAATTGAGATCAAGGTTGTCCACTGGGCAAGCAAACCCATGGCAATGTTCGGTCCAGTAATTTCAAACCCTGTTACTGAATGGCTGGAAAATGCTGACATTCAGGGAAACTACGGATTTGAAATGGATAAAATAGATGGGGAAAACAGGAAAATAATATCAAAGAAGGGCGATGAGGAGAAGTTTGACCTTGCAATTATGGCACCTCCCCACTCTGTGCCTGATTTTGTCAAGAACAGTGAAAATCTGCTCAGTTCCAGAGGATGGCTGGATGCAAATGCATCAACCTTCAGGCCAAAGAAGTATGATGACATTTACGGCCTCGGAGATGCCATTGCTCCATCTCTGGGCATAGGAATGGCAGGAGTATTTGCACACTTTCAGGCTGACACCGTGGCTTCCTTCGTACTGAATGATATAGATGGCATATATCCTCCCTTTCCCTATAACAAGGTTGGACTCTGTGCCTCAGATATGGGAAGCACAGGATGGATATCCTACTGCGATTTCTCGGGGAAGATCAGGGACAACAGCACACCATTCCCTGACTGTGGTGTTTTGGGTAGCGGTCCTCTTTTCAAGGTGGCGCACTCAATCTATGAAAAGTATTTCCTTGGCGCCATATATGGGGGGTGGATAAGATGAGCGATGAAGACATAATGAAAAAAATTGCAGAACTGGAACCTACAATAGACACGTTGAAAAAACTTCAAGATTCAGGAATAATAGCGGCTCTTGAAGCATTGAGCGATCAGGCAGACCTGATCATAAACTTTGCGAGCAATATGGAAGTCCTTGGAACAATGTCCATAATGTTCCGGCTGATGGGAATTGCGGATATCTCCATGGGAAAGGTAGACCAGGATAAACTGATAAGGGACGCCAAGGAGATAGACTGGGGTCAGCTCTTTGAAATGCTGTTTAGAATATTGAAATTCGTTGCAAACGACGCAAAGAATATTCCAAAACCTGCAGGAAAACAGAAATTGAAAGAAGCCCTGGGTGAGTTAAGGAGCCCTGAAACCGAATATTTGATAAAACTGATGTCGGGTATGAGCAAACAGCTCATGCAAAAGGATGATTGAAACTATTTTTCAATCCTCTAATAATCATTAAACTTTTTTTCTTCCTTATCTTTCCTATACTTTTTTTGTTACGCCTGCCCATACATGGGAGTATCCGTCGAATATTCCCTCTTCATTTTCCTTCAGTTTTTTGGCTCATTCAAGATTCCTCCTGAAAAACATCGACGTTCTTTCCAGTGCATCATCCGAAGCCTCCCTGTTATAACTCATTCCATGTGGCTAAAAAAAGCATGATATGTTCCCGGTTACATCTTCATTTCAAAATTTATCTTATATCTGGCAACTGCTTATACTACCTTTCCAAGGGTTGCATTTATGCCGCTATCTTCTCCTGTGTAAATGCAAAACAGGCATCCCCTATGTTTTTCATATCGCATATACTTCGGGGATTTGCACCGTAAAATATGACTGAAGCACCAAAGGGCAATCGTGCGGAAATTCCAAATTCCAGGCCCCCATTTAAAAGCCAACTATTCCCTTTATTGTAGGAATTTTTCAACTCTGTCCCATACAGGGATTCCAGATCCATGATGATTTTCCCATCCATCTCCATTCTTCTTTCGCTCACAAACTCAAATATCTTTTTGTTTGTATCTGATAAATTTGACCTGACAGAAATGATTGCCTCAGGATCTCTCCTTTTCGCAGGTGGAAGGCGCACAAAAGCCTCATTGCATCCATGATGTTTTCCTCGGTTAATATGCCTTGGTCTGAAGGCCTGGTGTAAAGAGCGGGAGCCATAACCCTGTATCCATCCTTTGCCAGCCTGTCGCTGAAGGATTTTATAAATTCAGTCATTTCCCAGATTTCTGACACTACCATTATGCTTGATTTGAAATTATCAGGCCCCACCTCAAAGAAATCCAGATTGACTCCATCGAAAGTTTGAAATTTTTTCATTTTTTGTCAAGTTTAATTTCCATAATCTCTGAACAATTTATTATTTCAAAATATTCAAGTTATTACTTAATCTTTATAACCAGATATGGAACATTAAAATTAAATGTAAGGGATGTTTGAAAAATTTAAGTTTTTCAGTGTTCAAGAAGATATACTATGGCTGCCTTTGCGCTGTGTAACCTGTTTTCTGCTTCCTGGAATATGACACTGTTTATGCTGTCTGCAACCTCGTCTGTGACCTCAAGTCCCCTGTGGGCTGGAAGGCAGTGCATGAATATGTAATCCTTCCTTGCGTGGCTCACAAGATCTGAATTAACCTGGTAGGGCCTGAAGGTCTTTTCCTTTTCTTCCCTTTGCTTCTCCTCACCCATGGAAACCCAGACATCTGTATACACAATGTCGCTGTCTTTCACAGCCTCTACCGGGTCGTTCATGATTTCAACAGTTACACCGTTTTCCTTTGCAATTTTTCTTGCGATTTCCACGTACTCCTTTGCAGGCTCAAATCCTTTAGGTGAAGCAATGGAAACATCACTTCCTGCCATGGCAGATGCAATCATTATGGAGTTTGCCATATTATTCCCATCGCCCACATAGGCAAATTTAAGACCCGAGATTCTGTTCTTCTTCTCTGCGATTGTCATATAGTCTGCTATTAGCTGCAGTGGATGTTCCTTATCATCCAGTGCATTTATAACCGGTACACTGGAGTTCTTTGCAAGACTGAGGACATTTTCATGCTTGAATGCCCTGTAGGTTATAATATCAAGCATGCCTGAAAGTACATGGGCTGTATCGGATACTGTTTCCCCTCTCCCCATCTGCATATCTGATGGGTTCAGGAATATTCCATGGCCACCAAGCTGGAATATGGCTGTTTCCAGTGATACTCTGGTTCTGGTGGATGATTTTTCAAATATCATACCCATTGTCCTTCCGACCACTGAATCTCTCCTGCTGTATCTGTCTCTTTTTAATCTCAGGGCAAGGTTGATGACCTCGGGAAAATCAGTTCCCAGGTCCGCTATGGAAATGAGGTCCTTTTTAAACATTTTTTCACCTAATCCAATAATTCAGGGACATTGTCAGGATAGTCTGCGACCTTGACTCCGGCTTCATTAAAGGCCTTAATCTTTGATTCAGCGGTTCCAACGCCCTTTTCAATGATTGCCCCTGCGTGGCCCATCCTCTTTCCCGGTGGAGCGCTTCTGCCAGTTATGTATGCCACTACCTTCTTTGTTACATGCTTTTTAATGTACTGGGCAGCAAGCTCTTCGTTGCTTCCTCCTATTTCTCCCACGAGAACGATCTGCTCTGTGTCTGGGTCCTTCTCAAACTGTTCCAATACATCAATGTAATTCAATCCAACAACGGGATCTCCGCCAAGACCAATAACAGTGCTTTCGCCTCTTCCACTCTTTGTGACCGCATCAACGATTTCATATGTGAGTGTTCCGCTTCTTGATGCTATGGCAACATTTCCTTTTTTAAAGATCTTGTTTGGCATTATACCTATCTTGCATTTTCCAACAGACGTTATTCCAGGACCGTTTGGGCCAAATACTACCGCGCCTTTTCTTTTGGCATTCAATACAATGTCCAGTGAGTCATGGAACGGTACATGCTCCGTGAGGATGTATATGATCTTGAGGCCTGCATCTATTGCCTCGTAGGCTGCATCCTTGACGAATGGAGCAGGTACACTGATCATGGTGGCATCTGGCTGGAATTCCAGTGAATCCCTTACGGATGCAACTATTGGAACCTTATCCATAAATTTTGTTCCTGCCTTTGTTGGAGATATACCTGCCACCACCTTTGTCCCGTAGGCGATCATTTCACCTGCGTGGAACGATCCCTGATGGCCTGTGATGCCCTGAACAATAACCTTTGTGTTTTCATTAACATAAACGCTCATTTTAATTACCTCCTGCAAGTTTTACAACTCTCTCAATTGCTTCCATCATTGTGGGATAGGAATCTACTCCATTGTCCTTGAGTATCTTCCTTCCCTCTTCATCCCTGACTCCACTCAGCCTTACAACTATGGGCTGCTTTATGGAGAACTTCTGCTTTGCCATTACGATTCCATTTGCCACAGTATCACATTTTGTTACTCCGCCAAAGATATTAACAAGAATTGCTGTTGGCTTTGCCTTTAGAACCAGATCAAAGGCGTTTGCAACTATGTCGGTATTATCCGTTCCGCCCAGATCCAGAAAGTTCCTTGGCTTTCCCTTATGAAGGGTCAGGGCATCAAGTGTTGCCATGGTAAGGCCTGCACCATTTGCTATCACGCCGATATTTCCATCAAGCTCAATGAACGCATATCCTTTGGACTGCGCCTCAAGTTCAAGAGGAGTCTTTTCTGGATCGGTCACGGTGAACTCTTTGTGCCTGTACAGGGAATCGCTATCGATAATTACCTTTGAGTCTGCTGCTATGAGTGAGCCTTCCTCTGTTATAACGAGGGGGTTGATCTCCACAAGCTCGCAGTCCTCCTCCATGAATATTTTGTACAGAATTGGAAGAATTTTCATGAACTGTTTCCCTATTTCTGGGTCAAGCTTCATGAATGCCACAGCTTCCCTGCCTATGAAATCGGAATATCCTAAAAGGGGATCTATATGCCTTGTAAATATTTTTTCATGCGGCACAGATTCAATCTCCACTCCGCCCTCTGTAGTAGCAATAAAAACAGGTGCCCTTGCTGTCCTGTCCAGAGCTATACTTACATACATTTCCTTTTTAATCTTAATCATATCTTCAATCAGGAGCTTGGTAACCTTCAAGTCTCTTATTTTGGATCCAAGAAGTTCCTTTACTGCCTGAGTGAGTTCTACCTGTGACTTTGCAAATTTAATTCCACCAGATTTTCCCCTTCCTCCAAGAAGAATCTGCGATTTTACCACAACAGGTTTTTCAAAGGGCTTTAAATCTGACTCTTTCTCTACAACATATCCATTTGGAACAGGTATTCCATAGTTCCTGAATATTTGTTTTCCCATATATTCATAAAGATTCAATGTTTCACCAGAAACATAATGCTATCAATGAATAAATAATATTTTACAGTATAAAAGGGATGATTATTTCAAATTAAAAAAAATAAGGATTAATTTCAGTATGGTGGCATACCGCCCATTCCGCCCATGCCTCCCATTCCTCCCTCAGGATTTGGGGATGGGGCGCTCTTCTTGGATGCAACAACATCATCTATTCTCAGGATCATTGTTGCAACCTCCACTGCGCTTTCAAGGGCGTGCTTCTTCACCTTGAGTGGTTCATACACACCAAGTTCAAACATGTCGGAAACCTTGTTATCGTTGAAATTAATTCCGTAGGTCTTCTTTGAATGCTCGTGCTCCGCCTTCAACTGTATGAGGGTGTTTATGGGATCCATACCTGCATTCTCTGCAAGTGTCCTTGGAATTATTTCCAGTGCCCTTGCAAAGGATTCTATGGCAAGCTGCTCCCTTCCACCAACGGTGGTGGCATATTCCCTTATTCTCAAGGAAAGTTCTGCCTCAACTGCTCCTCCACCTGGTAGAACTTTGCCGTCCTCCTTTGTAATTGAAACAACCCTTATGGCATCATTTAGAGCCCTTTCTATTTCTGATACCACATGCTCTGTTCCGCCTCTTATAAGGATGCTCACGGCCTTTGGATTCTTGCAGCCTGTAACAAAGGTCATCCTGTCATCGCCAATCTTCCTCTCCTCAACATTCTTTGCGGAACCGAGTGCATCCGATGTTAGATCGTCAAGGTTTGTGACAATTCTTGCGCCGGTTGCCTTTGCAAGCTTCTCCATATCACTTTTCTTAACCCTCCTCACGCCGTATATTCCTTCCTTGGCGAGATAGTGCTGGGCGATATCATCAATTCCTTTCTGACAAAGTACAACGTTTGCTCCACTCTTTTTGATCTTTGCGACCATTTCCTTGAATGTGTCGACTTCCTGGTCAAGGAAATCCTGTATTTTTGACGGATCTGATATCTGCACCTTTGCCTCTATCTCTGTCTTCTTGATTTCAAGGGCTGAATCAATAAGGGCAATTTTGGCATTCTTTACAGAATCGGGCATCTTGGAGTGTACCTTTTCCTTGTCTATCACTATACCCTCTATAAATTCAGTCTCGTTTACACTGCCACCATTCTTCTTATCTATCTTTATATTTGTGGGGTCTACTCTGACCTTTCCTTCTCTCTCTTCTGCAACTGCATTGACTGCCTTCACGATTAACTTATAAAGAAGGTCGCCGCCAAGTCCTATGTTTTTACCTGACAGGGCTGTCCTCGCAATTTTTTCAAGAGTTGCATCATCGGATGCATCCTTTGCGATCTTTTCAAGCTGCTTCTTGGCCTCATTAACTGCAAGCCTGTATCCGTTTGCAATAACCGTTGGATGTACTCCCTGGTCAAGAAGTTCTTCAGCCTGTTTGAGGAACTCACCTGCAAGGACCACAGAGGTTGTTGTTCCGTCACCAACAGCTGTATCCTGGGATTTTGCAACTTCAACAATCATTTTTGCAGTTGGGTGTTCAACATCCATTTCCTTCAAAATTGTAGCCCCATCGTTTGATATAATAATATCACCAATGGAATCTACAAGCATTTTGTCCATTCCCTTTGGACCAAGTGTTGTTCTCACCGCATCTGCAATTGCCTTTGCGGCCTCTATGTTTGATCTCTGCGCGTTTTTACCCTGTTCTCTGCTTGTGCCTTCTTTCAATATGAATATGGGCATCTGTCCTCCGTACATATTTATTTCCTCCTAATCAACAGGTAAATTTGTTCTTCAATATAAACTTTTCATTCAAAAGAGCTCAAAGAAAAAATTTAATTTACTCACTTTTTTCCATATTGCTTATCTTTTTTTCTTTCCTTGCTTCCTGGCTGAACCTCCCCAGTGGATAACTATTTTTATCCAGAAATTTGAAGATGCCCACCAGCTCTGGCTGCTTTTTCAAGAATTCTATGGCCATGTCCTGTGCGATTATTCTCAAATCTGGATGAGCCTGAGGAGTACTTCTCAGTTCTGCAAAATATACCAGCTCACGTAAATTGGTTTTTACAAGAATGTTGTATCTGGTTGCAAATGGAAGCACATACTGTGCCTCATATTTAGATCCAGAGTTAAAAATATCCCTGTAAAGTTCAGCAGATTCTGTGCATATTTGCTCAAACTCCTCCTTCAGAATCTGATTTTCCTTTATATATTCCGGTATATGGAAACCGTGTACCGGGTCAATTTGGCCCCTTAATATGGAAAACATTCTGTGCCGCTGGAATTCCCTGAATGCCCCATAGTTCATCCTGAGGGAGTAGGTCAAATCAACAAACTCAAACTGCCTTGGAACCTTGTCCCTGCGGTTCTTCCTTCTTTCGAAAAAATAGTTCGTTATTTCCTTCAGGGAAATATTCCCATTTCCTTCATTATTGAATAAAATACCCAGATTTTTAATTGCCCATTCATTATAATTTAACAATACGGTATCTTTATCAAAATTATTCACGGTATTGCTGTACCTTAAAAAATTTGATAAAGAAGATAAATACTTTGTGTGCTCTGCACCATGGTTATTCCTTGCAGACTTAATAATTTCTCCATATTCCTCATACATCTCGGAATAGAGCAAATCTGAGATTATTTTTGCCTCCTTAAAATTGGCGCTTTCAAGCTTCTGGATTATGGAAACTATGGCTCTGGCATTGGAGGATATGCCGACGTTGGTTAAGGTGGATACTGGCAGTATAGATCTGATATCGTCAAGGGCCCTTGACCTTAAGGCAGTTTGATATGCCTTTAGATTATGGTCTGACAGATCAGGTGTTATTGACTCAAGGGGATAGGCTTCCCCTATGATTTTCTCAAGAACAGGGAGTGTTCTGGAATAATAATCAAACATCCTTTCCATCAATGATTCATATTTTTCGTGAAATTCTTCCTTGATTCCTGTGGACTCAAATGGAAGATACAAATACTTACCGTCAACCTTCTTGTCATATCTCACATACCTTGATGATTTTTCAATATAGGATGCACCAATTCTGGTTTCTTCAATCAATTTTACAAGCAGGTTTGATATGTTCTGTACACCCATATGAACATTGACGAGCTCTGCTATGGATTCGTCCCCGTATTCCAGAAACACTCTTTCATAAAATTCTCTACCTCTCTTTTCATTTTCACTGAACTCTCTGTAAAAAAGATCCCTTATATCCAGGTTAGATGTTCTGCTATACCTTGAAAGAAGTGCGCCCATGTCCAGCTGACTTTTCAAATTAATCAGGAACAGTTGCTTATCTGAATTAGAAAAATGGTTTTTGTTTAAGTCTTTTTCATTCATTTTCTTTTACCGGAACGAAGTATACGTCCGTGGGGCTGAACTCAAGATTTCTCTTAAATTTTGCCCTTACTTTCATGCCAATTTTAAGGTCTTCTGCCGAAACACCAATAATCCTTGACATGAACAGTGAATCCACGCCTTCGAACTCAACCATTATGAGATGAAAGGGGGTTTGATCCAGAAATGCCTCACTTCCGAAATAACATGTCGTAAAGGTATGTATCCTTCCTGTAGCTGGAAGCTCGTACCATTCTGTTTCACTTCCACACATCATGCAGTGGCCTCTCGGTGTTGCATATGTATACCCACATTTCTTGCATTTTGAGCCCATGAGTTTTTTCTTCCCCAGTGCCCTGAAGAATTCTGAATCCTGGGCATAACTGTGGATATAGTCAATCTCATAATGAGATCTCACTATAAGTGGATCTGTGTTGTATACTTGAGTTACATCCTGCTTTTCTTCCATTTTTGCGTTATAATCAATGGTCATTTAAATCGCCTCCATTATGGAAACAGTCACATATGTTCCTGTACCCGCATGACTGTGTATCAATCCCCTCTTGGCATCCTTTACCTGGAGAGTGTTATCCTTAAAGTGCTTTTGAACTGTGTGCTGAAGCTGCCAGAACATAAAGACACTCTGCATAATTCCCGTCGCACCTACCGGATGGCCACATGCAAGTAAACCTCCTGACGGATTTACAGGAACTTCACCATCTAGATTTGCTTTACCGGATTCCACAAATTTAGCCCCCTCCCCATATTTACATAGTCCAAGATCCTCATAGGTCTGTATCTCCGATGATGTGTAAGCATCGTGAAGTTCTACAAGGTCAATTTCCTTAACGGGATCTTTTATTCCAGCATTCTTATATGCCTCTATGGCAGCTGTTCTGCCTGCCCTGAATGAATGTACGCCCGGGTATTTCAGATTCTTATAATCTGACTCCTTCTCGTGAGGGAGAAGAGGTACCTTGCCAAAGGGCCTGTCTGAAAGCCTCATTGTATCTGTTCCAGTGCCAATACCTTTAATCAAAACCGGGTTGTCGCATAGCTCAAAGGCCTTCTCCTTTGAGGCCAGAATTGCCACGGCTGCTCCATCCGACATGGTGCATACATCCAATCTTGTCAGTGGATAGGATACCATGGGTGAATTTCTTACATCTTCAACAGATATATTCATTGGGCTCTGAGCGTATGGGTTGTGCAATGCATTTTTATGGTTTTTTACCGACACCATAGCCAGCTGCTCTGGAGTTGCCCCAAATTCATGCATATATCTTACCGCCATCATTGCGTAATAGCCTGTATAGAATCCACCAACCGGGTAATCAAAATTAGTGTCGCTTGCCAGGGCGATGAATTCATTCCCTTTCCATGTATTTACATGTGACATGGTTTCGAAACCGTAAACCACACAGGTATCCATTCTACCAGAGGCAATTTCATTAACTCCCGTTTGAAAAGCAAGACCACCTGTAGCTCCTCCACCCTCAACTCTCTTACTGGGCTTTGGTGTCAATCCAAGATAATCCTGCACCATAATTCCAGACATTAATTGTCTCTGAAAATGATCTGAGAAATAAGAGGCAACTGATCCGTCAATATCCTTCAACTCCATGCCAATGTCATTCATGGCATAATCAAATGCCTTCTTAACTCGCAGCCTGAAATCCATATCCGGTGAAGCTTTGCTGAATTTGGTGACTCCACCAGAAATCATGTACACCTCTCTTTCTGATTTTCCCATTTTAATCCATTCTTAATGTAATCTTTGTAATATTAACTTTTATTAATTTATATACGCAAAACACATTTTCACTTAGTGGCCAATGTCAAAAAATTATTATTAAATCAAAGAGGATTAATTTATTTGAAATAATCTTGGTTGTTTTCTATTCTTATGGAATATTAAGATGTTACCAGCATTTCAGATATTTTTTCCCTTATTGAGTCTGGTATGGTTCTCTTCCTGCCATCTTCGCCGACCCACACTGCAACGGTTGCCCCGCTCGCATATGTATTACCGTTTTTTTCGTCAAAAATTTCATGGGAAAAAACAACGCTTGTATTGCCTATTTTTGATATCCACGTTTTTACAACGGGATTATCCAAAAAATGAATTGGTTTTTTAAACTCTATATCTGCGTGCTTCACAACAAAATCCACATCATTAGGATCAAAAATCCCTATATTATTTAGGAAAAAATTGGTTCTTCCCAGCTCAAAGAATGTCAAATATACAGCATTATTGACATGATTCAGACCATCAATATCTGCGATTCGCACCTGGATCTTAACCTGATTAAATTTATCGACCATATTTCCCGATTTTCTTTTGATAATTACATTTTGCTTTAAATGACATATTATTAAATATTTCCATTTTTCTAACTAATAAAAATATTTATAGTTCATTGACCTAAACATATTATGAAGAGTTCATATACAGCTAAAGTAGAGTTTCCTATGCCGCCGCCTGTTGTATCCGAGTATGTCTCTAATCCGTGGCTATTTTTTAACCCAATGTCCCATGTTATAATACTGAAAAAAATTACAGATGACAAATGGGACATGATTTTCGCCCCAGATATTGATCAGACAAAGGGAAATTATTTCTACGGTATTATGAATGGCCCGATCCTGAAAGGAAAGGAAATAACATACAGTTGTGAGACCATCAACAAAGAAATAAAGATGAATCTGAGATTAAATTTAAACACTGTAGCGACTGGAACAAGCCTTACCATAGATTGGGATGTTGAGACATCTGTTCCATTTTTTGAGAAATTCAAAGGAGAGAATTTTACACTTTCCCCAGAGCACATGTTTAAGAAGCATCTGGTTCAGAGGGTTCCAGAGATGTTAAGCTTGATAAATTACAGAGAACAGGGAAGAGAATATCTATTGGAAACAACTACGCTGTCAGGTGCCAAGGCAATACCCTACATTAAGACAAAAGCCCAGGAAATCAAGAACTGCATTGTAATTGGAACTTCTAAAACAATGAAGTTTACAATAAATGTTGTCGATGAGCAACTCTCTTCGATTAATGCCGAAAGCGGAAACAGAGAAACGTTTGGTGGAGAGGCAATCCTTGAAATACTTAACAATACAGAATTGATAGACATTGGGATTTACGATGTTTCTGCAGAAAACCAGATCAAGGATCTCGTGGAAAAACAGTACGAAAAGACACTTTCGGCTGTCTGATTATATAAATCCAAAATTTAATAGTTTAAAATTAATTTTCATAATTAAAGATTAAGTGCTAAACGTTTTATAACAATATTGTATCTATCCCCATAAACATAGAAATGCAGGACAAGGTTAACATGGATGACAAAAAGAAGTGCGATCCGGAAATATATACTAAAATCTGGCGTGATTTAATCTCTATCTATAAAAATCTCTATAAGAGAGTTGAATCTAAATTTACGGAAAATGGAATTTCTGTGCTTGAATACAGGATATTGAGAATTCTTGAAGAAGAAGGTAAAATGACCATGGCAAGTCTGGCCGATAAAAATTATGTGACACAGGCATGGATAACGGGTCTCATAGATAAAATGGAGGGAAAAGGCTTTGTAATAAGGAACAGGTCTGAAACTGACAGGAGGGTTATATTTATAAGCGCCACAGAAAATGGCAAAAGCTTTCTGGAAAAAATGAGAATTATCCATGACCAGATACTTGCAGAAACCTTTGCTTTCATGTCACCAGAGGAGGCAAAGAAGATCCTGGAAATACTTGAAAATCTTAAAAATCAAATGGAGGAAGAGCCAAAGCTCAGGGCCTGAATAAGGATTTAAGAAAACCAAAAAGAACAGTCAGAAAGAACAATATAGATACGATTAATCCTTCCCATTTTTTTGATTGTTCATCCTTATCCTTAACCGGAACCTCTATGGCACATCCTATTTTGGGCATATTTTATCATTTATCAATGGATTAAATTTCCTTAAGCTTAATTATAAGGTAAAATTTCAACGCATTGAGCAAAAATAATAAATGCTACAAATCAATGTCCGAAGGCAAAGCTCCGGTAGTGTAGCCAGGCCAAGCATTAGGGACTCTCAATCCCCCGACTCGGGTCCAAATCCCGACCGGAGCATTTTAGATTTTATTATGGATAATGCATTTGAAAATTGCAAATCAGGTCTTTCTTGATATAACCCGGCATCAGATTTTCTAATATATTGATTATTGAATATTCATGAACCTTCATCTTTAATTTGCGAGGTTGATCTAATGTTTCATAATCTTTCTTTGAAATTAATTTGTTTCAGTGCCTTATGTGAATTCTATGCGCATAATTAAAACGCATTTTGTTAAAGCGCCTGAATAATCCAAAGTGATTCGCCAGGAAGATTTTTATAATATAGAAACTAAATTCATAAGTCGAAAGTAAAGTTCCTGAACTTCAATTATATTATAGGTGAATTTACCCGCCTGAAATTAGTCAATATTTAGTATTACCTTTAATTCATGTTACATCAGAATAAGATCAAACCAGAAAAAACCATATTACAAAGATTTCCTTGAAAAAATTGAGATTTTTTTAAGGAAATATAACGAGAAAAGTTAGGTGGAAATTTCTTCAGAATCTAATACTCAAATATACAGTTAATCCTATTATATTTCTTTAAGAACAGCCCTGCATGGCGCACCATCTTCAGACATATTTAACGGAAGACAAATAAATTCATATTTTCCAGGTTTTACATCCTTTAGCACAATACCTTCCACAATAATTATATCTTTTTTCATCAGTGTCTTATGCACAACAGGTTCAGGTGAGCCGAATTTCTCTATAGAAAGATAATCTATGCCCACCAGTTTTACATTTTTCGCCGCTATTTTTCTGGCCGCTTCTAGGGACAGGTATGTAAAGTCAGTATGAAATTCATCATACAGATTTGAATTCTTGGTTTTGAAAAGTAAAATTTCCTCCGGGTTTTCAGGAATATGTTTCTCTTCAATACTATCTCCTTTAACCTCAATTACATCGGCCCTTCCAAAAAAGTTTTCGAGAGGTATCTGGTTTGCTTTCTTGCCATCAGGAATCATATGGTATGGTGCATCAAAATGTGTTCCAGAATGGGTTTCCATCAATACCCTCATAATATGAACATGATTGGCTTCATGGGTAAAATATTCAAATTCCTCGTAATCGGCATCCCCCGGATAATTTATTATGCCTCTTTTCAGTGGCAAACTTATATCTATCATAACTCAGATATTTTAATTTCATACTTACGTCTTTTCACCAATTTCTTATTAAAGCGATTCCCGTCTCACAGGAGCCGACATTACAGACATGCTAAAATTTTAAACGTCATTATATGTATATTCACTCAATTAGGTAAATATTAATTTAACCTTCCCGTATTGTATCTTTTACCTGCTTCGAAGATCTCAGATGACCCTTTACCTGCCAACAAGCCATCTGTAAACATTTCAATATGCTTTGTCACTTTTTCCATAATTACATCGACTGGAACTATGAGTATCCCATTTAATTGTCCGTTTAGGTTACGTGAGGCATCGATAACAAGGACATAGACGGCATATAAAGCCTTTATTTTACTGAGACCACTTATTTCACCCCTAAGGTTAGAACTCATCATAATTTCCACCGCTAATACCGGATAGTGAAATTTGCCATAACTTTCATCGATCCAGCCGGCAACATCTAAACTTATTTGTTGACCGCATTTCACTTTATAATGGCCTGAGCCAACATTATCAAAACCAAAAATGCCTTCTGAATTTTTCCTATTTCGAAGTTTCTACCTTTGCCTTCATGGAAATGTTGCCATACTTTGGAGGATGACCAGACACCGTATGCAAGGCACGAAGATCACAAATTCAATTACTATAACGACCGAGTAGCCCATAGAAAACACATAATTACTGATAGGATAGGATACATCGGTAAGAAATCCAATAACTTAGATAAAGCTGAGGCAATAGGATTATATAAACGGATTATCCATAATACTTGAAGGGTTGTGACATTGCCAATAGCAAGGAATTTCTGTAATGGATTTTATCGATAAAATCAAAGGATGGCAGGGATAAGGGAATATGGCATCAAGGTTTGTATTATCAAAAATATGCAATTAGAAGTGGAAAGAACTTAAACGTTAAACTATAAGCAGTCAAGATTTTTTAGCAACAATACAGGAAGAGGGTGTTAAAACAATAAGGAATGATATTGTTGTTCTGAAATTTCACGTTATATATGGTGCAAAAGTTTTCCGCTTAACCATATCCTCTTTTTAATAATGGGTCCGCCCGGGTTTAAACTTTATACGGTTTAGAAAGTTTAAATACTGTATATAGATTATCAAGGGATAAACATGGGGAGAGAGAAATATGGATATCTTCTGAAGGATAAGGATATAGCAAGGTGGAAACATAGCGTAGATAGTGGTTCTGAAATTACTGGGGACGTTTATTTAAGGAGATTGGGTTCCTTCTGTAGCGAAGTGGGAAAAACACCACAGGAACTTTTAAAAATGAAAGATAAGCCCTTAGCAGATATCATAGACGATTACGTAATTTCCAGAGAGAAGAAGGGAAACGCAGGTTCTTATATCCAGAGCACCGTCAAAGCCGTTAAATCATGGCTTCTTTTCAACGGAATAAAACTTCCGAGACAAATTAAAGTCAGGGACGCTGAAAAAACTCCAACATTAAGCGAGGAAAGGATTCCAACCCAAGAGGAATTAAAAAGGATTCTCAACGCTGGAGATAGCAGAGAGAGGACGGCATGCGCTTTGGTAGCCTTTACAGGTGTCAGGATAGGAGTCTTAGGCGATTATAAGGGCGTAGACGGATTAAAAATTAAGGATATCCCAGACCTTAAAATTGACGGCGAAGAAATAACATTTCTTAGGGTTCCAGCACAAGTTATTGTCAGGGGAGAATTATCCAAATCGGGTAAGAAATATTTCACATTCTTAGGGCAAGAAGGCTGTATGTATTTAGAAAATTATCTTATAGAAAGAATAAGATCCGGGGAAGTTATAACACAAGAATCTGCCGTAATAACAGCGGCTAAGTTGGGATATAGAAATAAGCAACACGTCACCACTATTAATATAGGAGATCTCATGAGGAACGCTATAAGAAACGCAGGGTTCTCATGGCGGCCTTATGTATTAAGGGCATACTTTGATAGCAGACTCTTATTAGCCCAAGACGAGAGGCTTATACAGAGAGATTATAGGGCATTTTTCATGGGCCATGTTGGAGATATCGAGCACAGATATACTCTGAATAAGGGGAGACTATCAGAAGACCTTATAGAATCCATGCGATCTGCTTATGAGAAATCCAGCAAATATTTAGATACTGAAAGGAAGGGCTTAACCGAAGACGAAGTCGAGAATAAATTCCGCATGCAACTTTTACTTATGGCTGGTTTTACAGAGCAAGAGATAAAGGATAAGAATTTACTAAATCTCACCAGTGAAGAAATAACTAAATTAGCCCGGGAAAAACTATTCGGCATGGATAGGAAGGATATATCCAGCCAGATTGAGAAGGATAAGGAAGACTTAAAGAAAAGCCATAAGCAGAAGGTAGTTTCGATAGATCTTATCGAGGAATATATCAACAACGGTTTCGTAGTAAAAATGGCGCTGGGAAACGATAAAGCGATAGTGGAGTGGCCTTAACTTTCATATTTTTCCATTTTATTTTTTAATTTTATTATTTCGTTGAATCTCTTCATTTCTCTCATGATGCTTTCCTTGGCAATAGATTCGGTTTCCTTTTCGAATTGAACGAGAAGGAAATCTTTAAAGCTGGGCCCGGCGCTGTACCATGTTATGCCATGTTTATCGATTTCTTTAATTATGGGCCAGCCTTCCTTATCCAATTCCCTTAGGGCTCTCTCTATACTTCTGTATTTATCTTTCCCGGTTGGCATTTTTCTCATATTTTGTAGGGTTCTATAAAATATGTCGATGTCCATTCTATATCTCATGAGAAGCCACAAAATGTTGTTTTTTACTGGTGCTTTTGAATCTTTATCGGGCAGACTTCTCATAATGGTTTATCCGTAGTAATTACTTAAATATTTCTACGTAAATAAAGCTCGACATGTTTTTGACATGCAGTACTTAACTTATCACTAAGAATTTACATGTTTATGCGTAAATCGAGTAAGCACCCGGTACTTATGAAGACCAGCTGGTATGTTAACATTCCCTTCTTCCTTGCCGAAGAACAGGGGATAA
>JAKADM010000018.1 GCA_021820525.1 Thermoplasmata archaeon
GAGGAGGGTTGAATCAAGATATTTCCTGTGACATACAGCATCGGAAGAGAGCCATACGCCGGAATTCCAAGTTGATAGGGGGCAGAAGGGCGCATCGCAGGTATCAGCGAATTTGCAGGGACTGTTCATCTTTTCACCTTCCATTTCTTTATTTTTTCAATGTGCAGGTGATTGTCATTTTCAATTTCCCTTGGAGTCATGGTAATCTTTATACGGTGTTCCCTCCCCCCAAGTTCATGGAATTGCCCTGCATGCCTCTTTTTCCAGTTCTCCAGGAGCAACTCGGCAAATTCAAGTGGTTCTATTTTCCCGTCGGGAATAACCTGCATGATTCTTCTGTCATAGGCAATATCCTGGGCATTGATAGAATAGCCGATGTAAGTCTCCATGATATAATCCAGTGGATTGCTGGGAATGAGTAGATTAAGAATGCGGAGATTGCCCGGATTCATGGTTTACCACCTGCGAATTCATCATACCTGCTTGCTAAGCTTACATTAAAACTATCAAGAGAGCTGGTGTTTTTCTTTTCCGATTCATAGGTAATTACATGAAACCCTTGAGATTCAAATTCTTGCTTAAAACGTAGATCAGGGGTAAGTAGATAGGTACCAATATACCTGGTAGCACCAGAAGTAAGGAATGAGTATTCTTGGAACTGTGATAAAGGCATAGAATGAGTAGCGGCAGCATTATCATATATTCTAAGTTGCCGTAATGTTTCACCAAATGATTTTACATGAGATTTTATTTCTATTAAAAAGAATAATTTATGCATGAAGCAGATGCTTGGGGATATATCTCCACGCATGCTATTAGCTGTTTTCCATGCTTTATCCCATATATATCGATCTACCGCTTCCCTTAAATCCGGAGAACTAAACATTCCTTTTAGTTTCTCGTTATTTGATAGATCTAATGAGAAGGATTCCAACACATCCTTTTTACAAATTTTGCATGAAGCTTTAAACCGGATGTGGCCAATATTTTGGAGAGTAAAAATACCTGACAAATTTTCAATGGATAAAATATGTCTCACCGGAATGCTTAAACTAATTATTAAATCAGGGAAATTTCCATAATATTCCTCCTCGGCTTTTATACTATACTCATAAATTCCTTTATTAGCCATATCCAAAACATCCGTGCGTGAAAAATTGATGCCGGAACTAAAAACATATGCGGGAGTAGTTAATAGAACATGTTTTATATATTTGCCTGGATTGTGGATAGCGGCCAGCATTATCTCATCGTGTAAGCTATCAAATTCTTTGCTATCTGAAAATCTAGGTCCATTATTTTTTGTCATTGGATCACCTTGACAAATAGATCTATGCCAAAAACCTTCTTCACTGCTATCAATATATCCTTGCCTGACAACTTGGGGGAGACTGACATATTCCACGCCTTGACTTCCTCAATATAATCACTTGTGGATGGGATAGAGCAAAGATGCGATTTCAATAGCATTCTGGCAAGTTCATCAGGATAAGGATAGATCCTGCCATGCAGAATCTCGTAATCACCATCAAACCACGCTATCTTTATATTTTTCAAACCTTTTAAATACGTTTATTTCACCTCGTATATTCCATTATTCTCCACCACCCGGCCATTGAGAACCAGGGAAGTGAGCATATCAAGAACCTGTTTCTCAGGCAGTTGGGATTTTATTTCTATATCCCTTATGTTGCCAGGCAGGTAGTTCAAAAATTCGTTATGCCTTGCAAGATAATTATAAGCTGTTTTTGTTATAGGCTGGGAAGAAGTAGCAAAAGATAGCCATTTCTTTGACTCTATAACAGGATTATCAATAGCATACAAGACTCTATCGCCAGCAATTGATATATCAACTCTTGATGATATTCCCTCAAAATATGACATATCATACCTTTTATTAGAGGAATAATATAAGGTAACCAGTTGCTCATCCTTTATTTTACTCGTTTTCTTAATTGAAATCTCCCTATTTTCATTAAAAGGTAACTGCTGGTTACCTATCTGGTTACCTTTTTTAGTTATCTGAAAATGCAGTATATTACTATATTTGTAATCATTATTATCTGAAAAGGTAACCAGGTAACCATTCTTATTTAGCGCTTCTGTTATTTTTTCTCTATCAAAAAAATATCCTGTATAGGGTTTTTTTTGTTGATTGGTTACCTTTTTGTTCTGGAGTACGGAATTTACAGGCTCCAGAGAGGTAACCGGAACGGTAACTGGAGGTAACCACTGGTTACCTTTTTGTTCTCCATCCTGTAAATCACTGTCTCCCGAATGGTAACCACCCCCTCCATAATCATCAATTCCGAGATTGTCATATGGGATTTTCAGTATTTTTAGGGCATGATTCTTTATCTTGACCGTTTTCTTATCATAGAATATCTCTCTCTGTACTCCAAAAAATTTCGACATCTCATCTGCTGCCTGGCTAAGTGTCCTGAATGGAATATCTTTATTCTGGGTACCAAACTCATTTAATGCTGTTTGGCCCATATATATCCACTTCATGCCCTTCTCATCTGCTATCTTGATATTTGAATAGAGGACTGCTACATTGAACGGTATGGATTCGGCATTGTCATATGACGTAAGCACATCCGCCATGGATCGGGCCCAGTCTATTAATATCTGTATCTGCTGCCTCTCTTCCTCCTCATCATTGTTCTGTTCTTCTATTGTGGCAACAAGCCCCTTAAAATTTGCAGGCTGCAATAAACCAGCATATGAAAATTCTAACCCATTCTCATTGTATATATCATTCAAAATACTAAGTCCTGTATATATTTCAGCATACAGATCCTCACGCCTGGAATCCCTGAAATTGTAGTCTATCTTAACACTTCTGATCTTATTGACAAGGTCTGAAAATGAATAATGAGCTGATATCCATTTTACTATCTCCTGACCGAATCCCTTGTGTATCTTGCTAAGTATCTCATCCCTGAACAGCGACCTTGAACTCTTAGGTTTTTTAGTGAAATTCAAAAATATTGATCTGGATATCAATGCAGGGTCGCTCATATCGATTTTGTTCCCTGCCATGATAAGCGGAGTCCTTCCATAATACAGCCGTTTCACAACATGATGGTTCTTTATTTCCCCTCTTGTGCCTACAATTTGTTTATATGCATTATATTTCAGTGTTGCGGAAGTCTTAGGTGAAAATTTATTCCCCTCGAATTTGACGTTCTCGGATTCATCAACCAGCCTCGGGAATGTTGTACCATTGATAAAGTCAAGGAGCCTGTATTCCGAAGTTGCATCTGACGGGTCTCCGGATTCAATAGAATAGAAATGGTATGTAAATATCTCACCAAGAGTTGTCTTTGATGTTCCCCTCGGCCCTTTGAGAATCATAAGGGGCGTATAGAGATCTCCTGATGATTTTAATGAAAAGAAAAATGGGGAAATAACAGAGAAGCCTTCCAGCATGGGGATGGCCTGACTATTGTCTGAGAATTCCCATAACCTGTTGAGCGCTTTCATCGAATCTATAAAATTCCCTGTGAATTTCTTGAATTGCTTATATACAAAATATGTTTCTTCTCCATATTCCGGAGATATATCAACATCTTTTTCCCCTGGCATGGCATTTATAAATTTATTTCCTCTGGAGAACACTCCCACTGCCGGATACGCTTCCCTGGGTATGACTATTTTCTTTGAAATATAGTATTCAACACATGCATTCACAGCCTCAGAAAAGTACCGTGAATTTATGCCCGTTATTCCAGATGAAGTGATCATATTGATTACATCGGCTTTGGAACCTACATATTTCTGGTTCCCTAAGGAAAATGAGAATATCTTGTCATTTTCCTGCTCCCCTTCGATTGTATAGCAATCTGTTAAAATCAGTGGCGTTGAAAATATTGGGAATATGCTTTTATTTTCCTTTCCCTCTTTCAGGAAGAACACGCCAGTAGGGTCGCAGTAGATAACCTGTGAACCATTCTCATTTAAATTAATCCTCCAGATTTCCTTTGAATCTGAAGGCAGTAAACGTAAAATCTCATCAACAAAATTTTTTGGCATATCGGTAGAAATATATGGATAATCTTTGTCATACGCATCCTGGATTGCCCGGAGCCTGTCTTGAACCTCCTCGCTGTCTTCCTTCATCCTCATAATTCCGAGAATGAACTCTTTTGTATCGGATATTTCCCAATGCAGCTGTTTTCGCAATAAAGATGCTAACCGGAGAGCTATATCATGCCTGTCTCCTGCCTGCCATATGGTGCCGACAAACTTTGCAGCATCATATACGGCATCTTTCTTGTCAATTAAATCTAGGAATTCTAAGTAGTCATCAATTTCAGAAATGGCTTCAGCACCGATAGAATTGTAAATCGCACCGGACGGATGCAAGGAACCAGGGCCTACAACATATTTTCCTTCGCTCTGAATATCCAAATGCAGATGGACTCTTTTGGAACTTGGAACTGGTTTACTGGTTCGGAAATATATATGGTATCCCTTACCTGTACGAACTACCATTGTTCGTTCTTTCACCTTGCTGAAATCAGAAAATACAAAATTCACAGATTCAGCTTCATCAAAATCAAACACAACCAAATTCTGTGACACAGAGCCACATATTATCCCGAAATTGGAATCATTTCTAAACCACTGCTTTAATTCCTCTTCCGTTGCCCTGTGTTTCTGGAATTCTTCCCATTTTAGCGAAGGCTTTTTCTCTCCTTTCTTTAATGGGATGATTGATAATCCCTTCCTATAATATTTCAAAACTGTTTCAAGGTCAGTCATTGCTCAACCTCCAATGCGTGGATTGCAAGCCTGACTGCATGGGAAATGCTGGCAGCCTGCCCGCTCTTAACCATCTCACTCAAAAACTGTGCTTCTTCCTTTGTAATAGATATACTTATTTTCATCTTACCATATCCTACCATTGCATACCATTGCTCCTAATAAACTTTACTACTTTTACATACTTTTGTTCACTCAAACATATATGCGACTTAATCCTACTGGGTAATAATGAAAAAGAAAGTTTCTGTTTCAATAGATGAAGATCTGCTTTCATGGGTGCATTCTGAGATAGAGAACAAAAGGTTTTCCTCTCTTTCCCATGCCGTTGATTACGCCCTAAACGAACTGAAAAAATCATCAAGGAAGAAGTAGGCATTCTCATCTTCTCTTACCCCCGAAAACCGATAGTACTTCTTTTCTGGTGCCTTTTATCTCTTCCAGGGAAGCCGAATTGACAATTTTTCCCATCTCGCTGACTTTCAGTTCTTCCACCCAGCAGCTATGATAAGGCTTTACAGGCTTCATTCCAGCACCTCCAGCAGGTCGCCGTATGTTCTGGGCGCAGATCCGTATTCTTCTTCATACTCTTCGATAAGCTCTGATGCCAGCCCGTCATCTATCCCGTATCGCCTGGTTTCCT